>NZ_VSEY01000011.1 GCF_008086045.1 Nonomuraea sp. PA05 | reverse complement strand
GGGCCGAGGTGACGGTGGTGATCAAGGGAACGTCCCGGGTGCCGGGGCCGCTGAGCGTCGGCGTCATCGCCTACCAGCCGGTCTCCGGCCTGCCCGTCGACCTGCGGATCCGCTCGGCCGAGGACGGCCACTCGGTGACCGGCACCGCCCGGGCGACGGCCGACCCCGCGTACACGCAGCTGAGGGTGGAACGGACGGGCCCGCACGAGCTGACGTTGCGTGCGGGGAACGAGACGGCGGTGATCCCGTTCCGCGTGCTGGTCGAACGCGAGTCGATGGGTGAGCTGCTCATCTACGGCGGTCTGTTCCTGGCCGCGATGCTGCTGGTGGGCGGCCTGCTCGCCGGCGCGACCGCCCGTCCGGGCAGGGCAATGGCGCTGGCCGCCGGCGCCGCCGCCGGGGTGACGGTGGCGGCCATGGTGATCGTGTTCGAGCCCGTCCTGCCCGCCCCGCCGCCCGACGGCGCCGCCCCCACGTCCACCACCGCGCAGGGGCGCCCCTACGTGCAGGTGCGGGCCGATACGGTGCCCGCTCGGCCGGGCGCGGGGGAGGAGTTCACGCTGCGGGTGGACCTCGTCGACGGCTCCACCGGGCGGCCCGTGGACGACCTCACCGCCCATCACGAGGCGCTCGCCCACGTGGTCGTGACCAGTCAGGACGGCCACTACTTCCGCCACGTCCACCCTCTGCGCACCGCTCCCGGACGGCTGGAGGTCAGGCTGAGCGCCGACCGGCCCGGCCGCTACCTGGCCTACGTCGAGCTGGAACGGGAGGACTCCGGCGGGCAGCTCCTCACGACGCGCTTCACCGTCGCGAAGACCACCGCCACCTCGCCGCAGCCCGGCACGCCCGCCTCGCCGCAGCCCGATGCCCTCGCCACGCCGGGCCTGCGATCCGCCGTGCCCGCCACACCACGTCTGCAACCCGCCGCCCCCATCGCGGGCCGCCCCGCCACCATCGAACTGAACACCCCGCCCGGCGTCCGCCCGTGGCTCGGCATGACCGGTCACCTGCTCGTCCGCGACGAGACCGGCGGCTTCTTCGGCCACGTCCACGAGATGGGCACCCCAGGCTCGCGGGTGCGCTTCACCTTCACCTTCCCCGCCCCGGGCCGCTACCTCGCCTGGATCCAGTACGCCGCCGCCGACCGCATCGTCACCGCCCCCTTCACCGTGGACGTGGCGGCGGCGGAGGCGCGCTGACGCCCCTTGGGCGTCATCTTTCTGTGCCCATACCGAGGGTTGACAGTACGCCCGTCTGCCTTAATGATTATTCCTACTTGTATAGTAGGAATCGTAGGAAAGGGGAGATCGTGCGAGCGCTCATCCTGCTCGGGCTGGTCGGCCTCGCGGCCCAGCTGGTCGACGGCAGCCTAGGCATGGCCTACGGCGTCACGTCGACCACGCTGCTGCTGGCCATCGGCACCAACGCGGCGGCCGCCTCCGCCACCGTCCATCTCGCCGAGATCGGCACCACGCTCGCCTCGGGCATCTCCCACTGGCGATTCGGCAACGTCGACTGGAAGGTCGTCGCCAAGATCGGCATCCCGGGAGCCGTCGGCGCCTTCGCCGGCGCGACGTTCCTGTCGAGCCTGTCCACCGAGCTCGCCGCCCCGGTCATGTCGCTGATCCTGCTGGCCCTCGGCGTCTACATCCTCATCCGCTTCACCGCGTTCGGCCTGCCGCGCGGGAACCTGGGCAAGCCGCTGCGCAGGCGCTTCCTGGCGCCGCTCGGCCTGCTGGCCGGCTTCGTGGACGCCACGGGCGGCGGCGGCTGGGGCCCGGTCGGGACGCCCGCCATCCTGGCCAGCGGACGCCTGGCCCCGCGCAAGGTGATCGGCTCCATCGACGCCAGCGAGTTCCTCGTCGCCATCGCCGCCAGCATCGGCTTCTTCGTCGGCATCGGCTCGGAGAACATCAACTTCTCCTGGGTCGCCGTCCTGCTGCTCGGCGGCGTCATCGCCGCGCCGATCGCCGCCTGGCTCGTCCGGCACATCCCGCCGCGCATCCTCGGCTCGGCCGTGGGCGGCGTGATCGTGCTGACCAACGTGCGCACCCTGCTGCGCAGCGACTGGATCGACGCCTCCAGCGGCGTCCAGACCGTGGCCTACATCGTCATCGCCGTCATCTGGGTCGCCGCGATCGTCTACTCGGTGCGCGAGTACCGCCGCGACAAGGCCAGCGAGTCGGTCGAGGCGGTGGAGAACGAGCTGCGCCGGCGTACGGGAACAGAGGAGGAGACGGCCTCCGCCTGAGCCGGCCCATGAGAATCTCCGCCCGCACCCAATATGCCCTGGGCGCGATGCTCGCCCTGGCCGTAGCCGACAGCCCGGTGCACGCCGAACACATCGCCGCCACGCAGGACATCCCCCGTCGCTTCTGCGACAACATCCTGCTCCAGCTGCGCCGGGCCGGCCTCATCCGCAGTCAGCGCGGTCCCGACGGCGGTTACTGGCTGGCCCGGCCGGCCGGGGAGATCGCGCTGGCCGACGTCATCCGCGTCACGGAGGGCGCCGAGCAGGCCCTGCGCCCCTTCTCCCCGGCCGCCGCGCCGCTCGCCGAGATCTGGGACCGGCTGCGCAGCCACGAGAACGCGCTGCTCAGCGAGATCACCCTCGCCGACGTCGTCACCTCAGGAGAGCCGGCCGGGCGCGAGGTCCCCTGAGGGTGGCAAGCTGGGGCGATGGCCTTCGGGGTACGCGAGTTCGAGCTGACGCTGATGCACCGCATGCGCGACGTCAACGCCGAGCAGGTCGAGGAGACGCTCGACCGCATCGGCGCCACCCGCGCCGAGCTGCGCGAGGCCCACGCCCACTGGACGCGGCTGGCCCACGCGCCGAGGGCGCCGAAGGGGGCCGGAGCGCTGCGGATGGCGCTGGGCCCGCCGGCCCACCGTGGCCGGCGGCCCGCCGGGAGCCTCACCTGTGACGTGCTGCGCTGGACGTTGCCGACCTGGCCTGGGCTGGCCTACGAGGCGCTGGTCGGGCCCGGCGGCGAGCTGTGGAACCAGTGGTTCGTCCGCCCGTCAGGACCGGCCGCGACCGGCTTCGCCGGGCTGGCGCCCTGGGCCTGCGTCGTCGAGGACGTCGTCGCGAGCTTTCCCGGCGCCGTGCAGATCGACGGGCCCGCTCCGCAGCACTGGACGGTCGACTTCCGCCACGGCGGCGCCGGGCATCGCGCCCGGTTCGTGTACGGGCTGCTCCAGCGGCTCGATCCGGCGCCCTGACGGCGGGGCCCAGGCCCTCACGCGGGTGTGAAGGATCGTGAGGACCTGGGCGGCGACCGGGCACCGTCGGCGGAAGGTGCCCGGTCATCGGGAACGCCGCGATCAATCCGGCGTCCCGGTCAAGGGGAGCTGCGGCGGCTCGGCGTCCCGGTCAAGGGGCCGCGTCAGCCCGGCGTCCCGGTCAGCGGGGGCGCTTGACCGCCAGCAGCGCCTCGTACGCGGGCTTGGGCGCCAGGTTCTCGTCCAGCAGGCACGCCGCCCCCTGCCCCTCGAACCAGCCGGGCACCCACGAGTGCCGGTCGGTGTAACCCCAGACGGTCATCTCGCGGCAGGCCCTGACGCTGAGGCAGTCGGTCATGGCCCGGCTGTAGTAGGTGGCCTGGGTGGCCAGCTTCTCGGGCGTCACCGGCAGCTCCATCCGCACGTCCAGCTCGGTGATCGCGACCTCCAGGCCGAGGTCGGCGAAGCGGCGCATGACGTTCGCCCAGTCGCCGGGATAGTCGTACTGGATGCCGAGGTGGCCCTGGAAGCCGACGCCGTGGATGGGCACGCCCTGCGCCTGGAGCTCCTTGACGATGGAGAGCGTGGTCTCGATCTTGGGGGCGTTCCATTCGAGGTTGTAGTCGTTGATGAAGAGCTTGGCGTGCGGGTCGGCGCGGTGCGCCCAGCGGAAGGCGTCGGCGATGTAACCGGGGCCGAGGTGCTGCAGCCAGATGGTCTGCCGCATCGTGCCGTCCTCCTCCACGACCTCGTTGACCACGTCCCAGGCGCGGATCTTGCCCTTGTAGCGGCGCACCTGCGTGGTGATGTGGTCGCGCAGGATGTCGCGCAGCTCGGCGTCGTCGATCGAGCCGTCCGCGACGCCGGCGGTCAGCCAGGCGGGGAGCTGGTTGTGCCAGACGAGGGTGTGGCCGCGTACCTGCTGGCGGTTGCGGCGCGCGCTGTCGACCAGCGTGTCGGCGTCGGCCCAGGTGTACACGCCGCGCTCCGGCTCCACCGACTCCCACTTCATCGCGTTCTCCGCGGTGACGTGGTTGAACTCGCGGTTGAGCGTCTTGCGGTAGTCGGACTCGGCGCGAAGCGCGGCGATGTCCACCGCTGAGCCGATCTTGATGCCGGTCTGCTGGGAGAGCTGGCGTAAGTCGCGCGGTGGGCGCGGGTGGGCGGCGGCGGGGAGCGGGGCGGCGAGGACGAGCGCGAGGGCGATGATCAAGGGCTTCACCGATGACCTCCGGTGCCGTGGGGGTGGCTAGGGCGCGGCGACACGAGTTCCGAAAGTTTCGGAATTGTGTCGATAGTTTCACCGACTGCCGGAACCGTAAGCGCTCGCGGACGCCACGTCAACCACCGAGGGTCAGCGCCGGGGGCAGGCGAACTCGTTGTGCCGGCCCCACGTGGCCCGCACGTCGTTGCCGTCGCGTCGGCCGCACTCCATGGAGACCACCGGCCCCTGCGGGGTGTGGCGGAGGATCAGGAACCGCTTGTCGGACGGCACGACCGTCACCGCGCCCGACGCGCTGCGGGGATCGCTCGGGTAGACGATGGTCCCCGTCGCGCCCCGCAGCCCGGCGTCTCCCCCGACCCCGAACGAGGACAGGACCTGCACCGACCCCCTGCCGCAGCCCGCCGCCTTGTTCAGCTGGCAGACGGTGTTGATCGCCGTGGCCATGGTCATGAGGGCGTCGTACGCGAGCGGCCCGCGCCAGTGGTCGTACCAGGCGTCGTGGCGGTAGACGCTGGAGTACCGGGTGAGGTACTCCCTGCCCATGTCGTTCGGCGGATGGCTCGGCAGGGCGTGCGCCGCGTAGTACAGCGTGATGCCGTCGAAGGACAACTGCTGCGCGCGCGTCACCGTGGTGGTGATGTCGGCTCCGGTGAGCACGGTGAGGGTGCTCGGGCACGCGTTCTTGCCCTTGACGGTCTGCAGGAAGTCCCGCAGGCGCTGGGCCCGGCCCGGCCAGTAGACCAGGGTGCGTTCCGGGTCCCTGGCGACGATGGCGCAGGTCTCGTCGGCCAGGGCCGACAGGCTGTGCACGGTCTTGCCGACGGGTTGCGTGTTCTTGCTCCCCGGGGAGAACCAGAGCTGGGTGCTCGGCTGGAAGGTCCTGGCGAAGTCGTCGCTGAGGGTCTTGCTGTAGTCGTCGTCCGGATCACCGAGAATGACGGCCGAGGAGGCGGGGCCGCAATCTCCGCCCTCGGTGGGAATGATGCCGGCGTTCCTGGCGAATGCCGTGGCGAGCCGCGCCTGCTGCGGATTGTCCCAGGAGACCTGACGGTAGAGCGGGTGGTTCTGGAAATTCTCCGATGTCGCGCCTATTCCCAGCATGGGGAGCCCGCCTTCGCCGAGGATGGCCTGCGCCTCGATCGTCTCTTTCCTGCTCTCTCCCAGGCCGACGACGCCGAGCACTTTCCTGTCCGATTGGTCCGCGACCGTTTGCGCGAGCTGAGGAGCCCGGGCGTACTGGGCGCCTGCTTCCTGGATGCTCACCCGGATGTAGACGTTGCCGTTGTAATTGCGCTTGCCGTGGTGAAGGGTGTCCGCCATTTCGTTCATCTTCTGCTGGGCCAGCCGGATGCCGCGCAGCTCCGGGAGCACGCCGTTGTATTCGGGGTGGTCGAAGGACTGGACCCCGGACCCGAGATACACCACCGTCTTGACGGTGTATCCCTCTTTCTCCATCTCCTGGACCCTGCTGTTCTCCTTTTCTATCTCCTGCTTGTCCTGGTCGTAGAGGCGTTTCGCCTCGGCGGCGTCAGGAACGGTCAGGGCGAGGTTCTGGCCCTGTGGCTGGGGCTGTGCGAGGCAGGAGGTGTCGGAGGGCCAGAGCGGGGGGAACAACGGGATCGCGAGCGCGGCCACCAGCCCCAGGGCGATCAGGCCCTGTCCCACAGCCTCGGCCCCGGCGAGCAGAGGACTGCCGAGTCTCGATGCGATCTTGGTTTCGCCCGCCAGGGCTTCGGCGTCCGTACCGGTGGTGGTGCCCTCTACCTCGGCGAGGCGCGGGTGCAGGCCGAGGAGGTTCGCCACGCGCCCGAGGTTTTGGTCAGGCTTCTCGGCCTTTCCCTCCGGAGCGCAGATCACGACCACCCTGCGCACGCCGCTGTCCCCCACGGCCTTGGCGAGCCGGTCGGTGGGAGCGGGCCTGCCGGGCTTCGCGGGGGAGTCCGTCTTGTCGTCGGCGAAGAGCATGAACCCGCTCCGCCGGCGTCGCCGCCACGGTGACAGCCGATGACGGAAGGCCGCGTCCAGGTCGCACAGAATCGCCCGGAGCAGAGCTCCCTCCTGCTTCTGCCGATCTCCGTCCCGCATGACCTCGTCGGCGATGGCAAAGAAATCGGCTCTGTCCCACCCGGCGTACCGGGGAAACCAGCCACGCATCTTCCGACGCCACGACCAGCGAAATCCCTCCCGCACCACCCAGCCCCCCAGGAAGAACAGCAGGGCATGCAGCACTTCGTACAGGCCGCGTGCCTGGTCGGGATTCCCATGAAGATGGGAAAGGTTGGGGTGGAGTTCGTGGAAGGCCCGCTGCAGCGCGCCGTGGGAGGGGACGCCGTCTCTTATCGCCGACAGGACGCGGTATCGGGGAAAGCGGAGCGTGCCCCAGCCGCGCGGCGTGGTATTCGCCAGCTTCTTGATGACCTGGCTCAGTTCGGTGTCCCGGCCGAACTCGGCATAAGGGACGAGAGCTTGGCCGTTCGCCGAGTGCAACCGACGGATGAGAGCCTCGATCACGGCTGCGGGCTCCGCCGCGTCCGTGCCCGGGAAGATTCTCACCACGAGCGACGCGGAAGCGATTTCACGACGAGTCACTCTTTTGTCGATCGCGGCGGCGAAGGCGATGAAGTCTTCATTCGACGGGGCCATGCGTCAAGTATTGAGCGCACGAGCAAAGCCGCCCGCCCCCGAGACGAAAGTGAAATCGAACGAAGCGGTCGTCGTTGAACTCTCCGCCCGCCCCGATACGTGGTAAGGACATGGTGCTTCGCTTGCTCGCCGTTCTCACCTTCACCGCCTCCCTCCTCGTCGGGCTGTCCACGGCGGCACACGCTTGCAGGTGCGTGGATCTGTCACCGGCGCAAACCGTACGGAACGCCGACGCGGTCTTCACCGGCACCGTGACCGGCGTGCGCGGGGGAAGCGGGTTCGGCGAGCCCCTGGTCTACACGTTCCGGGCCGACCAGGTCTACAAGGGGGCGCCCGCCGCCCGGTTCACGCTCACGACCAGCGCCGCCAGCTCCTCGTGCGGCTACACGTTCGGGCGAAGCGGGCGTTATCTGGTGTTCGCGGCCTCCAGCTCCACGGGGCCGGTGGCCGAGGGGGGCGAGCTGTCGTCCACGCTCTGCTCGGGCAACGTGCCGGTCGCTTCCGGCTCGGGGCCCCTGCGGCCGGGCGACGATCGGGAGGACGGCCAGGAGAGCCTGGGCGGGCCCGTCGACGCCGAGCTCGTCAAGGCGCTGGGCACTCCGTTGCCGCCGGTGGCGGTCAGTGAGACGTTCGCGGTCGAGCAGCCACTGCTTGCGGAGGGCGACGCGGGCGGCGGGTGGGGGTGGATCGTCGTCGTCGTGCTGCTGGGGCTGTCCGGGGCGTTCGTCGTCCTGGCGCTGCGCCGCCGGAGCTCCCCGCCCGGCCGTGCCGCCTCGACTACCGCTTCACGGCGGCGCGCGTCCCGAACGGCGCCTGGTACGCCCACTGCCAGGCCAGCTCCAGCGGCCCCCGCTCGAACCGCCGCAGCCACAGCGACGACAGCGCCATGAACAGCACGCAGATCCCGCCCCACGCCACCGGCACCCACCAAGGCCGCAGCCCGTCGAAGCGGGTGGCCAGGCCGAGGCCCCAGCCGTAGCAGAGCACGCTCGCGGCCACGTTCTGGAACACGTAGCAGGACAGCGCCGTGCGGCCGACGCCGGACAGGCCCCTGCGCACCACACCCGGCGCGCCCTTCATGCCGTGCGCGATCGAGGTGACCAGCGCCAGCAGGCCCAAGGCGACGAGCGGCGCCAGCAGGTAGCGGTCCACCATGAACCAGGCGGGGCCCGAGAAGGAGGTGACCAGGTTCAGCGGCACGCCGAGGCCGAGGCCGGCCGCCATCAGCCGGCCGCGCAGCCGCGCGCCGCGCTCCTCGAACACACCGGCCCGCAGCAGGCGGGCGCCGAGCAGGAACAGCACGATGCCCAGCGGCACGATGAAGATCAGCTCGGCGCGGAACACCAGGAGGTTGCCGAGGCGGAGCCGCACCTGGTCGAGCCAGCCCTCCGGGTACGCGACCGCCGCCGTCCCCCCGGGCGGGGCCGCGAGCAGGGCCAGCGTGGCCAGGCCCACCAGCGCCACCAGCAGCGTGCCCGCCCCGGCCATCCAGGCCGTGACCACCCGGTCGCTCCGCCCGATCAGGTACGCCACGATCATGGACGTGACCGCGTACCCCATCAGCACGTCGAACTCGAAGACCAGGAGGAAGTGCAACGCCCCCTCGGCGAGCAGCAGCGCCGCCCGCCACAGGTAGCGGCCCGGCCACGGGACGCCCCTGCGTGCCGCGCTGCGATACTGCAGCTCCAGCCCGACGCCGAACAGCAGCGTGAGCAGCCCGAGGAACTTGCCGTTGGACAGGAACCGCAGGAACGTCTCCACCACGCCGGGGTCGCCGGTGAAGCTCAGCGGGGCCAGCGGGCCTGCGGGGTCGGTGAAGATCCAGATGTTGGTGCCGAGCGTGCCCAGGATGGCCACGCCGCGCAGCACGTCCAGGGCGTCGATGCGTCTGTCCACACCTTCCAGGGTGCTGGCGCGCGGGCCGCTCCCCGTCATCCCGGGGAGCGAAATCGCCGGTACATCGATGGATGTACCGGCCGGAACCGAAGTCGCGGAGGAGCCGCCGTGAGCGCGTACTACGAGGCGCCTGACTACTACCGGCCCGCGCCCGGCGACCCGCCCGCGGTGTTCCTGGCCGGGGGGATCACCGGGGTGGCGGACTGGCAGCGGGAGGCGGCGCGGGAGCTCGGGCGGATCGGCGCGGTCGTGCTCAACCCGCGCCGCCGTGACTTCCCGATCGGGGATCCGGGGGAGACACCCGCGCAGATCGCCTGGGAGCACCACCATCTGCACCTGCCTGAGGTGCTGACCATGTTCTGGTTCCCGCCGGGGGACAGCACGCAGCCGATCGCGCTGCTGGAGCTGGGGGCGGCGCTGGACAACCCGGCGCGGCGGATCGTGGTGGGGGCCGACCCGGGGTATCCGCGGGTGGCGGACGTGCGGTGGCAGGCGCGGCTGGCCCGGCCTGGCGAGGTCGTGCACGCCACCCTCGGCGACACCTTGGCCGCCGTCCGCGGCCTGCTCGCGGGGGAGGGCGGCCCGTCCTGAACGCGTCCGGGACGGGCCGCCGGCGAGGTCACGCCTGGACGCCGGACTCCTTGGCGGCCCGGTCGATGGTGGCCAGCTCGTCCTCGGTGAAGTCGAGCCGGTCCACGGCCGCGACGTTCGCCTCGAGCTGCTCGGGGCTGGAGGCCCCGACGAGCACGGAGGTGATCCGCGGGTCCCGAAGCGCCCACGCCAGCGCGAGCTGCGCCACCGTCTGCCCGCGCGAGTCCGCCAGCTCGGCCAGCGACCGCACGAAGGAAAGCACCTCGGGCGTCACCCGGTCGGGCGTCAGGAACCGGCCCTCGGCCGCCCGCGAGCCGGCCGGGATGCCGTTCAGGTAGCGGTCGGTCAGCAGGCCCTGCGCCAGCGGCGAGTACACCACGCAGCCGACGCCCTCCTCCTCCAGCACGCCCAGCAGCGACTCCTCGATGCCCCGGTTCAGCAGCGAGTACGACGGCTGGTGCACCAGCAGCGGGGTGCCGAGGGAGCGCAGCATGCGGGCGGCCTGCGCGGTGCGCCCGGGGGAGAAGTTCGAGACGCCGACGTAGAGGGCGCGGCCGGTGCGGACCATGTGGTCCAGCGTGGCGACCTGCTCCTCCAGCGGCGTCTCCTCGTCGTCGCGGTGCAGGTAGAAGATGTCCACGTAGTCGAGGCCGAGCCTGGTCAGCGAGCGGTCGAGGGTGGCCAGCAGGTGCTTGCGCGAGCCGCCCACCCCGTACGGGCCGTCCCACATGGGGTTGAAGCCCTTGGTGGTGACCACGACCTCGTCGCGCAGCGACCGCGGGAGGAGCCTGCCGAAGGCCGCCTCGGCGGCGCCGATGGGCGGGCCGTAGCGGTCGGCGATGTCGAAGTGCGTGATGCCGAGGTCGAAGGCCTTGTGCAGGATGGCGCGCTGGGTCTCGAGCGGCTTGCCCTCGCCGAAGTTGTGCCAGAGGCCGAGCGACACGGCGGGCAGGAGCAGTCCGCTGCGGCCGCACCTTCTGTACGGCTGGCGTTCGTAGTCCAAGGGGTGACCTTCCGGAAAGATCGTGATGAAACGTTTTTACGACCCCAAGTTAAGCACTTTCTCCACTTCGTCCGCCGCCGCGGGAGCGCCGCCCGCCGCCGCCACCTCCTCCCGCATCCAGCGCACCCGCTCGCGTACGTGCTCGTCGGCCGCCACCTGCCCGGCCGTCTCCCACACGCGTTCCCCGGTCAGCCCCTCGGGCGGCAGCGCCCGGCCCAGGCCCAGCTCGGCGATGCGGTCGGCGTTGGCCCGCTGCTCGGCCATCTGCGGCACCGCCACCATCGGCACCCCGAAGTGCAGGCTCTCCATCGTGCTGCCCATCCCGGCGTGGGTGACGAACACCCGCGCATGGCGCAGCACCGCGAGCTGGGGCACGTGCCCGTGCACCTCGACGTTCGGCGGGATCGGGCCGAGCGATTCCGGGTCGACCCCGCCGACGGCCAGCACGACGTGCCACGGCAGGCCCTCCGCGCCGCGGATCACGGCGCGGTAGAAGTCGGGGCGCCTGTTGTAGCCGGTGCCCAGCGAGACGAGCGCCACGGGCCGGTCGTCGCCGGGCGGCCGCCAGTCGCCCTGGAAGGCGCGCCCGGTCAGGCCCGGCCCGACGAACGCGTAGCCCTCGCCGAACGTCTCGCCCGCGTACTGGAAGGCCCGGGGCAGCAGCACCAGCCGGACCGCCGCCCGGTCGCCGCGCATGAACGCCTGCACGTCCCTGATGCCCTCCTTGCGCAGCAGGGCGCCGAGCCGCACGATCATGCGCAGGAACCCGAGGCTCAGCGGGTTGACGGTGGTGTAGCGGCGCTGCATCGACCAGTGGTCGTTGCTGACCAGGTTCGGCCAGGTCTCGACCGACGGCACCTGCCGGCGGGCCGCCAGGATCCGGCCCCACCAGCACAGCGGGCCGTCGTGCACCACGAGGTCGGGGCGCTCGCCGCCGCCGAGCTGCGCCAGGGCGGACTTGGTCTCATCGAGCAGCAGCCCCATGGCCTTGACCAGGCCCTTGCCGTGCATCTGCGGCACGTCGTCCAGGCCCAGCGAGTCCCAGGCCGAGGTCCACGGCACGATCTCCGCGCCGGTCTCGGCCACGCGCGCGGCGTTGGCCTCGGTGGTGGCGTAGGTGACGCGGTGACCGCGCCGGACGAGCTCGGCGGCCAGGCCGAGCGTCGGGTTCACGTGACCGGCCCCGATGGGAGCGTAGAACGCTACGGTTGCCATGCCCTCGTGTATACACGCGGTTCCGCGTCACAAGAGAGATCCAAGTGACGTCCAAGGCCGGTTGAGCATCGTGGTCCCTTCACAAGCAGAGAAAGGGACCCCCTGAGATGAGAAGGACAGCGTTGCTGCTGGGCGCCGCACTGCTCAGCGGTCTGCTGGCCCATCCGCCGCACGCCACGGCCGCCTCCACCACCTCCGCCGCTGGGCCGGTCGTCAAGGTGGCGCAGGTGAAGGCGAGCCCCGCCAAGCAGTCCGGCGGCTGCCCCACCACCGTCGGCTTCTCGGCCGTGGTGGCCGCCAAGGGCACCGGCACCGTCCGCTACCGCTGGGTGCGCGGCGACGGCAGCAGGAGCGCCGTCAAGGGCGTGCGCGTGAGCGGCACGCGCAAGGTGGTCGTGCGGGACCGCCAGACCTTCGACCGCACCACCTCCGGCTGGCAGGCGGTCGAGATCCTGGGCAGGAAGGGCCTGTCGGCCAAGGCCAGATTCAGCGTCACCTGCCGGGGCCCCGTCACGGTCTGGGACGACCGGCACCACCTGCCCGCCCGGCCGGGCAAGCCGCTGGTCGCCGCCGCGTCCGTGACGGCCGACCCGCCCTCGTACGGCGGCGCGTGCCCTGCCACGGTGCGCTTCACCGGCACGATCCAGGTGTCGCGCACCCCGGCCAAGGTGGACTTCCAGTGGATCGACAGCGCCACGGGGGAGGGGCCGGCGCAGTCGCTGCACTTCGCCGCGAACGGGCCGCGCAGCCGCCAGGTCGTGCTCCCGATGGGGGTGGGCAGCTCCACCAGCGGCTGGAAGGCGATCCGGCTGCTGACGGCGGGCCATGACTCGGGCCGGGCGGCGTACCAGGTCACTTGCGAGACCGCCCCGCCGACGAGCCCGCCGCCCACGACCCCCACGCCGACCCCCACCCCCACCCAGACCCCGACCCCGACCCCGCCCCCGGCGCAGAAGCCGGTGCCGAGCATCACGGCCCTGACCCCGGGCGACTACGCGGGCGAATGCCTCGAACCGGTCGCCTACCAGGCCACCGGCCGCGTCGCGCTCCCCGCCGGCCCCGCCGCGAAGGTCACGTACTGGTGGATCCTGGACGGCAACAAGTGGCAGCAGCAGGTGCTCGACTTCGCCGCCTCCGACCAGCCCCGCGCCCAGGACGTCACCGCGACCTGGTCCCTGGAGCGGACCGGCGCCGGCAGCCACACGCTCGGCCTGATGACCGAGGGCGGCCCGGCGGAGCCGGTGACGCGCGAGTTCCGATTCGCCTGCACCGATGAGCCAGGCGACGCCAAGCTCACCTTCCACTACCTGCTGACGCCCGTCTTCCACGGCGTCTGCGACAGCTCCTACGGCCTGCGCGCCGACGGCCTGGTGACCACCGACCGCGAGGCGGAGGTCAAGTACCGCCTGGTCATCGACGGCAAGCCCGGCCCCCTCAGGAGCGAGACGCTCAGGCCCGGCGTGAAGAGCAAGATCGGCGACTTCTGGTACGGCTCCGCCCGCACCAGCGGCGCCGGCGTCGTCCGCCTGGAGGTGCTCAACCACAACAAGCCGTTCATGCAGGAGGCCTACACCTGGACCTGCAAGGACAGGACCCCGGGCACCGTGGAGATCACCGAGCTGTGGCCGGTCGCCTACCACGGTGACTGCGTGGACGCCCCGTACGTCACCGCGCACGGCGCGTTCGCCGCGGCCCCCGGCACGGAGATCACCTTCCGCTGGGTGACCGACGGCGACCCCACCACGCCGGTGACGCTCAAGGTCGGCCAGAGCGGCATCCTGGAGGTCCAGGCGGCCAACTGGGACCGTCCCGAGCGCAAGGACGGCACGGTCGTCCTGGAGGTGCTCAACCACAACAAGCCGTCCATGCAGGCGGTCTACCCGGTGACCTGCCGGTAGCGATCAGGAGGAGTGGCGGCGCGGGCCGCCACTCTTCCCCCGGCCGCCGCGCGGGCACACAGTGAGGAGGACCGCGCGGCACCGGGAGTGTGGGATGAGTGATGCTTCGATGACCCGGTTCTACCGGGATCATGGTTACCTGCTGGTCAGAGGGTTGCTCGGTAAGGACGAGGCACGCGGCTACCGCGAGGAGTGCCACGCGGTGCTGTCGCGGTTACGCCCGTACGACCCCACGTGGGGCAGCGCCAGGCGGCTGGCGGGCGGCGCCACCGAGCTGCGGCACTGCCACGACGCGCAGTTCCACTCGGCCGCTTTCGCCAGGCTCATGCTCGACCCTCGCTTCACCGACGTGGCGGCGGCCCTGATCGGGTCGCGGAACGTCCAGCTCCACCACACCAAGATCTTCGTCAAGCCGGCCGAGAAGGGCTCCCCGTTCCCCCTGCACCAGGACGCCGCGCACTTCCCCCACACCCGCCACACGGTCGGCGCGGCCATCTTCCACTTCGACGACGCACCCGAGGAGAAGGGCTGCGTGCGGGTCGTGCCGGGCAGCCACAAGCACGGGCCGCTGCCGCACGTCGAGGAGGGCGGCTGGCACCTGCCGCCGGAGCGGTGGCCGCTGGAGGACGCGGTGCCGGTCGAGGCGGAGGCGGGCGACGTGCTGTTCCTCAGCTACCTGACCGTGCACGGGTCCGGCGTCAACCGGTCGCGCGAGGCCCGTACGACGCTGCTCGTCCAGTTCCGCGACCCCGAGGACCGGCCCGCCGACGACGTGCACCACTCGCGCGGGCAGGGCATGATGCTGCGCGGCTTCGACCCGCTGGCCGAGCGGTGAGAGCCCTGCCGGATGCCAGGGCCGCGCTCGCGGTGGCGCTCGCGGTGCTGGCCCTCAGCGGCTGCACGCCCGCTCCGGTCCTGCCCGAGCCGCAGGTGGACGGCGTGCGCATCGTCGAACAGGAGCAGGCGGGCGAGCGCGGGCGGGCGCTCACCGTGTCCTCCCGGGCGCTGGGCCGCCGGACCCCGGTGCGCGTGCTGCTGCCGCGCGGCTGGACCCCGGGCTCCGGGCCGTGGCCGGTGCTCTACCTGCTGCACGGCTGCTGCGGCGCCGGCCATCTCGGCTGGGTGGACGAGGGCGGCGCGGAGCGCCTCACCGACACGCTGCCCGCCATCGTGGTGGTGCCGGAGGGCGGCCGGGTCGGCTTCTACTCCGACTGGGTACGCGGCCCGCGCTGGGAGACCTTCCACATCGAGGAGCTGATCCCGCTCATCGAGGCCGAGTTCGGGGCGGGCCCCGACCGGGCGGTGGCGGGGCTGTCGATGGGCGGGCTGGGCGCCATGGTGTACGCCGCCCGCCACCCCGGCCTGTTCCGCGCCGCCGCGTCCTTCTCCGGCGTGCTCGACACCACCGGCGACCGCTCCGGCGTGCGGCGGCTGCTCAGCGAGAACGGCGAGGACACCACCGCCCTCTGGGGCGAGCCGGACGGCCAGGCGTGGGACGCGCACAACCCCGCCCGCCTCGCCGGGAGGCTGGGCGGGGTGCCGCTCTACGTCTCCTGCGGCAACGGCGACCCCGGGCCGCTGGACCCGCCGGGCGCGACGGGCGACTTCGAGGGCGCGCTGCTGCGGCAGGCGACGGTGTTCGCCGAGCGGGCGCGGGCGGCGGGCGCGGAGATCACCACCGACTTCTACGGGGCGGGCACGCACACCTGGCCCTACTGGGAGCGGGCCCTGGAACGGGCCCTGCCGATGTTGCGCGCCGCCATCGGCGCTTGATCAGCTGGGCCTGATCACTTCCACGTGACGTTGATCGTCGCGGCAGAGGAACCGGTGGTGTAGGCGCGGTTGGCGCCGCTCTCCCACGTGACGTTCCCCGAGCCGTCCTTCTTGATGAACTTGTACTCGAAGGACGTGCTCGCGGGCAGCGTCACCGTGGCGCTCCACACCGGGTATCCGGCGGAGGAGAGCGGGATGGCCTCGGCGGTGTTCCAGTTCTTCAGCGCGCCGATCGAGCCCACCAGGAAGACGTTCGTGCCCCAGGTCGTGGTGGCGTTGACGTTGAAGGTGACCGGCACCTGGGCGGGCGGCGTGGTGGTGCCGCCCGCCACGATCGCGACCGCGCCCTTGGCCGGCACGGTGACCGTCGCCTGGCCGCCGCCGTTCACGGTGACCGTGCCGGTGCCGGTCACGCTGGTGTACGTGCCGGAGGGCAGGCCGGTCGGGAACGTGCCCGTGTGCGAGCCGGTGCCGTTGTTGATCGCGATCCAGCCCTTGGCGCCTCGGCTGAAGGCGATCACGTTGCCGTTCGGGGCGCTCCAGTTGGCGACCGAGGTGCCTCTGACGGCGTTGTGGAAGCCGACCATGCCGGTGATCGCCGGGTCGCGGTGCAGGCATTCCCAGCCGCCGCCGCACACCGCGTCGCGGACGAACCCGTTCGAGTGCGGCGGCCCCGCCTCCCTGTCGCTCCACGTGAAGCCGTCGTACACCTGCGGCGTGCCGTAGTTCCAGGCGAGCTGGAAGACGGTGGCCAGCCGGTACGCCGCCCCGTCCTTGTAGCTGAGCGCGCTGGTGCCGCGCTCGGTGTCGTGGTTGGCGACGAACGTGACGGACCGGCCCGACGGCTGCATGCCGCCCCAGCTCTCGCCGAACGTGCGCAGGTCGGAGATGCTGCCGTAGAACTTCTCGCGCAGGTAGCGGCCGTACTGGAACTCCAGCACGTCGCCGATCCCGGTGTACTGGCCCGGCTGGACGGCCTCGCCGGAGCCGTAGATGACCTCCTGGTAGATGTACGGCGAGCCGCTCAGCCTGCCGTAGACGTCGCCCAGGTCGGCGGGGCTGGTGTGCTTGGCCGCGTCCACGCGGAAGCCGTCCACGCCCAGGCCGATGAGCTTGTTGAGGTAGCCGGCGATGGCGCCGCGGACGTACTCCTCCTCGGTCTCCAGGTCGGACAGGCCCACCAGCTCGCAGTTCTGCACGTTGCGGGCGCTGCCGGTGTAGTCGCCGTCGTGGATGAGGTTGTCGGTGTTGCCGCAGTCCTCGGCGTAGTAGTGGAAGTCGGCGGGCGAGTAGAGGCCCGGGTAGTCGTACTTGCTGAAGCTCGCGCCGCCGTAGCTGGTGCTGCCCTGGCCGGTCATGTGGTTGATGACCGCGTCCGCGTAGACCTTGACGCCCGCGGCGTGGCAGGCCCGCACCATCGCCGCGAACTGGCTCTCGTTGCCGAACTTGCTGGTCAGGGTGTAGCCGGCGGGCTGGTAGACGTCCCACCAGACGGCGCCGCCCCTGGTGAGGGAGTCCTGGGGAGGGGAGACCTGGACGCCGCCGTAGCCGGCCGGGCCGAGGTGGCCGGTGCACTCCCCGGCCACGGAGTTCCAGTTCCAGCTCCAGAGGTTGGCGATCACGTCCCTGTCGCCGGGAGGCGCGGCTTGCGCTGTGCCGGTACCCACGAGAACGGCCGCCATGGTGAACAGGGCGGCGGTGCCTGCCTTCAGTCGCTTCATGGTGCACTCTCTTGGAGTTTCGGGGGGATTGCCCGGAAGTTACCCAGCGCCGTCAGGCTTTGCAAGGACTTTGCGGAAAGTTTCTGCAAGAATGCAGCCATCCGGCGATCGTGGCCATTCCGTTATCTCGCGCGTGTATCGGCGCCCCTCATCCGCTCTCGTAGGCCACAGAGGGAAGAACGGAGACGGCGCATGACCATCGACTACATCCCCGAAGGCGCCAAGCCAGGCGACGGCGAGAGGTTCGGGCCGCCCTGGCGAGGCATCGACCTGCCCCGGGAGATCCTGGACCGGCACGGAGCCAAGGTGCTCGACCCGTGGGCCGTCGGCCTGGACGACGGCGAGACCAGGCCCGACTCGACGGTCTACCGCGCGGACGTGCTCCTCGTACCCGCGCACCTGCTCGAGAACCGCGACGACACCGACTGGATCAACAGGGCGCTGGGCGGCGTCGGGCTCAAACTGTCGGAGGAGAGCGTCGAACGCGCCCGCCGCAGGGAGCCCGGTGGCGAGACCGCCTGGGAGCCCGCCGTCCTGACCGTCGCCGAAGGGCAGCGCGACGTCAAGGCCGACGCCTGGCCCGCCCTGCGAGCCCTGCGCCGGGCCGCGCGCGAGGAGCCCGACGCCCTCGCCGGCAGGGAGGGCATCGAGAAGATCTCGCTGGACCACCTCTTCGTCGGCTCCGCCACCAGCGGCATCGGCTCGCTCAACCTCGGCGGCGAGCCCGCCACCAGCGGCCACGCCGTCATCGAGGAACCCGGCGGCGGCAGCCGGCCCGGCTACGGCCGCATCCCCGTCACCGTCGTGGCGGGCCCGCCGCCCCGGCGCTCACCCGAAGAGCTCGGCGGGCCCAGGATCACCGTCGTCACCCTCGACACCGGCGTGGCCGGCCACCCCTGGTTCAAACCCGTGACCGACCCCGACGCGTTCCTCACCGTCGACCCCGACGGGCAGCAGCTCATCCAGGACAGCCACCCCGCCTACCAGGGCCGCGACATCGCCAGGCTCGTCGGCTACCAGGACCTCGGTCACCTGCCCAACCCGCTCATCGGCACCCTCAACTCGCACACCGGCCACGGCCTCATGCTGGCCGGCCTCATCGCGCAGATCGCGCCCGACGCCCGCGTCCTGATGTACAAGGTCATGCACAGCGACGGCGTCGTCCCCGGCGAGGCTGTGCACGCCGCCCTCGACCGCCTGCTGTGGCTGCTCGACCAGGGACAGGCCGTGGACGTGCTGTGCTGCTCCTTCGGCGGGTTCGCCGAGACCGGCGACGCGGCCATGCAGGCGCTGTTCGACAAGGTCAACCAGCTACGGGCGCGCGGCGTCATCGTCGTCAACGCCGCCGGCAACTACGCCACCACCAGGCCCTTCTACCTGGCCGCCCTCTCCGAGACCGCCGTCCAGGGGCCGCCGCTCGCGCCCATGCTCGGCGTCGCCGCCAAGAACCCCGACGGGACGATCGCCATCTTCAGCAACGAGCACCCCGCCGTACGGTGGCGGGCGCCCGGCGCCATGGTCGTCAGCACGTTCCCGCCCCAGTACCGCGGCGCCCAGAACGCCGTGCTCAGCGTCGGCGAGCGCGCCTCACTCGACGCCGACGCCGTGGGCGCGCACTGCGCCTGGAGCGGCACCTCGTTCGCCGCGCCCATCATCGCCGGCGCCATCGCCGCCGAGCTGACCAAGACCATCGGACAGGTGGGCGTCGACCGGGTCGAACGGGCCAGGACCGTCATCGACGCCATGGTCAACGACAAGGTCGCGCGGCCGGAAATCGTGCCGATCTGATGACCGGCGACCCCGCACTCGAACGTGCGCCCACCGCCCGCGCCCAGCGCCGCGACCGCCTCGCGGCGCTGCTCGTCGAGGCGCGCCAAGGCAACAGCGACGCGCTCGACGCCATCGTCGCCGAGCTCACCCCCGTGCTCTGGCACACCGCCCGCAACCAGGGCCTGAGCCGGCAGGCCGCCGAGGACGTCATCCAGACCACCTGGCTCACGCTCCTGCGGCACCTGCACGCCATCTCCGTGCCAGGCGCGCTCATCGAGTGGCTCGTCACCACCACCCGCCGCGAGGCCTGGCGGGTCAGCCGCGTCTCCCGCAAGGACGACCTGCCCGGCGACGACACGTTCGACGAACTGCCCGACAGCGTCCTCACCCCCGACGAGCTGCTCGTGGACGACGAGCGGCGCCGCGCGCTCTGGCACGCCGTCGAGAGCCTGCCCAAGCGGTGCGCCGAGCTGCTCAGGATCGTCGCCTTCGTGCCCCGCCCCCACTACGACGCGGTGGCCGCCGCCCTCGACATGCCGCTGGGCAGTATCGGGCCCACACGCGGCCGGTGCTTCGCGAAGCTCCGCCTCCTGCTCGCGAAGGACCCGGATTGGAGTTCCTGATGAACACGGCCCAGGGGGACCACCCCCGCTTCACCCCCGAGGACCAGCACCTCGTCGAGGAGATCGCCGGCGTCTACCGCGTCGTCGATCCCGTGCCCGCGACCCTCGTCGAACGCCTCCAGTTCGCTCTCGCCCTCGAGTCACCCGAGTTCGAGGTGCTGCGGCCGCAGGAGGAGGACGTGCTGCCCGCCGGCGTACGCGGCGGCGAGGACAGCAGGACGATCACCTTCGACAGCGAGATCCTCACCATCATGATCAGCGTCAGCGCGCGCGACGAGCACGCCGTCCGCGTGGACGGCTGGCTCGCCCCGCCCGGCGACCACCTCGTCGAACTGCGCTGCGGCGAGGGCGCCCACGTCGTCAGGGCCGACGACCAGGGGCGGTTCGTGCTCGACGTGGTGCCGCGCGGACTGTCGCAACTCGTGGTGCGCCAGGGGCTCGATGATCCGGGACTTGATGATCCGGCGCAGGCGACGATACTGGCTGTGACGCCCTCACTCATCCTCTGACCACCGCGAGGCCGGATGCGAGACCACGGGCGTGCGGGCACGCTGCGCGAACAGGCGGAGCGCCTGCACAGGCTCAGCGTCGAGGCGACCGACGACGGCCGCCCGGCCCTTGCCGCCCGACGGCTCCGCCAGGCCCTCGACCTGCTCGCCTGGAACAGCGGTCGTGACGATGGCGAAGGCGACGGGCTGGTGGCGCGCCTGCTGATCAGCCTCGCCCACGCCGAGGCCGAACAGGGCCGCTCCGAACTCGGGATGGAGCTCCTCGACGAGGCCCAGCGCCGCGCCCCCGCCGGGGAGCTGGCCATCGTCCACGCCCAACGCGGCCTGATGCACCTGCGGATGGGCTCCAGCACCCAGGCGCTGCGCGAGCTGGACATCGCCGCCCCCCTGCTCCTCGACGGCGACCGCGTCGAGCTGGCCAGAGTGCTCCTCAACCGCTCCGTCATCCACCTCACCACCGGACGCATCCGCCAGGCCAGGGACGACGCCCGCAGGAGCGCCCACCTCGCCCACACCCACGACCACCCCGTGATCGCCGCCAAGGCCCTGCACAACGACGGCTACTGCGACCTGCTGCTCGGCGACGTGCCGGCCGCGCTGGGCGTGTTCGCCCGGGTGGAGCGGCTCTACCAGGACGTCAACCCGGGCTTCCTGCCCGTGCTCGCCCTCGACCGGGCCCGCGCCCTGCTCGCCGTCGGCCTCACCGACGAGGCCGGCCACACCCTCGACCGGGCCATCGACGGCTTCCGCAGGCAACGCCTCATGCAGGACTACGCCGAGGCCGAGCTGGCCAGAGCCCAGTGCGCGCTCGACGCGGGACGGCACGACGAGGCCCGCGACTGGGCCAGGCGGGCGGAGACGCACTTCCGCCGGCGGGGGAGCGCGGCCTGGGCGCGGCGGGCCGAGCTCATGCGGCTGCGCTCGGACCTGGCCCGGGGCGCCGCGCCCCGGACGGTGGCGCGGCGGGCGTGGGAGCTGGCGGCCCGCTTCGCCGAGCTCGCCATGCCGGACGACGGGGAGATGGCCCGCCTGGTCTCGGTCCGCGCCCTCATCGCCGCCGGCCACCTCACCGCCGCCGCGACCACCGCCACCGCCCCATCCCGTAAGGGCAGCCGCCCCAGGGGAGAGCCGCTCGACGTCCGCCTGATGCGCCACCTGGCGGAAGCCGAGCTGGCCGACGCCCAGGGCCTGCCCGGCCGGGCACTGCGCAAGGTCCGCTCGGGCCTGACCCTGATCGACTCCCACCGCGGCACCCTGGGCAGCCTGGACATGCTCACCGGCGTAGCGGCCCTCGGCGCCGACCTGGCGGCGCACGGCTTGCGCGCCGCCCTGGAGGGAAGCTCGCCACGCCAGGTGTTCGCCTGGTCCGAACGTTGCAGGGCCCAGGCGTTCAGGTTCCGCCCGACCCGCGCCCCCGAGGACGAGCAGACCGCGGAGGCGCTGGCGGAGCTGCGTCAGCTCGCCCAGCAGATGCACGCCGACGAGGCCGCGGGCCGCCGCCGCCCGGCCCTGCGCAGGCGCTGCCTGGAGCTGGAGCAGGTGATCAGGGAACGCGGCTGGCAGCTCCCCGGCGTCGGCGAGCGGCTGGCGCCCGCCCCGGCGGCGGCCGTGCGGGAGGCGCTGGACGAGGACGGGTTCGCGCTGGTGAGCCTGCTGAACGTGGACGGCGGCCTGCTCGCCCTGGTGCTCGTGAACGGCCGCTGCCACCTGCACAGGCTCAGCGCGTACGAGCCGGTGGCGGAGGCGGCGCGGCGCCTGGCGGGGGACCTGAACGCGCAGGCCGGCCGTAATCTGCGGCCGGCGATGAGGGCGGTGATCGAGGCGTCCGTGCAGCGCCAGCTCGGGGTGATCTCCGACGCGCTGGGTGCGCCGTTGCGGCAGGCGTTGTCCGGGGCGAGGGGCATCGTGCTGATCCCGACGATGGGGCTGTCGGCGGTGCCCTGGGGGCTGCTGCCCGAGCTGCGGGGCAGGCCGCTGGCGGTGGCGCCGTCCGCGCTGGTGTGGCTGGCGGCCAGGCGCGCCGCCGAGCCGTTCGTCAGGGACGGCAGCTCATCCGTCCTGGTGGCCGGGCCCGATCTGGAGCACGCCGAGCGGGAGATCGAGCGGCTGGGCGCGGTGCATCCGAAGGCGCGCACGCTGAGGGGCGGGTCGGCCACCGTGTCGGCCACGCTGTCCGCCCTGGACGGCGCGTCGTTCGCGCACTTCGCCACCCACGGCCACCACGAGCGCGAGAACGTGCTCTTCTCCCGCCTCGACCTGGCCGACGGCCCTCTCATGGCCCACGACCTGCAACGCCTGGACAGGACTCCTGGGCACGTGGTGCTGTCGGCGTGCGACGTGGGCCAGGCGGTGGTCAGGGCGGGGGACGAACTGCTCGGGTTCACCGCGGCGCTGCTCTACCTGGGCACGTCCACGGTGATCTCCAGTCTCACCCGCGTGCCCGACGCCGTCGCCGAGCAGGTCATGATGGCCTACCACCGGGGCGTGGCGCTCGGCGCGTCCCCGGCGGACGCGCTGGCGTCGGCAGCCGAGGGGGAGCCGGCGTGCACGTTCGTCTGCTTCGGGGCTGGATAGAGCCCGTCAGGGCAGCAGGCGGCGCTGTTCCTCCTCCACCACCAGCCGCGCCAGCGACTGCTCCGACACGTCCACCGCGTCGCCCGTGGACTCGGCCAGGTCGCTGCGCCTGGCGTAGGCGTCGAACAGCCGCGACTTGCGCCGCAGGATGTCCAGCATGCGCTGGTCCACGGAGTCCACGGTGAGCAGCCGGTGCACCTGGACGCGGCGCACCTGGCCCATCCGGTGCGCACGTCCGACCGCCTGCGTCTCCATGCTCGGCTTGACCTGCGGCTCGCACAGGATGACCACGGACGCCGCCTGCAGATTCAGCCCGACGCCGCCCGCCTGCACCTGGCTGAGCAGCACGGCGTGCCCGGCCGCGGCGGAGAACTCGTCCACGACCCGCTGCCGCCGCTCCGCGCTGACGTCGCCGGACAGCGGGCCGTGCGCCCGCCCGTCCAGCGCCGCGCCGACGGCGGCGAGCACCGCGCGGAAGTAGGAGAACACCACCACCTTCAGCCCGTTGGCCTCGGCGTCGTCGATGAGCTCCAGCAGCCGCTTGAGCTTGGCGGAGGTGGCCGGTTCGGCGTAGGCGGCGCGCCGCATGGCCATGAAGTTGCCCTTGGCCACCGCCTCCCGGTACACCTCCAGGTCGGCCCCGCTGAACTCCACCCACTCGTCGGCCTCCACCCGATCGGGCAGCTCCGCCAGCACGTCCTGCTGGTTGCGCCGCAGGTAGACGGGCGCGACCGCCTTGCGGAAGGCCTGCGCCCCCGCCACCACGTCGCTGCTGCGCAGCTCGGCGGCGAGGCCGGGCCGCAGGTACGCGATCAGCGTCCTGAACTCCTCCACCCGGTTCTCCATCGGCGTGCCGGTCAGGAACAGCACCCGCCGCGCCCGCCCGCACCAGCCGGCGACGGCCCGCGAGCGTTTCGTCTCCGGGTTCTTGACGTAGTGGGCCTCGTCCACGACGAGCATGCCGAGGTCCGCGGGCTCGACCCGGTGCAGCCCGTCCAGGGTGGCCACCGCGACGCCGCCCCGCAGCAGCCACTCCTGCTGGGCGGCGAGCCGTTCGGGACCGTGCAGCGGGTAGGCGCGCAGGGTGCTGCGCGCGCCGATCTCCCGCACCCAGTTGATCAGGACGCTCGCCGGGCAGGCCACCAGGAAGTGCGTGTCGCCGGACGCCCGCAGATGCGCCAGCGCGGCGATGGCCTCGATGGACTTGCCCAGGCCCATCTCGTCACCGATGATCACGCGCTCCTGCACGAGTGCGAAGCGGGCGCCGAACGCCTGGTAACCGCGCAGGGACACCCGCCGGTGCGTGTCGTCCAGGGGTTGCGCGGCGACCTTGGCGGCCAGGTCGTCCGGCAGGAGCCCCCGCTCGGTGCCGAGCGGCTCGCCGGCCAGCTCGGCCAGCAGGGCGAAGTACTCGGGCGAGCGGGACTCGAAGTCCGCCCACGCCTCGAAGTCGCGGGCCGGGGGACGCAGCAGGTCCGTCGTGGCCTGGGCGATCAGCAGCCGCGTCCCGTCGTTGTCCGTGAGCAGGCTTTCGACGGCCTCGACCGCCTCCCGCGCCTGCCGCCGCCGCGACGGCAGGGTGACCATCATCCGCAGCCGGCTGCGCGCGGGCCGCGCCGCCGCGAGCAGCGGCGCCAGCCGCCCCGCCAGGTCCTCGGCGGCGTGCAGCGCGCGCGGCAGGTCGGGGCCCGCGCCGACCAGGCGGTGCAGGGCGACCACCAGCTCCGTGGTGTGGTGGTCGGGCAGGTCCACGTCGAGCCGCAGGCTGGCGGCGTCGGCGGCGGCCTGCTCGATCTGCCGGGCGGCCGCGTGGATCTGTCCCGCCGTCCGCGCCCCGATCCCGGGCAGCAACTGCAACTCGTACGGCGTGGCGTCCAGCACCTGCCGCACCGTGGCGAAGCCGGCCTTCTCCAGCGTCGCGATGCGCAGCCGCCCGTCGGTGACGTCCTTCAGCCGCGAGACCGGCACCGACTCCAGCCCGGCCCTGGCCACGTCGCGGCGCAGCGCGTCGAGGGCGTGCACGGCCTGCGCGCGGACGGCGGCGTGCTCGTCCAGCAGGGTGCGCGCGTCGGCGAGGAGCAGGTCGGCGTTCTCGAAGTCCACCGGACCAAGGATGCCCACGAGGACGCCCGGCAGACAACGGGGCGGTCACCTCAGGTGCACGCCGATGAGGCAGGTGTCGTCGTCGGTGTCGGAGTTGCAGTGCGTGAGCAGGTCGTCGAGGCGGTGGTCGAGCGTGTCGGCCGCGCGCCCGGCGATGGTCAGGAGCTGGTCCTGGGCGTGGCGCAGGTTGTGGTCGCGCCGCTCGATCAGGCCGTCGGTGTACATGAGCAGCGTGTCATCGGCCTGGAGCTGGAGCTCCCCCTCCTCGTACAGGGCGTCGGTGAACGCGCCCAGCAGCGGCCCCTTGACCATGGGCAGCTCCACGCCGCGGCCGTCGCGCAGCAGGATGGGCGGCAGGTGGCCGGCCCTGGCCCAGCGCAGGACGCGGGTGGGCGGGTCGTACAGGGCGCACACGGCGGTCGCGGTCATCCGGTCGGCCAGGTGGTGGGCGACCTGGTTCAGCCAGCTCATGATCTGCGCGGGGCCCGCGCCTGTGGTGGCCAGGCCGCGCAGCGCGTTGCGCAGGATCACCATGCCGGTGGCCGCCTGCACGCCGTGCCCGGCCACGTCGCCGACCGACAGCAGCACCCGATGGGACGGCAGCGCGACCGCGTCGTACCAGTCGCCGCCGACCAGGTCCTCCTTCTGCGCCGGCCGGTAGCGGACGGCGATGTGCAGGCCGAAGGAGTCCATTGCGCCGTGCGAGGGCGGCATGATCGCCTGCTGGAGCTGCAGGGCCAGGCGGTTGCTCGCGGCGGAGCGCTCCTCGGTGTGGGCGAGCTGGTCGCGGGTGACCGCCAGCGCCACCTCCGTCCAGTGTTGTGAGGAGATGTCCTGGTACGCCCCCCGCACCGCCATCAGCCGCCCCTCCGGCCCGAAGACCGGCTCGGCCACCACCCGCATGTGGCGGGTGACCCCGTCGGGGCGCACCAGCCGGAACGCCACGGCCGCGAACCGCCGGTGGTGCAGCACCGTCCGCAGGAACCGGCCGATCGCGATCTCGTCGTCGGGGTGGGCGTGGGCGCGCAGCCGCTCCAGCGGGATCGGGCGGTCGCCCGGCGTCATCCCGTACAGCGAGTAGAGCTGCGCGTTCCAGGTGATCTGGCCGGTCACCGCGCTCTCCTCGAAACCGCCGATGCGGCCCAGCCGCTGGGCGTGCTCCAGGAGCCCGGCCAGCCGCGAGCCCTCGTCGTGGTCGCGCCAGACCATCAGCACGCTGTCGCCGTGCCGGGTCAGGCTCACGTCCGCCACCCCGGTGGTGCTCAGGCCGAGCGTCATCCGTTCTGCGCGGAACGGCCTGCCCGTCGCGTACACCTGGATCAGCCGCGTCAGCAGCCCGCCCGCCGCCCGGGGGTAGGCCTCCAGCAGCAGCCCGTCCGGCGCCAGCGGGTACGCGTCGAGCAGCAGCCGGTCGCCGCCCGAGATGCGCTCGTTGACGTGCCTGATCCGGAAGTCGGCCGGCTCGCCCTTGGGGTCCAGGTGCGCCTGCAGCACCACGGCGGGGTCGGGCAGCGCGTCGGCCAGGTCCACGACCTCAGACATCGCGGGCGTGGACGGCGTCAGCGCCGCGAACGGCGCGTCCAGCGTGTGCGCGCACAGCTCGGCCATGGCCTCGATCTGCCGTTCGAGCCTCGGCGGGTGCGGGGGCAGCGCGTGCGGCCAGCAGATCTCCAGCACGCCCAGCACCCGGCCGCCCGTCGTCATCGGCACCGTGACCCGGCCGCCGCCGGCGACGAGCCGGCCGATGGCGGGCAGGCCCGCGTCGCCGTGCCAGATCATCCGCCGCTCCGTCAGCGACCGCCCGGCCGGGGTGACCACGCCCGGCGGGACGTGCCGCCACCGCCTGGCCTCCTCGGGGCCGAACCCGGCGCAGCCCGCCAGGCTGAGCGCGGCGCCCGGCTCGGCCGCCCACACCGCCACCGCCGTGGCGCCCAGCGGGCCCAGCGCGTGCTCCAGCAGCGCCACGGCCACCACCTGGGTGTCGCCCGCGTCCAGGGCCGCGCTCTCGGCGGCGCGCAGCCGCACCGAGACCTCCGGGTCGGACCGGGACGCTGCGCCGATGCGGTCCTCGGCGACCTCGTTGACGATGTCGGCGGCCACCTCCAGGCGGGACACGCCGGCCTTGGCCGCCAGCGTGGCGAGCTGCTCGGCCGCGTGCGCGGGGCCGCAGCGCAGCCGTTCCAGCAGGACGCCCTTGGCCAGCTCGATCAGGGCGCGGTCGTCGGCCTCGCGCCGGGCCCGCTCGGCCTCCCGCCGCAACCGCTCGACGGTGGCGGCCAGCGCGTCCAGCCGGTCCTCGGGTACGGCCTCCCCGCCACCGCCGTCCCGCGCCTCGGACGGGAGGCTTTCCCGCGCCTCCTCGTCACCGCCGTCACGCGCTTCGGGCGGGTCGTGGTCCGGTGCCCCGGTCGCCGCGGGGCTGTCAGGTGTCCCCGGCGTGCCGGCCTCAGGCCACTCGCCCGCGCCGAACCCCGCGATCACGTCGTCGGGGCGCGCCGGGTCGGGGAGAGGAGTCGCCTGGTCGTCTGCGTGCACGTCGCCGCTCCTCGCGAAATCGTCAGGACGGGTCCATCCAATGCTGGATGCGTTCGATGAGATGGTCGGCGTCCACCGGCTTGGTCACGTAGTCGCTGGCCCCCGCCGCCAGGCTCTTCTCCTGGTCGCCCGGCATGGCCTTGGCGGTCACCGCGATGATCGGCAGGTCGGCGTACTGCGGCATGGCCCTGATCGTCTCGGTCGCCGTGTAGCCGTCCATCTCCGGCATCATGACGTCCATCAGGATCAGGTCGGTCTCCGTGTGGGCGGTCAGCGTGTCGATGCCCTTGCGGCCGTTCTCGGCGTGCAGCACGTTGATGCCGTGGATTTCCAGCATGCTGGTGAGCGCGTACAGGTTGCGGGCGTCGTCGTCCACCACCAGGACGGTACGCCCGGCGAGGGTGTTGTCGATCTCGCGGGCCGCGGCCTCGCCCACGGTGCCGGTTCTGACCAGGGGCAGCACGTCGCCGGGCTGGTTGGCGGTGAGGTGCAGGGCGATGCGTTCGCGCAGCTCGTCCAGGCTGGACAGCAGCTCCAGCGGCTGGTGCGCGAGGCTCACCTCCTGCTGCGCGTGCGAGCGCCAGTTGTTGTACGCCAGCACCGGCACCCCGTGCAGGCGTGGGTCGCGGTCCATGATGTCCAGCAGGTGATAGGCCGACATGTCCGGCATGCTTAGGTCCAGCACGATGCAGTGGCAGGGCTCGCCGGCGAGCATGACGGCCGCCTCCTCCACACCCGCCGCCGCGGCGACCTCCATCGTCCCGTCGTGGTCGCGCGCGCCGGCCAGGTCGCCCACGACGCTCTCCGACACCAGCGACAGCAGCCCGTTGCGGCGCTCCTCGATGACGAGCAGCCGCCGCGCGGCCACCGGCTCCCGCTCGGTGGGCTGGGCGGGCTCGCCGCCCTCCGCCGGCATGACCTCGAACCCGGGCCGCGCCACCGGCAGGAACAGCGTGAACACGCTGCCCTGGCCGGGCGTGCTCTGCACCGTGATGGCGCCGCCCAGCAGGTAGGCGATCTCGCGGCAGATCGACAGGCCGAGCCCGGTGCCGCCGTACTTGCGGCTGGTGGTGCCGTCGGCCTGCTGGAACGCGCCGAAGATGACTTCGAGCTGCTGCTCGGGGATGCCCACGCCGGTGTCGACGACGCGCAGCGCGATGGCGGGGCCGTTCGAGCGTACGGAGGGAGGCAGCTCGGACGGCGCGGCCGGCTCGATGCGCAGCTCCACGCTGCCGCTCTCGGTGAACTTGACCGCGTTGGAGAGCAGGTTGCGCAGCACCTGCCGCAGCCGCGAGTCGTCGGTGAGCAGCTCGGCGGGCACGCCCGGCGCGGTGGTGACGCGGAAGGCGAGGCTCTTCTGCCCCGTCATGGGGCGGAAGGTCGCTTCGACGTAGTCGAGCAGCTTGCGTAGCTGCACCCACTCGGGGTTGATGTCCATCTTGCCCGCCTCGACCTTGGACAGGTCGAGGATGTCGTTGATGAGCTGCAGCAGGTCGGAGCCGGCCGAGTGGATGATCCCGGCGTACTCCACCTGCTTCGGCGTCAGGTTGCGCGTGTGGTTCTGGGCCAGGAGCTGCGCCAGGATGAGCAGCGAGTTGAGCGGGGTGCGCAGCTCGTGGCTCATGTTGGCGAGGAACTCGCTCTTGTAGGTGGAGGCCAGCGAGAGCTGGTGCGCCCGCGCCTCCAGCTCCTGCCTGGCCTGCTCGATCTCCAGGTTCTTGGTCTCGATGTCCTGGTTCTGGCGGGCCAGCAGCGTCGCCTTCTCCTCCAGCTCGGCGTTGGAGCGCTGCAACTCCTCCTGCTGGCTCTGCAGCTCCTCCGAGCGGGCCTGCAACTCCGACGCCAGCCGCTGCGACTCCTCCAGCAGCTCGTCGGTGCGCGCGTTGGCCACGATCGTGTTGAGGTTGACGCCGACGGTCTCCATGAGCTGGTCGAGGAAGGCGCGGTGGACCGGCGTGAACGGCTGCACAGAGGCCAGCTCGATCACGCCCAGCACCTGCTCCTCGACCACGACGGGCAGCACGATCACCGAGGTGGGATCGGTCCTGCCCAGCCCCGAGGAGATCGTGATGTAGCCGGGCGGCAGGTCGGTCATCGCGATCGTCCTGCGGCTGCGCGCCGCCTGGCCGACCAGCGCCTCGCCGATCCTGAACCGGCTCGGCCGCTCCGGGTCCACCGGGTAGCCGTAGGCGCTGATCAGCTGCAGCTCGCTCTCCTCGGCCAGGAAGAACGCGCCGTACTGGGCGGAGACCAGCGGCGCCAGCTCGTTCATCACCAGCTCGGCGACCGTGGCCAGGTCGCGGTGCCCCTGCATGAGGCCGGACATGCGGGCCAGGTTGGACTTCAGCCAGTCCTGCTGCTCGTTGGCGCTGGTCGTCTCGCGCAGCGACTTCACCATCGAGTTGATGTTGTCCTTCAGGTCGGCCAGCTCGCCCTCGGCGTCCACGGTGATCGACCTGGTCAGGTCGCCGGAGGTGACCGCGCTGGTCACCTCGGCGATCGCGCGGACCTGCCGGGTCAGGTTGCCGGCCAGCTCGTTGACGTTCTCCGTCAGCCGCTTCCACGTGCCGGACACGCCCTCGACCTCGGCCTGCCCGCCCAGCCTTCCCTCGCTGCCGACCTCGCGGGCCACGCGCGTGACCTCGGCGGCAAACGAGGAGAGCTGGTCCACCATCGTGTTGATGGTGGTCTTCAGCTCCAGGATCTCGCCCCGGGCGTCCACGTCGATCTTGCGGGTCAGGTCGCCCCGCGCCACCGCGGTGGTGACCTGAGCGATGCTGCGCACCTGGTTGGTCAGGTTGTCGGCCATCGAGTTGACGTTGTCGGTGAGGTTCTTCCAGGTGCCCGCCACGTTCGGCACGCGGGCCTGCCCGCCGAGCTGGCCCTCGGTGCCGACCTCGCGGGCCACCCGGGTGACCTCGTCGGCGAACGCGCTGAGCGTGTCGACCATCGTGTTGATCGTCTGTGCCAGGGCCGCGACCTCGCCCTTGGCCTCGACGGTGATCTTCTGTGACAGGTCGCCGCGCGCCACGGCGGTGGCCACCTGGGCGATGCTGCGCACCTGGTTGGTCAGGTTGGAGGCCATGACGTTGACGTTCTCCGTCAGGTCCTTCCAGGTGCCGGAGACGCCCCTGACCGTGGCCTGGCCGCCCAGGTTGCCCTCGGTGCCGACCTCGCCCGCCACCCTGGTCACCTCGTCGGCGAAGGAGGAGAGCTGGTCGACCATCGTGTTCAGGGTGTTCTTCAGCTCCAGGATCTCGCCGCGCGCCGAGACCGTGATCCGCTGCGACAGGTCGCCGCGCGCCACCGCGGTGGCCACCTGCGAGATGTTGCGCACCTGGTCGGTGAGGTTGCCCGCCATGAAGTTCACCGAGTCGGTCAGCGCCCGCCAGGTGCCGGCCACGCCCTTGACGTCGGCCTGGCCGCCCAGCCTGCCGTCGGTGCCGACCTCGCGGGCCACCCTGGTGACCTCCGCGGCGAAGGAGGAGAGCTGGTCGACCATCGTGTTGACGGTGTTCTTCAGCTCCAGGATCTCGCCGCGCGCGTGCACGGTGATCTTCTGTGACAGGTCGCCGCGGGCCACGGCCGTGGTGACCTGGGCGATGCTGCGTACCTGGTCGGTGAGGTTGCCCGCCATCGCGTTGACGGACTCCGTGAGGTCCTTCCAGGTGCCGGAGACGGCCGGCACCTCGGCCTGGCCGCCCAGCCGCCCCTCGGTGCCGACCTCGCGGGCCACGCGGGTGACCTCGGAGGTGAACAGGGAGAGCTGGTCGACCATGCCGTTGAAGACGGAGGCGATCTCGCCGAGCAGCCCGTCGGCGTCGTCGGGAAGCCTGGTGCGGAAGTCGCCGTCCCTGACGGCGGTGAGCCCTGCGAGCAGCCGCCGGAGCTCCGGCTCCTCACCGGCCTCCCCCGGGCCGCGGGCGCGCTTGTTACGCGCGGACGAATGGGATGTGCCGACAGTGGACTCGCCCATGACCGGTCCTCCGTGCTCGCCCGGGCTTCCTCAGGTAGCGGAGACATTAGCCGGATCTGCCCTTGGTGCGCGCTAACCCCAAGTTGTCATCTATCTATCACAGGACGTGCACGGGGGGTGTGAACATTTTCGGCCTGAGCGGAAGGCAATTGGCCCACTCGCGAAACTCGCTCTATTGCGACTTGCTTGCAATAGAGCGAGTTCCCGTGCGTTCGCGGCTCAGTGGCCCGAGGCCGCCGCGCGCTCGCGAGCCAGCCGCTCCTCGCCCGACAGCGTCGCCAGCGGCTTCTCCTTGATGAACAGCACCGCCACCAGCGCCAGCACCGTGAGCGGCACCCCGATGAGGAACAGCTCGGCCGTCGCGGTCGCGTACACGTCCTGGATGATCCGCACGACGGGAGCCGGCAGCTTGGAGATGTCGGGCACGGCGTGCGCGTCGCCACCGCCGCCACCGGCGGCGGCCATCGGCCCGAGCTTCTCCGTGAGCAGCGTGGTGACCCGGTTGGCCAGCACCGCGCCCAGGGCGCTGACGCCGATCGTGCCGCCCATACTGCGGAAGAAGGTCAGCGCCGAGGTGGTGGAGCCCAGGTCGGCGGCGGGCACGTCGTTCTGGGCGGCGAGCACCAGGTTCTGCATGAGCATGCCGACGCCGATGCCGAGCACCGCCATGTAGACGCCGAGCATGACCGTGCCGGTCTGCCCGTCGATCGTGCTGAGCAGGCCCATCCCGGCGAGCATGACGATGCCGCCGGCCACGAGGAAGCCCTTCCAGCGGCCGGTCTTGGTGATGAGCTGGCCCGCCACGGTCGAGGAGACGAGCAGGCCGAACACCATCGGCAGGCTCATGAGGCCGGCGACCGTCGGCGACTTGCCGAGCGCCACCTGGAAGTACTGCGACAGGAAGACGGTGCCGCCGAACATGGCGACGCCGACCAGCGCGCTGGCCACGGTGGCGAGGGCGACGGTGCGGTTCCTGAAGATGGTGAGCGGGATGATCGGCTCGGCGGCCCGCGACTCGACCCAGACGGCCAGCGCGAGGATGATCACGCCGCCGCCGACGAGGCCGACGGTCCACCAGGAGCCCCACTCGAACTGGTTGCCCGCCAGCGACGACCAGATCAGCAGCGTGGACACACCCGCCGTGATGAGCAGCGCGCCCAGGTAGTCGATCTTGACTTCCTTGCGCACCACCGGCAGGTCGAGGGTGCGCTGCAGCAGGATGATGGCCACGATGGTGAACGGCACGCCGAGCAGGAAGCACCAGCGCCAGCCGAGCCAGGAGGTGTCGACGAGCACACCGCCGATGAGCGGCCCCGCGACGGTGCCGACACCGAAGACGGCGCCGAAGATGCCGGAGTAACGGCCCAGCTCACGCGGCGGGATCATGGCCGCCATGACGACCATCGACAGCGCGGTCATGCCGCCGGCGCCGACGCCCTGGACGGCGCGGCTGACGATGAGGATCTCCACGTTCGGCGTCAGGCCCGCGATCAGCGAGCCGACCACGAACAGCCCGAGTGAGAGCTGGATCAGCAGCTTCTTGTTGTAGAGGTCGGCCATCTTGCCCCAGAGCGGCACCGTGGCCGTCATGGCCAGCAGCTCCGTGGTGACGATCCAGGTGTAGACGGTCTGGGTGCCCTGAAGGTCGGTGATGATGCGGGGCAGGGCGTTGGCCACGACGGTCGAGGCCAGGATGGACACGAACATGCCCACCATCAGCCCGGACAGCGCTTGCAGGACCTTCCGTCTGGACGTGGGCGCCGCGGCCGCGGGCTCGGGCTGCGCGCTGGTGGTTGTCATCTTTCCTCGTTCTCTCGGGCGTCTTCCGGCGGCAGGGCGGCCCCGCGTTCGGCGGGGCTCCTGCGGGCACCGGCAGTACGAAACGTTTACTTCTGCGGGGCGGTCGAAGGGGGACGGGTGACCGGGCCCGTCACGGGTTGGGCAGGCCTGCGGCGAGCTGGTCGAAGGCCTCGTCCACCAGGCCGGCCAGTGAGGGGCGGCCGCCGGCGGCGCTCCAGCGCAGCATCGCCACCCGGAAGGCCGCCATGGCGGCCGCGGTGACGAGCTCGGGATAGCCGCTGGTGCCCGGTGCGACGCCGGCGCGGTGGGCGACGGCGTCCGTCACGGCCCGTTCGGTCTCGCTGCCGCTGGCGACGAGCCGGGGGAGCAGTGACGGGTTCTGTTCGAACACCTTCAGCCGCAGCAGCCACTGCTCACGCTGCTCCTGCACGGCTTCGGCCTCGGCCCGCGACATCAGCCGCAGCGCCTCCAGGACGGGCACCCGGGCGGGCATGGCGTCCAGGCGCAGGCACAGCTCGCCGGCGGAGATCTGCTGCGAGCCGATGAGCGCGTCTTCCTTGGACGGGAAGTAGTTGAAGAACGTGCGGGAGGAGACGTCCACCGCCTCCGCGATGTCCTCCACCGTGACCGCCGCCAGGCCGCGCTCGGCGACCAGGGTCAGGGCAGCGTGCTCCAGGGCCGCGCGGGTCTCGAGCTTCTTTCGATCCCTGCGGCTGAGCTCCTCTGCGCTGTCCACGATGGTCACAATGCCCAAGATTACGGGAAAAATTTCACAATCTGCAATGTTTCAGGATGTGAAGTGCCGCAGATCACAGAGGGCGTGGATCTCGACGACGAAGGTTAGGCTTGCCTATGCTCGGGTGGTGCACTCTTCCGACATACGCATGGTGACGACCGAGGACGAGCTCCGCGAGATCGTCAAGGAGCCGCCGCAGACCATCTGGGACAAGGACATCGCCCGGATCGACGAGCACGCGCGCACGATCATCGCCCACTCGCCGTTCGTGCTGCTCGCCACCTCCAACACCGACGGCACCTGCGACGTCTCGCCCCGCGGCGACCCCGCCGGCTCGGTGCTGGTGCTCGACGACCAGCGGCTGGCGCTCGCCGACCGGCCCGGCAACCAGCGCCTCGACAGCCTGCGCAACGTGCTGCTCAACCCGCACGTCGGCCTGCTGTTCATCGTGCCCGGCATGAACGAGACGCTGCGCGTCAACGGCCGGGCGACGCTCGTGTCGGACGCGCCGTTCTTCGACGACCTCACCGTCAAGGGCAAGCGGCCCAGACTGGCGCTCCTCGTCGAGGTCCAGGAGCTCTACATGCACTGCGCCAAGGCGTTCCTGCGCTCGTCGCTGTGGCAGCCGGAGACCTGGCCCGACCGCAAGAGCCTGCCCACGCTGGGGCGGATCGCCAAGGACCACATCGGCATCAAGGGCGTCCCCGCGAAGGTGATCGACGCGGGCCTGGCCATGGACGCCAAGATGAACCAGTACTGACTGCGGAATTCACGAGCTCTGAAAGGCCTCGAAAGCATAGGCTGGCGGGATGACGGACCGGGATGATCAGATGGCCGCCCCCTCTTCCAGTCCTCCTCCAGCGCACGGCGACGACCAGCCCAGCCTCAAGCGGGTCATGGGCCCGGGCCTGCTGCTGCTCTTCATCGTCGGTGACATCCTCGGCACCGGGATCTACGCCCTCACGGGCCAGGTCGCCGGCGAGGTCGGCGGAGCGGCGTGGCTGCCGTTCGCCATCGCGTTCGTGGTCGCCGCGATCACCGCCTGCTCCTACCTCGAACTGGTCACGAAGTACCCGCAGGCGGCGGGCGCCGCGCTCTACGTGCACAAGGCGTTCCGCCTGAACATCGTGTCCTTCCTCGTCTGCTTCACCGTGATGTGCTCCGGCATCACCTCCGCCTCCGCCGCCTCGCGCGCCTTCGCCGCGAACCTCGCCGCCGGATTCGGCCTCGACGTCGGCAACGGCGTCATCCTGATGATCGCGCTGGGCTTCATGCTCCTGGTCCTGGCCGTCAACCTGCGCGGCGTGGGCGAGAGCGTCAAGATCAACGTGGTGCTCACCTCGATCGAGCTCTCCGGTCTGCTGCTCGTCATCCTGCTCAGCGCCTGGTTCATCGCGGGCGGCAACGCCGACTTCTCCCGGGTCGTCGCCTTCGAGACCGCCACCGACAAGAGCGTGTTCCTGGCCGTGAGCACCGCGACGTCGCTCGCGTTCTTCGCCATGGTGGGCTTCGAGGACTCGGTCAACATGGCCGAGGAGACGCGCGACCCGTCACGGATCTTCCCCCGCATCATGCTGACCGGGCTCGGCATCACGGGCGTGATCTACATCCTGGTGTCCATCTGCGCCGTCGCCGTGGTACCCGTCGGCATCCTCGCCGAGAGCGAGACGCCGCTGGCGACCGTGGTGCAGACCGCCACCCCCGGCTTCCCGATCGCCGACCTGCTGCCGTTCATCTCGATGTTCGCCGTCGCGAACTCCGCGCTGATCAACATGCTGATGGCCAGCCGGCTCCTGTACGGCATGAGCAAGCAGAGCGTGCTGCCGTTCTTCCTGTCGAAGGTGCACCCCAGGCGGCGCACGCCGGAGGCGGCGATCCTGTTCACCACCGTCATCGCCATGGGGCTCATCACGTTCGTCTCGCTCGACCCGGAGAGCCCCGTCGTGGCGCTGCTCGGCGGGACGACCTCGCTGCTCCTGCTCGCCGTCTTCGCCGCCGTCAACGTGTCCGTCCTCGTCCTGCGCAGGGACCGGGCCGAGGTCAAGCACTTCAACGCGGGCCGCGTGCTGCCCGTGCTGGGCACGATCACCTGCCTGTACCTGGTGCTGCCCTGGTCGTCGGGGCGGCCGTCCGGCCAGTACCAGATCGCGGGCGTGCTGCTGGCGATCGGCCTGGTGCTGTGGGCGGTCACCTGGTTCGCCCGCCGCAGGGAGGAGGCGAACAGGTGAGGCTCACCTGACGCTCGCGTCGGTCAGCAGGAACGACAGCACCCCGGTCGCCAGCAGGACCGCGTACAGCAGGACGACGCCGGCGGCGAGCAGCGCCCGCCGCCAGCCCGACCGCCGTGGCGGGGATGTCGCGCCGCGCTCCGCACCCTCTGACATGCTTCGACGCTAACAGGAGCAGGCGCTAGCGCAAGGCGCGCGACGCCCGGTGTACTCGCGGCGGGTCAGTCCCGCAGCAGGGGGAGGAGCTCGTCGCCCTGGCGTTCGACCTCCGCCAGGTACGGGGTGTCGGACAGCACGAAGTGGCTGATGCCGAGGGCCTGGTAGTCGCGCAGCGACTCGGCCACGTCCTCGGCGGAGCCCACCAGCCAGGTGGTGCCCGCGCCGCCGCCGCCGTACCGGCCGGGGGCGGTGTAGAGGTTGCGGTCGAGCACCTCGCCCCTGGCGGCCAGATCCAGCAGCCGGCGCTGGCCGGCGGCGGCCTGCCAGTTCACGTCGCCCGCGACGGCGCCCGCCGCCATCCTGGCGACCCTGGCCTCCGCGTCGGCCCAGGCCTGCTCGGTGGTGCCGCGCACCACCGTGGTGACCCGCAGCCCGAACTCCAGCGGCGGCAGCTCACGTCCGAGCCGCTCGCTGAGCTGCTTGAGCCGCGCGATGCGCGCCGCGATCCCGTCGAGCGGCTCGCCCCAGAAGAGCTGCACGTCGGCCTCCGTGGCGGCCACCCGCTCCGCGGCCTCCGAGGCGCCGCCGAAGTAGAGCCGGGGATGCCTGCGCTCGCCCAGCACCACCGGACGCGGCACGACGGTCGAGCCGGTGACGCTGAAGTGCTCGCCGTGGTGCGTGACGTCCTCCTCGGTCCACAGCCTGCGTACCAGCCGCATGAACTCCTTGGTACGGCCGTAGCGGTGCGCCTGGTCGCCCTCGCTGTCGCCGTACGCCGCCAGGTCGTCCTTGCCCGACACGATGTTGACCAGCACCCGCCCGCCGGTGAGGTGGTCCAGGGTCGCGGCGGCGGAGGCGAAGTTGGCCGGACGCCAGTAGCCGGGCCGCACCGCGATCAGCGGCTGGAACGTGGTCGTCCGTGCGGCCAGTGCGGTGGCGACGGTGAAGGTGTCGGGCCGTTCCCAGCCGGTGCCGATGAGCGCCCCGGCCCAGCCGTGCCGTTCGACGGCCTCGGCGTGGCTGCTGAGGGTCGCCAGGCTGTTGTGACCGGCGATGGTGTCGTCGCCGCGATGGCCTGGCCGGGCCTGGTTCGGGATGTACCAGAGGAACTGGAGGCTCATGACCCCAAAACCTACTATTCATGTAGGTTGAGTTCAATTAGGTCACTCGCGCGTTGCCGGGCGCGGTCATGTGCCGCAGCAGCGGCAGCGCCATGAGGCTCACCAGCAGGGACGCGGCCAGGCCACCCCCCACGGCCGCGAAGTAGACAGGCCCCGGCATGGCCACGGACGCGCCCTTCATCGCGAGCTGGCCGACGAACGGCCCCGCCACGCCGAACCCCGCCAGGGCGGCGACGGCCGCGGCCAGGACCAGCGGCAGCGCCGACTCCAGCAGCACCACCGCGGCCAGGGTGCGGGACGGCGCGCCGGTCAGCCGCAGCAGCGTGAACGGCTGCCTGCGCTCCATCAGCCCGCCGCCGACCGCCACCACGAGACCGCACCCGCCGGTGAGCAGGGTCAGCGCGACCATGGCCAGCGCGATGTTCTCGACCTGCGTGAAGATCGTCGCCCTGACCTGGGCGACCTCGGCGAAGGTCATCGGCGGGCCGGTGCTGTAGGGCGCCAGCAGGGTGCGGATCTCCTCCAGCCCGTCCTTGTCGTCCATGCTGACCAGGACGGCCGCCAGGCCGAGCCCTTCGGTGGAGACGGCCGGGCCGGCGAGGGGGAGCAGCTTGTCGATGGTCAGCGGGTTGTCGGCCTCGACGACGCGGTCGAAGGCGCCCGACACCGCCTGGGCGCCCGCCGGGCACCGCCCGAGCGCGGGGTGGCGGGCCAGGCTCGCGCAGTCCACGGCCGTGCTGGGCGGCGGCGGGCCGTCGCCCGGCACGGCCGTGCGCTCCGCCGCGTTTCGCGGCAGCGCGTAGATCGGCAGCACCTCGACGCCCCGATGCGCCCGCAACCGCGTGAGCAGCTCCGCTCCCGCCCGCGGCGACAGCCCGCCGCGCCCGGGATCGGGGGTGAGGGGCGCGCGCAGCACGTCGGTGAGCGCGCCGCCCGCCACCGCCCGCTGGCCGGAGACCACGGCCGGGACCATGGCCGCGATCGCCGTCCCGATGAACACCGCCAGCACGAGCCCGCTCACCGACCGGAACGCGGCCCGCGCATCGGCCGCCAGCCGCTGCGCGGCCAGCAGGGTCGCCGCGCCGCCCGTCAGCCGGGCGGCGAGCCGGGCCGCCAGCATCGTCAGCCAGGGGCCCGCCAGGACCAGCCCGACCATGACCAGCGCCAGGGCCGCCCCCGCCAGAACGGGATCCGGCTCGCGCCCGTCGCCCTGGAACGCCGGGCCGGCGAACAGGACCAGCCCGGCCGGCAGCGGGATCACCCGCCAGGCCCTCGGCGGCCGGGCGGCGGCCTTCCTCGCCGCGCCGAGCGGGGAGATCCGCACGCGGCGCAGCGACCACATGGCCGAGCCGCCCGCCAGCAGCGGGACACACACCAGCACGGCCGCGTACTGCCAGGGCTCCGGCGTGACCAGGTCGGGGAAGAAGCGGGAGCCGGTGACCCTGATCAGCGCCACGGCCGGGCGTACGAGCTGGAACAGCGCGGCGCCGAGCAGCGCCCCCAGCAGCGCGCCGAGCCCGGCCTCCACCGCGGCCAGCACGCTGACCTGCCGGGACGTCCCGCCCGCCAGCCGGATCGCGGCGAACCGCGCCTCGCGGCGGGCCGCGGCCAGCCGGGTCGTGGTGTTCACCAGCACCAGCAGCGGGACGAGCAGGCCGATCGCGGCAACGGCGAAACCGAAGCGGTAGAGGTCGCTGTCGTCGTCGCGCAGGGACGCCTTCGGCGCCGTCTCCACCGCGTCCACCTGCCGCGTCCCGGCCAGGGCGGCGACCTCCTCCGGCGTCCTGCCCACCACGATGACCAGCTCGTCGGGCCCGGACAGCGCGGCCCGGCCGATGATCCCCGCGCGGGCGCCGGGGAAACGGTCGGCCAGCCGCCCGCGCGGCACCGTGTCCAGCAGCTCGGCCAGCGCGGGCGAGACAACGTGCCGGCCCGGGGCGGGCATGCGCGCCAGGCCCGGGACGACCGGAACTTGCGCGCCCAGCGCGGCGGCGTCCAGGCGCTTGATCGTGCGGCCCGCGAAGTAGTCCTCGTGGTAGTTCCACAGCGCGCCGGTGGCGGCCGGGTCGAGGACCCGGCCGCCGGGGGCGGTGCCGGTGGTGCACTCCCAGCAGGGGCGGTCCGTGGTGGACTCGAAGGCGTTGAACAGGGACAGCGTGGTGAGCAGCACCGTGACGCCGGCCGCCACCCCGGTCACGATCAACACCAGCCTGGCCGCCGCCTCCCTGCCGCCGCGCAACGACAGCCGCAGCCCCAGCAGGATCATCGAACGACCTCATGGGCGCCGCGGCCGCCCTGGTTCGCGTAGGGGTCGGTCAGGCGGCCGTCCCGGACGATCACCTCCCGGTCGGCGAAGGCGGCCACCCGGGCGTCGTGGGTCACCACGATCACCGTCGTGCCCTCCTCCCGCGCCAGCCCGACCAGCAGCTCCATGACCTGCTCCCCGGCCAGCGAGTCGAGCGCCCCCGTCGGCTCGTCCGCGAACAGCACCCGCGGCCCCGTCACCAGCGCCCTGGCGACCGCCACCCGCTGCGCCTGCCCTCCCGACAACTCACTGGTACGCCGCCCGCCCAGCTCTCCCAGCCTCAGCCGCTCCAGCCACTCACCGGCGCGTCCGTAGGCCTCCTTGCGCCTGGTCCGCCCCAGCAACAGCGGCAGGGCGACGTTGTCGGCCACGGTCAGCTCCGGCACGAGCTGCCCGAACTGGAACACGAACCCGAACGCGGTCCGCCGCAGCTCGGTGCGCCGGGCGTCGCTCATCGTGTCCAGCCGCCGGCCCCGGAACCACACCTCGCCGCTGTCGGGCGTGAAGATCCCGGCCAGGCAGTGCAGGAGCGTCGACTTCCCCGAGCCGCTGGGACCCATGACCGCGACGATCTCCCCGGCCCCCACCGCCAGATCCGCCTCGCGCAGCGCAGGAGTGCGCCCGTAGGAGCGGCTGAGCCCGCGCGCTTCGATGATCACTGTTCACGCACCATGGCCGCCAGCGCCCCCAGCCGCGCCTGCGTGACGTCGATCCAGCGCAGGTCCGCCTCCAGATGGAACATGCCGTGGTCGGCCAGCAACGCGTCGGTCAGCGAGCCCGTCCGCTTGATCTGCGTGAACTCCCGCATCCGGCGCAGGTGCGTGGCCCGCTGCAGGTCCAGGTAGCCGGCCGCGTCCCGGCCCAGCATCAGCGCCAGCACGACCTTGGTGAACAACACCGTCTGCAGGTACGGCTCCGCCGCCACCGGCTCCGTCAGCCACACCTCGACCTCCTGCGTGCCCAGCGGGGTGATGGCGTAGCGCTTGCGGTCGGGGCCGTCACCCGGCTCGCTCTGCCCGGCGGTGACCTTGCCGTCCCTGGCCAGGCGGCCGAGGGTGGAGTACACCTGGCCGAAGGGGAGCGGTTTGCCCTGGCCGAAGAAGGTGTCGTAGTCGCGCTTGAGGTCGTAGCCGTGGCTGGGCTCGCGTTCGAGCAGGCCGAGCAGTGCAAGAGGGACGCTCATGACCGCCGACTATACACCGGGGGTATAGGCCGGCGGATGTCAAGAGCGCCACGTGCGAGTGCTCACCGGGCGTTCTGGGGCGCGCCGGGCCGGAACCGCGCCGCGACGGCGGCGCGGGCCAGGCGTAGCCGGCGGGCGTAGGGGTCAGGGCTTGAGGTGCCGGTGCGCCCACGCGTCGAAGGAGGTGAGCGGGATGCCGAGGGCCCGGGCGTACTCCGGGCGGGCGGGCTGGCCGGCCACGTTGATGAACTCGTGGGAGGTGGCGGCGTAGAGCGGCATGCCGGCGGCGGTGGCCTCCTCCACGGTCATGTCGGGTGCGGTCAGCGGGGTGCCGAAGGCGCTGGACAGGATCTCGGCGATCCGGGTCATCGGCAGGTAGTCGCCGGCCAGTTCCAGCTCGACCTCGTGGAAGCGCTCCGGGGCCGCGATGGCCGCGGCGGCCGCCGCGCCGATGTCGTCGGTCGCGACGAGGGAGAGCCGGGTGCCGGGCTTCAGCACGGTCGCCAGGCCGCCCTCGACGCCGCGGGGGAGCAGGTAGGCCAGGGACGGGAGGAAGTTCTCCATGAAGAAGCCCGGCTTGATGATGGTCCAGTGGGTGAAGCCGGCCTCGCGCACCCGGTCCTGGGCGCCGGTCTTCGGGGCGTAGACGCCTTCCATCGGCGCCCAGCGGCCCTCGGCCCAGCCGGGGGCCTCAGTGTGCCGGCCCGCGCCGGAGACGGAGGTGTGCACGAACTGCGGCACGCCGGCGGCCCTGGCGGCTTCGATCAGGTTGACGGCCTGGGCCAGCTCGCCCTCGAAGCTGTAGGCGCCGTCGATGATCGGGGGCATCTGCACGGAGAAGACGGCCCGGGCTCCCGTCGCGGGGCCGGTCAGGGAGCCGGGGTCGTTCAGGTCGCCGACGGCCAGCTCGGCGCCGAGGGCCTCGACCGCCTTCGCGCGGTCGCTGCCGGGGTCGCGGACCAGGGCCCGGACGGGGACGCCGGACGCGAGCAGGGCGCGGGCGGTGGCGCCGCCCTGCCGTCCGGTGGCGCCGGTGACCAGGACAGGGGCGTTGTCAAAGGGCATGAGAATCTCCAAGCGTCGTAAACGGCGGGGCCCGCCGTTTATCTTCCGGTAAGATACGGCGGACCCCGCCACTTAGCAAACGTGAGGTGATGCGATGCCCGTCCAGCGAGCGGACGCACGGCGCAACTACGCGCTGCTGCTCACCGTCGCCAAGGAGGCGATCGCCGAGTACGGCCCCGACGCGTCCCTGGAGCAGATGGCCCGCACGGCGGGAGTCGGATCAGCGACCCTGCGCCGGCACTTCCCCAGCCGTCAGGCGCTGCTGGAGGCGGTCTTCCGCGAGCAGATCGACTCCCTGTGCGCCCTCGCCCGAGACCTGACCGCCGGGCCCGACACCAGGGCCGCGCTGCTGGAATGGCTGAGCGCCGTCACCGCGGCCACCGCCACCATCAGGGGGCTGGCCATCGCGCTCACCCGCGAGCGGGCAGGCGACCCGGACGCGGGCGAGCCCTGCTGCACCGCGCAGCTCACCGAGGCGGGCGCCCCCCTGGTACGCCGCGCCGCCGGCGCGGGCGCGCTGACGCCGGGCGTGACCATCACCGACCTGCTCACCCTGATCACCGGCATCGCCCTGGCCTCCGAACACCACCCGCGGCCCGCCGCCGAGGCGCAGCGGCTGCTCGGCCTGGCCGTCAACGGAGTCAGCCCACCCCGCGAGTGACCGGAGTGACAGCGGAGCGCTGTGTGGTCGCGCGATCGCTAGATGGAGCGTTCCGATGAGTCGAGGGCGGCGGCCACGGCGTCCTCGACCCGCTCGTGCACCGGGAGGTGCGCCACCACGCCGGTGATCTCGAACAGGCGGGCCGGCAGCGGCTGCACGCCCGCGAGATGCACGACACCGCCCGCCCGCAGGCAGTCGGTGGCGCACTTCAGCAGGACGTGCAGGCCCGAGCTGTCCATGAACGGCACCCCGGACAGGTCGAACACCAGCCGTTCCGCGGGAGCGGCCCTGGCCTCCCGGAGGTAGGTCTCAAGGTCAGCTCGATTGGTGGCGTCCATCTCGCCGGTCACAGCGATCACCGTGACCCCGGGCAGGTGCTGGTGCGCCAGCGTCAATGGCGGCGTCTGCGGATTCACCGCGCCCGCCGGCGGAACTTGACCATCAATGAAGGATAGACCGCCGAAGTCGTCGGCGATATCCCGGTTTTTGCTGGTGTGATGGCGGATCCGTGCCACCCGGAGATGATCGGTCCCGGCCCGGCGGGCGGAGCAGGGACGGCATCGTCCTGGCCACTCCAGGACGGACAGGAACCAGTCCCGGTCGCGGTGCAGGCGCAGCAGCTCGGCGCGCAGGCCGGGCGGGAAGTTCTCGACGAGCAGGGGGTGCCGCCAGGCGGCGTCGTCCTCAAGCAGCTCGTACGGCACCCGCTTGGACGCCACGTAGTCCCGCAGGAACGACCGGCTCGTCCACGGACGCTCGACCCGCCCCGCACGGCCCTGCGCCACGCCGAGCCGGTGGCTGAGCAGGCCGTGGCGCTCGATCGTCCAGGCGGTGGCGGGCTGCCCGGGCACGTCCTCCAGCCGCAGGGCGAGGTCGCCGTCGTCCCGCTCGACCAGCTCCAGCAGGCGCGGGGCGCGCACGCCGGAGCCCGACCACACCGACGGCAGGCCGGTGGCGTAGCCGTCGGCCTCCCTGCGCCGGTAGTTTCAGTGCCGCGGGCCGGTCGCGCTCTCCCACCCCTCCTGGCCGTCCTTCCGCCTGGTCAGCACCTTGAGGACGGCGGAGCGGCGCTCCGTGCGCACCCGCCAGATGCCCCCGGTGACGGCGTTCATGGCGTTGCGGGTCAGCGGTTCCACCGCGGTGGCCGGGCCGCCGAGCACCCTGACGGTCTCCTCGTCCATGCGGGAGGTCAGAGCTGAAGGGCGTGGTCGAGCAGCGACTGCAGCGTGACGGCGCCCACCAGCCCGTCCGCGTCCATCACCGCCACCAGCGGGCTGCGCGTACGGGCCATCAGCGCCGCCAGCTCCAGCACCGTCGCCTTCGCGTCGGTCACCGGCAGCTCGCGCGGCTGCTCCGGCAGGCACTCCCGCACCGTCTTGCCGCCGAGCCGGTGCAGGAACCGGTCGGCGTGGGCCTCGTCGACCACCCGGGCCAGCGCGGGATCGTCCTGGCAGTACGCCGGCACCGCCAGCCGCAGCACCTGCGTGCCGGGCAGAATGCTGAGCGGACGGCCGTCGTCGTCGACCAGGATGAGCCCCGGCAGGTCGCGGTCGGCCAGCAGCCTGGCCGCCTCCAGCGCGGGGGTGTCGAGGGTGACCGTCGGGAAGTCGACGGCCAGGTCGCGTGCGCGCATCGATCGCCTCCGATCACCAGCCTAGCCGCCGGACCACCGGTCTACGGCAGTTCGGCGAAGCGTTCCACCTGCTCGGTCCGCCCCGAGACGAGCACGATGTCCCCGTAGGTCAGCTCGGTCTCCGCCGTGGCGTAGGTGAACTCCTCCCCGGGCGGCTTGACGGCCACGATCGTCACCCCGTACTTGCGGCGCAGGTTCGACCGCCCGAGCGGAACCCCCACGTACTCCTTCGGCGGGCTGGTCTTGGCGATGGCGAAGTCCTCGTCCACCTGCATGTAGTCGAGCATCCGCCCCGACACCAGGTGGGCGACCCGCTCGCCCATGTCGTGCTCGGGAAAGACGACGTGGTGGGCCCCGATGCGGCTGAGGATGCGGCCGTGCTGGGTGCTGACGGCCTTGGCCCAGATGTCGTTGATCTCCAGCTCGACCAGCAGCGAGGTGGCCAGGATGCTGGCTTCGACGTCGCTGCCGACGGCCACCACCGCCTGGTAGAAGTCGGGCACGCCGAGCTGGCGCAGCGCCTCCATGTCGGTGGCGTCGGCGGTGGCGATCTGGGTGATCTGGCCCGCCAGGCTCTGGGTGATCTTGGGGCGGTGGTCGATGGCCAGGACCTCGGCGCCGCGCCGGGTCAGCTCCAGCGCCAGCGAGGTGCCGAACCGGCCCAGGCCGATGACGACGACCGGGTCGCCCTTGTACTCAGCCAACGATGACACGCTCCTCGGGTAGCTCGTAGTGCCGGGCGCGCCTGTTGAGTGCCAGGGCGGAGCCCAGGGTGAGTGGGCCGATCCGGCCGATGAACATGAGGACGACCAGCAGCAGGTGGCCGGCGGTGCCGAGGCCGGCGGTGATGCCGGTGGACAGGCCCGCCGTGCCGAACGCCGCGACCACTTCGAACAGGACCTGGTCGAGACTGTACGGGGTGAGCGCGAGCAGCGTGTACGTGGCCAGCCCCACGATCGTCACCCCCAGGGCGGTGATCGTGACGGCCTGCCGCTGCGCGGTGTCGGGAAGGCTGCGGTGCCCGATGTTCACCCGGCCCTCGCCGCGCAGCTCGGCCCACACGACGAAGGCGAGCAGCCCGACGGTGGTGACCTTGATGCCGCCGGCGGTGCTCGCGCTGCCGCCGCCGATGAACATCAGCAGGTCGGTGGTGAGCCAGCTCGACGGCTGCATCTGGGAGATGTCGAGGGTGTTGAACCCGGCCGAGCGCGGCATGACGGCGGCGAAGAAGGCCGCCAGCACCTTGCCGCCCTCGTCGAGCGGCCCGAGCGTCCTGGGGTTGCGCCATTCGGTCATGAGGAAGGCCAGGGTGCCGAGCAGCAGCAGGACGGCGGTCACCCACACCGTGATCTTCGTCAGGACGGTCCACCTGCGGGGGTGCCGCCAGGAGCGGGCCAGCTCGAAGACCACGGGGAAGCCGAGCCCGCTGACGATGCTGGCGGTCGCCACGGTCAGGCAGATCCACCCGTCGGACACGAACCGCATGAGGCTGTCGGGCCACAGCGCGAACCCGGCGTCGTTGAAGGCGCTGATCGCGTGGAAGACGCCCAGGTAGAGGGCGCGACCGAACGGCTCGTCGTACCCGGTGACGAAGCGGGTGGTGAGGACGGCGGCGGCGACCGCCTCGCACGCCAGGCTGAACAGGACCACCTTGCGCAGGACGTGCCGCACGTCGCTCATGCTCAGCGTCTTGGTCTCGGCCTGCACCGCGATCTTGGCGCGCAGGCCTAACCGGCCGGAGACGAGCAGCGTGAACACGGTCGCCATCGTCATGATCCCCAGGCCGCCCACCTGGACCAGCCCGGCGATCACCAGCTCGCCGAACACCGACCAGTGCGCCTCGGTGTCGACGATGGCCAGCCCCGTCACGCAGACGGCGGACGTCGCGGTGAACAGCGCGGCCACCCAGCCGGCCGACTCGCCGGTGGTGGTGGCGATCGGCAGCGCGAGCAGGCCCGTGCCGACGGCGACGGTCAGCCCGAACGCGGCGACCACGACCTGCGCGGGGTGCCGGAAGCGCGAGGTGAACGGCGTCAGCACACCCATCACCGCACCTCGCGGCGGCGATGCCGACACCCGCCAGCTCGGCCACGCATCCGCGAACGCCTCCCCAGAACATCCGACCGGCAGTCCTTGCCGACCAGACTTCCCGGCGCACCGCGCACTACCGTAACAGGAGCCGCGGGCGCCGGCGTACCTACGCCTTCCTGACGCGGAAGCTACCTGATGGCGGCGGCTACTTGAGCGGGTCGTGACCCCAGTTCATCAGCGAGTACCGCCACCGGGTGTCGGTCACGTCCCCGGAGGGACGCTGGGCGAGGTGGCGGTGGACGTAGCCGACGACCTTGTGCATGTGCGCGTAGTCGCCGTCCGACCGGTCGGACTTCTTGCCCTGGAGCAGCTTGATGATCTTGCGCCCCGACTCGTGGCCCACCGACTCGCCGCCGTCGTCCTTCTGCCCGACGGACTTCGACTCGTCGGTGGTCAGCCAGTGTTCGAGCTCCTTCGCGGTCATGTTGACGGCCTTGCCGAACTCGTCCGCGATCGTCTTCTTCTCGCTGTCGGAGGAGGTCATTTGCCGCCCTTGCGGAGCGCGGACGGCTTGTGCACGGCCTTGCCGCCGCTCTTCTCGCTGCGCACCACGTACTGCGGATCCTCCGGGGAGGCGGCGACCGTGCGTCCCCCCTCCTTCTGCCGCTTGGTGACCTTCTTCTCGACCTTGCCCTTGGCGGTGGAGCCGTGGCTCTTCCAGGAGACCTCGTCGCCCGGCGAGAGGTCCTTGTCGCTCTTCTTCTTTGTCATGCCGAGCCGCGCTACCCGCCGCGCCACCCGGCAGCCGCCGGCCGCCGATTCTTTACCGCAGCGAGGCGAAGAACTCGCGCAGCTCCGTCACCACGGCCGCTGCCGGAGCAGGACGCGGCAGCGTACGTGTCGCGCTCCATCACCTCGGCCCCGTACCGCTACCAGGCCCGCGTCCTGTTCCCCGCGCGGACCTGCCTGTTCCTGTTCGAGGTGCTCGACCCGCCCGAGCTGGTGCCGCACCTGCGGGAAATGGCCGCGCGGCTGGGGCGGGCGGCCGGGCATACTGAACGCCATGCCCGCTGACCTGCCCATGACCATGGACGAGCTGATCGCCGCCGAACGGCGGGGGCGGCGCCTGAAATATCTGTACTTCTGGGGACACCAGCCTGCCGGTGACGGCGGTGTCGGCAAGGGCTGCCTGAGCCAGTGGTGGCCGGTCCGGTTCACTGCGGACGGGCACACGTTCGCCTCGGCCGAGCACTACATGATGGCGCACAAGGCGTGGCTGTTCGGCGACGAGGAGAACGCGGCCAGGGTGCTCGCCGTGCGGCATCCGAAGCAGGCCAAGGAGCTCGGCCGCGCCGTACGCGGCTTCGACCAGGCGACGTGGGAGAAGCACCGCTTCGACATCGTCGTACGCGGCAACGTGGCCAAGTTCGGCGGGCACGAGGAGCTGGCGGGCTACCTGCTCGGCACCGGCACGCGGATCCTCGTGGAGGCCAGCCCCGTCGACCGGGTGTGGGGCATCGGCCTGGCCGCCGACGACGACCGCGCCGCCTCGCCGCAGCGGTGGCAGGGCCTCAACCTGCTCGGCTTCGCCCTGATGGCCGCCAGGGCGGCCCTTGAGGACGGGAAGCGCGGGTAGCCCGGCAGGCTCTTCAGGACGGGAAGCGCGGGTAGTCCGGCGGGGCCTTCAGGACGGAAAGCGCAGGTAGCCGGGCGGGACGCTGTCCACCAGCCACACCCCGTTCTCGCTGCGCATGAACGCGTGCCCGTCGGCGTGCATCACCCCCGCCGCCACCACCAGCACCACGGGCACGCCCCGCCGGGACCCCACCCGGGTGGCCGTCTCCCGGTCGGGCGACAGGTGCACGTGGTGGCGGTTCATGGGCCGCAGCCCCTCCCGCCTGATCGCCACCAGGAACCGCCCGACCGTGCCGTGGTAGAGGACCTCGGGCGGCTGCACGGCGGGCAGCCCCAGGTCCACAGGCACCGAGTGCCCCTGGCTTGCCCTGATCCGGCCGGCCTCGATCGCGTACCTGCGCTTGTCGTTGGCCGCGACCACCTCGCGCAGCTCCTCGGGGGTGATCGGGAACCCGTGCGCGGCGGCGGCCCGCAGCAGGTCCTCCACCTCCACCCAGCCGCCCGCGTCGAGGGTGAGGCCGATGCGTTGCGGGTCGTGCCGCAGGTGCCTGGAGAGGTACTTGGAAACGCGAATCATGCGACGTTCGTCCATCAATGGTCATGGTGCCGCTTGTGACGTCGCTCCGCGACTCCGCCATAGCGGACATTCAGGACACACTTGGCGTTTCATTGGGGCTCCGGAGAGCCGGCTCGGGTAAGGGCCGGGCATGGACACCCAGGTCAGCACGCCCGTAACCCATCCGCCCGCGCCGCGCGAGATCGACGTCGAGATGCTGCGCCGGCGGCTGGAGGAAGCCGTGGACGGGGAGGTCCGCTTCGACACGGGCAGCCGCGCCGCCTACTCCACCGACGCCTCCAACTACCGGCAGGTCCCCATCGGCGTGGTGGTGCCGCGCCATCTCGACGCCGGCGTGGCGGCGGTGGCCGTGTGCCGGTCCAGGGACGTGCCGGTGCTGTCGCGCGGCGGCGGCACCAGCCTGGCCGGGCAGTGCTGCAACGCGGCCGTGGTCATCGACTGGTCCAAGCACTGCGGCCGGGTCGAGTCCGTGGACGTGCCGGGCCGGCGGATCGTCGTGCAGGCGGGAGCGGTGCTCGACCAGGTCGACCACGTGCTGGAGCCCGACGGGTTGATGGTCGGGCCCAAGCCGTCCAGCCACCGCGCCTGCACCATCGGCGGCATGATCGGCAACGACTCGTGCGGGGCGTCCGCGCAGGCGTACGGGAAGACGGCCGACTCCGTGCTGCGGCTGGAGATCCTCACCTACGACGGCGTGCGCGCCTGGGTGGGGCCGACCGGCGCCGACGAGTACGCCCGCATCCAGGCCGAGGGCGGCCGCCTGGCCGAGATCTACCGGCAGCTGCGCGACCTGCGCGACGACACCATGGAGCTGGTCCGCACCCGCTTCCCCCGGCTGGAACGGCGCGTGTCCGGCTACAACCTGGACCAGCTCCTGCCCGAGAACGGCTTCAACCTGGCCCGCGCCCTCGTCGGCAGCGAGGGCACCCTGGTGACCGTGCTGCGCGCCGAGCTGTCCGTGGTGCCGCGCCCCGCCACCAGGGCGCTGGCCGTCCTCGGCTTCCAGGACATCTTCGCCGCCGCCGACGCCGTCCCCTCCGTGGCCGCGCACCGGCCGCTGGCGCTGGAGGCCATGGACGAGACCATGTACCGGCTCGCCCGCGCCGAACGCCCCGGCGACCCCGCGCTGAGCGACCTGCCGCCGGGAGCCGGATGGCTGCTCGTGCAGTTCGGCGGCGACACCGCCGACGAGTCGCGCCAGCGGGCCGAGGACATGATGCGCGACCTGTGCCGCGGCGACGGCAGGCCGGCACCGTCGCACGCGTTCCTGGGCGACCCGGCCAGGGAGGACGAGCTGTGGCGGCTGCGCGAGTCCGGGCTGGGCGTGGAGGCGTACCCGCCGACCGGGCGGCAGACCTACGAGGGCTGGTCCGACGCGGCCGTCCCACCCGAGCGGCTGGGCGCCTACCTGCGCGACTACGACCGGCTGCGGCACCGCCACGGCTACGCCCACTCCGCCCTGTACGGCCACTTCGGGCAGGGCTGCGTGCACGGCAGGCTCCCGCTCGACCTGCACACCGACGACGGGATCGCCACCTACCGCAGGTTCGCCGAGGAGAGCGCCGACCTGGTCGCCTCCTACGGCGGATCGTTGTCCGGCGAGCACGGCGACGGGCAGGCGCTGGCCGAGCTGCTGCCGCGGATGTTCGGCGAGGCCGTGGTGGAGGCGTTCGGCCGGTTCAAGGCCGTCTTCGATCCCCGCGACCGGATGAACCCCGGCAAGGTCGTCCACCCGCACCGCCTCGATGAGAACCTCGCCCAGCGGCACTTCTACCCCCTGGAGCCCAGGGAGACGTTCTTCGACTACCCCAACGACCACGGACGTTTCGGGCACGCCGCCACCCGCTGCGTCGGGACCGGCAACTGCCGCAAGCACACGTTCGAGGGCGGCGTCATGTGCCCCAGCTACCGGGTCACCCGCGAGGAGGAGCACTCCACGCGCGGGCGGGCCAGGCTGCTGGAGGAGATGGTGCGCGGCGAGCTGATCGCCGACGGCTGGCGGTCGGAGGCCGTACGCGACGCGCTCGACCTCTGCCTGGCCTGCAAGGCCTGCCGGGCCGAATGCCCGGTGAACGTGGACATGGCGACGTACAAGGCCGAGTTCCTCGCCCACCACTACCGGCACCGGCTGCGCCCTGCCGCGCACTACTCGATGGGGTGGCTGCCGCTGTGGGCGGCGCTCGCCTCGGCCGCCCCGCACGTCGTGAACGCCGTCACCCAGACGCCCGGCCTGGCGCGGCTGGTCAAGCTCCTCGCAGGGGTCTCCGGGCGGCGGGCGCTGCCGCGCTTCGCGGGGGAGCGGTTCACCGACTGGTTCAAGGGGCGCGGCGTCGTCGGGCCGGGCACGCGCGGACGCGTCGTGCTGTGGGCCGACACGTTCTCCAACAACTTCGACCCGCGCGTGGCCCGCGCCGCGGTGGAGGTGCTGGAGGCCGCCGGGTTCGAGGTGCACGTGCCGCCGGTGACGCTGTGCTGCGGGCTGACCTGGATCAGCACCGGGCAGCTCGGCGTCGCCCGCAAGGTGCTGGCACGCAGCGTCAAGGCGCTGCTGCCGTGGGCCGAGGCGGGGGTGCCGGTGGTGGGGCTGGAGCCGAGCTGCACCGCCGTGTTCCGCTCCGACGCGCCCGAGCTGCTCAACACCGCGCAGACGCGGCTCGTGTCCGAGCGCACGCTGACGCTGTCGGAGCTGCTGGAGCAGCGGGCGCCCGACTGGCGGCCGTCCTCGGCGGGCGGGTCGGTGCTGGCCCAGGTGCACTGCCACCAGAGCGCCGTCATGGGGTACGACGCCGACCGGGCCGTGCTGGCGCGGTTCGGGTTCCGTACGCGGGTGCTCGACTCGGGGTGCTGCGGGCAGGCAGGGAACTTCGGGTTCGAACGGGAGCACTACGACGTTTCGGTGGCCTGCGCCGAGGAGGGGCTGTGGCCCGCCGTGCGGGCGGCGAGCGAGACGGAGGCCATCCTCGCCGACGGGTTCTCGTGCCGGACGCAGATCGGGGCCCTGCGGAGCGGGCGCGAGGGGCGCCACCTGGCCGAGATCCTGGCCGCCGCCCTCACCCGCCCGCACTGAGCCCGCGCCCTCAGAACCGGCTCGTCCACCTGTACCAGGCCCCGCCGATGCGCTCGTAGCCCGTGTGGCTCTCGTCGGGCGGCATCCCCGCCGGGCTCCACGCGAACCCGAACCGGTCGAGGAACCCGCTGTCCCGCACCAGGAACCGGGCCCCGCCCCCCTCGATCGCCTCGGCGTCCTGCAGCGGGAACAACCCCACCCACCGGCTTTCGCGGACGCTGTCAGGCCGGCTCGCCACCGTCCGGGCGTAGCGTTCCAGACTCGCTTCCGAGAGCGCGAACCGGACGCTGAACGGCAGGTCCGTGTACGCCATCGCGATCACGCTCACCCCCAGGACCGGGGCCGCCGCCCACCGGGCCCAGTGCCGGCGCAGCCCCGCCCGGCCGTCACGGCGCGCGAGGGCGGCGGCGAGGCGGGCCGTCCAGACGGTGATCGTGCCGAGCGCCAGGGGGACGGTGAGCATCAGCAGCCTGAACGGGCCTCCGCCCGGCAGGCTCAGGCTGTTGACCAGGATCAGCCAGACGGCGGTGACGAAGCCCAGCAGCCACCACCCCGGCGGGCGGGCCAGCGTCCGGAGGAGCGGCGCCAGGGCAGGCGTTGACGCGGCGTCACCCACCACGGACCCTGTCACGTTTTCCGGCATGCCTGACCCTACCGTGATCATCCGCGGCCGGGCCTGTGCTCACCCGTCCAGGCTCAGGGAGAGCCGCCGGGCCAGGCCCGTGTTCCTGCGGTGCCCCAGCCGGTGCACCGCCAGCTCCAGCGCCTCCCGCTGCCCGACCAGGACCACCCACGCCTTGGCCCTTGTCACCAGGGTGTACAGCAGCTTGCGGCGCAGCATGATCCCGCCGGACTCGGCCACGATCGGCGCCACCACGAACGGATACTCGCTGCCCTGCGACCGGTGCACGCTGATCGCGTACGCGTGGGTCAGGTCGTCGAGCTCGTCGAAGCCGTAGCTCACGCTCTCCCCGTCGTCCGTGCGGATCTCGATCACGCGCTCCTCCCGCACCACCGCCGTCACCGTGCCCGTCTCCCCGTTGAAGACCCCTTTGTCGTAGTTGTTGCGGATCGGCATCACCCGGTCGCCCACCCGGAACACCGTCGCCCCCGACCAGTGCTCGGGCTTGTCGTCGGCGGCCGGGTTGAGCTGGTCCTGGATGAGCCGCCCGAGCGCCGTGGCGCCCGTGTCGCCCTTGCGCATCGGGCACAGCACCTGCACCTGGCCGGGCTCGACGTCCTGTTTGCGGGGGATCGCCACCATCGCCAGGTGGGCCACCCGCCGCGCCACCTGCTCGGGGTCGTCGAGCTCCTCGAACCAGAACCCGCCCCCGCCCGGAACGGCCGGCAGCCGGCCCGCGCGGATGCGGTGGGCGGCGTCGATGATGCCGCTGCCGCCCGCCTGCCGGAAGACGTGCGTGAGCTGGACGCGCGGGATGGACGTCACCCGCAGCAGGTCGGCCAGGACGTCGCCGGGCCCGATGCTGGGGAGCTGGTCGCCGTCGCCGATGAGCAGCAGGTGGCTGCCGGGCCGGACCTCCGAGGTGAGCCGGGTGGCCAGGTGCAGGTCGAGCATGGACGCCTCGTCCACCACGATCAGGTCGGCCTGCGCGGGACGCTCGTCGAACAGCGTCTCGGGGTCGGGGTCGGGCTGCTGGGCGAGCATGCGGTGCACGGTCATCGCGGGCAGCCCGGTCAGCTCCGACAGCCGTTTGGCGGCCTTGCCGGTGGGGGCGGTGAGCGTCACAGAGCCGCCCGCGGCCCGCACCGTGGCCGCGATGGACCTGACCGTGTGGCTCTTGCCGCACCCAGGGCCGCCGGTGATGATCGAGACGGTGCTGGTCAGCGCCATGGTGACGGCGGCGCGCTGGTCGTCGTGCAGGTCGGGGTCCTCGCGGTAGGCGCGCAGCGGCAGCGTCGAGCGGGCCTTCAGCAGCGCCGCGAGCTGGGCGGTGAGCGCCACCTCGCGGCTGTGCACGTGCTTGGCGAACGCGACCACCTGCCCCGGCTGGTCAGGGGACGCCTCCACGACGAGCCGCCGGTCGGCCGCCAGCGCGTCGATCAGCGGCCGCACCATGTCCTGATCCAGCTCGATCATCTCGGCCGCCTCCCTGACCAGGGTGGACACCGGCAGGAAGCAGTGGCCGTCGCGGCTGCCGGCCGCCTCCAGCCGGTCGAGCAGCGCGGCCTTGATCCGCTGCGGGCTGCGCTCCGGCACCCCCGACTGCAGGGCGATCCGGTCGGCGATCCGGAACGCGATGCCCCTGACCCGCCCGATCAGCCGGTACGGGTCGGTGGCGAGCACCTCGTCGGCGTCCTTGCCGAACACCTGGTAGATCTTGGCGGCCAGCAGCGGGCTGACCCCGAGCCCCTGCAACGTCACCATGAGCGCGGCGATGGCCTTCTGCTCCTGCCACGCCTGCACGATCTGGCCCTGCCGCTGCGGCCCGATGTTGACGACCTCGGTGAGCCGCTCGGGCTCCCCGTCGATGACCTTGAGCGTGGCCTCGCCGAAGTGGTCGACGATCGCGTACGCCAGCCGCGGCCCGATCCCCCTGATCAGCCCGGACCCGAGGTAGATGCGGATGGCCCGGACCGACGACGGTGTCACCCGCTCGCACCCGGTGACCGCGTAGCGGCGACCGTAGCGCGGGTGGCGGCTCCAGTCGCCGAGCAGCCGCAGCGTCTCGCCCGGCTGGATGCCCGCCAGCGCCCGGCCGGTGGCCACGAAGTCGGGCTCGCCGTCGGCGCTCATGCGCGCGACGGTGTACTCGTCCTCGCGGACGTAGACGAGCTGCTCGACGGAGGCCTCCACACGGGAGATCAAACCATCCGCGACCGACAAACGCCTCACATGGCCGTGGGAAAGGTCTCCGGCTCCACCTCGTCCCACGGCTCGCCGTGCAGCGGATGCACGGCCCTGGTCTCGTCCAGCCACAGGAAGGCGTCGTAGCGGCGGCCCACGACCGTGGGCACGTAGTTGCCCCAGCGCTCCCGCTCGGGGTGGTAGACGACGCCGATCGCCCGGTGCCCCATCGGCTCGTCGTACCAGCCGGCCCGCAGGCCGGGCGGCGGCACCAGGAACAGCGCGTCCTGCCCGGGGAGCGCCTCGTGCAGGAGCGCCTCCAGCGACGCGGGCCGGGCCGGCGGCACCCGCATGACGTGGTGCCGGTCGCCCCAGCGGCCGGCGGCCACCACGGTGCCGCGGTGCGTGCCGAAGCCGACGAGCACGGCGTCCTCGCGGTGGCGTTCGCGGACGAGCTGCCCGAGGTTCGTCATCCCCGCGGCGGCCATGTCGGTGGCGCGGGCGTCGCCGACGTGCGTGTTGTGCGCCCACACCACGCCCTTCGCCTGGTGGTGCCCGGCCAGCCGGTCCAGGGTGTCGGCCATGTGCACGTCCCTGATGTTCCAGGAGCCGGGGCCGCCGCGGACCAGGGCCCGGTAGTAGCGCTCCGCGCCGGCCACGACCTCGGCGTTCTGCCGCACCCCGAGTTCGTCGTCGCCCAGCGTGGCCAGCAGGGTCACCACCTCGTCCTCGCACGTGTCCGGGACCAGCCGGGTGGCCAGGCCGTACTGCTGCGGGTCGTGGCCGTAGGACTCGAAGCAGTACAGGGCCCGCATGACGGCCTCCATCCGCTCCGGCAGGTGGGTGGCGGCGTAGCGGCGGATGGCGCGCAGGGAGTCCCACAGGCTGTAGACGTCCAGGCCGTGGAAGCGGCAGCGCCCGGCGGGCGGGCGGCCGGCGTTCCAGCCCTGCAGCCAGCGGCAGAAGCCGGCGACCTCCTCGTTGGCCCACATGAACGTGGGCCAGCGCTCGAAGGCGTACAACGCCTCGAACGGGTCGGCGCCGGTGGTGACGGTGTGGTCGATCCGCTCGCAGTCGGGCCAGTCGCCCTCGACGGCGACGAAGCCGAAGCCCTTCTCGGCGATGAGCCGGCGGGTCAGCTCCGCCCGCCACGTGTAGAACTCGCTGGTGCCGTGGGTGGCCTCGCCGATCAGCACGAAACGGGCCTCGCCGACGCGCTCCAGCAGCGGGCTCAGGTCGTCGGGTCCGGTGAGCGGCAGCGCCGAGCGGCGCACCTCGTCGGTGTTCGTCATCGGCCCTCCTCAGTGAGGTCGGTCATGCTTCCTCCTCGGCCAGCATGGCGAGGCATTCGCGGGCGAGCTGCAGCTCCTCGCGCACCTGGACCACCAGCACGGGCACCGCGGCGCCCTCCGGGCTGACCGCCCCGTCGTCGCGCCGGTTGCCCGTGGCGGGCGGCTCGACGCCGAGCAGGCCGAGGCGGCGGCAGACGGCCTCGCGCACCTCGGGCTGGTCCCAGCCGATCTCCCCGGTGAACACCAGCGCGTCCACCCGCCGCAGCGAGGTGGCCGCGGCGGCGATCTCCCGGCTGACGCGGTGCGCGAACACGTCCACCGCCAGCCGGGCCGCCTCGTCGCCGTCCCGTTCTGCCGCCACCAGCTCCCGCGTGTCCCCTGAACGCCCGCGCGACAGCCCCAGCAGCCCCGAACGGTGCTCCAGCCCCTCGGCCAGTTCCTTCAGCGTCAGGCGTCCCGGCCCGAGCAGCCACACCAGCATGCCGGGGTCCACGCTGCCCGAGCGCTTGCTCATGGGCAGCCCGTCCAGCGGAGTGAAGCCCATCGAGGTGTCCACGCTGCGCCCGCCCGACACCGCGGCCACCGAAGAGCCGCCGCCCAGGTGCGCCAGCACCAGCTCCAGCTCGTTCGCCGGGCGGCCGAGCAGCTCGCAGGCGCGGTCCGCGGCCCAGGCGTACGACAGGCCGTGGAAGCCGTAGCGGCGCAGGCCGTACCGGTCGCGCCACTCGGGCGGCAGGGCGTACACGGCGGCCTCGTCCGGCAGGTCCGCGTGGAAGGCCGTGTCGGGGCAGAGCACGTGCGGCACGGCGGGCAACTGCTCGCGGGCCGCCTCCAGCAGCGCCAGCGCGGGCGGCAGGTGCAGCGGCGCCAGATCGGTGAGCCGACGCAGCGCCTCGGCGGTCTCGTCGTCGGCCACCGCGGGCGAGCGCACCACGTCGCCGCCGTGCACCAGCCGGTGCGCGACCGCCCTGATGTCGCGGTCGAAGTGGCCGCCGAGGAACGCCGAAAGCTCCTCCCTGGCCGAGCCGGGATCGGCGGCGCGCTCGGCGTGCGCGCTGTCCAGCACGCTGCCCCCCTGCACGAGATCGAGGCGCAGACTCGACGACCCCGCGTTGACGGTGAGTATCGCCGCCGACTCCACCTGCTCGTCCATGCGGCCCGGCTACCCCTCGGGATTCCGGCAAAACCGGACGGATGGTCTTTGCCGCGGTCAGGGGTTGTCTCTCCGAGAGCTCGGGTAGTCGTGCGAAATGACTATCACCTTGCAGGTGAACGGCGTGCCGCGCACGGTGGACGTGGACCCGCGGATGTCGCTGCTCGACCTGCTGCGCGAAAGACTCGGGCTCATCGGCGCAAAGAAGGGCTGCGACCACGGTCAGTGCGGTGCCTGCACGGTCCTCATCGACGGGCGGCGGGCCAACGCCTGCCTGGCGCTGGCGGTGGCGGTGGACGGCCGCGAGATCACCACCGTCGAGGGCCTGGCCACGGGCGAGGAGCTGCACCCGCTGCAGAGCGCGTTCATGGAGCACGACGCCTTCCAGTGCGGCTACTGCACGCCCGGCCAGCTCTGCTCGGCCGCGGGCATGCTCGGCGAGCCCGGCCCCAGCGCCGTCACCGACGACATCCTCGTCGACCCCGACCTGACCCCCGAGGAGATCAGTGAGCGCATGAGCGGCAACCTGTGCCGCTGCGGCGCCTACGTCAACATCGTCAGCGCGATCGAGGAGGTGGCCCGGTGAAACCCTTCGAGTACGCCCGCGCCGGCAGCACCGCAGAGGCCGTGCGCGACTTCGGCCCCGGCACCATGTACCTGGGCGGCGGCACCAACCTGGTGGACCTCATGCGGCTGGGCGTGGCCGAGCCCGAGCGCCTGGTGGACGTCAGCCGCCTGCCGCTCGACACCATCGAGCAGGAAGGCGACCGCGTCCGCGTCGGCGCCACCGTCCGCAACACCGACCTGGCCGTCCACCCGCTGATCCGCAGCCGCTACCCGATGCTGGCGCGCGCGGTGCTGACCGGCGCGTCCGGCCAGGTGCGCAACGTCGCCACCGTCGCCGGAAACCTGCTGCAGCGCACCCGCTGCACCTACTTCCAGGACGTCACCAGGCCCTGCAACAAGCGCCGGCCCGGCTCCGGCTGCCCGGCCATCGCCGGCGACCACGCCGGCCTGGCGATCCTCGGTGCCTCCGACGCCTGCGTGGCCACCCACCCCTCCGACATGGCGGTGGCCCTGGCCGCGCTGGACGCCCAGGTGCACGTCACCGGCCCCGGCGGCGACCGCATCGTGCCCATGCCCGGCCTGCACCGCCTGCCGGGCGAGGAGCCTGAGCGCGACACCGTGCTGAGCCCCGGCGACCTGATCACCGCCGTTGAGCTGCCGCCACCGCCGCCCGGCGCCTCGCTCTACCGCAAGGTACGCGAGCGGGCGTCGTTCGCGTTCGCCCTGGTGTCCATCGCCGCCGTGCTCGACGTCGGGCCGGACGGCGACGTGGCCGGCTGCCGCATCGCGCTCGGCGGGGTCGCCCACGTGCCCTGGCGGGCCGAACGCGCCGAACAGGCCCTGATCGGCGGCCCGGCGACCGGCGAGGCGTTCCTCCAGGCGGCGGAGGCCGAGCTGGAGCAGGCCCGCCCGCTGCCGCGCAACGCCTTCAAGGTGCCGCTGGCCCGCAACCTGATCGTCGCCACGCTTGAGGAGCTCGCGGCATGAACCGCATCGAGGGCCGCGTCAAGGTCACGGGGCTGGCCACGTACGCGGCCGAGTACCCCGCCGAGAACGTCGCCTACGCCTACGCCGTGCAGGCGCAGATCGCCAAGGGCCGCGTCAAGCGTGTGGACGCCGCGCCCGCGCTGGAGATTCCCGGCGTGCTGGCCGTGCTGTCCTGCGAGGCCGCGCCCCGCCTGGCCGAGGACGCCGACCCCGAGCTGGCCCTGTTCCAGAGCCGCGAGGTGGCCTACCGGGGCCAGATCGTCGCCGCCGTCGTGGCCGACACCTACGAGATCGCCCGCGACGCCGCCGCGCACGTCCGCGTCGACTACGACGCCGACGACCACGACGTGCGGCTGAGCAGCGACCACCCCGGCCTCTACCAGCCCGAGGTGGTCAACCCGAACTTCCCCTCCGACACCGAGAAGGGCGACGTGGAGGCGGGGCTGTCGGCCGCCGCGGCGAGCGTGGACGTCACCTACGAGACGCCCGTCCTGCACAACAACCCGATGGAGCCGCACGCGGCGCTGGCCCTGTGGGACACCGAGGGCCGGCTGCTGGTGTACGACACCGCGCAGGGCACCAGCGGCAGCCGCAGCCTCATCGCCAAGACGCTGGGCCTGCCGGAGGATCAGGTGCGCGTGGTGTCCAGGCACGTGGGCGGCGGCTTCGGCTCCAAGGGCACGACCAGGCCGCAGGCGATCCTGGCCGCGCTGGCCGCCCGCATGGTGGGCCGCCCGGTCAAGATCGCGCTGACCCGGCAGCAGATGTTCGACGTCACCGGCTACCGCACGCCGACGATCCAGCGGCTGCGCCTCGGCGTGGATGCCGAGGGCCGCCTCACCGCGGTCGAGCACCTGGCCTACGAGCAGAGCTCCACGCTGATCGAGTTCGCCGAGCAGACCACCGTCCCGACCCGCGTCATGTACGGCACGCCCGCGCTGCGCACCGGGCACCGGCTCGTCCGGCTGGACGTGGCCACCCCGTCGTGGATGCGCGCCCCCGGCGAGTGCCCCGGCATGTACGCGCTGGAGTCCGCGATGGACGAGCTGGCCTACGCCGCCGGCCTGGACCCGGTCGAGCTGCGCGTCCGCAACGACCCCGAGGCCGAGCCGGACAGCGGCCTGCCGTTCAGCTCACGCAACCTCGTCGGCTGCCTGCGCGAGGGCGCCCACCGCTTCGGCTGGCAGCACCGCGACCCCCGGCCGGGCATCAAGCGCGAGGGGGAGTGGCTGATCGGCACCGGCGTGGCGTCCTCGACCTACCCGGCCAGGAGATCGCCGTGCAAGGCCGTGGCCACCACCCAGAACGGCGACGTGCTCGTCCAGGTGGCCGCCGCCGACATCGGCACCGGCGCCCGCACGGCGCTCAGGAAGATCGCGGCGGCCACGCTCGGCGTGGACCCCGAGCGGGTGCACATCGAGCTCGGCGACAGCGACCTGCCGCAGGCGCCGGTGGCCGGCGGCTCCATGGGCACCGCCTCCTGGGGCACCGCCGTCGTACGCGCCTGCGAGGACCTGCGGCGCGACGGCAAGGAGGGCCGCGCCGACACCACCGACGAGGTCAAGGCGGACGCCGAGCTGGCCAGGCACGCCTTCGGCGCCCAGTTCGCCGAGGTGCGGGTCAGCGCGGTGACCGGCGAGATCCGCGTGTCGCGGCTGCTCGGCGTGTTCGCCGCCGGGCACATCGTGGACGCCAAGCTGGCCAGGTCCCAGTTCCTCGGCGGCATGACGATGGGCATGGGCATGGCGCTGATGGAGGAGACCGTCACCGACGAGGAGTTCGGCGGCTTCCTGCACCGCGACCTGGCCCAGTACCACGTCCCGGCCTGCGCCGACGCGCAGCACGTGGAGGCGCACTGGCTGGATGAGGAGGACGGGCAGCTCAACCCGATGGGCAGCAAGGGCATCGGCGAGATCGGCATCGTCGGCACCGCCGCCGCCATCGGCAACGCCGTGCACCACGCCACCGGCCACCGCTTCCGCGAGCTGCCCATCACGCCGGCGAAGATCCTGATGGCGAGGTTTTGACCGCGCTTTACATGGAAGAGGAAGTCTCTCGGTTTGATTGGTCGGGAGGCAGCGTGAAGAGCGAGATGGCGCAGCAGCGCAACGAGTCGGAGCAGGAGCGGGCGGATCGCAACTTCGTCGAGCTGCTGCAAGGCGCGCGTGTCGCGGTCACCGGAGTGCAGGTCCTGTTCGCGTTCCTGCTCACGGTGCCCTTCTCCTCCGGGTTCTCCCGGCTGGACCAGGCGGACCGGTGGCTGTACTACGTGGCGCTGGTCAGCGCCGCCGTCGCGTCCATCTGCTACATCGCGCCGACCGCGCAGCACCGCGTGCTGTTCCGGCAGGGGCGCAAGGAGACGCTGGTACGCCGCTCCAACCTGTACGGCATCCTCGGCGCCCTCGCCCTGGCCGTGTCGATGACCACGTCCACGATGTTCGTCATCGACTACCTGTTCCAGGCGACGCTGGCCTGGATCACCGCGGGCGCGCTGGCCGCGCTGGCCATGTGGACGTGGTTCGGCCAGCCTGGCCTGACCCGCAACGGTCAGTCGTCGGACGAGGGCAGCTCGGTGTCGTCGTCGGAGGACTGACGCGTGTAGGCGGCCCGCGCCACCATGTAGGCCGCCACCGACACGGTGACCACCTGGGAGATCCCGACCAGCAGCAGCGGCCCCGCGTACGACCAGGTGGGCCGGTGCAGCCACATCGCCAGCAGCACCAGCAGCACGCCGAGCACCTGCGGTTTGGTGCCGGCGTGCATGCGGTCCAGCGTGGTGCGGAACCGCATCAGCCCCACCCCGGCCGACAGCGCCAGCGTCGCGCCGATCAGCAGGCAGACGGCCGCGGCCACGTTCATCGTGATCTCCCCGAGAAGAACCGGGCCAGGGACACCGACCCGACGAACCCCAGCAGCGACAGCACCAGCAGGATCGGCAGGTCCGAGTAGTCGTCCCTGGCCACCGCGAACGCCCCGACCCCGCACATCGACAGCGACGTGAACACGTCCAGCGCCACGGCCCGATCCAGCATCGAGGGGCCGCGCGCCACCCGGTAGAGCGAGGCCGCCGCGCCGCAGAACAGCAGCGCGACCGTCGCCAGGTACACCCCCGTCATCCCAGCTCCTCCCGGTCCCTCGCGGTGCCGAACGCGCGCACGATGCGCGACTCCAGCCCCGCCACGTCCGCCCGCACGGCGCCGGCGACGTCGCCCGTCAGGCCCAGGACGTGCACCACCAGCTCCTTCCTGTACGCCTCCACGACCAGCGAGCCCGGCACCGTGGCCAGCGCGACCATCAGCAGCACCGTCATGGACTCCGACGACGTGCGCAGCGGCACCCTGACGATGCGCGTCGGCGGCGGCCCCGGATGGGCCACCCAGAACACCACCCGGACCGTCGAGGTCACCATGTCCCAGGCGAACCACAGCAGGAACCTGACCAGCGGTCCCGGGTGCACCCTGATGCCGGGGTCGAGGACGGGCAGGGGCAGCAGCCACGTCACGACCAGGCCGGTCAGCAGGCCGCCCAGCACGTTGCCCACCGACAGGTCGCCCCACAGCGTCACCCACACCAGCGCCAGCCAGGCCACCAGCGGCAGCGGCACCCGCCTGCCCAGCAGGCGCGGCGCCATCACCTCCCGGTTCCCGGCCGCTTCCCGTTTCACGGTTGCCTCCCCAGCACGGCCGTGATGTACGGCTCGCGCGCCATCAGCTCCCCCGCCGCCCGATGCGCCAGCGCCGACAGCGGCCCCGCCAGCACCGTGAACGACAGCCCCAGCACGACCAGCGCCGCCACCGACACCGGCAGCGCCGCCGGCAGGGTGGTGGTGGTCACCGTCGGATCCTCACCGGTGTGCTCCTCGCTCTCCACCACCCGCCCGACCCGATCGGGCCGCGGCCCCCGCCAGAACGCCTTCCCCCACGTCTTGGCCACCGCGTACAGCGTGAGCAGGCTCGTCACCAGCCCCGCCGCCACCAGCGTCACCGGCAGCCACCCGCCCTGCGCCAGCCCCGCCTGCACCAGCATCAGCTTGCCCAGGAAGCCCGACATCGGCGGGATGCCCGACAGGTTCATGGCCGGGATGAAGAACAGCACCGCGATCAGCGGCGACGCCTTCATCAGCCCGCCCAGCCGCGTCACCGACGTCGTCCCGGTGCGCCGCTCCACCATCCCCGTCACCAGGAACAGGCTCGTCTGCACGGTGATGTGGTGCACCACGTAGAACACCGCCCCCGCCAGCCCCGCCACCGTGGACAGCGCCACCCCGAACACCATGTACCCGATGTGGCTGACCAGAGTGAAGGACAGCATCCGCTTCAGGTCCGTCTGCGCCACCGCGCCCAGCACCCCGGCCAGCATCGTCGCCAGCGCCACCCACATCAGCAGCGTCGACACCGGCCCGCCCGGGAACAGCAGCGCCTCCAGCCGGATGATCGAGTACACGCCGACCTTCGTGAGCAGCCCGGCGAACACGGCCGTCGCCGGGGCGGGCGCGGTGGGGTAGGAGTCCGGCAGCCACGCCGACATGGGGAAGATCGCCGCCTTGATGGCGAACGCCAGCAGCAGCGTCAGCTCCACCAGCACCTTGACCTGCTCCGGCAGCGTGGCGAAACGCTCGGCGAGCTGCGCCATCGACAGGGTGCCTGTGGCGCCGTACGTGATGGCCAGCGCGATCAGGAACAACATCGACGAGGCCAGCGCCATCAGCGTGTACGTGGCGCCCGCCCGGATCCTCGACTCCGTGCCGCCGAACGTGAGCAGCACGTACGAGCCGCTCAGCAGCAGCTCGAACGCCACGTACAGGTTGAACAGGTCGCCCGACAGGAACGCGTCCGCCACCCCGGCCACCATCACCAGGAACGCCGGATGGAAGATCGCCATCGGGGCGTCGTGCTCCTGCTCGTCGTACGCGCTGACGACCGAGTACACCATCACGCAGAACGTCACCGCCGACGACACGACCAGCACCAGCGTCGAGAGCCGGTCGGCCACCAGGCAGATGCCGATCGGCGACGGCCAGCCGCCCAGCTCGGTCACCAGCGGGCCGTTCGTGTCGGCCGCGATCATCAGCACCACCGAGACGGCCAGCGAGATGCCGAGCGTGACCAGGCTGATCAGCGACTGCAGGTGCCGTAGCCGGCCGCCGATGGCCAGCTTCACGCCGGCGGCCAGCAGCGGCAGCAGGACGGGCACGCAGACCAGGCTCTCCAGCGGCCCGTTCACCAGCGCGGCTTCCTGCAAGGGGCCGCCCGCGAGGACACTCGCCGTCGGACCGGTCATGTGTCGTCGCCCTCCAGCTCGGGGTCCTGCGCGAGGGCCTGCCGCTCGCGCTCCTCCCTGATGGCCGTCCGCATCTGCCTGCGCGCCTCCCGCTGCCTCGCCTTGAGCTTCCTGCGCAGCTCCTTCTCCCTGGCCGCCTGCTGCGCCCGCCCCCGCTCGTGCTCCTCGCGAAGCTGCTCGATCCGCTCCAGGTTCGACATGGCGCCGGGATCCTCGCGCAGCCCCGCCTCCTCCAGGCGCTCCTGCAACGCCTCCTCCGGCAGCCCCTCGTACCGCATCTCGCGCATCCACTGGCCCAGCTCGTCGTGCACGCGCGAGATGCGCAGCTCCAGGTCCGCCTCCTCCAGCCGCTCCCGCTCGGCCTGCTCGGCCTCCAGCTTCGCCAGCTCGGCCCGCTGCTCGATCACCAGCCGCCGGTAGGCGTCCTGCCTGGCCCGTACGGCGTCGCCCAGCTCGCCGCGCCGCGAGCGCAGCCGCACCCGGCGGTCCTCGGTGTCGTCCTGGACCTCGTCGCTGCCCGTGAGCTGCCACGAGCGGTGCACCATGGCCAGCAAGAACGCCGTCACCCCCAGGGTGATCACGATCGCGGTGAGCACCATCGCCTGGGGCAGCGGGTCGGCCGCGCCGGGCTCGTCCGTGAAGGGCGGGCCGCCCGTGTCGCCGCCGGCGGTGACGATCAGCAGGTTCACCCCGTTGCTCAGCACGATGACGCCGGCCAGCACGCGCACCAGGCTCCGTTCGAGCAGCAGCGTCACCCCGCAGGTGATCATGATGCAGCAGGCGGCGAAGGGCAGCACCGAGACGCTGTTCACGCGCCCTCCCAATCCTCGGTGCCGTCGTCGGTGTCGATCTGCCGGTCCAGCTCCGCCCCCAGCGCCCGCAACACGTCCTGCACCATGCCGATCACCGACACGTACACGCCCAGATCGAACAGCAGCCCCGTGGACAGGTGCACATGTCCCACCAGCGGCACGCTCACCTCCGTGGCCAGCATGTCCAGCGCCGCCCGCCCGAACAGCAGCCCCGTCAGGGCCGTGCCCGCCGACAGCGTCAGCCCGATCCCCATCAGCACACCCGCGTGCACCGGCACGGCCGCGGCCAGCTCGTTGCGGCCGCCCGCCAGGAACCGCACCGTGATCGCCAGCCCGGCCACGATGCCGCCCGCGAACCCGCCCCCGACCCCGCTGTGCCCGATGAACAGCAGGAACACCGACAACGCCAGCACCGTGTGGAACGTCAGCCGCGCCGCCACCTCGAACGCCAGCGCCCGCTGCCCGCGCGGCAGCGTCGCAGCCAGCCAGTGCGTGCGCTCCTCCGCCCGGTGCCCGCCCTCGGCCCGCTCGATCGCGTACGACCTGCGCCGCAGGAACACCAGGCTCGTCACGCCCAGCGTCAGCACGATGAGCACGGCGCTCTCGCCCAGCGTGTCCCAGGCGCGGACGTCGAGGATGATGGCGCTGACCATGTTCCGGGCGCCGGCCTCCTCCGCCGCCCCGGCCATGTACACGCCGACCGGCTCCGTGCCGCGCGCCGCCATCGCCAGCATGCCCGCCCCCGCGGCCACCACCCCCACCGCCAGGCCCAGCCCCAGCCGGAACGGGAACGCCAGCCGCCCCTCCTCCGGCTGGATCGGCAGCCGCCGCAGCACCAGCGCGAACACCACCAGGCTCAGCGTCTCCGCCAGGAACTGGGTCAGCGCCAGGTCGGGGGAGCCGTGCACGAGGAACAGCAGCGCCGTGCCGTACCCGGTCAGGCCGATCACCAGGGCGACCAGCACGTACGCGCGGGAGAACAGCGCCAGGATTGCCGCGGCCGCGAGCAGCGCGACGATGACCGGCTGCTCGGGCCGCTGCCAGGCGACGACCGGCACGTCCAGGTGAGGCTCGCCCCCGTAGACGATGGAGAACAGCCCCACTCCGACCGTCGCGAGGAGTGTCAGCATGAGGTAATCGGGCACGGAGCCGCGCTGGATGAGCCCGGTGAGCTGAATGGCGAAACGATCCAGGCGCCGGATGATCGTCCAGAAGACCTGGCCGGAGTCCACCAGGTGCAGCGCCGCGCCCGCCCGCGCCACCGGATCCCGCGCCAGGAACAGCGCCACCCCGGCCGCCAGCGCCGCCGCCGACAGCAGCAGCGGGAACGACGGGCCGCTCCAGACGGCCAGGTGGGAGTGGTGGCCCGGGTCGCGGAACGTGCTGGTGTAGGGGGACATGGCGGACTCGTACCAGGAGGCCAGGGGCGCCAGCGCCAGCCCCAGGACGGACAGCAGCGCGGCGGGCACGAACATCGCCCCCGGCACCCCATGCACCTCCCTCGCCGCCTCCTGTCCCTTGTTTGAGAAGGCGCCCCAGAGGAACCTCAGCGTGTACGCGGCCGTCAGCGCCGACCCCGCCACCACCCCCGTCAGGACGAACGGCGAGTCCAGCAGCGCCTCCAGCGCCGCCTCCTTCCCCGCGAACCCCACCAGCGGCGGCAGCCCCGCCATCGAAGCCCCGGCCAGCACCGCCACCGCGCACACCCACGGCATCGCCCGCCCCAGCCCGCTCAGCTCCCGCAGATCCCGCGTCCCCGCCGCGTGATCGACGATCCCCACCACCAGGAACAGCGCCGCCTTGAACAACGCGTGCGCCAGCAGCATGCCCGCCCCGGCCAGCGCCGCCCCCTCGGTCCCCGCCCCGAACAGCACCACCAGGAACCCGAGCTGCCCCACCGTGCCGTACGCCAGCAGCCGCTTCAGATCCGTCTCCCGCAGCGCCCGCCACCCGCCCAGCAGCATCGTCAGCACGCCCAGCGGCACCACGACCGCCCGCCACAGCGTCAGCTCGCCGAACGCGGGCCCCAGCCGGGCCAGCAGGTACACGCCCGCCTTCACCATGGCCGCCGCGTGCAGGTACGCCGACACGGGCGTGGGCGCGGCCATCGCGGCGGGCAGCCAGGTGCTGAACGGGAAGATGGCCGACTTCGACAGCGCCCCCGCCAGCACCAGCAGCACCGCGGCCGGCGCCAGGTCCTGGGGGCGGATCTGCGAGATCTGGTACGTGCCCGCCTGCTGGCCCACCAGCACGAACCCGGCCAGCATCGCCAGACCGCCGAACGTGGTGACCGTCAGCGCCTTCATCGCGGCCTGGCGGCTCATGCGGCTCTCCGGGTCGTACCCGATGAGCAGGTAGGAGAAGACGGTGGTCAGCTCCCAGAACACGTACAGGAGCAGCAGGTCGTCAGCCGTGACCAGGCCCAGCATCGAGCCGGCGAAGGCCACCATCGCGCCGCCGTAGCGGCCGAGCCCGTCGTCGCCGGCGGGGAAGTAGCGGGCGCTGTAACACAGCACCAGCACGCCGACCCCCGTGACCAGCGACATCATCAGCACGGAGAGGGGGTCGGCGCGGAAGGACAGCTCCATGCCCATCGCCCACGGGGTGCTCTCCCGCACGGGCAGCCCGCGCGCCGCCAGCCAGCCGGTGTAGCAGAACGCCGCCGCCGGCGGGACCGCCAGCACGGCGAAGCAGGCGCGGCCCAGGCGGGCGGCGAGCCAGGGAGCGCAGGCAGCCGCGATCGCGTGCAGGACCAGCAGCGACTCCATGGGCTCCTCGGGCGGGCTCGACCGGTGCCTCCCGTCCGGGGACACACGCGGGGGCCGGTGGGCATTTCCGGCTACGTCCGCCCAATCTCTCCCGGAGCTGCTTCGGTCACCACGCAGGCAGGGCCGGGGTTGACCCGAAAACCACCAGTCCCACACCTCGCCGAGGTGCGGGACTGGTGGTTCCCGGGGTCGTCAGGCCTGAGGTTCGGGTTGTCAGGCCTTGGGGTGCGGATCGCGGCAGGTCCCCGCCTTGGGCGCGGTCGCCGTGATCAGGTACTGGTCCACCTTGCGGTCCAGACAGGCCGACCCGCGGCCGTACCCGGTGTGCCCGTCGGCGTCGTTCGTGAGCAGCACGCCGTGCGCGAGCTGCCCGGCCAGCGACTGGGCCAGCTTGTACGGCGTCGCCGGGTCCCGCGTCGTGCCCACCACCACGATCGGCGGCGAGTCCTTGGCCTCCACCTTCTTCGGGTACCGGGTGCCCTTGACCGGCCAGTTCGGGCACGGCTCCTCGGGATGGTCCACGCAGTTGATGGCCATGAGCGCCTCGAAGCTGTTGTCGTAGCGGCCGTCCGGCCGGCGCCCGTTGCTCTCGTCGGCCAGCAGCAGCAGTTTCGTGCCGTCGCCCCGGTACGCCTCCGTCAGCGCCTGGCGCAGCCTCGGCCAGTTGCGGACGTCGTACATGGAGTAGTCCACGGCGGCGCTCACGACCGCCTCGGTGACCTGGCGGCCGTCGTACTCGTTGCGCAGCGGCGACCTGTCGGCCCGTGCGTACAGCTCGTCGAGCTGCTCCTGCGCGCCCTCCACGGTGTGCTTACGGAACGGGCAGCCGGAACGCTTGAAGCAGTCCTTCAGGAACGACTTCGTCGCCACGTCGAAACCTTCGTCCTGGTCGGCCCCGAGATCTCCGGCGTTCTCCGAAGGGTCCTCGGCGCCGTCGAGCACCATCGCCCGGATCCGCTTCGGGAACAGGTCCGCGTAAACGGCGCCCAGGTACGTTCCGTAGGAGAAACCCAGGTACGTCAGCCGGGCGTCACCCAGCGCGTCGCGCATCACGTCCATGTCGCGCGCGGAGTCCTCCGTGCCCACATGGGCCAGCAGTTCCTTGCCGCTGTTCTCGGTGCAGTACTTTGCGAAAACCTTGTCCCAGTTTTCCGCTTTCTTGACCTCGGCCTTGGTGTCGGGCGTCGGATCGATCGCGAAATACGCGTCCAGATCCAGCGTATCGAAACACCGCACCGGCGATGAATCGCCGACGCCGCGCGGATCGAAACTCACGACGTCGAACCGCTCGCGGACATCCGCCGAGACGGCATCCTTGCTCGCCTTGAGCGCGTCCACGCCGGACCCGCCGGGACCGCCGAAATTGAGCACGATCGAGCCGATCTTCTTTCCCGTCGCCGGGAGCCGGACCATGCTGATCTTTATTTTCCGGCCACTGGGCTTCGCATAGTCCAGCGGTACCGACATTTTCGCGCACTCGTACCCGTTGCCGCATCCGGCCCAGGCCAGACGCTGACCGTAGAAGGAATCGAGCCGGACCGGCGCATCGGCCCCGGCCGCCCCGGTGAGACCGGTGACGGTGACCAAGCCTGCGAGAACAGGCGCAAGGATTTTGCTAAGACGTCGCATAGAAGAACATTCGTTGGCAACACTTGCGCCGTTCTTTATAGACGTTGGTCCCTGCCTGATGCAAACCGGAACAGATCCACCGCGAGAAGCGTTTCTCCGAGGGTAGCGACGTGGGGGACGTTGTACGCCGACCCAGGGGGAGTCGAGATCTCATGTCGCAGCAGAATCGCCCGGTGCGCGGGGACCATCCGTACGAACAGAAAGTCACCTCGACGGACGAGCACGAAGAACGCGCCGGCCGCAGCCTCATCACCACCGACCACGACGTCATCCGCCAATGGGCCGAAGAACGCCAGGCCCGCCCCTCCACGGTGCCGGGAACGGAACACGACGGCCGGGCGGGGGTGCTCCGCTTCGACTTCCCCGGATACGGAGGAGGAGACCTCGAGGAGATCTCCTGGGACGACTGGTTCAGGACGTTCGACGAGCGAGGGCTGAACTTCATCTACCAGGAGCATCGCAAGGACGGTAACCCGAGCAACTTCTTCCGGCTGGAGAATCCTGATCGGGAAGACGCCTGAAAGCGAGGTCCTCGCTGATCGCTCGGGCGTTCTCCTGAAACCCAGCCCGCCCGTTGCCCATTTACCGGGTTGGCCGTTGGGAGCCCGCCCCCCGAGTGGGCCTCGCCTTCGGCTCGGGCTGTGCTCATCGGGCTCGTGGCTCCGCCACGAGCCCCGGGGCGAGAGGGCTTTCCAGCCCTCTCGCGCTCTCCCGGTCGTGGCGGGCACGGGAACTTGACGCAGCAGTGAGTAAGCGAAGCATCATCACGTTAGGTAAACTTAGCGCTACTATATGTGTCATGCCGTCCCCCCGACATGACGCGCTGGTCAAGATGATCAGCGAGCGTCCCCAATTGGCAGTTGAGATCCTGCGCGACCTCATAGGCGTGCAACTGCCCGACACCCCATGGGTCCAGCAGGAGGAGCGCACGTTCAACACGCGCAAGTCGGACGACATCGAAGCCGACCTGGTCCTCACGATGGGGCCTCCGCACGGTGAGGCGGAGCACGCCATCATCGTGGAGGTCCAGCAGGGCAAGGGCAAGAACCCCCGGCAACTGGCCCGTTACGCCGCCGCGTTGTGGCTGATGCTGGACTGCCCGGTCTCTGTGCTGGTGATCTGCCCCGATCGCGCGGACGCGGCCTTCTATGCGCAGCCCATCGACACCGACTTGCTCGGCTACCGGCCACAGCCCTATGTGCTGGGGCCGGACGATGTTCCGGCCTTCACGAATCCGCAAGAAGCCGCCGCCCGCCTGGACCTCGCAGCCATGTCAGTCATGGCTCACGGGCGGGATCGCAAGGTGGTGGAGGCCTTCACGTCAGCGCTGCGACACGCGGACGATGAACACGCTACGAAGTACAATGAATACGCCTACAGCATCGCTGGTCCCGAGGTCCGGCGTCTCTTGGAGGAGATCATGGCGTCGACTGACTGGCCGGTCTACAGCCCGTTCGCTCGTGAGCACTTCGGCCGCGGTGTCGAAGAAGGCGAGGCGAAAGGCAAGGCACAAGAGGCCTCCCGAGCGCTGCTTCTCGTGCTGGAGGCCCGCGGCTTCCTCATTGCCGACGACCTTCGCGCCGAGCTCACCGCCTGCACCGACCTCGCTCTGCTCGAAGCCTGGATCCGGCGCGCAGCGACTGCCAAGACGTCTGAGAACCTGTTTCACGAGCTGGACTGACAACATCGAACGGTGAGAGATGCCCACGCCTCCGTGGGCATCTCTTCGTATCGCGTCAGCCCGCGTCGGACACCCGACGCCCCACCTCGTCCGCCAGCTGATCCAACGACCGATCCAGCAGCTCCCGCACCTCCTCGGCCCGAGCCCCTGACTCAGCCTCGTCCAGCAGGCTGATGTGCACGGTCACCTCGCTGGTCCCGGCGGCCGAATCCGCCACCTGCAGCCACCCGGAGTAGTCGGGATGATCGCGCCCGCCCCACTCCACCCGGAGCTGCTCCTCGGAAGCCCGGAAGAGCCCTTCGTGCTTCCCGCTTCCCGGCACCAGGGCGCCGTCGGCCTCCACCGTGCCGGGGCCGCTGTCGTGGACCGACAGCCCCTGTGGCAGCCACCGATCCATGATGTCCACATCGGACGCGACCCCGAACACCACCGTGCTCTCCGCCGGCATCCCGCGGGTCGCCTCGAACTCCGCCATACCGTCCCCCAACAGGCACCTGAGTTCCAATGCCAGCGCCGTACCCCTGTGATCTGCTCGCAAACAGCGGTCGTCCCGTGGGTGTCTCCCGCTACGGTTGCGTGCGCAGGGTAATCATCGTGCGGCGGAGGGAGAGCGGGGCGATGGCGGAGCCGCCACGGATGCCGCCGGAAATGTTCCGGTTCACCAGCACCGAGCGGGCAGACCTGCACACCGCGGTCCTCCACGCGTTCGGCGAGGCCGACGAGCGGTTCGAGACGGCGCTGACGGTGGACGAGGTGCGCGAGCGGCTGCGCTCGGCCGGATGGTACGGGCCGGTCTCGGAACAGGATCTGGCCGGGACGCTCAGGCAGCTCGCGGGCTGGGGGCTGCTGGACGTGATCTTCAATCACGCGGGGAGCTTCGCCACCGCGGAGGAGTACGAGCGCAGGAACCTGCAGTACGCGCTGACCCGGCGAGGGCAGGCGGCGTATGCCGGGGTTCGGCATGCGGTGGCGGCCCTGTCGTCGTTTGGAGCGTTGCAAACGGCGGTGCTGGACGCGATCGCGGACCGGCTGGGGGAGCTGGGCAGGCTGTTGCGTGACCCGGATCCCGGGCGGAACCGGCGGATCTTCACCTGTTTGGGGGAGCTGGAAGGGCATCTCGACGGGCTGCGGGCCGGGACAGGGCGGTTCAACGGGGAGTTGCAGCGGCTGCTGCGGGTCGAGGGCGCAGGTTCGGAGCTGGCGACGTTTCATGAGGTCAAGGCCGCGACGGTGGCCTACCTTCAGGAGTTCGTGACTAACCTGGAGCAGCGGGCCGAGGCGATCGCCGCCGCGCTAAAGGCCGTGGCCGGCCACGGCGCCGCCGTGCTGCACGCCCGCGCGCTCGACGGCGCCGACCTGCCGAAGGTGCCCGGCGCCGACCGCGCCACGCCCTGGCTGGCGGTGCGTGCCGAACGGTGGGAGGCGCTGCGGGCGTGGTTCGCGCCCGAGGACGGGAGCGTGCCGAGGGTGCGGCGGCTGCATGACGTGGCGCGGCGGGCCATCGTGTCGTTGCTGCAGGTGCTGGACCGGATCACCGACTCGCGCCGCCGTTCGTCCAGCGCCGCCGCCGACTTCCGTACGCTGGCCCGCTGGTTCGCCACCGCGCCCGGCGAGGACGACGCGCACCGGCTGTGGGACGCGGCGTTCGGGCTCGGCTCGGCCAGGCACGCGCACCTGGGGCACGCCGACGCCGAGCTCATCCCGGCCGGGGTGCCGTGGGCGGAGGCCGAGCCGGTCGAGGTGTCGGCGCTGCTGCGCTCGCGCGGGCGCACGGAACGGATGGGACGCACGGGCAAGGTGCGGGACGTGGCCGCGCTGAAGGCGGAGCGCAGGGAGCGGGCGGAGAAGGAGCGGGCCGAGCTGGAGGCCGCCTGGTCGGCGCTGGCGACGACGGGCGCGATGCGGTTGTCGCAGCTCGGCAAGCTGGATCATGACACGTTCGGGCGGCTGCTCGACCTGCTCGGGCGGGCGCTGGCCGAGCGGCCCGACTCGACCGGGTTCCGGCGGGCGGTCACCTCGGACGGGCGGGTGGAGATCGTGCTGCGGGCGCCGGACGACGGTGCGGTGGCCGTGTTGCGTACGCCGGAGGGGTGGTTTCGGGCGGCCGACTACCTCATCGACGTGCGGACACTCGGCGAGGCCGGGCTCCGGGGGCGGGCCGTGGCCGGCGAGCTCGGGTTTCGAGGGCGGGCGCCGCTCGGCGAACCCGAGGCCGGCGGGCGGCTGACGCTCGACGATTCGGGGCTGCGTGGAAGGGCCGCGGGTGATGACCCGGGGCTGCGCGCAAGGGTGGCGGGGGCATGAGCAGCCTGGCCAACCAGCTCGTGCGAGCCGAGAAGGAGGAGATCGCCCGCGCGATCAGGACGCTCCTCGGCCGCCCGCTGATCTCAGCGCACGACGACCCCGCCGCGTTCGACCTGATCAGGAAGCGGCGCGGCCCGCTGATCCAGTGGTTCGACTACTTCTGCGGCTGGCGGCTGGTCGTGGAGCCGCGCCAGGGGTACGCGCGGCTGGTCAAGATCGGCCCGCCCGGCGCGCGCACGGCGACGGCGGCCAGGCCCGCGCGGCGCCGCCGCACGACCCGCGCGCCGTTCGACCGCCGCCGGTACACGCTGCTGTGCCTGTGCGCCGCCGAGCTGCTCACCTCGCCGGTGACGACGATCGGGATGCTGGCCCAGCGGGTCGCGCAGGCGGCGGCGGTGGAGCCGGACGTGCCCGCGTTCGACCCGGTCAGGAACGAGGAGCGGGCCGCCTTCGTGGACGCGCTGAAACTGCTGGAGCACTACGGGGCGCTGACCGCGATGGACGGGGACACCGACGCCTACCTGGGTGACGGGGAGGCCAAGGTGCTCTACCGGGTCGACACGGTACGGGTGATCCGGCTGCTGGCCGCGCCGGTCCCGCCCTCCAGGGTGTCCGCGGAAGCTCCCCCGTTCGATGCGATGGGGGGCGGTGGCGCGGGTGTGCTGGAGGAGCTCACCACCGAAGCCAGGTACGGCGGCGGCGGCGAGCCGACCGACACCCAGCGCAACCTGTGGACCCGCCACTCCCTCATCCGCCGCCTCCTCGACGAGCCCGTCGTCTACGCCGCCGACCTCACCCCCGCCCAGTCCGCCTACGCCGCCTCGTTGACCGGCCGCCAGTTGCTGCGGCGGGCCGCCGAGGAGGCCGGGTTCGTGCTGGAGGAGCGGGCCGAGGGGTTCCTGCTGGTGGACCCCGACGCCATCGCCACCGACACGAGGTTCCCCGACGACGGCAGCCACGCCAAGGTGGCCGCCCTGCTCATGCTCGACCTGCTCGTCACCTCCGGTCCCGTCACCGCCGAGCGGCTCGACGCCGAGGCGGCCAGGCTGCTGCGCCAGTTCCCGCAGTGGGCCAAGGCGTACCAGTCGGACGGGGGCGGCCCCAGGCTGGCCGCCGACGCGCTGGAGGTGCTCACGCAGTTCGGGCTGGCCCGCCGGAGTGGCGAACAGGTCGCCGCCCTGCCCGCCGCGGCCCGTTATCGGGTCGAACGCGCCGTACAGGAGGATTCGTGACAGTCACCGAGCTCGCCGTGCCGCGTGCCGCGCAGGGCGTGGACGCCCGCTGGACCCCGGTACGGGCGGGAATCGTGAACGTGTGGCGCTACTACGACGAGGTGTTCGAGTTCCACCGGGGCAGGCTGCTGCTGCGCGGGCCCAACGGCAGCGGCAAGTCCAAGGTGCTGGAGCTGCTGCTGCCGTTCGTGCTGGACGCCAGCCTCAAGCCGAGCAGGCTGTCCACGTTCGGCGGCACCGAACGCACCATGCACTGGAACCTCATGGGCGACGGCGCCTCCGGCACCACCCGCGTCGGGTACGTGTGGCTGGAGTTCCGGCACTCCGACGGCCGGTGGTTCACGTGCGGCGCGCGGCTGCAGGCCACCGTTCACACCAAGAACGTCACCGCCGCCTACTTCACCACCGAGGCGCGCGTCGACACGACCGACGGCGTCCGGCTCACCGGCGAGGTGGGGCAGCCGCTCACCAGGGCGCAGCTCGTGGACGAGCTCGGCACGTCCGGCGAGGTGCACGAGACGGCCGAGTCCTACCGCGCCGTCGTGCGCCGGACGCTCTACCGGCAGCTCAACGAGCAGCGCTACGACTCGCTGCTGACCGCGCTGCGGCAGCTTCGCACGCCCAAGCTGTCCGAACGCCTCGATCCCGGGCTGCTGTCGGAGCTGCTGTCGAGCGCGCTGCCGCCGCTCGGGGAGGGCGAGATCCACGAGATCGCCGAAGGGTTCGAGCGGCTCGACCGGCGGCGGGAGGAGCTGCGGCTGCTCGACCGCGACGTGGAGGAGGCCGGTCGGCTCGTGGGGCGGCAGCGCGGGTATGCCCGGCGGGTGCTGCGCGCCGCCGCCGAGGCCGTGGTCCGCGCAGGGCAGGCGGTGGAGTCGCTGGCGGCCGAGGTCAAGGGCAGGCGGGAGGCGCTCAAGGAGGCCGAACGGGAGCTCGACGCGACGACCGTGCGGCTGGGGGAGGAGGAGGCGCAGGAGCTGGCCCTGGCTGCGCAGATCGACGGGCTGAAGGAGAGCGGGGCGTATCGGGCGGGTGGTGAGCTGCACCGGCTCCGTGCCGAGGCCCAGGCGGCGCACGAGGTGGCGGGCCGCATGCGCGATCAGGCGGGGCAGGCGGCGCGGGCCGTGACGGGCAAGCAGGAGCTGGCGGCCCTCGCCGCCGCCGGCGCCCGGACGGCGGAGGCGCTCGCCGAGCGCGCCCGCGCCGACGCCCGGCACGCGGCCGAACGGGCGGGGCTGCTCACCGTGCACGAGGAGACGGAACGCGCGGGCACGGAACGCGCGGGCACGGAACGCGCGGGCACGGAACGCGCGGGCACGGGACGGGCGCCCGCCGGCATGGGGGAGCACGATGGCGCCGTCCGGGACAGTGAGCCCGTCGTCCGGGACAGTGAGCCCGTCGTCCGGGACAGTGAGCCCGTCGTCCGGGACAGTGAGCCCGTCGTCCGGGACAGCGAGCCCGCCGTCCGAAGATCGCGCGACCTCCTGAGAGCCGCGGTGACCAGCCGGGCCGCCCAGATCAAGGACCTCAGAGCCCTCACCTCCCACCACGCGGAAACGATCTCCCGCCGCACCACCGCAGAGCAAGATCGTGACCAGGCCAGGGAAGACCTGGTCACAGCCCAGGACACCACCACCCGAGCGGCCCGCCTGCGCGACGACCGGGCCCGCGACCTGGCCGCGGGGCTGGCCGACTGGGCGGCGGGCTGCACGCAGCTCCAACTGGTCCCCGCCGCGCTGGCGGGCCTGGCCGACGACTTCGAGCGGGCGGACGAGCTGGTCGGCACGGCCCGTACGATGGCCGCCGTCGAGCTGACGTCCCGCGAGCAGCACGTGACGGCGCTGCGGGAGCGGCTGGCGGCCGAGCGGTCCGAGCTGGCCGGGCAGCGGGAGAGCCTGGACGACCGGACGGTGCTGGAGCCGCCCGCCCCCCACACCCGCGGCACCGCCGCCAGGCAGGGACGTCCGGGCACGCCGTTGTGGCGGGCCGTGTCGTTCAGGTCCGGGCTGGACCCGGTGGCGCAGGCCGGGGTGGAGGCGGCGCTGGAGGCGTCGGGGCTGCTGGACCTGTGGCTGCGGCTCGACGGCGGGTGCGATCCGGGGGAGCACGACGCGTTCGCGATGGCGGCGCTGTCCAGGCCCGCCCCCGGCTACAGCCTGGCGCACGTGTTGCTGACCGAGACCGACTCGCCGGTGGTGGCCGACAACATCCTGGCCGGGATCGCGTTCGCGCCGACGGCGACCGGCGTCGACCATCCGGCCGTCGTCGGCGCCGACGGCACCTGGCGGCTGGGCCCGGCGGCCGGCCGGTGGGTGAAGCCGGAGCCGTCGTACATCGGCGCCACCGCGCGGGAGCGGGCCCGCCGCCGGCGCGTCGCCGAGCTGGACGACCGGCTGGGCGAGCTGGCGGGGCGGATCGCCGAGTGCGACCACCTGCTCGCCGTGGTGGACGCCGGGCGCGACACGCTGGCGGCCGAGCTGCGGCGCAGGCCCGACAGGAGGCCGTACGCGGAGGCGGTCGAGGCGCTCGACGGCGCGGTGCAGCGGGTCGCGCTGCTGGAGGATCGGCTCAGGGCGGGCGAGGAGCGGCTGCACGAGCGGGAGCAGGACGTCGCCAGGTCGTTGCGCCGCCTCACGGAGCTGGCCGACCGTCACGCGCTGCCCGCGTCGCCGTCCGCGCTGGACAACCTGGAGGAGGCGCTGCGCACGGCCGAGACGACCGGCACCGTCTGGCACGACCGCCGCGCCGACGCCCGCGCCGCCCGGGAACGCGCCGCCCTGGCGGCCGAGGCCGCCGCCGGGTACGAGCAGGTCGCCATCGAGGCCGTCGAGCGTGCCGAGGAGGCCGCGTCCGCCGCCGTGGTGCTGGCGGAGCGACTGGCCGCGGTCGAGTCGGCGATCAGAACGGCGGGCGAACCGGTGTCCGCGATCAGAACGGCGGACGAACCGGTGAGCGGGTCGGCGGCCGAAACGGCGGCGGGCGGAGCCGGGCAGCAGGACGTCCTGGACCGCCTCCAGCGGACCCAGCACGCCTACCGAGCCTGCCGCCGCCTCATCAAGTCGGTCAACAACGACCTGGCCCGCCTCAACGCCAGGCTGGGCCAGCTCCGCGGCGAGCTGGACACAGCCCAGGACAAGCACGCGGAAGCGGGCCGGACGCGCGACGAGGTGTCCGACAGGTTCCGCCGCCTGGCGGCCGGGCACCTGCCGGCGGACGCGGAGGTGACCGTCGAGCTGCCGGCCGAGGCCGGGGTGCGGGCCGTGCTGGAGGCGGCCGGGTCGGTGGCGGAGCAGCTCGCGTCCGTCCCGTACGAGCACAAGAGCGTCAGGGAGGCGGAGGCGCGGCTGCAGGACGCCTTCCACCACGCCAGGGAGGTGCTGGCGGGCCGGGCGGATCTGGAGCTGGCGCCGGACGACGACGTGCGGGTGCTGACCGCCACCGTGAACGGCGTGCGGGCGGGGGCGGCGGCGCTCGGAGAGGCGCTGCGCAGGGAGCGGGACGAGCGGCGTTCCGACATCACGGAGGCGGAGCGGGACCTGTTCGACCGGACGCTGGCCGGTGACACGCGGCGGCATCTGGCCGACCGCATCAAGCAGGCGGCGGCCCTGGTGGAGGGCATGAACCAGCGCCTGGAGCGGGTCCGCACCGCGTCGAGGGTGGCGGTGCGGCTGGTGTGGCAGGTCGATCCGACGCAGTCGCCCGGCACGCGCGCGGCCCGTGACCTGCTGCTGCGCGACCCGGCCGGGCTGACGGAAGCCGACAGGGACGCGCTGTACGCGTTCTTCAGGGACCGGGTGGAGGAGGCGCGGGCAGGCAACTCCTCCGCGAGCTGGGAGGACCAGCTCATGAAGGTGCTCGACTACACCTCCTGGCACCGGTTCACGGTCAGGCTGGACCGGGGCGACGGGCAGGGCTGGCAGGACCTGACGAGGAAGCTGCACGGCGCGCTGTCGGGCGGGGAGAAGGCGATCGCGCTGCATCTGCCGCTGTTCGCCGCGGTGGCCGCGCACTACCAGACCGATCCGGGGTGCCCGCGGTTCATCCTGCTCGACGAGGTGTTCGTGGGGGTGGACAGGACGAACCGGGGGCAGGTGTTCGACCTGCTGGTGGATCTGGGGCTGGATCTGGTGCTGACGTCGGACCACGAGTGGTGCGAGTACCGCGAGCTGGACGGGATCGCGATCCACCAGCTCATCACGGGTGACGGGGACGAGGCGGTCACGACGGCCCGGTTCGTGTGGAACGGTTACCGTACGGTCCCCGCCGAGTGAGCGCGGCGACTGGGAGATAAATCGATTTAAGAATTTCCCCCAAGTCGCCAACCTATGCGTTGCCCGGTCAGGGCGTCAAGGGCCGATTTCGCCTGCCCGGTAAGCGCTTGCCATCATTGACACGTTACACGCCCCCGTTTTACGTTCTGGACACCTTAAAACGTTTTGCCGAAACGTTTGTCGGAGGGCACATGAGTGAACCACCTCCCGTCCTTTCGCTACGTGACGTGAGCAAGTCTTTCGGCGCCGTACGAGCACTCCAGGACGTGCGGCTGGACCTTTGGCCCGGCGAGGCCCACGGCCTGGTGGGCGAGAACGGCGCCGGCAAGTCGACCTTGGTGAAGATCCTGGCGGGCGCCCATCCCGCGGACGCCGGCACATTGACGGTGGACGGAAAGGAGCTGAGACCCACCGGCCCCGGGGACGCCCAGGCCGCCGGCATCGCGGTCATCTATCAGGAACCCACCTTGTTCCCCGACCTGTCCGTGGCCGAGAACATCTTCATGAGCCGCCAGCCCCTGCGCGCCCTGCGCCGCATCGACGCCAGGGCCATGCGCGAGGCCACGGCCGAGTTGTTCGGCAGGCTCGGCATCCACCTCGACCCCGCCCGCCCCGCCCGCGGGCTGTCCATCGCCGACCAGCAGCTCGTGGAGATCGCCAAGGCGCTGGCGTTCGACGCGCGCATCCTGATCATGGACGAGCCGACCGCCGCGCTGTCGGGGGTGGAGGTCGATCGGCTGTTCTCCGTCGTGGAGTCGCTCAAGCAGGCCGGCGCGGCGGTGCTGTTCATCTCCCACCGCTTCGACGAGATCTTCGCGCTGTGCCAGCGCGTCACGGTCATGCGGGACGGCCGCTGGGTCTCCACCGGCCTGGCCGCCGATCTGACGGTGGACGAGCTGGTCAGGAGGATGGTCGGCCGCGAAGTGTCGTCCCTGTATCCGAAGGCCGACACGACGGCGGGAGAGCCGCGGCTGGAGGTCAAGGGACTGACGCGGCACGGCGTGTTCGCCGGAGTGGGGTTCACGGTGCGCGGTGGCGAGATCGTGGCGCTGGCCGGGCTGGTGGGAGCCGGGCGCAGCGAGGTGGCGCGCGCCGTGTTCGGCGTCGATCGCTACGACGAGGGCGAGGTGCTGGTCGACGGCGAACGGCTGGCGAAGGGCGACACGGCCGCGGCCATCGCCGCCGGGCTGGCGCTCGTCCCCGAGGACCGCCGCCAGCAGGGCCTGGTCATGGAGCTGTCGGTGGAACGCAACGCCACCCTCACCCGGCGCTGGCCGCTGAGCAGGCTCGGGCTGCTGTTCGGCGGCGGCGAGCGCGCGGCGGCCCGCGAGTGGAGCGAGCGGCTGCGGGTCAAGACGGCCCGGCTGACCGATCCCGTCTCGACGCTGTCGGGCGGCAACCAGCAGAAGGTGGTGCTGGCCAAGTGGCTCTCGACGCAGCCGCGGGTGCTGATCGTGGACGAGCCCACGCGCGGCATCGACGTGGGCACCAAGGCGGAGGTGCATCGGCTGTTGTCGGAGCTGGCCGGGCAGGGCGTCGCCGTGCTGATGATCTCCAGTGAGCTGCCCGAGGTGCTCGGCATGGCCGATCGGGTGCTGGTGATGCACGAGGGCCGGCTGGTCGCCGACATCCCCCGTACGCGGGCGGATGAGGAGTCGGTGATGCTCGCCGCCACCGGTCAGGGCGGCGGTGCCGGATGACGGCGGTCGGCGTGCTCGACGGGGCCAGGGAGGGCACCCGGCTGGTGCATCGCCTGTTCGTGATCAGAGAGCTGGGCATCGCGGTCGCGCTGGTGCTGCTCGTCGGTGTGACGGTGCTGGTCAACCCGCGTTTCCTGACCGCCCAGGGGGTCAAGGACCTGTTGCTCGGCTCGACCATCCTGGCGGTGCTGGCGGTCGGTCAGAGCATCGTGGTGATCACCCGGAACGTGGATCTGTCGGTGGGGTCGGTGCTGGGCCTGTCGGCGTTCGCGACGGGCAGCCTGTTCGTGTCGAACCCGGGGCTGCCCGTCCCGGTGGCGCTGGCGCTCGGGGTGCTGCTCGGCGCCGCCTGCGGTGCGGTGAACGGCGCGCTGATCGCCGCCGCCCGCGTTCCCGCGCTCGTGGTGACGCTCGGCACCTTGTACGTCTTTCGCGGCATCGACTACACGTGGGCCACGGGCAGGCAGATCAACGCCGCGGACATGCCGCCGGGTTTTCTGCGGATGGGCAGCGCCACGGTGCTGGGTGTGCCGGTGCTGGCGTTGTTCGCGGTGGTGGTGCTGGCGCTGGCGGGCTTCTACCTGCGTAGTTACCGCAGCGGGCGGGAGCTGTACGCGATCGGCTCCAGCCCGGCCGCCGCGCGGCTGGCCGGCATCCCTGTCGGCAGGCGGGTGTTCGCCGCGTTCGTCGCCAGCGGCGCGCTGGCCGGGCTGGCCGGGGTGTTGTACGCGGCCCGGTTCGGCACGCTGGACGCCAACGCGGGCAACGGCTTCGAGCTGAACGTGGTGGCGGCGGTGGTGGTCGGCGGGGTGGCCATCTTCGGCGGCAGCGGTTCGGTCTACGGCGCGGCGCTCGGCGCGGTGCTGCTGACCACGATCAGCAGTGCGCTGCCGGTGCTGGGGGTGAGCCCGTTCTGGCAGCGGGCCGCCGTGGGGGCGCTGATCCTGGCCGCGATCGGCCTCGACCGGGCGCTGGCGGTCCGGCTCGCCCGGTCCTTGAGAGGAAGGAACGGTCATGGCTGAGCGATCCTTGAGCGGAGGGAACGGCCATGGCTGAGCGGATGCGGTCGCTCGTCGGCTCGTGGGACGCCGCCCTGCTGGTGGCGGTGGCCCTGGTCGTCATGGTGGGCGCGATCAGCATCGAGGGGGTGGCCAGCCCGCGCTTCTGGCGGTTCGTCACGCTGGAGGTCATCCCGATCGCGCTGATCGCGCTGCCCATGACCCTGGTGGTGATCACCGGCGAGATCGACCTGTCGGTGGCCAGCATCCTCGGCCTGACCTGCACCGTGATGGGCCAGCTGTGGCTGTGGGGGATCTCGTCGCTGCCGGTGCTGATCGCCGTCGCGCTGCTGCTCGGCGCGCTGCTCGGCGCGGTCAACGGGGTGTTCGTGACCGCGTTCGGGCTGCCGTCGCTGGCCGTCACGATCGGCACGCTCGCCCTCTACCGGGGCCTGGCGTACGTGGTGCTCGGCGACCGAGCGGTGGCCGACTACCCGCCGGAGTGGACGACGGGCGCGATCGGCGCGATCCCCGGCCTGACCATCCCCTGGATGATCATCGTGGTGGCGGTGCTCGCCGTCGTGTTCGGCCTGGTGCTGCACGCCACCCCGATCGGCCGCGGCCTGTACGCGATGGGCAACAACGCCGAGGCCGCCCGCTTCACCGGGATCTCCGTGGCCCGCACGAAGTTCTGGCTGTTCGTCGCCACCGGCGCCATGTCGGCGCTGGCCGGCGTCTTCTGGACGCTGCGCTACGCCAGCGCCCGCGCCGACAACGGCAACGGCCTGGAGTTGGCCGTGGTGGCCGCCGTCCTGCTGGGCGGGGTGTCCATCTTCGGCGGGCGCGGCCGGCTGCTCGGCGTGATCGCCGCGGTCGTCCTGCTCGGCACCCTGCGCAACGCGCTGCAACTGGCCTACGTGCCGGCCAACACCCTCACCATCATCACCGGATCGCTGCTGATCGTCTCCGTCGTGGGACCCAACGTCGCCGGCATGCTGCGCGAACGATGGCGCAGGCGACGACCCGCCACCCCCCTGCCCCAGGAGTGAGGACACACCATGTCAAGAATTCGAGGAGGCCGGGCCGCCGCCCTGGCGATGCTCACCGCCTTCACTCTCGCCGTCTCCGGTTGCGCCAGTCAGGAGCCCGCCGCGCCCACCGGCCAGCCGGCCGCGAGCGGCGGAGCCCAGACCATCAAGGAGGGGCTGAAGATCGCCTTCCTGCCCAAGCAGGTCAACAACCCCTACTTCGACGCCTCCGACAACAAGGGCGGCAAGGTCGCGGTGGAGGAGTTCAAGGGCGTCTACAGCCAGACCGGCCCGTCGGAGGCCAGCCCGTCGGCCCAGGTGTCCTACATCAACACGCTGTCGCAGCAGGGCACCGACGTGATCGTGGTCTCGGCCAACGACAAGGACGCCATCTGCGGCGCGCTGCAGGAGGCCCGCACCGCCGGCGCCAAGGTCGTCACCTACGACTCCGACACCAACCCGTCCTGCCGCGACGCCTTCATCAACCAGGCCAGCGCCGAGGGCATCGCCGCCTCCCAGATCAAGCTGATCTCCGAGGCGGTCGGCCCGGACGGCGGCGAGATCGCGATCCTGTCGGCGACGGCGAACGCGACCAACCAGAACGCCTGGATCGAGATGATGAAGACCGAGCTGGCCAAGCCGGAGAACGCCAAGCTCAAGCTGGTCGACACCGTCTACGGCGACGACGACGACCAGAAGTCCTTCCAGGAGACGCAGGGCCTGCTCGCCAAGCACCCCAACCTCAAGGGCATCATCTCGCCCACCACGGTCGGCGTCGCCGCGGCGGCCCGCTACCTGTCCACCTCCGAGTACAAGGGCAAGGTGCAGCTCACCGGGCTCGGCACGCCGAACCAGATGCGCGAGTACGTCAAGAACGACACGGTCAAGTCGTTCGCCCTGTGGAACCCGTCCGACCTGGGCTACCTGGCCGCCTACACCGGCGGCGCGCTGGCCTCCGGCATGATCACCGGCAAGGAGGGCGACAAGTTCACCGCGGGCAAGCTGGGCGAGTACACCGTCGGCAAGGACGGCACCGTGCTGCTCGGCGACCCGTTCGAGTTCACCAAGGACAACATCGACGACTTCGACTTCTGACCGCCGACCCCCGCCCTGGGCTCAGAGCTGGTGCGCCCAGGGCGGGTCGGCGCCAGGGACCGAGCAGGTCAGCGCCGACACCCGGGCCGCGTACTCGGCCGCCGCCACCACCGTCTCCAGCCCGAGCCCGTCCAGCCGCCCCCCGAGCAGGCCCCGCGCCTCCAGGTCGTGCAGCAGCCCGGCCGTGAACGCGTCGCCCGCGCCCACCGTGTCCGCGACCTTCACCGGCGGCGCGGCCACCGTGGCCCGCTCGCCGTCCAGCGACACCAGCGCCCCCGCCGCGCCCATGGTGACGACGACGAGCCTGGCGCCGGCCGCGTGCCAGCGGTCGCACGCCTGCTCGGGCGGCACCCCGGGCAGCAGGAAGGCGAGGTCGTCGTCGCTCAGCTTCAGGACGTCGGCGAACGCGCACCACCGCTCCACCCGGTAGTCGTCCTTCCCGGCCAGGCTGGGACGCACGTTCGGGTCGATCGAGACCGTGGCGTGCGCCGACGCGGCCCTGGCGAACTCCTCCACCGCCTCCCTGCCCGGCTCCTTGACCAGCGCGAGCGAGCCGGTGTGCAGGCAGGACGCTCCGCTCATGCGGGCCGGGCCCAGCTCGCCGGGCGTCCACTGCCAGTCGGCCGTTCCCGTGGCGTAGAAGGTGTAGCCGGCCCTGCCCTGCTCGTCGAGGGCGGCGACCGCGAGCGTGCTGGGCTCAGCGGCCTCGACGCAGGCGGACAGGTCGACGCCGGAGGACGACAGGCGCTCGCGGAACAGCGCGCCGAAGACGTCGTTCGAGAGCCGGCCGAGGAAGAGGGCCCGCGTGCCGAGCCGCGCCAGCGCCACCGCCGTGTTGGCCGGGCCGCCACCGGGCAGCGCCCGCAGCACCAGCTCGGCGGAGCCCGCCGCGGGCTGGCCGGTGAAGGTGTCGGCGACGCACTCGCCCAGCACAGCGATCATCGAGCGAGCCTCTCCGGGGCGTTGACACGGGGCATTGACGATTCCCGGATCGGAGTTCATCATCACAGCACGGCCGATGTCAACGTTGACATATGTCAACGATGACATCATGTCCCCCCTGATAGGAACCGCCATGAATGCGAAGCTTCCGGCCGGACTCCTCGTCACAGCACTCCTGCTCGCCGCCTGCGGCGGCAACGGGCAGAGCGCCTCCACCGCCACCCCCAAGGTCGGCCTGATCACCAAGACCGAGACGAACCCGTTCTTCGTCAAGATGAAGCAAGGCGCGCAGAAGGCGGCCCAGGCCGGCGGCCTGGAGCTGATGAGCGCCGCGGGCAAGTTCGACGGCGACAACGCCGCCCAGATCACGGCCATCGAGAACATGGTCGCCGCCGGCGTCAAGGGCATCCTCATCACCCCGAGCGACACCAAGGCCATCGTCCCCGCGATCAAGAAGGCCCGCGACGCGGGCGTGCTCGTCATCGCCCTCGACACCCCCACCGAGCCGCAGGACGCCACCGACGCGCTGTTCGCCACCGACAACTTCAAGGCCGGCGAGCTGATCGGCCGGTACGCCAAGGCCGCCATGGCCGGCAAGCCCGCCAAGATCGCCACGCTGGATTTGGCCCCCGGCATCACGGTCGGCACGCTCAGGCACGACGGCTTCCTGAAGGGCTTCGGCGTCCAGGAAGGCGACCCGTCCATCGTCTGCTCCCAGGACACCCGCGGCGACCAGGCCAAAGGCCAGACCGCCATGGAGAACTGCCTGCAGAAGGCCCCCGACATCAACCTCGTCTACACCATCAACGAGCCCGCCGCGCTCGGCGCGCACACGGCGCTCAAGGCCAAGGGCCGCGACAAGGACGTGCTGATCGTCTCCGTGGACGGCGGCTGCGTCGGCACCAAGGCCGTGCAGAGCGGGCAGATCGCCGCCACCAGCCAGCAGTACCCGATCAAGATGGCCGAGGAGGGCGTCAAGGCCGTCGCCGCGTTCGCCAGGAACGGCCAGAAGGCCACCGGCTACACCGACACCGGCGTCACCCTCATCACCGACAAGGCCGTCTCCGGGGTCGAGGCCAAGGACACCGCCTTCGGCCTGGCCAACTGCTGGGGCTGACCATGGCCGTGATGGAAGCGCCGCTGCCGCGCCGCCTGATCAGCACCCCCGTCGCAGGCCCCCTGGCCGCGCTCCTGCTGGCCTGCCTGTTCTTCGGCCTCAACACCGGCCAGTTCTTCACCGGGCCGAACTTCTCCCTCATCATCCAGCAGGTCATGGTCGTCGGCACGCTGGCCATCGGGCAGACCCTGATCATCCTGACCGCGGGCATCGACCTCGCGTGCGGCGCCATCATGGCGTTCGGCGGGATCGTGATGACCAAGCTGGCCGTCGAGTCCGGCCTGCCGCCACTGCTCGCCGTCGCCGCCGGCCTCGCCGTCTGCGCCGCGTTCGGGCTGGTCAACGGCCTGCTCGTGACGCGGATCTCGCTGCCGCCGTTCATCGTGACGCTGGGCATGCTGAACGTCGTCTTCGCCCTGACGCACATCTACTCCGACGAGCAGACGGTGACCGGGCTGCCCGCGGCGCTCACCTTCCTCGGGCAGACGTTCCAGCTCGGGCAGACCAACGTCACCTACGGCTCGCTGCTGGCGATCCTGCTGTTCCTGCTCTTCGCGTACCTGCTCGGCTCGACCGCGTGGGGCCGCCACGTGTACGCCCTCGGCAACAACCCCGAGGTGGCCCGCCTGACGGGCATCAGGACCGGCCGGCTGACCATCGGCGTCTACACGCTGGCCGGCCTCGTCTACGGCGTAGCCGCCCTGCTCCTGGTCTCCCGCACCGGCGTCGGCGACCCGCAGGCCGGCCAGACCGACAACCTCGACAGCATCACCGCGGTCGTGCTCGGCGGCACCAGCCTGTTCGGCGGCCGGGGCCTGGTGCTCGGCACGCTCGTCGGGGCGCTCATCGTCGGGGTGTTCCGCAACGGGCTGCAGCTCATGGGCGTGCCGTCGATCTACCAGACGCTCATCACCGGCGTCCTGGTGATCCTCGCGGTCGCCGTCGACCAGCTCTCCCGCAGGAGGACCCGATGAGCACCCCCGTGCTCCAGGCGCGCGGCCTGGTCAAGAAGTACGGCCACGTGACCGCCCTCGACGGCGCCGACTTCGACCTCATGCCCGGCGAGGTGCTCGCCGTCATCGGCGACAACGGCGCCGGCAAGACCAGCCTGATCAAGGCGCTGACCGGCGCGCTGCAACCGGACCAGGGCGAGATCAAGCTCGACGGCGAGCCCGTACGCTTCCGCGACCCCCTCGACGCCCGGCGGCACGGCATCGAGACCGTCTACCAGGACCTCGCGGTCGCCGCCTCCCTTGACATCGCCACCAACATGTTCCTCGGCCGCGAACTACGCAAACCCGGCCTGCTCGGCAAGGTCTTCCGGATGCTCGACAAGAAACGCATGCGCGAGGAGTCGGCCCGGCACATGGCCGAGCTGAAGATCGGGCTCGGCTCGCTCACCCAGCCGGTCGAGTCGCTGTCGGGCGGGCAGCGGCAGGGCGTGGCGGTGGCCAGGGCGGTGGCGTGGGCGCGGCACGTCGTCGTCATGGACGAGCCCACGGCGGCGCTCGGCGTCAAGGAGTCCGGTCAGGTGCTCGACCTCATCAGGCAGGTTCGCGATCGCGGCACGCCGGTGGTGCTGATCAGCCACAACATGCCGCACGTGTTCGAGATCGCCGACCGGGTGCACGTGCAGCGGCTCGGGCGGCGGGTCGCCGAGCTCAGCCCGCGGGAGCACAGCATGGCGGAGGTGGTGGCCATCATGACCGGCGCGCTCCAGGTGTCGGACGGCAAGGCGGTGGTGGCGGACCGGGACGCGGCAAAGGCCATCGGCCTCTGACAAAATGTCTGCGATGCGGCGTCCGACGATGACAGATGTGGCCCGTGAGGTCGGGGTGACCGCCAAGACCGTCTCCCGCGTACTCAACGACGAAGGCCCCGTGGCCCTCGAAACGCGCGAACGCGTCATGGAAGCGGTCAGAAAGCTCGGCTACCAGCCCAACCTCATGGCCCGCAACATGCGGGTCGGCGCCAGGGACGCCGCGATCGGCCTGGTCGTGCCCGAACTGGGCAACCCGTTCTTCGGCACCGTGGCGGGCGGCGTCGAGGGCGCGGTGCGGGCCCGCGGGCTCACGCTCATCGTCGGCTCCTCCGACGAGACGGCCGGCCACGAGCAGTCGCTCATCGCCACGTTCCTGGCCCGCCGCGTCAGCGCCCTCATCGTGGTGCCCGCCGCCGCGAGCGACCACCGCCACCTGCGCGCGGAACGGGCGGCCGGGCTGCCGATCGTCTTCCTCGACCGCCCCGCCGTCGGGCTGACCGCCGACTGCGTGGTGAGCGCCAACCGGGAAGGGGCGCGGGCCGGCGTGGCGCACCTCGTCGCGCACGGGCACCGCAGGATCGGCTTCGTCGGCGACCTGCCCGCCGCCCTCTACACGCGCCGCGAACGGCTCCAGGGCTACCGGGACGCGCTCGACGGCGCGGGGCTGCGGTTCGAACGCGCGCTGGTGGAGACGGGGCACGACCTGGAGGCGGCGGCCCGCGCCACCATGCGGCTGCTCGCGCTGGCCGACCCGCCGACGGCGGTGTTCGCGGGCAACAACCTGGCCTCCATGGGGGTGGTAGTGGCGCTGTCGCGGGCGGGGCGCAAGGACGTGGCGCTGGTCGGGTTCGACGACCTGCCGCTGGCCGAGGCGCTCGACCCGCCGCTCACCGCCGTCGCCCAGGATCCGGCAGCGGTGGGTGCCGCGGCGGCGGGGCTGGTGCTGGCCCGGCTGGACGGGGACCGGTCCAGGGCCCGCCGCACGACTGTGCCGACGCGGCTGATCGTGCGGGGCTCCGGCGAGCTGCCGCCACGAACGCCGTAAGGGGAGCCGGGTCAGCCCCGCTCGCGAACGGAACGCCCCCGAGCGGGGCCGGACGCTTGCTCGCTGGTTCGTGAAGGGCGGCCTTCGGCCCGGGATCACCCGGCCTGAGAGGCTGTCTGGGGATAGGCCTCCAGCTTCAGCAGCCAGTTCTGGAAGCCGAAGTTGCTGCCCTGGGCGAGGTTGAAGACGACCTGAGGGCTCGCGTCTCGCATGCTGTCGACGCCGGTCAGGTAGTTCATCGCCCGCAAGGTGGTGACGCTTCCCCACTCCTCGGTGCTCTGGGCGGTGGCGTAGCGGTGGTTGTCGCTCTGCGGATGCCCGTTCTCGCCACCGAACGTGATGTCGAGCAGCCCGACGGCGTTGCCGCCGCTCACGGGCCTGCCGACGATCACCTCGGCGGTGAAGGTGGCCACCAGGATGCACCGTGGCGTGCTCGATCCGGGGCCGACCTTCCATGTGATCTTCGCGCCTGGCAGTTCCTGCCACTTGCCGGTCACGCTGGACTCGAACCGTTCCGAGCCCCACATCACAGCGATCTGCGTGGGTTGCGCACCACCGGAGAGGTACACCGGTGACTGGAGAACATCTGGCATGACCCTCGCCTTTCCTAGTGTCGGATGGCGCTGAACCGGCCGAACGATCCCACCTCCCGTCATGACTGGTTCTGACTTGGGTTGTTCAGCCTCACCCTCCGGCACATCGCCCGCGGAAGCCATACCCCAGCAGTGGCCGATACCGGACACCTCCTGAGGTGCGCCGGCCGGGGCGCGCTGGAGGGCCGGTGCGGTCGCGGCCGGTGGCGGGGTTCAGGCGCAGCCGTAGCCGGACGGAAGCTGGGTGTTCCCGCCGGGCCGGCTCGCCTGGAAGCCGAACGTGGTGCTCTGCCCCGCCCCCAGCGCCCCGTTGTGCGCCGCGTTCCGCGCGGTGACGGTCCCCCCGGACACGGTCAGCACCGCGTTCCAGGAGCCGGTGACCGTGTGCTCGGCAGGCAGCGTGAACGTCACCGTCCACCCGCTCCTGGCCGCCGTGCCCGTGTTGGCGACGGTGACAGGCTGGATGACGTACCCGGTGCTCCACTGCGTCTGCGTGGTGGCCGTGGCCGTGCAGCCGCCCGGCGTGCCGCCGGTCGTGGTGGTGACCGTGACGGTGCCGGACACGGGGGAGAGGTTGCCGGCCGCGTCGCGGGCGCGCACCTGGTAGCGGTAGGTGGTGCCCGCGCTCAGGCCCGAGTCGGTGAACGTGGCGGTCGCGGACGTGCCCACCTGCGTGAAGGAGCCGCCGGACGCGCCCGGCGCGCGCAGGATGTCGTAGCCGGTGACGCCCACGTTGTCGGTGGAGGCGGCCCAGGTCAGGGTGGTCGTGGCGGCGGTCGTGCCCGACGCGGCCGGGAGGCCGGGGGTGGTGGGCGGGGCGGTGTCGGTGCCGCTGGTGGCGGGTGGGACGCGGATGACGCGGTCGTCCTGCGCCACCGGGGTGCCGCGGCCGTCGCGGTTGCTGGTGCCGAGCCAGAGCCAGCCGTCCGGCCCGACGGCGACCGCGCGCAGCCGTCCGTAGGCTCCCTGGAGTTCGGGTACCGGCGTGCCCGCGCCGCCGCTCGACGTCAGCGGGACCGCCCAGACCCGCTGGCCGCGCAGCGCGGCCGCGAAGAGCGTGCCGTTGGCGTAGGCCAGGCCGCTGGGCGAGGCCTCGGCGGTGGTCCAGGTGACGATCGGGTTGCGGAAGGAGGTGCTGGAACAGGTGCCTTCGCAGGTGGGCCAGCCGTAGTTGCCGCCCGCGACGATCTGGTTGACCTCGTCCCAGGTGTTCTGGCCGAACTCGGTGGCGTACATGCGGCCCTGCGCGTCCCAGGCCAGGCCCTGCACGTTGCGGTGGCCGTAGCTCCAGACGCGGGAGCCGGCGAACGGGTTGCCGGAGGGGACGCCGCCGGTCGGCGTCATGCGCAGGATCTTGCCGGCGGGGCTGTTGAGGTTCTGGGCGTTGGCGGTGTTGTTCGCGTCGCCGGTGGCGACGTAGAGCATGCCGTCGGGGCCGAACGCGATCCGGCCGCCGTCGTGGATGCTCGCGCTCGGCACCCCGGAGAACAGCACCGGCTGCGTCTGCGGCGCGCTGAGCTGGAACCTGACCAGGCGGTTGTCGCCGCTCGTGCTGGTGAAGTACGCGTACACCCAGCCGTCCTGCGGGTATGACGGCGACACGGCGAGGCCCAGCAGCCCGCTCTCGCCGGATGCGCTCACCCCGCTCACCGTGGCGACCTGGACGGGCGCCTGGCCGGGCCGGACCTGCATGACGCGGCCGGTGTTCCGCTCGGAGGCCAGCGCGCTGCCGTCCGGCAGGAACGCCAGCGCCCACGGCACTTGCAGGCCGGTGACCGACACCTCCGCCCTGCCGAAGTCGAACCCGCCGACCACCTGGGCCTGCGCGGGAGGGACGCCGACGCCGAAGGCGAGCAGACAGACGAGCAGGGTCAGGATCACACGGGCGCGCATGACGGGCTCCTTGACCGGATCGGTACGAGCACCGTAAGACCCGCGCCGCCCGATCTCAACCGGTGCGCGGGCGGTGATCCGGCAAGCTGCGGCGCAGCGGTGAAACTTTCACCTGGAGGAGTCGCGCAGGCCCGCGAACAGATCCTCCTCGTGCGTCGGCGCGGCCACCTTGCTCAGCACCCGTTCGAACGCCTCGTGCGAGAACGCCTGCTGCTGCGCCTGCTCCGGCATCCGCAGCAGGAAGATGTTCTCCCCCTGGCTCTCGTGCGCGCGCAGCGCCTTGAGCTTGCGCTCGACGTAGGCGGAGACGTCGACGATGCTGGTCACCCGCTCGTCGGGGGTGCCGAAGTCGTCGGAGGGCGTGAAGTCGCCGAGGTCGACGCCGTTCTCCCGCATCAGCTCGAACATGCGCTTGATCGAGGCGCGCGGGATGGCCGTGTAGTAGAGCTTGTCGGGGATGCCGCTGCGCTCGACGGCCGCCACCGTGACGCGGTGGGTCTGGACGTGGTCGGGGTGGCCGTAGCCGCCGCCGCCCGTCTCGTCGTAGGTGACCACGACCTGCGGCCGGTACTGCTCCATCAGCGCGGCCAGCCGGGCGGCGGCCGTCTCGACGGGCACGTTGGCGAACGCGTCGGGGTGGGCGTTGGTCTCCCAGCCGTCCATGCCGGAGTCGCGGTAGCCGAGCAGCTCCAGATGGTCGATGCCCAGGTGGGCGACCGACTCGCGCAGCTCGCCGAGCCGCCGCCTGGCCACCGCCTCGTCGTCGTGACCGGGGTCACCGGGCTTGACGCCGCCGTCGCCGTCGCCCTGCTCGCCGTTGGTGCAGGTGACCAGGACGGTGCGGATGCCCTCCTCGGTGTAGCGGGCGAGGAGGCCGCCGGTGCTCAGACACTCGTCGTCGGGGTGGGCGTGCACGACCATCAGGGTGAGTTGCGGATCCATGTGAGCAGAAACTACTCGGCGGCTCCGACAATTCCGCAGCGGGCCGGCTCACCCGCCCGGCTCGGCTCCGGCGATTCCGGAGCGGGCCAGCTCGCCCGCCCGGCCGCGCGCCACGGCCGCGGCCGCGCCGTCGCCCAGCGCGTCGGCCAGCGCCGCCTGCTTGAGCCAGTTGTACGGGCTGCACGGCCGCACGCTGATCCGCTCGCTCACCAGCATCCTGGCGACCTCCCGCCGCCCGGCCCGCAGCGCGGCCTCCACCAGCGTGCGCTGCACGGCGTCGCGCTGCGCGTGGCTGCCGCCGAACTCGTTGACCCGGTGCCTGATCGGATGCAGCAGATCCACCACGGCCTCGTGGTCGCCGCGCCCGAACGCGACGAGCGCCCGGCACACCGGCAGCCCGACCCTGAGCGTCATGTCGTGATTGGTGACCCCGGGACGCGGCTCGGCGACGTACGCCTCCCTGACCGCGATCAGCTTCTCCGCCTCACCGATGCGCCCGGCCCCGACGTACGACATCACCGCGTGCATGTCGTTGAAGGCGTAGTACGGCTCCGCCACCCGAGCCGGCCACGCGTCGGCCAGCGCCCGCCACCGTTCGTGCTGGTCGGAGCCCTCCAGGTACAGCCGCCACAGCAGCGCCGCCGCGTCGAGCAGCTCCATGCAGGCCTGCCCGTCGGCCAGCACGGCGTCGTACACGGCCAGCACGCGCGGCACGTCGCCGGTCTCCAGCGCGTACAGGCACCAGTGCCACCAGTTGTGGATGTTGAAGAACGTCCCTGACGACCAGTCGGGGACCCGCGCGTCGAGGTAGCGCAGCCCGTCGCCGAAGCGGCCCTGCATCTCGTAGGTGTGCACCACGGCGTGGATGCCCCACACGTCGCGGCGGTTCAGCTCGACGGCCCGCAGCCCGGTCTCCTCCGACCGGTCGTAGTGCCCGGCCTCCTCCAGGCCGAAGGCGTACATGCCGAGCACGTGCCCGAAGTGCGGGTCGTCCTCGCGCCAGGCGGTCAGCGCGCCGCCGACGCGGTCGCGCAGCATGCGCGCGTCGCCGGTGAAGAAGTCGATCTGGTGCCCGGCGGCCAGCGCCAGCGCGTCGCGCGGATGCTCGGCGGTGATCTCGGCCAGCAGCGCCCCGCAGGTCAGGAAGTCGCCGCCGAGCAGCGCGCCCACGGCGGCGAGGTGCGCCCGCTCGCGGGGGAGCAGCGCGCCGTCGTCGATCCGGCGCAGGAACGCCCCGAACCGGGCCCGCGCCGTGCGCGCGTCCTCGACCTCGGTGGTCAGCAGCCCCAGGTACGCCGCCAGGACGTTGCCCATCGCGAAGTCGGGCGACTCCGTCAGCGCGGCGTTCGCCTCGGCGTCCACCTCGGCCCTGAAGTGCAGCAACTCGTCGATCGCGCGGTCGTAGTGCCGCACCGCCGCGGCGCTCGCCCCCGTCATCGCGAGGCCGTGCTGGTCGTGGCTCACCGCACCACTGTAACCAGCCGCGTCGTCCCTGGCAGACCCACGCCGATGCGTAGATCCGGGATTCCCGGGCACTCGGGTTGCTCCGGCAATACCTTTTTTGGAGGAAACGGTGAATACCGCGCAACAGGCGGGACGCGAGGCCAAGGCCGCCACGCAGCGCGCGACGCGCAGCCGGCCGATGGCCGTGCTGACCCGGGTCGGCCTGGCGTGCCGTGGCGTGCTGTACGCACTGATCGGCGTGGTGGCCATGCAGGTCGGGCTCGGCCAGGGATCCGGCGAAGAGGCGGACAAGGCGGGGGCGATCAGCACGTTAGCTCGGCTGCCCTTCAGCGAGGTGCTGTTGTGGATCATGGTCGCCGGGTTCGTGGCGCTGGCCCTGTGGCAGGCTTCCGAGGCGCTGTTCGGCGGCGGCGAGCCGTTCGAGCGGGCCGAGGCGGTCGCCCGGGTCTTCGTCTACGGCCTGGTCGTCTACACGCTGTGGAGTGTGATCACCTCGGGCAAGGCCGGCTCCGACGACCAGAAGTCGCAGGACGCCACGGCCAAGCTGCTCTCCCTGCCCGCCGGGCAGTGGATCGTGGGCGCGATCGGGCTCGGCCTCATCGCGCTCGGCGTGTACTGGGTCCACCGGGGCGTCACCAAGGGCTTCAGGGAAGAGCTCGACCAGGGGCGGATGTCGCCCAAGGCCAGGAAGGTCATGGACCGGCTCGGCGCGGGCGGGTACGCCGCCCGCGGGGCGATCGCCGGGATGGCCGGCATCCTCGTCGGCTACGCGGCGATCACCCATGACGCGGACAAGGCGGGCGGCATCGACGCCACGCTGCGGCAGTTCGCCGACACCCCGGCGGGGCCGCCGCTGCTCGTGGTCGTGGCGCTCGGAGTGCTGCTGTTCGCCGGGTACTGCTTCGGCGAGTCGCGCTGGCGCCGTACCTGACGTCGCGCTGGCGCCGTACCTGACGGAACTAGGCCGCGTGCCTGGACCCGTGCTTGGACACCACGGCGCGGCCCATGGACGGGTCGTCGCAGAACGCGCCGTCGACGCCGAGCTCGAGCAGCCGCGACAGCCAGCCCATCACGTTCCCCGTCGCACGCGGGTAGACGGGGCTGGCCGGGTTGCCGAGCCGGTAGTCGGCGGGAAGCTGCGAGTTCTCGTTCCGTACCGTCCACACGTGCACGTCCAGCCGCCTGCGATGCGCGTCCGCCACGAGCGTGGTGGGCGCCGTCGTCGCGCCTGAGGCGTCCACCGGCACGACGCGCCTGGTGTCCACGCCGATCCCGCTCGCGTAGGCGGCGACCTCGCGCAGCCCCTCCGGCTTGACCATGTCGTCGTAGGTGCGCGTGCTGCCGGCCGCCACCCAGTCGTAGGGCGCGCCGCCGAACGTGATGAGCTGGATCAGCGGCAGCCGCGTCCTGCCGCGCAGGTCACGCAGGTTCGCCGTCTCGAACGACTGGATGTACGCCTTGCGCACCCGGTACCGGTTGAGCACGTCGAGCAGCGGCTCCTCCAGCGACAGGCCGATGGAGTCGAAGTAGGTGGGGTGCTTGGTCTCCGGGTAGACGCCGACGCCGTGCGCCAGCGCCAGCTTCACGACCTCCTCGAACGTCGGGATCTCGGCCAGCCCGTCGAACGCGGTGTTGTCGGGCCGCAGGTCCGGCACCCGCTCCTTGGCCCGCAGCGTCTTCAGCTCCGCCAGCGTGAAGTCCTCGGTGAACCAGCCGGTGATCGGCCGGCCGTCCACGGTCTTGGTGGTGCGGCGGCCGGCGAACTCGGGGCGCGCGGCCACGTCGGTGGTGCCGGAGATCTCGTTCTCGTGCCTGGCCACCAGGACGTGGTCCTTGGTGGAGACGAGGTCGGGCTCGATGTAGTCGGCGCCCATGGCGATGGCGGCCTCGTACGACAGCAGCGTGTGCTCCGGGCGGTGCGCGGAGGCGCCGCGATGGGCGATCACGATGGGATCCTGGGCGCGGCGCTCGGCCGTGGCGGTGGGGGTCTGGGTCAGCACGACGGTGACCGTACCGCCGACCAGGACCGTGGACAGCATGCTCGCGAGTAACCTGCGCATCGTCATGCGCGCACCGTAGACCTCGCAGGTGGACCGCGAGTTACGGGTGGGCACACGGGGACGGTCGGGACGGGGCGCACCCGATGGGGCGGCGGGCGTGACGGGATGGTGGCCACCGCGCGACGCCACCCGCGGCGAATCGGCGCGCCGTTTCGGCGGATCGCCGCGTCCCCTTTCCGTTTCCGCAGGCAGGCGCCGGTCCGCCAGGCGCCTGATCCGGCGTAACCCGGCGCAACCACCCGGACATCACCGGGCAATACGCCGTTCGTAGCCTCCTGCTCCAAGGAAGAAGGCGCTGGAGGAGGAGGCGGTGGCATGGAACTGGCCAGCCATCCCGTACCCTCCGGATGCATGGCGGGCAGATCCTCCCGGCCGCACCGGTCGGGCCCGGAACGCGAGGGCGACCTGCGCCGCCTGCGCGACCTGCTGCGCTCCGCCGTCCTGCGCGGCGCCTTCCCCGACGGCCTGCTGCCCACCGAGGCCGAGCTGATGGCCTCCTACGGCGCCACCCGCGCGACCGTGCGGGAGACGCTGGCCGTGCTGCGCCGCGAGGGCCTGATCGACCGCCGCCAGGGCGTCGGCACGCACGCCGTCGTCAAGGCCGTGGTGACGCAGCTCGTGGAGGCCCACGGCGTGGAGCCGCCGGGCCAGGAGAGCCTGCTGAACCGGCGGCTGCGCCCGCACGTGCTCGACCGTTCGACGATCCCGCTGCCCGAGCTGGCCGCCGCCCGGCTCGGCGTGCCCGCGGGGACGCCGTGCCTGCGCCTGGAGTACGTGTCGCTGTTCGGCGACGAGCCGCACGGCATGGCCACCAACTACGTGCTCGCCCCCGAGGCCGATCGGCTGCGTGACAAGCCGTTCGTGCACGACTGGTACACGCTGCTGCACGAGGCGGGCGTCGGCTACGAGGAGTCGGAGTTCATCTACGGCTGCGCCCCCGCCGACGCCGCGACGGCCGCCAGGCTCGGCATCGCCGAGGGCTCGCCGCTGATCACCATGGAGCAGCTCATCAGGGACGGCGACGGGCGGCCGTTCAACCTGGCGTTCATCCACGTCCGCGGCGATCGCTTCCTGTTCGTCTCCAACGCGGCCCGCCGCCACCCGTAACGAACCCACTTCTCATCCCTCTGAACGGAGTCGATCTTGACCTTTCCCCTGACGTTGAGTGATGCCGCGAACGCTTTGCGTGGCGGCGAGGTGACGAGCGTGGCGCTGACCGAGGAGGCCATCGCCCGCGCCGACCGGCTGGACGCCGGGCTGGGCACGTACCTGGCCCGGTTCGACGACAGCGCGCTGCAGGCGGCGAAGCAGGCCGACGAGGAGCTGGCCGCGGGCGTGGACAAGGGGCCGCTGCACGGGATCCCGTTCGGGGTGAAGGACATCATCGCCGCCGCCGAGGGCCCCACCACCGCGCAGAGCCTCGTGCTCGACCCCGCCTGGGGCGCGGGCAAGGACGCGCCCGTCGTCGCCCGGCTGCGGGCGGCCGGCGCGGTGATCACCGGCAAGGTGACGACGATGGAGTTCGCGTGCGGCATGGTGGACCCGTCCAAGCCGTTCCCCGTGCCGCGCAACCCGTGGGACCCGGGCACCTGGCCGGGCGGCTCCAGCTCGGGCACCGGCAACGGCGTCGCGGCCGGGCTGTTCCTGGCGGGGCTCGGCACCGACACGGCGGGCAGCATCCGCATCCCGGCCGCGTTCTGCGGCGTCAGCGGGCTCATGCCGACGTTCGGCCGGGTGCCGAAGTCGGGTGTGGCGCCGCTCGGGTACTCGCTCGACCACGTCGGCCCGCTCGCCCGCAGCGCCCGCGACTGCGCGGCCGTGCTGGAGGTGATCGCCGGGTACCACCCGAGCGACCCCGACTGCGTGGACCTGCCCCTCGACCTCGCTTGGGGAAGCGGCCCCCTGACGGGGGCCGGACCTCTGACGGGGGCCGGGACGGGCGGGTCGCTGGAGGGGCTGCGCATCGGCGTGGTCCGCGAGCACCACTTCCCCGGCGACGCCGACCCCGCCGCCGCCCCCGCGTTCGAGGCCGCGCTGTCCACGCTGACCGGCCTCGGCGCCACCCTGACCGAGGTGACGCTCCCGTACTGGAACGAGATGCTCACCGCGAACCTCGTCACCGCCTGCGCCGAGGCCCTCGCCTACCACCGCAACGACGCCGCGACCCGCTGGGGCGACTACTTCGCCGCCACCCGCGCCATGCTCGCCCGCGGCGCCCTGATCAGCGGCGCCGACTACGTGCAGGCCCAGCGCGTCCGCCGGGTCGCCCAGGACGCCGTCGCGCGCCTGTTCGACCACGTGGACGTCATCGTCAGCCCGACCGCCTCGACGGGCGCCCCCACCTACGACTCGCTCACCGACGCACAGGGCCGCATCGACGTGGAGGCCCTGTTCGCGCAGATCTTCACGCAGTACTGGGACTGCGTCGGCAACCCGGTGCTGGTCGTCCCCATGGGCTTCACCCGGGCGGGCCTGCCGCTCTCGCTGCAGCTCGCCGGCCGCCCCTTCGCGGAGGCCACGATCCTGCGGGCCGGCGACGCCTACCAGCGTCTCACCGACTGGCACCTGCGCGTCCCCGCCCTGGCCGCCTGACCTCCCCGCGACAAGCCTGACCTTCCCCCGGCAAGGAGAACCCCTCATGACCCACACCGCAGCCGTCGGACAACTGCTCGCCGCCGCCGGGCTGACCGTGCCCGAGGACGAGATCGAGGTGATCGCCGCCGGGTACCCGCTCCAGCGCGCCGGCGTGGACGCCCTGTACGCCGTCCCCGAGGCCCGCTACGCCGACCCCGCCCTGCGCTTCCGCGCCGACGCCCGCATCGTCGACTGGGCGTCGTGACCCCGGAAGGGGGCGGCCCGAAGCCGCCCCCAGGCGTTCACAGGTCGGCGGCGATGATGCGTTCGATGTTCCGCTCCGCCAGCGCCGTGATCGTCACGAACGGGTTGACGGTCGTGTTCCCCGGGATCAGCGCCCCGTCGATGACGTACAACCCGGGATAGGCGGTCAGCCGCCCGTAGTTGTCGGTGGCCCTGTTCAGGACGGCCCCGCCGAGCGGATGGTAGGTGAGGTGATCGCCCCAGATCTTGTAGACCCCGAACAGGTCCGTCCGGTAGATCGTCCCCTCCCTTGAGTTGATCTTGTCGAAGATGCTCTTGGCCATCTCGATCGACGGCTGCTTCCACGCGGTCTGCCAGTTCAGCTCCACCTTCCCGGCGGCGCCGTTCCAGGAGAACTGCGCCCGGTGCGGGTTGTTGGTGATGGACAGGTAGAACGAGGCGAACGTCTCGATCCCGGTGGGCAGCGGGGCGACCTCGGCGAACGCGCCGCCGGCCGCCCAGTTGTCGATGCCGCAGCACGGGATGGCCGACTGGAGCGAGCCCGTCGGGTCCCACAGGTGATTCGCCCGGCCGCACATGACGTTGCCGTTGTCGCCCCAGCCCTTGCCGATCTCGCCGTTGAGCGCCGGCAGCGCGCCGGTGGCCTTCAGCTTGACGAGGAGCTTGCTGGTGCCGACGCTGCCCGCGGCGAAGAAGACGCGGTCGGCGGTGACGGTCTTGGTGGCGACGGTGTCGCCGGTCGTGTTGAGCTGCTCGATGACGACCGTGTAGGCGCCGCCCGAGGCGGGGGTGACCGAGGTGACCCTGTGCAGGGGCGAGACGGTGACGCGGCCGGTGGCGGCGGCGCGGGCGAGGTAGGTCTTCTGCAGCGACTTCTTGCCGTGGTTGTTGCCGTAGAGGATCTCGCCGGCCAGCGCCGACTGGGGGACGGTGCCGGCGGCCTCCTGCTTCATGTAGTTCCAGTCGTAGACGTCCGGAACGAACACGAACGGGAAGCCGGAGCGCTGCGCGTGCTTGCGGCCGACGCGGGCGTACTGGTAGCAGGCCGTGGTGTCGAACCAGGCCGGGTCCACGGTGCCGACGCCGAGGGCCGCGTTGGCGCGCGGGTAGTAGGTGGCGTACATCTCGTCGGGGTTGACCGAGGGCAGGACGGCGGCGAAGTTCTCGCGTCTCGGGGTGACCGCCATGCCGCCGTTGACGAGCGAGCCGCCGCCGACGCCGCGGCCCTGGTAGACGGTGATGCCGCCGAACTCCTCCGCGTCCAGGATGCCCGCGTGGCGGGGGATGTCGCGGTCGATGGGGAAGCCGAGGAAGTAGTTGAGCGGGGCCTTGGTGCGGGTGCGCAGCCAGTAGGAGCGGTAGTCGGGCTCGCGCGTGTTGCAGAAGATCTTGCCGTCGGGGCCGGGGGTGTCCCAGGCCTGGCCCATCTCGATGAGGTGGACGTTCACACCCGCCTCCGCCAGGCGCAGGGCGGCCACCGAGCCGCCGTACCCGGTGCCGATGACCAGGGCCGCGACGTGCGCGCCGGAGGAGATGGGGGCGGCGGCGCGGGCGGCGGGGGAGTGCGCGCCGAGGGCGGCGGTGCCGAGCAGCGCGCCGGTGGCGGTGAGGAAGCCGCGGCGGGAGAAGTCGTTCGGGAGAACTGCCTTGCTCATGAGGCCGGGCTCGCTTTCGGTGACGAGGCTCCCGGGGACGGGGCTCTCGGGGACGGGGCGCTCGGGAGGCGGCAGGTGGTGTCCAGGCCGAGCACGTGGTTGAGCCGGCCGAACGCCAGCCACGAGCCGATGCACATGCTCAGCTCCACGATCTGGAGCTGGCTGTAGTGCGCGCCCATCCGGCTCCAGAACTCCTCGTCCAGCCCGTGGTGATCGACGGTGTAGCGCTCGGCGTACTCGGCGGCCAGCCGGGTGCGCGGGTCGAAGGCGGTGGTGGTGCGCCAGTCGGCGACCGCGTCGGCGAAGCCGTCCTCGACGGTGTGCCCGTCGCGTTCCGTCCGCCAGTCGAGGCAGAACGCGCAGCCGTTGAGCTGCGCCACCCGCAGTCTGGCGGCCTCGAACTCGCGCAGCCCGAGCGTCGTGTGCGCGTACACCGCCATCGAGTAGCGCGAGGCGGCGGGCCCGATGCCGGGCACCATCTCACCCCACACGTACTCGATCGGGTCCTTGCCCTCCGGGATGTCGATCCTCACCCGCTCCTCCTTCCGAGCTTGCCGATGGCGGGCCGCAGCGGCACGTCGAGCGCGTCGTACAGCCCTGGCCCCGCCTCCACGAGCCACTCGACGGCGTTGACCAGCCGGCCCACGGCCGTCGCGTTGCCGCCCGCCGAGTGGTTGCCGTCCTCGTCGGTGGCCTGCACCGTGACCTCGATGTGCGGCCGGCCCTCGACGATCACCCGGTGCGCGCCCACGCCGCCGGGCGGCACGGGCCAGTCGGGGGCGCAGGACGGGTGGATGCGGGTGACGTGCTCCAGCACGATCCTGGGCCGCCCGCCGACGATGCCCTGCACCTCGAAGCGCACCGCGCCCTGCGTGCCCGCCTCGAACGCGCCCATCGACGCGGTCGTGACCGTGGACTTCAGCGGGCGGCGCTCCACGTGCTCGCGCACGTCGTCGAGGTCGGCGCCGAGCGCCCTGGCGATCAGCCGCACCTGGCCGCCCCACACCATGGTGGGCACAGCCGGGGCGAGCATCGGCGGTTCGTAGTCCATCGGCTGGCCCATGCCGACCAGGTAGCGGACCGCGTCGGGCTGGTCGTAGGTGGAGTAGTCGAAGATCTCCTGGCAGCGTACGGCGTCCACGGTCGCGGCCAGCCCGCTGACCAGCAGTGGCAGCACGTCGTTGGCCCAGCCGGGATCGACGCCGGAGACGAACAGGGAGCCGCCGCCCGCCTCGATGGCGGCCAGCACCGGTTCGCGGACGTCGGGCGGGGCGCTGCGGTGGTCGTACAGCGCGTAGAGGGAGGGGGTGACGACGACGGCGCCCGCGCGCAGGGCGCCGACGACGTCGGCCAGCGCCTCGGACGGGCGGATGTCGCCGGAGGCCGCGTAGACGACGGCTTCAGGCCCCGCGGCGAGGGCCGCCCCGGCGTCGGCGGTCGCCGCGACGCCCAGGCGGTGGCCGAGCCCGGCCAGCTCGCCCGCGTCGCGGCCGATCTTGGCGGGGTCGTGGACGAGGACGGCGGTCAGTTCCAGCCCCGGGTGGGCCTCGACGGCGCGGATGGCGGCGCGGCCGATGTTGCCGGTACCCCAGACGATCGTGGACACCATGGGCGGAGCGTAGCAAGCGCTTGGTTAAGTGGGAAGGCCCGTGTTTCCCGTGGTCGGGCCGGAGCCGCGGACTAACATGGCAGAACCCCGCAAAGTGGTAAGGCAATAAGAAACGCCCGCAACCCGGTCTGTTGCGTAGTCACTTTCTCACTTTTCGTGGCGGAACCTGGCCGCGTCCGGCAAGCTGCTGTCACCGAATGCGGCGGACCGAGCCGGACAGGTGAGGATCATGAATATGGGTGGGCGGCATGCCGGGAATCTGCCGCCGGAAATGACCAGTCTGGTGGGCCGCCGCGGAGAACTCGCCCGGATCCGCCGGTTGTGCGGGGAATATCGCATGGTGACGCTGACCGGCGTGGGCGGGGTCGGCAAGACCCGGCTCGCGTTGCGGGCCGCCGCCCTCATGCAGCCCGGCTACGGCGACGGCGCCTGGCTCGTCCCGCTCTCGGCGCTGGACCAGGGCGCGCTGGTGCCGTACACGATCGCCGAGGCGCTCCCGCTGGCCGACCGCACCACCCGCCCCATGATGGAGGTCCTGACCGAATACCTGGAGGACCGGCACCTCCTGCTGGTCCTCGACACCTGCGAACACCTCGTCGACGAGTGCGCCGCCACCGCCCGCGACCTGCTCGTCGCCGCCCCCCACCTGTCGATCCTGGCCACCAGCCGCCGCCCGCTCGGCGTCCCTGACGAGCAGGTGCTCATCATCGACCCGCTGCCCGTCCCCGACTCCGGCGGCGGCGGGCGGCAGGACGCCGTCATGCTGCTCGCCGACCGCACCGCCCGCTCCGTGCCCGGCTTCACCGTCACCGACGACAACCGCGCCGACCTGGCCCGCCTGTGCCGCCGCCTGGAAGGGTTGCCGCTGGCCATCGAGCTGGCCGCCGCCCGGCTGCGCGACCTGCCCGCAGGCGAGCTGTGCGAGCGCCTCGACGACCGCTTCGAGCTGCTCGGCGACACCGACGCCGAGGTCAGCGAGGCCGACCCGCCCTGGCACCAGGCGCTGCGCACGGCCATCGGCTGGAGCCACCAGCTCTGCACGCCGGAGGAGCGGCTGCTGTGGGCGCGCACCTCGGTCTTCTCGGGCAGCTTCGACGACACGGCCGTCATCGACGTCTGCGCCGACGACCTGCTGCCCGCCCACGCCATCCCCGACCTGCTGTCGGGCCTGGTCGACAAGTCCATCCTGATCTGGGCGCCCACCGGCGGCGGCGAGCGCTACCGGATGCTCGACACCATCCGCGAGTACGGCGCCATCTGGCTGCGCGCCCTCGGCGAGCAGGACGGGCTGCGCCGCCGCCACCGCAACTTCTACCTCAAGCTGGCCCGCCGCGGCGACGCCGCCTGGCTAGGGCCGGAGCAGATCTCCTGGAACGACCGCACCACCGCCGAGCACGACAACCTGCGCACGGCCCTCGACTTCTGCCTGGCCAACCCCCGTGACCACACCGCGTTGGAGATGGCCGCCGCGCTGTGGTTCTTCTGGTATCCCTGCGGCTTCCTGCGGGAAGGTCAGCATTACCTGGAGCGCGCCCTGGCTCTGGACACCGAGCCGAGTGTGGTGCGCAACCGGGCGTTGTGGGTGTGCAGCCTGACCCTCATGGTTCAGGGCGACCCCGACGCCGGCATGGCCTGGGCCGCCGAGTGCGCCGGAGTCGCCGAACGACTCGGCGACACCGCCGCCGCGCTCGCGGCCCAGGCCATGGTCATGGCCGCCGCCACCATCAGGGGCGACCTGGCGCTCGCGCTCGCGCTGGCCGACAGCCTGCTGGCCGTGCACCGGCCCGAGCACGGCCTCACCCTGCCCACCCTGCTGGCCAGGCTCGGGCAGAGCCACGTGCACACGGCGCACGGCCGCGTCGAGGACGCGATCAAGGCGCTCGAGGAGATGTGCGCCGACTGCGACAAGCACGGCGAACGCTGGATGCGGGCCTACGCCGACCTCTTCCGCGCCCAGGCGGAGCTGTCGCTCGGCCGCAACGACGCGGCCCAGGCCTACGCCCGGTCGGCGCTGGAGATCAAGCACCGGCTGCACGACAGCATCGGCATCGCCCTCGCCCTCGACGTGCTGGCCTGCGCCGCGTCCGCCTCGGGGCACGGCGACCCGGCCGCCCGGCGGCTCGGCCTGGCCCAGCAGGTGTGGGACACGATCGGGCGGGCGCAGATCGGCATCCAGGAGTGGGTCGCCGCCAGGGAGACGTGCGAGCGGGAGGCCAGGGAGGCGATCGGCGACAGCGCGTACCAGGCGGCGTTCAGCGCCGGCTACGACACCGGGCTGGACACCGGCATCCTGCTCGCCCTCGACCCCAACCCCGCCCACCCGGCCACCGAACGCTGACCGGCTCAGGCCGCCGGGGCGATCCTGGCGGCCGTGGCGAAGAGGTGGTGCTCGTCGCCGGGGCGGCAGACGAGCTGCAGGCCCACCGGCAGGCCGTCCACCGTCCCCGCGGGCACGGTCAGGGCGGGCAGGCCGAGCACGTTCCACGGGCTGGTCAGGGCGAGCAGCGCGGGACGCACCGCGACCGCCCGGCCGTCCACCTCGACCTCGCGCCGGTCGATCGGCGGCGCGACGATCGGCACGGCAGGCAACGCGAGCACGTCGAAGCGGCCGAAGAGCATCTCACCCTCTCCCATCAGCCGCTCCCTCGACTCCATGGCGCGCACGTGCCGCCAGCCGGGCACCTCCGCGGCGACGCGCAGCCGCTCCAGCACCTCGGGGTCGAACAGCTCGGGCGCCCGCTCCAGCCGCTCGGCGTGCACGGCCACCGTCTCGCAGCTCTGCACCACCACGTACGTCTCCCGCACCTCCTCCATGAACCCCACCGGCAGCCCCGCCTCGCCCGGCCCCAAAGCCTCCACGGCGGCCCGCACGACCCGGCTCACCCGCGGATCACCGTCGAACAGCCCGGCCGGATCCACCCACCCCACCCGCGCCGGAACGTCCCGCCCCGCAGGTGGGAGATCCCCGAGGCACCGGTAGGCGACCAGGCAGTCCTCCGCCGAGCCCGCCAGCACCCCCACGTGGTCGTAACTGCGCGACAGGGGGAACACGCCGTCCGCCGAAAGAACCCCGTACGCGGGCTTGAACCCGGCGATCCCGCACAGAGCCGCCGGGATGCGCACGGACCCGCCCGTGTCGGTGCCGATCGCCAGCGGGACCACGCCCGCTCCGACGGCCGCCGCGCTGCCGCCGCTGGAGCCGCCCGACATGCGCGCCGGGTCCCGGGGGTTGCGCGAGGGGCCGTTGGCGGAGCGGTCGCCGGTCGGCCCGTACGCGAACTCGTGCGTCGTCGTCTTGCCCACGATGACCGCCCCCGCCTCGCGCAGCCGCGTCACGCAGGCGGCGTCGGTGTCCGGGACGTGCCCCGCGAAGTGCCGCGAGCCCATGGTCGCGGGCAGCCCCGCCACCTCGATCAGGTCCTTGACCGCGACGGGCAGCCCGTGCAGCGGCCCCCTGCCGGCGCCCGCGGCCAGCTCCTCGTCCGCCCGGCGCGCCGCCTTGAGCGCTCCGGCGGCGTCCACGGTGACGAAGGCGTTCAGCTCGCGGCCGAGCGTGCCGGCGGCGTGCAGGGCCTGCTCGGTCAGCTCGACGGCGGTGACGCGCCCGTCACGCAGGTCCTTGGCGAGGCCGGTGAGGGTGCGGCCGGTGAAGGGGCCAGGGGAGATCGGCATGAACTCATCATGACGGGCATATCGCCCCACTACGATCATCGGGATGCCCCACGCACCGTCCATCGCCCGCCGCATCCGCAGGGCCGCCGCCGTAGCGATCAGTCTGTGCGCGCTGATCGGCGCGGTGCGCCTGATCGTCCCGGCCACCGCGGGCCCGGACGGCGAGCCGCCCGGCGTGCGCCGCCAGCTCGCCTTCCTCCGCCCGGCCCTGGAGGCGGGCGCGGGCGAGCAGGCGCAGACGCTCTTCCCCGAGGGCTACTTCTTCCTGCACGTCCTGTACGGCCTGAGCTGGGTCGAGCTGGGCCAGCGGGACCCCGCGTCCAGACCCGAGGCGCTGCGCGAGTCGCGCTGGGCACTCGGGCGGCTCGACGCGCCGGCGGGCCGCGAGCCGTTCAGCCCGGACCTCGACCCGCCGCACGGCGTCTTCTACCGGGGCTGGACCAACTGGCTGCGCGGCGGCGTGCTCGCTCTGCAGCCGGAGGGCCGCCGCGACCCGGCCGAGCTGCGCCGCCTCGCCGCGGACTCGGCCGCCCTGGCCAGTGCGTTCGACGAGTCGGGGTCGCCGTTCCTGGAGGCGTACCCGGGCCAGGCCTGGCCCGTGGACTCCACGGTGGCGATGGCCTCGCTGCGCCTGCACGACACGCTGCGGCCACCCCTCTACGCGGGCACCGTGGCCCGCTGGCTGCGCCAGGCCCGCGAGCGGCTCGACCCGCGCACCGGCCTGCTCCCGCACCGCTCGGAGCCCGGCACGGGCGAGCCCGCCGAGGTGGCCAGGGGCAGCTCGCAGAGCATCATCCAGCGTTTCCTGGTGGACGTGGACCCGGCCTTCGCCGCCGAGCAGTACGCCCGCTTCCGCGACCGCTACGTGGTCACCCCGCTGGGTCTCGGCCCGGCCGTCCTGGAGTACCCGTCCGGCATGGAGGGGCCGGGCGACGTCGACTCGGGGCCGCTGCCGCTGGGGGTGAGCCTGTCGGCGACCGCGGTCACCCTGGGCGCCGCCCAGGTGCGGGGGGACGCGGCGCTCGCCGCCGCGCTGGCGAACTACGGCGAGCTGGCCGGGCTGCCGGTCGGCACCCCGTGGACCAAGCGCTACGCCTTCGGCCTGATGCCCGTCGGGGACGCGTTCCTCGCCTGGTCGAAGACGGCCCGCCCCTGGGTGTCGGAGCGGGCCGCCCCGCCGCCCGCCACCGTCTCGTGGTGGTGGCGGGCGCCGCTGCTGGTCCTGCTGGCCCTCATCGGGATCGCACCCTGGGCACCCGCGCTGAGGAGGCGCCGAGGCGGTTCGCCAGCCGGTCCAGCGCCATGTTGATCACTATGAAGATCGCGGCGATCAGGATGGCCGCCGGGATGACGTTGGAGAAGTTGGCCGCGATCCCGTTCAGCCCCCTGTCCACCAGCTCGTCGTAGCCCACGATCAGGCCCAGCGCGGAGTCCTTCAGCAGCACCACGAACTGGCTGATCAGCGCGGGCAGCATGGCCTTGACGGCCTGCGGCAGCAGGACGAGCCGCATCACCTGCCCCTTGCGCATGCCCACCGCGTACGCCGCCTCCCGCTGCCCCTTCGGCAGGCTCTGCACCCCGGCCCGAAGGATCTCCGCGATCACCGACCCGTTGTAGAGGGTCAGGCCGAACACCACGGCGGCGAACGCCGAGATGTTCACGCCGATGAGCACGAACGAGCCGAAGAAGGCGAAGAAGATGAGCAGCAGCAGCGGCACGGAGCGGAAGAACTCCACCACCATGGCCGCCGGCACCCGGATCCACCGGTGCTCCGACAGCCGCGCGACGGCGAAGACCAGCCCGAACAGCGCGGCCAGCACCACCCCCGCGACGGCCGCCGCGAGCGTGCCGGCCAGGCCGGGCAGGATGAACGTGGCCCACACGTCGCCCCGCAGCAGCGGCGTCCACTTCTCCGCCGCCCACTGGTCCTTCTCGTCGAAGCGCACGTAGACGAAGTACGCCACCGCCAGCAGCGCCGCCGCGACGAGCGCCGTCAGCACCCGGTTGCGGCGCACCCCGCGCGGCCCCGGCCTCTCGTACAGGTTCGCGTACGTCATCGCGCCACCGCCATCCGCTTGGACAACCAGCCGAACAACAACCCCATCGGCAGGCACAGGAGCACGAACCCGGCGGCGAAGCCGAGGAAGATCTCGATGACCTGGTCACCGTAGGTCTCGATCAGCTCCCGCATCCGCACCGACGCCTCCGCGACGCCCACCACCAGGGCGATCGTGGTGTTCTTGGTCAGCGCGATGAGGATGCTGCCCAGCGGCGCCACCACCGCGCGGAACGCCTGCGGCAGCGTGATCAGCGCCAGCGTCTTGACGAAGCCGAGCCCCAGTGAGCGGGCCGCCTCCGCCTGCCCCACGGGCACCGTGTTGAGCCCGGAGCGCAGCGCCTCGCAGACGAACGCCGAGGTGTAGGCGGTCAGCCCGATGACGGCGAGCCAGAAGTTGTTGGTCGCGATGTCGTCGGACAGCTCCAGGCCCAGGTTCGCGCCGATGCCCAGGCCGGTGAACAGCAGCACCAGCGTCAGCGGCGTGTTGCGGGCCACGGTCACGTACACGGTGGCGGTGGCCCGCAGGGACGCCAGCGGGGCCACCCGCATGGCGGTCAGCAGCGTGCCCAGCACCAGCGAGCCGAGCGCGCTGACCGCCGTCAGCCGCACCGTCATCCAGAAGGCGGCGAAGATGGTGCCGCCTTCTGTCAGCAGAGCGTCCATCAGTACCGCTCGAGCTGCGGGACCTGGGGCAGGGTGAACCCGGAGGCGCCCACGCTGGCCTGCAGCGCCTTGGTCCAGCTCCCGTCGGAGAACATCTTCTCCAGCGCGTCGTTGACGGCCTTGCGCCCGTTGGTGTCGTCCTTCTTCAGGCCGATGCCGTACTTCTCGGTGCTGAACGTCTTGCCGACCACCTTGAGCTTGCCGGAGTGCTGCGCGGCGTAGCCGGCCAGGATGACGTTGTCGGTGGTGATGGCGTCGAGCTGGCCGCCGAGCACGCGGTCCACGCAGGCCGAGTAGGTGCGCTCCTCCTGGAGCTGCACCTCCTTGGCGTACTCCGACTTGACCTTCTGGGCGGGCGTCGAGCCGGCGACGGAGCACAGCTTCTTGCCGTTGAGCGCCTCGGGCCCGGTCAGCGCCGCGTCGTCGGCGCGGACCAGCAGGTCCTGCCCGGCCACGAAGTACGGGCCCGCGAACGACACCTTCTGCTTGCGCGCGTCGGTGATCGAGTACGTGGCCACCACCAGGTCCACCTGGCCCTGCTCGATGAACGCCTCCCGGTTGGCGGACACGGTCTCCTTGAACGTGATGCCGCTCGGCTCGACCCCGAGCTGCTTGGCCACGTACTTGGCGACCTCGATGTCGAAGCCGGAGAAGCTGCCGTCAGGGGTGCGCAGGCCCAGGCCGGGCTGGTCGGCCTTGACGCCGATCACCAGCTTCTTGTCGTTCTTGGCCTTGTCCACCACGGAGGCGTAGCTCTCCGAGCCGCCCCCGCACCCGGAGGCGACGGCGACCACGGCGAACACGGCGAAAAGGGATCTGCCGAACATGACAACTCCTCAGTGAGTCAGGATCTTGGCGAGGAAGGACTGGGCGCGGTCGCTGCTGGGCGCGCCGAAGAAGGTGTCCGGGGTGTTCTGCTCGACGATCTCGCCGTCGGCCATGAAGACGACCCGGTCGGCCGCACGGCGGGCGAAGCCCATCTCGTGGGTGACGACGACCATGGTCATGCCCTCGCGGGCCAGGCCCGTCATGACGTCCAGCACCTCGTTGACCATCTCCGGGTCCAGCGCCGAGGTGGGCTCGTCGAACAGGATCGCCTTCGGGTCCATGGCCAGCGCCCTGGCGATGGCCACCCGCTGCTGCTGCCCGCCGGAGAGCTGCGCGGGGAACTTGGCGGCCTGGCCGCCGATGCCCACCCGGTCGAGCAGCTCGCGGGCCTTGCGCTCGGCCTCCGCCCTGGGCCGCCTCAGCACGTGTACCTGCCCGAGGACGACGTTGTCCAGGACGGTCTTGTGCGCGAAGAGGTTGAAGGACTGGAAGACCATGCCGACCTCGGCGCGCAGCCGGGCCAGCTCCTTGCCCTCAGCGGGCAGCGGGGTCCCGTCGAGGCTGATCGTGCCGGAGTCGATCGTCTCCAGCCGGTTGATCGCGCGGCACAAGGTGGACTTGCCCGCCCCGGACGGGCCGATGACCACCACGACCTCGCCCTGCCGTACGGTCAGGTTCACGTTCTTGAGCACGTGATGATCGCCGTAGCGCTTGTTGACCTGGTCCAGGACGATCAAATCCGCCTGGCTCATGCGTCACGCTCCTTGTCTCGGTCAGCGTTGGCGTAACCGTAGGAGCCGCATGTGTCGCGGAAAGGCTTGTGATCGTTCTGCTCAGCAATTGGCCGGGCGAGGAGCCGGCTTGGCGGATTCGGAGGTGGTGCCGGAGACCCCGACGGTGGCCACGTAGGCGCGGTCCCACTCGCCGTTGCACAGCCAGCGCGCGATCAGCCCGTTGAGGTAGTCGCGGAAGGCGGTGTCCTGCTTCTTGATGCCCATCCCGTACGGCTCGCGCCCGAACGGCTTGCCGACCAGCCGCAGCGAGTCGGGATGCTGGGCGTAGAGCCCGAGCAGGATGGTGTCGTCGGTGCTGACCGCGTCCACCCGCCCGGCCACCAGCGCGGGCACGCAGATGCTGTACGCGTCCACGACCTCCAGGTCGATGCCGGGCACCATGGCGCGCAGCCGCTCGACCGAGGTGGAGCCGCGCGCCGTGCACACGGTCTTGCCCTTCAGGTCGGTGACCCCGTTGATGGTGGAGTCGCCGACCCGCACCAGCAGGTCCTGGCCCGCGTAGTAGTACGGGTCGGAGAAGGTGACCCGCTGGGCGCGGGTCTCGGTGATCGAGTAGGTGGCGATGACGAGGTCCACGACGCCCTGCTCGATGAAGTTCTCGCGCTCGCTCGACACCGTCTCGACGAAGCGGATGTTGCGCTCGCTGCCCGTCAGGTCCCTGGCCACCAGCCGGGCCACCTCGGCGTCGAAGCCGGTGATCCGCCCGCTGGCGGGGTCCTTGTAGCCGAAGACGGGCTGGTCGAACTTGATGCCCACGGTCAGGATGCCGCGCTCCCTGATACGCGACATCGTGGTGTCCTCGGGGAAGGCGTTCGCCTCGCCGCAGGCGGCGGGCAGCACGCCGACCAGCACGGCCACCAGCAGCGCCCGTAACGCCCTCATCGGATGCGGTACCGGTGCTGTGGCCGCCCCGTCGTCCCGTACTTCGGCCGGCCCTCCACCAGCCCCCGCTCGGCCAGGTGCTCCAGGTAGCGGCGGGCGGTGGCCCGGCTGACGCCGACCTTGGCCGCCAGCTCGTCGGCCGAGGCGTCCTCGACGTCCGACAGCGCGTCCAGCACCGCCTGCTCGGTGGAGGCTGAGATGCTCTTGGGACGGGTGCCCACGTCGAGGTGGAGCGAGCGGAAGAGGTTGTCGATCTCCTGCTGGTCGGTGAAGCGGGGCTCGGACTCCAGCTGCTTCACGGTGGCGGCGTAGCGCAGCAGGGCCTGCTCCAGCGTGCCCGCCCTGGTCGGCTTGACCAGGTAGTTGAGCGCGCCGCGCTGGATGGCGGCGCGTACCGTCGCCGACTCCTTGCGCCCGGAGATCACGATGACGTCGGCGGGTGGCTGGTCGGGGCGGCGCAGCCGGTGCGCGACCTCCAGACCGGGCATATCAGGGAGGTGCAGATCGAGCAGCACCAGCCGGGGCGCGAACCGCCCGGCGGCGGCCAGCGCCGCGTGGCCGGTGTGCGCGATGCCCACGACCCTGAACCCGAGCACCCGGTTGACCTGCGCGTGCAGGGCCGCCGTGACGACCGGGTCGTCGTCCACGATGAGAACGGTGATGTCCCTGAGCTCAGGCACCGCCACGCTCCTCGTCATTCAGGTAGATCACTGCAGCTTAAGCGGGTTTTAATAAAAAAGATCACCTTTTGCTCTTTCTGCTCACAGGGAACCGGCGCGCTGGCCGGTTTCCTCCTAATCTGTACCCGAGCGAGTGGGGGGAGGGACGGACGCCCGTGCGATGGTTGCTCGCGGTGACGGCCCTGTGGACGTTACTCGGCCTGCTGCCCTTGGCGCTGCTCACCTCGTCCAGCATCTCGCTGTCGGAGAACGCGATGACCGACGAGGTGCGCGAGCGCGTCAGGACCACCGCCTCCGTCAGCAGGGTCGTGGTGGAACAGCAGATGGACTCCCTCAAGCAGCTCGTCACCGCCTTCGCCCAGCGGCCCCAGGTGCGCGACGCGGTCAACGAGGTCACCAGCGCCACCATGCGCGACTGGCTCGGCGAGCTGGAGCGGCTGCGCGACGGCGTCAGCGGCCTGATCGTCGTCTCGCCCGAGGGCAAGACCAGAGGCGCGGAGCCGCCGACCGTGCTCCCGCAGGACATCTCCACCACCGACTGGTACCGCGCGGTGCGCGATGGGCGCCAGGCGCACGTCTCGCAGGCGTACACACCCACCATGGTAGGCGTGTCGAGGGCGGTCGCGGTGGCCGCGCCCATCCCGAGCGGCGACGGCACCCGCATGCTCGGCATGTTCACCGTCGTCTACAGCCTCGACGCCATCCAGGAGTTCGCCGAGGACGCCGCCGAGGCGCAGGACATCCGGCTGCTCATCACCGACAAGGCCGGCGTGCTGGTCGCCGACCCCGGCAGGAAGCTGTTCGCGCTCACCTCCCTGCGCGAGGACCCGCGCGTGGACTCCGCGCTGGCCGGGCGGGCCTGGAGCGGCGAGTTCCACGGCATCGACGGGCCCGTCCTGTCGGCCTCCGAGCCCATCCCCGGCATCGGCTGGACGGTCACCGCCGAGGTCTCCGTCGCCGAGGCGCTGGCCTCCACCGAGAAGCTGCGCACCAACGTGCTCACCGTCGCGCTGCTGCTCGCCCTGCTCATCCTCATCGGCCTCGGCCTGCAGATCCACTCCACCAGGAGCAAACGGCGGGCGCAGGCCACGCTGTCGGAGTACGCCGCCGAGCTGTCCAGGTCGGCCGTCGAGCTGGCCGCGGCCAGGGACGAGGCGATCAGCGCGTCCAGCGCCAAGTCGGAGTTCGTGGCCAAGATCAGCCACGAGATCCGCACCCCCATCAACGGCGTGCTCGGCATGAACTCCCTGCTCATGGGCACCCGCCTGGACGAGGAGCAGCGCTACTACGCCAGCACCGCCCAGGAGTCGGCGCACAACGTGCTGCGCCTGCTCGACGACTTCCTCGACCTGTCCAGGATCGAGGCGGGCCACCTCCAGGTCGAGGCCGTGCCGTTCGACCTGCCGCGCCTGTGCGACGAGGTGGTGGCGCCGTTCGCGCCGCACGCCTACGAGCAGGGCCTGTGGCTGACGCTGCGGCTCGACGAGAACGTGCCCCGCCAGGTGTCGGGCGACCCGGCCCGGCTGCGCCAGGTGCTGACGAACCTGGTCGGCAACGCGCTGAAGTTCACCGTCCAGGGCGGCGTGGACCTGCACGTCGCGCTCGACGAGGGCGAGCCGGGCCAGGAACGGGTGGTGCTCAGGTTCGCGGTGGCCGACACCGGCATCGGCGTCGGGGAGCGGGACAGGGAGCGCGTGTTCGGCGTCTTCCGCCAGGTGGACTCGCCGATCACGCGCAGGACCGGCGGCAGCGGGCTCGGGCTGGCCATCAGCAGGCAGCTCGTCGAGCTGATGGGCGGCCAGATCGGGCTCGACAGCGTCGAAGGCGTCGGCAGCCGGTTCTGGGCCACCCTGCCGGTGGACGTCCTCACCTGGTCGGAGCCCGGCGCGGGAGTGCTGGAAGGGCGGCGCGCGCTGGTCGCCGACCCGCGCCCCGAGGACCGCACGCTGGCCGCGCGCTGCCTGGAGCAGGCCGGGGCCGAGGTGGAGGAGACCAGGGACGAGGAGACGGCGCTGGCGCGGCTGCGCGCCGCCGCCGCGGAGGGGCGGCCGTACGAGCTGGCGGTCGTCGCCCTGGACCTGGGCGCGAGCCCCGGTACGGGCCCCGTGCTGAGCCCGGATCCCGCCGATCCGGGCGGGCCGCGCTCGCTCGCCGACGCGATACTCAACGACCCGTCGCTCCAGGCCACCAGCGTCATCGTGGTCGTCACCCCCGGACGTGCGGGGTTCGCCTGGCCTGGCGCGGCGGGGGAGCGGGCCGTGCAGTCGATCACCCGGCCGCTCAGCCGCCGCCGTCTGCTCGCCGCCGTGGAGAACGCGCTGGGCACGGCGGAGTGCGACGGCGAGCCGCGCGAGGGCGCTCAGGTGGCCGGCCGGACCGGGGGCGCGCGCATCCTGGTGGCCGAGGACGACGAGGTGAGCCGCCAGGTGGCGATGCTGGTGCTGAGCCAGGCCGGGCACGAGGTCCAGGCGGTCGACAACGGCCGCCAGGCGGTGCGTGCCGTGCTGGCCGGCCGCTATGACCTGGTGTTCATGGACTGCCAGCTCCCCGTGCTCGACGGCCTGGCCGCGACGGAGGAGATCAGGGAGAGCGAGGAGACGCACACCCCGATCATCGCGATGACCGCCGCCGCCATGCCGGGCGACCGGATCCGGTGCCTGGAGGCGGGCATGGACGACCACCTGGCCAAGCCGGTCGACTGGCCGCGCGTGCTGGCCAGGATTCCGGAGTGGACGGCCTCCGCCGGGCTGCCGCCCGAGCTGGCCGGGCTGTCGCAGGAGGCGCTGGCGGACGTGGCGCGGGCCTACCAGGCGACCGCCACCCGCACGTTCGAGGAGCTGAGGCAGGCCGTGTCGAGCGGCGACCTGGCCGCGGCGGCGGGGCTCGCGCACCGGCTCAGGGGCGCCTGCGCGACGGTCGGCGCCGCCCGCGAGGCCGAGCTGTGCGAGCGGGCCGAGGAGCTGGCCAGGGCGGGACACGCCGTGGACGGCGATCTCCTGGAGGAGCTGGGCGGGCTGCTCAGCGCCGCGCCCGAGTGGATGAACGCCGCTTATTCCTGAGTTGACACACTGATTAACACCACGGACATTTCGCTCCACTAGCGTGCGCAGAGAAGATGATTTTTCCGGGATTGGAACACTAATGGCTGATTTGTCCGGCGAAGCGGACGGCGACGGGGTCCTCATCGACTGGACGTCGATCCGCAAGCTCGCCCGGCTCTTCGACCAGACCGGCGACGACGTCACCGCCCTGCTGCGCGCCTCCTCCCCGCTGGCCACCACCTCCGACCTGGTCGGCGGCGACGAGGAGGGCCACACGTTCGCCGAGTGGTACGCCGACGGCTACGACTCGCTCGCCGACGCCATGCGCCGCATCGCGGGCAAGAGCTTCACCTCGGCCGCCGGGCTGCGCGACTTCGACGCCCTCTGGGACTACCTGGAGCTTCGGATCATCGCCACCCTGCCCGAGATCCCCGACGTGCCCCGGCTCGCGGTCCCGCAGGCCCCGCCCAGGGGAGAGGGCGCCTGATGTTCGACCCCTTCCAGGCGCTGGCCTGGTTCGCCGGCGTGCGCGTGCCGGTGGCCGACGTGTCCAACCTCCGCGCCAGGGCCACGGCGCTGCGTGAACTCGCCGCGGACATCGGGGCGCTCGCCCGCGAGACCGGCACCGCCGTCACCGAGGCCCGCCAGGCCAACCACAGCCGCACGGTCTCCCGCTTCGCCGACGTGTGGCCGTACGAGCTGGGCCCCCGCTACGCCGCGCTCCAGGAGGAGCTGGAAGACCTGGCCGCCGGCTGCGACGACTACGCCGCGGCCGTCGAGGAGCACCGCGAGCAGCTCCTCATCATCGGCACCCAGCTCGCCGCCATGGCCTTCACCATGCTGTTCGGCTTCGTCTACCCGGCCGCCAGGATCGCCGCCGAGCAGGCGTTCAAGTGGCTGGTGGCCAGGGCCAGGCTGGAACGCACCATCTTCCAGAAGATCACCAAGGCGATCCTGGAGGCGCGCATCGGCAAGCGCAGGGTCGGCGGCTACGTGGTGCGCGAGGGCCTCGACGCGCTGGCCGACTCCGTCCTGTGGACCGGGCTCAAGACCGGCGTGCACGCGGCCAGCTCCGCCGCCACCGGGCAGCCCATGGGCAACCTCTGGGAGTACGCGGGCAAGCACTTCGTCGCCGAGATGGCCTACAACGGCGGCATCAAGGGCCTCAGCGACGCCAGGAAGTTCTTCCCCCCGACGCGGGTCACCGAGACCGTGCTCGGCACCGGCCCGGCGGGCAAGTTCTTCCGCCGCACCCTGTCGGCCGCCACCATCTACCCCCTGGTCGCCAGCGGGGGCCTGTCCGACGAGGGCGCCCTGCGCTCCGCGCTGGCCCACGCGCCCAGGGCGTTCCTCTTCAAACGCTGAGTACTTCAGGAGCCCCCATGACGACACCGCCGCGCACCGGCGACCCCGAGCTCGACCGCGCACTCGCCGAGATGGCCGCCGGCACCGCCCGCCTGGAGGAGGTGAGCCGCCTGCTGCGGGAGACGACCGGGCGCGGGGAGAGCGCCGGCGGACAGGTCGCCGTCGAGCTGACGGCCACCGGCTCGCTGGCGGGACTGCACATCGACCCCCGCGCCCTGCGGCTGGGCTCCCACGCGCTGGTCGAGGCCATCACGGAGGCGTTCAGGCAGGCCGAGGAGGACGTCGCGGGCCGCTCCCACGACCTCGCCAGGACCGCCTTCGAGCTCTGATCCCGGCACTTGCCGCGCTCTTGGCGCTCACGATACGTGCGCATCCGTATTCTGCCCGTATGGGGTGGACGGAGCCGTCCGGCCTGGACGATCTCCTGATCGAGGCCGTGTTCAGCGCGGGCGCCCACATCGGCGCCGTGTACGTCCTGGACGGCACCCACCAGGTCCTCCAGATGGAGGCCACCATGGGCCTGCCCGCCGCGATCGCCCGCACCTGGGCCAGGATCAGGACGAACGAGTGCGTCCCGATCGCGATGGCGGTGCGCGAGCGGCGGCTCGTCTGGCTCAGGGACCGGGTGGAGCTGGCCCGCGGCTTCCCCGCGGCGGCGCTGGCGCTGCCGTACGACTTCGCGATGGCCTTCGCCCCGCTCCGCTCCGGCGGCACGGTGTGGGGCGGATTCATGCTGGGCTGGCCCACCGGCGGCGAGGCCGAGCTCAGCCGTGACAAGGCCTGCGTGATCGACGACGTCTGCGCCAGGATGGGCCGCCTGCTGCGCCGGGCCGGCGAGCAGGGCCGGCCGGTCGTTCCCGGGCCGCTGCCCCGCGTCCTCGACCAGGTGCACACCCTGCGGCCGGGACAGCCCGCCGGGCTGACGGCGCTGACCTGCCTGAACTCCCTGCCCGAGGGGCACTGCCACCTGGACGCGCAGGGGCGGGTCACGCTCGTCACCGCGCGGGCCGCGAAGATCCTCGCCGTGGACCCGTCCGAGATGATCGGGCAGCGTCTGTGCAAGGCGCTGCCCTGGCTGGACGACCCCCTCTACGAGGACTACTACCGGGGCGCGATCGTCAGCCACCGCGTCACCCGGTTCACCGCCCGCCATCCCGACGGGCGGTACCTGTCGATGGAGTGCCTGCCCGGCGTTCCCGGCGTCACCCTGAGGATCAGGCCCGCCACCACGCACGAGATCCCGGCCGGCGGGGCCGCGGGACGCCCCCCGCTGATCGGGCTGCACGAGATGCTGCACCTGGCCACCTGCCTGGCGCAGGCCGTCACCGCGCAGGACGTCGTCGACCTGGTCGCCGACCACGTCCTGCCCGTCACAGGGGCGCAGGCGCTGGCCATCCTGAGCTGGGAGAGCGGCCGCATGCGGGTGGTCGCCTCGCGCGGCTACACCCAGGAGGGCATCGACACCTTCAACGGCCGCCCGGTGGTGCACGCGGTGCCCTGGGTGCCCGGCTACCAGTGGGACCGGCCGTCGTTCTACGGCACGTGGCAGGACTTCCGGCGGACCTTCCCCACCGCCGTCCGCGTGGACGGCATGAGCGCCTGGGCGCTGCTGCCGCTGTCCGCCGCCGGGCAGTCCATCGGCACGTGCGTGCTCGGCTACGAGCACCCTCACCGGTTCGGGGACGAGGAGCGGGCCATGTTCACCGCGCTCGGCGGGCTGATCGCGCAGGCGTTCGAGCGGGCCTGGCTCTACGACAACAAGCACCAGCTCGCCGAGTCCCTCCAGGCCCGCCTGCTGCCGCGCGACCTGCCCGAGATCCCCGGCCTGGAGCTGGCCGCCAGGTACGTGCCCACCACGCCCGGCATGGACATCGGCGGCGACTTCTACGACGTGATCCGCCTCGGCGACACGACCGCCGCCGCCGTCATCGGCGACGTGCAGGGCCACGACATGACCGCCGCCGCCCTCATGGGGCAGGTGCGCACCGCCATCCGCGCCACCGCCACCACCACCGCCACCTGCGGCGAGGTGCTCGCGCACGCCAACCGGCTGATGGCCGAGCTGGCCCCCGACCGGTTCACCAGCTGCCTCTACCTCAGAGTCGACCTCGACGCGCGCACCGTGTGCCTGGCCAGCGCCGGCCACCCGCCGCCGCTGCTCAGCAGCCCCGGCGCCCCGGCCAGGATCCTCGACGAGGCGTCAGGGCTGCTCCTCGGCATCGACCCGTGCGCCGAGTACGTCACCGTCGAGCTGTCCCTGCCGCCGGGCTCTGTGCTGGTCCTCTACACCGACGGCCTCATCGAGCAGCCGGGCCTGGACATCGGCGAGGCCATCGCCGGCCTGGCCGCCCGCTTCACCCCCGATCGCGACCGGCCCCTGCACGACCTCGCCGACGCCCTCATCGAGCCGGCGGCCCAGCACCAGCGCGCGGACGACACCGCCGTCCTCCTCCTGCGCCTCTGACGTCCACCCGCGCGATCACGAGTCCCGCGCCTGCGACGTCCACTCGCGCGATCACGAGTCCTGCGCCTCCGAGTCCTGCGCCTCCGAGGCCTGCGCCTCCGAGGCGTGCCGGCGCGCTCAGGGGAGTTGCTTGCTGCTGAGACGGCAGCCGCGCGGCCGCTCAGGCCGGTCGGAGGTCCAGCCCGCCTCGTCCGTCCACGCCTGGTAGGACAGGTACGTGCCCTCGGCGAGCCCCTCAACGCTCTCGGCGGCGACGCTCGCGTTCGCCACCAGGACGGCGCCGGTCCTCGGGTCGAGGATGGTGGTGTACCGCTCGGCCACCTCGTCGTCCGCGCCGAACTGCATGGCGAAGCCCTCGCTCTTGACGAACGTGACCGCCAGCCCCCGGCGCCCGAGCGGATCCTCGGCCGTCCCGCCCACCGTGGTCGTCGGCAGCCCGGCCAGCAGACGCAGGACGGCCGCCCGCACCCGCGGGCCGATCGGCATCTCCAGCAGCCACGACGCCCGCGGCAGGAACTCCTCGAAGCTCTCGTGCCGCTCGCCCGCCTGCCACTGGCGGCGCAGCCTCTCGCGCAGCCCGTTCACGTCGGCGGGCAGCGCCGCGAGGTCGGCCGGCGTCAGCTCGCCCAGCCGCCGGTCGCCGAGGACGCCCGATTGCCGCGTGCGGGTGTACACGCACGACGCGGGCCGGTCGCCCAACCGCAGCTTCCCACAGCGCTTGGCGGGCGTGCCCGGCGTGCACACACGCGCGACCTCCGCCGGCGACCCGGCCGCCTTCCACACGCGCTCGTCGGCGGGCGTGGCGGGCCGCACGTACTCCTGCCGCTGCCGCGCCTGCACCGGGTCGTCCGGATCGCGCGGCTGCCACAGGTACGCGCTCGACGCGGACAGCACGTTGAACGCCTCGCCGCCCGCCTCGACCCTGAGCAGGCTGCCGTTGATCAGCGGCCTGAGCCAGTACGGGCCCGTCGTCTCCGGCAGCCGAGCGACGTCGTCCGCGAGCCGCAGCAGGGCGTCGTTGCCACCGGGAGGCGCGATCACCGGAGCGGGCGCGGGCGCGAGGATCGTCACCGCGGAGACGACCGCCGTGACGACGGCGACGGTCGCCGTGGCCGTCCACCCCCAGAACGCGCTTCGGCGGCGGGCCGGCCGCTCCATGGCCGCCGTCAGCCGGGCGTGGGCCCGCCCGACCACCTCCGGCGAGGGCGGCGGCGCGTCCGGGAGGGACCTGGCCAGCAGTTCCAGCTCATCCATGGTTGACCTCCAGGGGGTTGACGTCGCCGAGCGCCGCGCGAAGCTGCTTGCGGGCCCGGTTGAGGCGGGAGGCGACCGTTCCGGCCGGGATGCCGAGCGCGGCGGCCACCTCGGCGTGGCTGAGGCCGCCCAGCGCGCTGAGCAGGACGACGTCGCGGTCCCTGCGGTTGAGCGCGGCCAGCGCCCCCGCCAGCCTGCCGGTCAGCTCGCCCGCCGCCACCCGCGCGAGCGTCGCGTCCTCGTGGCTGTGCTCCTGCCGCTCCGCCGCCCGGCCGAGCGCCTTCCACCTGCGCAGCTCGCCGCGGTGGTGCCGGGCGACGAGGTGCGTGGCGATGCCGTACAGATAGGGCCGCACCGCGCCGCGCGAGGCGTCGTGACCCCGCCGGTAGGCGGCCAGGAACACCTCGGCCGCCAGGTCGTCGGCGAGGTCCGCCGAGAGCCGCCTGGCGATGTAGCGGTGGATCTCGGCGAAGTGCGTGGTGAAGATCTCCTCCCAGTCCGCCCCCGGATCGGGCGGGCCGGTGAGACCGGGCGGGACGGCCATGCAGGCAACTCCCCTGTGGTCGGGTCGACGCTGAACACCTCTTGTTGCCCGAAGCCCCCCAGCCCTTTCACGCGGTCACCGGTTGTAGAGCCGGCGCGCCCACAAGTATCCGGTCAGCGCGATGCCCGCGCTCCACGCGGCCGCCTCCACGAGGGCGGTGCCCGGCGGACGCCCGGCCAGCAGCGCGCGCAGGCTCTCGATGACCGGCGTGAACGGCTGGTGCTCGGCGAACCACCGCAGCCCCGGCGGCATCGACTCGGCAGGGACGAAGCCGCTGCCCAGGAAGGGCAGCACCATCAGCGGCATCGGCAGGTTGCTGGCCGTGGTGACGCTCTTGGACACCAGGGCCAGCGCCACCGACAGCCAGGTGACGGCGAAGATGAACATGGCCAGCACGCCGGCCACGCCGAGCCAGCCCAGCGCGGAGGCGGCCGGGCGGAAGCCGATCAGCAGCGCCGTCACGGTCACCACCGCGATCGCGACGAACGTCTGCGCCATCGCGCCGAGCACGTGCCCGGTGAGCACCGAGACGCGGGCGATCGCCATGGTCTTGAACCTGGCGATGATGCCCTCCGCCATGTCGGAGGCCACCGCGATCGCCGTGCCCTGCGCCGCCGAGGCGATCGTGGTGACCATGAGGCCAGGGGTGAGATAGCCGGCGTAGGCGGTGCGGTCGCCGCCGAGTCCCGCGCCCATCGTGCCGCCGAAGACGTACACGAACAGCAGCAGGAACACCACGGGGACGCCGGCGAAGGTGAGGATCAGCGACGGGTGGCGCATCATGTGCCGAAGCTGGCGGCGCAGCATCGTCGCCGAATCGGTGATCGCTCTCATCGGGCGGGCTCCTTGGTGAGAGTGAGGAACACGTCGTCCAGGTCGGGGGTGTGCACCGTCAGCTCCGCGACCTCGACGGCCTGGGCGTCCAGCCACTCCAGGAGGCCGCGCAGCTCCTTGACGCCGCCGGCGCCGGGGATCTGGGCGGTGAGCGCCGCGTCGTCGCACGAGGTGGCGCCCAGGTGCGGGACCGCCCGGCGGTAGCCGTCGGCGTCGGCGAAGCGCAGCACGAGGTGGCCGCCGGGGACCAGCCGCTTCAGCTCGCCCGGCGTGCCCTCGGCGACCAGCGAGCCCTGGCTGAGCAGCGCGATGCGGTCGGCCAGCTCGTCGGCCTCCTCCAGGTACTGCGTGGTCAGGAAGATGGTCACGCCGTCCCGTTCGACCAGGTCCCTGACGATCTGCCACATGGTGCGGCGGCTGCGCGGGTCCAGGCCGGTGGTCGGCTCGTCCAGGAAGATGATCTGGGGGGTGCCGACCATGGTCATGGCCAGGTCGAGCCGGCGGCGCATGCCGCCCGAGTAGGCCGCGGCGGGCTTGCGGGCGGCGTCGGTGAGGTCGAAGCGCGCCAGCAGCTCGCGGATGCGCTGCCTGCCGCGCGCCCGGCCGAGGTGCAGCAGGTCGGCCATGAGCCGCAGGTTCTCCTCGCCGGTGAGCAGGCCGTCCACGGCGGAGAACTGGCCGGTGACGCCGATCGCGGCGCGCACCCGGTCGGGCTCGGCGGCCAGGTCGTGCCCGGCCACCCGGATCTCGCCCGCGTCCGCCCTGATCAGGGTGGACAGGATCTGCACGGCCGTGGTCTTGCCCGCGCCGTTGGGGCCGAGCAGGGAGAAGATCGTGCCCTGCGGGATGGTGAGGTCGATGCCGTCCAGGACGACGTGCGGGCCGTACGACTTGCGCAGCCCGCGCACCGAGATCGCGGTGTCTGTGGCGGTGTCTGTGGCGGTGTCCACGCTCACGCCTCCCACGTGACGGGCAGGCTGCGGACGCCGTGGATCTGCACGGGGTCGGTGCGCATCGGCACCTCCCCGGCCGGTACGGCGAGCCGCAGCGTCGGGAACCTGGCCAGGAGCGCGGGAAAGGCGACGCGCATCTCGACGCGGGCGAGCTGCTGGCCGAGGCACTGGTGGATGCCGTGGCCGAAGGCCAGGTGCCCGGCGGCGGAGCGGCGCAGGTCGAGCACGTCAGGGTCGGCGAACCTGGCCGGGTCCCTGTTGGCGGCGTTGACCGCCAGGATGACCGTGTCGCCGGCCTTCAGCGGCACGCCGTCCAGCTCGACGTCCTCCAGCACGCCGCGGCTGCCGTTGGCGGCGATGGACAGGTAGCGCAGCAGCTCCTCCACCGCGCCGGTGGCCAGGCCGGGGTCGGCGCGCAGTGCGGCGAGCTGCGCCGGGTCGCGCAGCAGGGCGTACGTGCCGAGCGCGATCATGTTGGCGGTGGTGTCGAGGCCCGCGCCGAGCAGGAAGGCGGCCACGCCGCCGAGCTCCTCGTCGGTGAGGTCACCGCCCGTGGCCAGGTCACTGAGCAGGTCGTCGGTCGGCTCGTCGCGCTTGGCGAGCGCGAGCCGCCGCAGGTAGTCGCCGAGTTCGGTGAAGGCGGTGTACTGCGCCTCGGGCTCGGCGGCGCCGGACAGCACGCGGGTCTGCACCTGGAAGCGCTCGCGGTCCTCGTACGGCACGCCGAGCAGCTCGCAGATCATCAGGGCGGGGATGGGCTGGGCGTAGACCTCGACGAGGTCGGCGGGCGGCCCGAGCCGCTCCATCGCGTCGAGCCGCTCCTGGGTGATCTCGGTGACCCGTTCGGTGAGCAGGTTCATCCTGCGGACGGTGAACTTGCCGGTCAGCGTCCTGCGCAGGCGGGTGTGCTCCGGCGCGTCCAGGCCGGTCAGGTCGCCGACAGGGGCGGGCGGCAGGTGCGTGCCCGCCTGCGGGAAGTACTGGGTCTCGTAGCGGGAGCTGAAGCGCGGGTCGGCGAGGATCTGGCGGACCAGGCTGTAGCCGGTGACCAGCCAGATGCCCGGGGCGCCGGCGGGCGCGGCCAGGCGGGCGATCGGCTGCTCGGCGCGCAGGGCGGTGACCTCGGGAGCGGGGTCGAAGGGGCAAGCGGGGGAGCGGTCGAAGGACGGCGACTGCTCGCGATAGTACGTGTTCGACATGCTTTGAACGCTACGTTGCGTTCGAAAGACAGGTCAATCTGGCCGCTGCGTCATCGCAGGTGAGACGGGAAATATTGATGCAATGACGCTGGATGCGAACGCAATGATTCGTTGCAATGGATGGGGGCGAAGGCAATAATGGCCGGCATGCCAGGAGGAAGGTTGACCCAGCGGGACCGCCACCGCATCGCGGCGGGTCTCGCAGACAGGCTCCCCTACGCCGAGATCGCCAGGCGGCTCGACCGGCCGACCTCGACCGTCAGCCGGGAGATCGCCCGCAACGGCGGCCCCACCGGCTACCGTCCCGAACAGGCGCACCGGGCCACGGAACGGCGGGCACGCCGCGGCACGCCCGCCCTCGCGCCCGGCGCCGCGGCGCCCTACGGCGAGCTGAGCGTCACGCTGGACGAGACCATCGAGATGGCGGTCAGGATGGGGCTGCCGAAAATGATGGCCCGCGTGCTCATCGGCCTGTGGCTGAGCGAGGAGGGACGGCTCACCGCGGCCGAGCTGACCCGCAGGCTCAAGGTCAGCCCGGCGTCCGTCTCCCTGGCCGTCGGCTACCTGGCCCAGCAGGGGCTGATCAGGCGTGAGCGTGACCCGCATCGGCGCCGCGACATCTACGTCGTCGACGACGACGCCTGGTACCACTCGATCGTGGTCAGCGCGCGGCAGACGGTCGAGGTGGCGGCGATGGCCGTGGCGGCGGCGCGGGCGCTCGGCCCTGACTCCGCCGTGGGCGGCAGGCTGGGCAGGGGAGGGGCGTACCTGGAGCGGATCGCCCAGGACACGATGGAGTCCGCCGAACGCTGGCGCGGCCTGCTGAACACGCAAGAGCGGTGATTACGGTTCACCGCCATCGGAGTCGGCGGGCTGCCCCCATGGCCGCCCGCTCCGCCCGCTCCTAGCGTGAGGGAGCGTGATCAGTCTCAAGGGTTTGACCAAACGGTACGGCGACCGGCTCGCGGTCGACGACCTGACGCTGGAGCTGAGACCGGGCACCGTCACCGGCTTCCTCGGCCCGAACGGCGCGGGCAAGTCGACCACGATGCGCCTCGTCCTCGGCCTCGATCGCCCCACCTCGGGCACCGCGCTCGTCGGCGGCGTGCCCTACCACCGCATCCCGAACCCGCTGCGCACCGTCGGCGCGCTCCTCGACGCGCGCGCCCTGCACCCCGGCCGCAGCGGCCGGGCCCACCTGGTGGCGCTGGCCCGCAGCAACGGCATCCCCCGGCGGCGGGTGGAGGAGGTGCTGGAGACCGTCGGCATGGCGGCGGCGGCGCGCAAGCGGGCCGGAACCCTGTCGCTCGGCATGAGCCAGCGGCTCGGCATCGCGGCGGCGCTGCTCGGCGACCCCGAGGTGCTGATGTTCGACGAGCCCGTCAACGGGCTCGACCCGGACGGCGTGCGCTGGGTGCGCGGGTTCATGCGGTCGCTGGCCGCCGAGGGGCGCACGGTGTTCGTCTCCAGCCACCTGATGAGCGAGATGCAGCTCACCGCCGACCACCTCGTGGTGATCGGGAAGGGCCGGCTCATCATGGACGCGCCGCTCGAGGACGTGCTCGCGAACAGCTCGCTCACGGCGGTGCTGGTCAGAACCCCGCACGCGGGCGACCTCGCGGCGCTGCTGCGCGGAGCGGGCATCGCGGTGGACCGGTACGGGGAGAACGAGCTGGAGGTCACCGGCGCCGCGATCGAGCGGGTCGGCGACCTCGCCCACGAGGCCGGGATCCGGCTGCACGAGCTGCGGGCCAAGGAGGCCTCGCTGGAACAGGCCTACCAGGAGCTGACCTCGGGCAGCGTCGAGTACGGGGTGAGCAGATGAGGGTCCTGCGGCAGGTGATCGGGGCCGAGTGGGCGAAGCTGTGGTCGGTCAGGGCCACGTGGTGGGGCCTGGCCTGCGCGTTCGCCCTCACCGTGCTGATCTCCGTCACCCTGGGCGGCGCGACGGCCACCGACGCGCTGCGCGACGGCCGGACCGGCGTGCGGATCGTCGCCAGCGAGGCCGTGGTCTCGGCCACGTCTTTCGTGCAGTTCGCGCTGGTGGCGCCCGCCATGCTGGTGATCACCGCCGAGTACGCCTCCGGCGGCATCCGCGCCACGCTGCAGGCCACGCCGGTGCGCGGGATCGTGCTGGCGGCCAAGGCGCTGGTGGTGGGGCCGGTGATGTTCGCGACGGGGGTGCTCACGGGGGCGGTCGCCACGGCGGCCGTGTACGCGGTGCTGTCGGCCGACGTGTTCGGCGGGCTCGTGGTGCTGCCGCCCGGCGAGGTGGTGACCGACCTGCTCGGGGCAGGGGTGTTCTACGCGCTGGTGTCCGTGCTGACGCTGGGCGTCGCGGCGGCCATGCGCAGCGCAGCCGGGACGCTGACCGTCATGTTCATGCTGCTCATGGGCCTGCCACTGATGATCCTCATGACCGGCGTCCCCGCGCTGCTCGACGCGTCGCTGCGGATGCCGATGTTCGCCGGGCTGGCGTTCATGGGCAGCACGGACAACCTCACCGGCGGGCCCATGCCGTACTCGGCGGGGGAGGGGCTGGCGTGGCTGCTGGCCTGGGTGGCGGCGGCCGTGGCGGCGGGCCACGCCGTCCTGCGCCGCCGCGACGCCTAGACTTCACGCCCGTGTCAGGCAACCGCATCGCCCGCCCCGTGACAGGAGTCCTCCTGGGCGCGGTCCTCGGCGTGGCCGAGCTGCTCTTCCTGGCCGTCGCGGCGCTCGCCGCGCCGATTCCCGCGCTGCGGCCCGCCGCCGCGCGCGGCCTGGCCCGGCTGACCGCGCTGGAACGCGCCCGCCTGTCCAGGTGGCTCGGGCACGAGGCGGCGCGGCACGACAGCGGGTACGCCTACCTCGCCGCCCGCGCCGCCCTGGGGGTCCTCGGCGGGTACGTCTGGGCGAGCGTCCTGTTCCTCAGCGTGCTGCTGCTGGCCGGCGGCACATGGGACCTGATCTGGGGAGACTCCGAGCCGGTTCCCCTGGAGCTGCCCGGCGTGAAGATCGTCACCAGTGGGGGCGCGCTCGGCATCACGGCCGGGCTGGCGCTGCTGGCGGTGCTGGTGCCGCTGCTCTGGGCCGCCGTCGCGCTCGACCGGCGGCTGGCCGCGCACTTCCTCGGGCCGGCCGGGGAGGAGCTGATGCGCCGGCGGATCGCCGAGCTGACCGAGACCCGGTCCGGGATCGTCAAGGCCGTGGACGACGAGCGGCGCAGGATCGAACGGGACCTGCACGACGGGGTGCAGCAGCGCGGGGTCGCGCTGGCCATGCTGCTCGGCCGCGCCCGCCACAGCCTCGACGGGAAGCCCGGCGCCAGTGCTTCGGCCGCCGAGCTGGTCGCCCAGGCGTGCGGCGAGTCCCGGCAGCTCCTCGACGAGCTCCGCAGCGTGGCCTGGCGCATCTACCCGACCGCGCTCGACGAGCTGGGCCTGCGCGCCGCGCTGGCCGGCGTCGCGGAACGCGCGGGCGTGCCCGTCACCGTGCACCACAACCTGACCGGCCGCCCCGCCTCCGAGATCGAGACCGCCCTGTACTTCGTGGCCCGCGAGGCCATCACCAACGCGGTCAAGCACGCCGGCGCCCATGACATCCTGGTGGTCCTGACCGAGGACGAGCGGACGGTGAACGTGGCGATATCGGACGACGGCAACGGCGGCGCCGACCCGTCAGGCGGCGGCCTGTCCGGGCTGGCCAGGCGCGTCCTGGCACTCGACGGCACGTTCACCGTCGACAGCCCGCCGGGCGGCCCCACCAGGATCGCCGCCACGCTGCCCAAGGCGCCGCCGTGCGGGTGATCCTGGCCGACGACTCCGTGCTGCTGCGCGAGGGCCTGACCCGGCTGCTCGACGACGCCGGCCACGAGGTCGTCGCCGCCGTCGGCGACGCGCCCGCGCTGCTCGACGCGGTCGCGCTGCACCGCCCCGACGTGGCGGTCATCGACGTGCGCATGCCGCCCGAGCACAAGGACGACGGGCTGCGGGCCGCGCTGGAGATCCGTGAGCGGCTGCCCGGCGTCGGCGTGCTCGTCCTGTCGCAGTACGTCGAGCAGCACTACGCCGCCAGGTTGCTGGCCGGGTCCACGGAGGGGCTCGGCTACCTGCTCAAGGACCGGGTCTCCGAGGTGGCCGAGTTCCTGGAGTCGCTGGAGCGGGTGCGGGCGGGCGGCACGGCGTTCGACCCCGAGGTGGTGCGCCAGCTCCTGGCCCGCACCACCCGTACCGACCCGCTGAGCAGGCTCAGCCCCCGCGAGGGCGAGGTGCTGCGGCACCTCGCCCAGGGGCTGGTGAACGCCGCCATCGCCGAGCGGCTGCACGTGTCGCTCAGCACCGTCGAGAAGCACGTCAACGCCATCATGGACAAGCTCGACCTGCCCCGCGACCCCGGCTACAGCCGCCGGGTGCTGGCGATCCTGCGCTACCTGGAGAGCTAGGCGCCGCTCTCGGTGAACGACGGGTGCGACAGGTCGCCCGACATCAGCCGGCCGAGGAACTCCCGCATCGACTTGCCGTCGTTGAGATGCGGGAACGGCTCGTCCGGCACGTCCGCGCCCAGGAACCGGCACAGCGGCTCCCAGCCTTCCCGCACGTCGAAGACCAGCAGCCGGTCGGCCGGCAGGCTCGCCTTCACGGCGGCCGTGTGCCGCTCGAACGCCGCCACGGCGCTCGCCTCGTCCACCGGCCCGTCGGCCATCGTCCTGCCGGGGCCGAACGTCGCGGCGGTCATGCGGTTGAGCACGGGCTGCAGCCGCTGCATCCCGCCGAAGACGGCCTTGGCCGCCGGGGGCAGGTCACGCTCGGCGCCCTGCGCCATGATGGTCCGGGGCCCGTTGTCGATCAGCGTCTGCATGCTGGCGTACCAGGCGCGCGGGTCGCGTACGGTGAGCACGACCTTCGCCTCCGGGTACGCCTGCGCCAGCTCCCGCCAGAAGAAGGAAGCCGGCCAGTCCTGTGTCGAGCGGAACCCGTCGAACAGCTTCTCCCAGTCGACCTCCTCGGCCTCCGCCAGCGGCAGCCAGTCGTCGACGCGAGCCGGCTCGGTCAGGATGTTGAACATGTGAAAACAGGGGCCGAATCCGAGCCGCTCCAGCGCGGCCTTCATGGAGCTGGTTCCGGTGCGCGGGAACCCCGCGCCAATCACGGTCAGCACAATCGCACCTCCACGAGTTGTCTACCGTACTAGTCGGAAACCTGCGCGTGAGTGTGACAGATTGCGGCGGATTGACCCCTGTGGCCGGAGGGTAAGGGGGAGTGTCAGCGTCACCCAAGGGGGAATGATCATGACCGTCATGCTCGCCGACGGCCGCCCGATGCCGCGCCTGGGGCTGGGCACCTGGCCGATGAACGACGAGGAGGCCCGGCAGGCCGTCACCCACGCCGTCTCGCTCGGCTACCGGCTCATCGACACCGCTGCCGCCTACGGCAACGAGGCCGGCGTCGGCGCCGCCGTGGCCGACGCGCCGGTGGCGCGCGAGGAGCTGTTCGTCACCACGAAGCTGCGCGGCTCCCATCACGGCTACGACGCGGCCATGCGCGGCTTCGAGGAGAGCAGGTCCCGGCTCGGCCTCGACTACGTCGACCTCTTCCTCATTCACTGGCCGCTGCCCGAGCGCGGGCTCTACGTGGACACCTGGCGGGCCTTCGTCCACCTGCGCGAGCAGGGGCTGGCGCGCTCGATCGGCGTGTCCAACTTCACCCCGGCGCAGATCCAGCGGCTGGTGGACGAGACCGGCGTCTGTCCGGCCGTCAACCAGGTCGAGCTGCACCCCGGCTTCCCCCAGCGCGAGCTGCGCGACTGGCACGCCGAGCACGACATCGTCACCGAGTCGTGGAGCCCGCTCGGCGCCGGCTCCAAGCTGCTCGACGAGCCCGCCGTCACCGACCTGGCCGCCGCCCTCGGCCGTACGCCGGCGCAGGTGGTGCTGCGGTGGCACGTGCAGCTCGGCGCGGTGCCCATCCCCAAGTCGGCCGACCCCGAGCGGATGCGGCAGAACTTCGAGGTGTTCGACTTCAGCCTGTCGCCCGAGGACCTGACCCGCCTGGCCACCCTCGACACCGGCGGCCGGCTCGGCGGCGACCCTGACACCCACGTCGAACTCTGACCACTCGCCGCTCTTCGCCTTAGCCTGGGGGATGAACGGTTCGCCTTGACGGGAACGCCCCCTTCCTGCCAACCGAGGAGCGGCGAGGATGCGCGACGAGGACACGTTCGAGGAGATGCTGGCGGAGCTGGCCCGCCGCCGCGAGGAGTTCCGCGAGCTGCGCTACGTCCCCAAGGACTTCGTCGACCGGCTCAAACGGCTCGGCCTCTACCGGGTGTCCACGCCGCGCCGCTTCGGCGGCGAGCCGATGCCGCCGGCCCGGTTCCTGCGCCTGATCGAACGCGTCTCGGCCGTGGACGGCTCGACCGGCTGGGTGGCGAGCTTCGGCTCCCAGCTCGTCTACCTGGGCTCGCTGCCGCTGGAGACCCAGGCCAGGCTGTACGCCGACGGCCCGGACGTCGTCCTCGCCGGCGGCCTGTTCCCCGTCCAGCAGGCCACCCCCACCGCACGCGGCTTCCTGCTCAACGGCCGGTGGAAGTTCGCCAGCGGCTGCATGGCCGCCGACGTGCTCGTCGTCGGCATCCCCGGCGACGACTCCACCTCCGGCAAGCCGCGCGGCGCCCTCGTCCGCCCGGAACACCTGGAGATCGTCCGCGAGTGGGACGTCGTCGGCATGCGGGGCACCGGCTCCTTCGACCTCGTCGCCCGCGACGTCGAGGTCGACCGCGCATGGACCTTCATCCGCGGCGGCGCCCCGGTGATCGACGAGCCGCTCTACCGCTATCCCGCCATCACCTACGCCGCCCAGTCGCTGTCCGTCGTCTCCGCAGGCGTCGCCCGCGCCGCCCTGGACCACGCGGAGGGGGAGGGGAGCGGGCGCGCCGGCATCACCGGCGCGCCGCGCCTGGCCGACCGGCCCTACTACCGGGCCGGCATCGCCGAGGCGGAGGCCATGCTGCGGTCCGCGCGCGCCTACTTCTACGAGGCGGCGGAGGAGGCGTGGCAGGCGCTCGACGGGGGCGGCGCGGTCAGCGACGCGCAGAACGCGCACCTGCGCCTGTCCGCCGCGCATCTGGCCAGGACGGCGGCGGAGGTGGTGGCCAAGGTCGTGTCGCTGGCGGGGACCGCGGCGATCTACCGTGAGCATCCTCTGCAGGCGTTGCTGGGGGACGCGATGGTGCCGCAGGAGCACGCCTTCCTGAGCCCGGCGATGTACGACGCCGCGGGGGCCGTCCTCATGGGGCTGCCTCCCACGGCGCCCGCCTTCCGCTGAGCACCGTACGCGACACGCCCGTACGAGCACCGTACGCGACACGCCCGTACGAGCACCGTACGCGACGCGCTAGAACGCGCTGTGCGCCAGCCAGTGCTCCAGCAGCGCCCTGTCCCCGCTGACGCCGGAGGGCGGCGTCCGCCGCGACAGCACCAGCATGATCTCGGTCACCGTCCCCGACACCACCACCTCGCCGGGCCCGTCCCCGCGCTCCCACCGAAGCCCCTCCGGCAGCCGGTGGATCACCCAGCCCGCCATCCCGCGAGCCCGGAACGCCAGCCGCTGGCCCGCCCCCCGCATCAGCGCCAGCTCCGGCTTGAACGTCTCCACCCGCGGATGCGACATCAGCTCCGCCCCCTCGGTGATGACGTCGGCGGCCAGATCATCGGCGACCTCGTACCCTGCGCCGGTCGTCAGCGCCGCGTCGTAACGATGGATGACGGTCTCGCACAACATCCTGCGCAGCCAGAACACCGCCGGCACCGGCCCCACGAACGACCACACCTCGGCGTCGGGGCCCACCTCCCGCACCGCCTCGGCCAGCTCCCGGGCCCCCGCCCGCAACCACGCCCCCCACTCATCGGGCCCCACGGGATCGGCCCCGGCCGCCGGATAGGGCACCGGAACGCCCCCGCGCACCAGCTCCGCCCCCCACCGGTTGGCCTGCCCGACATGCGAGACCAGAGTCCGCAGCCGCCACTCGGGACAGGTCGGCACGACAGCCTCCGGATCACCCCCGGCGACCGCCTCGGCGAACTCCTCCGTCTGCTCCCGCAGCCCCTCCACGAGCCGCGCGAAGTCCAGAACCGGCATCGGTGTCACTCCTCTCCTTCGGGTACGCCGTTACCGTAGAAACTCCAGCCGGGTGGAGGTTCAAGTGCTTTTACGCGATGAGACGCTCGGGATCGGAGAGCTGGCCCGGCTGACGGGTGTCCCGGTGCGTACCATCCGCTTCTACTGCGACGAGGGCATCGTCGCGTCGGTGCGCAGCACGGGGAACCACCGCAGGTTCGGCCGCGCCGCCGTGGACCGGCTCGTCCTGATCAGGCGGCTGCGCGCGCTCGGCCTCGGGCTGAACGCGATCGCGCGGGTGCTCAGCGGCGAACGTTCGATGGCCGACGAGGTGTCCGCCGAACGGGCCGCGCTGGACGCGCGGCTGGCCGAACTGGCCTGGCGTCGCGCCGCGCTGCGCGCCGTCGAGGAGGCCGTCCCGGACCAGCGGGCGTCCAGGCTCGAACTGCTGGCCGCCGTGGAGGACGCCGCCGCCGCGCGGGAGCGGCTGGTCGGCTTCTGGCGGCGGCAGCTGGTCTCGCCCGTCTCCGACGGGATCTACGCCTCGTTCCTGTCCATGGCCGTGCCCGAGCCGCCCGCCGACCCGACCCCGCTCCAGGTGGTCGCGTACGCCGAACTCGTCCACCTGACCGGCGACCGGGCGCTGACGAGCGGCCTGCGCGCCAGGGCGCTGGCCAACGCCCGCACGATCGGCGACGAGACTGCCCTGATGCACGGCGTCGGCGAGGCGGTCACGCTGGCCCAGCCGTGCGTGGTCGCCGGTGAGCAGCCGCGCCCGGGGCCGGAGCTGGACCGCTTCGTCGCCGCCCACGCCACCGTTCGCGGGCGCGACGACACCCCGGCCTTCCGCCGTGAGCTGATGGGCATCGTGGCGTCCGACCGCGATCCGCGCGTACGCCGCTACTGGCGGCTCGTGGGGGAGGTGAGCGGTGAGCGGGCCACGATCGGCGCGCTGGTCGCCTGGCTGACCGACTCCCTCGAACACTCCCTCACCCGCTGACGCGCGGGGCGGCGGTCGTGCGGTGTGAACGCCGGGTCACGGGCGCTGGGTCACGGGCGCCGGGTCACGAGCGGCGGGTCACGAGCGGCGGGTCACGAGCGCCGGGTCATGAGCACGGTGGCGGCGGCCAGCAGTAGCCAGGCCGACGTCATGACGATCAGCCACGTCCACCCCGCCCGGCCGTACACGACGGCGCCCAGGGTGCCGCCCGCGCCGCTGCCGAGGTAGTAGCAGAGCGTGTAGACGCCCGCCGCCCTGCCCCGGGCGGGCGGGGGCGCGTCGGCGGTCACCCAGGCGTTCGCGATGGCGTGCGCGGCGAAGAACCCGGCGGTCAGCACGGCGAACCCGAGCGCGATCACGGGCAGCGACGGGTGCGCGGTCAGCGCCGAACCCACCACCGTCACCGCCAGCGCCGCGACCAGCGCCGGCGTCCGGCCCAGGCGCGAGGCCAGCCTGCCCGCGGCGGCCGAGGAGGCGGTGCCCATCGCGTAGGAGAGGAACACCAGCGAGGCGGCGGCGGGGCTCAGCGAGATCGGCGGCGCGGCCAGCCGGAAACCGGCCGCGTTGTAGAGCGCCACGAACGCTCCCATCGCGAGCGCCCCGACGGCGAACGGTGCCACCAGCCCGAACCCGAGCCGCGCCCCATCCCCGCGAGGCGCAACGGCCACCGCCCGTCGCCCGCGCGCCTCTTCACCCCCGCGGGTTTCCCCGCGCGCCTCTTCACCCCCGCGGGTTTCCCCGCGCGCCTCTTCACCCCCGCGGGTTTCCCCGCGCGCCTCTTCACCCCCGCGGGTTTCCCCGCGCGCCTCTTCAGCCCCGCGCGTCTCCTCGCCGGTTTCCCCGCGCGGCAGGGTCACCGCCGTGAACAGCGCGCACACCAGCGAAACCCCCGCCACCGCCACCAGCGACCCGTGCCACCCCATCGGCCCGGCGGCGAACCCGGCCCCGAGACGGCCCAGCATGCCCCCGACCGAGTTGCCCGCGATCATCGCCCCCACCGCCCCGGCGAGGCGGGCCGTGCCGACCTGGTCCGCCAGGTACGCCGCCGCGACCCCCGCGAAGCCGGCGATGGCCACCCCTTGCACCCCGCGCATCACCAGGAACGCGGAAAAGGACGGCGCCAGCGGCAGCAGCAGCCCGATCACCGCCGACACCACCACCGACCAGAGGATCACCCGCCGCCGCCCGACCACCCCCGCCAGCCACGCCAGGGGCAGCACCGCGACGGCCAGTGAGGCGGTCGCCACCCCGATCGCGAGGGAGGCGCTGCCCGGATCGAGCCGGTACGCGGCGGCGAGCTGGGGAAGCACCGGCTGCGGCGCGTACAGCAGGGCGAACGACGACAACCCCGCCGCCGCCACGGCCGCACTCACGCGCCGGGTGTCGGCGACCGGTTCGGAAGCTTGGAGAACCACCACCCCCCAAACGCTAAGCAAGGCTAATAAATACGTCTAATACGTCACCATGCGATAATCCATACGATGATGGATGATTCCGATGACCGGCTGGCCGCCCGCCTGGCCCCGGCCCTCGCGCTGCTGGCCGCCGTGGGCGAGACCGGGCACGTGACGCGCGCCGCCGAGCTGCTCGGGATCCCCCAGCCGACCGCCAGCCGCCGGCTCGCCGCCCTGGCCGAGCTCGTCGGCGCCCCGCTCGTCCTGCCCTCGGGCCGTGGCATCCGCCTGACCAGGGCAGGACGTACGCTGGCCGCCGCCTCCACCCGCGCGCTGGCCACCATGACCGCCGCCGCCCGCGAGGTGCGCGAGGAGATCGACCCCGGCAGCGGCCGCATCGTCCTCGGCTTCCTGCACCTGCTCGGGCGCACGCTGGTGCCGTCCCTCATCGGCGGCTTCCGTGAGCGCAACCCGGGCATCCGCTTCAGCCTGGCGCAGGGCTCGCGGCAGGACATGCTGGACGCCCTGCGCGAAGGCGAGATCGACCTGGTGTTCGTGGCGCCCATGCCGCTCGACGACCCCGGCCTCGTCAGCCGCCCGCTCGCCGACCAGGAGCTCATGCTGTGCGTGCCGCCGTCCCACCGCCTCGCGGCCAGGGCGCGGGTGCGGGCGGCCGAGCTGGCGGGGGAGGAGTGGGTGACGCTGGAGCACGGGTACGGGCTGCGGCAGATCACCGATGACCTGTGCGCGGCGGCGGGGTTCGAGCCGCGGATCGCGTTCGAGGGGCAGGAGTCGGAGACCGTGCGTGGGCTGGTGGCCGCCGGGCTGGGGGTGGCGATTCTGCCGCGGTCGGATCAGGCGCCGGCGGGCGGGGTGGTGGAGATTCCGCTGTCGCCGGCCCTGTTCAGGACGGTCGGGGTGAGCTGGCCGGCGGGGGAGCGGATGACGCCCGCGGTCCGTGCCTTCCGCGACCACGTCTGCTCGCGCCCCACCGGCCTGGGCCCCGCCTTCCGCCCCCCGGCCGGTGCGTGAGCGCGTGAGATCCGGGCTGCGCCAGACTGGGCCCCATGACACATGACGGGGATGCGGGAGTGCCGGGTTCGCTGGCGCGGGTCCTGGCGGAGGTGGCGGCCGAGAGGGCGGCGCAGGACGTACGGTTCGGCATGCAGCTGCTGCCCGACGGCACCGGCGGCGAGGAGACGGTGGCCGCCTCCGACCAGGCCAGGGACGCGACGGACACGGCGGCCAGAGGAGGGGCGCTGACCTGGCGGCACATCCTGGCCGAGGAGGTCATGGAGGCGTTCGCCGAGTCGGATCCCGCCCGGCTCAGGGCGGAGCTGATCCAGGTGGCGGCCGTGGCCGTCAAGTGGACCCAGGCCCTCGACCGCAGGCCGTCCGCGTAAGTTCTACAAGTCATTGACGGGCTACCCATTCTGTGTAGAAGATTTGGCAACGATTGCCCGCCTGAGGATGGGGACGGCCATGACGTCCGAGTCGTTCAATGCCAGCGTCCATCTCACCGACCGCCACGTCGCGGCGGGCCGGGGCGACCACGTCGCGATCACCGGCCCCGCCGGCACGCTCACCTACGCCGAGCTGGCCACCCAGGTGGCGGAGCTGGCCACCGGCTTACGGAAGCTGGGTGTCAGGCCGGAGGAGCGGGTGCTGCTCGTCATGTCCGACCGTCCCGAGACCGTGGTCACCATCCTGGCCGTGATGCGCATGGGAGCGGTCGCGGTGCCGGTGTCCACCATGTACAACGGTGCTGAGCTGGGGGATCTCGTCAGGGACTCGCGGGCGCGGCTGGTGGTGGCCACCCCCGAGTTCGAGCCCGCCGTGCGTGAGGCGCTGACCGGCGCTCCCGAGGTGACCCGTCTGCTGCTCACGGACCGCGATTGGGGCGAGGTGGCGGCGCCGGGCGGGCCGGTCGATCCGCCGTACGACACCTGGCGCGACTCGCCCGCCCTGTGGCTCTACACCTCCGGCACCACCGGCGCCCCCAAGGCCGCCATGCACCGGCACGGCGCGATCAGGGACGTCTACGAGACGTACGGCCGGCAGGTGCTCGGCATCCGGCCGGACGACCGGTGCCTGTCGGTGGCGCGGCTGTTCTTCGCGTACGGGATCGGCAATTCGATGTTCTTCCCGCTGGCGGCGGGGGCGACCGCGATCCTCGATCCGGCCAGGCCCACGCCTGGCGGGGTGATCGCGCGGGTGGCGCAGGAGCGGCCGACGTTGTTCTTCGCGGGCCCCACGTTCTTCGCGGCCCTGCTCGCTGCCGCTGCCGACGACACCGCCACCGCCGACGCGTTCTCGTCCGTACGCCTGGCCGTCTCTGCGGGCGAGGCGCTGCCCGCCGAGATCTACCGCCGCTTCACCGGCCGCTTCGGGGTCGACGTCATCGACGGCCTGGGCTCGACGGAAGCGCTGCACATCTTCATCTCCAACCGCCCCGGCCAGGTCCGCCCCGGCACCTCCGGGACCGTGGTGCCCGGCTACGAGGCCCGCCTCCTCGACGAGCGGGGCGAGCCGGCCGGGGTGGGCGAGCCGGGCCAGCTGTACGTGCGGGGCGACTCGATAGCGACGGGCTACTGGTGCCGGACGGCGACCACCCGGCAGGTGTTCCAGGGGGAGTGGCTGCGCACGGGCGACACGTACGTGCGGGAGGAGGACGGCTCCTACCGGTGCCTCGGCCGGTCCAACGACATGATCAAGGCGGGCGGGATCTGGGTGTCGCCGATGGAGGTGGAGGCGCGGTTGCTGCAGCACGAGTCGGTGGGGGAGTGCGCGGTGGTGGCCTACATCGACGGGGAGGGCCTGGAGAAGCCGGTGGCGTGCGTGGTGGCCGCTCCCGGGCGGACGGTGGACGCCGGGGAGCTGATCGGGTTCTGCCGGGACGGGCTGGCGTCGTTCAAGCGGCCCCGCGAGGTGCTGGTGCTGGACGAGCTGCCCAAGACGGCGACCGGCAAGATCCAGCGCGTGGTGATCCGCCGGCTCGCCGCCGACCGTCTGGACAAGGGCTGACCGCCGCTACGAAGGCCCGGCGCCGTAGACGGTGACCGCGAACGGGCGTGGCGGAGCCGGGTAGACCTCCTCATCCAGCCGCCGCAACGCCCCGTGCGCGTCCAGATACCCGTGCAACCGATCGGCCTCGGGCCACGGATGCACCGCCACCAGCACCCCGTCGGGCTTCAACAACGCGCTGAGCTGCGCGGAAGCCCGTTGCAGCCGCTCGTGCCGCCCCAGGTAGTACAACGTCTCCGAGCAGAACGCCAGGTCGAAGCCGGGCTCGGCGGGATGGGTGAGGAGGTCGGCCTGGACGAACCGCACCCGCCCGTCCTTTTCCTGCACCCGTTCCCTGGCCCGCGCCAGCGCCCGCCCCGACACGTCCATCCCGGTGATCTCGGCGTCAGGAAAGGCGGCGGCGAGCGCGTGCGTGAAGACGCCTTCCGCGCAGCCGACTTCGATGATGCGCCGGTACGGCCGGGGCGGCACGTGTTTCAGCGTGGACCGGTACTTGTGTTGCTCGTAATCGTCGGTGGACAGTTTCCAGGGGTCGGGGGTGCGGTGCCACCAGTCGAAGTAACGGCGCAGGATCATGCCCTGCCCCTTGGGGGACAGCAGGGAAAGGGTCCGGAAGAACGTACGATGCGCGAGCTCAGGAAGGCTGGGCACGGGCGGCCTCTCTCGGTCGGGGACAAGGGGGTCGTCCGGGACGTGAGGTGCAGTCGTCGTCGAAAGGGAATGCCCGCTCAACGAGCGGGCGATGCCCGATGGTGCCCGTTTCCCGAAAATGATTTAGGAAATGCCGCTGCGCAGCTCCCGCTTCAGTACTTTTCCGGAGGCGTTTTTAGGAAGTGATTCCAGGAAAACAATGCGTTTGGGGGTTTTGAACGGCGCGAGCCGCTCCCGCAGAAACGTGATCAGCTCCTGCTCCGTCACCCCGGCCCCCTCGCGCAGCACGACGGCCGCCGTCACCGCCTCGATCCACTTGTCGTCCTGGATCCCGAACACCGCCGCCTCCGCCACCGCGGGATGCTGGTAGAGGGCCTCCTCGACCTCGCGGCTGGCCACGTTCTCGCCACCCGTCTTGATCATGTCCTTCTTCCTGTCGACCACCGACAGGTAGCCGTCCTCGTCCATGACCCCGAGGTCGCCGCTGTGGAACCAGCCGCCGCGGAACGCCTCGGCGGTCTTGTCCGGGTCGTCCCAGTAGCCGAGCATGGCGTGCGGGCTGCGGTGCACGATCTCGCCGACGACGCCGGGCGGCACCGGCCGGTCCGCGTCGTCCACGATCCTGGTCTCGACGTTCAGCGCGGGCCGCCCAGCCGAGCCCAGCCGGGTGAGCTGCTCCTCGGGGCCGAGGATGGTGGCGACGGGCGCCATCTCGGTCTGGCCGTAGAAGTTGAACAGGCGCACGTCCGGCAGCCGCGTGGCGATCTCCTTCAGCACCTCCACCGGCATGATGGACGCGCCGTAGTACCCCTTGCGCAGCGACGACAGGTCGCGGCGGTCGAAGTCGGGGTGGCGCAGCAGCGAGATCCAGACCGTCGGCGGGCAGAACAGCTTGGTGGCCCGCTCGCCCTCGATGGTCGCCAGGATCGCCGCCGGGCTCGGCCCCGGCAGGATGATGTTGGTGGCGCCCAGGTAGACGCCCGGCGTCAGGAAGCAGTGCAGTTGCGCGCAGTGGTAGAGAGGCAGGGCGTGCACCTCGACGTCGTCGGCGCTCATCTCGCCGTCCACCACGCACGTCACGTACTGCGCGATCAGGCTCCTGCTCGACAGCGTGGCCCCCTTGGGGCGGGACTCGGTGCCGCTGGTGTACATGAGCTGGATCGGGTCGTCGTCCGCGATCTCCACCTGGGGCTCCGAGCCGTCCTCGAAGGACGACCAGGCCGTGAACGGCTCCCACCCGTCCCGTCCCGCGCCGATCACGCCGCGCACCGCGACCTCGGGCGTGACCGCCACGGCCGCGACCGGCAGCAGCGCCTCCTCGGCCAGCATCCCGGTGGCGCCGGAATGCCGCAGGATGTACGCCACCTCCTCGGCCCCCAGCATGAAGTTGATCGGGACGGAGATCGCCCCCAGCCGCGCCAGCGCGAAGTAGGCCACCACGTAGGCGTGGTTGTTGTGGCTGAGGACGGCGAACCTGTCGCCCTTGCCCACGCCCCTGGCGGCCAGCGCGTTGGCCGTCCTGTTCACTGCCAGGTCGAGATCGGCGTAGCTCTGCCGCAGGTCGCCGAAGACGACGGCGGTCTTGGCGGGGTGCCGGGCGGCGGTGCGCCGCAGGAGGTCACCGATGCCGTGCTGACGGATCATGCGAACACCCTTCAGAACGATGTTCGGGCGATCTTAACCCGTGAGCAGCTCCGCCAGCCGCCGGTAGGAGTCCAGGCGCCGGTCCAGGTCGTAGGTGTTCATCGTGACCAGCACCTCGTCGGCTCCGCTCGTCTCGACCAGCGTGCCGAGCGCCACCGCGACCTCACTCCGCGTGCCGTGGATCCGTCCCTTGAGCGCCTCGTCCAGATAGGCCCGCTCCCGCGCCCCCAGCTCCATGCGCGCGATCTCCTCGGCGGGCACGAGCGGCGGGAAGGAGCCGCCGGTGCGCGAGCGCACCGTGGCCCACGCCTCGGGCAACTGCAGCAGCGCCGCCTCCGGCGCGTTCGCGCCGACCGCCACGTCCACCGCGACCATCACATACGGCCGCGCCGCCCACCCGGACGGCCGGAACGCGGCCCGGTAGCGCGCCACGGCGTCGAGCATCCGCGCCCCGCCACCGATCACCATCGGCAGCCCGTGCTCGGCCGCGAGGTCCGCCCCCGCCCCCATGGCCAGCACGAACACCTCCGGCCGCGACCCCTCGGCGGGCAGCGCGTGCACGCCGGGATACGCGTCCTGCGTGCCGGTGAAGTACCCGAGCAGCTCGGCGAGCTGGTCGCCGAACCGGTCCGCGTCGTCCTTGCCGTGCCCGAGCGCCTTGCGGATGCCCCCGGTGAAACCCACGGAACGCCCCAGCCCCATGTCCACGCGGCCGGGGAACAGCGACTCCAGCACGCCGAACTGCTCGGCCACCACCAGCGGCCGGTGATTGGGCAGCATCACGCCGCCGGTGCCCACCCGGATCCGCGACGTCGCCGCCGCCACGGCCGCCGCCAGCACGGTCGGCGCCGACCCCGCCACGCCGGGCACGCTGTGGTGCTCCGACACCCAGAACCGGTGATATCCCAGCTCCTCGGCCTGCTGCGCGAACGCCACGGTCTCGCGCAGCGCGGCGGCCGGGGTCGAGCCGCGGCGGACGAGCGAACGGTCGAGAATCGAGTAGGCGGTCATGTACGGGTGCAACACACCCGCCGCTCAGATCAATCCACCGGGTCGGCGGGGACGCTCTCGTAGTGCTCGGCCAGCCGCGCCACCAGCCCGGCGTCCTGGCGCAGCGGCACGCCGTCCACCCTGCCGACCGGCATCACTCCCCAGGAGTTGCAGAGGAACACCTGGTCGAAGTCCGGCAGATCGGTCACCTTGACCGGGCGGCGCTCCTGCGGCACGTCCAGGTCCCGCAGCAGGCTCATCGTGATCCCGAGCAGCATCGGCGCGTCCGGCCAGATCAGGCGGCCGCCGGCGAACGCGCCCAGGTTCGTGATCGCGCCCTCGCTGATCAGGCCGTCGCCGGTGGTGAGCAGCGCCTCGTCGAACCCCGCGGCGGTGGCCCGGCGGACGATGTGCGCCTGCTGGAAGCCGAAGGCCTGCTTGATGTGCGGCAGATAGCGCTGGTAGACGACCGGCTTGACGTGCAGGAGACCGGGGAGCGGAGCGTGCGGCGGGTAGGCGGCGGCCACGACCCGCGGCCGGCCGCCGTGCTCCACGACGTTCACCCGCAGACCGGCGTCGCGCCCGCCGGTGCCCAGCACGGCCCTGATCGAGGCCAGCACCGCCGCCCGGTCGATCCCCGCCCCGAACAGCTCCCTGTTGGCCGTGTCGAGCCGGTCGAGGTGCCGGCCGAGCCCGCGCACCCGCCGATCCCTGACCTGCATGGCGGTGAAGTGCCCGTAGCGGGCGTCCAGCATGAGCCGCGCCTCGGCGCCCACCAGGTCGCCGTCCACGGCGGTACGTCCCGTCACGATGATCTACTTTACGGGCTCCCCGCGGTGAGAGCTCAGGCGCTCCCGGCGCGCATCACCGTGTACGGCGCCAGCTCCCCCAGCCCCCGCACCGACAGCCGGTTGACCTCCCGCAGCCGGAACGCCCGATCCCCCTCCAGCTCCTCGGCGAGCTGCGGATCGGCCAGGATCGTTCCCGGCAGCGACAACGCGGTGAGCCTGCTGGCCAGATTGACGGTGGTGCCGAACACGTCGCCCATCCGCCAGATCACCGGCCCCGAGGCCAGCCCCACCCGCAGCTCGGGCATGTCCTTGCCGCGCGCGTGCGTCTCCACCAGCCGCAGCGCGATCTCGGTGGCCACGTGCGCCTTGTCGCTGACGAACAGCACGGAGTCGCCGAGGGTCTTGACCACCCGCCCGCCGGACGACGTCACGATGTCGGCGGAGCGCCCCTCGAACCTGTCGATCAGCCTGGCCAGCTCCCCGCCGGTGATCTGCCTGCTCAGCCGGGTGAACGCGACCAGGTCGGCGAAGCCGACGGCGAGCCGTACGGCGCTCATGTCCTGGTCGGCGATGCGCCCGGCGGCGGCGGCGAGCTGGCGCTGCCAGGCGTAGACCAGCAGTTTGGCCAGGTCGGGCACCACCCGCTCGGCCCGCCTGCGCCAGGCGCGGGGCCGCTCGGCGAGCGGCACGCCGGCGTTGTCGAGCGCCTCGGCGCCCAGCTCGGCCTGCGACTCGGCCAGCCTGGTGGTGGCGCGGCCCAGCGAGCGGGCGATGAGCAGGACGTGCTCCTCGTCGTAGACGCCCGAGGTCACCATGCCGAGCAGTGTCTTGAGCGCCTCGACGTCGGAGGCGGTGAACTCGACGGCGTCGTCGGGCACGTTGGCGAACCCCAGGGCACGCCAGAAGCGCCGCGCACGATAGACCGGCACCCCCGCCATCTCGGCGACCTGGTGACTGGTGTATCGCCGCGGCTCACGCAGAAAGGCCTCCGCCAGCCCGTCCCCGTCCACGCCCGCCACCTCGGCAACATAACACCCTGTGGGCCAAGTCACTCCAACAGTGCCCTCAGGGCACTCCGCTCTCCTTCATCTACATACCCGGCGTAGTAGTCATACATCGCTTTTCTCGACAATCGCGCGGCCAGGGGGCCGTCGCCGGCCCGGACGGCGGCGATCACCTCCTCGTGGTGGCGGATGCTGCGCCGCATCAGCTCCTCCCGGTCGGGGGCCGCCGCGATCCGCTCCGCGATGAGCTTGACCACGATGGAACGCACCACGTCCGTGCAGACCTGGATGAGCTTGTTGCCGCACGCCCGCGCCACCGCGTCGTGGAAGGCCACGTCCGCCGCCCCGAACGCCTCCTCGTCCTGGCCCACGGCGGCCCGCATGGCGGCGACGGCCGCGTCCATCTCGGTGAGCTGGCCCTCGGAGCGCAGCCGCGCGGCCAGCAGCACGGCGGAGCCGTCCAGCACCATCCTGAACTGCACCAGCTCGCCCAGCGACAGCTCCGCCACCCTGGCGAGCGTGGTCATCGACTTGTGTAATGCGGCGGGGGAGAACGGCAGCACCTCCGCCCCGTTCGGGTCGCCGGGCCGCGAGCGCACCAGCCCGCGCGCCTGCAGCACCCGCAGCGCCTCCCGCACGGTGGACCGGCTGACCGAGAACTGCACCATCAGCTCACGCTCGCTCGGCAGCCGCCCGCCCGGTGCCAGAGCGCCGCTCTCGATGGCCTCCTCGACCTGCTCCACGACCCGCTCGTAGGCGCGCACGGCACGCACCGGCTCGAAGCGCGGACCACCCATGCAAGCCCCCTTGACCCGAGCCGTCACCGGCTGGCAATGTGCGTAGCCTACTGGTCAGACCAGTGCACTAGCCAGGAGGCTGTAGGACATGAGGCGAATCGGGATCTGGATCGCCGCGGGCGGTCTCCTGCTGGTCACGGCGGCCTGCGGAGGCGGTTCAGGCGGCGATGGCGGCGATGGCGGGGGCGGCGGGACGCCGAAGAGCCAGACGCTGTCGGTCGGCGCGGTGGCCGAGCCCGCCAACCTCGACTTCACCTCCACCGAGGGCGCCGCCATCCCGCAGGCGCTGCTGGTCAACGTCTACGAGGGCCTGGTCAAGCTCGACCAGGAAGGCGAGATCGTGCCGCTGCTCGCCGAGAAGTGGGACGTGTCAGGCGACAGGAAGACCTACACCTTCACCCTGCGCAAGAACGTGAAGTTCAGCAGCGGCGCGCCGTTCACCGCCGACGACGTCGTCTTCTCGCTCGGCCGGGTCGCCTCCGACTGGAAGCTCAAGATCAAGACGCAGCTCGACGTCATCGACAAGGTCGAGAAGAAGGACGACTCGACCGCCGTCGTCACGCTCAAGCAGCCCAGCAACGGCTTCCTGTACTCGATGACCAGCAGGCTCGGCGCCATGTTCAGCCGCACCGGCGTCGCCGACCTGGCCAGCAAGCCCGTCGGCACCGGCCCGTACGTGCTGGGCTCCTGGCGGCGCGGCGACTCACTCAAGCTCGACGCCAACCCCTCCTACTGGGGCGCCAAGCCGGCGCTGTCGTCGGTCACGCTGAAGTACTTCAAGGACGCCACGGCGATGAACAACGCGCTGCTGACCGGCGGCATCGACGTCATCTCCAGCGTGCAGGCGCCCGAGTCGCTGCAGCAGTTCGCCGACCCCAACCGGTTCGAGACCATCGAGGGCACCACCAACGGCGAGGTCGTGCTGTCGATGAACAACGGCCGCCCGCCGTTCGACGACAAGCAGGTCAGGCAGGCCGTGCGGCACGCCATCGACCACAAGGCGCTGCTCGACACCGCCTGGGCCGGGCGCGGGCAGCTCATCGGCTCGATGGTGCCGCCCACCGACCCCTGGTACGAGGACCGCACCGGCGACTACCCGTACGACCCGGCCAAGGCCAAGGAACTGCTCGGCGGCAAGACGTTCAACGTCAAGATGCGCATCCCCAACCTGCCGTACGCGGTCAACAGCGCGCAGGTCGTCAAGTCGCAGCTCGCCCAGGTGGGGATCACGGCCGAGATCGAGCCGCTGGAGTTCCCGGCGCGCTGGCTGGACCAGGTGTTCACCAAGGGCGACTACGACCTGTCGATCATCAACCACGTCGAACCCCGCGACATGGGCATATTCGCCGACAAGTCGTACTACTTCCGCTACGACAACCCCGAGTTCGGCAAGCTGCTCGCCTCCGCCGACGCCGGCACCGAGCAGGAGCAGACCGACGACCTCAAGCAGGCCGCCGAACTGCTGTCCGACGACGCCGCAGCCGACTGGCTGTTCCTGTTCCCCAACCTGATCGTGGCGAAGAAGGGCGTCACCGGGCTGCCGAAGAACGCCATCTCGGAGTCCTTCGACTTCACCGCGCTCGCCAAGCAGTGACCCTGTACCTCGTCAAGCGGCTGACGGTGCTGCTCGCGAGCACCGTCGTGGCCGCCGTGGCGGTGTTCGCGTTCATGGCGCTGCTGCCCGGCGACCCGGCCGAGATCGCGCTCGGCGTCAACGCCACCCCCGAGGCGGTCGCCGAGCTGCGCCGCCAGTTCGGCACCGACCGGCCGCCCGTCGTGCAGTTCCTCGACTGGTTCGGCGGGCTGGCCCAGGGCGACTTCGGCACCTCGTACGTGACCAGCGCCCCCATCGGCCCGCAGATCTCCGACCGGCTCGGCGTCACGCTCGTGCTCGTGCTCGGCGGCATGGCCGTGGCCCTGGTGCTGGCCGTGCCGCTGGGCACGTTCGCCGCCGTCCACCACAGGAACCCGATCGGCGCGGCCATCAGCGCCGCCAGCCAGCTCGGCATCGCCATCCCCGCGTTCCTGGCCGGGATCCTGCTCGTGTTCGTCTTCGCGGTGCAGGCCCAGGCGCTGCCGTCCGGCGGCTACGTGCCCATCGCCGACGACCCGGGGGAGTGGCTGCGGAGTCTGCTGCTGCCGTGGCTGTCGCTCGGCCTCGTCCAGGGCGCCGTGCTGACCCGCTACGTGCGCAGCGCCGTGCTCGACGTCATGCGCGAGGACTACCTGCGCACCGCCCGCGCCAAGGGCCGCGGCAGCACCGGCGCGCTGTGGCGGCACGGGCTGCGCAACGCCGCCGTCCCCGTCGTCACCGTGCTCGGCCTGCAACTGGCCACGCTGCTGATCGGCGCGGTCGTGGTCGAGCGGGTCTTCGTCATCCCCGGACTCGGCGACCTGCTGCTCAACGGCGTCGCCGGGCGCGACCTGCTGCTCGTCCAAGGCGTGGTGATGGTGCTGGTGGCCGCCGTCCTGCTGATCAACTTCGTGGTGGACGTGACCTACCACCTGCTCGACCCGAGGCTGCGATGAGAGCCAGGACGAACGTCGCGCTGCTGGTGGGCGGCACGCTGGTCGGGCTCGTCGTGCTCGCCGCCGTCGTCTCCTTCTTCTGGACGCCGCACGACCCCACGCTCGTGGACGCCGCGGGCAAGTTGCGCGAGCCAGGCGACGGCTACCTGCTCGGCGCCGACAAGTTCGGCCGCGACACCTTCAGCCAGCTCATGGTCGGCGCCCGCACCACCCTCTACGTCGGCATCGTCGCCGTCGGCATCGCCGCGCTCATCGGCACCCCGCTCGGCGTGATCGCCGGGATGACGCCGCGCGGCGGGCTGTCCGAGCTGATCATGCGGGCCAACGACCTCGTCTTCGCCTTCCCCGCGCTGCTGCTCGCCGTCATGCTCGGCGCCGTGTACGGGCCGGGCACGCTCACCGCGATGATCGCGATCGGCGTGGCCACCGTGCCCGCGTTCGCCCGCGTGGCCCGCGCCGCCACTCTCCAGGTCATGGTGACCGACTACGTCCTGGCCGCCAGGGCTGCCGGGCGGCGCCGCCCCGCCATCGCCGTGCGGCACGTGCTGCCCAACATCAGCTCCGTGCTCATCGTGCAGGCGTCGGTGTCGTTCGCGATCGCCATCCTGGCCGAGGCGGCGCTGTCGTTCCTCGGCTTCGGCACCCGCCCGCCGATCCCGTCGTGGGGGCGCATGCTGCAGGAGTCGCAGGAACTGCTCTTCTCCACGCCCCGCCTGGCGCTGTGGCCGGGGATCGCGATCGCCGTGGCCGTGCTCGGCTTCAACCTCCTCGGCGACGGCCTGCGCGACCACCTCGACCCCAAGCTCAGGAGGATCCGTGCTGAAGGTTGACGGCCTGACCGTCCGCGCGGGCACCGTCGAGCTGGTCCGCGACGTGTCGTTCGGCATCGCGCCGGGCGAGCGGGTCGGGCTGATCGGCGAGTCCGGCTCCGGCAAGTCGCTGACCGCGCTGTCGCTCATGGGCCTGCTCCCCGAAGGCGTCACCGCCTCCGGGGCCGCCAGGCTCGGCGACCGCGACCTCGTCGGCGTGCCCGAGAGCCGCATGAAGGGCCTGCGCGGGCGGGCGCTGTCCATGGTCTTCCAGGAGCCGATGACCGCGCTCAACCCGCTCATGCGGATCGGCGCCCAGGTCGCCGAGGTCATGACCCTGCACGGCCGCCCCCGCCAGGAGGCCCGGGAACGCTCCGTCGAGCTGCTGGAACGCGTACGGCTGCCCGACCCCGGGCAGATCGCCCGCGCGTACCCGCACCAGCTCTCCGGCGGCCAGCGCCAGCGCGTCATGCTCGCCATCGCCCTGGCCAACGGCCCCGAGCTGCTCATCTGCGACGAGCCCACCACCGCGCTCGACGTCACCGTACAGAAACAGATGCTCGACCTGATCGGCGAGGTCGCGCCCGCGCTGCTGTTCATCACCCACGACCTGGCCGTCGTCGCCGCCATGTGCGAGCGGGTCCTGGTCATGTACGGCGGCCGCGTCGTCGAGTCGGGCCCGCTGCGCGAGGTCTTCACCCGGCCCCGCCACCGCTACACGCAGGGCCTGCTCGCCGCCTCCCGCCTCACCCCGCGCGGCACCCGCCTGCCCACCATCGCCGGCAGCGTGCCACCGGCCGGCCGCTTCCCCGGCGGCTGCGTCTTCCGCAACCGCTGCCCGCACGCCACCCCCACCTGCGAGACGACTCCGGCGCTGACAGGAGACGGCCATGCCCACGCATGCTGGCACCCCGCTGATTGAGGCGCAGGGACTCAACCGGATCTACCGCCGCCCCCGCACCTCGCTCACCGGGCAGGGCGCCGCCGTGCACGCGCTGCGCGACGTCTCCCTCACCGTGCACCAGGGCGAACGCTACGGCATCGTCGGCGAGTCAGGCTCCGGCAAGTCCACGCTGCTGCGCCTGCTCTGCGCCCTCGACCAGCCCACCAGCGGCACCATCCGCTTCGACGGCCAGGAGATCACCGGCAGGCCGGAGCGCAGGCTGCGCTTCCTGCGCGAGAACCTCCAGATCGTCTTCCAGGACCCGATGAGCTCACTCGACCCGCGCATGCGCGTCCGCGACCTCGTCGCCGAACCGCTGGCCGCCCTCGGCCTGCCCGCCGGTGACCGGGTGACGGAGCTGCTCGACGCCGTCGGGCTGTCCCCCGCGTTCGCCGACAGGTACCCGCACCAGTTCTCCGGTGGGCAGCGGCAGCGCATCGCCATCGCCCGCGCGCTCGCCCCCCGCCCCAAGGTGCTGGTCGCCGACGAGCCCGTCAGCGCCCTGGACGTCTCCGTCCGAGGGCAGATACTCAACCTGCTGGCCGACCTCGTGGACGAGCTGGGGCTCACGCTCGTGTTCGTCTCGCACGACCTGTCCGTGGTGCGGCACGTGTGCGAGACGGTCGCGGTCATGAGCAAGGGCGAGATCGTGGAGACCGGGCCCGTGGACGACGTCTGGGCCGCGCCCGCCCACCCGTACACGCAGGAGCTGCTTGCGGCCGTACCGACTCTGGAGGGACTGCTGTGATCGAAGTCGACGCCGATGGAGTGGTGGAGTTCACGCAGGCGCTGGTCCGCGTCCCCAGCACCAACGACCCGGCGCGCGGGCGCTGCGAGCAGCCCGCCGCCGACCTCGTCGAGGCGCGGATGCGGGACTGGGGCTGGAACCCGGTCGTGTACGAGGCCGCGCCCGGCCGGCCGAACGTCGTCGCCGTCGTCGAAGGCGGCGGCGGCCCGGGCCCCACTCTCATGTTCGAGGGGCACACGGACGTCGTCACCGAGGGCGACCTGTCCACCTGGACCGTGGACCCGTTCGGCGGCGAGATCCGCGACGGCAAGCTGTGGGGGCGGGGCAGCGCCGACATGAAGTCCGGCCTGGCCGCCACCCTGTACGCCACCCGGGCCCTGCAACTCGCGGGAACGTTCCCCGGCCGGATCAAGGTGTGCGCGCTGGCCGACGAGGAAGGCCTCATGCTCGGCGCTCACCACTTCGTCTCCTCCGGCCTGGCCGCCGACGTGGACGGCGCGATCGTCGCCGAGCCAGAGGCGGGCGAGATCTGCGCCGTCGCCAAGGGCGCCCTGCGGCTGCGCGTGGACCTGCACGGCCGGATGGCCCACGGCGCCATGCCCCAGCACGGCCGCAACCCCATCGCCGCCGCCGGCGCCCTGCTCGTCGGGCTGCGGTCGCTGCAGGAGGACCTGCAGCGGAGCCACCCCGCCCACGAGCACCTCGGCGAGGTGTACGTGACGCCCACCGTCCTGCGGGCCGGGTCCGAGGAGCAGGTCAACGTCATCCCGGCCGTCGCCTCGGTCTTCGTGGACGTCCGCACCGTGCCCGGCGCCGACCACAAGGAGATCGCCGACCGGGTGGCCGCCCTCGCCTCCGGCGACGGGATCTCCGCGGAGGTGTCCGTCCTGGTTGACCGGCCGCCCGTGGACGTGCCGCGCACCGACCCGGTGGTCGCCGCCCTCGCCGCCGCCCACCGGGCCGTCACGGGCCAGGAGCCGGTGTACGGCGGGGTGCCGGGGACCACCGACGGGACCGTCCTGACGCACTGGGGCGGGGTGCCGTCCGTGGTGTACGGGCCCGGCGGCAAGTGGATCGCGCACCAGGCGGACGAGTTCGTCGAGGTCGCCGAGATCGTCCAGTGCACGCGGGTGTTCGCCGAGGCCGCCAGACGTTTCCTGAACGGGGACCACTGATGCGGGCCGGGGAGACGAACTCGCTGGTGGACGTGGCGGGGCTGCGGGTCGGGCACGCCCGGCGCGTCGGCGGCGGCTTCCGCACCGGGACCACCGTCGTCCTCGCGCCCGCCGGGGGCGTCGTGGCGGGGGTGGACGTGCGAGGGGCCGCGCCCGGGACCCGGGAGACGGAGCTGCTGGATCCGCGGAACCTGGTGGAGCGGGTGCACGCGGTGGTGCTGTCGGGAGGCAGTGCCTTCGGGCTGAGCGCGGCTTGCGGGGTGGTGGCGCGGCTGGCGGACGCGGGGGTGGGGTTTCCGGTCGTGGGCGGGGTGGTGCCGATCGTGCCCGCGGCGGTGATCTTCGATCTGGGGCGGGGCGGTGCCTTCCGGGCGGTTCCGGACGACGCCCTGGGGGCCGCCGCCTACGACGCCGCCGCCGTACCCCCTGAAAGGACCCCAGCCCCGGACGGCGCTGCCCCCGTACCCCCTGAAGGGACCCCAGCCCCGGACGGCGCTGCCCCCGTACCCTCTGAAAGGACCCTGGCCCCGGACGGCGAGGCAGCCGCGGCAGGCGGGAAGCAGGACGGCGCCGTCACCTGCCACCACGGCCCGGCCAGAGGCTCGATCGGCGCCGGGACCGGAGCCATGGCGGGCGGCCTGGCCGGAGGGGTGGGCACCGCCAGCGCCATCCTCCCCGACGGCACCACCGTGGCCGCCTTGGCCGTCGTGAACGCCGTGGGCTCCGTCCTCGACCCCCACGACGCCACCCTCGCCGGCGCCCGATACGGCCTCCCGGGCGAGTTCGGCCACCTCAGCCCTCCGGCCCCGGACGAGGCCCAGGCCTGGAGCCCCGCGCACGCCCCGGCCTTCAACACCACGATCGGCATCGTGGCCACCGACCGCACTCTCACCAAGGCCCAATGCGGCAAGCTGGCCGCCGTCGCCCACGACGGCCTGGCCAGGGCCATCCGGCCGGCGCACACCATGACCGACGGCGACACCATCTTCGGCCTGGCCACCTGCGCCCGCCCGGCCCCGGGCCAGGACACGTTACAGGACGTCCTCGCCGCCGCGGCCGACGTGTTCAGCCGCGCGGTGGCCGACGCCGTCCTGACCGCCACCGGACGCGCGGACGCGCCTGCCTACCTCGACGTCTTCCCGAGCGCACTGCGGAGCCGACCATGATCTTCGAGCAGAGCTGGCCCGCGGGCCTGCCCATCGGCGCCGGCTGGGTGGACACCGGCGCCACCACCGACGTGATCTTCCCCTTCGACGGCTCCACGGTGGCCGCCGCCCCGCTCGGCACGGCCGCGCACGCCGCCACGGCCGTGGAAGAGGCGCTCGCCGCAGCGCCCGCGATGGCCGCGCTGCCGTCGCACGCCCGCCGCGCCGCCCTCATGGGCGCCCATGACGCGCTGCGGGACAATCGGGCGGAGTTCGAGCGGCTGCTCGTGCTGGAGACCGGCAAGCCGCTGGTGGACTGCCGGGTCGAGGTGGCCAGGACGCTCCTCACGCTGGCCACCGCCGCCGAGGAGGTCGCCAGGCTGCACGGGGAGACCGTCCCGCTCGACCTGCTGCCGTCCGGCGAGGGCCTGATCGGGTTCTGGACGCGGCGGCCCATCGGCGTCGTCGCCGGCATCACCGGCTTCAACTATCCCCTCCTCCTCGCCGCCCACAAGATCGCCCCGGCGGTGGCGGCGGGCTGCCCGGTGATCGTCAAGCCCGCGCCTGCGACCCCGCTGGCCACCCTCTGGCTCGCGCACCTGCTCAGGGACGCCCTGCCGCCCGCCGCCGTCCAGGTCGTCACGGGCGGAGTGGAGGTCGGCCGGACCCTCGTGGAGGACCGGCGGATCGGCGCGGTGTCGTTCACCGGCTCCGCCGCCGCGGGCCACGCCATCGCGCGCGCCGCCGCCCCGGTCAAGGTGCTGCTGGAACTCGGCTCGAACGCGGCCTTGGTGGTCGCCGCCGACGCCGACCTCGAGGCCGCCGCCGACGCGGTCGTGCGGGGCGGCTACTACGCCTCCGGCCAGGCGTGCATCTCCGTGCAGCGGGTGCTCGTCGAGGAGGTCGTGGCGGCGGAGTTCCTGCCGCTGCTGGCCGGCCGGGTCAAGGAGGTCACCGTCGGCGACCCCCGGCTGCCGGAGACGCGCGTCGCCCCGCTGATCGACCAGGCCGCCGCGGAACGCGTCCTGGAGTGGGTCGCCGCCTCCGGCGCGGACGTCGTCACGGGCGGCCACCGCGACGGGCGCGCCATCGCGCCCACGGTGCTGGCCGGCGTGCCCGACGGGGCCGCCGCCTGGGACGAGGAGATCTTCGGGCCGGTCGTGTGCGTCCGCCAGGTGCCCGACCTCGACGCCGCCTTCGCCGCTGTCAACCGGTCCAGGTACGGGCTGCACGCGGCGGTGTTCACGCGGTCGCTGGCCACTGCCTTCGCGGCCATCGACCGGATCGAGGCGGGCGGGGTGGTGGTCAACGACGTGCCGGGGTTCCGGGCGGACAACATGCCGTATGGCGGGGTCAAGGACTCGGGGGCGGGGCGTGAAGGGCCGCGGTTCGCGATCGAGGAGCTGACCGTGACCAGGATGGCGATCATCCGCCCGTGACTACTTCGCCCGTAACCGCTCCGCCTGTAACTGCTGCGGTCGCCATGCCCGGAGCCCGGGCCGCCCGCGGTCAAGGAGTCTGAGACCTCCGACGGGCGGCGCCGGGCCCGGGCGCGGCTGCTGACCGGCCGTGCCGGTCAGGTCATGCGACGCGCGCTACAACGCGGCGCGAACCGCGCGGAGATGGTGCCGGATCACCGGGGCGCTGTCGCGCGCCAGGTCCTTCACCCACTTGGAGTGCCCGCGGCGCAGCTCCCGCTGCCCCAGCCAGAGCGCGTGCTCGTGCGTGTCCACCTGGAGCCGCAACCAGGCGCGGTCGAAGCGGTGACCGGACCTGGACAGCACCGCTCTGAGATCGCGGCGCTGCTCGGCGCTGGGGGAGCCGGGGATGCGGACGTCGAGCCGGTCGGCGACCCCGCGCAGCCGGGCGTCCAGCTTGCGGTGGTCGCGGATCAGCCGCCAGGCGAGACCGCGGACGTCGCGGTCACGGGACTTGCGCAACGCCGCCTTGCCCGCCGCGATCTCGGCGAGGTGGCCGCGGTGCGCCGCCCTCAGATAGGCGACGTCCTGGGGCGCGGCGTGCACCGCCGCGGACGCGCCGGCGGCGGCATCGGTACGCCAGGCCGCCTGAGAGACGCTCTGCGCCTGGGAGGAATACTGCGCCTGCGAGACGCCCTGCGCCTGCGAGACGCCCTGCGCCTGCGAGACGCCCTGCGCCTGCGAGACGCCCTGGGTCTGCGAGACGGCTTGCGCATGGGTGATGGCCTGTGTCTGTGCGACGCCCTGCGCCAGGGTCGGGGCGGTCGCCTGCGTCTGAGCCTGGGCGGCCGCCGGGGTCATGGTCAGTGCCAGCACGGCCGCGAGGCCCGCGGGTGCTAAGTTCCGTGCTGTTCTCATGAGTCCCTCCTTTCCTGGGACCCGTGCCCGCTGCCCTATTCGGTCGGAAGTATTCGGCTCAATTCGGCGGATCGAAACGGCCGTCCACGGCGGTCCAGCCGCCGTCCACGTAGAGCACGGAGCCGGTCACGAAGCTCGCCGCGTCGCCGGCCAGGTAGACCACCGCTCCGGCCAGCTCGCCGGCCGTCGCCCATCGACCGAGGGCGCTCTTGGCGGCGTAGGCGGCGTACCAGCCGGGATCGTCCTTGATCTGCCTGGTCAGCGGCGTCTCCACGACGCCGGGCGCGATGGCGTTCACCCGCACCCCGTGCGGCCCGAACTCGGCGGCGGCCGTGCGCAGCAACTGCACCAGCCCCGCCTTGGTGGCCGAGTACACGCTCTGCCCCGGCTCGGTGACCGACGCCCTGATGGAGGCGAACCCGATGATCGAGCCGCGGCCCCGCTCGACCATGCCCGCGCCGAACGCCCGCACCACCTCGAAGGAGGCCCGCAGGTTCAGCCCCACCACCCGGTCGAACTCCTCGCCCGAGTAGTCGAGCAGCCGCTTGCGGACGTTCGTGGCCGCGGTGAACACCAGCACGTCGGCCGGCTCGTCCGCGGCCAGCGCGCGCACCGCCTCGGTGTCCAGCACGTCCACCAGGCGGGCATCGCCGCCACAGCCCTCGGCGGTCTCGCTCGCGGCGGGCAGGTCGCGGTCGGCGCACACCACCGAGGCGCCGTGCGCGGCCAGCGCCAGCGCGGCCTCCCTGCCGATGCCGCTTCCCGCGCCGATCACCACGGCCCGCCGCCCGTCCAGGCGGAACAGCGCGTCATATCCCATACGACGCACCCTAACCACTGGTCCGACCAGTGCACCAGGCTGAGCCCGATCAGGACCGCTCAGCGTCGGCGGGCGGCCTCCCAGTCGGCGCGCAGCAGCTCGTACTCGACCTCGCCGTGCTCGCTCCCGTCGATGGGCTCAGGCCAGTCCATCCGGAACGTGCGCGCGAACCGGAGCCCGGCCTTCTCCATCACCCGCCGCGAGCCGACGTTCACCGCCATCGTCTGCGCGAACACCCGCCGCGCCCCCAGCTCGACGAACGCCTTGTCGATCAGGCCCAGCGACCCCTCGGTCGCGAACCCCCGCCCCCAGGCCGCCTTGTGCAGCCGGTAACCCAGCTCGAGCTCCTCCTCCGGGCCGCCCTCCGCCGGGCGCAGGTGGAACCAGCCGAGGAACTCGCCCGACTGCCGCTCCACGGCCGCGAAGAAGCCACCGCTGACGAACCTCGGCACGGTCCTGTCGAGGATCACCTGCCGGGGCGTGGGCTTGCCGCCGTTGAGGTAGCGCATCACCTCGGGGTCGTTGTGCAGGTGGTACAGGTCGTCCGCGTCGGACTCGGTGAAGCGGCGCAGCGTCAGCCGCTCGGTCTCCAGGTAGATGTGCACCGGGGCACCTTAGTCGCCGGTGCGGGCACTTACGACCGGTTTTCGCCCGTGCGGGGCCGCCACGCCACCAGGAGACTTGCGGCGAATTTGTAAGGCGGCTTACGATTCTGGCATGATCAACACAAATCCGGCCGCCTACGAAGCGCTGCGGGATCGCTTCGGCGCCCCCGTCGGCGTGGAGGAGGCGCGTGCCCAGTGGGGCTCGCTCGTACGCGCCGCCAGGAGCGGCACCACCACGCTGATCACCCGTGAGCGCTACGAGTGGGCCGCGCTGATCCCGCTGTCGGAGGTGTACGGGGTGCTCAGCGGCCTGCCGGTCGTCTCGCTCTCGACGGCCCGCGCACGACTCGGCGACCTGGTACGCCAGACCGCCGGCCCGTACGACGAGGGACCCGTGCTGCTGACCCGCCACCGCACCCCGGTCGCCGCCCTCATCGCGGCACCGCGCCTGCTCGCCCCGCCGCCCGCCCCGCGCGGTCCGGACGCGGACGAGCTGCTCGCGCGCGGCCACACGATCACGCTGGCCCGGGGCCCGGTGGACGGGACCATCGCCATCGCCCGCGACGGGGACGGCAACGAGATCGCCGCCGGCTCCGGCCGTGACGCGGCAGCGGCCCTGCGGTCGCTGGCCAGGTGACGGTTACTCCGGCGTGGCCGGTTCGACGACCGAGTCCGGCCCCGGGTACATGAGCTGCTCGTGACCATCGCCGAACCGCACCAGGTACGGCGGCGCGCCGCCCGCCCCCCGGACCTCGACGATCTCACCCTTCCTGTCCCCATGGCCGACCACACGACCATGAATGATCAGGAAGTCACCGACGTTCGCCTGCATGGTGGTTCCTCTCGGCTGAGCTCCGGCAACTCTGAGGTTCACCTCCACCTTGCAACAGACGGGTCTTCCCGTGAAGCGCGCGCCCGCGCACGGGGGTAACGTCTGCGATCATGCGAGCCTTCGTCATCACGGGTCCTGGACGTGCGGAGGTCCAGGACGTCGAGCCGCCCGTGCCCGGCCCGGGCGAGGTGGTGGTCGAGGTCGAGCGGGCCGGCGTGTGCGGGACGGACATGGAGTTCTACTCCGGCGCGATGGCGTACCTGCGCACCGGCGAGGCCCGCTACCCCGTGCGCATCGGCCACGAGTGGTGCGGGGTCGTGCGTGAGGCGGGCGACGGCGTGGACCCCGCCTGGCTCGGCCGCCGCGTCACCGGCGACACCATGCTCGGCTGCGGGCGGTGCGCGCGCTGCCTGGGCGGCAGGCAGCATCTGTGCGCCGGCCGGTACGAGATCGGCGTCCGCAACGGCTGGCCCGGCGCGCTCGCCGAACGACTCCCCGTCCCCGTCCGCGCCCTGCAGCCCCTTCCCGCCACCGTGGATCCCGCGCTGGGCGCCCTGGTGGAGCCCGGCGGGAACGCGCTCAGGGCCGTCGACGCCGCCGCGCTCGACCAGGGAGAGCGGCTGCTGATCATCGGCCCGGGCACGATCGGCCTGCTGGCGGCCATGACGGCGGCGGCGCGCGGGGTGGAGGTGCACCTGCTGGGGCTCGCCGGTCCCGCGCTGGAGTTCGCCCGTTCACTCGGTTTCACCCGCACCTGGACGAGCCGTCCCGAGCGGGCCTTCGACGCGGTCATCGACGCCTCGAACGGCAGCGGCTCGCCCGCGCTGGCCGTGCAGGCCGTCGAGCCGGGGCGCCGCGTGGTCCTCATCGGCCTGTCCGCCGGGCCCAGCCGCATCGACACGCGCGATCTCGTGCTCCGGGACGTGACCGCCACCGGCATTCTCAGCGCCTCCGGTGGTCTGGCCGGGGCCACCGGGCTGTACGCCTCGGGTCTGGTCGATCCGCGGCCTCTCGTCGCGGCGACGGTCCCGCTGGAGGAGGCGGGGCTGGTGCTGGCGGGGCGGCGGCGCCCGGAGTGGGGGAGCGCCCCGAAGATCCACGTCGATCCGCGCCTGCCGGGCTGACGCGCCCGACGTGCCGCCGGGAACGTCAGCGTGCCGCCGGGGCGGCGTGCATGTGGCTGAGGGTGAGCGGCGGCGCGGGCGGCAGGGGTGCGGCGTGCTCGGCCTGGAAGGACTGCAGCAGGTACGCCACCAGCCGCCGCGAGCTCGCAGCCGCGGCCTCGCCCGTACCGGTGGCCACCCCGCAGTTGGCCTTGAGCAGCAGCGTCAGGTCGGCGAGGTCGAAGTCGGGCCGCAACCGCCCGGCAGCCTTGGCCCGCCGCACCACCTCGGCGAAGCCCTGCTCGGCCCGCGCCCGCGTCCGCTCGTAGTCGATCGCGGCGGGGAAGGCCGTCAGGAACGCGTCGGTGAACCCGCGGTCGGCGACCTGCATCGCGCACACCTTCTCGATCGCCGTGCGGAACCCCCGCCACGGGTCCGGGTCGGCCAGCGCCTCGTCCACCAGCGACGCGCACGCCGCCAGCTCGTCCCCGAAGACCTCGGTGATCAGTGACTCCCGTGACGGGAACCGCCGGTAGAGCGTGGCCACGCCCACCCCGGCCCGCCGGGCGATGGCGGCCATGGGCACGTCAAGCCCGCGGGTGGCGAACGCCTCGCGGGCGGCTTCGAGGATGCGCTCGCGGTTGTGCCTGGCGTCGGCCCGCAGCGGCTCGGCGGGCTCCAGGTGAGAGGGTCGAGCAGGCATGTCTCTCACATTAGCGTAAGTGGATGGCCCCATCCGTTTAGCCGGTTAGCGTCGTCCGCATGAAGCAGAACGAGATGCGCGCGGCCCTGTTCGACCGGTACGGGCCGCCGGAGGTCCTGTACGTGGGCACGGTGCCCAGGCCAGTCCCGGCCCCCGGCGAGGTGCTCGTCCGCGTGCACGCCGCCAGCGTCAACGGCGGTGAGTTGCACGGCAGGGCGGGCAGGGTGCGGCTGGTGACGGGGCTGGCCCAGCGCGGCTGGCCCAAGCGGATCGGCCTCGACTTCACCGGCGAGGTCGTCGCCCTCGGCCCCGGCGCGGCGAGCCCCGAGGAGGCCGGTGCGGGGGGTCGCGAGGACGTGGTCCGGGGCGTCGGTGTGGCGGGACCTCAGGTGGGCGACCGGGTGTGGGGTGTGCTGGGGCGCACGTTCGGCAGCCTCGCCGAGTACATCGCCGTCCGCCCCCGCCACCTCTCCCTGGCGCCGAAGGGCCTCGACCTGATGGAGGCCGCCGCGTTGCCCGTCGGCACGACGGCGATCACGGCCCTGCGCGACAAGGCGGCGTTGCGGCCCGGCGAGCGGCTGCTCGTGCGCGGTGGCAGCGGCGGCGTGGGTGTGGTGGCGGTGCAGCTCGGCAGGGCGCTCGGCGCCCAGGTCACGGCGCTCGCCGGGGCGCGCAACCTCGACCTCGTACGCGACCTCGGCGCCCACGAGGCCCATGACTACGCCACCACCACCCCGGCCGATCTGGGCAGGTTCGACGTGGTGATGGACACGGTCGGCACCGAGCACCGCGCCTACCGCCGCCTCCTGACGCCGTCCGGCCGCATGGTGGCGATCGCCTTCGACCTCACGAGGGCCGCCGCGTCCCTGGGGTACATCGCCGCCTCCACGGTGCACGGCCGCCGCCGCGTGCGCGCCTTCAGCGGCAACCCGTCCCACCGGCTCTTCGCCGATCTGACCCGGTACGTGGACAGCGGCGAGCTCCGCCCGGTCGTGGACAGGGTGTTCCCCCTGGAGGGCATCGCAGAGGCGCACCGGGCGCTGGAGGCGGGCGGCGTGCGGGGGAAGGTCGTGGTCCGGCTCGCCTGAGACGCCGAAGCCCGGGCGCGCGAGGTGCCAACAAGCGTTGACGTGGCTGCGGGCGGCGGCCTAAACTCATCGCAGGATGAATTAGGAGCGATGCCATGCGCACCACGCCCGCAGCCGCCATCACCGCCACCTTCTTCGCCGCCGGACCAGGAGTGGTCGCCGTCCTCGTCCCGTACTGGATCGGCGGCTGGCGGTTCCACAGCCCCTTCCCGGACCCGGTCATGATCCCGCTCAGGGCGCTCGGCGCGCTCCTGGTGCTGGCGGGACTGGCCGTGATCGTGAGCGCGTTCGTCAGGTTCGTGGTGGAGGGGCTCGGGACGCCCGTCCCCGTCGCGCCGCCCGACCGGCTCGTGGTCGGCGGTTTCTACCGGTACGTCCGCAACCCCATGTACGTGGCGATCTTCGCCGCCGTCATCGGCCAGGCGATGCTGTTCGGCGACCCCTGGCTGCTGCTCTACGCCGCCCTCCTGGCGATCCCCGTCTACTCCTTCGTCCACTGGTACGAGGAGCCGCACCTGACCCGGAAGTTCGGCGCCGAATACGCCGCTTACCGGTCGCACGTCCCCGGGTGGTGGCCACGGCTGCGCCCATATCGGTCCTGACAGAAAATTGGGGTCCCATGTCGGATCCTGTTTGACTCCCCGTGAGGAAATATGGTCGTCTCGTGACCTATGTTTCTGATGGGATGAAATAGACGGGTCCGGGGGAGAACGTTTCATGCCGCACGCCCTCATGCGCGTGCTCACTTCGACGGCCATCGCCGGCACGGTCCTCGTCGGCGCACCGCCCGCGGCCCAGGCCCGGCAGCCACTGGCCGAGGTGCCCGCCGTGCAGGAGCCGCCGGCCGCCACCGTGACCCTGCCGCAGCGCGCCTCGCTGGCACTCCAGCCCGCGGGGAACGAGCGGGTCGGGCCGGACGCGCCAGAGGTGACCACACCCGCGGGTCCTGAGCTGATCAACGAGATCAGCCAGGCCGCCACCGCCGTCCAGGAGGCGCAGGGCTTCGGCAGGCAGGCGCCCGACGTCCGGGACGTCCTGCCGGACACCACGCGGGCCGAGCCGCTCAACCTGAGCAAGCCGCTCGCCGCGATCGCCAGGACGTTCGAAGGGCTGGGCAAGGCGGTGCCGGGCCTGACGTACCGGCTCTGCGTGGAGAGCGCCGCCGTGCCGGTCTCCTGCTCGATCAGGCAGCCGGTCGGCGTGCCGGTGGCCGCCGACGTGACCGGCGACTCCAGGCCCGACCTGGCCGCCGACCTGGTGCCCACCGCCGACCCTGGCGAGGGGGCGGCGGGGATCTCGTTCGCCGTCAGGCGGCTGTCCCGCGAGAGCGTCAAGGCGCAGGTCTGGGCCGAGTACGACGACAAGGTGTCGGTCGGCTTCGACGGCCTGCGCCGCGGCTCGTCGCTGTCGGCCGCCGACCGCGGCACGTTCACCGTGGACCTGGCGGGCAAGCGGGTCAAGGCGGTCGTCGACCGCGACGAGCCAGGGCGGAGCGCCGCCGTCGTGGCCGGGCTGACCGGGCGCGGCGCCGTGAGCCTGCGTCAGACCCCGGCCACCGCCGAGCTGACCGTCGACGCCACGCTCGACACCCCCACCCTGAACGTCACCGCCTCCGCCCCCGCCAGGACCGAGGCCGTGGCCGTCACCAGCCGCCGGTTCACCCGGGCCGTGCTCGACCGCATGCCCGCCAGCGCCGAGGTGCGGCTGTCGGGCGGCGAGGTGCGCTTCTCCGCGCCGTCCTCGGCCGCCCGCGCCCACGTGCACGACCTGTCCTACCGCGACGGCCGCCTGACCAGGGTGACCGAGGTCGAGCTGCGGCGCGTGCCGCCGTCCTTCACCGCCAGGTACGGCACCGCGGACGGCAAGCAGACGCTCTCCGTCGCCACCCGCTCGGGCCGTGCGGGCGCGGCGAGCCTGCGCTACCTCGACCTGGCGGCGGCCAAGACCGTGCTGAAGGCCGAGCTCAGCGCGCTGCCCGCCAAGGTGCGCCTGGTCAACGACCTGCGGGCGCACCGCGTCACGCACACGGCCAGCTCGCCCATCGGCAGGTTCGCCGTCGTGCTGCAACGCGGCGAGGGCGCCGTCTCCACCCCGCGCGGCGGCCACGTCACCATGATCAAGGACGGTGCCGCGCTGGGGGTGTCCGGGCTGCTGTCGGGGCTGTCCGGGTTCGACGCCACGTACGGGGCCGCGCCGCACGTGCACCTGGCCGTGGACGCCAGTGGCCGCTCGTTCGTGGGCGCGGCCAGCATCGACCGCACCCACGTGGCCCGCCTGGAGATCTCCAACACGCCCGCCACCGTGGACGTCACGCTCGACCCCGCCGCCAGGAAGGCCGCCTACCAGGCCAGCGGCGTGATCGACACGCTGCGCGCCGCCTACACGAACCTGAGGGCAGGCCCCACCGTGGACGGCACCGTGCGCGGCGTGCACGACGACGTGCGGGCGTCGTGGGAGCTGGGCGAGCGCTCGACCGTCAAGGTCGCCACCTCCTCCACGCTCAAGGCGGTGCGGATCTATGCCAATGAAGCGCACGTCACCCAGGCGACCGGCGAGGACCTGCGCGCCACCGTCGAAGGCGTGCGCAAGCGGGCAGAGCTCGTCGCCGACACCGCGGCCAGGACCCTGAGCTGGGTCTCCGACGGCCCCGTCGAACGCGTGTCCGCGCTGGCCAGGGCCAAGCTCGGCGACCGCTACGCCAGGGCCGCCGCCGAGGTCACCGGCGTGCCCGCCAAGTTCGACGCCTCGTGGAACGCGGCCTCGTACCGCTTCCGCGGCCTGTCGGGCCCCGTCCGTACGGCGGCGCTGGCCTTCACCAACCACGACGGCGCCAAGGCGCCCACGGGCCCGCACCTGGCGGCCCACTACGACCAGGCCAGCGGCGACCTGGACGCGAGCGTGCTGGTCAACAGGCTCTCGCACGTCGAGTTCACCCCGGCCGCGCGGGGCTTCACCGCCGACTTCCGCTCGGCCACCCAGACCCTCGCCGTGGACGCCGACGTCCGGCAGGGCGACACGCGCTTCGGGATCACCGGCACGGTCGGGCCCGTGCCCGGCAAGCTCGCCGTCACCTCGGACGGCGGCCGGCTCACCTACTCCGGCTCGCGCCTGGACGTGCGCGCCCGCGCCTGGCTCGGCACGGCCGCCGCCCTGGACGGCATGCGCGCCGCCCCCGCGATCCCCGGCGGCGTGTCCCTGGTGGACGGCGGCTGCGCGGCCGGATCGCCCGGCTGCGCGCCCGGCCCCTTCTGCGTGCCGCAGCGCGGCTGCTTCGGGCTGCAGGGGTACCTGGACGTGACGGGCCTGCCCGGCCAGGTGACGGTGGACCTGGCCGGCAAGACGTTCGCGTTCTCCGGGTTCCGGCCGAAGCGCCGCGACCTCGGCGTGTACCTGTCGAGCAGCGTGCTGTCGCCCGTGCCGATCAAGGCCAGGGCCACCCTGACCGGGCTGCCGTCCAGGATCACCAGCATGTCGGTGGGACCGTTCGGCGTAGGGGAGGGGAACACGGTGCAGGCCTCGTACCGGATCGAGCCGGCCGCCACGCTGGGCGCGCTCGACGTGCGGGCCGAGGCGGGCGGGCTGCGCGGGCACGTCGCGATCGACCCGGTGCCCGCCGCGGTGACCGTCCAGGGCACGTACGGAGCCAGGACCCGCATCCGCGTCAGCAACTCCGCGGCCGTCAAGCACCTGACCGCCAAGCTCACGCTGCCCGGCAGGGGCACCGGCGAGCTGCGCTTCTCCGACGTGCCCGCCGTCTTCGGCGTGGACGCCGACGCCTCCGCCGCCGGGCTGAGCGTGCCGGCCGTCACCTACAAGGCGGTCGGCGGCGTCAGCACGCTCGACGGCCGTCTCGGCGTGGACGGCGGCCTGGTGGACCCGTCCGGGCGGCTCGGGGACGTGTCGCTCGCGGTCAGGGACCTGGCGGCCGACACCACCATCAGGCTCAACCCCGACCAGTCGCTCGACCTGGTCTCGCGGCCGGTCCCCACCGGCCGTGTCACCCTGCGCGCCGGGCTCAGGGTGGACGGCGTGGCCCCGCAGAGGCTGGCGGTGAGCAAGGAGGTCCCGTACACCAACGGCTTCCTCACCTACCACGTCGGCGGTCAGTTCGGGCTGGGGAAGAGCTCCATCGAGAGCCTGTCCCTGTCCATCGCCCGCGTGTCGTGGCTGCGGATCCGGCCGGGCAAGGTGCCGTTCGGCATGAAGGCGCCGCCCGCGCTCGGCTACGTCACGCCCGGTTTCGAGGGGGACTACGGCACGGTGAAGCTCGCCGCCAAGGGCGTCGACCTGCGGCCCGACGTCAAGCTGGACGTCCGGCTGAGCAGGGAGATCGGCGAGGACGTCTTCCGCGAGTCGGTCAGGCTCGGCCCCACCACCTCGCTCGCCCCGCGCCGCTACGACCAGCGGATGCGGCGCATCGGCGCCAAGCAGGAGATCGAGGCCGCCGGGATCAGCCTGGCCTGCGTGACGGTGGACGCCAAGCCCGGCTTCGCCGCCGGGGCGGAACGCGGCGCGATCACGCTGCGCGGCGCCGACGGGCCGCAGATGGTGTCGCTGCTCGACCCGGGCGGTCAGGCGCCGGACTACGCCGTGGACCTGCTGACGCACTTCATGAGCCCGTTCCCGGGCGCGGACTGGAAGGTGGCGGGGGCCGAGGCGGGCTCCTGCGGCGCCGCGCGCCCCGACGACCGGTGACATCGGGACATCCGTATTCTGATCATCCTCAATAATGACGAGGGCGATCAGAGCCCCTGTGACCGACGAGAGCGAGGCCCGATGTCCCAGCCCACCCCGCGTACCGCAGAGCAGCGCAAGCGGGACACCCTGCACCGCCTGGAGCACGACGTGGACGCCTGGGTGGCCACCGCGGGCGCGGACGGGACGCCGTACATGGTGCCGCTGTCGTTCCTGTGGGACGGCGACGCGCTGGTCATCTCCACAGCCAGCGCCAGCCCCACCGCCCGCAACCTGCTGGCCGGCGGGCGGACGCGGGTGGCGATCGGGCTGGTGCGCGACGTGGTGCTCATCGAGGGCACCGCGCGGGCCACGCCCGCGAGCGAGGTCCAGGACGAGCTGGGCGACGCGTTCGCCGCCAAGGCGGGCTTCGACCCGCGCGAGGAGGCCGGCCGGTACCACTACTTCCACGTCGCGCCGGTGCGGCTGCAGGCCTGGCGGGAGGCGAACGAGCTGGCGGGGCGCGACCTCATCCGTGACGGGGCCTGGGTCGTCTAGCCGAAGCCCAGCACCAGGGTGGTGTGCCGCTTCTCGATGACCACCGTCCGGCCGGACCAGGCGCCGCTCTCGTGGACGGCGGGCTCGCCCAGGCCCGGAGCGTGCGGGTAGGCCGCGATGTGCAGGGCGCTCGCCTCGGGGCGCCCGGCCTCGTCCCAGGCCTTGACGTGCGCGGCCAGCTCCGCCGCCAGCCGCGCCCTGCCCGCCCCGTGCCCGCGCGCCACCAGCGACCCGTCCACGGAGAGCACCGCGATGCCGTCGGGCTGCACGATGCCCGCCGTGAAGCCGGGCCCGCCGCCGAGGTCGCCGCTCACGGCGCACCAGCGCGGCTCGTGCAGCGCCAGCCACAGCGCCATCCCCATGGCGACGGTCAACGACGCCGCCTTCTCCGCACGCCGTACCGTGATCTCGGTGGGCGGCGCGTTCAGCGCCGCGAGCACGTCGCCGACCTCGCGCTGCTCCGGCAGCACCAGCGCCAGGAACGGATCCTGCCGCACCACCGCGACCGCCTCCGTCCCGGTGAACGAGCCGCGCATCCGCATGAACCCGCACGGCGCCACCGACCGGCTCACCCACCGCCCGCCGTCGCGCTCCATGGCCGCCGACACCTGCACGCCCCGCAGGTCGAGCGGCACCACGAGCCGCCCGTCAGGGCCGAGCTGCGCCAGCCAGGCGGGCGCGAGGTCCCACACGCCGACCGTGGCGATCAGCCGGTCGTACGGCGCCAGCCCCGGATGGCCGCCCGCGCCGTCGCGGCACACCACCTCGACCCCGGACACCCCGGCCGCCGCCAGATGCTGCCTGGCCTGCTCCACGGTGTCCTCGTCGAGGTCCAGTGCGACCACCCGCCCGCCGGGGCCCACCAGGCGGGACAGCAGCGCCGCGTTGTAGCCGGTGCCCGCGCCGATCTCCAGCACGCGGTGCCCGGGCGCCACGCGGAGCTGGTCGAGCATGGTCGCCATGATGGCCGGCTGCGAGGACGAGCTGATCGGCCGGCCGTCGTCGTCGAGCTTGGTCACGATGGGCTCGTCGCGGTAGGCCGCCTCCGGCTCGACGCCGGGCACGAACAGGTGGCGCGGCACCGCCAGCATGGCCTCGGCCACGGGTTCGCTGACGTCCTGGGACGTCCTGAGCTGCGCCACCAGGGCGTGCCGCTGCGCCGCGAAGTCCATGGGCCCCATTGTCCCCGCGTGCGCACGCCACACGGGCCGCACCGGAATTCTGGGTAAAGAAACTGCCAGGAAGGGTTGAGGCCGAAAGCAGGGGGAAGGGCAGCCAACTCCTGAACGTCGACCGTGAGGAGGAGCCGTAGTGCTCACCCTGACAGACAACGCCGCCCAGGCGATTCGCGATCTGACCGCGAACGCGCCCGAGCCCGAGCAGAGCGGGATCCGCATCTCGTCGCAGGGAGAGAACGCGAGCGCGCTGACCCTGACCCTGGCCACCGCCCCCGAGCCCGCGGACGCGGTGGTCGAGAACGAGGGGGCGCGGGTGTATCTCGACCCGGTGGCCGCGACTGTGCTGGAGGACAAGTCCCTCGACGCCGGAGCCGATGACCAGGGGAGCGTGTCGTTCCTGGTCACCGAGCAATCCGCTTGACGGGCACCGCCGCGCCGGAGCGGATGGGCACTCCGGCGCGGCGGCCCCGCCCCCTCTAGCTCTCGCTGAAGAGCTTGTGCAGGTAACGCACCTGCTCCTCCGACTGGTAGCCGCCCCCGCCCTCGTGATTGTTCCACGGCCAGACGGTGATCTGCTTCGGCCCCTGCCAGTGGTTGTAGGCGGCGAACACCGTGGACGGCGGGCAGACGTCGTCCATCAGCGCCACCGAGTACAGCGCGGGCACCGTCGCGCGGGCCGCGAAGTTGATCCCGTCGAAGTACGCCAGCGTCCTGAACACCTGCTCGGCGCTGTCCCGCCGGGTCGCGAGGAACCTGACCAGCTCCTGGTACGGGTCACGCCCGGTGATCTCGACGGCCCGCCGGAAGTGCGACAGGAACGGCACGTCGATCAGCGCCGCCTTCACACCCGGGTGCAGCGCCGCCGTGGCCTGCGCGATCGCGCCGCCCTGGCTGCCGCCCGCGACCACCACGCGCGCCGCGTCCACGGCCGGATGCGCCAGCGCCGCGTCCACCGCCCGCACGGCGTCGGTGAACACGCGCCGGTAGTAGTAGTCGGCGGGGTCCATGATGCCGCGGGTCATCATGCCGGGCGCCTGCGGGTTCGAGCTGCCGTGCGGGTCGCCGGTGGTGCCGGGGCTGCCGACGTTCGCGCCGCCGTGGCCGCGCGTCTCCATCACGAGGACGGCGTACCCGGCGGCAGGCCAGAGCAGGTGGTCCTTGGGGAATCCACGGCCGCCGCTGTAGCCGATGTAGTGCACCACGCACGGGACCGGGCCGTCCGCGCCGCTCGGCAGCAGGAACCAGCCGTTGATCCGGTGCCCGCCCCACCCGGCGAACGACACGTCGAACACGTCCACGCCGGTCAGCGGCAGGTTGTACGGGACGTACTCTGCCGCGAGGTCGAACTTCCCGGCCTCGGCCAGGGTGTCAGCCCAGAACGCGTCGAAGTCGGCGGGCTCGTCACGGTCGGGACGGTACTCGCGGAGTTGCTCGAGCGGCAGGTCGAACAGTGGCACAGTGGTACTCCAGCCTGTAGACAAGGTTGCTGTTATTTCATCCCATGTCGTCGGAAAGCGCTATCCCACGTCTCACTTCAGCTCAAAGCGTGAAATCTGGGTAGACGTCGACCCGTGAGCGAGCATGTTATCGAGATCCCCCACTCGCACCTGTATCCCGGCCTGATCCTCGACGCCCCCGCCGACGCCTTCGACTTCCTGGTGCTGTTCGGCGACGACTCCGAGTCGCGGGCGCAGTTGCTCAGCGACGACACGGGGCGGCCGGTGCTGCGGATGGGCGGTTACATGACGGCCAGGGGCACGGTCGTCGACGAGCGGGTGTGGACGGTGCGCGAGTCCGTGCGGCGCGGCGATCGGATCCGGCTGCGGCTGGGTCGGTCACTTCCCTGACCCGGGAGAGGGGCGTGCACTAACGTCCCTTTCGTGGCACCCAGCGCCAAACCTTCCTCCGGCCCCGGCTCCTCCCGCCGAAAACCGCCGCCCGCGCAGCCCGCGCCGGGTGGCCGGGTGACGCATGAGCAGGCCCTGCCCGGCGGTCGCGGGTCCTCTCCTCAAGCCCGCCCGGCCGAGACCAGGACCGGCCGAGTGTCCCCTGCTCCACCCCTGCCGGACGAGGCAGCCTCGGGCGAGCGCGCCGGGCGCCGTCCGAGCCGGACGTCCGGTGCGCGAGGTCGCAGGGCCAGGCGGCTGGCCGGGCGGGTGGTGGCGGGCGGGCTGGTCCTGGCGCTGGCCCCCGTCGCGGGCCTGGCCGCGCTGGCGGGCATGGCGCTGGTGGGCGCGGGACCGGACGTGTTCCCGGTGGTGGGCCTGGCGGTGTTCGCGTCGGTCCTCTTCCTGGGCCTCCTCCTGTGCGTCCCCAGACCCCGGCCGGGATGGCCCCGCTGGTTACGCGCCATCGCGGTCCTCGGCGTGGAGACGGCGGTGGTCTGGCAGATCTCCGCGATCACGCTGCACCCGCCGGCCACCCCGCGAGCCCCCGCCGAGGTGGCGGGGCAACGCGAGTGGCGCCTGCCCACAGGCTCCAGACTGGCCTACGTGCGGACGGCGCCGGCGAAGGCCGCCCACCCCGAACCGGTGATCTTCCTGCACGGCGGTCCCGGCATCGGCGACCTGGAGGGCGACTCGGCCTTCTACGGCCGCCTGGCGTCCGCGGGCTTCCAGGTGTACGTCTACGACCAGCTCGGCGCGGGCCGCTCGGCCAGGCTGGCCGACCCCCGCGAGTACGGCCTGACGAGGGACGTCGCCGACCTGGAGTCGATCCGGCGCACGCTGCGCGCGGAGCGCCTCAACCTGGTGGCCCGCGGCCACGGGGCGCAGCTCGCCGCCGCCTACCTGGCCGCACACCCCGGCCACGTCTCCAAGGCGGTCCTGTACTCGCCCACCGGCCTCCTCCCGGCCCGCCCGTCGTCCCGTCCCTCCATCGCCGCCATCCCCCTGGGGCCGGCCGGGCTGCCGCACCCGCGCTCCCTCGCCGTCTCGGCGCTGCTGCGGGTGGACCCGGTCACGGCGCACTCCTTCGCGGGGGATCGCGAGCTGGACGCGTACCTCTCGCTCCTGGACCACGACCCGTCGGCGTGCCCGGCGCCCCGGCCGGGACCGGGCCGGGGCGGTTACGTCGCGCTGGCCGGGCGCGCCGCGCCCGCCTCGCTGCGCGACAGCCTGGCGCGGGTGAACGTGCCCGTGCTGATCGTCAAGGGCGCCTGCGACGCCGAGCCCTGGTCGGACGCCACCGCCTTCCGCCGCGCCCTCCCCAACGCCCGCCTCGCCTACGCCGGCGACGGCACCCCGCCCGGCCGCACCGACGCCTACCTGAGGCTGGCCAGGACGTTCCTGACGGACGGCCGGTTGAACGCCTACGAGGGCGACGACCCGCCGCCCGGCTACCGCGGCCCCCTGCGAGCACCCGGCTCCTGACGCGCCCGAGCAGGGGTAATGCAGGGGTCGGCAGCACCACGACGGTTACTCTCTGTATTGGAGACGTATCACTATGTCATAGGAATCCTCATGCGCACCTGTCTGTCCCTGCCGCTGGCCGCCGCGACGCTGGCCCTGTTCACCGGTTGTGCCGCCGACGTGGCGCCCAACACCGCGGCCCTGCCCGCGCGTACCGACACGCAGCCGTCCGAGCAGGACAAGGAGTGGATGCGGACCATCCACCAGGGCAACCTCTCGGAGGTGCAGGCGGGCCGGCTGGCCATGGGGAAGGGCGCCACCAAGCAGGTCAAGGCCGTCGGCAAGCTGCTCGTCGACGACCACACCGCGCTGGGCTCCAAGGTCACCCAGGCGGCCACGCAGCTCGGCATCGAGCTGCCGACGTCACCGTCCAAGGCGCAGCGGGCGGAGGTCAAGCGGCTGCGGGACAGCTCGGGGCGGGACTTCGACGAGGACTTCCTGTCCGGCATGATCAAGGCGCACCGGGAGGCGCTGGCCGCCACGAAGACGGAGGTCTCCAAGGGGGCCAACCAGACGGTGAAGACGCTGGCGCAGACGGCGCAGCAGTCGTTGCAGCATCATCTGGACGCGCTGGAGAAGGCTCAGGAGAGCTGATCCAGCAAGCGCCCGTTTTCATGAAATAGGCCGAATCGTGCCCCACCCATGTGTGGATATGTGGCGATTTAGGGTATTTGTCCCTTTTGAACCAGGACGAACACATCGGGGGGATCGTCGTGGCTATGCAAACAGAGATCCGTAACCTACTCGACTGCCATGTGGTGGGGTCGGACGGACAATCGATCGGGAAGGTGGGCCAGATCTACCTCAACGATCACTCGGGCGAGCCGGAGTGGGTCACCGTCCGCACGGGGTTCTTCGGGATGAAGCAGACCTTCGTGCCGCTGGCCAACTCCCGCCGCTCGGGCGACGAGATCAGGGTCCCCTTCGACAAGGAGATGATCAAGGGCGCGCCCAACATCGACGTGGACGACCGCCTGTCCCTGAACGAGGAGGCCGACCTCTACCGCTACTACGGCATGCAGCCGGCCGACATCCCGCGTCAGCGCACCGGCGAGGCCCGCACCCGCGGCCCCGTCACCGGAGAGCGGGAACGCGGCGGCCTGGCCGGGGAGAAGTCGGGCCTGACAGGGGAGCGGGTCGACATGCCGGGCGAACGCGCCGGGCTGGCCGGTGAGATGCGCGGCGGCATGACCGACGACCGCGACATCGAGATGACCCGGTCGGAGGAGCAGCTCCACATCGGCAAGGAGACCAGGGAGACGGGCCGCGTACGCCTGCACAAGTACGTCGAGACGGAGAACGTCCAGCAGAAGGTCCCGCTCTCGCACGAGGAGGTCGTGATCGAGCGCGAGCCGATCCGCGACGGCGAAATGGCCGGCTCGCACGAGATCCAGGCCGAGGACCGGCAGATGATCCTGCACGAGGAGCGCGCGGTCGTCGGCAAGGAGACCAAGCCGGTCGAGCGCATCCACGTGCGCAAGCAGGACGTCCAGCACGAGGAGACCGTCGAGGGCCAGGTCCGCAAGGAGCGCCTGGAGATCGACGAGGAGGGTGTGACGAAGGACGAGAAGGACATGCCCTTCGGCCGTCGCGGCGACATGCCGCCGGGACGGTAAGGGCTTGCGGGAAAGTCACGCGGGGGCACCGTGAAGGGGCCCCTGCGGGCTCTTGCCGACCGGCGGGAGACTGCCGTTCATGAGTAGAGCTCGACCTCGTTCAGCACCGCGCATCTGCGGCCGATCTCCCGGTCGCAACCCGCCGACGGCTCCGTCACGATCTTGACGTGCCGGGCGGTGCGGCCGATCTCGTCGTAACGCAACGCGTGGTCGACCCTGTCCTTGATCGTGACGACCGGCCCGCCCCAGGACCGGCCGTTCTTCGACACGTACACGCGCGCGCTCGCCGGATGCCCCGGCCGCAGGCTCAGGCCGATCCTGGCCAGCGGGTACGGCCGGTCCAGGTGCAGCACGTAGGTGCCGCGGCCCCGGGCGACGGCGCTCGACCAGTAGCCCGTGCTGCCGTCGAGGGCGCCGCCGGGCCGCGTCCTGGGACGGCGGTGGCTCGTCCAGCGCATGTCGGTGGAGACGCGCAGCTCGCCGCGGCGGCGCAGCGCGGCCAGGTCGAGCCGGGTGCCGGGGGTGGCGACGTCGAACAGCAGGCGCTTGACCGCGTAACGGCCGCCGTACTCGAAGCGCCCGTGCGCGGGGCAGGCCGTCTCGTCGAGCAGCCCGTCCGGCCGCACGCCCGCCAGCTTGCAGTTGTCGAACACCTGGATGAACCGGTGCGGCCCGACGGCGGCCAGGCCCGTGTAGCCGGAGGAGCCGCGCGTGTCCACGATGCCGTCGCGGTTGTGGTAGGTGACCCGGGTCTCCCGCCACTCGTGGCCGAGGCCGTCGGGCGAGACCGCGAGCCAGTTGTCCGGCCGCCCGGCGCTCAGGATCAGCGCCCCGCCGGGCATCAGCAGCAGCCGGGGGGCCACGCCGCGCACCAGGCAGTCGAAGCCGGCCAGGCTCAGGCCGCGCGGCGGCTCCCAGGTGTGCCCGCCGTCGGTGGAGCGGGTCTGGTGCAGCATGGAGTATCTGCCGCCGTCGTGGCGCAGCACCGCCACCAGGCTGCCGTCCATCGCCTGCTCGACCGCCGCCTCGTTGTAGGCGAAGCCGGGCTCGGGCGCGGCGATCACGCCGCGCCGCTCGAAGGTGCGCCCGCCGTCGCGGCTGGCGTACAGCTCCGCCTGGTAGGCGCCGGTGGGGTTGTAGCGGGCGTACGCCGTGATCAGGATCGTCCCGTCGGCGAGCTGGATCGGCGCCCCGTGCGCGGCCCCGCCGGGCAGCAGGTCGCCGGGCGTGGTCAGCACGGCCTCCGAGCGCAGCCAGCTCTCGCCGTCGTCGAGCGCGGACGAGGTCAGCACGCCCAGCCGCGCCGTGTGCGGGCCCGTCCTGGCCAGGTAGTACTCCGTGGCGAAGAACCGGCCGTCGTGCAGCTCGATCGGCGACTCCCGCAGCGGCGTCTGCTCGGCGGGGCCGAAGGTGCGCCCGCCGTCCGAGGAGACGGCGGCGGAGCTGGTGAGGGTGACCACCTTGTCCACGTTCGTGGTGAAGGTGGCGATCACCTTGGTCTCGGGACGGCCGCGGCGGCCGGTCACGTCGAGGGCCGACACGTTCGGGAACCCGGCGAACTCGAGCCGTTCCGAGCCTTCGGGCTCCGGGTCGGCGGGCGGCGGATTCGGATGAATCCAGTCTAGGAAGGAAGCAGTGGCGACGAGGTAAGGCCCGGACTGAATGGGGTGATCAGGTAGCACGCAGTAATTGCCTCCGGCCTGCGCCGGACCGTGGTAGGCGGGCAGCCCGGCGGCCACCGACATGGCCGCGACCACGGCTCTGGGCACCCGCACTGGCTCGCTCCCCGGCTGTCGTCCACGATCTGCTGCACCGTTCGGAGCCTAGATCATGCACGCCCCGTAACCCCGTATTCACCTGCGGGAAGTCGCGGGTTAACGCCTGTTCCCCGTCGCGGCCCGATCTACCCATGCTGGATCCGTTAAGTGACAGTTGACAGGAAACGCCGGTCTAACGACGATCGGGACGGCACTATTAAGTGTCAATTTACGTAGGTCGAGAGACTGCGGGTCAGGAGGTGGCCCAGATGAGCATCGAGCCACGGGCGAAGGTGGCCCAGGAGCGCGTGCTGCCAGGCCCCGTGCCCATGGCGCCGGAAACCGTCGCCCAGCTACGCGTCGTACGGCGGATCTGCGTCAGGGTCGCGCCGGAGGGACTGGACGTCGGGGTCGCCGAGCTGCCCCCCGGCGGGCTACAGGTATGGATCGACACGCCGGTACCGGTGGACCAGCAGGAGTCATGGGTGCTGCACCACCGCATGGCCCGCGAAGTGGCGCTGGCCGGCTGGCACTGCGAGGCCGACGCCGACCGCCTCCTGGTGCTCGGCTGGAGCGCGGCGTGCCTGCACAACCGCGTCCGCCTGCTGCAGAGCGGGCTGCGCAGGCTCACCGACTTCGAGCCGACCGCGCAGCGCGCCGTGCAGCTCGACGGCCGCGCACCGGACGAGGAGCCCGCCGCCGCGCTGGTGAGCGCCGTGTGCGCCGCCATCGAGCGGCGGCTGCGCTGGCCCGAGCGGCTGGCGGAGCTCGACGGGTTCGAGCGCAGCTCGGCCCTGCCGCACCTGCAACTCCTTCTCGCCCAGGTCACCGGCCTGGAGGCGAAGGTCGCCGCGGCATGCCAGGAGCACCTGGTCATGGCGCGGGTGCTGGCGCGGGCCGTGTGCGAGCACTACGCCGAGCACTCGGACCTGAGCCGCGCACAGCGTGAGGTGCTGGCGGAGTCGCGCCGCTGGGTGCACGCCAGCTCCATGATCAGAGGCTCGGCCGGCGCCCGGCCGGGCTCTTCCGGTGCCGGCCGTCCCCACATGGGGCTGGCGGAGCGCCGCATCGCCGCGAGCGTCATCAACCACGGCCTGCCCCGGTACATCCCCGCGGCCGTCGCTCCACGGGCCGGCTACCCCGGCTTCGAGGAGACCGAGGAGGGCGCGCGCTGACCACCAGCCGCTCAACGGCGAGCGGTCGCCCGGAAAACCCCATTCGAGTCCGGTAGGAGAGCTCCCGTCATGCGAACCCCCCCGCACCTGCCCGCCCGATCCCGGCGCGAGCACGCCGACCACGTCCGGCGCCACCCCTACACCCTGCACGACGTGCCCGCGCAGACCGCTCCCCGCGGCACGCTCGACTTCCCCCAGACGCCGCCAGAAGAGGACGTGTACGTCGAGCAGCGCCTGCTCGGCATCAGAGAGCTGTCCAACCAGGCCATCGGGTCGATCGACGACCTGCTCCAGCACACCGTCTGACGTGTGCCCCCACAGCGGCTCCGACGCAGGGAGCCGGAAGAGCGAATCTCACCCCTTGAGGAGAGTCATGCAGGGACTATCGCGGCTGGAACTGAGGTCGCGTGACGTCGGGGGCCACCAGACACGCACCGTCGCGGGCGTCGAGACGCCCCGCAGCCTGGACGAGGTACGCGCACTCGTCCGGCAGGCCATGGCCGGCCGGCGCCGCCTCTACCCGATCAGCACGGGCCGCAACTGGGGCATGGGCTCGGCCGTGCCGGTCACCGACGACAACGTGGTCGTGGACCTGGGCGGCATGAACCGCATCCGTGGCCTCGACCTGGAGGCCGGCTACGCGGTCATCGAGCCCGGCGTCACCCAGCGGCAGCTCGCCGCGGTGCTGCGGGACACCCCGTGGATGCTGAACGTCACCGCCTCGTGCGCCGACACCTCGGTCATCGGCAACGCCCTCGACCGCGGCGACGGCTGCGTCCGCTCCCGCGTCCACGACGTGGCCGGGCTGGAGGCCGTGCTGGCGGACGGAAGCGTGGTGACCACCGGCGGGCTCGACCCCGCCGGGCGCTACCACGGTCGCGTTGCCGGGCCCGACCTGACGCAGACGTTCGTACAGCACAACCTGGGCATCGTCACCGCCATGGCCGTGTCGCTGGTGCCGCGTCCCGAGACCATCGGGCTCGTGCACGGCAGGATGAACCGTGACCAGGCCGGGGTGGCGCTCGGCGCCGTCACCGGCTTCCTGCGCCGCGGCAACCCGGCCGACGGGCTGCTGCGCGTCCGCGAGCTGTCGCTGGTGCCCAGCGGCGGCGACTGGATGTTGCCCGCCGGCGTCGACCCGGGCCTGTTCACCATCCTCGGGCCGCTCATGGGCAGCGACGCCACGGTGGAGCTGGCCGAGGAGCTGCTGCGCAAGGCGCTCATCGAGGTCGAGGGCGCCGAGGCGCTGCGCGTGCTGGACGCGGCCGAGGTCGCCCCCGACGACCCGCTCTACCCCCGCGCGCTCATGGCGCAGGGCATCCCCACCTGCCGCGGCGTGCACAACGCGCTCGGCGTGACGTCGTGCGACCGGATCGACGAGGGCGCGATGGGCTTCCTGGCACTGCTGCCGCTGATGCCCATGCACGCCCGCAGGACCGACCAGATCCTGGCCGCGCTGCAGACCGCCGTGGACCGCCACACCACCGCCCTCATGGTGGAGTGGAACCTCGTCAGCGAGCACCTCGCCAACGGCGTCATCCAGATCTTCTTCGAACGCGGCGCGCCCGACGCCCCGTACCGCGCGCACCAGCTCCGCAACGACGGAAGCTGCCTGCTGCGCGGCCACGGCTGCGCCATCTACCGATCCGACATCGATCACGCCGCCGCCGACGTCTGGTCCGAGACCAGCACCGCCGGCCTCGGCATGCTGCACAGGCTCAAGACGGCGCTCGACCCGGACGGCATGATCTCGCCCGGCCGGTACGGCGCCTGACCCACCGTCGAGACACGTCAGCTCCGCCCCTCGCACCGCCGGAGCGTGCGAGGCGGCAAGCCATCCATAGGAGGACACGTGCGTTCGTCACCAGCGGCCGTCAGGGGGACGGGCTCGACCGGCGCGGACCGGCGTCACGGTGTGATGCTGCGCCTGGTCGGTGCGGGTGTCATGTTGACGGTGATGGCCGACACCACGGCCACCACCCTGGCAGTGGGAGTGCTGCGCTACACGCCCGCCGGCGCCGGCATGCCGCTGGGTGACCTGGTGTGGCTGACCAGCGCGGCGTTCATCCCGATCGCGGCCCTGCTGGCCACCGCCGGCCGCTGGGCCGACCTGTTCGGCCGCCGGCGCGTGCTGGCGGTCGGGCTCGTCGTGTTCGTGCTGGGCGGGATCGCCACCGTCACCGTGGAGCCCTGGTCGTACGTGCTGGCCGCACGGGCCGTCCAGGGCGCGGGAGCGGCGGCGATGATCCCGGCCAGCCTCGGCCTGCTGCTCGGCGAGCTGCCGGAGTCGCAGCGCCGCGGCGCGATCGCACTGTGGAGCTCCGCCTCCGGGCTGGGCTGCCTCCTCATGCAGGCGGGCGGCGGCTGGCTGGCCGCCACCGTCGGCTGGCGGGCGCTGTTCGTCCCCGACGTCGTCATCGGCGTCCTGCTGCTCATCGCGTGCGTGGCGCTCCCCTCCGGGCGGCGCAGCACCACCAAGGGCGTGCCGGACGTGCTCGGCGCCTGGCTGCTGGCCGCCGGGATCGCCGTCGTGGTCCTGGCCATCTCCAAGGCGATGGCCTGGGGCATGGACGTGCTGTGGCTGGCGCTGGCCGCGCTGGCCCTGCTCGGCGGCGCGTTCGCGCAGGCCAGGCACCACCGCCTGCCGGCGATCGACCTGGCCCTGTGGCGGCGGCCCCGGTTCGTCTGGGGCTGGCTGGCCACCTGGGGCTTCGGCGCCCTGTCCTACGGGCTGCTCACCGTGCAGCCGCTGTACCTGCTGCACCTCGGCTACCCCATGCTCGAAGTGGCGATGTGGCTGACCCCCACGTCGGTGGCCGTGGTCGTGACGAGCTTCCTGGCCGGAAAGCTCCTCAAGCGGGTCGGCGCGTACGGCCTCATCTACGCCGGCTCGCTGCTGTGCGGCGGCGCCTGCGTGCTCGTGCTGACGCAGGCCGGTCCCACCGTGTGGGGCCTGGTCGCCAGTGTCGTGGTCGGCATGGGGGTCGGCGCGCTCGCGCCCGGCACCTCCGTCGCCACCACCCTGGCCGCCCGCCCGCACCAGTACGCCTCCGCGGTGGGCGCGGCCACCATGGCGCGCATGGTCGGCGGCGCCGTCGGCGTCGCGGTCGTGTCCGTCGTGATCGACCACCCGTTCATGACCGGCCCCTTCGCGGGCCTGGCCGGCGCGCTCGCCCTGTGCGTGGCCATCTCTGTGCTGATCGGAGCACTGGCCCTGACCAAGATCACCCGGCTGCGGCCGGACCCGGGTGACGTCATGATCAAGGTGCCCCGCAGGCTGCTGCTAGAGCTGCGCATGACCCTCGCCACCGTTGCGGCGGAGGCCGACGCGCTGCTGCCAGTCGAGACCCGCACACCCTCCGCAGACCCCCACCTGGACCCTGTCCCGCGGCCGCGGACGGCCGAACCCGGCCCCCTCGCAGGTACCCGCGGGCATACGCACTAGTTCAACCATTCGAAAGGGCTCTCGTCATGGCAACCACATCGTGCGACGTAGCCATCGTCGGCGCCGGGCTCGGCGGCTGCTTCCTGGCCTTGCTGCTGGGTCGCCGCGGCCTGAACGTCGTCGTCATCGAGCAGGGACCCTCCGTCCCGAGCGCGGGCGCCGACTTCCTCAAGCCCCCCGGCCTGCGTGTGCTGGCCCGGCACGGGCTGGCCGGCCTCGTCGAACGCCATGGCCTGCGACGCGACATCATCCGCTACTACCACGATGGCGACCCCATCCAGGAGTGCCGCTTCCCCGACGGCGGCTTCCTCATCCGTCCCTACAGGGAGCTGGTCGAGCTCATCTACACCTCATGCGCGATGCAGGGCGTCCAGTTCTGGTTCGACGCCAGCATCGGCGACATCGCGGTAGGCGAGGACCGCATCGAGGAGCTCATCCTGTGCGACGGCCGGAGGCTGCGGGCCGGCGTGGTGATCGGCGCCGACGGCACCAAGTCCGCCGTGCGTCAGGCGCTGGGCATCGAGCAGTTCACGATGCCGTACGAGCGGCTGCTCATGCGGGTGGCGACCGTGCCGCTGAGCGCCAGCGTCGCCCAGCTCAACCGGCTGTACTTCAGCTCGGAGGGCTGGCTCACCTACCTCTATCCGATCAACAGGGACCAGGCCCGCGTGTTCGTCGGCTTGCCACCCGAGGACGACAAGGAGGTCTTCCAGGACGGCATCCCCGCACTCATCGACGAGCTGAAGAAGTTCGTGACCGACAGCTCGGACGCGTTCAACTCCCTGCAGCCCGCCACCTGGCAGCGGATCAAGGTCTCGTCGCTGCGGGTGGAGGCGTACCACAAGGGCAACGCCGCACTGCTCGGCTCGGCCGCGTTCGCCTGCCACCCGATGACCGGCATGGGCATGAGCTACACGCTGCACGACGCCGAGATCCTCGCGGACGTCATCAGCGCGGCGGGGCCCGACCCCGAGCTGCTCGACCGGCTGCTGCACGCCAGGTACGAGCCGCGCAGGCACGCGCACCGCCAGCTCATCGACTACGGCGACGCGCTGGCCGCGACCTTCCGCGACCGTGAGGCGTACCTGGCGGCCTTCCGCCCGGAACTGCACGTCCACGGCGAGGCGGCCGCGCCGGAGCCGATGCCCGAACTGCAGCTCGCCTGAGCCGGCGCCCCCGCCGCCCGCCATTCCCCACCAGGTGAGAGTCGTCGTCCAGTGCCACGCTGAGTGCGATGGGCCGGCCCGATCCCCAGGCGGCGGGGACGCCCAACGGTAGGGCGTGCACTACCACGAGGACGGGTGACAGCCGGGGTCCGCCAGGCCGCCTTCGCTCGCGATGCTGAGGAGAGATCATCCACTCCCCGGCATCGGAGACGAGAACGTGACTGTGGCAGAGACCTCCCGCCCGGCCCCTGCGCAGCGGGGGAGCGACTTCGCGCGGCTCTCGCGACGCATCGCCGAGGCCGGGCTGCTCGACAAGCGGCCCGGCTACTACGCGATGCGGATCGGCCTGGTGGCCGCCCTGTTCGCGGGCACCTGGGCGGCGTTCGCCGTACTCGGCGACTCCTGGTGGCAGCTCGGCGTCGCGGTGCTGCTCGCCGTGGCCTTCGCCCAGGTCACGCTGCTGGCCCACGACCTGGCGCACGGGCAGATCTCCCGCTCCAGGCGGGCCAGCAGGATCGCCGGGCTGATCGTCGGCAACCTGGCCGTCGGGCTCAGCTACGGCTGGTGGATGGACAAGCACACCCGCCACCACGCCAACCCCAACCACGAGGAGCACGACCCGGACGTGGCGCCCGACGTGCTCATCTGGTCGCGGCGGCAGGCCGAGGCCAGCCGGGGGCTGCCCCGGTTCGTCGGACGGTGGCAGGCGTTCCTGTTCTTCCCCCTGCTCACCCTCGAAGGCGTGAACCTGAAGGTGTCGAGCTTCCGCGCGCTGCGCAGGAAGTCGCTGAAGAACCGGGGGACGGAAGGCGCGCTGCTGGCCGCCCACGTGCTGGCGTACCTGGGAGCGCTGCTGCTGGTGCTGCCGCTGCCCAAGGCGCTGCTCTTCCTGGCCGTGCACCAGGCCTGCTACGGCGTCTACCTCGGCTGCACGTTCGCGCCCAACCACAAGGGCATGCCGGTCCTCACCGCCGAGGACGAGCTGGACTTCCTCCGCAAGCAGGTGCTGACCTCGCGCAACGTGCGCGGCGGCCGGCTGGTCAACACCGCGCTCGGCGGCCTGAACTTCCAGATCGAGCACCACCTGTTCCCCAGCATGCCCACCGCGAACCTGCGCAGGGCGCAGCCCATCGTGCGCGACTACTGCGCCTCGCTCGGCGTCGGCTACGCCGAGTGCGGGCTGCTGGAGTCGTGGGGGCAGGCGCTGCGCCACCTGCACGAGGTCGGCGAGCCGCTGCGCCGGGTCACTCCGTGACGACGAGCTCCAGGCCGTTGAAGTCCTCCCTGACCTGATGACCCGCCTCGATCAGGACCGTCCGCAGCGCGAGCAGGACCGCAGAGCGGATGGTCGCGTGCCGGACGAGCTGGTCCGCTGAGGTGCCCCAGGTGATGACGACCCCGCGCGTGGGATCATGCCATACTCCGAGCCCGCCATCGGCGGACATCAATGAAGGCTCTACAGTGAAGCCCGCGTCCATCAGCTCCCGGCGGACCGCGCGTTCCAGGTCCTGGCCGGCGCTCGTGGCGATGTCCATCGAAGTCCGCTGCCCTCACAGGCGCGGTTCGAACCTCGGCGGGCCGAGAACCTTGTGAAAAGATGTCTGCTGTGCCCGCCCCCGTGCCCGTTCCTGGGCCCGTTCCAGTGTCCGCGCCGCCGGTGGCGTCCGCGGTGCTGAGGCTGTCGCGGGCCGTGGTGTTCGCCACGGTCTGCGGCGCCGTGTCGGCGGGCGGGCACGTGCTGGCCGGCGGCGGCGCGGTGCCGTTCGGGGTCTGCCTGGCCGGGGTGCTGGCCGCGCTCGGGCTGGCGTACCTGATCGACGGACGCGAGCGCGGGCCCGCGGCCGTGCTCGCCGCGACCGCCGGCACCCAGCTCGTCCTGCACCAGCTCTTCGAACGGCTCGCGCCCGGCACCGCGTCCGACCACGGGCACGGGCATCCCGCGCCCGGCATGGTGCTGGTCCACCTCGTGGTGGCGGGGCTGACGGCGTGGTGGCTGCATCGCGGCGAGAGCGCGCTGTGGCTGATGATCCGTCTGTACGGGGCGCCGCGCCCGGTCGTGCGGCTGCTCGTCACCGCCCCCGTCGCGGACGGCGTGGGCGCGCCGTCGCCCCGATGGCGGCCGAGGACTCCCGGCGCCCTCGTGCGTCCGGGCCGGACGGTCTCCGGCACGATCAGCAGGCGAGGGCCACCCGCGGCCTGAACGCCGCGTTTCCCTTCTCTGCCCTTGCCTGTGTCCGGACGTCCGGCGCCACGGGCGCGGTCGTCCGGAAGATCATTTCGGAGACCCATCATGGCATTTCGCAAGGCCCTCATGGCCGCATTCACCTGCGCCCTGCTGCTCACCCTGCCGCTCACTCTGCCCGTTTCGCCCGCCTATGCCCACGACACGCTCAAGCGCAGCTCGCCCGCCAGGGACGCCGAGGTCACCTCGGTCGAGGAGATCGAGCTGGAGTACAGCGCGAGCGTCAAGTTCCCGTTCGTCGTGCTGCACGACGCCGCAGGGAAGGAGGTCACGCTGGGGAAGCCGCGGCTGGACGGGCCGGTGGTGTTCGCCGAGGTGCCCCAGCCGCTCCCGCCCGGTTCGTACGTCATCGCGTGGCGTGTCGTCTCTTCTGACGGGCATCCCATTGAGGGTGAAATTCCCTTCAACGTGAAAGGATCAGCTACGGCATCCGCTTCGCCCGCGAGCGCGGCCCCCAGCACGGGGGCGGCGCGGCCCTCGGCGGTCGCCGGGGAGCAGCCCGCCGCCGCCTCGGCCGGGGTTCCCGGCTGGATCTGGGGCGGGCTGGCGGTGCTGGTGGTGCTGGGCGCGTTCGTGCTGATCAGGAGCTCGCGCCGGAGGCCCGATCGGGAGGAAGTGCATGCGGATTGAGCAGGCCAGGCGGGTCGCGCAGGAGTGGGTGCGGGAAGAGGGCGCCGGGCTGCCCGGGTTCGGCGGGGCGTTCCTGACGGGGTCGGCGTTGTGGGCCGACCCGGGGGAGGAGCTGGCGCCGACCTCCGACGTGGACGTCATGGTGGTGGCGGAACCGTCCACCCACATAGCCCACATCGGGAAATTTCCGTATAAGGGGGTGCTGTTGGAGGTGTCCTCCACGGCGCCCCTCGGCTCCCCGCACGAAGTCCTCAGCGACTACCACCTGGCGGGCAGCTTCCACCTGCCGTGCGTGCTGGCCGACCCGTCAGGGCGGCTGACCGAGCTCCAGCGGATCGTCTCCCGCGACTTCGCCGAGCGGCCCTGGATCCTGGCCCGCTGCACCAACGCCATGGACCGGGTGCGCGGCTGGATCAACGGCATGGACGGGTCCGCGCCGCTGCCAGAACAGGTCACCGCCTGGCTGTTCGGCACCGGGGTGACCGCGCACGTCCTGCTGGTGGCCGGGCTGCGCAACCCCACCGTCCGCCGCCGGTACGCCGCCGTCCGCGAGCTGCTCGCCGAGCACGGGCGGCTCGACTTCCACGAGAGCCTGCTCGGCCTGCTCGGCTGCGCCGACCTCGGCCCCGGGCAGGTGCGGCGGCACCTGGCGGCGCTGGCCAAGGCGTTCGACGCGACCGCCTCCGTCCGGGTGCCCGGCTACCGGTTCGACTCCGACATCTCCGCCGCCGCCCGGCCGGCCGCCATCGACGGCAGCATGGAGCTCATCGAGCGAGGCCTGCACAGGGAGGCGGTCTTCTGGCTGGCGGCCACGTACGCGCGGTGCCTGGCCAAGCGGGCGGCGGCGGGGCTGCCCGCGGAGTACGCGGACGAGTTCCACGAGCTGCTGGCCGATCTGGGGGTGGACACGTTCGCCGCCCGGCGGCGCCGCGGGGACCGGGTCCTCGCGGCGCTGCCGGGGCTGTGGCAGACGGCCATGGCGCTCTGCTGAGCGCTGTCAGACACGGCGCTCTGCTGAGCCGGTTTCGCGTTCAGCGGCCGTCCAGGCGGGGGAGCGCGTCGCCGTAGATGTCCGGGCTGCGATCCACCTCCCCGACGAAGTCGCCGGGGAACCCCAGGTCGAACTCCACCGCCGCCTCCAGCCGCCGCATCGCCTCCTCGGGCAGTGCCCGTGCCGCGTCCGAGGCCCCCAGGTTGTCCTTGAGCTGCGCGGCGCTGCTCGTCCCGAGAATGGGATGCACCCCGCGCCGCACCGCCCACGCGATGGCGACCTGCGAGGCCGTGACGCCCAGCTCGCCCGCCACCTCCAGCACGGCCCGCACCCCGGCCCGGTCCCGCTCGCTGATCGACTCGGGGGACACGCGCGAGGCCGCCGCGCCCGGCTCGGCGTACCGGCCGGACAGCACGCCGTGCGCCAGCACCCCCCACGCCGCCACGCTGATGCCGAGCCCCTGCGCCATCGGCAGCAGCTCCCGCTCGATGTCGCGCCGCAGCAGGCTGTACGGCACCTGCAGCCCCGCGAACGGCGTCCACCCTCGCCACTCCGCCAGCGTGTTCGCCCTGCTCACCACCCATGCGGGCGCGTCGGAGATGCCCACGTAGAGCACCTTGCCCGAGCGCACCACGTCGTCCAGCGCCCGCATCGTCTCCTCGATCGGGGTGTGCCGGTCCCATACGTGCACCCAGAACAGGTCGATGTAGTCGGTGCGCAGCCGCCGCAGGCTCTGCTCCAGCGACAGGACGAGGTTCTTGCGGTGGTTGCCGGCGGCGTTGAGGTCGGTGCGGTCACGGGTCGGCGTGTACTTCGTGGCGAGCACGAAACGGTCGCGGCGGCCTTGCAGCAGCTCGCCGACCACGTTCTCGCTCTCGCCGTACATGGAGGCCGTGTCCACGACGTTGCCGCCGGACTCCTCGTACAGGTCGAAGATCTGCCGCGCCTCGGGCGAGACCTCGCGGTAGGTCATCGCGCCCAGGAACAGCTCCGACACCCGCAGCCCGGTCCGGCCCAGCAGTCTGTACCGCATCGTCAGGCCGCCTGGTAGGGGACGGCGCGCCTGGCCTGCCGCAGCGCGGTGCTCCACCAGCCGAGCTGGTCGAGCAGGGCCTTGGCCGCGGCCTCCGCGCCCTCGGCGTCGCGGGTCAGCCGGCCGTCGGGCTCGAAACGGGTCCAGTGCTGGTCGAAGCTGAGCCAGTTGCGGATCGTCACGGCGTGCAGCTCGCCGAACACCTGCCGCAGGTGCTCGGCCGCGCGGATGCCGCCGCCCTGCCCGCCGTACGAGATCAGCGCCACGGGCTTGGCCTGCCACTGTGTCAGGTGCCAGTCGATGAGGTGCTTGAGCGCGGCGGGGTAGCTGTGGTTGTACTCGGGCGTCACCACCGCGAACGCGTCCGCCGCCTCCAGCCGCCCGGCCAGCAGCCGCATCTCCTCAGAACGGCCTGACACGTCCATGAGCAGCTCCGGCGCGAGCGGCAGCGCCGCGGGCAGGGCCGTGTCGGCCGGGTCGATCACGTCCAGGTCGAACAGCCCGTGCGTGGACGCCTGCTCGGTGAACCATCGGGCGATCCCCGGCCCGTAACGCCCTTCGCGGACGCTGCCCGAGAGCACCGCCAACTTCATCTTCGTCATGGCCCTCAGCCTGCCGTCCCGCCGCGCCCGCAGGGAGACCGCGTCCAGACTGGCCCCGGGAGGGCCACGCTAAGCGGGAGCGGGATCCGTAGACTCGAAGCCGTGAGCGAGAACGAGCTGGGCGCCTACCTGCGCCTGCGCCGCGAGGCACTCAAGCCCGCCGACGTCGGCCTGTCCCCCGGCGGCCGGCGCCGCACGCCGGGGCTGCGCAGGTCGGAGCTGGCCACGGTGGCGGGGGTGAGCGTCGAGTACCTGACCAGGCTGGAGCAGGGCCGCGACCGCAACCCGTCCGTGCAGGTGCTCGTGTCGCTGGCCGACGCGCTGCGCATGACCCCGGACGAGCGCATGCACCTGCGCCACCTCGCCAAGGTCACCAGCGGCGGCATCGCGCTCTGCCCTGCCGCCGGTCAGGCGCCCGCCCGCGTCGTCCGGCCCAGCGTGCGCGCCCTGCTCGAACGGCTGGAGCCCGCGCCCGCCGCGCTGCTCAACCGGCTCGGCGAGGTGATCGCCCGCACCACCGGCTTCGAGCGCCTCTTCGGCCCCATCGGCCTGCTCGACGGCGACCCGCCCAACCTGACCCGGTACGTCTTCACCGACGTGCGGGCCAGGATCGCCTTCCCCGACTGGGACAGGGTGGCCGACGAGCAGGCCGCCGCCCTCAAGTACGAGGCGGGGCCCGACGACTCGTGGGCGGGTGAGCTGATCGACCTGCTGTCGTTCGCGGCGGGCGAGGCGTTCACCGAGCGCATGGCGCGCACGGCGGGGCCGCCGCGCCTGGCGCCCGTCCAGCGGATGGCGCACCCGGGGGCCGGCGAGCTGCGGCTGACCCGGGAGCCGCTCGACCTGCTGGCGGACGACCAGCGGATCCTCGTCTACCTGCCCGCCGACGCCGCCACGGCCACCGCCCTCGACCACCTCACCGGCCGCCACCCGGGCGCCCTGCGCGCCGTCAGCGCCTGAGCGCGGCGCCGCCCGGGCATCGCTCCGCTTGAGGCACTGTCGGTGCTCCTGACGATCGTCGTCAACCTCCTGCTCTGAGATGCCGCTCAGGCGCGACGCAACGTCCGGGTCAACCCGGCGGCGATCGTGGTGGCCAGCACCCACCCCGCCGCGATCAGCCCGTACGCCAGCCACTGCGTCCCCCCACCCGGGTTGAACGCCTTCTCCTGCCCGAAGTCGATGATCGGCAGCAGCAGGTCGAGGCTGTACATGAACGCGTTGAAGTCCGGCGCCTCCCCGCGTTTCAGCGCCGGCGGCTGGACGATCTGGAACACCACGGTGCCCACCGCCAGAAGCGCCACCAGCCAGGCCGCCGCCCGCAGCGGGCGGAAGCCGTAGCCGACGGTGGCGTCCTGGAGGTGACCCCAGAAGCGGGCGTATCCGGGCAGGGTGTCGCGGCGTTGCTGTTGCCCGGCGAGGAGGGTGGCGCGGGCGTCGGCCTCGCTGCCGAGCCGCCGGTACATGGCGGCGAGCTGCTCGTACGCGTTCGGCAGGTACCCTTCGGGGTCGCGGCGCAGCCAGGCGAGCCGTTCGGCGGCGGGCAGCATGGGCTCCAGCACCTCGTACGACAGCCCGTCCATGCACAGCTCGTCCGGCCACACGGCGGCGTCGTCCTGGAGGACGCCGATCCGGGCGTGCCGCAGGTCCACCGCGCCCCGCACCGGCTTGGCCGTCCGCATGGCCAGCTCGCGCACCTCCAGGCGGCGGCAGGTGAGGGCCTTGCCGCCGGGCGCCTCCAGCGTGGCGTCGTCGAAGCACAGGCGGCTGCCGATCTGCGCGTACGTCAGCCGGATCCGGCCCTGAGCCGAGAAGCCCTCGCAGAGGTTGAGCACCTTGCCGACCGTGATGCCGTTCGCCGACAGGGCGGCGCCGCCCGGGTTGACCAGCGTGGCGCCCGTGAAGTGGGCGGGGCCGGACACCGAGGCGTCGGTCAGGCTGATCTCGCCCTCGGCCGACATCCCCTCGCGGGCCAGCAGCGCGCCGTCCACGGCGAGGCGGTCGCCGCGCAGGGCCACGCCGCCAGGGGCGCGCAGGCGCGCGCCGTCCAGGTTGAGCGTGCGGCCGACGGCGGCGCCCTCCAGCCAGACGGTGCCCTCGGTCTCGATCCGCGACAGGTACAGGCCGGCCTCGGCGTTCAGCCCGCCGCCGTGCAGGGCGAGCCCGCCGGGGTTGCGCAGCACGGAGCCGCGCAGGGTGAGCGGGCCGGAGACGCGGGCGAAGCGGAACGACACCTCGCCCTCCACGGTCATCGCCCGCGCGAACAGGCCCACCGGGACGACCAGGTTCGAGCCGCCGAACGCCAGCCCGCCGGGGGCGCTGAGCCGGGCGCCCTCGAAGTTCACCGCCGCGCCGATCCTGGCGGCGGTGAGGATGATCTCGCCGTCGCAGCGGAACCCGTCGCGGGCCAGCAGGTTGCTGCCGACGTCGAGGTGCTCGGCGTTGAGCGCGGCCCCGGCGGCGGGCTCCAGGTGGGCGCCGTTCAGCGAGAAGTTGCTGCTGATGCGGGCGCTGCGCAGGCGCAGCTCGCCGGTGACGTGGCAGCCGGCCAGCCGCAGGTCGCCCTCGACCTGGAGGTTGGAGCCGATCAGGCCAGGCAGGGAGCAGCCGGCGAAGCTGAGGAAGCGGGTGCGGGCCTGGTACAGGTCGGGGGTCTCGTCGAAGGCGCAGTCGCGGAAGGTGACCGGCAGGTCCACCTCGCTGAACGCCAGGTGTAACAGCCCGGTGATGCGTGCTCCGGACAGGCGCAGGGCCGGTTTGTCCGCCGGGCCGGTGTACTCGCCGAGCAGCAGCTCCGCCAGCACCTCCGCCCGGATGCCGCGCTCGGCGCCCCAGGCGGCGGCGTTGGCCGGGGAGTCGTGGACGGGGTCGCCCGAGCGCAGGTCCACGTCCTGGCCGCGGCGGATGGCGGTGGCCACGGCCTGTTCGGCGGCGGTGAGTTCGGCGTTCGGCACATGGACATCCTCGTGCACGGCACGCACTCCCCGGGGCGCGCGTACCCGTGCGGGCCGGAAAGTGCCGTCAGTCCCGTACGTCGAAGCCCAGCGCGCCCGCCACCAGCGTCGCCTGGAACGGGTCGATGATCGCCCCCGCGAGCGTCACCTCACGCGGATCCAGCGTGCTCAGATCGCTGCCGCGCAGGTCACACCGGGTCAGATCGGCCTCACGCAGCCACGCCCCGGAAAGATCGGCCCGCCGCAGCTCGGCCCCCTCCAGCCGGACCCCGGAAAGATCGGCCTCGCGCAGCCGGACGCCGCGGAAGGTGCTGCCGCGCAGGTCGGCGCCGGCCAGCCCGACGTAGGACCAGTCGCCCCCGTCCACCTTGAGCAGCCCGAACGTGCAGCCCTCGAACACGCTGCCCGTCAGCTTGCAGCTCTCGAACGTCGCGTCGAAGAGCGAGCAGCGCGAGAACACGCAGTTCAGGAAGCGCGCGTCGGTGTGCGTGGACACGTTGAAGCGCACGTTCCTGAACTGGCACTCCTCGAACGACGAGCCGTGGTCGACCAGCTCGGTCATGTCCACGTCCTGGAACAGCACCCGGTGGTGCCGCTCGCCGGAGATCTCGCGGCCGTCCCAGTCGGCGGACCTGATCGTCGTCTCGGTGGGCGGCGCCGGGACGCCGTGCCTGCGCTCTGCCATGCGAACAAACTAGCGGATCACGCTCAGGCGCGCTTGGCGATGGCGGTGATGAACGGCTGCACCAGCTTGGCCGCCAGGGGGCCGAACGCGGCCAGGATGAGCACGTACGCGGCGGCCAGCGCGCCCAGGTCGGGGTGCACGCCCGCGCCGACGGCCAGGCCGGCGATGACGATGTTGAACTCGCCGCGCGGGATGAGCGCGATGCCCGCCCGCGCCTGGCCGGCTTTGGCGATGCCCGCGCGTCTGGCCGCGTACATGCCGGTCAGCAGCTTGGTGATCATGCTGACCAGGGCGAGCAGCGCGGCGAGGCCGGCCACCGGCAGGATCGCCTTCGGGTCGGTCTGCAGGCCGAAGAAGACGAAGAAGACGGCCGCGAACAGGTCGCGCAGCGGCGCCAGCAGCGCGTGCGCGTCCTCGGCGAGCTGGCCCGACAGGGCGATGCCCACCAGGAACGCGCCCACCGCCGCCGATACCTGGAGCTGCTGCGCGAGGCCGGCGACCAGCAGCGCGAGCCCGACCACCTTGAGCAGCAGCACCTCGGAGTTGGGGCTGGAGACGAACGCCTCGATGAGGCGTCCGAACCGCAACGCCACGACCAGCACCACGCTCACCGTGAGCAGCGCGATGCCCACCGAGATCGCGCCCTGCACGAAGCTGAGCCCGGCCAGCAGAGTGGTGAGGACCGGCAGGTAGACGGCCATCGTCAGGTCCTCGAACACCAGCAGCGACAGCACCGTGGGCGTCTCGCGGTTACCGAGCCACCCCAGGTCGGACAGCACCTTGGCGGTGATGCCGGAGGAGGTGGCGTAGGTGACGCCGGCCATCGCCACGGCCGCGACGGGCCCCCAGCCGAGCAGGAGCGCGCAGATGGCGCCGGGGGCGGCGTTGAGCACGAGGTCCACGATGCCGGCGCGGGCGTTGCCCGTCAGGCTCGTGACCAGCTCGTCCGCGTTGTATTCGAGGCCGAGCGTGAGCAGCAGCAGCACCACGCCCAGCTCGGAGCCGATTTCGAGGAAGTCCGTGCTCGTGGCCAGCGGCAGCACGCCGCCGGTGCCGAACGCGAGACCGGCTATCAGGTAGAGCGGGATGGGCGAGATGCCCGCGCGCAACGCCAGCGCGCCCAGGATTCCCAGGCCTAGGAGGACAGCACCGAACTCGAGGAAGACGATCGCGGTATGGTGCACCCGCGGCCCTACCCGTTCGCCAGGATGTCGGCGACCTCTGCGGTGCTCTCCTCGCTGCCCACGACGACCACGACGTCACCGGCGGCGAAGGGGAATTCGGGCCCCGGGCTGGCGAACACCTGCCCGGCGCGCACCACCGCGACGATGGAGGCGCTGGTACGCGTCCGCACGCGCGCGTCCCCCATCGGGCGGCCCGCGTAGGGGGAGCCGGCCGGGATCGGGAGCTGCACGCTGACCAGGCCTTCGACCTGCTGGTGGAGCTGGTTGAGCCGGGCGACGATCCGGGGCGCGCCCAGCAGCTCGGCCAGGGCGTCGGCCTCCTCGTCGTTGAGCTTGACCGTCTGGCAGACGGCGTCCGGGTCTTCCTTGTCGTAAATCACCAGGTCCCGGCGGCCGGTGCGGTGGGACACGACGCCGACCCGTTGTCCTTTTCGGGTGGTGAAGTCGTGTCGTAGTCCGATTCCCGGCAGTGCTGTTTGTTCGACCTCCACCTAACCCACCCGTCCAGATCCGCACATTTCCGGACAACCCTACCAACGTAATGACCCGGTCAGTCATAGGCCAATTGGTGGTAGTGAGGAGGTGTATGTGTCACTTTCGGCCCATTTGGGCTCGGCAGGCTTCAGCAGCACCGCAGGTGTGACAGTGACCTGCGGCGTACGCACCGCACGTGCAAGACTGCTCTAGGTGCCCGGACCACGGCGAGGCAGCAGCACAGGCACCCGCCACCGACTCAGCGACCCCCAAGGGACTACGCACCATGCCGACCGCCGCTCCGATCCGGCTGGTTCTCGTGGAAGATCACGCCATGGTGGCGGAGGCCATCGGCCTGGCGCTGGGCAGGGCGCCCGACATCGAGGTGGTCGCGCAGTCCGGGAGCATCGCCGGAGCACTGGCCGACACCGGCAGGTGCCAGCCCGACGTCGTCGTGCTCGACCGCAGGCTGCCCGACGGCGACGGCGTGGCCGCGATCGGCCGGCTGGCGGCGGTGGCGCCGAGGGCGCGGGTGCTGGTGCTGACCGGCGAGGCGACCGCGTCCGTGGCCGCCAGGGTGGTGGCGGCCGGTGGGGCGGGGCTGGTGGTGAAGTCGTCGCGGCTGGGCGAGCTGGAGTCGGCGGTGCGGGAGGTGGCCGCCGGCGGGGTGGTCTTCGCGCCCGGCCTGCTGCCCGGCGTGCTCGACCGGCTGACCGGCCGCGCGGGTCACGTGGGCTCGGCGCTGACCGCCCGTGAGCGCGAGACGCTGCTGCTCCTGGCGGAGGGCGCCAGCACGTACGAGATCAGCGACCGGCTGGGCGTGGCCCGCAACACGGCGCGCAACCACGTCCAGCACGTGCTGGAGAAGCTGGGCGCCCGCTCGAAACTGGAAGCGGTGGCCCTCGCCCGCCGCGACGGATTGTTGGATTGACGCATTTGTACTAGTCCGGGTCCCATAGCTGCATCAGATGTCATGAGGCGCTTGCGTCTCGTGACCAGCTACGCGGCTCCCCGAGAGTAGATGCGTGGAAGGTGAGGAGGCCGAGCGTTACCAGGTGGACACCAAGTTGCCGGAGGAAATGGGCAGCATCACGGTGGCACGCCGCCTGGCGGGAACGGTCCTGAAGGAGTGCGATTACCAAGGGCGTCACGAGGACGTCCTGCTCGTCGTGTCCGAGTTGGTGACGAACGCGCTCGTCCACGGGGACGGCCCGCCGGCGTTACGCGTCAGAGCGAGCACGTCGCAGGTGCGGATCGAGGTGGGCGACACCGGCGTGGCGCTGCCCGAGACCCGTGAACCGGGGCCGTTGAACGGGTGGGGGCTGCACGTCGTCCGGCTGCTGTCCACCGGATGGGGCATCTCGCCCGGTCAGGACGGCAAGGTGGTGTGGTGCGAGCTGGCCGCCCGGCTTGCCCCGCTTCAGGTGCGGCCGTCCGAAGCGTGAGAGGGCCCGGCACGGTGGCTCTCACAGTGGCTCTCACGGTGGCTCTGCGTTGATCGGGTTTGGCTCTGCGCTCATGTCGTGCAAGGCTGCGGTATGCCCGAGCACGATCCCTCGCGGGAGGATATGCGGCTGCTCGTCCAGAGCATCCGCGACTACGCCATCTTCATGCTCGATCCCCGCGGCGTGATCGTGAGCTGGAACCTCGGGGCCGAACGTATCAAGGGATACACGGCCGACGAGATCATCGGCACCCACTTCTCGGTTTTCTACCCGCCCGAGGCGATCGAGCGCGGCACACCCGCCGCCGGCCTCCGGGCGGCCGCCGCCGACGGCCGGTGGGAGGAGGAAGGCTGGCGGGTGCGCAAGGACGGCACCCGCTTCTGGGCAAGCGTGACCCTCACCGCCCTGTACGACGAGAGGGGCGGCCTGCGCGGATACGGCAAGGTGACCCGCGACCTGACCGAGCGGCGCAGCATGGCCAGAGCCCTCGACGAGCGCGGCATGCTGCTGGCCCGCCTCGTCCAGGCGCAGGAGCGGGAGCGCAGGCGCATCGCCTCCGACGTGCACGACGACACCATCCAGTCAATGATCAACGTCGGGATGCGGCTACGCCTGTGGGGCCAGGAACTGCCCGAGGAGTACGCCGGCGTGGTGCGGGCGCTCGGCGGCGTCGTGGACGGTGCCGTGGGCCGCCTGCGCGAACTGGCCTTCGACCTGCACCCGCCGGCCGGGGGACTGATGGCCAGTCTGAACGACTACCTGCGGGAGCTGATGCCGGGTGACGGCCTGGCCTTCGAGCTGAGCGGCCGCCTGGACGCCGAGCCGCCCTACGAGGCCGCCGTGACCGTCTACCGCATCTGCCAGGAGGCGCTGACCAACGTCCGCAAGCACGCCGGGGCGAGCCGGGTCGTCGTGGAGCTGGCCTCGCTCGACCGGGGCGTGCACGTCCGCGTCCGCGACGACGGCGCGGGCCTGGCCGCCAAGGACGGCGAGGCCATGCACTACGGGCTGGCCGAGATGCGGGAGCGGGCGGAGGCGGCCGGCGGGTGGTGGACCATCGACGGGCCGCCCGGCGCGGGCACCACGGTGGAGTTCTGGGTCCCCGCGGTACCGCGCGCCTAGCCGCTGCTCAGGACGGGTGCGGCCACGTCCACGACCTGATGTCGGCCGGGTCCTCACCGTGGTCCCGCGTGTACGCGCGGGCCCGCAGCCGCTCGTCGCTCATGTGCTGGCGCAGGTGCGCCGCCTTGCTGCCGAGCCCCGGGACCCGGTCGATGACGTCCATCACCAGGTGGAAGCGGTCGATGTCGTTGAGCATGCACATGTCGAACGGCGTCGTCGTGGTGCCCTCCTCCTTGTAGCCGCGCACGTGGATGTTGGCGTGCCCGTGCCGCCGGTAGGTGAGCTGGTGGATCAGCGACGGGTAGCCGTGGAAGTTGAAGATGATCGGCTTGTCGACGGTGAACAGCGTGTCGAACTCGGCGTCCGGCATGCCGTGCGGATGCTCCGACGGCGGTTGCAGCCGCATCAGGTCGACCACGTTCACCAGCCGGACCTTCAGCTCGGGCAGATGCTCGCGCAACAGCGCCGCGGCGGCCAGCGTCTCCAGGGTCGGCACGTCGCCCGCGCAGGCCAGCACCACGTCCGGCTCGCTGCCCTCGTCGGTGGAGGCCCACGGCAGGATGCCGAGCCCGCGTGTGTTGTGCGCGATGGCCTCCTCCATCGTGAACAGGTCGAGCACCGGCTGCTTGCCGGCCACGATCACGTTCACGTAGTCCCTGGAGCGCAGGCAGTGGTCGCCCACCGACAGCAGCGTGTTCGCGTCCGGCGGCAGGTAGACCCGCACCACCGAGGCCTTCTTGTTGACGACCACGTCGAGGAAGCCCGGGTCCTGGTGGCTGAACCCGTTGTGGTCCTGCCGCCACACGTGCGACGACAGCAGGTACGTCAGCGACGCCACCGGCCGCCGCCACGGGATCTTCTGCGACGACTCCAGCCACTTGGCGTGCTGGTTGAACATGGCGTCCACGATGTGGATGAACGCCTCGTAGCAGTTGAACAGCCCGTGCCGCCCGGTCAGCAGGTAACCCTCCAGCCAGCCCTGGCACAGGTGCTCGCTCAGCACCTCCATGACCCGGCCGCCCGCGCCCAGGTTCTCGTCCGTCGGCAGCGTCTCGGCGTCCCACGCCCTGTCGGTCACCTCGAACACGTCCGACAGCCGGTTCGAGGCCGTCTCGTCCGGCCCCATCAGCCGGAACGTGCTGGGGTTGGCGGCGATCACGTCCCGCAGGAAGCCGCCCAGCACCCGCGTCGGCTCGCTCGCCTGCTCGGCCGGCGCCTTGACCTCCACCGCGAGCCTGCGGAAGTCGGGCAGCCGCAGCGGCTCCAGCAGCTCGCCGCCGTTGGTGTGCGGGTTCGCGCTCATCCTGCGCTCGCCGCGCGGCACGGTGACCAGGACGTCCTCGACCGGCTTGCCGTCCGAGCCGAACAGCTCCTCCGGCCGGTACGAGCGCATCCACTCCTCCAGCATGGCCAGGTGGCTCGCGTTCTCCCTGACCTTGGCCAGCGGCACCTGGTGCGCGCGCCAGGTGCCCTCGACCGGCTTGCCGTCCACCTCCTTCGGCCCGGTCCACCCCTTCGGCGTGCGCAGGATGATCATCGGCAGCCGGTCGGCGTCGCCCGCCTTGTACGCCGCCATCTCCTCGAACGCGGTGTCCAGCGCGCCCGCCATCTCCCCGTGGTCGGCGCCGACCAGGTGGGGGCGGTAGCCGTACCCCTCCATGAGCTTGAGCAGCTCCTGCTCGGGGATCCGCGCCAGCACCGTCGGGTTGGCGATCTTGTAGCCGTTCAGGTGCAGGATGGGCAGCACCATCCCGTCGCGGCGGCGGTCCAGGAACTTGTTGGAGTGCCAGCTCGCGGCCAGTGGGCCGGTCTCCGCCTCGCCGTCGCCGATGACGCACGCCACGACCAGGTCGGGGTTGTCGAACGCGGCGCCGTACGCGTGCGCCAGCGCGTACCCCAGCTCGCCGCCCTCGTGAATGGAGCCCGGTGTCTCCGGCGCGACGTGGCTCGGGATGCCGCCGGGGAAGGAGAACTGGCGGAACAGCCGCCGCATGCCCTCCACGTCCTGCGACACGTCCGGATACCGCTCGGAGTACGACCCTTCGAGCCACGCGTGGGCCACCGCCGCCGGGCCGCCGTGACCGGGGCCCGCGATGTAGATCATGTCCTGGTCGCGTTCGCGGATCACCCGGTTGAGGTGCGCGAAGCAGAAGTTCAGGCCCGGCGTCGTCCCCCAGTGGCCGAGCAGGCGCGGCTTGATGTGCTCGGGGCGCAGCGGCTCGGTGAGCAGGGGGTTGTCCAGCAGGTAGATCTGCCCGACGGACAGGTAGTTCGCCGCCCGCCAGTACGCGTCTATATGGTCCATGCCCCTGCTGATTCCTCAACAGAGCAGGATGAATCCCCGATAGGGTGCCGAACATGGAGTTCAGGAGTTCACGCTGGTACGCAGGAAACGACCGGAACTCCTACATCCACCGGGCCTGGATGCGCCGCGGCCTGCCACCCGAGGCGTTCGAGGGCGGCAAGCCGCACATCGCCATCGCCAACACCGCCTCCGACCTGACCCCCTGCAACTCCCACCTGAACGAGGTGGCCCAGAGCGTCGTGCACGGCGTGTGGGAGGCCGGGGGAGTGCCGCTCAACCTGCCCGTCGTCTCCCTCGGCGAGACGAACGTGCGCCCCACCGCCATGCTGTGGCGCAACCTGGCCGCCATGGCCACCGAGGAGATGCTGCGCGCCAACCCCATCGACGGGGTGGTGCTGCTCGGTGGCTGCGACAAGACGATCCCGTCGCTGCTCATGGCCGCCGCCTCCGTGGACCTGCCCGCCGTGGTGGTGCCAGGCGGGCCGATGCTGACCGGCCACTTCCGGGGCGCGCCGCTCGGCTGCGGCACCGACGTGTGGCGGCTCAGCGAGGAGGTGCGCGCGGGCACCCTGTCCCGCGAGGCGTTCCTGCGCTCGGAGTCGTCCATGATCCGCAGCCGCGGCCACTGCAACACGATGGGCACCGCCTCCACGATGGCGTTCATGGCCGAGGCGCTCGGCATGACGCTGCCCGGCACCGCGGGCACCCCCGCCCCCGACAGCCGCCTGCTCGAACGCTCCCACGAGACCGGCCGCCTGGCCGTCGAGCTGGTCATGGCGGGCCGTCGTCCCAGCCAGGTCATGACCAGGGGCTCCTTCCTCAACGCCATCGTCACCCTGGCCGCCGTCGGCGGGTCCACCAACGCGGTCGTCCACCTGCTGGCCATCGCCGGGCGGCTCGGCGTCGAGCTGAGCCTGGACGACTTCGACCGCACCGGCTCCGGCGTCCCCCTGCTGGTGGACCTGCAGCCCGCCGGGCGGCACCTCATGGACGACCTGTTCAGGGCCGGCGGCCTGGCCGCCGTGCTGAAGGAGGTCGAGGACCTGCTCGACCCCGCCGCGATCACCGTCACCGGGCGGCCGCTCGCCGAGCACCTCGACGGGGCCGGGATCTGGGACGAGGACGTCATCAGGCGCCGCTCGAACCCGTTGCTGCCGGACGCCGGCATCGCCGTGCTGCGCGGCAACCTCGCGCCCTCCGGCGCGGTGATCAAACCCGCCGCCGCCTCGCCCGAGCTGCTGCGCCACCGCGGCCGCGCCGTCGTCTTCGACAGCGTCGAGGACGTCCACGCCCGGCTCGACTCGCCCGACCTCGACGTGGACGAGACCTCGGTGCTGGTGCTGCGCGGCTGCGGCCCCAAGGGCTACCCCGGCATGCCGGAGGTCGGCAACCTGCCGCTGCCCGCCAAGCTGCTGGAGAAGGGCGTGCGCGACATGGTGCGCATCAGCGACGCCCGGATGAGCGGCACCGCGTACGGCACGGTCGTCCTGCACACCGCGCCCGAGGCGGCGGCCGGCGGGCCGCTGGCCAGGGTGCGCACCGGCGACCCCGTCGTGCTCGACGTGGCCGCCCGCCGCCTCGACGTGGACGTCCCCGACGCCGAGCTGAACGCGCGCGAGCCCGTCACGAACGGGTACGCCAGGCCCGCGCGCGGCTGGGAGCGCCTCTACGTCGAGCACGTCACCCAGGCCGACCGGGGCGCCGACCTCGATTTCCTGATCGGATCGAGCGGCGACCGGGTGGGCCGCGAATCCCACTGAGCTGATAAAACACCGCTCCGCCATGCGCGGAATCAACGGCGGGGGGTAGGCAGTTACGGGACGATGGAACCAGGCATGATCGGTTTGGCGACGCGAGGAGGAACGCGTGAACGGCGACATCACCCAGACCCAGGAATGGGCGTCCCTGGGTAAGCACCACGAGGAGCTGGCGGGCAGGCATCTGCGTGAGCTGTTCGCGCAGGACCCGGGCCGCGCCGGGCGGATGACCGTCACGGCGGGCGACCTCTACCTCGACTACGCCAAGCACCGCGCCACGCAGGAGACCATCGGCCTGCTCACCGCCCTGGCCGAGCGGGCCGGGCTGCGCGAGCGGGTGGCGGCCATGTTCTCCGGTGAGCACATCAACGTCAGCGAGGACCGCGCGGTCCTGCACGTCGCGCTGCGCCTGCCACGTGACGCCAAGCTGGTCGTGGACGGGCAGGACGTCGTGTCCGACGTGCACGAGGTGCTCGACAGGATGAGCGCCTTCGCCGGCCGCGTCAGGTCGAAGGAGTGGAAGGGCGCCACCGGCAAGCCCATCGAGACCGTCGTCAACATCGGCATCGGCGGCTCCGACCTGGGGCCCGCCATGGCCTACGAGGCGCTGCGCGACTACGCCGACGCCGGCATCACCGCCAGGTTCGTCTCCAACATCGACCCGGCCGACATCACCGGCAACCTCGCCGGCCTCGACCCCGCCACCACGCTCTTCGTGGTCAGCTCCAAGACCTTCACCACGCTGGAGACGCTCACCAACGCCAGGGTCGCGCGCCGCTGGCTGGTCGACGCGCTCGGCGAGGACGCCGTCTCCCACCACTTCGTGGCCGTCTCCACCAACGCCGCCAAGGTCGCGGAGTTCGGCATCGACACCGACAACATGTTCGGCTTCTGGGACTGGGTGGGCGGCCGCTACTCCTACGACGGCGCCATCGGCCTGTCCCTGATGATCGCCATCGGGCCCGAGCGGTTCCGCGAGATGCTGGCCGGCTTCCACACCATCGACGAGCACTTCCGCACGGCCCCGTTCGAGGCCAACATGCCGGTGCTGATGGCCCTGCTCGGGATCTGGTACACCGACTTCTTCGACGCCGAGACCCGCGCCGTCCTGCCCTACAGCCAGCGGCTGCACCGCTTCCCCGCCTACCTGCAGCAGCTCACGATGGAGTCCAACGGCAAGTCGGTGCGCGCCGACGGCACCCCCGTCACGGCCAAGACCGGCGAGATCTTCTGGGGCGAGCCCGGCACCAACGGCCAGCACGCCTTCTACCAGCTCCTGCACCAGGGCACCCGGCTCGTGCCCGCCGACTTCATCGGCTTCGCCGAGCCGTACGAGGACCGCGAGGGCATGCACGACCAGCTCACCGCCAACCTCTTCGCCCAGACGACGGCGCTGGCGTTCGGCAAGACCGCCGAGGAGATCGCCGCCGAGGGCACCGCGGCCGAGATCGTGCCGCACAAGGTGATGCCGGGCAACCGCCCCACCTCCACCATCCTGGCGCCCAAGCTCACGCCGTCCACGCTGGGGCAGCTCGTCGCGCTCTACGAGCACATCGTGTTCGTCGAGGGCACCATCTGGGGCGTCGACTCCTTCGATCAGTGGGGCGTCGAGCTGGGCAAGAAGATGGCTCTCGACCTGGCGCCCGCGCTGACCTCCGGCGAACCGCCCGCCACGTTCCCCGACACCTCAACGGAACAGTTGATCCGCAAGTACCGGGAGCTGCGCGGAAGGCGCGTCTGAGATGGCGCGAGCCGGCGCGCTCGTCCTGTTCGGCGTCACGGGCGACCTCGCGCGCAAGATGCTGCTGCCCGCGCTCTACCACCTGATGGCCGACGGCCGGCTCGACCTGCCGGTCATCGGCGTGGCCAAGACCGACCTCGACCTCGACGGGCTGCGCGAGCACGCCCGCGAGGCGTGCGGCGGCGTGCACGACGCGGCGTTCGACAAGCTGGCCGGGAATCTGCGGCTGGTGGCGGGCGACTACGGCGACCCCGGCACGTTCGAGCGGCTGCGCGAGGAGGCCGCGGGCAAGGGCTTCCTCGTGCACTACCTGGCCGTGCCGCCGGCGCTGTTCTCCCCGGTCGCCGAGGGGCTGGCCGCCGTCGGGCTCAACCGCGACGCCCGGCTGGTGGTGGAGAAGCCGTTCGGGCACGACCTCGCCTCGGCGCGCGAGCTCAACGACGACCTGCTGCGCCACTTCGACGAGGATCACCTGCGCCGCGTCGACCACTTCCTGGGCAAGGAGCCGGTCGAGGACCTCATGGTGTTCCGGTTCGCCAACACGCTGCTGGAGCCCATCTGGAACCGGTCGCACATCCGCAGCGTGCAGATCACCATGGCGGAAGACTTCGACGTGCGCGACCGGGGCGCCTTCTACGACGCCAACGGCACCGTCCGCGACGTGGTGCAGAACCACCTGCTGCAGCTCCTGGCCATCCTCGCGATGGACCCGCCGCCGTCCACCGACGCGCGGGCCCAGCTCGACGAGAAGTGGCGGGTGCTGCGCGCGGTGCAGGCCCTCGACCCCGCCGACGTCGTACGCGGCCAGTACGACGGCTACCTCGGCACCGACGGCGTGCGCCCCGGCTCCACCACCGAGACCTACGTCGCGCTGCGCGCCTACATCGACAACTGGCGCTGGGCCGGGGTGCCCTGGTGCATCCGCTCCGGCAAGGCCCTGCCGACCACCGACCTGGAGGTCGTCGCCGAGCTGCGCCGGCCGCCGGTGACCATGTTCGGCAACGGCGGCGCGCCGGAGAGCCCCAACCTGATCCGGTTCCGGCTGCAGCCTGACGCCGGGGTGACGTTCGACCTGCTGGCCAAGGAGCCGGGCAAGCAGCACGCCCGGCCGGTGCCGGTCAGCGTCGACTTCACCAAGGTGCTCGGGCCGATGGAGGCCGCCTACGAGCGCATCCTCACCGACGCGGTCAGCGGCGATCCGCGGAGGTTCGCCCGGTTCGACCTGGTAGAGGAGTCGTGGCGGATCGTGCAGCCGGTGCTCGACGCGGAGGACAAGCCGCTGCCGTACGAGAAGGGGTCCTGGGGGCCTGAGCCGGCGGAGAAGATCGCGCCCGGCGGGTGGCACGAGATTTCCACGACGTTCGACTGACCGGCGTCCCGGGGTGACGATGGGGAGATGGACATCATGGAACTGGTGGAACAGTCGAAGGACGCCGCGACGGTCAAGCGCGTCTTCGGCGAGCCGATCCAGCACGGTGACGTCGTCGTCATCCCCGTGGCCAGGGTCGCCCAAGGAGGCGGCGGAGGCCAAGGCCAGGGCAAGGACGCGAAGGGTGAGGAGGGAGGGGGCAGCGGCGGCGGCTTCGGCTTCAGCGCGACGCCGGCCGGCGTGTACGTGCTCAAGAACGGTGACGCCCTGTGGCGGCCCGCCGTCGACGTCAACCGCATCGTCATCGGCGGCCAGATCGTGGCGGTCGTGCTGCTGCTGACCCTGCGGGCCATCTTCAAGAAGTGGCGCCGCAGGCGCTGACGACACGTGCTCATCGACCTGCTCGACGACGCCGAGCTGCCCGGCGATCTCTTCCTGGTCCCCGGCTCCAACCTGCCGGTGCGGCTGGCGAGGCTGGGCGGCTCGGCGACGCTCGTCCGCTTCCCGCCCGGCTGGGTGCGGCCGGAACGCGGCCACTACCTGGCCGGCGAGGAGTTCGTCGTGCTGTCGGGCGAGCTGCACGTGTCGGGCATCACGTACCTGCCGGGGCAGCACGGCTGGCTGCCCGCCGGCACGCTGCGCCACTCCGGCGCCGCCCCGCACGGCGCGCTGGCGTTCACCTCCTTCTCCGGCCAGGCCACCTGGGTCCGCAGCGACCGCGACGAGCCCGACGGCCCGGCTCAGCGCACGCCGCTCGAAAGCGTCGTCATCCCGCGCGGCGGCCTCCCCCTCACCCCGCACTCCGCCCTGCTCGACCTGCCCATCCCGCTCAGCCGGGCCGCCGAGGTGGTCACGGTGCCGACCTGGACGTGGGAGCGGTCCGCCTTGATCCCGGAGGGACGGGTGCTCGTAAGGTGGACGCCATGACTTCTATGGCACAGATCGCGGCTTTCGGCGGAGTTGTCCTGCTCGGCGCGATGTCGCCCGGCCCCGACTTCGCGGTGGTGGTCCGCCGCTCGGCCGTCTCGGGCCGCGCGCACGGCATGGCGGCCGCGGCGGGCATCGCGGTGGGCGTGTTCGCCTGGGTGGTGGCCGCGGCCACCGGCGTGGCGGCGCTGCTGGCCGCCTCTGCCGTGGCGTTCACCGTGGTCAAGGTGGTGGGCGCCGCGTACCTGCTCTACCTCGGCGTCAGGTCGCTGCGGGCCGCCTGGCGCGGCGGCGGCGCGCTCAACCTCGACGTGCCCGACCCGGGCGGGCGCGGCTCCTGGGCGGCCTTCACCGAAGGCCTGCTGACGAACGTGCTCAACCCCAAGGCGGCGCTGTTCTTCGTGGCGCTCGTGCCGCAGTTCCTCGGCTCGGGAGTGTCGGTGATGGCGCTGTCGGGGGTGGCGCTGGCGGGCACCGTCGCGTGGTTCCTGGTGGTGGCGAACGTCGTGGGCACCCTACGCAAGGTGTTCGCCCGGCCCGCGGTCCGGCGGGCCGTGGACGGCGTGACGGGCGCCGCCCTCATCGGCCTCGGCGTCAAACTCGCCACCTCCACCCGCCCCTAGGACACGGCGACGCCCAGCAGGTTGCCCAGCCCGTACGTGACGGTGGCCGCCCCCACGCCCAGCGCGAGCTGACGCAAGCCGCCCAGCCACCACGGCCGGGCCGTCATCACCGCCACGGCGGCGCCGAACCCGAACAGCGCCACCACGCTCAGCACCAGCGCCAGCAGGAGCCCGGACGCCCCGAACAGGAACGGCGCCAGCGGCACCAGCGCCCCGGCCGAGAACGCGCCGAACGACGACGCGGCGGCCACGTAGGGGGAGGGCAGATCGTCCACGTCCACCCCCAGCTCCTCGCGCACGTGCACCCGCAACGCCTGCTCGGGGTCGGCCGACAGCCCGGTGGCCACCCGGTCGGCCAGATCGGGGTCCAGCCCCCGCGACCGGTACAACGCGGCCAGCTCGGCCCGCTCACCCTCGGGGTTGCGGGCCAGCTCCCGCCGCTCCACGGCGATCTCCGCGCGCATCAACTCGGTCTGCGACTTCACGGAGGTGTACTCGCCGGCGGCCATGGAGCAGGCACCGGCGATCAAACCCGCGAAACCGGCCAGCACCGCGCCCTGCCCTGCCCCTGCCGCGCCGACGACGCCGGCGATCAGCGCGAAGTTGGAGACCAAGCCGTCCATCGCGCCGAACACGGCGGGGCGGAGCCAGCCGCCGGTCACGTCGCGGTGGCTGTGGTGGTGTTCGGGGGATTCGGGGCGGACAAGCTCGATGGTCATCAAAACCTCCACATATGTGATCTCTCCTCTCAAATTTGGCATATCCGAACAGGGGTTCGCAACGAAGGGAAGGCTTGCCTGAGCTGGGAAGGGTTGCGGATAGTGTTCGATCCTTTTCTTTCGGTGTTCGAAGTGAGTCAAGCGCTGGTAATGTTGCCATGTCACTCGGTGTGATCGCGTGAACGCGTATGGCCGTGACGGGACGCGGCATGCGAGACTCGGCTCATGAAAGGTGGCGAGGACATGAGTGCTCTGCCGATCGAGGGGTGGCTGGCAGCGCATCCGCCACCCGCGCGAGCCGCGTTGTTCCCGCTCAGTCGCGTTTCCGGTTACACCGTCGATGACTGGCTCAAGCTGCCCGAATCCCGGGAGCGCATCGAGTTGATCGACGGGAGTTTCCAGGTGAGCCCAGCGCCCATGGGGTTGCACGCTCTGTGCGCCGGCGGCCTGCGATCGATTCTCGCCAGGGCGCTGAAGCCGGACCTTGTAGCGGTGGAGACAGTCAACGTGATGGTGGGTGAGGACGGCCTCATTCCCGACGTCGCAGTGCTCCCGCGGCAACTCGTGATGTCACGCATGGTCGTCTTCCCTGCAGCGGAGGTCCTCGCGGTGGCCGAGATCGTCAGCCCCGGGCCCAGCAGCAGAAGGCGTGACTACGAGATCAAGCCACTGAAATACGCCGAGGCCGGCATCGAGCTCTTCATCAGAGTCGAGCTTGACGGAGCCGACGCTCCGCAGGTCGAAGCACTACGGCTGGGGCGCCAAGGTTACGAGCCGGTCGGTCGAGCCGCGGCCGGGGAGCGACTGACGCTGCCCGACCCCGTCCCCGCCTCCTTCGACCCGGCCGACCTCCTGCTGTGACAGCCCGCCGCGGCGCCGCCACGACGACGCCGCAGCGACCCACGAACCGGGCTCAGGCGTGGACGGGAGCCTCGACGGCAGGCGCTTCGGCGGACTGGCCGCCGCGGATCAGCGCCGAGCACTCCTCGATGGTCTCCTCCAGCAGCCCGCGCAGCAACGCGTCCGGGTCGGAGATGCACGCCTGCACGATCCCCACCACCGCGAGCTGCACCGCGTTGGGCGCCGCGTACCGGCGGAAGCCCTTCTCGGTGATCCGGGCGGCCCGGCTGAAGCGCCTGGCCTGCTCGGCCGCGTGCGGCACCTCTTCCATGGCGCGGCGGCTGCGCTCGCTGAGCCGTCCCGACGGTGCGCCGTCGAGCCGGGCGAGAATCTCCTCGGCGGCGAGGACGGACACGGCGAGGGCGAGCTGGCGCTCGGCCGCCGCCACCGGCAGGGCGGTGGTGGCGCAGCGGAGCGCGATGTGCGCGTCCACGCGCAGGTCGTCGCTGGCCAGGCCGATGATGGAGGGCACCAGCCGGACGAGCTTGGCCCGGCTCTCGTCGCTGGTGTTGTCGTTCACCAGGCGGGCGAGTGCGGCCAGCAGCGGGTGGGTGCAGGCCGGGTGGTCGCTCCAGCGTTCTCCGGCCAGGTAGGAGGCCAGCTCCATGAAGCAGGCGCCCCGCTTCGGGTTGCGATGCCTGCCGCGGGAAAGAACCGGCATGTGATCAAGGTGATTGTCCACGGGTGCTCCACTGCTCCACGCGATCGCCGTCGCTCCAGCGCCGTTCATCCAGTCTGCGCCGGAGTGCGGCTCAATGCCAGTGATGCGGGGTGTTCTTCATGAACGTTCCCTCTACCCGCCCGCGTCACACTCACACGCCTACGAAGACGGCGACGGTGCGGGCCGGGACGGTGAGCGTGCCGGTGGCCGGGTCGAAGGACGAGGTGCGCACGACCGGGTCGTCCGAGCCCGCCTGAACGGGGTGCAGCGCCACCCGCTGCCCCGCCAGCGACGGCATCGCCTGCGTGTGCTGTGACGGGGTCGCGTTGAAGACGACGGTGACGGACTTCCAGCGCGGGTCGAGCCCCTCGGTGTCCACGTGCATGGCGATCACGCCCTCCGCCGAGCCGGGGAACGACAGCCGCCGCTGCACCTCCTCCAGCGTCCCGAGCGCGAATGCCGGTGACGACGCCCTGATCCGCAGCAGCTCGCCGTACCGGGAGCGGGCGGCGCGGATGTCGGCGCAGCCCGGCTTCAGCGCCGGGTCGGCGAGCAGCGGGCGGGCGTAGGGCCACTTGGGCTCGTTGCCGGCCCGGGGCGGCAGGCCGGCGCCGAAGCCGTTGCCCTGCGCGCAGTCCCACAGCAGCCGGTTGAACCAGTCGCCCGAGTCGTAGGAGTTGCGGTCGAGCGACTTCGAGCGCAGCCGTTCGGTGCCCGCGTGCACGAACGTCGTCCCCTGCGCCAGCACCGCGGTGGCCAGCGACAGCGCCTGCATGCGGACCCGGTCCGCCATCGGCGTGTCCTGCGGCAGCTTGTAGGCCAGCGCGTCGAACAGCGTCTCGTTGTCGTGCGCGTCCACGTACGTCACCGCCTCGCCGGGCGCGGCCGTGTACCCGGCGGGCGAGCCGTTGTAGTCGATCTCCGAGCCCTTCTGGCCGGACGGCAGCACGTAGTCGCGCAGGTTCCCGGTCAGGCCGACCCTGATCAGGTCGGCGTAGCGGGCCAGGCGGGCGCGCTGCTCCTCGGCCGTGCCGTTGGCGGGGGAGCCGTTCGGCGCGCCGGCGAGCCCGGAGCCGAAGCCCTGCACGCGCGGGTCGGCGTCGAACGGGCTGCCGCCGCGCACCGCGTCACGCAGCCGGTCGGTGAACGTGCCGATGCCGGTGCCGGCCAGGTTCGCCTGCGTGGCCTGCTCGAAGCGGGCGCCGTCGGCCACCTCGCCGAAGTTCCAGCCCTCGCCGTACAGGATGATCGACTTGCCGTCCACGCCGTCGCGGGCCGGGGTCAGCTCGTCGAGTGCGCGGCGGACGGCGAGCAGGTTCGCCTTCGGGTGGTGGCCCATGAGGTCGAAGCGGAAGCCGTCGATCTTGTACTGCTTCGCCCACGTGACGATCGAGTCGACCACGAGCTTGCCCATCATCAGGTGCTCGGGCGCGGTGTTGGCGCAGCAGGTGGAGGTGGCCACGGCGCCGTCGTCGAGGAGCCGGTGGTAGTAGCCGGGCACGATCGGGTCGAGCACGTCGGTGGAGTGGGTGTGGTTGTAGACGACGTCCATGACCACCCGCAGCCCCGCCCGGTTGAGGCCGGCGACCATGCCGCGGAACTCCTTGATCCGCTCGTCGGGACGGGTCGCGTACGAGCCCTCGGGCACCGTGTAGTGCAGCGGGTCGTACCCCCAGTTGAAGGAGTCCTTCGCGGCCGTGCGCGCCACGCACTCCTGCTGCTGCTCGGAGTCGGGCGGCAGCGCCGCCAGGTCGCAGGACGGCTCCGTCCGGTCGGCGGCCCGCTCGGGCACCGTGGCGAAGTCGAACGCGGGCAGCAGGTGCACGTGCGTCAGCCCGTCGGCGGCCAGCGCCCGCAGCTCCCGCAGGCCGGCGCCGTCGTGCTGGAAGGCCGCGTACGTGCCGCGCAGCGCGGCAGGGACGCCGGCGTCGGAGGCGGAGAAGTCGCGCACGTGCAGCTCGTAGACGGCGGCCCTGTCCTGCGGCACGGCGGCGGGCTTGACCAGCCGGTCCCAGCCGGGCGGCCGGTGCGCGGCGGCGTCGAGGCTGACGAGCCTGCTGCGCCCGCCGTCGGCGGTCACGTCCAGGCTGTAGGGGTCGGTCACCTCGTTCGTGACGACCGCGCCGGCCGCGGGGGAGTAGACGGTGACCAGGTACGTGTACTCGCGGCCGAGCCAGGACGGCAGCCCGCGCACCGACCACACGCCGCTCTCGTCGTCGCGCCGCATCCGGTGCACGGTCCGGCCGCCGGAGCCGTACAGGGCCAGCTCGACCTTCCGCGCGGTCGGCGCCCACAGCGCCAGCCTGGGAACGCTCTGCCCGGACGGCCCCAGCGTGGCGGTGGCGGCCTTCGCGTACAGGTCGTCCAGCACACCAGGGATCTGCACGCCGGTCGCGGCCAGCAGCGTGCCCGCCGCGTCCCGCTCGACGGCCGCCACCTGGCCGCGCAGCGCCTCCCGGACGAGGCCGGCGTCGCGCGGGTCCACCTTCAGCGCCTGGTACGCGGCCAGGTGCGGCCACCCGCGCCGCTGCTCCTCGCTCAGCGCGCCGGGCGCCAGCCGGATGAGCCGCAGGTCGCCGGTCAGGTCGCCGCCGTCGTAGGCGAGGTCGCCCGCCGGGCTGAAGGCCAGGAAGTGCCGCAGCGACGGGTCGGCCCGCCAGGCCACCGTGTCGCGGTCGATCCAGTGCGCCCTGGCCTTGCTCAGGTCGGCGTCGGCGGCCGTGGCGGCGGGGCGCGGCAGCAGGAGGTCCTCCGCCCCGGCCGGCCGCCACACCTCGTGGCCCGGCGTGGACACGTCGAGCGACTGGTCGCCGGGCAGATCCTTGTCGTCGCCCTGGTGAATGATGTAACTCAGGCTCTTCGCCCCCTCGGCGAGCGGCACCTCGAACACGGCCCCGAATGCGTCGGCACGCGCCGGCGGCAGCGGCGAGGCCCATCCGGTGGGCTCGGCGGCGCCTGCCTGCGCGTGCAGTCCCCAGTCGTGATGGTTCCCGTCCGGGCCGCGGTAATGCAGGAAGCCGATCTTTGCAACGCTTTCTGGAAATTACTGAAATGAGGCAAACCCCATCGTGGCGCGCACGGTAGCTGACGTGGCGCGGTCCAGGGTTCACAATGAGTCGCGGCCTCCGGGCAGGCCGCTCTGACCAGCCAAAACGCCGTAGATTCCGGGCATCCGAGCCAGGAAGGACTCATGTAACAACTTGCAGAATCCTTGCGCCGCCATCTAGAGATCAGCGTCACGTCGGCGTAACCTCCGGCTTACTCCGACCTCCGACCGAGCTGCGAGGAGCAGGACATGCGACGACTCTTACCGTCCGCGGCGGCTGTTGCGGCACTCGTCCTGATGGTTTCCGCCTGTGGCGGCGGTGGTGAGACCGCCGCGCCGCCCACCCAGGTATCCGATCCGTCCCAGGTGAGCGGTGAGGTGACGTGGTGGGACACGACGCGTCCCGACAGTGAGGGGCCGACGTTCCAGGCGTTGATCAAGGAGTTCCAGGCCAAGTATCCGAAGGTCAAGGTCAACTATGTGAACGTGCCCTCGGACCAGGCGCAGAACCAGTTCCAGACGGCCGCGCAGGCCGGCAGCGGCGCGCCGGACGTGATCAGGTCCGAGGTGGCGTGGACGTCGCAGTTCGCGTCGCTGGGCTACCTGCAGCCGCTGGACGGCACCCGCGCGGTGGACAAGCCCGAGGACTTCCTGCCAGGGCCGCTGAGCAGCACGAAGTACAACGAGAAGACGTACGCCGTGCCGCAGGTCACCGACACGCTCGCGCTGATCTACAACAAGCGGCTGCTGAAGGAGGCGGGCCACGAGGAGGCGCCCAAGACGCTCGCCGAGCTGAAGCAGACCGCGCTCGACGTCAAGGCCAAGACCGACGCGGAAGGGCTGGCGCTCAACGTCGACGCCTACTTCCTGCTGCCCTTCATGTACGGCGAGGGCGGCGACCTGCTCGACGTCACCAACAAGAAGATCGTGGTCAACTCCCCGGCGAACGTGAAGGCCATGGAGAACGTCGTCGATCTGATGAGCTCCGGCGCCGCGCCCAAGCCCGCCATCACCGACAGCTACGCCAACGCCATGACCGCCCTCAAGGAGGGCAAGGTCGCCATGATCTACAACGGGCCGTGGGCGCTGTCGGAGATCTACCAGGGCAAGGAGTTCCAGGACAAGAAGAACCTGGGCATCGCGCCCGTCCCGGCCGGCTCGGTCAAGGCGGCGGCCCCCACGGGCGGCTGGAACCTGGCCATCTACGCCGGTTCCAAGAACATCCCGGCGGCCTACGAGTTCGTCCGCTTCATGACCACCGCCGAGGCGCAGGCGAAGATCGCCAAGGAGATCAGCCTGCTGCCCACCCGCACCTCCGCCTACGCGAACCCGGACGTGCAGGGCAACGCCGACGTGGCCGTGTTCAAGCCGATCATGGACACCGCGGTGCCGCGCCCCTGGATCCCCGAGGGCGGCCAGCTCTTCCAGCCGCTGCTGGAGGGCTACCAGGGCCTGGTCAACGGCAAGCTGCAGCCCGCCGACATGCTCAAGCAGGTCGAGGAGGACTACCGCGAGATCATGAAGGACTGGAGCTGACCGGTGGCGGTCTCCACCGGAAAGGCGACGGCCGCGGGCGAGTCCGCCCGCGGCCACCGTCGTGAACGGCGGCGCTCGTTCGGCGCCCACTGGTACGCGTGGGCGATGGTCACCCCGGTGCTGGCCGTCATGCTGGTGCTGATCGGCTGGCCGCTGGCGCGCGGCGTCTACCTGTCGCTGACGGACGCCACCGAGGCCAACATCGGCCGCACCATCGGCGTGAACGTCATCCCGTCCACCTACGAGTTCGTCGGCCTGGACAACTACGCGCGCATCCTGACCAGCGGCGTCTTCTGGGACAAGCTGGTGTGGACCATCGTGTGGACGGTGGTGTGCGTCGCCCTGCACTACGGCATCGGGCTGGGCCTGGCCGTGATGCTCAACCGCCGCCTGCGCTTCCGCTCGGTGTACCGCGTGCTGCTGATCCTGCCGTGGGCGGTGCCGGCGTTCGTGGCCGCCTTCATCTGGCGCTACCTCTACAACAGCGACTACGGCGTGATCAACGGCTTCCTCAAGATGGCCGGGCTGGGCGGCGTCGGCTGGCTGGACGACCCGACCACGGCGAAGATCGCGGTGATCGCCGTGAACGTGTGGCTCGGCGTGCCCTTCATGATGGTCGCGCTGCTCGGCGGCCTGCAGTCGATCCCGGCCGACCTGTACGAGGCGGCCGAGGTGGACGGGGCGAGCGCCTGGCAGCGGTTCTGGGCGATCACGATGCCAGGCCTGCGCCAGGTGTCGACCACGGTCGTGCTGCTGGGCACGATCTGGACGTTCAACATGTTCCCGATCATCTTCCTGGTCACCCGGGGCGGGCCGGGCAGCGAGACGGAGATCCTGGTCACCTACGCCTTCCGCGAGGCGTTCACCGGGATCCGCAACTACTCGGGATCGGCGGCCTGGGGTGTGATCATCCTGATCATGCTGGTCGTGCTGGCCGTCGGGTACCGCCGTACCCTGCGCAACCAAGGAGATCCGTGGTGAGCACCCGCAAGCGCGGAGAGCGCGGCCCGCTGGCCTCCATCGGCCTGCACGCAGGGCTGTTGCTGGCCGTGGCCGTCTCCCTGTTCCCGGTCGTGTGGCTGGTGCTGACCTCGCTCAAGCCGCGCGACAGCTGGCTCTCGGCCGAGCTGCGGTTCTTCGACGAATCGTCGCTGGCCAACTACGGCCGGGTGCTGACCGGGACCGAGTTCCCGCGGTGGCTGCTCAACAGTGTGCTGGTCGCGGGGCTGACGATGGTGATCGGCGTGTTCCTGGCGGCCACCACCGGGTACGCGGTGAGCCGTTTCCGCTTCCCCGGGCACCGGTCGGTGATGTGGCTGCTGCTGATCACCCAGATGTTCCCGGTGGCCATCCTCATCGTGCCGCTGTACAACCTGATGGCCGGGCTCGGGCTGCTGAACCAGATCCCCGGCCTGGTGATCGCGTACATGACGATCGCGGTGCCGTTCTGCGCCTGGATGATGAAGAGCTACTTCGACACCGTGCCGATCGAGATCGACCAGGCCGGGATGGTCGACGGGCTGACGCCGTTCGGCACGTTCTGGCGGGTGGTGCTGCCGCTGTCGCGGCCCGGCATCGCGGTGACCGCGTTCTACTGCTTCATGACCGCCTGGGGCGAGGTCGGGTACGCCACGGTGTTCATGTCGCAGGAGGACAAGCGCACGCTGGGGGTGGGGCTGCAGCAGTTCGTCGGCCAGCACTGGTCCGACTGGGGGCTGATGACGGCCTCGGCGGTGCTCATCGCCATCCCGGCGGGCGTGGTGTTCCTGCTGGTCCAGAGGCATCTGATCACCGGCCTGACGGCCGGCGCGACGAAGGCCTGAGTTCCCTCCCGACATACGCACCATCGGCTCTCGCTTGAGTAACCGAACAATCACTTTGCGTAATCATGGTTCGCACAGGATGCTGTTCACATGGACGGATTCCTGGACGAGACCTGCGGGGGTGTGACGGAGCTACGCGTCCACGGCGTCTCCGGCACACCCCCGGCCGGCACGCTCGGCCACCCGCACCCACGGCTCGTGGCCGGCGACGGCACCACCGGGTTCTACCGGCGATGGCAGGAGAGCGGCCAGCCGTCCGGCGACCATCCCGACGTGCCGGGCGTGCGGCACCGGGAGGCGTACGCGTGGGGCAACCTCACCTCCGGCGGCCGGGCGATCGCGCTGTGGCTGCTCCTGCTGCCGTTCTCACTGGCGAACCTGTCCTACTTCATGCTGCCCAGGCCCGCGCGCGGCGTGCGGCTGCGGCACCTCACCGAGGCGGCGCAGCGGCTGTTCGGGCTGCTGCTCACCGGCACGCTCGTCGGCGCCGTCACCCGCGCCGCCGTCGATCTCGTCGGCTGGCAGTGCACGGCCGCCGGGCGGGCCTGCACCTACGACACCGCGCCGGCGTGGGTGCGCTGGCCGGGCGTCCTGTGGGGCGACGAGCCGTCCAAACGGCTGGCCGTCACCGCGCTGGTCCCGCTGCTGGTCGTGGTGCTGCTGTGGTGGATCGCGCGGCGCACCTGGCTGCGGGACGAGCGCACCGTGCCGCCGCGGGTCGCCGCGCACGACGGGGTGCTGCTGGCCCGGCCGAGGCTGTGGCACGGGGCCGCGCCCGTGTGGCGGCTGCGGGTCGTGCACGTGGCCTTCTCGATCGCCTCCATCGCCGTGGCGGTGTCGGCGCCCTTCGCCGGCACCGCCGCCGGGCTCGCGCTGACCGTGGCCAACGCGGGCGTGATGCTCGCCGCCGCCGTGCTGGCCGCGCTGCCGTCGATCGCGCGGCGGCTGGATCCGCACACGGGGGAGCGGGCGCCCGCCTGGCTGACGGCCGCCTGCCATGTGCTGCGGGTGGGGGCGCCGGTGGCGTTCCTGGCCACCGTGGGGGCGGCGTTCATGGGCCTGCCCGCCGAGGTGGCGGGGACGCGGGCGTGGTGGCTGCCCGGCGTTGGCATTGGAGCGTTCCAGTACACCGTCACCGTCGCACTCGGAATCGTCATTCTCACGGGCACGGCCGCGCTGGCGCGGATGGAGCGCGGGCAGGAGCGGCGGGCGCTCGGGGGGATGGCCGCGTGGGTGGTGCTGATGGTGGCGGCGGGCAGTGCGAACGTGATGGCGCTCGGCGTGCTCTTCTGGACCGCCTCGTTCTTCGGCGTCGCCGCGCACCCCGCCGACCCCGGCCCCGTCGGCGGGAAACTCTACCTCGACGAGCCCGTCTGGTGGACGGCGGCGCTGGTGCCGCTGCTGCTGGCCGGGCTCGTCGCGGTGGCCGTCGTGCTGTGGCTGATCCGCCGGGCCGGCGCCCGCCGCCTGGCCCCCGAGCTGAAGCCGTACTACCTGGAACGCGACGACGCCCGCGTGGTCGCCCGCCAGTGGGCGCTGGCCGCGCTCACCGACCGCGCGGGCCTCGTGCTGGGCGTGCTCACCGGCATCGGGGTCGCCGGGTCCGCCGCGGTGACGGGGATCTACCTGCTGGGCCTGTTCACGCCCGGCGGCGGGCTCGCCGGGCTGCTGGCCTCCGTCGGGAGCTGGGCCATGGTGGCCGCCGTCGTGGCGCTGGTGCTCGTCGGGCGGCGGACGTACCGCGACACCAGGCTGCGCAGGACGGTCGGGATCCTCTGGGACATCTGCACGTTCTGGCCGCGCGCCATCCACCCGCTCTCGCCGCCCTGCTACACCGAGCGGGTCGTCCCCGAGCTGATGACCCGCGTCGGCCGGCTCGCCCCCGCCGCCGGCGACCAGGTCGTGCTGTCCGGGCACAGCCAGGGCAGCGTCATCGCCGCCGCCCTGGTGCTGCAGCTCGACCCGGCGCAGCGGGCGCGCGTCCGGCTGCTCACCCACGGCTCGCCGCTGCGCCGCCTGTACACGCCGTTCTTCCCCGCCTACTTCGGCGACGCCGGCCTGGACGCCGTGCGGGAGCGGGTGGCCTGGTGCAACCTCTACCGGCTGAGCGACCCCATCGGCGGGCCCGCCTTCCGCCGCGTCGATCCGCTCGCCGGTGGGCAGCGGCACGCGGTCGATCACTTCTGCTGGGATCCGCTCCGGCCCGCGCAGGGGGAGCCGCTGCCCGAGACGCGGTGGCACTCCGGCTACTGGCTCGACCCGTCCTACGACGCGGCGCTGAATCGGCTCATCACCGTCAAACCCGCCGCCTGAGCCCTTCGTCCGGGTAGGGTGGCCCGCGTTCCGAATCGATCGCCGCATCCGGATGGGGGCTTCGACGGTGAGGTGGGTACTGCTGCTGGTGGCCGGGGTCATGTGGTGGTCGGTCCCGGCCGCCGTCGCCTCCGCCGAGAGGGGCCTGGACGCGGGCGGGCGGGTGGCGTTCATCGGCGTGCCGGGGCTGTTATGGGATGATCTCGACCCGCGTGACACGCCGCGCCTGTGGGAGCTGGCGGGGCAGAGCGGGCTCGGATCCCTGTCGGTCAAGGCCGTCGGCACCGTGACCTGCCCGTACGACGGCTGGCTGAGCGTGTCGTCGGGCGTGCGGGCGGCGGTGGGGCGGCGCTGCGGGCTGCCGCCCGAGCCGGACGTGCGGGGGCGGGGCGCGGTCGTGCCCGGCATGCCCGAGCTGCTCGGCACGCGCGACGGCGCCAACGCGGGCACGCTCGGCGCCGCCGTGCACGCCGCCGGGCACTGCACCGCCGCCGTCGGCAGGGGCGCGGCGCTCGCGCTGGCCGACAGGGAGGGCGAGGTCGACCTGTACGCCGACACGGCCGCCGGGCTGAGCGACTGGTCGAAGTGCCGGGTGCTGGCCGTGGACGTGGCCGCGCTGGTGCGGCCGTACCTGGTGGACGACAGGCTGCCGCAGGAGCCGGAGGCGCTGCCCGCCGGGCGGCGGCGCGAGCTGGCCCGCCAGGCGGACGCCGAGGTCGGCGCGGCGCTCGACCGGCTGCCCGCCGGCACCGAGATCGTGCTCGCCGGGATCGGCGACCACGGCTCCGTGCCGCACCTGCGGGTGGCCATCTGGAAGCGCGCCGGAGCCACGTCCGCCGTGAGGTCAGGCGACCCTGAGGAGGTCGTGGGGCCGCGCATCGGCGGCAACTCGGCGCGGCGCGACGACATCGTGCTGCTGCCCGACGTCACCCCGACCGTCCTGGCCGCCGCGGGCATCGAGCCGCCGCCGAACGTGATCGGGCTGCCGTGGCGGCTCGGCGAGCCGATCAGCTCGGCCGACCTGGTGCGCGCCGACGTCGCGGGGACCACGGTGCGCGGCATGACCGGCTACTTCTTCACCGGGTTCGCCACCCTCACGGTCGCCTTCTACGTGCTGTCCTATCTGCTGCTGTCCCGCCGCAGGAAGCTCGGGTTCGTCGCCGTGGCCGCCATCGCGATGGCCTGCGTGCCCGTCTCGACGTACGTGGTGAACCTGCTGCCGTGGGACCACAGCCCGGCCATCGTGCCGACGCTGATCGGCTGCGTGCTGGCGGTCACGGCGGCGCTCAGCGCGATCGCACTGCTGGGGCCGTGGCGGCGCCACCCGCTCGGCCCGCCCGCCGCCGTGTGCGTGATCAACTTCACGGTGCTCGTCGGCGACCTGCTGACCGGGACGAACCTGCAGTTCAACGCGCTCATGGGCTACACCGCGGTGGTCGGCGGGCGCTACTACGGGCTGGCCAACATCCCGTTCGCGCTGCTGGCCACGTCCGTGCTGATGGGCGCCGCGCTGGCCGCCGAGCGCCTGGTCCGCGCCGGGCGCACGCGGCTCGCCGTGGCGGTGGTGACCGGGCTGGGCGTGACGGCGACGCTGCTGGCCGGCTGGCCGGGGGTGGGCAGCGACTTCGGCGGCGTGATCGCGTTCGCGCCGGGCATCGCCGTGACCGCGCTGCTCGTCGCGGGCAAGAAGGTGTCGGTGCTGAAACTGGCCGGGTTCAGCGCGCTCGGCGGGGTCGCGGTGTCGGTGATCGCCGTGCTCGACTGGCTGCGCCCGCCGCAGTCGCAGACGCACCTGGGCAGGTTCGTGAGTCAGGTGCTGGACGGCACGTTCTGGCCCATGATCGGCCGCAAGCTGGGCGCCATGCTGCACACGCTGCTCTCGCCCAACCTCATGCCGATCGTGCTGGCCGGGCTGATCTTCCTGGTGTTCGCGGTGCTGCGGCCGGGCCAGGTGAGCGCGGGCCTGGTGCCCAGGGCGTTCGCGCGGGCGCCGATGCTGCGGGCTGGGCTGGTCGGCGCGCTGGTCAGCGGGGTCGTGGGCATGCTGGTCAACGACTCGGGCACGGCCGTGCTGTCCATGGCGGTGGCGATGGCCGTGCCGCTGGTGCTGCACGCGGGGGTGCGGCTACCAGGCGAGCAGGAGCCGCTCGGGGGCGCGGTGGATGAGCGTGGCCGCCATGACGACGTCCTGGCGGGCGAGGTGTAGGCCGGGCAGCTCGCGGGCCGGCAGCCGCGTCGGCGTGCCGGGCCACCAGCCAGGCGTCCAGCTTCTCGGCGAACGTCAGGCGGGCCCTGACGTGGACGGGATACGGGTCGCGGTAGAGCGCCTCTCGATCCACCTGTCCATGGTGTAAGGCGAGGTGGCGGACATACAAGATCTGAAATTTTCTTTTAGTTCATCCTTAAGTCTTGAAAGTTATATCCACGAGCGATTGAGTTCGGTCGTGCAGACCCTCCGATTGCTGGCCGCCGCCGCGCTCGTGTTAGGCCCCATGGCCATCAGCGCGCCCGCGCAGGCCGATCCCACCCCTCCCGCAGAGGACGCGCTGGAGTCGGCGTCGTCCTACCCGGCCTCCTCCACGCTGCTCGCCCCGGCCGCCGCGGCGCCCCAGCGGCTGGAGACCGCCAAGAAGACCCGGCCGGTGGCGCCGGGCATCTCGCTGACCTCGTTCGACACCTACGACGCGCTCGGGTGGCTGCGCGCGGACGCCGTCACCGCCGACCTGAGCGGCGCGAAGGCGGACTACGTCTTCTCCGGCGAGGTGTCCAGGACGGAGCCGCTGTCCGGGCCCGCCAAGCGCTCGCGCGCCGTCGCGGCCGTCAACGGCGACTTCTTCGACATCAACAACTCCGGCGCGGCGCAGGGCATCGGCGTGCAGGACGGCACGCTGATCCAGTCGCCGGTCGCCGGGCACGAGAACGCCGTAGCGGTCACCGGCGACGGCATCGGCCGCGTCCTGAAGATGTACTTCGAGGGCACCGCCACCCCGCCGGGCGGCGCGCCGATCAAGCTCACCCAGTTCAACCAGATCATCCAGAGCGGCGGCGTGGGCCTGTTCACGCCGCTGTGGGGCTCCTACACCCGGGCCCGCGCCGTCGAGGGCGCCACCTCCGTCGCCGAGGTCGTGCTGGTGGACGGCGTCGTCTCCGAGGTGCGGACCTCCGCGGGCACCGGCCCCATCCCCGCGGGCACCACCATCCTGCTCGGCCGCGACGCCGGGGCCGCCGCCCTGTCCGCGCTCAAGCCCGGCGACAAGGTGGACGTGGCCTACCAGCCCAAGCCCTCCGACGGCAGCTCGGTCAAGGCCGCCGTGGGCGGCAACCAGCTCCTGATCAAGGACGGCGTCCCGCAGAACTCGACCGACACGGCCGCGCACCCGCGCACCGCCGTCGGGTTCTCGGCCGACGGCAGGAAGATGTACCTGCTGACCGTGGACGGCCGCCAGGCCGACAGCCGCGGCGTCACCCTGAACGAGCTGGCCGCCATGATGCAGGACCTCGGCGCCGCCAACGCGCTCAACCTCGACGGCGGCGGCTCCTCCACCATGCTGGCCCGCGAGCCCGGCTCCGCCGACGTGCAGGTGGAGAACAGCCCCTCCGACGGCGGCGAGCGGCACGTGCCCAACGGCCTGGCGCTCTACGCGCCCGAGGGCAGCGGCAAGCTCAAGGGCTTCTGGCTGGAGACCGCCGGTGACCCCGCCAAGGCGCCCGGCGTCGGCCCCGTCGCCGGTGGCCGCCCCGACCGCGTCTTCCCCGGCCTGACCAGGCGGCTGACCGCCGCCGGCTACGACGAGACGTACGGGCCCGCCGCCGGAACCCCGTCCTGGCGTTCCAGCCCGGCCGTGCACGGCGTCATCCGCGACGGCAGGTTCCACGCCCTGGTGCCCGGCACCACCACGGTCACCGCCTCACGCGGCAAGGCCAAGGGCGCCATCGAGCTGACCGTGCTCCAGCCGTTGCAGCGGCTCGGCGCCACCGCCGACCGTCTCGGCATGGCCGGCGAGGGCGGCACCGCCACGTTCGGCGTGGTCGGCTACGACCGCAACGGCAACTCCGCGCCCATCGAGCCGGGCGACCTCACGCTCGACTACGACAGGAACCTGTTCGAGGTCACGGCGGCCGAGCACGGCTACTTCACCGTCAAGGCCAAGCAGGCCACCGGCTCCGGCCTGATCACCGCCAAGGTCGGCAAGATCACCACCGCGGTGCCGGTGACGGTCGGGTTCGAGTCGAAGCCGGTCGCCGACTTCGAGGACGCGGCCTCCTGGACGTTCGCCGCCGCCCGCGCCACCGGCTCGCTGTCGGCCGCCCCCGGGCAGAGCGGCGGCGGGCTCAAGCTGTCGTACGACTTCACCACCTCCACCGCCACCCGGGCCGCCTACGCCAGCCCGCCCCAGCAGATCGTGGTCGAGGGGCAGCCGCAGGCGTTCGGGCTCTGGATCAACTCCACCGGCAAGGGGGAGTGGCCCAGCCTGGAGTTCTACGACGCGCTCGGCCAGTCGCAGATCCTGCGCGGCCCGTACATGACGTGGACCGGCTGGAAGTACGTCGAGTTCACCGTGCCGCCCGGCGTGAACTACCCGCTCAAGCTGCGGCGCTTCTACGTGGCCGAGACGAAGGCCGACGTCAAGTACACCAACGAGATCATGATCGACGGGCTGGTGGCCAAGGTGCCGCCGTCGGTCACCGCCCCCGAGGCGCCCGAGGTGGCCGACCCCGTGGTCAGGAGCGAGGTGTCCAAGGCGCCGTGGCGGTTCGCGGTCATGTCGGACGCCCAGTTCGTGGCCAGGGACCCGGACAGCGACATCGTCAAGAACGCGCGCCGCACGCTGCGCGAGATCAAGGCCGCCGCGCCGGACTTCCTGGTGATCAACGGTGACCTGGTGGACGAGGCGTCGCCGGAGGACTTCGCGCTGGCGAAGCAGATCCTCGACGAGGAGCTCGGCGGAACGGTGGAGTACCACTACGTCCCCGGCAACCACGAGGTCATGGGCGGCAAGATCGACAACTTCAAGGCCGTCTTCGGGGACACGTACCAGACCTTCGACCACAAGGGCACCCGCTTCATCACGCTGGACACCTCCCGCCTCACCCTCAGGGGCGGCGGCTACGACCAGGTGGCGCAGCTCCGCTCGCTGCTGGACTCGGCGGCGAAGGACGGCTCCATCGGGTCCGTCGCGGTGCTGTTCCACGTGCCGCCGCGCGACCCCACGCCCGGCAAGGGCAGCCAGCTCGGCGACCGCAAGGAGGCCGCGCTCGTCGAGGGGTGGCTGGCCGACTTCCAGCGCACCACCGGCAAGGGCGCCGCGTTCATCGGGGCGCACGTCGGCACCTTCCACGCCTCGCGGGTGGACGCGGTGCCGTACTTCATCAACGGCAACTCCGGCAAGAATCCCGCCACCGCGCCCGACGACGGCGGGTTCACCGGATGGTCGCTGTGGGGCGTCGACCCCGTGACGCGGGCCGAGGCCGAGCACGTCAAGCGCAACTGGTTCGCCGACGCGCCCGACTGGATCGGCACGCAGGTGCGGCCGCACGTGGACGAGCTCACGCTCACCGCCCCCGCCACGGTCGCCGTCGGCGCGCCCGCCCCGGTGACGGCCTCGGTCAAGCAGGGCGCCCGCACGGTGCCCGCCGCCCACCCGGTGTCGGTCACCTGGTCCGGCTCCCCGAACCTGCACGTCGGCGCCCGCAAGAGCGCCAAGCCGTGGCACGTCGCCGTCCTCGACCCCGAGTCGGGGACGCTGACGGCGCTGCGGCCGGGGCAGGTGACGGTGGCCGTCACGGTCAGCGGGGTCACGAAGCAGACCCAGGTCGCGGTGACCGCCAAGGCCGCCGCCTGACGTTCGTGGTGCGGGCCCCGCGGGACGGTGATCGTCCCGCGGGGCCCCTTCGCGTGTCGCCCACGGGGGCGGGGGTACGAGAGCGACCATGGAGCTCGACCTCGTCCCCGCCGGGCTGGCCCGCGCCGTCGAGGAACTGCCGCTGGTGGACCACCACGTGCACGGGGCGGCCACGCACGACCTGTCGCGCACGGCGTTCGAAGAGATGATCACCGAGTCCGACCGGCCCGTGCCCGGCTGGATGACGCAGTTCGACTCCCAGCTCGGGTTCGCCATCCTGCGCCACTGCCCGCCCGTGCTCGGGCTCGACCCCTCCTGCGCGCCCGAGGAGTACCTCGCCAGACGCGCCAGGCTCGGCGCCGCCGAGGTCAACCGGCTGCTGCTGGGCGCCGCCGGCCTCGGCCACCTCCTCGTCGAGACCGGCTACCGGGGCGACGAGCTGCTCGGGCCGTCCGGCATGGCCGAGGCCTGCGGGGCGCCCGCCGACGAGGTGGTGCGCCTGGAGAGCGTGGCCGAACAGGTCGCCGCCGCCGGATGCGACGCCGGCGCGTTCGCCGGGAGGTTCGCCGAGGCGCTGCACGAGCGCACCCGGACGGCGCGCGGGCTCAAGAGCGTGGCCGCCTACCGGTGCGGCCTCGACTTCGACCCCGCGCCGCCGTCCCGGGCCGAGGTCGCCGACGCCGCCGGACGGTGGCTGGCCGGCGGCGGGCGGCTGGCCGACCCCGTCCTCGTACGGCACCTCATCTGGACGGGGCTGGAACGGGGGCTGCCGCTGCAGCTCCACATCGGCCTCGGGGACCCGGACGTGGACCTGCGGCGGGCCGACCCGCTGCTGCTGCGCGGGCTGATCGAGCTGGCGGAGCCGACCGGGGTGCCGCTGCTGTTGCTGCACTGCTACCCGTACCAGCGGCACGCGGGGTTCCTGGCGCAGGCGTACCCGAACGTGTTCCTCGACGTGGGGCTCGCCGTCAACCACACCGGGGCGCGCGGCGCGGCGGTCGTCGCCGAGAGCCTGGAGGTGGCGCCGTTCACGAAACTGCTCTACTCCTCCGACGCGTGGGGGCCCGCCGAGCTGCACTACCTGGGGGCGGTGCTGTGGCGGCGGGCGATGCTGCGGGTGCTGGGCGGGTTCGTGGCGGACGGGGAATGGACGGTGGGGCAGGCGGTGCGCGTGTTCACCATGGTGGGGAGCGGCAACGCGCGGCGCGTTTACGGGCTGGGGTGAGAGCGCGGCCGATGGGGGCAGCGGGTACGGCTTGACCATTGTTGTCTGGGGGATTGATGTCGGGGATGAGTGTCGACGGTCGCAAGGTGGGCGTCGAGGTGGCGCTGCGGGCGGCGCTGCGGCGGGAGCTGGCGGGGGCCGTGGCGTTGCGGCGGGAGCTGCACGCGGCGCCGCGGGTGTCGGGGGAGGAAGGGCCGACCATGCGGAGGGTTCTTCGTGCCCTGCCCGCCGGCGGGGTGGTGGAGCATGTGGCCGGGACGGGGGCCGTGGTGCGGATCGGGGGTGGCGGGGCTTCCGTGGGAGTTCGGGGGGAGCTGGATGCCTTGCCGATCGCTGAGCGGACCGGGGTGGTGTGGGCTGCCGGGAACGGGGCCATGCACGCGTGCGGGCATGACGTGCATCTGGCGGCTGTGGTCGCGGTGGCGCGGGCTGTGGCGGCGGTGTCCTCGGGTGAGGTCGATCTGGGGGTGGTCGAGGAGGCGGCGGCCGAGGGGGCCGCGGAGGCTGCCGGGCGGCGCGCGAACGGGCACGGCGGCGTGAACGGGCACGCTGTTGGCGTATCGGAGGGCGGGGCGAGGGACACGTCCGAGATGGTGACGGAGGCGGCGGAGGCCGTGGCGGAGGCGGCGGCCGAGGGAGCGGCCGAGGCGGTGGCGGAGGCCGTCACCGGGGGCGGGCTCGCGCCGCTGGTCGTCGTCCTGCAGCCCCGCGAGGAGACCTTCCCCTCCGGCGCGGCGGACGTCGTCACCTCCGGCGTGCTCACCAGGCACCACGTCCAGGCCATGATCGGCGCCCACGTCCAGCCGGTGCTGCCCGCAGGCACGGTCGCCTGCGCTCCCGGGCCGGTGAACGCCGCCTCCGACGAGTTCAGGGTGACGGTCAAGGGGGTCGAGGGGCATGCCGCGTACCCGCATCTCACCCGCGACCCCGTGCTCGCCATGGCGCAGGTGATCGTGGCGGCGCAGCAGCTCGTCAGCCGGGTGGCCGACCCGATGGCGCCGACGGTGGTCACGTTCGGCACGGTCAGCGCGGGGACGACGCCCAACGCCGTGCCGGTCGAGGCGGTGGCGCGGGGGACGTTGCGGACCATGTCGCAGGAGTGGCGGGAACGGCTGTACCGGAGGTTCACGCAGGTCGTCGAGGACACGGCTCGGGCGTACGGGTGCGTGGCGGAGGTCGAGATCTTTCCCGGGGAGCCGATCCTGGTCAACGACCCGGCGCTGGCCGCGCGGGCGGGGGAGCGGTTGCGGGAGCACGGGTGGGCGGTGGATGACGAGCTGCGGTCGTGCGGGGCCGATGACTTCGCCCGGTATGGGGATGTGGCGGCGTCGCTGATGATGTTCGTGGGGGTGGACGCCGCGAAGGGGCTGCACAGCCCGGCGTTCCTGCCCGGTGACGCCGCCGTGGAGGCTGTCGCGGAGGCCCTGCTCGCGGGCTACCTGGCCGCCGTCCCGAGCGCCGCGGACGGCCGGTAGCGAAGTGCCGGAGCCGTCCTGCCACGTGCCGCGGTCACGGGCCCGCCGCAAGGGTCAGGCACTCCGGTCGTAACGGACACCGGACCCATCGCTGACTGGACCGGCCCGAACCTCTAGGCTCGGCGGAGATGGATCTCGAAACTTTCTCCCCTGGTTCAGGCCGACTCGAACCCAGGGCGGCCCTTCACTCCGACGCGCCGTCCCTGGACCTCAACGGCACGTGGCGCTTCCGCCTCTCGCCCGGCGCCGACGTCCTCGAGGACTTCGCCCGCCCCGACTACGACGACGCGGCCTGGGACGACCTCCCGGTCCCGTCGCACTGGGTGCTGCACGGGCACGGCGCCCCCGCCTACACCAACGTCGTCTACCCCATCCCCGTCGATCCGCCCCGCGTCCCCGACGAGAACCCGACCGGCGACTACCGCCGCGCCTTCGACCTGCCCGAGGGCTGGACGGGCGGGCGGTTGCGGTTCGAGGGGGCGGAGTCGTTCGCCCGGGTCTGGCTGAACGGCCACGAGCTGGGCTTCTCGACCGGCAGCCGGCTGCCCGTCGAGTACGACGCCGCCCCGTACCTGCGTCCCGGCCGCAACGTGCTGGCCGTGCGCGTGCATCAGTGGTCGGCCGCCACGTACCTGGAGGACCAGGACATGTGGTGGCTGCCCGGCATCTTCCGTGACGTCACGCTCACCCGCTCCACCGCCGACGTCTTCGTCCACGCCTCCTACGAGGACGGGCGCGGCACGCTCAGCTTCGAGGGCGCCGGCACGCTCAGCGTCCGAGAGCTGGGCATCGACGGGCTGGAGCCCGGCGCCGAGGTCACGGTGGACGTGGAGCCGTGGACGGCCGAGACGCCGCGCCTGTACGAGGCCGTGATCACCGGGCCTGACGAGACGGTACGGGTGCGCGTCGGCTTCCGCACGATCTCCATCGTGGACGGCGTGCTGATGGCCAACGGCCGCCCGCTGCTGTTCAAGGGCGTCAACCGGCACGAGTTCCATCCGGAGCACGGGCGGGCGGTGCCGTACGAGACCATGCGCGAGGACGTGCTGCTGATGAAGCGGCACAACGTCAACGCGGTCAGGACCAGCCACTACCCGCCCCACCCCGGCTTCCTCGACCTGTGCGACGAGCTGGGCCTGTGGGTGATCGACGAGTGCGACCTGGAGACGCACGGCTTCGAGCCGGTCGGCTGGCGCGCCAACCCCACCGACGACCCCCGCTACGCCGACGCGCTGCTCGACCGCATGCGCCGCATGGTCGAACGCGACAAGAACCACCCGAGCATCGTCATGTGGTCGCTCGGCAACGAGGCGGGCGTCGGCCGCAACCTGGCCGTCATGGCCGACTGGGCCCGCGAGCGCGACCCGTCCAGGCTGCTGCACTACGAGGGCGACCGGTCCTGCGCGCACACGGACGTCTACTCCCGCATGTACGCCTCCCACGCCGAGGTCGAGGCCATCGGCCGGCGCGAGGAGGACCCGCTCGACGACCCCGAGCTGGACGCGCGGCGCCGCTCGATGCCGTTCATGCAGTGCGAGTACGCGCACGCCATGGGCAACGGGCCGGGCGGGCTCGCCGAGTACCAGGAGCTGTTCGAGCGGTACCCGCGGCTGGCCGGCGGGTTCATCTGGGAGTGGATCGACCACGGGCTGACGCATCCGGCGCACGAGTACGCCTACGGCGGCGACTTCGGCGAGCCCGTGCACGACGGGAACTTCGTCGTGGACGGCCTCGTGTTCCCCGACAGGACGCCGTCCCCGGGGCTGATCGACCTGAAGAGGGTGTTCGAGCCGGTGCGGTTCGAGTTCGGCGACGGGGTGGTGCGGGTGGTGAACCAGCACGGGTTCACCGACCTGTCGCACCTGCGGTTCACGGCCACCGTGCAGGTCGAGGGGGAGACGGTCGCCGAGCATCCGCTCGACGTGGCCGCCGCCGGCGGCGAGTGCAAGCTGCCCGAGGTGACGGACGGGCCCGAGGGCGAGCGCTGGCTCACGGTACGGGCGGTGCTGGCCGAGGACCTGCCGTGGGCGCCGGCCGGGCACGAGGTGGCCTGGGGGCAGGCGCTGCTGGCGCGGCCGGAGCAGCGGGAGCGCACGGCGATCACCACGTTCACCCGCGCGGGCGCCCGGAACGGCCGCGGTGGCGAGCTGACCGCCGGCGGGTGCGCGTTCGACGCGGCGACCGGGCGGCTCACCCGCCTGTTCGGCGCCCAGGTGGAAGGGCCCCTGCTCGACCTGTGGCGGGCCCCCACCGACAACGACCGCGCCGCCGGCCTCGAAGCCCGGTGGCGCGACCTCGGCCTGCACCGCCTCACCCACCGCGTGGACGACATCTCCACCGGCGACGGCCTGACCGTGCGGACCCGTGTCGCGCCGGCGGCCACCGACCTCGGGATGGTGGCGACGTACCGGTGGACGTTCGACGGCGGGCTGCGGCTCGTGCTCGACATCGAGCCGGAGGGGAACTGGCGCGAGCCGATCCCGCGCCTCGGCGTCACGATGTCGCTGCCTGGCTCCGCGGTCGATCAGGTGACGTGGTTCGGGCTCGGGCCGGGGGAGGTCTACCCGGACACGGGCATGGCCGCCCGGGTGGGGCGGTGGTCGGCCGCGGTGGAGGCGATGCAGACGCCGTACGTGTACCCGCAGGAGAACGGGCACCGCGCCGACGTCCGGTGGGCCGAGCTGGGCGGGGTCCGGGTGTCGGGCGAGCCGGTGTTCGGGCTGACCGTGCGGCGGTGGAGCGCGCTGGAGCTGGCCGACGCGCGGCATCGGCCTGATCTGGTGGCGGGGGAGCGGGTGTACGTGCACCTGGATCTCGCGCATCAGGGCATCGGGACGGCGACCTGCGGGCCGGGCCCGTTGCCCGCCTACGACCTGATGGCGCGGCGCGCCACCCTCCGGGTGCGTTTCGACCAGCCCTGACCGCGTCGCAGGGAAGGCCGGGGTCGTCACGGGGCCCGGCCTTCCCGGGCGCGCCGCCCGTCCGAGGCACGACACACGCGCTGAGGTGGTGCGGGGCCGTTCAGGACGACCCCGCACCCCGCGACGGCGGCCGGTCAGGCGGCCGGTCAGGCGGCCGGTCAGGCGGCGGGGACGGCGAGCACCGTCCCCGCGCCGACCGTGAGCCCGCCCTCGCGAATGGCGAACCCGAGCCCCGGCTCGACCGCGACGGCCTTGCCCAGCTCGACCGTCACCTCCACCGTCTCCCCTGGCAGCGCGCCGGAGTCCGGCAGCACCAGCTCACCCGGCACGTCCGTGGTCCGCAGGTAGAACTGCGGCCGGTACCCCGACGTGACGGGCCGCCGCCGCCCGCCCTCCTCCGGCGTCAGGAGGTAGACGCGCGCGGTGAACCGCCCGCGGGCGTGCTGGGTGCCGGGCGCCGCCAGCACCATGCCGCGCCGAACCTGCTCGCGGCGCACGCCGCGGAGCAGCACGGCGGCGTTGTCGCCGGCCTCGCCGCGCTCCATCGTCTTGCCGAACGTCTCCACGCCCGTCACGACGGCGGAGAACCCGTCGCCGAACCCGACGACCTCGACGGTGTCGCCGATCCGCACGGTGCCGCGCTCGATGGCGCCGGTGACGACCGTGCCGCGGCCGGTGACCGTCAGCACGTTCTCGACCGGCATCAGGAACGGCGCGTCCACGTACCGCACGGGCACGGGGATGTGCGTGTCGACCGCGTCGAGCAGCGCCTCGACCGACGCCGTCCAGACCGGGTCGCCCTCCAGCGCCCGCAGCCCGGACACGCGCACCATCGGCACGCCGTGGTAGCCGTGCTCGGCGAGCAGGTCCTGCAGCTCCAGCTCGACCAGGCCGGTCAGCTCCGGGTCGGCGCCGTCGGCCTTGTTGACGGCCACGACCAGGTGCTCGACGCCGACGCGCCTGGCGAGCAGCACGTGCTCCCTGGTCTGCGGCATGATGCCGTCGTGCGCGGACACGACGAGGATCGCGCCGTCGAGCTGCGCCGCACCCGTGATCATGTTCTTCACGTAGTCGGCGTGCCCCGGCATGTCCACGTGGGCGTAGTGGCGGGTCGCGGTCTCGTACTCGACGTGCGAGATGTTGATCGTGATGCCCCTGGACGCCTCCTCCGGCGTCCGGTCGATCCGCTCGAACGGCGTGTACGTGGCCTGCCCGCGCTCCGCCAGCACCTTGGTGATCGCGGCGGTCAGCGTGGTCTTGCCGTGGTCGACGTGCCCCATCGTGCCGATGTTGAGATGCGGCTTGTTGCGTACGTAGGCCTGCTTGGCCATGGCTCTCTTCCCTCGTACCTGAAGCTCCTGCGTGACCCGTCAGGGTCGTCAACCTCCCCCCGCCGGGTCACTCCGGGACTAACAGGGAGAGGTCAGCGCTCCAGGCCGTCGCACGCGAACGAGCCCGGCAGCGATGCTGCGGGCGTCGCGAGGCGCGCGTACGGGAACATGAGGAACATAGTGCGGTGATCAGCACCGCGGCGCAACGGATTATTCCGCGGCGGCTACGGCCTCCCGACGCTCATGTACGTGTAGCCGAGCGCCCGCATCCCCGCCGGGTCGAGCAGGTTACGGCCGTCGAAGAGCACCGGCCGCCGCATCGCCTCGGCCGCCTTCGCCCAGTCGACCTCCTTGAGCTGCGGCCACTCGGTCACCACGATCACCGCGTCGGCGCCCGCCATGGCCTCCTCGGGCGTCGCGTGGCGCGTCGTGGAGATCCACGGCTCGACCTCGCCGGGGCGGGCCATCGGGTCCCAGCAGCTCACCTCGGCGCCCTCGGCCAGCAGCCGGCCGGCCAGCACCGTGCTGGTCGCCTCCCGCATGTCGTCGGTGCCGGGCTTGAACGTCAGGCCGAGCAGCGCCACCCGCATGCCCGCCAGCGTGCCCAGCTCGTCCTTCAGCTTCTGGATGGCCCGGCGTTTCTGCAGGTTGTTGACCTCGATGACGGCCGACAGGAGCTGCAGGTGGTAGCCGGTGTTGCTGGCGAGCTGCCGCAGCGCCTCGGAGTCCTTGGGGAAGCAGGAGCCGCCCCAGCCGATGCCGGGCCGCAGGAAGTGGGGGCCGAGGCGGTGGTCGAGGCCGACCGCGCGGGCCACCTCCTCGACGTCGGCGCCGGTCTTCTCGCACAGGGTGGCGATCTCGTTGATGAAGCTGATCTTCGTGGCGAGCAGCGCGTTGGAGGCGAGCTTGACCATCTCGGCCGAGCGCACGTCCATCACCACGACCGGGCCGTCCACGCCGTCGTGCAGGTCGGCGATGAGCTGCGCGGTGGCCTCGTCGGCCGCGCCGATGACGATGCGGTCGGGCCGCATGAAGTCGGCGACCGCGCGGCCCTCCGCGGTGAACTCGGGGTTGGCGGCGTACCCGACGTGCGACAGGCCCGCGGCGTCGAGCGCGGAGCGCACCCGCGCGCCGGTGCCGACCGGCACGGTCGACTTGACCACCACGGCCTTCAGGTGCGCGGCGCCTTCGAGCGACTTCACGACCGACCAGATCCTGGACAGGTCGGCGTCGCCGGAGGCGGAGGGCGGCGTGTCCACGCACACGTACGCGATCTCGGCGCCGCGCAGCGTCTCCTCGAGATCCAGCGTGAACGTCAGCCGCTCCTTGTTCCTGACGATCATGTCGCCGAGGCCGGGCTCGTAGATCGGCACGTCGCCGGAGCGCAGCAGGGCGACCTTGTCGGGATCGATGTCCCGGACCACCACCCGGTGCCCCAGCTCGGCGAGGCAGGCGCCGGTCACCAGACCGATGTACCCGGCACCGAACACGGCCACCTGCCGTTCCGGCTTGCCAACCATGGTTGACCATCCAATCTCGCGAACACCGCAGGCGGGCCCGCTGCTCGGGGAAGTGAGGTGCCGAAACCGGCGGAGGATCTTCACACCCTAACGTCCTTTCTCACATTCTCCTCGACTGGTTGGCGGGTGGCACAACGCGGGGCCCGCTGTTCGTCCGGCAGACCGAAGCAGACCGGAGCGGTGATGCCCTACGGTGCGGTCATGCACCGGGATATGCCACGGATCGGTCTCGACGACGTCCATCGCTTCGCCGTTCCCTCCGATCCGGCGCTGCGCCCCGACGGCGGCGCGGTCGCGTACACGCTGACCAGCGCCGACCTGGAGGCCGACGAGAACCGCGCGGAGGTCTGGCTCGCCGCCCCTGGCGCCGAGCCGCGCCGGCTGGCCAGGGGCAGCGCGCCCCGGTGGTCGCCCGACGGGCGGACGCTGGCGTTCCTGCGGCCGGTGGACGGCAAGCCGCAGCTCCACCTGCTGCCCATGGACGGCGGCGAGCCGTACGCGCTGACCAGGGCGCCCCTCGGCGCGGGGCCCGCCCGCTGGTCGCCGGACGGCACCCGCCTCGCCTACGCGGGCCCGGCCGCCCCCGAGCCCGATCCGCGCGGGACCCGCCCCGCCGGCAGCGGCCTGGCCGGGGAGGAGCCGGATCCGAACGCTCCCGTGGTGATCGACCGGCTCGACTACAAGGCGGACGGCGCCGGGCTGCTGCGCGGGATCACCACGCACCTGTTCGTGGTGGACGTCGCCTCGGGGGAGAGCACCCAGGTGACCGAGGGCGACTTCCACGCGGGCGAGCCCTCCTGGTCGCCCGACGGCACGCGGCTGGCCTTCGCCGCCGACCTGAACGCCGACCGCGACCTGCGTCCCGGCGGCGCCGCGTACACCGTCCCCGCGTCCGGCGGCGAGCCCGAGCGGCTGACCGGCCCCGACCTGCTCTGCGGCGGCGTGTGGTGGCTCGGCGAGCGGCTCGTCGCCGCCGCCCAGAAGGGCGGCCCCGTGGGGCACGTCCGCCTGTTCGAGCTGGGCCCAGGCGGGGCCGCCGAGATCGGGACGGGCCTCGACAGGAACGTGATGACCGGCCACCCCGGCTACCCCGGCGCCGCACCGGCGCTGCTCGGCGGCGACCTGGTCTTCTGCGCCCGCGACGGCGGCTGCTCGCACCTGTACCGCATCCCCGGCGGCGAGCTCGCCACCAAGATCGTGCCCGAGGAGGTGAGCGTCGCCGGGGCGAGCACCGCGGGCGGCGGCGTCGCGTACGTGGCCGCGACCCCGCACAGCGCGGGCGAGATCTTCCTGCTGGAGCCGGGCGAGACGGCCGCCCGGCGGCTCACCGGCCACGCGCTCGCCGGCGCCGACCTGTACGTGCCGGAACGCCGCACCTTCACCGCCCCCGACGGCACCCTCGTCGAGGGCTTCGTCTGGCGCGACGAGAACGCCGCCACCCCTGGCCCGCTCCTGCTCGACGTCCACGGCGGCCCGCACAACGCCTGGGCGCCCGTGCTCGACAACTTCCGCGTCTACCGCCAGATCCTGGCCGCCCGCGGCTGGACCGTGCTGGCGATCAACCCCCGCGCCAGCGACGGCTATGGCGAGGCCTTCTACACCGCGGCCGTCGGCGCCTGGGGCCTGGCCGACACCCAGGACTTCCTCGCCGCTGTGGACACCCTGATCGCCGAGGGCGTCGCCGACCCGGAACGGCTCGCGGTCACCGGCTACAGCTACGGCGGCTACATGACCTGCTGGCTGACCGCGACGACGGACCGGTTCAAGGCCGCCGTGTCCGGCGGGCCCGTCACCGACCTGACCAGCATGAGCGGCACGTCCGACATGGGGCTCCTGCTCAAGGCGTACGAGTGCCCCGGCGACCTGGCCGCCCAGTCGCCGCTCACCCACGTGGACGAGGTCACCGCGCCCACCCTCCTCCTGCACGGCGAGAGCGACGACCGGTGCCCCGTCGGCCAGTCGGAGCAGTGGTTCGCCGCGCTGCGCGAGCGGGGGGTGCCCGTGCGGCTGGTGCGCTACCCCGGCGCCAGCCACCTGTTCCAGGGCGGCGGCAGGCCCTCACACCGCTACGACTACAACGAGAGGATGATCGCGTGGCTGGAGCAATGGGTCAGCGGCTCGCGGAGCTGATCGCCGAGTACGAGGTGCCCGGCGCCGCGCTGGCGTACCTGCACGAAGGGGAGCTGCACGAGTTCGCCGCCGGCACGCTCAACACCGCCACCGGCGTCGAGTCCACCACCGACAGCCTCTTCCAGATCGGCTCCGTCACCAAGGTGTGGACCGCCACCCTGCTCATGCGGCAGATCGAGCGGGGCAGGCTCACGCTGGACACCCCCGTGGCCGAGGTGCTGCCCGGCTTCCAGGTGGCCGACCCCGAGGTGAGCAAGACCGTCACGATCAGGCACCTGCTCACCCACACCAGCGGCATCGACGGCGACCTGTTCATCGACACGGGGCGCGGCGACGACTGCGTCGCCAAGTACGTCGAGGCCTGCGCCGGCCTGGCGCAGAACCACCCGCTCGGCGCCACCCACTCCTACTGCAACTCCGGCTTCGTCATCGCGGGCCGCGTCGCCGAGAAGCTGGCGGGCAAGCGCTGGGACGACCTCATCCGCGAGGAGATCGCCGAGCCGCTCGGCCTCACCCACACCTGGACCCTGCCCGAGGACGTGCTGCGCTTCCGCGCCGCCATGGGCCACGCCGGCGGCGCGCCCGCCCCGCAATGGGGTCTCATGCGCGGCATGGGACCGGCCGGCCTGATCTGCGCCCGCCCCGCGGACGTGGTCGCCTTCGCGCGGGCCCACCTGGAGGGCGGCCTGCTCGACGACCCGCGCGCGATGTGGGAGCCCCAGGTGGACGTGCCCAACCCGGACGGGCTCGGCCGCCAGTGGGGCCTCGGCTGGATCGTCGACGAGTGGGACGGCAAGCGCGTCATCTCCCACGCCGGCAACACCATCGGCCAGCACGCCATCCTCTGGGCCGTGCCCGAGACCGGCACCATCGTGGTGGCCGCCGCCAACGGCGGCCACTCCAACCCGTTCACCCGGGCACTCGGCGCCGAGCTGTTCGCCCAGCTCGACGGCCTCACCGTGCCGCCGCCGCCGTCCCCGCCGCGGACCCCGGCCGAGGTGGACGCCGCCCGCCACGCCGGCCTCTACGAGCGGGCCGGCGCCCGGATCGAGGTGTCGGTCAGGGAGGGCGAGCCGTGGCTCCGGCACGAGGCCACCGGGGCGCTGGCCGCCCTGCAACCGCCGGAGGAGAGCGCCATGGTCGCCGTGGACGAGAACACGTACCTGTTCAAGCTGGGCGGCTCGCCCGACTGGATGTCGGCCGTCTTCTACGAGTTGCCGGACGGCTCGCCGTACGTGCACATGGGCGCCCGCGCGACCCCCAGGACCGGCTGAGGCCCCCGCGCGGCACCCGGGACCGGCCGGGATGGACCTGCCGTGACGTGGACTATGTTGATGGGATGAGGGACCGCCCGCGCGCCAGCCTCGGGCGGATCATCCACGATCTGGGCACCACCGTCCTCGACGTGGCCGCCTCACCCGGCGACCTCGACGCCGAGGTGACCGGCGTGCACATCTACGATCCGCTCGACGAGCTGATCGTGCCCGCGGGCGCGATCCTGCTCGCCGTCGGCGTCCAGGGCGCGGCCGACATCTGCGAACTGCTCGCCCGCGCCCCGCACGCGGCGGGCGTCGTGGTGAAACTTCCGGTGGACGTGGACGAACGGGTCCGCGCCGCCGTCCTGCGGACCGGCGTCGCCGTGCTCGGCCTCACCAGAGCCGCCTCCTGGGCGCAGGTGGCGGCCCTGCTGCGCTCCCTGCTCGCGGAGGGCGACCTGGCGGAGCCAGGCGACGGCGCGCACGGCGACCTGTTCTCCCTCGCCAACGCCGTCTGCGCCCTTCTCGACGCGCCCGTCACGATCGAGGACCGCTCCTCCAGGGTGCTCGCCTACTCGGGACGCCAGGACGAGGCCGACCAGGGGCGCGTCGAGACCGTACTCGGCCGGCAGGTGCCCGAACGCTACCTGCGCCTGCTCGACGAGCAGGGCGCGTTCAAGCGCCTCTACCAGAGCCAGGAGCCGATCCACATCGCGCTCGACGACGGCAGCCCGATCCACCGGGAGGCCGTCGCGGTGCGGGCGGGCGACGAGATCCTCGGCTCCATCTGGGTGGCCGTCCGCGACCCGCTCAACGCCCAGCGGCGGCGGGCGCTCACCGACGCCGCCAAGATCGTGGCCCTGCGACTGCTGCACGAACGGGCGGGGGCCGACACCCAGCGGCGGTTGCGCGCCGATCTGCTGTCCACGGTGCTGGCGGGCGGGGCGGAGGCGGCCGAGGCGGCGGGGCGGCTGGGGATCGCGACCGCGCGGTTGTGCGTGCTGGCCGCCCAGCTCACGAGCACCACCACCACGCGACGGACCGCCCCCGGCCGCACCACGACCAGCGGCGTCACGACCAGCGGCACCACGACCAGCGCCGGCCACAGCGCCCCTGGAGGCCGCGTCAGCACCGGCACCGACGGCGTCACCAGCACCGACCACGCCGCGGAGAGCGCCCGAGCCGAAGGCGACCGCCAGCGCTTCTGCGACGCCCTGGCCCTGCACGTGGCCGCCATCCACCCCAAGGCCGCCGCCGCCCTGATCGGCTCGGTGGCCTACGCGGTCCTCCCCCTGCCCCCAGGCGGTGGCGACGAGGAGGCCAGGGCCCTGCGGGTGGCCGAGAGCTTCCTGGCCAGGGTCGGCCCGAGGCACGCCGCCAACATCGGCGTAGGCCGTCCGGCGCTCAACCTGTCCCAGGTGGCGAGGTCACGCGCGGACGCCGACCGGGCGCTGCGCGTCCTGCGCACCCGCGGCGCGGCCGGCGGCGTGGCGGGCCGGGCGGCCGGTTACTCGGCGGTTCACTTCGAGTCGCTGCTGCTCCAGGTCGCCGACGTGGCCGCCGCGGAGGAGCAGGCGCCCTCCGGCCCGTACCAGCGGCTGCTCGACCACGACGCCGAGCACGGCACCGGGCTGGCGGCCACGCTGGAGGCGTACCTGGACGCGTTCGGCGACGTGGGCGTGGCCGCGGCGCGCGTGCACGTGCACCCGAACACGTTCCGCTACCGGCTCAAGCGCCTGGTCGAGATCAGCGGACTGGACCTCGACGACCCGGACGCCCGCCTCACCGTCCAGCTTCAACTGCGGATCTTCGGCCGACGACACTAGGGCGAACATCACAAGCGGCGGCCCCGACCGCGCCCGCCCTGCTGGTCAGAGGGCTCAGAGGGCTCAGAGGGTGATCCACTCCGTGGCGGTCGTCACCTCGTCCAGCACCGACGGGATGGGCTCGACCCCGAGCCCCGGCCCCGCCGGCACCTCCAGATGGCCGTCCACCAGCTCGAACGGCTCCGTCACGTCGGTCGCGAAGTAGCGGCGCGAGCCGGAGGTGTCTCCCGGCAGGGTGAAGCCGGGCAGGGCGGCCAGCGCCACGTTCGCCGCCCGGCCGAGGCCCGTCTCCAGCATGCCGCCGCACCACACCGCGACGCCGTTGGCCCGGCACAGGTCGTGGATCCGCCTGGCCTCCAGATAGCCGCCGATCCGTCCCGGCTTGATGTTGACGATCGAGCAGGAGCCGAGCGCGATCGCGGCGGCGGCGTGCTCGGCCGACTCGATCGACTCGTCCAGGCAGATCGGCGTCCTCAGCAGCCGCGCCAGCCTGGCGTGCTGCACCAGGTCGTCGTTGGCCAGCGGCTGCTCGATCAGCAGCAGGTCGAACGCGTCCAGCTTGGCCAGGCGGGGCGCGTCCGTCAGCGAGTAGGCGGCGTTCGCGTCCACCTGCAGCAGCACGTCGTCGCCGAACCGCTCCCGCACGGCGCGCACCGGCTCCACGTCCCAGCCGGGCTGGATCTTCAGCTTGATCCGGACGTACCCCTCCTCCAGGTAGCCCGCGACCGCGTCGAGAAGCTGCGGCACCGAGTCCATGATGCCGACCGACACGCCGCACGGCACCCGTGTCCTGGTCGCGCCGAGGAACTGGCCGAACGACTCGCCCGCCGCCCTGAGCTGCGCGTCGAGCACCGCCGTCTCCAGCGCCGCCTTGGCCATCCGGTGGCCCTTGATCGGCTCCAGAGCGCGGCCGACGTCGTACGCGCCGACGCTCTTCGGCAGCGCCGGCAGCAGGAAGCGGCGGATCACCTCGGCGGCGCCGTCCACGTACTCGGAGGAGTAGAGCGGCTCGGACATCGCCACGCACTCGCCCCAGCCCTCGGCGTCCGGCGTCACGACCCTGACCAGCAGGACATCCCTGGACGTCTCGGTGCCGAACGAGGTGCGGAACGGCGCCACCAGCGGCATCGCGATCCGCCGTAGCTCAACTCCAGTGATCTTCACGCTCTCTCCACTACGTAGTACCGCTTCCCTGAGAACCCCGTGACCGCGTGGCCCTCCGCCATCAGTCCCCCCAGCACATCACGTACGGCGTGCCGCCACGCCTTGCCCGCGCCCGGGTCGGCCCGGCGCAGCCCCTCGATGTCCTCCGGCACCGCCACCAGCACCGTACGGGCGGCGCCGCCCACCGGCGTCGCCACCGGCCGCCCGCCCTCGTCGGCCAGCGCCACCACCGCGTCCGAGGCCACCGGCCGATCGTACGGCTCGCCCTGCGCCAGGGCCGCCACGTGCGGCGCGGCCAGCGGCCAGGAGGCGAGCAGCCGGTCCGACTCGTCGCCCTGGTTGATCGCGTCGCCCAGGACGCCGTAGAAGCACGGCAGGTACTCCAGCGGCCTGGCGCCCAGCTTGGCCAGGTTGAAGTGGGCGTTGCGGCGCACCAGGGGATCGTAGGTCCAGGTGATGCGCTCCAGGCCGCGCTCCATCGCCCAGCGGCGCTGATGCAGCTTGAGCTGGTAGCCTACGCCCGGCCTGGTCGCGCCCGTGACGTGCGAGTGCAGCGCGCGGTCCGCCGCCAGGAAGCCCACGGAGGCGCCGATGAGGTCGCCGTTCGCGAAGGCGCCCGCCACGTAGCCGCCGGCGTGGGACAGCGCCCGCATCAGCTCGATCGTGATGGGGGGCGCGGCGGGGGCGAAATGCCAGATGTCGTCGAACAGCGTGTCCACGCGTTCGAGCTCCGCCATCTCGTGGAGTTCCCTGACCTCGATCAACGATCCAACCCTTTCGTCACGATCCCCTGCGACGGTATGCCATCGGGGGGCGGGAGGAATCGTCGTGGGCCACCAAGAGGGCGCGCCTTTTCGTCGTGCGGCCCCACCGCGATGACCGAGGTTCACGCGCGTGCTGAACGGCGGGCGGGCGGATACCCGATCGAGGGCCGGGCGCGGCGGGGTCAGCCGGCGGCGGCCAGGGCGATGCGGATCCGGCTGGGCGCCTCCTGGCTGAGCCGCACCGACTCCAGCGGCACCGTGACCTGAGGCGTCCGGTACCGCCCGCCGGCGAAGCGATCAGCCAGATCGGCCCGCACAGCCGCCGCCGTGACGTCCCCGTCGAGGGAGCTGCGCCCGTCCCGCCAGATCTCCACCATGCACGGCCCAGGCTGGGCCGCCAGCGCCAGCCCCGCCACGGTCGCCCCCGCGAGGGCGCCGAGATCGCGCCGGGTCCAGCCGTAGTGCCAGATGCCCGCCGCCACCACGGGCGCCGCCGGGCAGCCGCCGGGCGCGGTGAGGACCACGTCCATGCCCTGCACCAGCAGCTCGGCGATCTCCTCCGTGCTCCGCGCGATGGGCTCGCCGACCTTGAGCCCGGGGAAGTGCGGCACCTGGCCGGTCATGGCGTAGATGAGTTTGATGCCGGTGCCGAGAGGGCCGGGGCCGTCGTCGTGCCAGCCGCAGGCGATGACGTCGATCGAGTCGGACGACCTCCACGTGCCGATACGCAGCATGTCTATTGACTACCCTTTGCCGCGAACCGTCACACACCGTTACACGCTTGGGGCTCCTGGGGTGTGCCCTGGGACATTGACAGGTGGGGTCACCGCAGGCTTCTGGCGTCGAGCCGGCGCAGCACCCGCGACACCACCACGGGGTCGGCGTTCGGGTCGCGGCGCGCCGCCAGCACGGCCTGCCTGGCGGCCGACATCATCTCGGCCTGCACCCGCCGCATCAGCTTGACCCGCTTGACCCGCTGCTCGACCGCCTCGCGCCGTTCCTCGTCGGCCGCCTCCGGGCTGATCCGCAGCCCGACGTCCAGCATCCGCCTGCTGAGCACCTCGACGACGTCCTCCGGCAGCTCCTCGGCCTCGTCGATCTCCCGCAGCCGCCGCCTGGCCGCCTTGGCGGCCTGGACGGCGAGTCGTTTCTCCAGCTCCCGTTCTGCCGCCGTGTCGGCCTCGACGCCGAGCCGCCGCACCAGCCACGGCAGGGTGAGCCCCTGCGCGATCAGCGTCGTCAGGATGACGGCGAAGGCCACGAACACGATGACCGGCCGGGCGGGGAACGGAGACCCGTCCGCCGTCTCCAGCGGGATGGCCAGCGCGAGCGCCACCGACGCCACGCCGCGCATGCCCGCCCACCACATGACGACGGTCTCGCGCCAGCTCAGCGGGATCTCGGTGTCGTCGCCGCGCTCCACCTTCCTGGCCAGCCACGCGGCGGGGAGCAGCCACAGCAGCCGGACGAGCACCACGACCCCGATGACGGCGGCGCTCCAGCCGAGCACCGTCCACAGCCGGCCGTGCACGGTCCCGAGCACGGCGTGCAGCTCCAGCCCGATCAGCCCGAACGCCACCCCGGTCACGAGCGTGTCCACGACCTGCCAGAACGTCGTCGAGGCGAACCTGCCGAACACGTCGTCGGCGTCGAACATGCGGTCGCTCAGGTAGAACGCGCTGGTCAGCACCGCCAGCACTCCCGAGCCGCGCCACTCGTCGGCCAGCGCGTACGCCGCGAACGGCACCAGCAGCGACAGCCCCACCTGCAGCGTCGCGTCGCCGAGCAGCGTCATCAACCGCCCGCCCAGCCAGCCCAGCGCCAGCCCCACCAGCACGGCCACCACCGCCGACAGCACGAACTCGGACAGCGCCCCCGGCCAGGAGAACGAGCCGGTCACGACCGCCGCGATCGCCACGTGGTAGAGCACGATCGCGGTCACATCGTTGAACAGTCCTTCGCCTTCGAGCAGCGACACCATGCGCCGGGGCAGCCCCAGCCGGCCCGCCACCGCCGTGGCCGCCACCGGGTCGGGCGGCGCCACCAGCGCGCCGAGGGCCACGGCCGCCGCCAGCGGCAGGCCCGGCACCAGCGCGTGCGCCGCCCCCGCCACGGCCGCCGTCGTCACGAACACCAGCGCCACGGCCAGCAGGAAGATCGGTTTCCAGTGGGCCGCGAACTGCCGCCACGACGTGCGCTGCACTGCCGCGTACAACAACGGCGGCAGCAGCAGGGGCAGCACGATGCCGGGCGGGACGTCCACGTTCGGCACGAAGGGCAGCACGGCCAGCAGGATGCCCAGCAGGGTCATCAGCACGGGGGCCGGCAGCCCCAGCCGCTCGCCCAGCGGCACCGTGACGAGGGCGCCCAGCAGCACCAGCATGAGCAGCACGAACTGGTCCACGACGCCCCCAGATGATCGTCGGCACCAGCGTAACCGTACCTTCCAGTCCTGCCGACAGAGGGTCAGAAACCCTGGTCAACCCCGCTCTGCCTGGATCTTGGTGGTGAGCGCCACCCTGGAGCTGACCCCCAGCTTCGCGAACGCGTTCCCCAGGTGGTACTCGATCGTCTTCACGCTCAGCACCAGCTCCCTGGCCACCTGCCGGTTCGTCATCCCGGTAGCCACCAGCCGCGCCACCGCCTGCTCCTGCGGCGTCAGCCGCATCAGCGGCGCAGACCCCGACTCCGCGCGCGGCAGCCCGCACGCGCTCAGCTCCCGCTCGCACCGGTCCACGTACGGCAGCGCGCCCAGCCGGGCGAACAGCGCCACCCCCAGGTCGAGCTGCGACTGCGCCTGCCTGCGCCGGCCCAGCCTGCGCAGGAACCGCCCGTACGCCAGCCGCAGCCGCGCCTCGTCGAACGGCAGCCCCGCCGCCTCAGCCTGCGCCAGGCCGGTGGTGAACGCGTCCTCGGCCGGCTCGTTCTCGTGCCGGGCCGCGTGCAGGCCGCCCCTGCACCGGGCCGCCGCCGCCAGGGCGGAACGCCTGCCGCGCCGCCCCGCCAGCCGCTCCATCCCGGCGAGCTGCAGCTCCGCCCGGTCCAGCTCGCCCAGCGCCACCAGGGCGTCCACCAGCAGGTCCAGCCACTGCACGATGCCGGGCTCGTACACGATGTCGTGCACCTTCACGCCCAGCAGCGGGTCCAGCGCCTCCACGGTGCGGGCGTGGTCGCCCCGCGCGGCGGCCAGGTGGGCGGCGGCGCTGCACGCGTACGCCAGGGAGGCCACCGCGTCCACGCTCGCGCCCCCGCTCGCCGACAGGGCCGCCGCCACGTGCGCCTCCGCCGGCGACCAGTCGCCGCGCGCGGCCGGGACCAGCGCGGCCAGCGCGTGGCAGACCGGCGACAGCCACCGCTGGTCGGCGTCGTCGGCCACCGAGGCTGCGGTCTCGGCGTGCAGGCCGGCGTCGTCCCAGCGGCCCGCCCGGTACTCGGCCTGCCCCAGCATCGCCATCGCCAGCATGCGGAACGGCACCGAGCGCTCGCCGCAGGCCGCCACCGCGCCCGACAGGTCGGCCAGGCCGCCCGGCAGGTCGTCGCTGCACGTGCGCAGCACCCCGCGGCCGAGCAGCGCGTCCAGCTCCGCGATGGACGCCGACGACGGCGACGGCAGGTCCGTCGTGGCGGCCAGGGCGGCGTCGATCTGGCCGGAGACGCCCAGCCCGGCCAGCAGCGTGTAACGGTTGTAGTCGATGCTGAAGCGATAGCCGGGGGAGTTCCTGGCGCGCTCCGCCCACCGGGCCGCCTGCCTGCCCTCCGCCTTGACCAGGCAGAGCATGGCGAGCTGCTGCGCCGCCCGCGCCGCCAGCCCCGACTCGGGCGCGCCGGCCCGCTCCCACGCGGTGACGAGGTGCGCGCGGGCCTCCTCGACCTGGCCGCGCACCATCGCCAGATGCCCCAGCGCGTACCCGCGCACCGCCGGGTGGGCCCGCTCCGGCAGGCTCGCCGTCAGCCTGGCCGCCTCCTCCACCCGTCCGTCGAGCAGCAGCGCCTCCACCGCCTCCGCGGCCAGCGGCGCGGGATCGCCCGACAGCTCCGCCGCCGCCTTCAGATGCTCGGCCGCGCTGCCGAACGCGCCCAGCCGCACCTGCGCACGGCCCAGCTCCGACAGCTCGGCCGCCAGCTCAGGGCTCGGGCCCGCCACCGCCTCGATGCGGTGCCGCAGCCGCGCCTGCTCGCCCTCCGCGACCAGCGCCGCCCGCGCGTGCAGCGCCGAACGGTGCGCGGGGCCGAGATCGCGGTAGACCGCCGCACGGTCCAGGGGGTGCGCGAACGCCGCCAGCGGGCCGCGCGAGGACGAACGCTCCAGCAGCACCCCGGCGCGAACCGCCTGCTCCAGCGCCAGCAGCGGCTCGTCCACCCCCGCCACCCTGGCCGCCAGATGCAGCGGGCACGACAGGCCCAGCACGCTCACCGCGCTGATCAGCTCCCGCACGGGCGGCGCGCACCTGGCCACCTTGCCCAGCACCAGCAGCCCGTACGAGCGCGGCGCGGGCAACGGCTGTCCCAGGTCGTCCAGGGCCGCCGCGGGCACCTCCTCCAGCAGCGCGCGCAGGTGCAGCGGCACGCCCTCCGTGTGCGCGACCAGCCGTGCCAGGCCGCGCTGCGACACCGGCCCCGCGCCCAGCCGGCCGGCCATCGCCCCGACCTCGGCCGTGCCCAGCCCGGACAGCCGTAACCTGCGCGTCCCGTCCGCGCCGACCAGCCGCAGCAGCCCCTCAGGGCCCGCCAGCGCCGCCGCGTCCCGCAGCATGAGCACCGCCAGCACCCGGTCCACGCGCAACCTGCGCAGGCAGAACGTCAGCGCCCGCAACGTCGGCTCGTCGGCCCAGTGCACGTCGTCCACGATCAGGCAGAACGGCTCGCTGCGCTGCCGCTGCGTCACCACGTCGAGCAGCGCCGCCCCGACCGCCAGCGGGTCGGGCAGTGCCGCGCCGTCGTCGTCCAGCCCCAGCTCGGCCAGCCGCTCCGGCAGCCCCTCAGGACCCGAGAACAACCTCGTCAGCGTCCCGTACGGCAGCAACTGCTCGCCCTCGTCGCCGTCGGCGAACACCACGTCCACCGGCCCGCTCTCCTCCAGGAAGCGGTGCACCAGAGTCGTCTTCCCGATCCCGGCAGGCCCCTCCACCACCACGAGCCTGGGCAGCCCGGCACGGGCGCGCCCGAACTCCTCCGCCAGGCAGCGGAGCTCGTGGTCACGCCCGACGAACATCGCGATCGGCTCAGCCATGGCGGCCTCCGCATTCTGGTTATCCCACGTTTGCGCGCCACGGCGGGCTCCCTCAAGTAAGACTTGCCTGTCCGTGTGTCCAGACCCGGCCCGAAAATCAGGGGTTATCCCCAGGTGCGATCCCGGGGCGCACGTTCCTACGCTCGCGGTGAGCCGGGAGGCCTGATGCGGTTCATCGTCGATCTGGAGTACGGCGCGGACGGGGTCCACGGGCTGGTGACGCGGGAGGGCGACGGCCGGGCCGAGCCCTTCCATGGCTGGCTCGACCTGCTGCGCGTGCTCGAAGCGCCGTACACCAGGGGTTATCCCTGGGACGTACCCTGAAGCGCTTGGAACGGGAAAGCCCGAACATGTGAGGCGTCCCCCGTGGGAGGGGCGCAGGTGAAGGCCCTCAGGCCGTTCGCGGAGGGACGGCCAGGTCTTCGCCGCGCAGGGGAGGGTGCCCGCCGGCCCCCGTGGAGCAGCTGCCACGTCGCAGCGCCGGTCCTCGCCATGCCGGCGCCGGGTCCGGCGGTCACCGGGGCGGTCTTCGCAGGTAGCCGGCGGCGACCGCCCCGGGGCGCCTCTCCCCGTCCTGCGGGGTGACACGCCTGTGAGGCGGTGCTCACCGGGGCCGGGTCGGCCTGCGGTGTCGGACGCCCGCTCACATGCCCGCGGCGGCGGCTCCCCGGCAGTCCGCCGCGGGCCCCGCACGGGGACGCGCCCGCACGGCGTCGCCCCGTGCGGGATCGCGTACGGCTGGGCCCGGGGGCGCGCGGGTCACGGGGCCGCGCGACGCCGGGCTCAGCCGTGGCGCTTGCGCTGGGACTTTACCTTTCAGGGCCTCACGCCATCATTGCGCTGTGTGATAGTAATGTGACACTGCGTACTCAAACGGGATCTGGGAGATCTTCATGGTGGCGTACATACTCTCGATCTTCGCGGCGATGGGCGCGGTGGCGCTCACGGCGCTGGTCTTCAGGCGGGTGAAGACGGCCGGAGAGGACCGCGACCCCAACGGCCCGTCGGCCGCCCACGCCGGCGCCATGTTGTCGGCCATGTTCCTGCTCGTGTTCGCCATCGCGATCATCGTTCCCTGGACCACGGCCGACGCCGCCAGGCTCAACACCCACGCCGAGAGCCAGTCCTCGGTCGACGCGTACTGGGCGGCCTCCGGCCTGCCCGGCTCCGCGCCCGAGGAGGTGCGCAGGTCGCTGCGCGAGTACGTCGCCTTCGTGGTCAAGGACGAGTGGCCGTACATGGCGGGCGGGCGCATGCACCCCGTCGGCGACGAGCGCATGGACGACCTGCGCGGGCGCGTCAACGCGCTGCAGCCGACCGACGACGAGGAAGAGGACGCCAAGGCGACCGTCCTGGAGCACATCAGCGCCATCTCCACGGCCCGCGCGCAGCGCACCGCCGACGCCGACGCCAGCCCGCCCGAAGGGTTGCTCCTCCTGACCGTCCTCACCGGCGTCCTCGTCGTCGTCTTCCCCTTCCTGGCCGGGGCCAGGCCGAAGGGGCTGGCGATCCTGCCTCTGGTGGCCACGTCGGCGCTGATCGGGTTCGGCACCTACCTGACGTGGGACATCTCCCGGGCCTTCGACGGGCCGCTGGCCGTGGGGCCCGAGGCCTTCCAAGGGGCGCTCGAGGAGTTCGCGCGGATCAGCGGGGGGATGTGAACGTGGGCGTCAGGCGTGCGCCCCTCCTGCTCGCCGCCGCCCTCGCCCTGGCCGCCGTCGCGGGCCCGGCGGCGGCCGAACCTGAGCCGTGGCCCTGGCGGGCGCCGGTGGGGGAGCGGGTGGCCCCGCGTGCGGCGATCCCGCGTGCGGCGATTCCGCGTGCGGCGATTCCGCGTGCGGGCGTCCCCCGGGTGCCGATGGCCCGGCCGGTGCCTTCGCCGCGGGTGGGGCGGGTGCGTCCGCCGCGGCCGGTTCCGCGGGTGTCCGTACGCAGGCCCGCGCCGCCCAGGCGGGTCACCGTGGGGCCCACGGTGAAGGTGCCGCGGGTGTCCACGCGCAGGTCGCCCGACCCCAAGGTGTCGATCTCGATGCCGCGCGCCGATCGGCGGGCCAGGCCCGAGGTGACGGTGCCGGGGGTGACGGTCTTTCCCGACGGGGTCTGTGCGGGTGGGGTCGTGCTGGGGGAGTGCCCGCGCGGCCGGCCACGGGCCGCGCCCCAGCCCCGGACGGTCGCGCCGCCCGTGGTGCCGGTTCGTGTCCTGCCTCCGCCGGTGCCCAGCCCCACGCCCAGCCCCAGTGCGACGCCCTCTCCCCGGCGGCCCGTCCAGGTCGGCGAGCCGGCGGAGCGGCGGCGTAACCCGATGAAGTCCGTGCTGCTCACAGTGGTGCTGGTGACGGCGATCACCTCGACCACGGCTGTGGCGTTCCGGGCGCGGCGGTGAGGCTGACGGTGGGCGTAAGCGGCCGCGCGAGGGGGCCGGGTAAGGCGTGGCGCCGGGCGCTGTGTGGCGGGGTCGCGCTGGGCGCTGGGTTCGGGTGTGGCGCGGGAGCGATGCGGCGTCAGGTGCTGCCCGGGCCGTGGAGGGGGATCACCACGCGGAAGCACGTGCCGTGGCCAGGGCGGCTGCGTGCCTCGATGCGGCCGTCGTGCGCCTCCACCAGCGCCGCCGCGATCGCCAGCCCCAGGCCGGTGCCGCCGCTGACGCGGGAGCGGGCGGCGTCGGCCCGGTAGAAGCGGTCGAAGACGTGCGGCAGGTGCTCGGGCTCGATCCCGGGCCCGTCGTCGCACACCTCCACGACGGCGACTTCCCCGCTCACCTCGGCCCCCGCAACCGTCACCGGCCCCGCCGCGCCGGACCCGTTCGCGCCGGACCCGTTCGCGCCGGACCCATGCGCGCCGGACCCATGCGCGCCGGCCCCGCCTGCGCAAACGCCCTTCGCGTCGCCCCCGTCCGCGCGGGTCACCACCACCCGGATCGCCGCCTCCTGAGGCGTGTGGGCGACGGCGTTGCCGACCAGGTTGGCGATCACCCGGTGCAACCGGTGCTCGTCGCCGACCGCCCGCACCGGCCGTTCCCCCAGCACCAGCTCGACCGTCCGGCCCGGATCGCGGGCCCGCGCCCCGTGCACCACGTCGCCCGCCAGGACGTGCAGGTCCACCTCCGTCAGGTCCAGCGCTCGTTCCTGGTCCATCCTGGCGAGCAGCAGCAGATCCTCCACCAGCACGCCCATCCGCTCCGCCTCGCCCTCGATCCGGCTGAGGATCCGCGCCACCGCAGGGTCGGGCTCGCTGCGCCCGTGCCGGTACAGCTCCGCGAACCCCCGGATGGACGTCAGCGGGGTGCGCAGCTCGTGCGAGGCGTCCGCGAGGAAGCGGCGCAGCCGCCGTTCGGAGCGTTCCCGCTGGCGCAGCGCCTCGCTGAGGCGGCCGAGCATGACGTTCAGCGCGCTGCCGAGCCGGCCCGTCTCGGTACGCGGGTCGCTGTCGGACACCCGCCGGTCCAGCTCGCCCGCCGCGATGGCGGTGGCCGTGCGTTCCATCCTGGTCAGCGGGCGCAGCCCGAGCCGCACCACCACCAGCGCCACCGCGCCCAGCAGGGCCAGCACCAGCACGCCCGCCGCCGCCTCGATGAGCAGGAGTTGCCGTACGGTGCTGCGGTTCGACTCCAGGGAGATCGACACCGCCGCCCGGTCGCCGTCCGGGAGGGGGACCACGATCGTGCGCCACTCGGCGGCGCCCGCGCGGTCCGGGACGGTGAAGGGGGCGGGGGCCGGATGTGAGATCGCGCTCGCGGGGACGGCGGGGCCGCTGCCGGCGTCGGGGAGGCGGCGGACGACGGTGCCCGACGGGTCGTAGATGGCCAGGTGGAACTGTGTGGGGAGTTCGACGTCGTCGCGGCGGGGGCGGACGGGGGCGCCGGGGGGCGGGCCCTTGCGGAAGTTCGTGGCGAAGTCGGTGAGCTGGGTGTCCACGCGGGACAGGAGGGAGCGGTCGAGCAGGAGCACCCCGGCGGCGGCGAACACGGCCAGTGCGGCCGCCGACAGGCCGAGCAGCGCCGCCAGCAGCCGATGCCGCAACGGCCAGGCCCGCCCCGCCCGCCCCGCGTGATCCGGAGGTCGCGGCCGCGACGGCTCGTCCCGAGGCTGCGGCGGGGTCATCGGCGCCGGTCCAGGAGGCTCTGGTCGCGCAGTGAGTAGCCCACCCCCCGCAACGTGTGAATGAGCGGCGGCCCCGCCACGTCGATCTTCCGCCGCAGATAACTGATGTAGGACTCCACGATCCGGCTGTCGGCCCCGAACCCCGAACTCCACACCCGATCCAGAATCTGCGACTTGCTCACGACCCGCTCCGCGTTGATCATCAAATACCGCAGCAGCCCGAACTCGGTGGGCGACAGATGGATCCGCCGCCCGCCCCGCCGCACCACGTGCGTCTCCTCCTCCAGTTCGAGATCGGCGTACCGCAGCAGGCCGTCGTCCCGTTCCTCCTCCCGCCCCGCCCCCGTCCGCCGGAGGATGGCGCGGATGCGCAGCACCACCTCCTCCAGGCTGAACGGCTTGGTGACGTAGTCGTCGCCGCCGGCGGAAAGCCCGGCGATCCGGTCGGCGACGGTGTCGCGGGCGGTGAGGAAGAGCACCGGCGGGCCGCCGCCGTCCGGCCGCAGCCGCTGGGCGACGGCGAAACCGTCGAGGTCGGGCAGCATCACGTCCAGCAGGATGATGTCGGGCCGCTCCCGTCCGACGGACTCCAGCGCCTGCGTGCCCGAGGCGGCCGTGCGGACCTGGAACCCGTTCAGCTCCAGGGCGTCGAGCAGCAGCTCGCGGATGTTGGGCTCGTCGTCGACCACGAGCACCATCGGGGGTTTCCGCGCTGAGTCCATGCCGCCTGTTCTACCCGGTCCACCTGGGAATCCGGTGAAAAATGGGGGGCGGAAGCCGAAGGCCGCGTGGCACACTGACGCGATCAAGGACGCGAGCGAGGGGGCGCGGGTGCCGGAGGAAGAGGTGCTGACGGGCGGCGGCGTGAACCACGTGGTGCGGGCGGGCGACACCGTGCGCAGGCCGTCGGGCCCCTGGACGCCGTCCGTGCACGCGCTGCTGCGGCACCTGGCCGCCCGCGGTTTCACCGGCGCGCCGAGGAGCCACGGGATCGACGAGCAGGGCCGGGAGGTTCTCGACTTCGTGCCGGGCCGGACCGCCGACTACCCGCTGCCCGCCTGGGTGCGCACCGACGAGGTGCTGGCGGGCGTGGCGCGCCTGCTGCGCGGCTACCACGACGCGACGGCGGGCGTCCCGCGCGAGGGCGTCTGGTACTTCCCGCCGGTCGAGCCGGCCGAGGTGATCTGTCACGGGGACGTGGCGCCGTACAACTGCGTGTTCGGGGACGACGGCGAGCCGGTCGCGTTCATCGACTTCGACACGGCGCATCCGGGGCCGCGCGTGTGGGACGTGGCGTACGCGGCCTACCGGTTCGTGCCGTTGCACCATCCGGGCGACGGCGACGGGATCCCGGTGGCGGAGCAGGCGCGGCGGCTGCGGCTGTTCGCCGACGCGTACGGGCTCGGCGACGACGACCGGCAGGCGCTGGCGCAGACCGCGATCAGGCGGCTGCGGCACCTGGTCGCCTTCATGCGGGAGCGCGCCGCCGCGGGTGACGCGGCCTTCGCCGGTCACGTCGCCCGCGGGGACGACCGCTTCTACGAGCGGAACATCGAGCACCTACGCGCGCACGAGAGCGCTCTCATTTGCCGAAGCCCACAGTGAGGCCGCTGAGGAGCTGGCGGCGGCCCACCACGTACAGGAAGAGGATGGGCAGGGTGGTCAGCACGACCGAGGCCAGCACCGCCGGCACGTTGATGCTGTACTGGCCCTGGAACGACCACAGCGCCAGCGGCAGCGTGCGCTTGTCCGGGCTCTGCGTGAGGATCAGCGGCAGCAGGAACCCGTTCCAGATCTGCAGCGCGTTGTAGATCGTCACGGTCACCACGGCCGGGCGGGTCAGCGGGAAGGCCAGCCGCCAGAGCATGCCACCCTCGGTCGCGCCGTCGATCCGCATCGAGTCGAACAGCTCCTTCGGCACGTCCCTGATGAAGTTGGACAGGACCAGCACCGACAGGGGGATGTGGAAGGCGATCGACGGCAGGATCAGCGCCATCAGCGAGTCGTACAGGCCGAGCTGGATGATGATCAGGTAGATCGGGATGATCGTGGCCTGCAGCGGGATGGCCAGGCCCATCAGGAACAGCGAGTTCGTCCAGCGCAGCAGCCTGCTGCGGCCGCCGCGCACGATCGCGTACGCCGCCATGAAGCTGACCAGCACGGCCGGCACGACGGCGCCGACCGTCACGATGACGCTGTTGATGAAGTACTGCACGAAGTCCGACTCGATGACCAGCCGGTAGTTCGCCAGGGTCGGCTCGGAGGGCGGCGCGAACGGGTTCTCCTGGTAGTACCTCGACTGCGACTTGAAGCTCGTGATGACGATCCAGTAGATCGGCACGAACACGATCGCCAGCCACAGGATGCTGGTCAGGCCGGCCAGCCAGTTGGGCCGCTCCTTGCTGCGGGTGACCTTGCGGCGATGACCCGGGCCGTCCGCCTTGGAGGCGGCGGCGCGCTGGGGAGCCCTGGTGGGGACGGTCGTCATGCGTCAGACCCCTTCGAGCTGACTGTGGCTGGAGTCGCGTCCGCCGAGCCGGCGCAGCAGCAGCGACAGGGCGAGTCCGACGAGGACGAGGATGACCGCGATCACGCTGGCCGGGCCCATCAGGTTGGCCTGGAAGCCGCGCTTGTACATGTCGAGCGCGAGCACCCGGGTGGCGTCGCCGGGACCGCCGGCGGTCAGCACGAAGATCAGGTCGAAGAGTGTCAGTGAGCCGACCACCATCAGCGTCGAGGACGTGATGACCGTGTACTTGAGCTGCGGCAGCGTGATGCTGAAGAACCTGCGCACGCGGCCCGCGCCGTCCAGCTCCGCTGCCTCGAACATCGAGCGCGGGATCTGCCGGATGCCGCCCTGGTAGATCAGCGCGTGGAACGGGATGTACTGCCAGGACACCACGAAGATCACCACGCCGAAGGCGAGCACCGGCTCACCCAGCCAGTCCTGGATGAGGAGGTCGATGCCGAGGCCCGCGCCGAGCCCGAAGTTCGGGTCGAGCAGCGCCTTGTACGTGATCGCCAGCGCCGCGGAGCTGAGCAGCAGGGGGATGAAGAACACGACCGACAGGACCGCCCGGTACCGCTGGTGCCCGGCCAGGAACGCGCCCATCAGGATGCTCGCCGGCGTCTGCACCGCCCACGACACGGCCATGAGCAGGAACGTGATCCAGAGCGCGTGCGGCAGCCCGGGGTCGCTCAGGATCGCGCCCCAGTTGCCGAACCCGGCGATGCCGATCTGGCCGAGCCCGTCCCACTGCGCGAAGCTCAGCGCGAGCACTCCGATCAGCGGGATCACCGCGAACCCGATGAACAGCGCCAGCGCGGGAACGGTCATCCACCCGAGTGAGCCGCCGCGACGGCCCGCCGGTGCTCCGGCGGGCCTGGCGGTGGTCGTGACCGCGCTCACTTGCCGATGACCGCGTTCATGTTCGTGGCGAACTGCTGCGGCGAGATCGACAGCTGGAACAGCTTCGAGATGTTGTCGAGCAGCACCTCGGCGGCCGTCGGGCTGAGCGCCTGGTCCCACGACTGGGCGAAGGTCTTGGCGTTGACCGCGATGTTGTAGACGAAGGTCAGGAAGTCCTTGTCCTTGGAGGCGGCGAACTGCGCGTCCGCGCCCTTGATGATCGGGACGGCGCCGGTCTCCACCCACTCCTTGACCGCGGTGTCGTCGATCAGCGCGCCGGAGAAGAACTTCTTGGCGATCTCCTTCTGCTCGGGCGTGGCCTTGGAGGAGATCGACAGGTACTGGCCGGGGTTGCCGACAGTGTTGCCGGGGTCGCCCTTGCCGCCGTCGATCGGCGGGAAGTTCATGTAGCCGAGGTTGCCGCCGGAGACGAAGTCGCCGCCGTCGGTCGACATGCTGCCGTACGTCCAGCCGCCGTGCAGCATCATCGCGGCCTTGCCCGTGTAGAGCAGCGCCTGGTCGGCGTTGGAGTCGGCGGTGATCGAGGAGAAGCCCTTGACGAACCCGTCCGCCTTGACCAGCTTCTGCACCTCGCCCAGGGCCTGGATCGCGAGCGGGTTGTTCCAGGCGTCCTTCTCGCCGTCGAACACGGCCTGGAACACCTCGGGGCCGCCCAGGCGGTCGAAGAGGAACTCCAGCCACATCATGTTCGTCCAGCGCGACTGGCCGCCGAGGGAGAACGGCGCGATGCCCTTGGCGTTGAACTTGGGCACCAGGTCCATGATGTCGCCCCACGTCTGGGGCGGCTGCGCGCCGATCTTCTCGAACGAGCGCTTGTCGTAGTACAGGACGATGGGCTGCAGGGTCTCGCACGGCATCGCGTAGATCTTGCCGTCGATGGTGGCCGCGCCGAAGGCCGACGGGAACAGCTTGTCCTTCACGGCGGCGTTCTGGTCGAACCAGGAGGTCAGGTCCTCGACCTGGCCCGCCTGCACGTAGCTGCGCAGCGTGCCGCCGCCCCAGCCCCAGATCAGCGTCGGCGCCTGGCCGGCGCCGATGGCCGTCTTGATCTTCGTCTTGAACGCGTCGTTCTGGAACGTCGTGCCCTCGATCTTGCCGTTCGGGTTGGCCTGGTTGTGCCGCTCCATGGTCCTGGTGCGCACGCCCTCCTGGGGCTGCGTCGACAGGTACCAGTACGTGGCACTGCTGCCGCCGCCACCGCCGCTGGCGGTCGCGTTCCCGGTGCCGCCCCCGGCGCCGGTCTGGGTGGGTCCTGTGCCGCCGCAGGCGGCGAGTGCTGCTCCTAGGGGGACGCCCATGGAGACGAGGCTGAGGAAGTTGCGGCGAGAGGTTGTCCTGGACTCCACGCTGATCTCCGTACTCGTATGCCGCGGGCTGGGGGTCGCGGCTCGTTGATCACTGCATGCGATGGCCGGCGGTCGTGGATCGGCGTCGTCCCGACGCCACTTTCCACTCCTCCTAAAGTCAGCTCATCGAAACATTTTCGACATGACCGCGGGGTTCGCCAATCTAGATTTCGGCAATAAAGGTGTCAAGACCTTGTCGATCAGGAAACCCCTGGATTTCCTGAAGCTCACGTGTAAGGTAACTTCCGCCTACCCTCACCTGGTCCGTGATGGGGTGGAGGGTTTCGCGCGGGGCCGCCCACCGGTGTCGAAACATTTCGAAAACTTACGGCAGTACCGCACCTCTTTAAGGAGCGCAGTAGATGACGGCTCTTGATCGGACCCCGACGGCGGAGCGGGCGGTCCGCCCGTGGCAGGACCTGGCGCTCGCCGTGACCGACCGAGTCGAAGCCATCCTTGCGGAGATGACGCTGGAGGAGAAGGTCGGGCAGCTCGGCAGCCGGTGGTTCGGCAACGACATGAGCCCGGCCGCCGGCGGCGGCCCGGGGCCGGAGCCCGGCGCCGAGTCGCTGAACGTGGCGCCCATGCAGGACGTGTTCGCCGCCTCCGGCACCGTTCCGCTGGACGAGGCCGTCCGCCACGGGCTCGGCCACCTCACCCGCGTGCACGGCAGCGCCCCCGTCACCCCGGCTGAGGGCGCGGCCGAGGTCGTCCGCCTGCAGCGCGCCGTCGTCGCGGCGTCCAGGCTCGGCATCCCCGCGATCGTGCACGAGGAGTGCCTGACCGGCTTCACCGCGTACGGCGCCACCGTCTACCCGGCGGCCATCGCCTGGGCGGCCACCTTCGACCCGGAGCTGGTCGAGCGGATGGCGGCCGCGATCGGCCGCGACATGCGGGCCGTGGGCGCGCACCAGGGGCTGTCCCCGGTGCTCGACGTGGTGCGCGACTACCGGTGGGGGCGGGTCGAGGAGACCATGGGCGAGGACCCGTACGTCGTCGCCACCCTCGGCGCCGCCTACGTGCGCGGGCTGGAGAGCGCCGGGATCATCGCCACCCTCAAGCACTTCGCCGGCTACTCCGCCTCGCGCGCCGCCCGCAACCACGGGCCCGTACCGATGGGGCGGCGCGAGCTGACGGACATGATCCTGCCGTCGTTCGAGACCGCCATCGCGCTCGGCGGGGCCCGGTCCGTCATGAACTCCTACTCCGACGTGGACGGCGTGCCCGCGGGGGCCGACCCGTGGCTGCTGACCGAGGTGCTGCGCGAGGAGTGGGGCTTCACCGGGACCGTCGTCTCCGACTACTGGGCCGTCCCGTTCCTGGCCACCATGCACCTGGTCGCCGCCGATCCGGAGGAGGCCGGCGTGCTGGCGCTCGGCGCAGGGATCGACGTCGAGCTGCCCGACACGCTGGGCTTCGGGCAGCACCTGGCCGAGCGGGTGCGGCGCGGGGAGCTGTCCGAGGCGGTCGTGGACCGGGCGGTGCGGCGGCTGCTCACGCAGAAGGTGGAGCTCGGGCTGCTCGATCCCGATTGGACGCCTGAGGGGTCGGTCGCCGGGGCCGGGTCCGTGGACCTCGACTCGCCCGCCAACCGGGATCTGGCCAGGGAGCTGGCCGAGCGGTCGATCGTGCTGCTGGAAGCCGGGAACGTGCTGCCGCTGGGCGGCTCGGACCCGATGGAAGAGCGGGTGGTGGCGCTGGTCGGACCGGCGGCGCACGACGCCCGCACGTTCATGGGCTGCTACGCCTTCCCCAACCACGTCCTGCCCCGCCACCCCGGCCTCGGCCTGGGCATCGAGGCGCCCACCGTGCTCGACGCGCTCACCGCCGAACTCCCCGGCACCGAGATCCGCTACGCCAAGGGCTGCGACGTCCGCGGCGAGGACCGCTCCGGCTTCGCCGACGCGATCGCCGCCGCCCGCGACGCGGACGTGTGCGTGGCCGTGGTCGGCGACCTGGCGGGCCTGTTCGGCCAGGGCACGTCGGGCGAGGGCTGCGACGCCGACGACCTGCGGCTGCCCGGCGTCCAGGCCGACCTGCTCGCCGAGCTGGCCGCCACCGGCACGCCGCTGGTCGTGGTCGTCGTCTCCGGCCGCCCGTACGCGCTGGGCGAGGTGCACGCGTACGCCGCCGCGCTCGTCCAGGCGTTCATGCCCGGCGAGGAGGGCGGCGCGGCCATCGCCGGCGTGCTGTCCGGCCGCGTCCAGCCCGTGGGACGGCTGCCCGTGCAGATCCCGCGCGGCCCCGGCGGCCAGCCCGGCACCTACCTGCAGCCGCCGCTCGGCACCGACAGCCACGGCATCAGCAACCTCGACCCGACGCCGCTGTACCCCTTCGGCCACGGCGCCTCGTACACCACCTTCGAGGTCACGGACCTGCGCCTGAGCCACGACGAGGTGCCCACCGACGGCGAGTTCGCCGCGACGGTCACCGTCCGCAACACCGGCGCCCGTGCCGGGGAGGAGGTCGTCCAGCTCTACCTGCACGACGTCCTCGCCCAGGTGACCAGGCCCGTGCGGCAGCTCACCGGGTACGCGCGGGTGCGGCTGGAACCGGGGGAGAGCGCCGGCGTGCGCTTCCACGTGCACGCCGACCGCACCGCCTTCACCGGACGCGACCTGCGCCGCGTCGTCGAGCCGGGCGAGATCGAGGTCCTCGCCGGTACGTCGGCGGCCGAACTGCCGTGCCGCGGCGTCGTACGATTGACCGGCCCGTCCAGGCACGTCGGCCACGACCGGCGGCTCGTCACCCCCGTCGAGGTGCGGGGGCGAGGGGGTGCGGATGCCGTCCAGTCCTAGACGCGCCACGCTCGCCACGGTCGCGGCCTCGGCCGGGGTGTCCGTCGCGACCGTCTCCAAGGTGCTCAACGGCCGGAGCGACGTCTCGCCCGCCACCCGCTCCCTGGTGCAGTCGCTGCTCCAGCAGCACGACTACGTCGCCCCGGCGCCCCGCCGCGAGCCCCCCGGCCTGGCCACGGTCGAGCTGCAGTTCGACGCCGACCTCAACGCGTACTCCACCGAGATCATCCAGGGCGCGGTGGCCGCCGGGGCGGAGGCGGGGGTCGGGATCGTCGTCAGCATCAGGAGCGGTGACACCGCCCGCACCACCGCCTGGGCCCGCCGGCTCGTCGCGGCCGGCCGCCGGGCGCTGATCGCCGTCACCGGGCAGCTCACCTCGGGGCAGCCGGCCGCGCTGGCCAGGGCGCGGCTGCCGCTCGTCCTCATCGACCCGCTCAACCTGCCGCGCACCCGCGTCACCAGCATCGGCTCCACCAACTTCGCCGGCGGCCTGGCCGCCACCCACCACCTGCTGTCGCTCGGGCACCGGCGCATCGCCTACATCGGCGGGCCCGCCACCGCGGCCTGCAACCAGGCGCGGCTGCACGGCTACCGGGCGGCCATGGAGGCGGAGGGGGCGCCGGTCCTGCCCGGGTTCGTGCGTTCGGGGCACTTCCGCTACCACGACGGGATGGCGAGCGGGGCGGCGGTGCTCGACCTGCCGCACGCCCCGACGGCCATCTTCGCCGGATGCGACGAGGTGGCCGTGGGGGTGATGGAGGCGGCGCGGGCGCGAGGGCTGCGGATCCCCGAGGACCTGAGCATCGTGGGGTTCGACGACACGCAGATCGCGCAGCTCACCTCGCCGCCGCTGACGACCGTCCGGCAGCCGCTGCGGGAGATGGGCGGGGTGGCGTTGCGCACGGCGTTGCGGCTGGCGGCGGGGGAGAAGGTGGACTCCCATCATGTGGAGCTGGCCACGGAGCTGGTGGTGCGCGGCTCGACCGCCCCGGTCCCGCGCCGCGCCTGAACCGACGGTCAGCTCAGCTCGCCGTACTCCCGGGTCCCGCAGTGGGCGAAGACGGCGAGCGCCGCCTCCCGCATGGCCGAGGCGGCCGGGCCGTCGCCCACGGCCTCGCGTACGGTGGCCAGGTCGCGCATCGTGCGGGCGCGGAACAGCGGCAGGCCGAGCGCCTCCCACATCGCGACGGACCTGCGCAGATGCTCCTCCGCCCGCGCGTACCTGCCCCGGGCCAGGTGCAGCTCGCCGACGGTGCGCTCGATCAGCGCCATGCCGAACCTGTCCTGGTGCCGCTCGCACTCCTCCAGCGCCTCCCGCAGGCAGGGCAGGACCTCCGTGTCGCCGCCGAGCCGGATCCTGACCTTGGCCAGGGCCTGCACGCAGTACGCGAGCATGAGCGGGTCACCGGCCTCACGCAGCAGGACGACGGCCTGCTCGCTCACTTCCTCGGCCCTGCCCAGCTCCCCCGCCGCCCGGTGCACCAGGCCGATGGTCCGCAGCGTGATCCCCTCACCGCGCTTGCTGCCCAGCCGCCGGAAGGCGGCGAGCGCGTCGTCCAGCAGCTCACGGGCCGGACCGAACTCCCCCTGTTCGAGCAGCACCGATCCGGCCAGCCGCTTGACGTGCCCGACCGCGGCGCCGTCGCCGAGCCGCGTGAACGTCGCGGCCGCCTCCCGCAGATGGGCCAGCGCCACGGCGAGGTCCCCCAGCTCCCTGCAGGCGGTGCCGATGCCCGCCACGGCCACCGCCTCCCCATGCGTGTCGCCTCCCGCGCGCAGCAGCGGCAACGCCTGGTGGAAGAACGCCTGCGCCTCCGGGTAACGGTCCTGGCGGCAGCGCAGCTGACCGAGCCCGACCAGGAGCGTGGCCTCCGCCAGCGGATCGCCCGCCCGCCGCGCCGCCTCCAGCGCGGATTCGTGCGTACGCCGCCACTCCTCGAACCGGGTGTCCACCGAGAACGACGACGAGCACAGGGCGGCGGCCACCTCGCAGGCCACCTTGTACAGGTTCATCGCGGCGGCCCGCTCCACGACGACGACCAGCGCGGGGCTCTCGGCGTTGAACCACGCGAGCAGATCGGGCACCTCCGACTCGACGGGCCTGGCCATGGAGTACTCGCGCCGCGGGGTCAGCGCGCCCGGCGGCCTGGCCGCGGCGGCGCGGGTGATCAGCCACAACCATCCGCCCAGCGCGCGGTTGACGGCCGCCGCGCGTTCGCCTGGCGGATCCTCGGCCTCGGCGCGTTCGGCCGCGTACACGCGCAGCAGGTCGTGCAGGCGGTACCGGGCCTGACCGGCCGCGTCCACGGCGACGTGGTCGAGGAGCTGGGCGTCCATCAGGTGGTCGATGACCTTGTCCGCCTCCGTCTCCGGCACGCCCAGCAGAGCCGCGGGCACCCAGGACGCGAAGTCGGGCACCCCCAGCAGCCCGAGCCACCGGAACGCGCGTTTCGCCTGCTCGTCGAGCCCCTGGTAGCTCAGCGCGACACTGGCGCGCACCTCCAGGTCGCCCGCGGTCAGCTCGTCCAGGCGGCGGCACTCGTCGGCCAGCCGTCCGGCCAGGGCCGCGAGCGGCCAGTGCGGCCTTGCCGCCAGCCGCGCCCCCGCCGTCCGCAGCGCCAGCGGGAGGTGCCCGCACAGATGGACGATGCGCCGGGCAGACTCCTTCTCCGCCTGTACGCGATCGGCGCCGGCCATGCGGGCGAGCAGCTCCAGGGCCGCAGGCGGGTCGAGGACGTCGAGGTCGGTCACGCTGACGCCCTCCAGGCCAGCGAGCCTGCGCCTGGTCGTGATCAGGACGGCGCAGGTGGGGCTGCCCGGCAGCAGGGGACGGATCTGCTGCTCGTTGGCCGCGTCGTCGAGCACCACCAGCACGCGGCGGCCGTGCAGGGCGCTGCGGTAGGCGTCCACGCACTCGGGGGCCGTCGCGGGGACCTCGGAGCACGGCAGGCCGAGCGCCCGCAGGAACCGGCCGAGCACCTCCAGGGCGGGCGCGGGCGAGCCGGTGACGCCGCGCAGGTCGGCGTAGAGCTGCCCGTCCGGGTACGCCGGCGCCACAAGGTGCGCGGCCTTCACCGCGAGCGTCGACTTGCCCACCCCGCCCTTGCCGGAGATGACGCACACCGTGACCGTGTCGCTGGGCGCGCCGAGCAGGGTGGCCAGCTCGTCGAGCTGTTCCTGCCTGCCGGTGAAGTCCGCGACGCCGCGCGGCAGGTGCGCGGGCACCACCCGGGCCGCGGCGCGCACCGGGGTGTCCTGGCCGAGCGCCGGGTCGCCCCGCAGGAGCGCCTCGTACAGCTCCCGCAGCTCGTGCCCGGGATCGACGCCCAGGTCATCGGCCAGCGCCTGGCGGCCCTCGTGGTAGACGGCCAGCGCGTCAGACTGGCGGCCCAGCCGGTACAGGGCCCTCATGAGCATGGCGCGGGGGCGTTCGCGGGCGGGGTGGGCGCGGACGAGCTCGGTCAGCTCGCCGGCCGCCTCCGCGGACCTGCCCAGCGCCAGCTCGGCCTCCAGCAGTTCCTCCACGACGAGCAGGCGCGTCTCGTCCAGGCGGGCCGCCTCGCCGCGCAGGACGTCGCCGACGCCGCCGAGCGCCGAGCCGCGCCACAGCGCCAGCGCCGCCCGCAGGCTCTCGACCACCTGGCCGTGCTCTCCCGCCGCCGCGTGCCGGCGGCCTTCGGCCACCGCCCTGTAGAACGCCTCCACGTCGAGCCGCCCCGGCGGGCACCGGATCGCGTAACCCGGCGACCGGGTCTCGATCAGCTCCGGCTCGCCGGCGTCGGTGAGCGTGCGGCGCAGGCCGTACACGTACGTCTGGACGAGCGCGGCGGCGCTGCGCGGCGGATCGTCGCCCCACAACACGTCCACCAGGCGCTCGCTGGCGACCACCCGCCCTCCCGCCAGCAGCAGCGCGGCCAGCAGAGCACGGGGCTTCGGACCTCCCAATGTCACACGCCGCCCGTCGTCCCAGGCCTCAACGGGGCCCAGCAGACGAAACTCCAATGATGCCCCCTCAGGGAGGTGACGTCCTACCGCAAGTGATAGCACCGCCGCCCCCGCGCCGCCAGCGCTTTAGCGGCCGGCACCTGGAGGGAGGACACCTCATGAACGACTTGACGGCCGCTTCTCCGCAGGCGGGAAGAGCCGGCGGCCGGAAACGGTTGCAGCCTGTCGTGGAGCAGAGCGAGGTCGTGGTCATCGGCGCCGGGCAGGCGGGCCTGTCGAGCGCCTATCACCTGCGCCGGCTGGGCGTCGAGCCCGTCGTGCTGGATGCCGCCCGGGGCGCGGGCGGCGCCTGGCGGCACCGCTCGCCCACGCTCACCATGGAGAAGGTCCACGGCGTGTTCGACCTGCCCGGCATGTCCCAGCAGCACGCGGACGGCGGGCGGCCCGCCGCCGAGGTGGTGCCCGCGTACTACGCCGCCTACGAGAGCGGCACCGGCCTGGACGTGGTCCGGCCCGTGCGGGTCACCGCCGTCAGGGAGGGCGTGGACGGCCGGCTGGTGATCGAGACGGACGCGGGGGAGTGGGCGGCCAGGGCCGTGGTCAACGCCACCGGCACCTGGACGCGGCCGTACTGGCCGTACTATCCGGGCGCCGCGAGCTTCGCGGGACGGCAGTTGCACTACGCCGGGTACCGGGGGCCGGAGGAGTTCGCGGGACGCCGGGTGGTCGTGGTGGGCGGCGGGGCCTCGGCGATGCACGTGCTGTCCGAGCTGGCAGGCGTGGCCGCCGCGACCGCCTGGGTCACCCGCAGGCCGCCCGTCTTCAGGGACGACGACTTCGATCTGGACGCCAGGCGCGAGGCCGTGGCCAAGGTGGACGCGCGCGTCCGCGCGGGCCTGCCGCCGCAGAGCGTCGTCAGCGTCACCGGCCTCACCTACAGCGCCGTCGTGCGCGAGGCGATGGCCAAGGGCGTGCTCAACCGGTTGCCGATGTTCGACCGGATCGTGCCGGACGGGGTGCTGTGGGACGACGGCAGCCGCCTGCGTGCCGACACCATCGTCTGGGCCACCGGTTTCCGCGCGGCCCTCGACCACCTCGCGCCGCTGCGCCTGCGCGAGCCGGGAGGCGGCATCCGCGTGGACGGCACCCAGGTCGTCAGGGAGCCGAGGCTCCAGCTCGTCGGCTACGGCCCTGCCGCGAGCACGATCGGCGCCAACCGCGCGGGACGCACGGCCGCCCGCAACGTCCGCGCCCTGCTGTCGCAGCCCCTCGCGGCTTGACGAGAACGGGAGATTTCCGAGCGGCGCAAACCTACTATAGGAAGTAGTAAAAATACCGTTTGCAGCATGACTCCGGTTACTCCTGCGAAGCTACTCGACACGTGCGGTGACGCCGGGATAGCGTCCTGACATAAGGATCTTTATCCGGTCAGGAGGCCCCATGATGGAGGTTCCCGGTTACAGGGAGATCCGGGAACTCGGCCACGGCGGGACCGGCCGGGTGATGCTCGCCGTGCGCGAATCCGACGGCCTGGCCGTCGCGATCAAGCACCTGTCCGACCCGTTACGCGAGGACACCGCCTTCATCTCCAGGTTCCGCTCCGAGGCCCTGGTCATCCGCGAGATCGACAGCCCGCACACCGCCCGCGTGCTCGACTACGCGGAGTCCGGCGACGACGCCGCCATCGTCATGGAGCTGGTCGAGGGCGTCACGCTGCGGCGGCTGCTGGAGCACGAGGGCGCGACCGGCGGTGAGGCGGCGCTCGCGGTGCTGAAGGGCGCGCTGCTCGGCCTGGCCGAGGCGCACCGGCACGGCGTCGTGCACCGCGACTTCAAGCCCGAGAACGTCATGATCACCCAGGACGGCGACAGCAAGCTCGTCGACTTCGGCGTCGCCGCGCACGTCGGCGAGACCGCCGAGCTGTCCGGCACCCCCTCCTACATGGCGCCCGAGCAGTGGGACGACGCCCCGGCCGGGCCGCAGACCGACGTGTACGCCGCGGCCCTGGTCTTCTACGAGTGCCTGACCGGCCACCGCGCCTTCCACGCCGAGAACGTCGCCGCCCTGGCCTACCAGCACCAGCACGTCCCGCCTGAGCTGGAGGACGTCGAGGAGCCGCTGCGCCCGCTGGTCGGGCACGGCCTGGCCAAGGACCCGGCGGACCGGCCCGAGTCGGCGGAGGCGTTCCTGGAGGAGCTGGAGCAGGCCGCGCGCGCCGCCTACGGAGAGGACTGGGAGCTGCAGGGACGCACCGGCCTCGGCATCCTGACCCTGCCGCTGGCCGCCCTGCTGCCCAGGCCGCAGGCCGCCACCGACGGGGGCGCCGCCACGAACCTGTTCCACAACACGCTCTCGCCCGTGGGCAAGCTGGCGGTGACCGGCGGGCTGGTGATGGCGACGGCGGCCGCGGTGGTGTCGGCGTTCGTGATCCTGGGCGGCGGGCCCGAGCCGGAGAGCGGGACGGCGCTGCCGCCCGCCAGATCCGGCCTGCCCACCACGGGGCCCACCGCAGGGCCCACCAGCTTACCGACGTCGCCGGTCACGCCCGGTTCGCCGACCCCGGTGGAGCCCGTCCCTTCGTCGGGCGGGCCGATCGTGGTGACGCCGCCGATCACGTACGGAGTGCCGCCGAGCGCCTCCTACCCCGGAGGAGGGCCGCCCCAGGGCACCCAGCGGCCCACCGGCGGCCCCGCCACGCGCGAACCCACCCGCGAGCCGACGAGCCGGCCGACCCGGACCGGCGCGCCCGCGCCCAGCACCCGCCCGCCCGCCACCTCACGCCCCGGCGACCCGCCGGACGACGACCCGCCGGGCAAGGGCGAGGACCCGCCCGCCACCACAAAGGCCCCGCCCCCGCCCGAGCCCGCCCCCACCAAGGGGAACGACCCGCTCATCTCGATCTCGGTCAGCGTGTCGGTCGGCCTGCCGGTGCTCGGCGGCGACGGCGACGGGCTGGTGGACGCCGACGTCGGCCTGGGCCTCGGCTCCAGCCTGCTGGGCTTGCTCGTGCTGCCGGGATCGGTGCTGCTCGGCAGGCAGCTCGTGGTCCGCAGGGTACGCAAGGGCCGCGAGTCGGAAATGACGGAAGTTGCGCACGAGGACGGTTGATCCTCTACTATCGTGCGTCGAATAGAGGGCGTCCCCGGGCCTGATTAACTCATGGCCGGAACCTGCCCTGCGGCTCGGGTTAAGGAGAATCGTGGCGGCTGCGTCCTCCGCCGGACGGTTGTACCCTGCCCGGGTGCCGGCCCTGGTGTGCGCCGCGGCCCTGCTGCTCGGCGCCGCCCCGGCGCACGCCGAGCCCAAGCCGACCGTCACGCAGCTCAAGAAGGAGCTGACGACGCTGCAGAAGGACTCGGACAAGCTCATCACCGAGTACTACAACAGCCGCATCGCCCACCAGAAGGCCGAGAAGGCGGAGAAGACGGCCAAGGAGAAGCTGGCCGCCGCGCAGGAGGTCTACGACCACCACTCCACCCAGCTGCGCGCCATGGCCGTCGCCCGCTACATCGGCGGCGACCCCGGCGCGATGGAGCTGCTCGCCGGCGACCAGGACCCTTCCACCGTGCTCGGCCGGATGGCGCTCACCCAGCACCTGATCGACCAGCAGGAGGCCATGCTCCGCGGCCACGCCGAGGTCAGGGACGCCCGCGGCCGGGCCGAGGACGAGGCCGCCGCCCGTACCGAGGAGCTGGAGCAGACGCTCGGCGACCTGGAGTCGCGCAAGAAGAAGGCCGAGAAGCAGATCGAGAAGATCAAGGACAGGATCGACCTGCTCTACACGGCGCCCGGGAGCCGGCCCGACGGCACCTGGGTCCCGCAGCTTCCCCAGGGGCCCGACAACATCACGCCCCGGATGGCGCTGGTCAAGAAGCTCATCGCGGAGCGGTTCGACGTCCCGTACGGGATCGGGTGCTACCGGGCGATCCAGGACGGCGGGGAGCACCCGCTCGGGCGGGCCTGCGACTTCATGCTGAGCCGGGGCGGCACGTTCCCGTCGGCGGACGAGCAGCGGCGCGGCGACCAGATCGCCGCCTGGGCGATCAAGAACGCCAAGCGGCTGGGCATCATGTACGTGATCTACCGGCAGCGCATCTGGCACGTCAGGACGGGAGCCTGGCGCACCATGACCGACCGGGGCGGCACCACGGCCAACCACTACGACCACCCGCACATCTCCGTCTACTGACCTGCTACTGACCTGCGCGTTTGCGCCGCCCGGCCCCGGGCACTCGCAGGGGACGGGGAAGGGGGCCAGGTGAGGACGGCTGCTGCCGGAGACGGTGACGTTCGCGCGGCGGGACAGAGCCCGCGGTGAGGCTTCCCGCGGCGCGCGGGCCGATCACCGCGGCACTCTTCGACCGCCTGGCAAGCCCGCCGGACGACGGCCCGCTCGAAGCCGGGACAGGCTCGGCGGCCGTGCTGGCGGACTGTGACTTCCAGCTCGCCTTGTTCGCCTGCTACGAGCTGCACTACCAGGGCTTCGACGACGTGGACGACGGCTGGGAGTGGCAACCGTCCCTGCTGGCCGCCAGAGCGCTCCTGGAGCGCCGCTTCGAGCGGGCACTCGCCCGCGCCGTCCCCCGCCCGCCCCTCGACGGCCCGCAGGGGGTGCGGCGCGCGCTCAACGAGCTGGTGGCGGCGGACGAGGGCCCGTCGTTGTCCAGGTTCCTGGCCCGCCACGCCGACCGCGCCCAGTTCCGCGAGTTCGTCGTCCACCGGTCGATCTACCACCTGAAGGAGGCCGACCCGCACACGTGGGCGATCCCCCGGCTGGCGGGCGGCCCGAAGGCGGCGCTGGTGGAGATCCAGGCCGACGAGTACGGCGGCGGCCGTCGCGAGGGCATGCACTCCGAGCTGTTCCGCGCCACCATGCGCGGCCTCGGCCTGGATGACTCCTACGGCGCGTACCTGGAGCGGGTGCCGGGCGTCACGCTCGCCGTCTCCAACGCCATGTCGCTGTTCGGCCTGCACCGGCGGCTGCGCGGCGCCCTGGTCGGGCACCTGGCCGCGCTGGAGATGACCTCCTCGCTGCCGAACCGCCGCTACGGTGACGCGCTGCGCAGGCTCGGCGGCGACGACGAGGCCGTGCGCTTCTACGACGAGCACGTCCAGGCGGACGCCGTGCACGAGCAGGTCGCCGCGCACGACCTCTGCGGCGGCTTCGCCAGGGCGCACCCGTCCCTCGCGGGGGACGTCCTGTACGGGGCGGCGTGCGCGCTGGAGCTGGAGCGGCGGTGGGCGGAGCACGTGCTGGCCCGCTGGGAACGCGGCGCCACCTCACTCACCCCGTCGGCCGGCGGCGCGGCGGCCGGCACGGTCGCTCGCGGCGCACGCTGACGTGGCGGTCAGCCCGGTGGCAGGCGGTACACGGTGACGTGGGCGCGGCTGCCGTCCCCGAACGGGGCGCGGTGCCAGTCGGCCCACCGGTGCTCGCGCTCCATCCCCGCCAGCCGCGCCATCAGATCCAGCTCGGCGGGCCAGGCATAACGGTGGTTGGCGGGCAGCAGCCGCACCCCCTGCGCGGTGAGCCGCACCTTGGTGGTCGTCATGTGCTGCTCGGCGGGCGAGATCCGGGCCGCCTCCGCGACCACCACGTCCTCGCCGAGGGCGAGCAGCCGCAGCGCGGCGCCATGGTGGAAGGCGGCAGGGTCGGGCACCCACGCCTCCACCACGAACCTCCCCCCGGGCCGCAGGTGCGCGGCGGCGTTGCGGAAGCACCGCACCTGGGCGTCCTGCGACGGCAGCGCGAAGATCGTGTTCGTGGTGAGCGCCACCAGGCTGAACACCCCGTCCACCCTGGCGTCGGCGAAGTCGCCGACGACCACCTGGAGCCGCTCACCACCGGGCTTGGCTCGCAGCACCCGCACCATGTCGGGGGAGCCGTCGACGCCCGCCACCGTCACCCCGCGCGCGGCCAGCGGCAGCGCGAGCCGTCCCGTGCCGATGCCGAACTCCAGCACGGGCCCGTCGCCCGCCAACAGGTGGAGCTGCTCCACGGTCGCCTCGGTGGGCAGGTCGTCCACCGTCCCGTCGTAAATGTCGGCGATGCTGCGCCCGTAGGCCGACGGGTCGAACGGGGAGCCCATCACGGCACTCGGCGGCGGGGCGGGGCGGGGGATCGGCGCACGGCGGCTCCTCGCGTTGGCGGGCGGGGGGCACGGATCTTCTGTTACCCGGCCGGTCCGCGGGCCAACCGCGCAGGTGAAGGGCCGTTTCCACGGGGAAGGGGAGAGGCATGGACGACAGGGTGACGGTGACGCCGTGCGAGGACGGGCCGCTGCTGGTGCGGGGGCCGTTCGAGCTGGTGACTCAGGACGGCGTGCCGATCCCCGCAGGCCGGGCCACCGTGGCGCTGTGCCGTTGCGGGCTCTCGGCTGCGAAGCCGTTCTGCGACGGCTCGCACAAGGCCGCCGGGTTCCGCGCGTCCAGCGAGCCCGACCGCCGCGCGGAGTGAGCCGACCGGCGCAGCCACCGCACGGAGTGCGCGGCCCGGCGGAGCCTGCGCCCGGCGTACGGGACGCCTCCGCAGGCCGCCGCCCCCACGGCCAGCCAGCCGCAGACGGCCCGTTCCAGCACCCAGACGGGCGCGAACAGCGACGCCGTGCGCGGGAAGACGCGCCCGCCGCCCGCCCTGCGCCGCCCCAGCTCGGCCAGCGCCACGGCCGCGCCCGCGCCGGCGGCGACTGGACCGTACCTGCGGCGCAGCACGCACCAGGCCAGGCCGGGCAGCACGGACAGGAACAGCGCCAGCCGCGCGGGCTGCGCCAGGTCGTCGTAGGCCTGGCGGACGCGCTGGCTCCAGAAGCGCGCGGCCTCGGGCGGCAGGCGCGGCACGTACAGGTCGAGGGGCCGCAGCTCCCTGCCGCCGTGCGCGCGGACGGTGCGGATGAGCTCCAGGTTCTCGAACAGCACGTCACCGTTGTAGCCGCCCATGCGCAGGAAGAACGAGCGGCGCACGCCTAGCGTGCCGGGGTAGTCGGCGCCGAGGCCGCGGTTGAGCAGCGTTCTGGCGGTGTCCCACCGGGCGTGCCACGGGAGGCGGGCGAAGCGGTTGCGCGGGCGGGCCGGCTCGGCGCGGGTGAAGTGGTTGCGCGGGCGGGCCGGCTCGGCGCGGGTGAAGCGGTTCCGCGGGCGGGCCGGCTCGGCGCGGGTGAAGTGGTTCTGCGGGCGGACCAGCTCGGCGCGGGCGAGCAGCGCCGCCATCCTGGCCAGGGCGGGCCCGTCGTAGCGGACGTCGTCGTCGGCGATGACGACGTGCTCGGCCGTGGCCAGCCGCATGCCGGTGATCACCCCGTTCACCTTGCCGTTGGCGAAGCGCAGGTCGGGGGCCGGTCTGACGTGCGCGGCGAGGCCGTGCCAGGCGGCGGCGTGCCGCTCGAACAGCTCAGGGGGTGAGCCGTCCACGACGATGATCCGCACGTGACGGCTGAGCGCGCGCAGGTAGGCGGTCAGCTCGCCGAGGCCGCGGTCGTCCGCCCACCGCAGTGGCAGCACGTAGTCCATCCCCCGTCCCATAGCGGCGGCCTGCCCGGGGACGACCTGCGCAAACTAGTCCTTGGCCAGGGCCGCGAGCAGGCGGTCCTCGGTGACCTCAGGGCCGGTGAGCTGCTCGGTGATCGAGCCGTCCCGCAGCACCACCACGCTGTCGCAGTTCTCGACCAGCTCGGCCACGTCCGACGAGATGAGCAGGATGGCCAGGCCGTCCACGGCCAGCTCGTCGAGCAGCGCCTGCATCTCCAGCTTGGTGGCCACGTCCACGCCCCTGGTGGGCTCGTCCAGCAGCAGCACCTTGGGGTGCATGGCCAGCCAGCGGGCCAGCAGCACCTTCTGCTGGTTGCCGCCCGACAGCTCGCCGGCCGGCTGGCGGGGCGAGACGGCCTTGATGCCCAGCCGCCGCATGAACGTCGCCACGATGCTGTCCACCTGCGTGTCCGACACGATGCCCGCCCGCGACAGGCGCGGCAGCGCGGCCAGGGCGATGTTGTCGCGGACCGACAGGGTCGGCACGATGCCCTCGGTCTTCCTGTTCTCCGGCACCAGGCCGATCCCGGCGCGCACGGCGCTCCTGATCGACCACTTGCGCGCCGCCTCCCCGGCCACCGTGACCTGCCCGGCGTCCACCGGCAGCGCGCCCGCGATGGCGCGCGCGGTCTCGCTGCGGCCCGCGCCGAGCAGGCCGCCCAGGCCGACGACCTCGCCGGCCCGCATCTCCAGCGACACCCCGTCCAGCATGTGCTGGCGGGTCAGGCCCTTGGCCTCCAGGACCGGCGCGTCGGCGGGCACGTCGGGCTCGCCCGCCCGCGGCGCCGGCGGAGCGGGATGGAACGGGCGGCCGAGCATGAGCGAGACCAGCCGCAGCCGGTCGAGCCCGGCCAGCGGGCCCGTGTGCACCACGCGGCCCTCGCGCAGCACCGTGACGCGGTCGCAGATCCCGTACAGCTCCTCCATGCGGTGCGTGACGTAGACGACCGAGCGGCCCTGCTCGCGCAGCCGGGTGACGGCGGCGAACAGCGTCTCCAGCTCGGCGTGGTCCAGCGCCGTGGTCGGCTCGTCCATGATGACCAGACGGGCGTCCGCCGAGGCGGCCCGCGCCAGCGCCACGATCTGGCAGGCGCCCTCGCCCAGCGACCCGAGCGGGCGGCGCACGTCCACCTCCAGCCCGTACGCGGCCAGCACCTCCTCGGCGCGGGCGTGCACGGCCGCCGAGTCGATCAGCCCGAGCCGGCCCCTGGGCTCCCTGCCGAGCAGCAGGTTGCGGGCCACGCTCATCGTCGGGACGAGGTTCGTCTCCTGGTGGATGGTGGCGATCCCGGCCCGTCTGGCGTCGGCCGGCCCCGTGAACCTGACCGGCTCGCCGAGCAGGCGCAGCTCGCCCGCGTCGGGCTGGTGGACGCCCGACAGCACCTTCACGAGGGTGGACTTGCCCGCGCCGTTCCCGCCGACCAGGGCGTGCACCTCGCCGGCGCGGACGGACATGGTGACGTGGTCGAGGGCGGTGACACCCTGGAACGTCTTGAGAACGCCAGCGACCTGCAGCACGGTTGCCTCCGCCTCGATCGTGATCGAGAAAGGAAACATTCCAGTAACGGACTTGTCACATTCGATCAGAACTGGGCGACGTGCAGCCGCACTCCCCGGGCGCTCAGGTCGTCGAGCACCTCGCGGGGCGCGGCGTCGTCGGTGACCAGGTGATCGATGCGGTCGGGCGGGACGGTCTGCACCATCGTGTCGACGCCGACCTTCGTGTGGTCGGCCAGCACCACGACCTCCTCGGCCGCCGCCGCGAGCGCCCGGTCGACGCCCGCCACCTGCATGTTCGGCGTGGACAGGCCGCGCTCGGCGCTCAGGCCGTTGCCGGAGACGAACGCCCTGCGCACCCGCAGCCCGGCCAGCGACTGCTCGGCCGCGCTGCCCACCAGCGCCAGGATCGGACCGCGCAGCGTGCCGCCGGTCAGCATCACCTCGATGCGCGGCGAGCCCGCCAGCACCTGGGCGACCAGCAGCGAGTTGGTGACCACGGCCAGCTCGGAGTGCCGGGTCAGGCGGCGGGCGAACTCCTGCGTGGTGGTGCCGGGGCCGATCACGATCGCGTCGCCGTCCTCGACGAGGGCGCCCGCCAGGTCGGCGATGGCGGCCTTCTCGGCGGACTCCAGCGAGACCTTGTGCGCGTAACCGGCCTCGCGTGACAGCTCGCCGGGCAGGGTGGCGCCGCCGTGATGGCGGTTGAGCAGGCCCTCCGACTCCAGCGCCCGCAGGTCGCGGCGGACGGTGACCTCGGAGGAGTGCACCGCCTGGGCCAGCTCGCGCAGCGACACGGCGCCGTTGGCGCGCACCAGCTCCAGGATGCGCTGCCGGCGCTCGGCGGCGAACACGGGCCTGCGTCCGTCACTCTGCGTGTCGCTCACGACCCGATCATAGTCGATCGGGCAACCGTGGGTTCACGTGTGATCGATCGAGAACGAAGCCGATCGACGCCAGAGTCTCTGGACAGGACGTGCGTGGCAAATTACGGTCAAGACCGTTATCTACAGTGGAGGTCGTTCATGCGCGTCATCCTGGCTTCGCTCCTCGTTCTCTTATGTCTCACCGCGCCGGCCCAGGCCGCGCCCCCCACGGGCTGCGGTTTCCAGAACCTCGGCACGCTCCCGCTCACGGGCATCACCACGGCGGGCACCGCCCTGGACGCCGGCCACCCGCAGGGCCCGCGGATCTACTCCGTCACCTCCGCCGCCTCCCGCCAGGCGCTGCTCGGCATCAGGGACGCCCGCACCGGCGGCCTGATCGCCGAGCGCCCGCTGCCGCTCGCGCTGGGCTCCTGGGCCGTCACCGTCGCCCCCGACCACTCGGTGTACGTGGGCGGCTACAACGGCACCGCCGGGGCGATGGGCCGCCTGTTCCGCTACGACCCGACCACCGACCAGGTGAGCGAGCTCGGCATGGCCGTCCCCGGCGAGTCCTTCGTCTGGTCGGTGGCCACCTCGCCCGACGGCTCGGCCGTGTACGGCGGCACCTCGCCCACGGGCAAGCTCTTCCGCTACGACGTCGCCGCCGGGACGTTCACCGACCTGGGCACCCCGGTGCCGGGCGACCAGCTCGTCAGGGACCTGGCCGTGGGCGCGGACGGCACCGTGTACGCCGGCGTCGGCGCCGGCAGCATGAAGGTCGCCGTGCTCGCCCCCGGCGGCGGCACGGTGCTGCGGGTGATCGACCCGCCCATCGAGGGCAGCGGCTACGCCTACGACGTGCACGTCTCCGGCCGCTACCTGCTGGTCCGCTACTCCACCTCCACGGGCGCCAACCCCATGGGCGTGTACGACCTGCGCAAGAGCACGTGGAAGGACGTCGTGACCGACGTCGACAACCTCACCGTCGGCGGCGGCCGGCACGGCGACGACCTCTACCTGTTCCAGGACAACGAGCTCGTCAGGTACGACCTCCGCACGGAGAAGATCACCCGGCTGGGCTTCACCGGTTACGGCGGGGGCGCCGCCCGCCCGCTCGGCTGGCTCGGCCCCGTGCTCGTCGGCACCAGCTCCACCGGCCACATCTGGCACTTCGACCGCAGGACCGGGCAGGGCAAGCTGATCAACAGCACGCTGACCCCGCTGCACGTCACCGTCCGCGCCATGGGCGCCGGCCCCGACGGCCGCCTGTACGCGGGCGGCTTCTTCACCGGCGGCCTGGCCGCCTACGACCCGGCCACCGGCGAGTCCCAGTTCTGGCCCGAGGTCGGCCAGAGCGAGGGCATCGTCACCCACAAGGGCAAGCTCTACCTCGGCGTCTACCCAGGGGCCCGCGTCTACGAGTGGACCGGCACCGCGCCCCGGCTGCTGCTCGACCTCGGCGCCCAGGAGCAGGACCGCCCCTTCGCGATGGTCTCCGCGGGCGACTGGCTGGCGTTCGGCACCGTGCCCAAGGCCGGCACCCACGGCGGCGTGCTCGGGCTGCTCGACCCGGCCACCGGGCGCAGCGTGATCAAGCGGGACATCGTGCCAGGACACAGCGTCATCGGGCTGGCCTACCGCGACGGGATCGTCTACGGCGCCACCTCGGCGTTCGGCGGCACCAGCACGCCGGCGGGGGAGGCCGCGGCGTTCGCGTACGACATCGCCACGGACACGGTGCTGTGGCGGACCACCCCCGTCGCCGGCGACCTGGCGCTCGGCTCGATCACCTTCGACGACGCCGGGCGGCTGTGGGGGCTGAGCCCGGACAGGCTGTTCGAGCTGGACCCGGCCACCGGGCGGACCGTCAGGTCCGTCCAGCACCAGTCCTACCCCTGGGCCGACGCCACCCAGGTCTGGCTCGACACGCACCTCGTCTTCCACCGGGGCTCCCTGTGGGGCAAGGTGCAGGGCAAGGCGTATCGGATCGACCCGGCGACGATGGCGTTCACCCAGATCGTCCGCCCGGTCTCGAACATGGCACTCGGCCCTGACGGACACCTCTACCTGTCGCGTTACGAGAACTTCTACACCTACCGGATCTGCGCGTGACCCTCGCGTGCCCCCTCGCGAGGGGGCACGCGGTCGCGGGTCAGCGGGTCAGGCGGAACAGCCGGGGCCCCTCGGCGAACCAGACGTCGCCGTTCCCGTGCACGGCGAGGTGCTGCACGGGGCCCTGCCGCAGCTCGGTGTGCCGCCCGGTGCGCGGGTCGAGGGAGAAGACGTCCTGTCCGGCGTGCGCGCCGTACAGCTTGCGGTCGCGCGGGTTGTAGGCGAGCTGCCCGCCGGCGCTCCTGCTGCCGGACAGCGTGACCCGCTCGACGACCTCCCTGGCGGCGGTGCTCACCGCGAACACCTCGCCGCCGGCGATCCCCCACAGCCGCCCGCGGGCGTCGAACGTCAGCGCCGGGATCGCGGGCTTGCCAGGAGCGGGGACGATCTCCCACAGCAGCCGGTCCTCCTTCACCGACCAGGCGAACAGCTTGGCCTCCGGCTGCGTCGGCGGCGTCGCCGACTGGCCGCTGTAGATGGACGTGCCGCCGTACAGCACGCCGTCGCGGTAGGCGAGCGAGACGATGCTCTGGTCCTGGACGACGTTGCGCTCGGCGTGCTTGAGCGCTCCGGTGCGCGGGTCCCACACGGCCAGCACGCCGCCGAGATGGCCGAGGTCGGGCATGGTGCCCGCGGCCAGGTAGCGGCCCGCCGAGACCAGCGCCCGCGGCCTGATCTGCTTGTCGGTGGCGAAGTCGAACAGCCGGGCCGGGTTCGGCTCGTGGCCCGGCTCGGGGCTGGGCGAGTACTCGGTGCTGTTCCACGGCAGCCCGGGGTCGTAGGCGTAGACCCTGGCCTCGGGGTAGGCGCCGATGTAGAGCCTGCCCCGGTGGGCGACCATGCCCTCGCTCTGCGAGAAGGTGTGGAACTCCGCCCGCTGCCCGGTCTCCTGGTCCAGGGCGGCGAAGCCGCCGTTGAGGAAGCCGCCGGCGTACATGCGGCCGTCGGGGCCCTGCGCGAGCGTCGTCACGTCGATGGGCTCGCCCTTGACGGCCGTCTGCACGAACGACTTCGCGCCGGTCTGCGGGTTGTAGCGGAACATCAGGCCGCGCCAGAGCAGCCCGACGACGCTCCTGCCCGGATAGTCGGGCAGGCCCAGCTCGGCCCAGCCGATGCCGCGCGTGTTGGCCACGCGGCCGGTGAACGGCATCCCGGTGCCCGTCACCGCCCCGGTCCCCGGGTCGTAGCGGACCAGCTCGCCGCTCCTGACGAGGTAGACGGCGCCGTCGGCGTCCGGGGGCGAGACGTCCAGGCCGTGGGCGGACTCCAGCGCGCCGGTCCACCGGCCGGCGGCGATGTCCCAGACGCGCAGCGGGCCGGGGCTCGCGCCGCCGTAACGGACGTAGAGGTGGTCGCCGGCGACGTTCACGTCGTAGGCCCACTGGTTCGCCGGGTCCAGGCCGTCGGGCGTGGGGAGCTGCCTGCTCGCGCCGGTGGCCGCGTCGATCTCGAAGACGGCGGCGGGGGCCTCGGTGCCGGCGTAGATCTTGCCGCCCGCGTAGGCGACGCTGCGGACGTAGGAGTGGGCGGGCGAGAGCCTGCCGTAGTCGCGCACGCCGGTCGCCGGGTCGTAGGCGAACAACCGGCCGCCGGGGGAGGTGCCGCCGTAGACGGTGGCGCCCTCGCCCGCGGCCACCGTCCAGATGAAGTTCTCCGAGGCCAGGGGCCGGCCGAGGTCCTGGACACCGCCTTGATCGGTCCAGCGGTAGAGGCGGCCGTCGCCGTACGTGCCGACGTAGACGCTGCCGTCCCGGGCGGCGTCCACGGCCCACGAGCCGCCCGCGCCAGGCAGGTCGTACCGGGCGACCTCGGCCCCGGTCACGGGATCGACGGCGTTGAGGTGGGCGGGGGAGCCCGAGGAGGCGCCCCACAGCACCGTCCGGCCACCGGGGCCGGGCGCCACCACCCCGCCGATCAGCAGCACGTCCTGGAGGGGGACGCCGAGCTCTTCCACGTGCGGTGTTCCCGCGACCGCCGGGGTGGCGCCGCCGAGCACGGCGAGGGCGACGGCCATGCCGCACGCCGCTAAGCGCTTGATTAGGGTCATGACCGAAACCTAAGTAAGTGCGAGCTGTGCTGGCAATAGGCGATTACGGCAAAGGAACTAATCGCGGAGAGGCGTTCCGCGGCGGTCTGTGAGCGCCACGACGGAGACCGCGGCCATGCCGGTTCACCTTTGACCGAACACGAACGAATCTGATCGGAAATCTTGACCATCTGCGTCCGCCGGTGCTTACTTTGGAGCTTGTCAGGGTCAAAAGCTGTCCGAACCTGATCGGCGCCCTCCGAAAGGACCCCCCGTGCGTAAGCGCCTCGCGTTGCTGCTGGCTGTCTTGATGTCCGTGTCATGGCAGCTTCCGGCACCAGCCTCGGCAGCCCTTCCCGAGCGGAACGGGCTGCGCGGCGACTACTACCTCGCCTCGGCGGCGGGCACGTTCGACTTCGCCGAGCTCAAGGCGAGCATCATCGACCCGAACCTCGAGATGGCCGACCTGAACCCCACGTTCAAGCTGCTGACAGGGCGGGAGGACGACGTCACCGTCCGGTGGACGGGACAGATCACGGCCAGGCACTCCGAGACCTACACCTTCTCGATGGTCGGCGACAACGGCTTCCGCCTGTGGATCGACGGGCAGCCGGTCATCGACCACTGGGTGGACGACTGGGACAAGGAGCAGACCGGCACCCCGATCGCCCTGGAGGCGAACAGGAAGTACGACATCAAGGTCGAGTACTTCGAGCACTACGGCGGCGCGAACCTGCGCCTGCGCTGGCAGAGCCCGAGCCAGCCCAAGGCGATCGTGCCCGTGGACGCGCTCACCGTCCCGGCGGACTTCCAGCCGGACGGGCCGTACGACGCCAGGCTGAACGCGGCCGGCGACGTCGCCACGCTCACCTTCGCCAAGCCGCTGGCCGCCCTGCCCGCCGGCGCGCACCAGAAGCTGGCCGTCACGGTCGGCGCCGCCGCCTGGCCCGTCACCTCCGCGACGCAGAAGAGCCCGGAGACCGTGGAGCTCAAGCTGGGAGCCCAGGTCCCGTCGAAGGCGGGCAGCACCGTGCGCACCTCCTACGACGGCAACGGCGGCATCACCTACGCCGACGGCGCCCCGCTGGCCGCCTACCCGTTCGCCCACGTGGTCAACGCCTCCACCTACGTGCTCAAGACCAGGTGGACCGACCAGGTGGACAAGGACAACCCGCTGCCCGAGTACCCCAGGCCGCAGCTCGCCCGCGAACGCTGGCGCAGCCTCAACGGCGTCTGGCAGTTCGCGCCGGCCAGGGAGGGCGAGGCCGCGCCCATCGGCAAGGACCTGGCCGAGAAGATCGTCGTGCCGTACCCGGTGGAGTCGCAGCTGTCCGGCATCGGCCGGCACGAGGAGCGCATGTGGTACCGCAGGACGTTCGAAGTGCCCCGTAGCTGGCGCGGCGAGCGGCTGATGCTGCACCTCGACGCCGTCGACTGGGACGCCACCATTCACGTCAACGGCAAGCAGGTCGCCACCCACAAGGGCGGCTACGACCGGATCAGTGTGGACGTCACCGGCGCGCTCAAGGGCTCCGGCGCGCAGGAGCTGGTGGTCGGCGTCACCGACCCGACCGACAACGGGGCCCAGGCCATCGGCAAACAGCGGCTCGACCCGGGCGGCATCTGGTACACCTCCGTGTCCGGCATCTGGCAGACCGTCTGGATCGAGCCGGTCGCCAAGGAGCACGTCGAGCGCGTGGACACCGAGCCCGACCTGCGCGGCCAGGCCCTGTACGTGACCGTGCACGGCTCGCCCGGCACCGCCACCGTGATCGCCAGGGACGGCGGCAGGATCGTCGGCACCGTGCGCGGCGAGACCGGCAAGGAGCTGCGCCTGCCCGTGCCGAACCCCAGGCTCTGGTCGCCCGGCGACCCCCACCTGTACGACCTGGAGGTCAGGCTCGGCAACGACAAGGTGGAGTCGTACTTCGGGATGCGCTCCATCTCCGTCTCCGGCTGGCGCATCCTGCTCAACGGACGGCCGCTCTTCCAGATCGGCCCGCTCGACCAGGGCTTCTGGCCCGACGGCATCTACACCCCGCCCACCGACGAGGCGCTGCGCTACGACCTGGAGCAGACCAAGGCGCTCGGCTTCAACGCCGTCCGCAAGCACGTCAAGGTCGAGTCCGACCGCTGGTACCACCACGCCGACAAGCTCGGCCTGCTGGTCTGGCAGGACATGCCGGCCGCGTTCAGGACCACCGACAGGCCGCAGTACGAGGCGGAGCTGAAGGAGCTCGTCGACCAGCACCGCAGCAGCCCCTCGGTGATCATGTGGGTGCCCTTCAACGAGGGCTGGGGCCAGTACGACCAGGCCCGCGTCGCCAACCTGGTCAAGAGCTGGGACCCCTCGCGCCTGGTCAACAACATGAGCGGGATCAACTGCTGCGGCGCCGTGGACGGCGGCAACGGCGACGTCAAGGACTTCCACATCTATCCGGGCCCCGGCAACCCCGGCAAGCCGTCCGGCAGCAGGGCGAACGTCATCGGCGAGTACGGCGGCCTGGCCCTGCCCGTCGTCGGCCACACCTGGTCCGGCGGCGGCTGGGGCTACGCGGTCGAGCCCGACCCCGAGGCCCTGACCACCCGCTACGTGAGCATGGCCGAGGAACTGGAGAGGCTGCACGCCTGCGAGCAGCTCAGCGCCGCCATCTACACGCAGACCACCGACGTCGAGACCGAGATCAACGGCCTCATGACGTACGACAGGGCGATCACGAAGCCGGACGTCCAGCGCGTCGCCGCCGCGCACAAGGCGCTCACGAGCGCGATCAACCCCGCCTGTAGCTGACCCCCGTAGCTGATCCCTGCCGGGCCCGGACCCTCGTGGCCCGGGCCCGGCACCTGATAGGAAAGGAACCGCGATGACCCCCCACATCCGGACGGCAGCCCTGGCGCTGGCCGTCCTCCTCACCGCGGCGGCCTGCGCCAAGGCGGAGGAGCCGCAGGCCGCGCCCGCCGCCACCAGCACCGCCGGTCAGCAGGTCGTCCAGAGCCCGACCGGCTCCGCCGGGCCCACCTGCACGCTCCAGCAGTTCGGCGGCACGAAGTTCGACCTGAAGACCGCCACGGTCGGCTTCTCCCAGTCGGAGAAGGAGGCCAACCCGTTCCGCATCGCGGAGACCAAGTCGATCAAGGACGAGGCCGCCAAGCTGGGCATCACCGAGCTCAAGGTCACCAACGCCCAGTCGCAGTTCTCCAAGCAGATCACCGACGTGCAGCAGCTCATCGCCCAGGGCGTGCGGCTCCTGGTGATCGCGCCGCTCAACTCCGACGGCTGGGAGCCCGTGCTCCAGCAGGCCGCCGCCAAGAAGATCCCCATCATCACGGTAGACCGCAAGATCAACGCCAAGGCGTGCAGCGACTACCTGACGTTCATCGGCTCCGACTTCTACGAGCAGGGCAAACGCGCCGCCGACCGCATGATCGAGGCCCTCGGCGGCAAGGGCAAGGTGGCCATCCTGCTCGGCGCGCCCGGCAACAACGTCACCACCGAGCGCACGAACGGCTTCAAGGACCGCGTCAGGGAGAAGGCCCCCGAGATCACCATCTCCTTCGAGCAGACCGGCGAGTTCGCCCGCGAGAAGGGGCAGCAGGTCACCGAACAGCTCATCCAGTCCAACCCCGACATCAACGGCATCTACGCCGAGAACGACGAGATGGCGCTGGGCGCGGTCACCGCGCTGAAGGGCGCGGGCAAGGAACCGGGCAACATCAAGATAGTCTCGGTGGACGGCACCCGCAGCGCCGTCCAGGGCATCGCCGACGGCTGGCTGTACGCGGTCATCGAGTCGAACCCGCGCTTCGGCCCCCTCGCCTTCGAGACCGCCCAGAAGTTCCTCGACGGCGAGGCCATCCCCGACAAGGTGATCATCTCCGACCGGGACTACACCACGGCCAACGCCAAGGACTCCCTCGGTGAGGCGTACTGAGTTGGAACCGGTTCTGGAAGCTCGGGGGATCAGCAGGCGCTTCCCCGGCGTGCTCGCCCTCGACGACGTGTCCCTCGCCCTCCACCCGGGCGAGGTGCACGCGCTGGTCGGCGAGAACGGCGCGGGCAAGTCCACCCTGATCAAGGTCTTCACCGGCGTCTACCAGCCGGACGGCGGCGAGCTGCGCTACCGCGGCGGCCCCGCCGCCTTCGGCACCCCCATGGAGGCGCAGCGCGCCGGAATCTCCACCATCTACCAGGAGGTCAACCTCGTCCCCATGATGTCGGTGGCCCGCAACCTGCTGCTCGGCCGCGAGCCGCGCGGCAGGTTCGGGGTGATCGACGCCGCCGCCATGTACGGCGAGGCCGAGCGCGTGCTGTCCGGGTACGGCGTCGAGACCGACGTCCGCCGGCCGCTGCGCACCCTCGGGGTGGGCGCCCAGCAGATGGTCGCCCTGGCGCGGGCCGTGTCGGTGGACGCGCGGGTCGTCATCATGGACGAGCCCACCTCCTCGCTGGAGCCGCGCGAGGTGGAGACGCTGTTCGGGGTGATCAGGAAGCTGCGTGACGACGGGATCGCCGTCATGTACGTCAGCCATCGCCTCGACGAGCTGTACCAGGTGTGCGACCGGGTGACGGTGCTGCGGGACGGCCGCCTGGCGCACACCGGGCCGCTGGCGGGGCTGGAGCGGATCGAGCTGATCTCGCTCATGCTCGGCCGCGACCTGAACGAGGTGCGTACCCAGGGGCTGACCAGCTTCTCCCGTGGCTCCGCCGCGAACGGGCGGGCCCCGGCCGTCGAGGCGCGCGGCCTGACCAGGCGGCACGTGCTCGACGGCGTGGACGTCAGCGTCAGGCCGGGCGAGGTCGTCGGCCTGGGCGGCCTGCTGGGCGCGGGACGTACCGAGACCGCCAAGGCCATCGTCGGCGCGCTGCCGCTGGACGGCGGGCAGGTGCTCGTGGCCGGCGCGCCGCTGCGCGGCGGCTCCACCGCGGCGGCCATCAGGGCCGGCGTCAGCCTGCTGCCCGAGGACCGCAAGGCCGAGGGCATCATCCCCACCCTGTCCGTGCGCGAGAACATCGCCCTGGCCGCGCTGCCCGCCCTCGGCAGGGCCGGGGTGGTGTCCGAGGCGAAGATCGACCGGGTGGTCGAGATCTTCATGCGGAGGCTGAGGATCAAGGCCGCCTCGCCGCACCAGCTCGTCTCCGAGCTGTCCGGCGGCAACCAGCAGAAGGTGCTGCTGGCCCGCTGGCTGGCCGTCCGGCCCAAGGTGCTGCTGCTGGACGAGCCCACCCGCGGCATCGACGTCGGCGCCAAGGCCGAGGTGCAGGCGCTGATCGACGAGCTGGCCGGGGAGGGGCTCGGCGTGCTGCTGATCTCCTCCGACCTGGAGGAGCTGGTCGAGGGCGCCGACAGGATCCTCGTGCTGCGGGAGGGCGCGGTCGTGGGCGAGCTGTCGGGCGACGAGGTGACCGAGGAGAGGATCATGGCCACGATCGCGGAGCAGGCGGATGGCTGAGCTGACATCAAGGGGCGGCGCCCGGATGGCCGTACTGAAACCGCGGGTCTTCGCCTGGGTGCAGGACTACGGCGTGTACGCGGCCGTCCTGGCGCTGCTGCTGTTCAACGTGCTGTTCACCCCGCACTTCCTGGACGCCTCCAACTTCCGCACCCAGCTCGTCCAGGTCACCCCCATCGTGATCGTCTCGCTCGGCATGGCGCTGGTCATCGGCACCCAGGGCATCGACCTGTCGGTCGGCTCGGTGATGGCGCTGGCCGCGGCGCTGACCGTGCTCTACCTCGGGTACGGCTGGCTGCCCGCGGTCGTCGTGGCCGTGATCGGCGGGGCGGTCGTGGGAGCCGCGGGCGGGGCGCTGGTGGCCTACGCCGGGGTGCAGCCCATCGTGGCGACGCTCGCGCTGCTCGTCGGCGTGCGCGGCCTGGCCAACGTGCTGGTGCCGCAGCTCGTCGAGTTCCGCAACCCCGGCCTGATCGCGCTGGGCAGCAGCTCCGTCGCCGGAGTCCCGGTGATCGTGCTCATCGCGGCGGCGCTGACGGTGATCGTGCTGTTCGTGGTGCGGCGCACCACGTTCGGGCGGCAGGTGGTCGCCATCGGCGGCAACCGGTCGGCCAGCGAGCTGTCGGGGCTGCCCGTGAAGCGGGTGCTGCTCACCGTGTACGTCATCTCCGGCCTGCTCGCGGCCCTGGCCGGGGTGCTCGCGACCGCCCGCCTCCAGGCCAGCGACCCGACCTCGCTCGGCCTGTTCATCGAGCTGTCGGCGATCACCGCGGTCGTGGTCGGCGGCACCCCGCTGACGGGCGGCCGGATCAGGGTGCTCAGCACGGTCATGGGCGCGCTGCTCATGCAGCTCCTCGCGGCCACGCTGATCAAGCACAACCTCCCGCAGTCGTGGACCCAGATGGTCCAGGCGGTCATCATCCTGGCCGCCGTCTACGCCACCAGGAAGCGGGGCACCCGATGAACCGCGAGCAGACCAGCCGCCTGCTCCAGCAGCACGGCGCCGTCATGGTGCTGGCGCTGCTGGTGGTCGTGGGCAGCCTGGCCTTCGACTCCTTCGCCACTCCGGCCAACGCCGCCAGCGTGGTCGTGTCGTCGTCGTTCCTGGCGATCATCGCGATCGGGATGACCTTCGTGATCATCAGCGGCGGCATCGACCTGTCCGTCGGGTCGCTGTTCGTGCTCGGCGGCGTGCTCGCGGCCTACGGCTCCCAGTACGGCCTGCTGGTGGCGCTGCTCCTGCCCCTGGCGGTGTGCGGCGTCGTCGGGCTGCTCCAAGGGCTGGTGATCGCGCGGACCGGGATGGCGCCGTTCATCGTCACGCTGGCGGGCCTGCTGGGCGTCCGCGGGCTGATGCTCGCCATCTCGGACGAGGGAGCCACCACGTACCTGGTGAAGGACCAGGCGTTCGCCGCCCTCGGCCAGGGCGAGGTGCTCGGCCTGTCCTACCCCGTCCACGTCACCATCGGCCTGGCGCTGATCGCCATGGTCCTCCTGCAGCGCACCGGCTTCGGGCAGAACGTCTACGCCATCGGCGGCAACGAGCAGGCGGCGGCCCTCATGGGGGTGCCCGTGGCGCGGACCAAGGTGTACGTGTACGTCATGTCGGGGCTGCTGGCCGGGCTGGCGGGCGCGCTGAACGCCGCCCGGCTCTCGTCCGGGGTGACGATTCTGGGGATCGGGCTGGAACTCGACGCCATCGCCGCCGTCGTGATCGGCGGCACCCTGCTGACCGGCGGGGCGGGCGGCATCAGCGGGTCGGTCGCCGGGGTGCTGCTGCTCGGGGTGATCCAGAGCCTGATCAACCAGGTGGGCAGCCTCACCTCGGCGTTCCAGCAGGTGGTCAGCGGGGTGTTCCTGGCGCTGGTGGTGGTGGCGCAGCGGCTGCTGAGCAAGGCCCAGCGGCTCACTTGACGTCAGGATGCCAGCTTCAGTCCGGCGGCTTCAAGACGTGGGCTCCGGGACGTCAGCGGACCCGGCCGCGCGGCTTGAGCCGCGTGCCGGGCAGGACGGGAGCGGGGAGCGGCGCCCCGTCGAAGCCCTCGACGACGCCGAACCCCTCGCCCTCCATCCACTCCTCGCGGAAGGCGGCGATCTCGTCGTGGGAGCGCCCCACGAAGTTCCACCACATGACGAGCTCCTCACCGAACGGCTCCCCGCCGATCAGCATCACCCGCCCGCGCCCCGACAACCGCACCCCGCCCCGGCCCGGCGGCAGGTACACCAGCGGCCCTCGCTCCACCTCCGCCACCTCGCCGTCGAGCAGCAGCAGCCCGTGCTCGAACGCCGGATCCACCGGCACCTCGCCGTCGCCGTCCACCACGACCTCCGCCCCGACGAGAGGCGTGTGCGCGGTGGCGGGCGAGGTCACCCCGCCGAGCGTCCCCATGACGACGGTCGCCGAGAAGCCGGGCCCGGACAGCACCGGCAGCGACGGGTGGTGCTCGAAGCCCGGCTCGACGTGCCGCGACGCCTCCGGCAGCGCCACCCAGAGCTGCACCCCGTGCAGCACCGTCTCGGGTGACTCCTCCGAGTGGGAGATGCCGCGCCCGGCCGTCATCAGGTTGAGCTGGCCGGGGCGGATCTCCTGCAGCGTGCCGAGGCTGTCGCGGTGCAGCACCTCGCCCGCCACCAGCCAGCTCACCGTCTGAAGCCCGGTGTGCGGGTGGGGCGGCACCCGCATGGCGGACCGCTGCGGCCCGTAGGCGTCCACGAAGCACCAGGCGCCGATCATGCGCCGGTGCACGCCGGGCAGTGTCCTGCTGACGGCCATCGCGCGCGGGCCGCCCAGCGGCACGTCCCGCCCTTCCAGCACCTCGCGGCCGTTGATCTCGTCAGCGCCGCAGCGGATCTCCTGCGGGTCAAGCTCCAGGTTGCTCACGGCAGAACTGTACGTCCCGGACAGGTCAGTGCAGCATCTCCCACCAGCCCTCGACGGCCGGAGCCGCCGACACGTCCACGGCCTCGCCCGGCCGCGGCACGGCGATCCGCACGTCGCGGGCCTTGGCCTCCCGCCACAGCCGGTCCACCGGCTCCGCCCACGGGTGCAGCGCCAGCGTGAACGTGGCCCAGTGCACCGGCAGCAGCAGCTTCCCGCCCAGGTCGAGGTGGGCGTTGACGGCCTCCTCCGGGTTCATGTGCACGTCGGGCCACGCCGGGCTGTAGGCGCCGATCGGCATCAGCGTCAGGTCGAACGGCCCGTGGGCCGACCCGATGCCGCGGTACCCCTCGAAGTAGCCGGAGTCGCCCGCGTAGAAGACCCGCTTGTCCCGGCCCGCGACCACCCAGGAGCCCCACAGGGTGTCGTTGCGGGCGAAGGTCCGGCCGGAGAAGTGGCGGGCGGCCGTCGCGACGAAACGCAGCCCGGCGACCTGCGCCTCCTCGTCCCAGTCCAGCTCGATGATCCGGTACGCGGGCACGCCCCACCGCTCCAGGTGCGCCCCGATGCCCAGCGGCACCAGGAACGGCGCCTTCTGCGTGCGGGTCAGCGAGCGGACCGTGGCCAGGTCGAGGTGGTCGTAGTGGTCGTGCGAGATCGCGATCGCGTCCACCTCGGGCAGCTCGCCCAGCTCCACCGGCACGGGGTGGTGCCGCTTGGGGCCGACGAGCTGCGAGGGGGAGGGGCGCCTGCTCCACACGGGGTCGAACAGCACGCGCTTGCCCTCGATCTCGACCAGCGTGGAGGCGTGGCCGTACCAGATGGCGCGCACCCCGTCGGCGGGCGGCGGGCCGGACGGCGGGACGCGCAGCGGGACGAGGCCGGCGGGGCGGCGCTGCTCCTTGTCCTTGGCCAGCTCGCCGAGCACGCCGACCGGCGGCCTGCCCACGAGGGTGGTCTGCTCGGGCATCGTGTTCACGAACGCGCCGTCCCTGAACTGCGGCGAGCGCCGGATCCGCGCCGCCCGGTCAGGCCCCGATGTCAGCGGCCGCACGCCCAGCTCGGCGGGCACCTGCCGCAGCGCCCATCCGGCCGCGGCGAGGGCCGCGCCGCCTGCCAGGATCCGCCGTGCCGTCCGCATTCTTGCCATCGCCCACACTCCCCTGGAATGTTCGTCTGTCCCGGTCCAACCGGACGGGACTCCCCGGTGTTCCCCTACGTACGATATATCGCGATAGGTCAGACTGTTTTGATCGCCCCACCGTCCATGACGTAGTCCGCGCCGGTCACGCTTCCGGCATGCGGAGATGCCAGCCATGTCACCAGAGCGGCGACCTCGTCCGGTTCGACGAACCTACCGGTCGTCATCCCGGCGTTCGCAGGCAGCCCCGCCAGGAACTGCTCGTGATCCACCCCGTACGCCCGCGCCGCCGCGGCGCCGTAACCGTCGGGGGCCTGCCACATCGCGGTCAGCACCGCGCCGGGGGAGACGGTGTTGACCCGCACCCCCTGCGGGCCGAACTCCTCGGCCAGCGCCTTGCCGAACGCGGTCAGCGCCGCCTTGGCCGTCGCGTACGCGATGGGGCCCGCGCCGGGCACCTTGGCGCTGTTGGAGGAGATGTTGACCACCGCGCCGCCCCGCCGCAGCAGGCTCGGCATGGCGGCGCGGGTGGCGCGGACGGCGCTGAGCAGGTTGAGGTCGTGGACCTCGCGCCACACCTCGTCGCCCACGGTCAGGAACCCGCCCACCAGGTCCGTCGCGGAGTCGCCGCCGCCCACGTTGTTGACCAGCACGTCGATCCCGCCCAGCTCGGCCACCGCCTGGCCGATCACCGCGGCGGGCCCGTCGGCGGTGGACAGGTCGGCCGTCACCACGACGGCGCCGGTCTCCTTCAACTCGGGGGTGGCGGTCCGCGCGGCGGCCACCACCCGCATGCCCTCGGCGGTCAGCGCCCGCACGATGGCGAGCCCGATGCCCCTGCTCGCCCCGGTCACCACGGCGGTCTTGCCGGTAAGTCGCATGTCCATGATGGTTCTCCCAGTCGCATCAGCGTTGATGCGGCCAATCTAGAACTTGCAACACCGATGACGCAAGTTCGAATGGAATGGGGACTATGCCGTACCCTGTGTGCTGTGACTGAGACGACGCGCGCGCTGCGCTCCGATGCCGAGCGGACCGTGCGCACGATCCTGGAGGCGGCCGAACGCGTCCTCAGCAGGAACCCGGCGGCCAGCATGGAACAGATCGCCGAGGCGGCCGGGGTCGCGCGCACCACCGTGCACCGGCGCTTCGCCTCCCGCGAGGCGCTGGTGGACGCGATGGCGGCGTGGGCCACCCGGCGCTTCGCCGAAGCCATCGACGCCGCCCGGCCCGACACCGCGCCGCCGCTGGTCGCGCTCTACCAGGCGACCGCGAACGTGCTGCGGGTCAAGCTCGACTGGGGGTTCGCGATGAGCCGGGCGTTGTCGGGCGATCCCGAGGTGGCCAGGGTGCACGCCGACGTGGACGTGCGGTGCGAGCGGCTGCTCAGGCGGGCGCAGGAGGCGGGGGTGCTGAGGGCCGACGTGGATCCGCTGTGGGCCAGGCGCGTCTACTACGCGCTGTGTCACGAGGCGACGCAGGAACGCGACGGCGACCCGGAGGCTCTGGCCACCCGCGTCGTGGACACGCTGCTGCGCGGGGTCGGCGCGGGGCCGGGCCTGGCCTGAGCGAACACCCGCGCTCGGCCTGGCCCCGTCTGCTCGCGGCTAACGTCCGTCCGGGCGGCGGTGCGGGAACGGCCACGGGTTGGGGCGGCAGCGGCCCAGCGACTTCGACTGCTGCACCATGACCGGCGCGGGCCGCCCGGGGCCAGGGCAACTGCGGTGGTGGTGCCCCAGACCGTGGCCGACCTCATGGCTGATCAGGTACCGGCGGTAGGCCGCCAGGTCACCGCCGTACTGCGGGACGCCCTCCGCCCAGCGCAGCGCGTTGATCACCGAGCGGCGGCCGTTCCAGCACGACAACTCGCCGCCCGTGCGCAGCGGCAGGCACTGGCGGATGGTCAGGCGAGGGCTCGACAACGCGACGCGCACCCGTACCGGCCCGTGGTCCACCCGCTGGAAACGGCCCCATCCGCGTACGTCGTTCAGCGTGCGGTGCACCTCGGCGGCGAACTCCGCCGGGTCGAACGGCAGGCCGCGCTCCACCTCCACGAGATACCGCATCACCCGCCCCCGGCCCGGCCTGGCGGGCGCGCCGCCCCTGACGACCGCGTAGCGTCCGGAGGCCGAGTGCGGGACCTGTACCTTCTCCTTCTCCTCCTGGGCCGGTGCGATGGGCTTGGGCGGGGCTGCGGTTCTGGGAGGTGGCGGTGGTGGCGCGGGCGCGGGCGGGGCGGAGGTGCAACCGGCGGCTGCCACGAGCAGGAGCAGGAGCAGCGCGAGCAACGGCAAGGCGGCCTCCCCACATCGTCACGGTGGGGAGGTATCCGATGCTACGTTGCCGCTTGTCCTGCTTGAGGGGTCGGGGTGCCCAAAGTCCGATTTAGGCGGGCGCGTTGCTGGCGATCGGCGGTTTCACGCAGGCGCGTACGGCGTGATGTCGATCGGCGGTGTCTCGCCGAGGGCGAGCGCCGCGGCGATCTCGCCGGTGAACGGCCCCGCGGTCAGCCCGTACGCGCTCAGCCCCGTCGCCACCACCACCCGATCGGTCAACCGCCCGATCAGCGCCCGGCCCGGCGCGTACACGGGCCGCAGCCCGGCCCTCGCCTCCGTCACCGTCGCGTTGAACAGCCCCGGCGCCACCCGCAGCCCCGCCTCGATCACCTCGTCCAGCCCGCCCATCGTGACGCGCGGCGAGAACCCCACGTCCTCGACCGTCGCACCGACCACCACCCGCGAGTCGGGGAACCCCAGCAGGTACGGCCCCACCCTGGGCAGAACGATCGGCCACCACGCGGTGTCCACACCCTCCATGGTGGCGTGCAGGATCTGGCCCCGCCTGGGGAAGACCGGCAGCTCGACCCCCAGCGGCCGGCACACCTCCCCGGTCCACGCCCCGGCGGCCACGATCACCATGTCGGCCTCGACCGGGACACCCTCGCCCGCCAGCCGCAGCGCCTCCAGGCCCGCCGGCGCGGCGGGCGCGGACGCGCGGGCGGCGGCCAGCGGCGTGGCCTGCCGCCACGACCTACCCTCACCCTCGCCCTGCCCCTCGCCCTGCCCCTCGCCCTGCCCCTCGCCCCGCCCCTCGCCCTGCCCCACGGTCTGGCCTTCACCTTGACCCGCGTCCGCCGGGTGCAGCAGCACCTGGCCGTCCTGGGTGAGCGCGGCGATGCCCGTACGAACCTCCGCGCCGCGGGCCACGCACGCCCGCAGCAGCGCGTCACGCACCGAGCAGCCGTCCACCCGGGCCGCGCCCGGCACGAGCAGCGCGCTCAGGTTGTCGGACAGCGGCGGGAACAGCTCCGTCGGCGAGTCCACGTCCACGACGTCACCCATCTCGGGCGCGCCGGCGTGGCGGCGGCGCAGCAGCGTGCGCACCGGCTCCAGGTCCACCGGATCCTCGGCCACCAGCAGAGCGCCCACCTTGGCGTACCCGATGTCCTCGCCCAGCTCCTCCACCAGCGCCGGATAGGCGCGGGCGCCCTCGCGAGTCAGGCGGTACCAGTCGTCGTCCTCCGGATGGTCCACCCACGGGCACACGATGCCCGCGCCCGCCTGGGTCGCGCCGCCCTGGCAGCCGGCGTCCACCACGGTCACCGACGCGCCCCGGCGGCTCAGGTGGTAGGCCGCGCCGGCCCCCACGATGCCGCTCCCGATCACCACTACACGCATGGTCACAATGATCGCAGCCGGGCTGACCTGGGCCGACGACCGGATCCTGCACTTGCCGAGCGGTATACCCGGTCGCGGTCTTCTCGCTGCCTGGGGACGGGGGGCGATCATGACTGTCCGGCTCGTGGGCGTGGGGTATGTAGCTGCCAGCGAAAGCACCAGTTCTTCTGAGTCTCCATCTGGGGTTATCAGGGTGTGAAGCTCTTCGAGTGGGCGAAGCGGAACGGCGTCCACTATCAGACCGCCTGGAAGCGGGCCCGGGACGGGACGATGCCTGTCCCGGTCGTCAAGACAGCGACCGGCCGGTACATGGTTCTCGAGCAGTCCACCGATCGGGAGGGCCGGGCCGTGGCAGATTGCCGCGTTTCCAGCGCCGACCAGGAGACCGACCTCGAGCGGCCTGAATGGAAGGCGGCCGAAATCGGCCCGGCTGCTGCGCGCTCGTCCGTAGCCGTGATCGTGGTCGAGCATCGTGACCGGCTGACCCGGTTTGGGCTCGAGCATCTGTCAGCCGCGCTCGAGGCGAACGGCCGCCGCATCGTTGTGATCGACGACGCTGAAGTGGACGATGACCTGGTGCGGGACATGACCGAAGTCCTCACTTCGTTCTGCGCTCGGCTGTACGGCCGGCGCTCGGCTGCACGCCGCGCCAAAGCCGCCCTTCGCGCCGCTCGGGAAGTCGCGTGACCGGCCGGCAGGGCTTCCGCGTCGAACTGGCCCCGACGCTTGAGCAGCGCGCCAGGCTCGGCCGGCACGCTGGCCTGTCGCGGGTGGTGGAGAACTTCTGCCTCGAGAAGGTGAAGGCCGCGTTCGCCCAGCGCGAGGCGGAGAAGACCTACGGCGTCCCCGAATCGAACCTCACGTCTGTCCCGTGGTCGGCTCCCGCGCTTGAGCGTTTGTGGCGTCTCGAGCACCGCGACCGGTATCCATGGTTCACCAAGGAGGGCTTGTCCTCAAGGGTGCCGAAGGAGGCGTGCCGGGTCCGGGCGGCTGGGTTCAAGAACTTCTTCGACTCCAGATTCGGGAAGCGGAAGGGCCGCAAAGCCGGCTTCCCGGGCTGGCGGAAGCGTAAGCACGGCTCGAGGTTCCGCTACGACGCCGACCGTGCCCGCCCGCTGGCTGCCCGAGTGATCGCCCTGCCTGGTGTTGGCAGAGTGCGCGCGCTCGAGGACATGTCGTGGCTGACGGATCGGATTGCGGATGGGCGCGCTCGAGTGGTTGGCTCCACGATCCGTGAGCAGGCGGGCCGCTGGTGGCTGTCGTTCCAACTCGAGGTCGACCGGTCCGACGTCAACGAGAAGCACGCGGTCTCGAGCGGCGCTCCCGCGTGCGGGATCGATGTGGGCGTGAAGACGTTCGCCACGATCGTGGACGACGACGGCACCGTGACCGAGATCCACGCCTCCAAGCCGCTCAAAGCCATGCTCCGCAAGCTGCGGAAGGCGGGCAAGGCGGTCTCGAGGAAGAAGCTCGGCTCGAGCAACCGGGCCAAGGCCGTCAAGCGGCTCGCCAGGGTTCACCTCGAGGTGGCCGGCCAACGCGCGGACTTCCTGCACAGGACAACGACGATGCTCGCGAGATCCAAGCGAGCCATCGCCGTCGAAACCCTGAACGTCGCCGGGATGGTCAAGAACCGGCGTCTCTCGGGTTCGGTGAGCTCTTCCGCCAACTCGCCTACAAGGCGGAGTGGTACGGCTCGAGCGTGACCGTGACGTCAACGCCGCCCGCAACCTGCTCAACGCGATGACGCTCGAGCAGAGCGCGGCCTAGTTCCTCGTCGCCGGGCAGTTCTCCGGAGACGCTAAACGCCTGTGGAGGCGACGTAAGACCTCGAGCAATCGAGGCAGATGCCAGTGAAGCAGGCAAGAGGATCACTGAGATGCTCCGAACGGTCTAGTCTCAGCGCATGGACGTCGCGGTCACCAGGATCGAGCTGCCGCGCCCCGTCCGGGCGGCCGCGTCCGACGGGTCGACCGTGTGGTGCGTGGCGGACGACGGTGTACGCGTGTACACACCGTCGGGCCGTCCCCTGGAAGGTGGCACGGCACGCGGCGCGCTGGGCGGTGCCACGCAGGGTGCGACCATGCCGGAGTCGCTGTCCCTGGCGGCCGTACCGGGAACGGTGGCCGGGATCGGGCCGGTGCCGGGCACGCTGGCGGAGACCGTCCTGGTGCCCAGGGCGTTCGCCGGCCCACCGGCGCCGGACCCGCTCCCGACCGGCACACTGGCGGGCACCACCGGCGACCGCGTCCACTGGCTCGACCCGTCCGGCACCGAGACCGCGAGCGCACGCTTCACGGGCCGGGTCGTCGCGGGAGGCGGCGCGATCTGGGCCGTCGGCGACGGCGTGGCGCGCAGGCTGGCCGAGCCCGGCGTGCTCGGCGAGCCGCTGGAACTGCCCGCGCTGGACGCGTGCGCGGTGGAGGGCGACCGGCTGTGGTGGACGTCGACACGCGACGACGTGCTGCGCGGCGGCCCCAAGGAGGTGGAGCTCGGACGGCGCAGGCGCGGCGCCATGACCGTGTGCGCCGGATCGTTATGGATCAGCGTGACGGGCGGGCTGCTGCGGGTGTCGGCGTGGTCCGGCGAGCCGGGGCGGTTCGTGCGGGCGCCCGAGGGGCCGGTGCCGTTCCTGGTGTGCGCGAACGGCGTGCTGGTGGGCGGCGTCCGTGACCTGTTCGCGCTCGCCCCCGCCGCGGGCGCCGCGCTGCGCCCGATCGGCCTGGGGCTGGACGCGCCGCCCGCGCTGATGATCGCCGCGGGCCGGCACGTCTGGGTCTTTCCCGAGGGGCTGTCCGGCGCCCTCATCGTGACCCCCGCTTAGGGGATCTTGTACTCCTGCGCCGTCCCGCAGTAGCTGATCCCGATCGGCGAGTTGCTGAACCGGCACACCTGCACGACCACCCGGTCGATGCTCAGCAGCCCGTTGGACAGCTCGAAGGCGAACTTGACCTGCTCGTTGTCCGCCTTGTACGTCTCGGAGTCCACGAGGTCGGAGCCCCGGTAACCCGCGATCGTGACCGTGGAGTGCAGGTCGTCGGGGAAGCAGATGGTCGGGAGCGCCTCGTCGGACAGTAAGCCTTCCACGTTGACGACGGGATGGATGACCGGCCCGTCGTACCGTTCGAGCGTGCCTTCCGCGACCCCGCGGCGGCACGTGTCGCCCGAGTCCGCGGCGAACTTCACAGCCTCGGCGGCCATGGCGGGCGAGGCGGTCAGCAGCCCGGCGGCGAGTACGGCACTCATCGTCAACCCTGCGAGCAGACGCACGGCGGCACCTTCCGTTGTGTGAGGGGAATCCGATCACCCATCCTGGACGGCGTCCGTCCCGCTGCCTGTGCCCGCGGTTACACCGGGCTCCACACGACCGCCAGGAAGCGGCGGCCGCCGTCGGCCCGTCCCGAGATCACGCACATCCCGGCGTACGGCTCCGCCACGCCCGTGAACATTGTCACCTGCGGCGCTTCCTCCGCCGGGCCTGGCCGCAGCAGGGCGGCGTGGATGCCGCGCAACTCGGCCGAGGGGTCGGTGCCCAGCTCGTCGGAAAGGCGGCGGCGCAGCCGCTCGTACAGGGCCAGTGCCTCGGCCTGCCGGCCGCTCCTGCCCAGCACCACGAGCAGGCGCCCCCACAACGACTCCCGCAGCGGGTGGCGCGCGGCCAGGCCGAGCAACTCCGCGACCAGCTCGCGGTGACGGCCCTCGGCCAGGCCCAGATCGACCCGCCGCTCCACGGCGCTCAGGTGCAGCTCGTGCAGCGACGGCGAGACGGTCGCGCGCAGCCAATCCGACTCGACACCCTCGAACGGCGCGCCGCGCCACAGGCGGCTCGCCTCCTCCACCAGGGGCCGCTCCGCCGCCGTCCCGCGTCTCCTGCCCGCCTCGGCCGCCAGCGCCCGGAAACGCACCACGTCCACCTGGGCGGGGGCGACGTCCAGCAGGTAGCCGTCCGGCGTCGTGCGGATCGCCGCGCGGCCGATCGCCCGGCGCAGGCGGGCCACGTACGTCTGGACGCTGCGCCGCGCGTTGGCCGGCAGCTCCTCGCCCCACAGGGCCCGCGCCAGCCGCTCCACGGTCACCGCGTCACCCGCGAACACCGCCAGCACGGCCAGCAGCGCCCGCAGCCTGCCGGTGGTCAGCCGGACCTGCGCCCCGTCCCGCCGCACCTCCAGCGGTCCCAGTAACGCGATGCTCAGACCTCCCTCATCCATGCGTCCCACTGTCGCGGCGCGGTCGCGGCGCGGCATCCGCCGCTCGGCGCTCGCTCCGCTACGCCCCGCGCCGTAGTGGAGGCGTTGCCGGGACCGGCCCTGGGGAGTACGGGGTTACGGGGAGGCGGTCGTGCGGCGCGACTGGGTTACGGGGGGTGGTCGTGCGGCGCGACTGGGTTACGGGGGGTGGTCGTGCGGCGCGACTGGGTTACGGGGGGTGGTCGTGCGGCGCGCCTGGCTACGGGGAGGTGGTCGTGCGGCGCGCCTGGCTACGGGGAGGTGGTCGTGCGGCGCGCCGCGATGCCGTCGAGCACCAGGCCGAGCTTGCGCGCCAGGTGCTCGCGCGGCGCGCCGACGATCCGTTCGACGGCGGCCCGCACGGCGGGAGAGTAGTGCTCCATCGCAGGTGGGGGCCGCGATGGGTCACCGGGCGGGCGCAACCGGGCCACCTGCGAGGCGCCGTCGTGCATCAGATCCACCACGGCGTCCACCGCCAGCACAGCCTCCTCCACCGGAAACCCCAGCCCCACCAGCCCTTGAACGAGCTGCTCGAACCGCCTGCCCGCCACACCCGCCAGACCGGCCGACCCCTCCGGCACCAGCCCGGCGTAGCGGGTGAGCAGTTGCAGCCGGATGGCGGCCTCCTCCTCCAGATACGCCCGCCAGCCCCGCTCCGGCGAGGGCAGCGGCGTCGCCGCGAGCACCGTCTCGACGGCGGCGGCCACCAGGTCGTCGAGGCTGTCGATGTAGCGGTAGAGGCTCGCGGGCGCGGCACCGAGCGCGGCGGCGACCGCGCCGATGGACACCTGCTCGATGCCGAGCTCGACGGCCGCCTTGACGATCTTCTCCCGGCTGAGCCTGGGCTTGGGGCCCGGGCGGAGGGCGGCTCGTCGGGCGGTTCCTGGCAGCACCCGCCGAGCCTAACGCGGTTCCCGGCGGGCGAACGGGGATTCGCGACGCCCTGCCCGCGCACCACGCGCGACGCCCTTTCCGCGCACCACGCGCGACGCCCTGCCCGCGCCCCGAGCATGGCGTCCTGCCTCGCGCCAGACGTGGCATCCTGCCCGCACCACGCCTGGCGTCTCACCCTCGCACCTGGCGTCTCGCCCTTGCGCCGAGGGTGGCGTCTTGCCCGTGCACCGGGCGCGGCCCCGCTGCCCGCAGCCGCGTCAGCCAGGCGTACCGAGCCTCATGCTCTCCCTCACCTGCGGCGACAGGAACGACGCCCGCGGCCCCGCCAGCGCCGCGTCCATCCGCTCCGCCTGCCCCGTCGTGAACATGTACATGGACGCGTCCTCCACATAGTCCATGTAATTCATGAACATGTCCCCATTTGGCGCGTTGTCGCAGCTCACCTTGGGAAAGGTAGGCGTGCCCCGATTGTGCCCACCCTGATTGGGAGTGTCATCGACGAAGTCGCTCCCCGAGCACCCGTCACCATCATCCCCCCAGATGTGCCGCAGGTTGAACCAGTGCCCGATCTCGTGGGTCGCGGTACGCCCGCCGTCGTACGGCGCCTCGGCCGTCCCGGTCGTACCGAACGCGCGGTGCAGGATCACGACCCCGTCGATCTCGGCGGGCCCGCCGGGGAACGTGGCATATCCGAGGGCGTTCCTCAGCTCGCACACCCACACGTTCAGGTAGCGGTCGGCGGGCCAGGCGTCGGACCCGCCCCGGTCGCCGAGCTTGACCCCGTGGTCGGCGTCGAACGACTCCACGCTGGTCTCCTTCCGTACGACGCCGTTGGTGGGGTTGCCGTCGGGGTCGGTGTCGGCCAGCTTGAACTCCAGCCGCGCGTCCGCCACGAGGTCCCGCCACACCTCCGGCACCTTGTCCAGGTCGGGGTTGGCCCGCCGGAAGTCCTCGTTGAGCACCTTGATCTGGCTGTCGATCTGCTCCTGGCTGATGTCCTGCTCGGGGGTGTGGTGCACGACGTGGACCACGATGGGGATCGTCACCACCTCCTCCCTGGCCGCGGCTCTGGCGTTCTTCCTGGCGAACGTCTCGTTCTCGATGGCGGCCAGCGCCACCGCGTAGCGCGGGGACGTGGCGATGAGCTGGTGGTGGACGGGCATGGTGGCGCAGCGGGCGCTGTCGGGCACGGGGGCTCCCTTTCGAATGGCCGCGGGGGGCGTACGCCGGAGGGGTCGGGGGACGCCGCACCACCCCGCTGGGCATGTTTGGCTTTCTGCACCCTTACCCCGGCACGTAGTCGTTCAATCACACAGAGTGATGAGTTGAACCTCCCGCCACGGTAGGTCCTACCGTCATACCCGTGACCCCCAACGACGAGGGCGAGCGCCGGTGGAGCATCGGTGAGCTGGCCAAAGCCACCGGCGTGACCATCCGCACGCTCTACCACTACGAGGAGATCGGCCTGGTCCCGGCCAGCGAGCGCACCACGTCGGGCCATCGCCGATACACCGAGGCCGACCTGCGCCGCCTCTACCGCGTGCGGGCGCTGCGCGGGCTCGGCCTGACCCTGGAGGAGATCGGCCGCGTCCTCGACCGCTCGTCCGACGACCTCGGCGCGCTGCGCGCGCTGCTCGGCGCCCAGCTCGCCGAGCTCGATCTGCAGGCCGCCCGCATCGAGCAGCTCAGAGAACGGATCGGCGGCTTGATGACGATGCTCGACCAGGCCGTCATGCCCAACCCCGAACGCGTCATGGCCGCACTCGAGCTGCACTCCGTCTACGAGTCGTACTTCGACCAGGAGCTGCGCGACCACCTGGCGCGCCGCCGGGCGGAGCTCGGCCAGGTCCGCATGGACGACTACCGCACCGAGATGCTCACCCTGCTGCGCGAGGCCCGCCGCCTCATGCTGGCCGGCACCCCGGTCGACGACCCGCAGGTCCAGGAGGTGGCCACGCGCTGGGAGGCCATGACGACCAGCCTCCAGGTGGGCGACCAGGAAGTCGACGAGCAGCTCATGGACGCCGGCATGGAGCTGTGGCGCAGGGCCGGCCCCCAGCTCAGCGCGGAGATGAGCCGCCAGATCGACTGGCTGGAGGCCGACGACCTGCCCGCCCTCATGGAGTACTTCCGGCGCGCCAGACAGGCGCCCGAGGCCCCCTGACCGCCCGACGATCGCCAAGGAGCAAGCCATGAGCATGACGTATCCCGCCGCACCCGCGCGGCCGGAGCGGAACGAGGTCGGCGGGCTGGCGTTCGACGACCCCTACCAGTGGCTGGAGGACGACACCGGCGACGGCGTGGCCGCCTGGCAGCGCGCCCAGGACGAGCTGGCCCGCTCCTACGTACACGCCTGGCCGCACCATGACCGCCTGGCCGCCCGCGTCGGCGAACTGGTCGAGCAGATGGACGCCCGCAACCTCGTGGTGCCGGTCCGCCACGGGCCGCGGTGGTTCCGCGGGCGCATCCCCGCCGGGCGCGACCTCATGGTGCTGGAGGTCGCCGACGCGGTCACCGGGCCCTGGCGTACGGTGATCGACCTCAACGAGCTGTCCGAGGGCGGCACGCCGCTGCGCATCAGCCCGCAGCCGTCACCTGACGGGAGGCTGCTGGCGTACTCGCTGGACGCTTCCGGCCGGGAGCTGCCCGAGCTCAAGGTGATCGAGATCGACACGGGAAAGGTGCTGCTGGACGGCGTCCCGCAACAACGGCCCGGCCTGGTGGCCTGGCTGCCCGACGCCACGGGATTCTTCTACATGGCCAACGCCGGACCGGCCCCCGCACCCGCCGACCGGGAGCCCAGGGCCGTCGCGGGACGTGTGGCGGGGACGGGCTCGGGCCAGGAGGGCGGCATGAGGCACGCGGCAGGGGCGGACCCTGCCCAATCAGCCGGTGCAAGCTCCGTCGGAGAATCCGGCGTGAGGCGTGCGCCCGGTACGGGCGCCGTCCAAGAAGCCGGTGCGGGCTCCGTCCAAGAAGCCGAGGCGGGCTCTGGCGAGAACGCCGGGGCGGGCTCTGGCGAGAACGCCGGGGCGGGCTCTGGCGAGAACGCCGGGGCGGGCTCTGGCCAGGACACCGGCGCGAGACAGCCGGCCGGGCCTGGTGCGGCGGCTCGGATGCCCCTGCGCTGGCGGCTGTTCTTCCACCGCATCGGCCAACCCCCGCCCACCGACCCCGAGCCCCTGAACATCCCCCACATGTACGCCATCCCCAAGATCTCCCGAGACGGCCGATGGGCCGTCCTCCAGGTCGACCACCTGCGCCCCCGCCCCCACTTCCTCGCCCGCCTCGACGAGCCCCCGACCCCGGACGAACCGTCCTGGCAGTGGCGCGAGTTCATCACCGACACCGAGCACCTCTACAAGGGCGTGCTCGCCGGCGACTCCTACGTGGCCGTCACCACGGCGGGCGCCCCCCGAGGCCGCCTCGTCCGCATCCCCCTGGACAGCCCCGGCGACCCGGACACCTGGACGGAGCTCATCCCGGGCGGCGACGCCGTCCTCACCGGCGTCACGCTGGCAGGCGACCGGCTGGTGCTCGGCGAGCTGGTCGACACCGTCTCCCGCATCCGCGTCCTCGACCTCGACGGCAAGGAGGCCGGCGAGGTGCCGCTCCCCGGCCCGGGCTCGGTCAGCTCCATCGCCCAGGGCGTCGTCGCCCTTGGCGTGATGGACCAGGTCATCGGCTGCGAGGACGCCATCACCTTCGGCTACACCTCCTACACCCAGTCCCCGACGGTCTACCACTACGCCCTCGCCACCGGCGCGCTGACCAAACTCCAGGGCGCGGGCCACACCCTCCCAGGGTTGGTCACGACCCGCATCTGGGCCACCTCGGCCGACGGCACCCGGGTCCCCTGCACCCTCGTCCACCGCGCCGACCTCGACCGCTCCCGTCCGCAGCCCACGCTCATCCACGCCTACGGCGGCTTCAACGTCGCCGAGCTCTCCTCCTACCTGGGGCCCCTGGCCGCCTTCGTCGAGGCGGGCGGCGTCTACGCGCACGCCCACGTCCGCGGTGGCGGCGAGTTCGGCCTGCAGTGGTGGGAGGCCGGCCGTCTGCACGTCAAGCAGAACAGCTTCAACGACCTGTACGCCATCGCCGAGCAACTCATCGCCGACGGCATCACCGCCCCGGACCGCCTGGCCGTCCAGGGCGCCTCCAACGGCGGCCTCCTCGCCGGCGTAGCGGTCACCCAGCGCCCCGACCTGTGGCGAGCGGCGGTGTGCGGCGCCCCGAAACTCGACCTGATGCGCGTCACCCGCGACCCCATCGGCACCGCCGCGACCCTGCCCGAATACGGCAACCCCAACGACCCCGCCGACGCCCCGGTGCTCATGGGCTACTCGCCGTACCACCACGTTCGTCCCGGCACCCCGTACCCGGCGATCCTCCTGGACGCGGGCGCCAACGACCCTCGCTGCCCCGCCTGGCACTCCCGCAAGTTCGCCGCCCGCACCCAATCCGCGACGACCTCCCCGCATCCCGTGCTGTTAAGGGTGTGGGAGGGGGCGGGGCATGGCGGGGCGAGCTGGAGCACGATCGTGGAGCAGCAGACGTACTGGCTGGCGTTCGTCATGCGCGAGCTTGATCTCGTCCCCCTCCCCAGCTGACGTCCCGCTCACCGCCCGGCGTCCCGCTCACCGCTTCACGTCCCGACGCCCCGATCGCCACCTGCTGTCCCGCTCTCTTACGGCTTCCGATGCTCTACCGTACGGCCGTGAGTGCCGCTGACCCGCGGCGCGGACCGGCCACCGACGAGACGCGAAGGAAGCCCCGAGTGAACCACCAGTGCATGCGCCCTGCCTCCATGAGTCAGAGCCCATGGCGATGCCCGGAATGCGGTGCCTTATGGGAACCCCTCCCGCCGGGAGCGACCGCGGTCCCGCGCCCCGAGCCGCAAAGGCCCCGCATCAGCAGGAACGGCGTCATCGTCATGCTGTCCATCGCCGCGGGGGCGGTGTGCCTGGTCGCGGCCGCGATCTCGACGGAGGCGTTCACCATCGCCATGTGCGCCGTCATCCTGGTCGCCTTGATCTACTCGTACCGGCTCAACAGCAGGGAGTGAGGCTGGGCGCGGGTCCGGATCTGAGTAAGGGCTACTCATGCCCGTGGCCCGGGACCCGCCGTATCACTGGAGGACCCAACCAGAAGGGGTCCTGATGAGCGACCTTTCGCCATCCGTCAGCAGCCGGGCCAAGCGCGCCACCTGGTTCAAGCTCGCCACCTGGTCCAAAGGCATCAACGGGTCCAGAGGCATCACCCGGTCCAGAAGCATCGCCGGGTCCAGAAGCAGGATCTGCTCTCGAAGTATGATCTGCTCCAGAGGCACCTCCTGGACTAGAGGCACCACCTGGTGCAGAAGCACCACCTGGGTCAAGCGCACCGCCCGGCTCCTCGCGATCGCGGTTGCGGCGGGTGCCGTCACGTGCGGCCTTCCCGCCCTCACCACCTCGGCCCACGCCACAGCTCATGCCACCGGGCATGCCGAAGCGCATGCCACCGGGCTCGACACGGCGGACGTCTCGGCACTCGGTTCGGCGCATGCTGCGGCGGTCGGCGTGGCGGGTGCCTCGGTTCAGGCGAGGATCGGGTGTGATGTCGCGGCGGCGTACTACGACTCGGCCCCGCAGAGCGGCAACATCGCCTTGGTCCGCCAGGCCGTGCTCTGCCTCATCGACGCCGAGCGGGCCAAGGCTGGGCTCCGTCCGCTCGTCCGCAACAGCGCGCTCGACACGGCCGCGCAATCGCACGCCGACGCCGCGGCGCGGCTGAAGTGGTGGCGGCCGGGCGCGAACTCGCACACCAACCCGCAGACCGGCTCCACCCCGGGCAGCCGCATCACCGCCGCCGGCTACTGCCCGAATCCGCTGTCGTGGGCCTACGCGGAGACCACGTACACCGGGTGGGGCGGGTCCGGCACGCCGAGGGCCGCCGTGCGTTGGTGGGTGTATGTCAGCACGTACGGGCACCGGCAGATCGTGCTCAGCCCGACCATGGCCGACGTCGGTGTGGGTGCGGCGGCGGGGGCTGCTGACCCGGCGGGAGCGGGGGCGAGTGGCGGGGGGACGTTCGTGGTCGATTTCGGACGCTGCCAGAGGTAGGGCCGGTCCGTCGTGCGCGTTCGGAGGTGCGGTGGCACTGGTCGCATTCGTAGGGGCCGCGTCCGGGCATGCGCCGGGCGGCCTCGGCCGGGCATGTGCCGAGCAGCCCCGTCCGGGAAGTGCCGAGCAGCCCCGTCCGGGAAGTACCGGGCGGGGCTGCTCCGGGAAGTACCGGGCGGGGCTGCTCCGGGAAGTACCGGGCGGTGCTGCCTGAGGAAGTGTCGGGTGTGGCCGTTGGGGGGTGCTGGGTGAGGCTGCTCGGGAAGGGGCGGGCCTATGTCGGGGTCATCGGACGGTCGTCTGTGAGGCCGCCGTCCCGCCGTCAGGGGCCTGCCACCCGGCCACCACCGCCGGGCGCGCGCCCAGGGCACGGGTCAAGGGGACGGTGACGGTCGTGGTGCCCCTGGTGGAGACGGTCACGACACGGGTGCCCGCGGTGCCCTGCCCATCTCGTACGAACAAGTGCATCTCACCGCGTGAGGCGCTCCGCAGAGTCACCTTCACCGCGTCACCCCCACCCGAGGCCGAGGCCGAGGCTGAGACGACGCGGCCGGTCTGGGAGGCCGGGGCGGCGGGGCCGGAGGGAGGGACGTTGACGCGTACGGACTGCTCCAGGGACTGGGGCGAGTCCAGGCTGGACAGAGCGGTGTCCGGGATGACCGGGTCCGGAGGGGTGGTGGGGCGGTCGGGCGGGGGCTGGTAGCCGGGCAGGGTGGCCACGCCCCAGCGGTACGGGTCGCCCTGCACGCCGCCCCACGTCGACCAGCCGATGCGAGTCTGGCCGGTTCTGTCCTGGGTGTCGGAGTCGTAGACGAGGACGTTCAGGCCCAGGTGCGCCGGGTCGACGGCGCCGGGCAGGACCTCCAGCGGGATGGACATCTCCACCGTGTACTCCCCGGCGGACACCTTCGAGGCCACCCGCATGCCCGGCGCGGTCTCCCCGCCCGGACCCTGCCGGTTGTCGGCGTCGCGCAGGTGGCAGGGCGGGCCCTCGGCCGTCACGGGCAGGACCGCGGTCTTGAACGTGGTGGAGGTGTTCTCGGAAGTGCCGCGCGGGTCGAGGGTGACCTCCACCGAGTCGGTACGCCAGTGCCGCTTGCAGTCGGAGGCGGCCAGCCGCGTGCCGAGGACGTCATCCTGCACGTGCACCAGCACGTACAGCGTGTCGTCGTGCCAGGTGAGCTTGGCCGTGCCGGAGCAGTCGGCCGGCGAGGAGCACGCGGTGCCCTCCCAGAGGCGGGAGATGTTCAGCGCGGCGCCGCCGTACTCGCCGTCGCCCTCGGCGCCGTCCACGGCCGGGGCGGCGGACGCCTGCGGGACTGCGGCGGCGGGAACCAGTTCCAGGGCCGGGCGGGTAGTGGTGGTGCCGTCCTCGCCGGTGGTGGTGATGGTGTAGGCGTAGTCGCCGCCCTCGTTCGAGGTCTTCAGGGTGGGGTCGGAGTTGGTGACGGTGAACGGCAGTGTTGTCGACGTGCCCGCCGCCAGGTCGGCGTACGAGGCCTGCGCGCGGTCGGACGTGAAGCCCGGTGGCAGGTCGACGCGGACGGTGCCGGAGGCGGGGGCGTCGCTGACGTTCGTGACGATGACGCCGACCTGCCTGGTGCCGGCCGATGGGAGGGTGAGGACGGGGGTGACCAGGCCGCGGAGCTGGGGTACGGCGGTCTCGCCGGTCCACTTCTCGTACTGGGCGACCTGGGGGAGGGGTTGCTGGGCGGTGCGGACGGAACGGACGACCTCGACCTGGCGGTCGGTGTAGCCGCTGCCGTGTTCGGTGGTGAGTGTGGCGGCGATGCGGGCTCGGCCCAGGGTGGCCTGCGCTGGTGGGGTCACCTTGAACGTGGCCGAGGCGCCGCGCCCTGCGGCAGGTCTTCCGAGGGCGGCGGAGGTGCCGGAGGGGGTCGGTGTGCCGGAGGGAGTTGGTGTGCCGGAGGGGGGCGGTGTGCTGGAGGGAGTCGGTGTGCCGGAGGGGGTCGGTGTGCTGGATTCGGTGGACGTGGCTGGTGCGGTGGCGGTCGTGTTGGTGTTGGTGTTGGTGTTGGTGTTCGCGCTCGCGTTCGTGGTGCTGACTTGCCACCCGTCCGGGACGCTCAGGGCGACCGATGAGCGGCCGAGCGGGGCGCGGGGCGGCGCCTTCACGGACACCTCGACCGTGAACGGCGTGCCAGGACGGATGTCGAACGTACTGGTGCGCAGCCCGAGCTGAGTCCCGAGCGGCACCGTGCCGTCAGCTCTCGTCAGAGCACCGTCGAGGACGGACGTCGGAGCGGCGGCGGCCGGGCTGCCCGGTGCGGGGAACGGCACCCGGGCGTCCACCTGGGTGAAGAAGTCGCAGCCGAGCTGGGCGGGATCGGTCGGCACGTCCGGGAAGCCGGCCCAGCCCTGGGAGGCGTACACGCGCTGCGCCTCCCGCTCCACGGCCGCCCACGTCTTGCCGTGGCCGGCTGAGGGGCGGCCGCTCCACACGCCGAACACGTTCTGCGCCGCGTTGGCGGGACGGAACGTCGAGGCGCAGGCGGGGCCGGTCTGCGAGGTGCCGCGTGCGCCGCCGGTGAGCAGCCGCGCCGGTGCGAACGGGCGCAGGCCCTCACGGCTGATCTGCTCGGGGAACGCCTTCGGATCGGCCGCCGCGTAGAACGCCTCGATGGCCAGCCGGGCGGCCTCCTGGTGGTTGCCGTGGTTGCCCGGCGTGGGGGCCGGGTCCATGGTGAGCAGGATCTCCGGCCTGGTCATGCGGACGAGGCGGACCACCTTCTCCAGGGTGTCGCCGCCCCACACTTGGTCGGTCAGCGGGGCGCTGACCGTGTAGTAGAAGTCGACGTCGTCGAGGTTGAACACCTCCGTCACGGCCGCCTTGCCGACCGCCGTGCGTTCCTCGGCCTCGCGCAGGAGACCGAGTGCCGGGCCCTCCTCGGGGCCGACCGCGTTCCCGCCGCCCTCGCCTCGGGTGACGGTGACCACACCGGTGCGTACGTCGTGGTACTCGTTCCATTGGCCGAGGGTGGAGAGGGTGAACGCCTCGTCGTCGGGGTGAGCGCCGATGAACAGGGCGTCGAGGTCGACGGGGGTCGCTGCTCCGCCGGTGAGCGCGGTGACGTCGCCGGTGGATGCCGTGGTCTCGGCGGAGGCGGAGGCAGAGGCAGAGGCGGAGGCGGAGGCGGAGACGGGGGTGCCGGGGAGCAGCGCGAGCGTGACCGCGGCGGCGGCCAGCACCGCCAGGCGGCCGCGGTGCCGCGTCGGGTGGGAGATGGGTGCAGGCCGGGGGACGGTCGCGGGTGTGCGGGTGGTGGCCGTGGTTCCGGCCGCCGTTTCGGCGGGTCTGGTACGCATCGAACCTCCGGAGGTTTACTCGCGGACCGCCCCCTGGAGCAGCCCGCGGACGAAGTGACGCTGAAGGAACAGGTAGAAGACCACGACAGGCGTGGCCACGATGACCGAACCGGCCGCCAGCAGGGTGAACCCGGAGGTGTACTGCCCCTGGAAGAAGGCCAGTCCCAGCGGCGCGGTACGCAGCGACTCGCTGGTCACCATGATCAGCGGGATGAGGAACTCGTTCCACGTCCACATGAACACGAGCACGGTCAGCGTGACGACGGCGGGCCGCGCGGCGGGCAGCAGGACCTGCCACAGGATGCGCCAGCTCGACGCGCCGTCGATGCGGGCCGCCTCGATGATCGCGCGGTTCGAGGCCAGGAAGTACGCCCGCATCCAGAACGTGCCGAACGCCACCGACAGCGCCATCTGCGGCAGCGTGATCGACCAGAACGTGTCGATCAGCCCGAGGGAGCGCAGGTCGAAGTAGAGCGGCACCGCCACGGCCTCGCTCGGCATCATGATCCCGAGCATGAACAGGTAGAACAGCAGTGACCGGCCGCGGAAGCGCATCGTGCCGAACGCGTACCCGCTCATGATGGACAGCACGACGCTGACGACCACGACGAACACCGACACTGCCAGGCTGGTGCGCAGGTAGGAGCCGAAGCGGCCGATCTCCCAGGCGGCAGCGAAGTTCGACAGGCCGGACGTGCCGCCGCTGTCGGCCGGGCCGAGGGCGGCCGACAGGATGACGACGATCGGGTAGAGGGCGAAGGCGGCGAACACGGACAGGATGACGTAGTTCGCCACCCGCTCCCCGCGAGAAATCATGAGGCTCTCCCGTGCGGGCGGTGGGGGGTGGCGAGGTCCCCGCGAGAGGGGACGAGGTCCCCCTGCGGGCGGTGCGGGGTGAGGGGATCCCCGTGCGGGCGGTGGGGGGTGGCGGGATGCTCGTACGCGCGGCGCCGGTTCATGAGACGTTCCTGTCCGCGAACCGGTTGATCCCGAACGAGATCACGAAGATCACCACGGTGAGCGTGACCCCGATGGCCGCCGCCGACCCCACCTGCCCCAGCCCGAAGGCACGGTGATAAACCTCGTAGGACGGCACGGACGTGGAATCCCCCGGCCCGCCGCGAGTCGTCACGTACACCAGGTCGAACGTGCGCAGCGCGGCGATCACCGTCAACGTCAGAGCCACCGCGATCTCCGCCCGCACCGACGGCAGCGTGACCGAGAAGAACTCGCGCACGGCCCCCGCCCCGTCCAGCCGCGCCGCCTCGTACAGGGACAGGGGGATGCGGCTCATGCCGGCCAGCAGCAGCACCGTCACCAGCCCCGTCTCGAACCAGGTGCCGACCACCCCCACCGCCGGCAGCGCGAAGGTGTAGTCGCCCAGCCAGCCGCGGGTCAGGGAGTCGAGCCCGAGCGCGCCGAGCAGCGCGTTGAGGGAGCCGTCCGGGGCGTAGACGCGCCGCCACGCCACCGCGACCACCACCATGGCGATGACCTGCGGCAGGAACACGACGGTGCGGAAGAAGCCCAGCCCGCGCACCTTGGCGTGGTTGAGTATCGCGGCCAGCGTCAGCCCGATGACGAGCGGCGCGCCGGCGTAGAAGACGATGAGGACCAGGGCGTGCGCGAAGGCCGCCCGCAGCCCCTCGTCCGCGACGATGGCCACGTAGTTGTCGAGCCCGGCCCAGGTGCCGAGGGACAGGCCGTCCCAGTCGTAGAGGGAGATCTGCACGGCCCGGCCGATCGGGTACAGCAGGAACAGCGCGTAGACGGCGAAGGCGGGCAGCAGGTACAGGTAGGCGACGCGACGGGGCTCGCCGGGGGGTGCCGCCATGCTCAGCCGTTGCTCTCGGCGAAGGTCTTGTAGTCCTTCTCGAGGGTGGCGAGGAACTCCTGCGGCGCCGCCTTCTTGGCGAGCAGGTCCTGAAGGGCCGCGCCGAGGGTGTCGGCGAAGGTGGGGGTGGCGTAGTCGAGGTACGGCACCAGCCCGTCCTTGCCGGTCACCGTGCCGAACGCGGTGAACACGTCCTTCTGCGGACCCTCCGCCACCGTCTGCGCGGCGGTGTCGGCGACCGGCAGGTTGCCGGTCTCGGTGAGCACCTTCATCGCGTCGGCGTCGGTGATGAAGTCGATGTACGCCGCCGCCGCGTCCGGGTGCGGGCTCTTGGCCGTGACGGCGAACGGCAGGCCCGTCCCCCCGGTCGCGACCGGCGCCGCGTCCGGGGTGGCGCCCGGCGGCAGCATGAACCCGAGGTCCGCGCCGAGCGCCTTCTGCAGGTCGGCCAGCAGCCAGGTGCCCGCGATCAGGAAGACGCCCTGGCCCTTGCCGAACGCCTGCCACGCCGCGTCGTACCCCTGGCCGTTGAAGCCCTTGGCGAAGTACCCCTTGTCCACCCAGCTCACGAGCTGCTCGGCGGCCTTGACGTTCTCGGGGGTGTTCCAGGAGGCGCCCTTGCGGCCGAACGCGAGCGTGCCGATCTGATCGGGCGGCACGGTACGGCCCTGCACGGTGCCGAACACGTGCACGGCCGGCCACTTGTCGAGGTTGCCGAACTGCAGGGGCACCTCGCCGGCCGCCTTGGCCTTGTCCAGGGCGGTCTCGAACTCGGCCCACGTCCTCGGCGGCTCCAGGCCGAGCTGCTTCAGCTTGGCGGCGTTGAAGAAGAGGCCGACGACCTCGCCGACCTGGGGCAGGCCGTACAGGTTGCCCTCGCCGAAGAGCTTGCCGTCGGCGCTGTAGCGCGAGTACCGCAGCACCGACTCCGGGTAGCGCTGCTTCCAGCCGTACGCCTCGGCGTAGTCGTCCAGCGGACGGAGCTGGCCCGCCTTGACGAACGCGCCCATGGCGGAGCGGCCGTTGTTGGCCTCCACCACGTCGGGCGGCTCGTTGCCGCTCAGCGCCAGGCGCAGCGTGGTGTTCAGGTCGTCGAAGGAGCGGGAGACGCGGTTCAGCTTGATGTTGGGGTACTTGGCCTGGAACGCGGCGTTCAGCTTCTCCATCTGGGCGGCCTGGCCGCCGCGGACCTCCTGGTCCCAGACCGTCAGGGTGACGTCGCCCAGCGCTGAGGCGTCGGTGCGGACGGCCGTGGAGGTCGGCTTCGAGGCGGCCGGGGGAGGGGCGGAGGAGCCGGGCGCGCACGCGGCCGAGCACACGGCCACGGCAGCGAGCAGGGCCAGCACCGCCCTGGCCCGATGCGGCCGTCGCCGGTGGACGGCCGGGGCCGAAGCTCGGGGCGGCCCTGACCGGTGGGCGGCCGGGGCCGGAGCGTGGAGCGGCCGTCGCCGGTGGGTGGTCGGGGCCGAAGCTCCGGGTGGCCATGGCTGGTGGGCGGCCGGGGTGCCGGCTTCACGCGGCTTTCGCTTCTCGGCGGTCAACGGCTTACTCCTTCTGCGCGGGCGCGCGAGGCGCATCCGGTTCCCCGCCGCCGGAGGGGTTCTCGCCGGCGGGGTGTGTCACGTTGGGATCCGCACGCTTCCCCGGGACGGGCGGTGCCATGCCGACGTCGGCGTACCGGGCGATGGTGGCGGCGGCGCGGCGCACGGCGCCCACCGGCACCGACGGCACCAGCCGGTCGAGGAAGGCGTAGCGGCGGGCCAGCGCGCTGCCGTAGGCGCCGCTGTGGTCGGCGGAGGCCCGCACCTCGTGCCACCAGTCGGCGATGTCGCCCCATCCGGGCGCCGCCAGCGAGCCGCCGAACTGCTGAACCGCCAGCGCCGCGCACACCCCCGCGAACGCCAGCCGGTCGGCCAGCGGCCAGTGGGACAGCGTGCCGAGCACGATGCCGGCGCCGAACACGTCGCCCGCGCCGGTCGGGTCGAGCGCCGTCACGCGGGGCGCGGGCACGAACGCCTCCTCGCCCGTCGCCGAGTCGATCGCCATGGCGCCGTTGGCCCCGTCGGTCACCACGGCCAGCGGCACCTTGTCGGCGATCGCGTACAGCGCGTCCCTGGGCGTGTCCATGCCGGTGTAGGCCATGGCCTCGGTCGCGTTCGGCATGAACGCGTGGCAGACGTCCAACTGGTCGAGCACCGAGCGCGACCAGACGCCCGACGGGTCCCAGCCCACGTCGGCGAAGATCAGCGAGCCCTCGCGGCGCGCCAGCTCCGCCCAGTTGCACGCGCTGCCCGGCTCGCCCAGCGGCTCCTCCGCGGACAGGCTCACGATCACCGCGCGGGAGCGCGGCGGCGAGCCGATCATCGCGGAGGCCGTCATGGGCGCGGGGTGGCCGTGCGTGACCATGCTGCGGTCGCGGTCGACCGCCATGGAGACCGTCACCGGCGAGTGCCAGTGCTCGAACCGCCTGGACCTGGACAGGTCCACCGCTTCCTGCCGCTCCAGCGTGCGCCAGCAGAAGTCGCCGTAGTCGTCGTCGCCGAACGCCGCCGCCAGCGACGTGCGCAGGCCGAGGCGGCTGGTCGCGATGGCCAGGTTGGCGATGCCGCCGGGGCAGGAGCCCATGCCTTCGGCCCAGATCTCCGTGCCGGCCGCGGGCATCGCCGGCAGGCCGGTGAAGATGATGTCCAGGAAGACAGTGCCGGCCAGGAAGACGTCGAACTGCGGACCCTCCGGGGTGCGCTCGCCGGCGAGAGGGTCGTACGCCTGGGCAGACACGGGAATAGGTCCTCCTCGACACACCGGTTGTGCGCAATCTTGCACGTTTGCTCGAACACTTCAAGTGCACGATGCTCACTTCTGCGCGAATTTGACTGATAGGATCCCGCTGTGCTCCAGCGCCTCCGGCATGCCGAGATCATGCGCCGCGTCCGCGTCTCCGGTGCCACGAGCGTGCGCGATCTCGCCAGTCAGCTCGGCGTGAGCCCGTCCACCATCCGCAGGGACCTTGAGGTGCTCGACCGCGACGGCACTCTGCGCCGCGTCCGCGGCGGCGCGCTGCCCTGCGCCGACGCAGACGCCGACCGGCCGTTCGCCGAGGTGGCGGGCACGGACGAGCAGGACAAGGAGGCGGTCGCCACCCGCGCCGCCCGGCTCGTCGCCGACGGGGACGTGGTGCTGCTCGACATCGGCACCACCACGATGCGGCTGGCCCGGCGGCTGCGCGGGCGCCGCGTCACCGTGGTGACCTCCAGCCTGGCCGTCCTCGACGTGCTGCGCGCCGACCCGGAGGTGGAGCTGCTGCTGCTCGGCGGCATGGTGCGCAGGCCGTACCACTCGCTGGTGGGGGTGCTGACCGAGGCGGCGCTCGGTCAGGTGGTGGCCGACCGGGTGTTCCTGGGGGCCAGCGGGGTGCGTCCGGACGGGCAGCTCGTGGACACCACGCTGGCCGAGGTGCCGCTCAAGCGCGCCATGATGGCGGCGGCCGGGCAGGTCGTGCTGCTGGTGGACCGGCACAAGTTCCCCGGCACCGGCGCGCTGCGGGTGTGCGGGCCCGAGGACGTCGACGTGATCGTCACCAACGACGGCGCCGACGAGGCCACGCTGCGCGCCTGCGCGGCGGCGGGCGCCGAGGTCCTGCTCGCGTGAACGAGGTGCTGCTGAGGTGGCGAGGTCCTGCTCGCGTGAATGAGGTGCTGCTGAGGTGGCGAGGTCTTGCCTGCGTGGACGAGGTTCTGCTGACGTGAAGGGGTGCGGATGAGGCTGGCCGTTCTGGGCGGCGGCGGGTTCAGGGTCCCGCTCGTGTACGGCGCGCTGCTGCGCGACACCGCCACCAAGCCGCGGGTGGAGGAGGTGGTGCTGTACGACGTCTCGCCCGGACGGCTGGAGACCGTGTCCCACGTGCTGCGCGGCATGGCCGCGGGACACGACGACCCGCCGCTCGTCCGCACCACGACCGACCTCGACACCGCCCTGCGGGACGCGACCTTCGTCTTCTCCGCCATCCGGGTGGGCGGCCTGGCGGGCCGCACCGCCGACGAGCGCGTCGCGCTGGAGCTGGGCCTGGTCGGGCAGGAGACGACCGGGCCGGGCGGCGTCGCGTTCGGGCTGCGCACGGTGCCGGTCGCGGTGCGCGTGGCGGAGCGGGTGGCCGCGCTCGCGCCCGGCGCGTGGGTCATCAACTTCACCAACCCGGCAGGCATGATCACCGAGGCGATGCGGCGGGTGCTCGGCGACCGCGTGATCGGCATCTGCGACTCGCCGATCGGGCTCGTCCGCCGCGCCGCCGCCGCACTCGGGCTCGACCCCGCCCGCGTCTCACCCGACTACGCGGGGCTCAACCACCTCGGCTGGCTGCGCGGCCTCACCTACGACGGGCAGGACGTGCTGCCCCGGCTCCTCGCCGACGACGCGCTGCTGGGGCAGGTCGAGGAGGCGCGGCTGTTCGGGCCCGGCTGGGTGCGGACGCTGGAGGCGCTGCCGAACGAGTACCTGTACTACTACTACTTCACGCGGGAGGCGGTGGCGGGCAGCTCGGGTCGTACCAGGGGAGAGTCGCTGCTGGAACAGCAGGACCGCTTCTACGCCGCCGTCCGCGCCCGGCCGGGGGAGGCGCTGGCCGAGTGGACGCGGGCGCGCAGGGAGCGGGACACCTCGTACATGGCGGAGGCCCGCGACGCCACGGGCGCCGGTGAGCGCTCCGCCGCCGACCTGGAGGCGGGCGGGTACGAGGGGATCGCGCTGGCCCTCATGGCCGCCATCGCGCGCGGCGAGCCCAGCACCATGATCCTCAACGTGGCCAACGGCACGGCGGTGCCGGGGCTGCCGCCGGACGCCGTCGTCGAGATCCCCTGCGCGGTGGACGGCGCCGGGGTCCGGCCGCTGGCCACCGGGGGGTTGCCCGGGCGGTTCCTGGGGCTGGTGCAGCAGGTCAAGGCGGTGGAGCAGACGGTCATCGAGGCGGCGCTGACCGGGTCGTCGCGGCTGGCGGTGGCGGCGTTCGCGTTGCATCCGCTGGTGGACTCGGTGAGTACGGCCGAGCGGCTGCTGGACGGGTATCGTGCCCGCATCCCGGAACTGGCGGCGGTCTTCCCGTCCTGACATTCCGGCACACCACCCCTTGCGCGGGTTTCCCGTCGCGTGGGATGGATCAAGGGGCGGTGAACGGGTCGCGGCGGGTGAAGCGCGCCGTGGCGAACCGCCAGGCGATCTTGCCCGGCGTCAGCCACCGCACCCGAGCCCCGTTACGCGCCCCATCGACCACCCGATCCGCCAGCCAAGGCGCCACGGTCTCCACCCGATCGGCCAGGATCGACAACACCCGCGACGCCCGCCGACGCTCCTCCTCCGAGTACCCATGGGTCAGCAGATCGGTGACCACCATCCCCGGGCTGAGCAACCCCACCCCCACCCCCGGCGGCACCTCCTTGGCCAGCGCGTCCGTGAGGTAGCCGACGGCCCGCTTGGTGGCGCCGTACACGCCGAGCCCCGGCACGAGCCGGCCGTCGGTGCCGAGCCCCTCCATGTTCCACACGTGACCGCTGCCCTGCGCCGCCATGCCGGCCATGGCGACGGCGCAGCCGTTCAGCACGCCGACGAGGTTGACGTCCACGACGTGCCTGACCTGGTCGGCGGGCAGCCGCCAGGCGGGTTCGCGCGGGTGCGAGACCCCAGCGTTGTTGATCCACACGTCCACCCGCCCGTAGGCGCCGGCGGCGTGCTCCCACAGCGCCTGGAGCTGGTCGCGGTCGGCCACGTCGGCGACGATGCCGGGCAGGCCGGACGCCCGCACCCGTCCGGGGTCGGTGCCGCACACCACGACCTGGTGCCCCCGCTCCACCAGGGCCCGTGCCAGGCCGAGCCCGAGGCCGCGCGTGCCGCCCGTGATGACGATCGTGCTCGTCCGGGACGTGCTCACCTGGGTCGTGCTCATCCGGCCACCGCCTCCGCCCTGGCCGCCGCCGTGGCCTTGATGCCGCTCTCCAGGAACCGTTCGATGAGCCGCCGTTCCTCGGCCGTGAACGCCTCGATCGCCTCCGTCAGGTGCCGTCCGAGCGGCGCGAAGAAGCGGCGGGCCAGCACGGCGGCCTGCTCGTTCAGCGTGACCTCGACCTTGCGCCGGTCGGTGGCGCTGCGCCGCCGCTCGACGTGCCCGGCGTGCTCCAGCCGGTCGATCAGCGCGGTGGTGGCGGGCGGGCTGAGGTTGAGCGCCGTGCCGAGGCCGCCCGGCGTGAGCGGGCTGCCCGAGCGGGCGGCGTCGAGGATGACGACGAGAGCGTTGAGGTCGGTCCGGTGCAGCCGGTGCAGGGCGGCGAAGCGTTCGGCGAACCGGTCGCTCTCCACGTTCAGTGCTCGCATCATCACCATCAGCTCGAACGCGCCGGGCGCGTCCTCGTTCGCGGTCATGCCCACTAGCATTCCATGATGGAAACATTCCATGATGGAAATACTTGAACGGAGTCTTCCCATGACAGCGCTGCGCAACGTCAGCGCGGGCCGCGCCCTCCTGCTCGGCGTGGCGGCCAGCGCGGCGATGACCGGGCTGATCTGGCTGCTCGGCGGACGGTTGCAGGGCATCGAGTTGCTGCCCGACCAGGGCCCGTCCTGGTACTACTGGAAGCTCCCGCACCCCACGCTCTGGACCAGGCTGTCGGCGTGGCTCGGCTACGCGGCCCACCAGATCGCGTTCTGGGGGCTGATCTACTACGCCCAGACCAGGGTCCGCCGCTACACAGCGGGCCTGCACCCGGTCAACGTCGTCGCACTGGCCGTGAACACCGGGTTCATCGCCCTGCACACGCTGCAGACCCACCTGTTCTACGACGGGCTCGCCCAGGACGTGTCCATCTTCAGCTCGCAGGGCTCGGTGGTGCTGCTGCTGGTGGTCGTGCTGCTGATGGAGAACCGGCGGCGCGGGCTGTTCGCCGGCAAGCCCGTCCCCCTCGGCCGGGCCGTGGTCGACTTCGCCCGCCGCTACCACGGCTACCTGTTCAGCTGGGCCGCCGTCTACACCTTCTGGTACCACCCGGCGGAGGCCACCTCCGGCCACCTGATCGGCTTCTTCTACATGTTCCTGCTGCTTCTGCAGGGCTCGCTCTTCCTCACCAGGGCGCACACCAACCGCTGGTGGACGTTCACCCTGGAGGCCATGGTGGCCGTGCACGGCACGCTGGTGGCCGTCATGACCTCCGGGCCGGACGGGGCGTGGCCGATGTTCCTGTTCGGCTTCCTCGGGGTGTTCGTCATCACGCAGATGCACGGTCTGGGGTTGTCCGCCGCCGTCCGGTGGCTGCTGGCCGCCTGTTACGCCGGCGCCGCTCTGCTCGTGTACGGGCTGCGCGGCAACCTCGTCGGCGCGGTGACCGAGTCCGTCAGGATTCCCGTGATCGAGTACCTGCTGGTCGGTGTGCTCGCCCTGCTGCTGTGGCTCGGCCTGCGCGCCGCCGCGCTCTTCAAACGGCCCTCGCCTCAGCCCTTGTCCGAGGCCCCGTCTGAGGCTCCGTCCGAGGGCCGGTCCGAGGCTCGGTCAGCAGCTCCGCGAGGTGGTCAGCGAGCGCGGTGAGCCGGTCCAGCGGCGCGCCGCCCCGCGCGACGCGGAACCCGTGGCGGCGGCCCCAGAACCCGGCCCGCACGGCGTGGAACTGGCCCACCGCCGCACCCGCTCGCGGTCCAGCCCGGCCGCCCCGGCGAAGACGTCGAGGACACGGTGCACGGCCGCGCCCAGGTCGTCCGTCTCGGCCAGCTTGAACGCGAGCGACTTGAGCAGCGTGCCGCCGTCGTAGGCGGGATCTCCCACGTACCCCTTGGGATCGACGGCCAGCCACGGCTCGCGGCCGGCGCGCAGGATGTTCCTCGGGTGCAGGTCGCCGTGGACGAGCAGGTCTGGCTGGGCGGGGCCGAGCTCGCGGGCGGTCGCCACGGCTTCGTCCACCACGCGGGCGGGCATCGTGTGCGGCAGCCCGGCGGCGTCCTCGCGCAGCTCCCGCTCCCACTCGCCGGCCTGCTCCCGCAGGCGGGGCAGACCAGGCGGGGCGGGGATCGCCAGCCGGCGGCTGAGCCGCCCGGCGACCGTCGCGATCTCCTCCACGTCGCCGCTCTCCGCCAGGGTTTCCGGCCGGACCCGTTCCAGCAGCATGGCGTAGCGGTCGTCGGCGCGCTCGTAGAGGTGGACGGCGCCGCGCCCGCCCCACGCGGCGAAGGCGTCCGGCTCGTGCACGTTGCCGGGATGCGGAAACGACACCTTCAGCACGGCGTCCCCGCCGTCGGCCCGCCGCATGGCGTTCGCGGCGTCCGCCTGCCGCACGGCGGCGTCGCCGTCCGTCCGCCGCACGGGGACGATGACGCCGACGCCGCCGTGCGACACCTCGCCGTCGGGCACGCACCTCCACCGCTCCAGCAGCTCCGCCACGATCCCGGGAAGCTCCGCCAGCCAGGCCGCCCCGGCCTCGCCCTCCCGCTCGGCCGTGGCGCGCGCGAACGTCTGCGGGATCACGTGTCGAACCAGGGCCGGCCGTCGGCCCAGTGCCGCACCCAGCCCGCGAAGCCGGACTCGCCCGTCGTGTGGCCGAACTCGGCGCCGAAGGGGGCGGCGCCCTCGCCGGTGATGTTCCAGACGTGGCCGCGGTGGGGGCCGGTGACGATCAGGTGCCAGTACATGCCGCAGCCGTCCGTGCCCAGCACGATCGAGCCCGCGTCGTAGACCGGCCCGAGCAGCGCCTCGATCTCCTCGTCCGGGCGCGGGTCGTCCTCCCACACCCACTGCTCGGTCAGCGGGAACGGCTCGGCCAGCACCCGCTCGGGCCGGTCGCCGCCCCAGTCGTCGGGCAGCTCGGCCAGCGCCTCCAGGCCGAAGTCGGGCGGGCCGGTGTAGGAGCCGTCGCAGATCTCCGCCACGAACGTGCGGTACGGCTCGGGCAGGACGACCCCGTGCTCGGCCTCGAAGGCGCGGACGGCGTCCCAGCCCAGGGGAGGGCCGCCGCCGGGGAAGGCGGCTCGCAGGGCGGCGAGGTCGGCGGGGCTCGCGTGGTCGGTGTTCACGGTCACCATGATCACACCTCGCCCGTGTGCGCGGTCACCGCGATCACTTCTCGCGGGGACGCGTGATCACCGGCGAACCCACCTCGTGCGGATGCGTGATCACCGCGACCCCACCTCGCGGGGGACGCGTGATCACGGCGATCCCACCTCTCGGGGATGCGTGATCACCGCGATCACGTCTCGCCGGGTTCGGCGACGCCCGTCACCGAGCCGCTCGCGTCGGTCGTGTACCGCCCCTTGGACAGGTCGAGCAGCACCAGCACGTTCCCAAACGGATCGGCCACCACGGCCACCCTGCCCACCGGGATGTCGGCGGCCTCGGCCACCATCCGCCCGCCCGCCGCGACCACTTCGGCGGCGGCCTCGTCCGCCGAGGTGACCAGCCACGCCGGCGCCAGATCGGGCCCGGTGGTCAGGACGATCTCCGCGTCGCTCTCGGGCAGCGCGAGCCCGGCCTGGCCGAGCTCGTCGTTGCGCCACAGCAGGTCGTGCCCGAGCCTGTCCCGGTAGAACCGCAGCCCGGCGTCGAGGCCGGGCACCGGGACGGCAACGGAGTCGATCTTCCTGATCAGCGGGGACACCGGGTCAGGACCCCTCGTGGTTCATCGGGAAGAGCCGCTCGGTGACCGCCATCCACGCCGCGAACATCAGGCAGCCGCCCTCGAAGGCGACGAGCCGCGCGTCCCACGCGTCGCCGGGCTGCTCGGCCCGCGCCGACGAGCGCAGCAGCGCCAGCCCGCCCGCCAGGTTGGCCGCACCCCACAGCAGGTTGACGCCCGGCCCGGACCGGCGGCCCGCCAGCGGGGTGAGATGCCGGCGGCCGGTGACGGCCGTGGCCAGGTGCGGGGCGCTGTTGCTCACCAGCAGCCCCGCCACGAACGACCGGGCGGCCGGCGTGAACCTCACCGGCCCGCCCCCCACCCGTGCGTCTTCATCAGCCGGGCCGCGACCCGGGCGAACCGCTCGCCGTCGAGCACCGCGCCCTCGCGCCTGATGTCGTCCTCGTCGAGCACGAACACCCGGTCCAGCCGCACGTACGACACCTTGCCGTCACGCCCCCACGGCCCCAGCTCCAGCCAGTCGGGCCCGTCGTCGCCCCTGCTGGACAGCATCATGCCCAGCAGCCGGCGGCCCGTGCGGCCCACGACCAGCAGCGGCCGGTCCTTGCCCCGCGACGGGTCCTCCTCGTACGGCACCCACGCCCAGATGATCTCCCCCGGGTCGGCCAGGCCGTCGAGGTCGGGGGAGTAGGCCAGGGTGACGGCCTCCCGGAGTGAGTGGATCTCGCGTACCGCGCCCCGGGACGGCCGGGGGTCCTCACCTAGATCGCGCATCTACCGGAGCTTACGGACCCGCGCGCGGGTCAGGCCAGCCCGGAGAAGAACTCGCGGACGTCCGCCACGAACAGATCGGGCGCCTGCAGCGCGGCGTAGTGCCCGCCTCGCGGGAGCTCCGACCAGTGCACCACGTTGTGCACCTGCTCGGCGTAGCGCCGCACGGTCGAGTCGCCGGGGAAGACCGCGATGCCGGTGGGCGTCGGGTCGCGCTCGGCGGGCGGCGCCCAGTCGGGGGCGCTCTCCTTGTACAGGCGTCCGGACGTGCCCGCGGTGCCGGTGAACCAGTAGAGGGCCACGTTGGCCAGGAGGTCGTCGGCCCGCAGCCCGCCGGCGTCCTTGCTTCAGGAGGCGAACGCGTCCAGGTTCCAGGCCGGCGGCCCGCGCCCGCTCCTCCTCCGTCAGCCCCGCCAGATCGTCGTTGGGGAACGCGATCACCGAGGCGTTCAGATGCACCCCCGCCACCCGTCCAGGTGCGGCCCGGCTCACCGCCGCCGAGATCAGCGAGCCGAAGTCGCCGCCCTGCACGCCGAACCTGCCGTACCCGAGCCGGTCCATCAGCGTCACCCACGCGGCGGCCACCCGCCGCACGCCCCAGCCGGTCGTGCGGGTGGGGCCGGAGAACGCGAAACCCGGGATGGACGGGATGACCAGGTGGAAGTCCTGGCTGAGCGGCCCCGCCACGTGCGAGAAGTCCGCGAACGAGCTGGGCCAGCCGTGTGTCAGCAGGAGCGGCAGCGCGCCGGGGCGGGGTGAGCGCAGGTGCGCGAAGTGCACCCGCCGGCCGTCGATCTCGGTGGTGTACTGCGGCAGCGCGTTCAGGGCGGGCCTCGTGGGCGCGCCAGGGGTAACCGTCCTGCCAGTACGCGGCCAGCTCGCGCACCGCCTCGGGTGGGACGCCGTACGACCAGCCGGTGTTCTCGATCGCGTCCGGCCATAGTGTTCTGTCCAGGCGCTCGCGGAGGTCGTCGAGGCGGTCCTGGGGGATGTCGATGACGAAGGGGTCCATGCCCGGCAGGCTAAGCGCCGATGCGGCCGGTTGCAGGCCGCAATGCCCGGCATGCGACGCCTGCCCGCTTCCGGGCGGTACCTGCCTGCCAGGCCCGGTCCCTGCCGCCCTTGCGAGGCGTCTGGCGTGCCGCGAGTGACGCTTGCCCGGCTCGGCGCGGCGCTTGCCCAGTTCGGCGCGGCGCCTGCCCAGCTCGGCGGCGCTTGCTCGCCGTGGCCCGGCGCTGCTCGCCCCCGTGCGGCGCCGTTCACTCCGTGCGGCGCTGGGGCCGGTCGGGTGTAAGGGCCGCTGCGCACGCTCGGCAGCCCGCCTGATCTCTGTCTAGAATATCGTTCTGTGACATCAGCGTTCTTCACGCGCAAAAGGGACGAACTAGTCCCCGCCCCCCACGCCCGCGGCCCCTGGTCCCCCGACATGCTCCACGGCCGCCTGCTGGGCGGGCTGGCCGCCCGTGCCCTGGAGGAGCGATACGCCGAGCCGGGCCTGCGCTTCGCCCGGCTGACCGTAGACCTGTTCCGCAACAGCCCGATGCTGCCCGTCACCGTGGAGACCACCCTGGTCAGGGACGGCCGCAGGATCCGGGTGGCCGACGTCGTCATCTCCACCGAGCAGGGCGTGATCGCGCGGGCGTCCGGTGTGCTGCTGCGTGAGAGCGAGCAGCCCGGCGGCGAGCGGGCGCTGGTCACCCCCGCCTGGGACGAGCCGCCGCCCGCCGCGCCGCCGACCCAGGGCGACGGGTGGCGGCCGCCGTTCGACCTGTGGTGGGTGAGGCCCTTCGGCGAGCCGGGGCGGGCCTGGCTGCGCGAGAAGCACCCGCTGGTGGACGACGAGCCGCTGACCCCGTTCGTACGGACGGCGCTGGCCGCTGACTTCGCCAGCCCGCTGGCCAACGCCCAGCGGGACGGGCTGCGCTTCATCAACGCCGACTACACGCTGACGCTCGCCAGGCTGCCCGAGGGCGACCTGGTCGGGGTCGAGTCGACCGGGCACGCCAGCGCCGACGGCGTCGCCACAGGTCAGGTGACCATGCACGACACCGCCGGGCCCATCGGCTTCTGCCTGGTGACGGCGCTCGCCAACCCGGTGATCGGCAGCGGCCGCTGAGAGCCGCGCCGCCCGGACGGCGAAGGCCACGCCTGCCGCGCCGCACGCCTGCCGCGCCGCACGCCTGCCGCGCCGCACGGGCGGCGGGAACCGGGCCGGTCGCGCCCTGCGGGCGGCGGGAACCGGGCCGGTCGCCGCACGGCCGCTGAGGGCGGCTCGCCAATCCGGTGACGGTGACGGTGACTGGCGGGGGGGGGGGGGGGGGGGGGGGGGGGGGGGGGGGCGGGGAGGGCTACGCCGGCCGCTCCGTGCGGGCGCCGGACCAGTCCGTGTGGAAGGTGCCCTCC
>NZ_VSEY01000109.1 GCF_008086045.1 Nonomuraea sp. PA05 | reverse complement strand
GCGCGCGGGCACCCGGCAGGGTCACGCCGACCTGGCGGCGTACCGACGGCAGCGGCACGGGCAGCTCCAGCAGCCGGCTGTCGGTCCTGACGAACAACGCGGGCAGCGCGGCCACCATGTCGGTCTCCAGGAGCAGCGACCGGATGGTCAGGATCGAGGTGCACTCGGTGCGGTCGCGCGGCAGCGGCAGGTCGTTGCGGCGGAAGACCTGCTCCAGCTCCTGCCGCAGCGAGGTCTGCTCCAGGGGCAGGATCCACGGGTAGGCCAGCAGGTCGGCCAGCGTCTTCGCCGCGCCCGCCGGGTGTCCCTCGCGGGCGACCAGCAGCACCGGCTCTTCATAGAGGGGGAGCTGGCGCAGGCCGGGGTGGTCCTCGATGGGGTTGAGCCGGCCGAGGATCACGTCGAGGTCGCCGTCGACGAGGCGCGGCACCAGGGAGTCGAACGTGCCCTCTCTGACGATCACAGTGATCCCGGGCCGGTCGGCCTTGAGGGCGGCGATGGAGCGGGGGAGCAGCACGTTCGTGGCGGTGAGCAGCGTGCCCACGGTCACGGTGCCGGCGTCGCCGTCGGCCAGGCCCGCGATGCGCTCGCCCGCGCGGCGCAGCTCGGCCTGCACGGCGCGGGCGTGCTCGATGAACGCCTCGCCGAACAGCGTCGGCGTGACGCCGCGCGGCCCGCGGACGAACAGCTCGACGCCCAGGAGGTGCTCCACCTCCCGCAGCGCGCGCGTGACGGCGGGCTGCGCCAGGTGCAGGTGCTCGGCCGCGCGCAGGACGCTGCCCTGATCGGCGATGGCCGTGACGAGCACGAGATGGCGGAGCTTGAGCCGGCCACTCAGCAGGTCCAGAGGACGAGATATCACGAAACCATCATATAAACGGGATGAAAT
>NZ_VSEY01000108.1 GCF_008086045.1 Nonomuraea sp. PA05 | reverse complement strand
CCCGCCACCGCCGCGGTGAACGCCGCCCCCACCCCCCCCCCGCTACCGAGCCAGAACCCCAGCGTGCCCACCGCCAGCACGATCACCACCGGCACGAACACCCCGGAAATACGATCCGCCAGCCGCTGCACCCGCGCCTTCCCCGTCTGCGCCTCCTCCACCAGCCGCGCCATCTGCGCCAACTGCGTGTCCGCGCCCACCCGGCCGGCCCGCACCACCAACCGGCCGCCCGCATTCACCGTCGCCCCGGCCACCGCATCCCCCGGCCGCACCTCCACCGGCACCGACTCCCCGGTCAGCAACGAGGCATCCACCGCCGAGGACCCCTCCACCACCACCCCATCAGTGGCGATCTTCTCCCCCGGCCGCACCACGAACCGATCCCCCACGCCGAGCCGATCCACCGGCACCCGCCGCCCATCGGCCAGCTCCACCTCCCGCGCACCCAGCTCCATCAACGCCCGCAACGCCGCCCCCGCCCGCCGCTTGGACCGCGCCTCGAAATACCGGCCGGCCAGCAGGAACGCGGTCACCGCCGCCGCCGTCTCCAGATAGATGTTGCCCGCCCCGTCCCCGCGCTCGATGCTCAACACGAACGGATGCCTCATCCCGGCCACCCCCGCGCTGCCGAAGAACAACGCCCACACCGACCAGCCCAGCGCGGCCAGCGTGCCCACCGAGATCAGCGTGTCCATGGTCGCCGCGCCATGCCGCAGATTCGTCCACGCCGCCCGATGAAACGGCCAGCCCGCATACACCACCACCGGCGCCGCCAGCGTCAGCGACAACCACTGCCAGTGCACGAACTGCAACGCCGGCACCATCGCCATCGCCACCACCGGCACCGCCAGCACCACCGCCACCACCAGCCGCCGCCGCAACCCATCGACCGGCTCCTC
>NZ_VSEY01000107.1 GCF_008086045.1 Nonomuraea sp. PA05 | reverse complement strand
CTAGATGGATGAGTCCAAGGGTTCTTGGTGAAGTCAGTGGTCATAGGCGGTCAGCGATCGGTTGACGGGTTGATGAGTCTGGCCGTTGTGCCAGATGGCCGCGGTCAGGGCCAGGATCTTGATGAACACCCGGACAATGACGCCCGCCACGGTGCGGCCTCCGTGTCGTTCCAGGTCAAGCTGGCCTTTAAAGGTCTGGTTGATCGATTCGATGGTCTGGCGTAACGGCTTGAACAGGTGCGCTCCGGCTCGTTCGGTTTCGCCGGCGCGGGCCGGGCGCAGCAGTCTCATCCCGCCTTCGGCCAGCTCGTGTTCGAAGGCCTGGCCGTAGAACTGCCGGTCGGCGATGATCGTCTGGCGGGGGTGCTCGGCCATCAGATGCGGAGCGCTGCGCAGCATGCCGAGCAGCACCTCGCGTTCATCGGCCTTGGCCCCGGCCAGCGCGAACAGCACCGGCAGCCCGCCCAGGGTGCACACCAGGTGCAGGCGCAGCCCCCAGAAGTACCGGGAGTGGGAGGCGCAGTAGCCGTACTCGGCCCAGCCTGCCAGTCGGCTGCGCCGTGCGGTCTCCACCGAGCGGCCGCACTCCACCGGGGTGGAGTCGGCCACCCAGACATCATCGCTCCACAGCGGACTGTCGCAGGCCAGCACCCGAATCACGGCCATGACCAGGCCGACCGACTTGCGCAGCCGCTTGCCGTAGCCCGACTGCTGAGGAAGACAGGGGAACATGCCGCGCAGCTCGGCGTGCGCGTACCGCAGCCAGCGGCGCTCGCAGTAGTAACCGAGCAGTGCCGACAGCACCGCCAGCGTCACCAGTTCGGCATCACTCAGCCTGGGTGCGATACCGGCCTTGGGCCGCCAGGGGGCCAGCTCCGGCGCACTCTTCAGCAGATCATCGACCCTCACATAGAGTGCGGTTGCGAGGGTGTCCAGTTCGGTCGTCACAACCCGAGAATGGACATCCTCGCCCTATCTCCGCAGCTACGCCTTGGACTCATCCATCTAGA
>NZ_VSEY01000106.1 GCF_008086045.1 Nonomuraea sp. PA05 | reverse complement strand
CTGGTCGCGTTCATGCCGTGGGAGGGTCACAACTACGAAGACGCGATCATCCTGTCCCAGCGGCTGGTGCAGGACGACGTCCTGTCCTCGATCCACATCGAGGAGCACGAGGTCGACGCCCGCGACACCAAGCTGGGCCCCGAGGAGATCACCCGCGACATCCCGAACGTGTCAGAAGAGGTCCTGGCCGACCTCGACGAGCGCGGCATCATCCGGATCGGCGCCGAGGTCGTGCCCGGCGACATCCTGGTCGGCAAGGTCACCCCGAAGGGCGAGACCGAGCTGACCCCGGAGGAGCGGCTGCTGCGCGCCATCTTCGGTGAGAAGGCCCGCGAGGTCCGCGACACCTCGCTGAAGGTGCCGCACGGCGAGCAGGGCCGGGTGATCCACACGCAGGTGTTCAGCCGCGACGAGGGGGACGAGCTGCCGCCTGGGGTGAACGTGCTGGTCCGCGTGCTCGTCGCGCAGAAGCGTAAGATCACCGACGGTGACAAGCTGGCCGGCCGGCACGGCAACAAGGGCGTCATCTCCAAGATCCTGCCGGTCGAGGACATGCCGTTCCTGGAGGACGGCACCCCGGTCGACATCATCCTCAACCCCCTGGGCGTGCCCGGCCGGATGAACGTCGGCCAGGTGCTGGAGACCCACCTCGGGTGGATCGCCGCACGCGGGTGGGACATCTCCGGCATCCAGGAGGCCTGGGCCGAGCGGCTGCGTGACAAGGGCTTCGAGCAGGTCGCCCCGCGCACCAACATGGCCACCCCGGTCTTCGACGGCGCCCACGAGGAGGAGATCGTCGGTCTGCTCGGCAACACCATCGCCAACCGCGACGGCGACCGCATGGTGCAGCCGACCGGTAAGGCCCGGCTGTTCGACGGCCGTTCCGGCGAGCCGTTCCCGTACCCGATCGCGGTCGGCTACATCTACATCCTCAAGCTGCTGCACCTGGTCGACGACAAGATCCACGCCCGGTCGACCGGCCCGTACTCCATGATCACCCAGCAGCCGCTCGGCGGTAAGGCCCAGTTCGGCGGCCAGCGCTTCGG
>NZ_VSEY01000105.1 GCF_008086045.1 Nonomuraea sp. PA05 | reverse complement strand
GTGGACGGGCCGGTGGACGGGCCGGTGGACGGGCCGGTCAGCAGGTCCACGCCGACCACCGCCTCATGATTGTTCTGTCCTGCGGCCATGGTCAGCCGGACGCCGGTGAACAACCCGGTATCGGGTTCGATCACGATGTGGGCCTTGTAGCCGTCCTGGCGCTGGTGCACGGTCTTGTGCACGTGCCGGGTCTGGGGATCGACGGTGGAGATGATGCGGTCAGGGGCGACCTTGCGGGCGATGCGCCAGCGCCCGTCGGTGCCGTCGGAGCCCTCGGCCGGCTCGACGTCCTGGCCGGCCACCAGCGCCAGCAGCGCCAGGGCCTGGGCCGCGTCGTCGTCCAGCTCACCCGCCAGCGCGGCCGTCTCGAACGCCGCCACCACCGTGAGTGCGTCGTTCACCAGGGCAGACACCAGCTGCTGGCGCGCCTGGGCATCGTCCCAGGCGATCGCGGGTTTGCCCCGGTCGCCGTAGTCGGCGGCGTGGCAGCGTTCGGTGATCAGCGAGGCGGCGCCGGGCACCTGCCGGCCCGCCCGCCGGATCGCCGCGATCAGCTGGGTGATGGTGTCCTGGGTCGCGACCGCGTCCTCCAGCACCGCCGAGTCCAGCACCCGCCGCATCCGGCCCCGCAGCGCCCCACTGGCCGCGGCCACCTGGCCGACCCGGGCGAAGATCCGGTTCGGATCGCCGGACCGGCGCAGCCGTTGCCGGAAATACACCAGCAGCGAGGGGTCGAAACCCCGATCGTGCAGGCCCAGCCCGCAGGCGGCCTTCCACCGCAGATCACACCGCACCGCCAGGGCCGCTTCAGGATCGGAGCTGTGCAGCAACGCCTGCAAGACCGTCACACACGCCAGCACCTGCGGCGGAACACTCGGCCGGCCATCGGTCGCCGCATACAGGTCGGCGAACATCTCCTCGGGCAACAGCTCATCGCGATGCTCGGCCAAGAACGCGTACACGCTGCCTGCCGGGATCAACTCCCGGCAGGTGCTCCACACATCCGGCCCCACCGGCCGCTCGCGACGATGCCCCATCATGCTGCCCAGCCTGACCCCCGAACTACATGATCGGAAGCCTGACCAGCAACATCTTCAGAAGTCTCCTAG
>NZ_VSEY01000104.1 GCF_008086045.1 Nonomuraea sp. PA05 | reverse complement strand
TAGTGAGCTGGCTTTGAGGTCTGTGGTCACCACTTGTGTTGCTTCATGTAACTGGGTGGTGACTTCGGAGCCGGGCGGGAGTGTGCTGAGGATGTGGGAGACAGCAGACTGCCGCCGCTGGTACTGACCGCGGGCGAGCGGATGACCTTGCAGGGCTGGGCGTCTCGCCGGTCGACGGCACAGGGGCTGGCGTTACGTGCGCGAATCGTGCTGGAGTGCGCGCGAGGCGACTCCAACCTCGCCATCGCCGCGCGGCTGGGGATCGCGCGGGGCACGGTCACCAAGTGGCGGGCCAGGTTCATCGCCGCCCGCCTGGACGGGCTGGCCGACGAACCGCGGCCCGGTGTTCCGCGCACCATCACCGATGCCCAGGTCGAGCAGGTGGTGGTGGCCACGCTGGAGACCACACCGCCGGGCGAGACCCACTGGTCCAGACGGCAGCTGGCCGCCCGCGTGGGCATCTCGCCGACCAGCGTCGCCCGGATCTGGAAGGCCTTTGGGTTACAGCCCTGGCGGACCGAGACGTTCAAGATCTCGCCCGACCCGCTGCTGATCGACAAGATCCGTGATGTCGTCGGCCTCTACCTGGCCCCGCCGGCCAACGCGGTGGTGTTCAGCGTGGACGAGAAACCGCAGATCCAGGCGCTGCAGCGCAGCGCTCCGGTGCTGCCGATGATGCCCGGGGTGCCCGAGCGGCGCACTTTCGACTACGTCCGGCACGGCACCGTGGACCTGTTCGCCGCCTTCAACGTCGTCACCGGGGAAGTGGTGAGCAAGGTCACCGCCCGGCACACCGCGGCCGATTTCCGTGACTTCCTGGCCGACCTTGATGCGGTCGTTCCGGCCGGCCTGGACGTGCACGTCGTCTGCGACAACCTGTCGGCTCACAAGGCACCGGTGGTGCAGCGATGGATCATCGCCCATCCCCGCTTCACCCTGCACTTCATCCCCACCTACTCAGCCTGGCTCAACCAGGTCGAGCGCTGGTTCGCCGAGCTTCAGCGCCGCTGCCTGGACCGCGGGGTGTTCTGCTCGGTCGAGCACCTCACCACCGCGCTCCACGACTGGATCGACGCCTGGAACGACAACCCCCGCCCATTCATCTGGCGCAAGACCGCCGACCAGATCATCGACCGTATCTGCCACTACTGCTCACGAATTTCCGGACCAGCTCA
>NZ_VSEY01000103.1 GCF_008086045.1 Nonomuraea sp. PA05 | reverse complement strand
CTAAGCGGCATTCCAATAGTCCCGCTTGTAACCGGCGGGGAGCCAGGGGCTGACCTCGGGGATCGCGGCGGTCAGGAGCTGGTCGGGTGAGCGGGCGCGGAAGAAGGCGTGGATCTGTCTGAGGCGGCCGGGCCAGGTGAGCGCGGTGTTGGCGATGAACGCCTTCAGCCCGGCCCAGACGCGTTCGACCGGGTTGTCATGCGGGCTGTAGCGCGCCCCGTACAGCAACTCCAGGCGAGGGTGCTCGGCCAGGTACGCAGTGACCGCCTTGGCGTGATGGATGCTGTCGTTATCGCAGATCACCACGACTGCCGGAGCGGCCGGGAACGCGGCCAGCACCAGATCGAGCAGGAGCAGGAAGTCGGCCGCGCGCCGGTGACCGAGCCGGTACACCCATCGGCCGGTGGTCATCTCCAGCGCGCCGAGCACGGTAACCTGCCGGTTCTTGCCCGGCGTGGCAACCTGCGGGCGGTGCGTGCGCAGCGTCCAGCTGGCCCGCACGTACGGCAGCCAGTGCACGTGGGTCTCATCGGCGGCCCACACCATCGCGCCGCGCGGCAGCGCACGCAGCCGGGCGGTGAGGTCGAGCAGGGTCCGCCAGCGGTCCGGGTCGCCCTTGGCGATCAGCTTCGGGCGCCGCCAGACGCCTACCAGGCGCACTCGCCGATACAGGGTGCGGCGGCTCAGGGCGGGCCGGTTCAGGTACCGCCACAACCGGGGGATCGTCCATGGCCCCGGCCGGGCCAGCAATGCGGCGATGCGGTGCACCAGCCGCCGGCCACCGCGCCGGGGACGTCCGGGGCGGGGCCGATCGGCCAGGCCCGCCACGCCCAGCCGGTTGAACCGCCCGATCCAGCGGCGCACCGTGCCCGGGTCATAAGCGAGCAGGTCAGCGATCTGCGCCGCCGGCAGCCCGTGCAGCGACAACAGCACCATCATCGCCCGCGTCGCCTGCCGCCAGCGGCCGCGTAACGCCGCCTGTAGCTGCTCGATCGACGCGTCCGGAGCATTGGCGAACACGACAGGAGGGCGCATACTGACCACGACCTCGCCGGGGCGGGAAAGACGGTCTCAGCAACCTCGATCCAACCCCCGGCGAGGCCCCTGTCAATGCCTGTCCGCCTTGACGGTCTCACGTCCCGTTACGCGCAGAACTTCTGGATACGCGCTTAGGACC
>NZ_VSEY01000102.1 GCF_008086045.1 Nonomuraea sp. PA05 | reverse complement strand
CTGAGGGGCCACGGTGATTCCGGACAGCCGTGTTATGAGTGCAGCCTATGCGGCCGTTTGGGTTGAAAGGGCCTCGTTGAGCACCTCCAGGGGCGGCCGGTAGCCGAGCGCCGAGTGCAGGCGCCGACGGTTGTAGAACCCTTCGATATAGCGGATGACCTGGCTTTTCGCCTTGGCCCGGGTGGTGAAGACGAAGCGGTGCAACCACTCGTTCTTGATCACGCTGAAGAACGACTCGGCCATCGCGTTGTCCCAGCAGACGCCGGTGCGGCCGACCGAGCGGCGGATGTCCAGGCCGGCCAGGAAACGGCCGAACTCCTCTGAGGTGTAGTTCGATCCGCGGTCGCTATGGAACACGGCGCCGCTCTGGAGCAGGCCGGTGCCGGCGGCCATCCGGATCGCGTCGGCGACCAGCTCGGTGCGGTAGTGGTCGGCCATCGCCCAGCCCAGCACCGCCTTGCTGTGGCAGTCGATCACCGTGGCCAGGTAGAGGAAGCCCTCCCAGGTGCGGACGTAGGTGACGTCGCCGACCAGCTTGATGCCCGGACGGGCGGCGGTGAAGTCACGGCCGACCAGGTCGGGGATGCCACGGTAGTCACCCTGGACGGTGGTGGCCGGCCGGAACGCCCGCACCTGGGCCGGGATCAGGCCCTGCTCGCGCATCAGGGCGCGGACCAGTTCGGCCGAGCAGTGCTCGCCGCGCCGGGCCAGGGCGGCGTGCACCCGCCGGTAGCCATAAGTCTCGTGCGAGCCGGTGAAGATCTCGGCGACCGACGCGGCCAGCAGGGCGCGGCGTTGCGCGGTGGCCGAGGCCGGCCGCTCGCGCCACTCGTAGAAGCCCGAACGGGACACACCCAGCCAGGCACACATCTTCACGATCGAATGACAGGCCTTCTCCGCGTCGATGAGCTCGTACTTGGCGAGCGTCATCGAGTCTCGGACGCGAAGAAGGCGGCTGCTTTTTTCAAGAAGATCAACTTCTCCCGCAGCTCGGCGTTCTCCCGCTCCAGCTCCCTGATCCGGGCCCGCTCCGGCCCAGAGACCGGCGGCTGCTCCTGCCGGGCGCTCGCGATCCGATGCCGGTTCACCCAGCTGCCCAGGGTGCTGGCGTTGATGTCGAACTCGCGCGCCACCGACGCGACCGTCCGATCGCCCTCCAGCACCATGCGGATGGCTTCTTCCTTGAACTCCGGCGAGAACTGCCTGCGACGCCTTGCCACGTACCTACCTCTTCCAGACTTCTGTCAGCTTATGTAGCCGACTGTCCGGAATCTGCTAGGCACCTCAC
>NZ_VSEY01000101.1 GCF_008086045.1 Nonomuraea sp. PA05 | reverse complement strand
TGAACCGCGCCGGGTTTCTTGGAGACCGGGTTACGTGGCTGGGGCGAGAGTAACTGAGTTGATCTCTGTGCGGTAGAGGGCTTCGTATTCAGCGGGTGGAAGATCCTGGCAGGCGCTGTGGAGGCGGCGGTTGTTGTACCAGTCGATGTACTGCATGGTGGCGAGTTCGACGTCGTCCAGGCCCTTCCACGGGCCGTGGCGGTGGATCAGTTCGGTCTTGTACAGCCCGATGGTGCTCTCGGCCAGCGCGTTGTCGTAGCTGTCCCCGCGTGAGCCGACCGAGCTGACCGCGCCGGCGTCGGCGAGCCGGTCGGTGTAGCGGATCGACAGATATTGCGAGCCGCGGTCGGAGTGGTGCACCAGCCCGTCCAGCGGGCCGGCCTGGCCGCTGCGGCGCCAGATGGCCATCTCCAGCGCGTCCAGCGGCAGGTCGGTGCGCAGGTGGTCGGTCAGCTGCCAGCCGACGATCATCCGGGAGAACACGTCGATGACGAACGCGGCGTAGACGAACCCGGACCAGGTGTGGATGTAGGTCAGGTCGGCCACCCACAGCCGGTTCGGCGCGGGCGCGGCGAAGTCCCGCTGGACCAGGTCGGCCGGCCGCGATGCCTGCGGCTCGACGATGGTGGTGCGGCGCTTGTGGTCACCGCGGACAGCGCCGGACAACCCGAGCCGGCGCATCAGCCGGGCGACGGTGCAGCGGGCCACCGCTATGCCCTGGCGGTTGAGTGCCTTCCACATCTTCCGCACCCCGTACACCTCGAAGTTGTCGTTCCACAGCCGGGTGATCTCGGCCGTCAGTTGCTCGTCGCGCCGCTCGCGGGCCGAGGGCAGCCGGTTCCTGGCCGCGTAGTACGTCGCCGGTGCCAGGTCGAGCACCTGACAGATCGGCTCGACGCCGAACTCGTCGCGGTGAGCGTCGATGAAGGCCACTATCTGGGCGGTCGGGGGTCGAGTTCCCGGGCGAAAAAAGCTGCCGCCGACTTCAAGATCTCATTCGCCCGGCGCAGCTCACGGACCTCCCGCTCGAGCTCGGCGATCCGCTGGGCATCGGCCGTCGAGGTGCCCGGCCGCTGTCCTCCGTCGACCTCGGCCTGCCGGACCCAGCCGCGCAACGCTTCGCGGTGCACGCCGAGCTGCTGGGCTACCCGGGCGATGGCACCGGGCGCATTGCCGGTCTGCTCACGGACCTCAAAGACCATCCGCACCGCACGCTCACGTACTTCCTGCGGGTACTTCCTAGGGGCTGGCATCGCGTGTGATTCTCCCTTCCGACAGCAAGATCATGCTGGCTTCAGGGCCTCCAAGAAAGTCGGAGCGGTTCAG
>NZ_VSEY01000100.1 GCF_008086045.1 Nonomuraea sp. PA05 | reverse complement strand
GGGACTGTAAAACTAACGGCGGATCTGATGATCAAGGAAGAGACGCGTGATGTCCGAGACCGCCGTGGAGTCGCTGTCCATGAACGAACTGCCTGTCGAGCCGGACCGCTCGATGACGGACGAGCAGCTGATCTCGATGCTCGTGAACCGGGCCCGTAGTGAGGGGCTGCAGCTGACCGGTGAGGGTGGGCTGCTGCAGCAGCTGACCAAGCGGGTGCTGGAGTCGGCACTGGAGGGCGAGATCACCGATCACCTGGGCTATGACCGGCACGACCCGGCCGGGAAGAACAGCGGCAACAGCCGCAACGGCAGTCGCACCAAGACCGTGGTGACCGACGTCGGTCCGGTGGAGGTGCGGGTGCCGCGTGATGTGGCGGGCACCTTCGAGCCCCAGCTGGTGCGCAAGCGGCAGCGCCGGCTGTCCGGCGTGGACGAGATGGTTTTGTCCCTGTCGGCCAAGGGGCTCACGCATGGGGAGATCTCCGCCCACCTGGCCGAGGTGTACGGGGCGAACGTGTCCAAGCAGACCATCTCCACCATCACCGACAAGGTCATGGACGGCATGGCCGAATGGCAGAGCCGGCCGCTCGATCGCGTGTATCCGGTCCTGTTCGTGGACGCGATCAACGTCAAGATCCGGGACGGTCACGTCGCCAACCGGCCCATCTACCTGGTCATGGCCGTCACCGTCGAGGGGCACCGCGACATCCTCGGCATCTGGGCCGGCGACGGCGGTGAGGGCGCTAAGCACTGGCTGGCGGTGCTGACCGAGCTGAAGAACCGCGGCGTGGACGACGTGCTCATGCTGGTCTGCGACGGGCTCAAGGGCCTGCCGCAAGCGGTGGAGACGGTCTGGCCCCGCACCATCGTGCAGACCTGCGTGATCCACCTGCTGCGTAACTCGTTCCGCTATGCCGCCCGCCAGGACTGGGACAAGATCGCGCGTGCGCTCAAGCCCGTCTACACCGCCCCGACCGAAGACGCGGCGCTGGAGCGGTTCTACGAGTTCTCCGAGACCTGGGGGAAGAAGTACCCGGCGATCGTGCGCCTGTGGGAGACCAGCTGGGCCGAGTTCGTGCCCTTCCTGGCCTTCGACGTCGAGATCCGCAAGGTGATCTGCTCCACCAACGCGATCGAAAGCGTCAACGCCCGCATCCGTAAGGCCGTTCGGGCCCGCGGCCACTTCCCGAACGAGACCGCCGCCCTGAAGTGTGTGTTTATGGCCCTGATGAGCCTCGATCCCACCGGGCAGGGCCGCAAGAGATGGACCATGCGCTGGAAAGCGCCTTTGAACGCCTTCCAGATCGCCTTCGAAGGCCGCCTCACCCCTGTCGACCTCTGAACACTTCAACAACCAAGATCAGCCGTTAAGTTGACACTCCC
>NZ_VSEY01000010.1 GCF_008086045.1 Nonomuraea sp. PA05 | reverse complement strand
TCTCCCGCCCCCCGCGCCGGCCCGCGGGGGGGCGCGGGCGTGCGGCGGGCGGGCCGAGAGGCGGCGGTCCCCCAGGAGCCCCGAGGGGGGGGCCGGTGCGGGCCCGCCCAGCCACTCGATGCCCGGCGCGAGCTGCCGGTCGGGGGTCTCGCCGAGGAAGTAGACGCCGGGCGCCCGGCCGCCGCCCTCGTACGGCGGCGCGTACACGAACGGCACCCGCCCCGCGATCGCGGCCACCACCTCCACCCGCACGTCGCTGGCGTGCGCGCCCGCCACGCCCCGCACGGTGCCCGACCGCACCAGCCCGGCCACCTCGGCGGCGACCTGCGCGGCGGGCCGCCCGCCGTCGACCAGCACCAGCTCGACCGGCCTGCCCAGCACGCCGCCACGGGCGTTGACCTCCTCGGCGGCCAGCACGGCACAGTTGATCGCACACGGGCCCATCAGGCCGAGCACCCCGGACACGGGGACGATCAGGGCGATCCTGACCGCGTCCGAAGGCATGAGCCGCGCTTCGAGAGGATCGACTGTCGCCGCCACGCCGACGAGTATCCTCCCTTCTAGCCCCCCGACGAAAGGACCTCACCATGACGACCTCTGGGCTCGGGTCCTCACTCGCCTACCTGCTCAGCCGTGCGGAGCGGAGCGTCAACCGAGGGCTGGCGGCGGTGCTCGCCGGCGAGGACGTGACGGTCGAGCAGTGGCGCATCATGCGCGCGCTGGCCGACGGGCGGGGCGAGTCGATGGGGGAGCTGGCCGAGGCCGTGCTGATGCCGCATCCCACGCTGACCAAGGCCGTGGACCGGCTGATCGACCGCGCGCTGGTCTACCGGGGGCCGTCGAAGGGTGATCGGCGCCGGGTCGCGGTGTTCGTGTCGGGTCGCGGGGCCGAGTTGCTGGCGCGGGTGGACGGGACCGTGGCCGAGCAGCAGGGGGTGATCGCGCTGGCGTTCGGGCAGGAGCGCACCGAGCGGCTGATGCACGACCTGGAGAGCCTCATGGAGGCACTCGACTACGCCGAACTGCGCATCTGAGCGCCACGCCGAACTGCGCATCTGAGCACTACGCCGAGCCGCGCATCCGGCACCTCAGCTCTGGTCGCGCTTCTTGGCGGTGTCGGCCCAGATCAGCGCCACCACCCCGGCCACCGCCACCCCGAGGTAGCCGGGCAGGGGCAGCTCCACCAGCCGGTGCAGGAACCCCCACTCGCTGTCGAACCACATCCGCCCGACGAACCCGCCGATCCCCTGGATGACGGCGATCACGGCGACGACGTTGATGATCCCTCTCATGCGTCCAGCCTCGCAACGCGGGGCCCGCCCCGGCATCCGACCTTGGGCGAGCCCCGTGCTACTTAAGTCGCGCTCACGGGTAGAGGCCGCGCATCCGGTGCGCCTCGGCCACCCGGCCCACGCCGATCACATGCGCCGCCTGCCGCAGCGTCAGGCCGCGTTCGGCGGCCAGCGACTTGACCTCGGTGAAGGCGCCGAGCATGAGGTCGCGCAGCTTGAGCTCGATCTCTCCCGAGCTCCACGCGTACGCCTGCATGTTCTGCACCCACTCCAGGTACGACACGATCACCCCGCCCGCGTTGGCCAGGATGTCGGGCACCACCGTGGTGCCGTTGGCGGCGAGGATCTCGTCGGCCTCGGGCGTGGTGGGTCCGTTGGCGCCCTCGACGATCAGGCGGGCGCGGATCCTCGGCGCGTTGGCCTCGGTGATCACGCCTTCGAGCGCGGCCGGGACGAGCACGTCCACGTCCAGCTCGAACAGGTCGTCGTGGGACAGCGCGTCGGCCTGGTGGAAGCCCCGAACGCCGCCGGTCTCCGCCGCGTACGCGCGCAGCCGCGCCACGTCGAGGCCGCCGGCGCGGTACACCGCCCCGGTGGCGTCGGACACGGCCACGACCTTGCACCCGGCGTCGGACAGGTACTGCGCGGCGGGCGCGCCGACCTTGCCGAAGCCCTGCACGGCGACGGTCACGCCCTCGGGTGAGCGGCCGAGCGCGGCCAGCGCCGCGATCTGCACGCCGCGCGAGGTCGCGCCGCTGCGGCCGAGCGAGCCGCCCAGCGTCATGGGCTTGCCGGTGACCACTCCTGGCACCGAGTAGCCCGCGCTGACGCTGTAGGTGTCCATGATCCAGGCCATGGTCTGCTCGTCGGTGCCGACGTCGGGCGCGGGGATGTCCTTCTCCGGGCCGATCAGCGGCAGGATCTCGTTGACGTAGCGGCGGGTCAGCCGCTCCAGCTCGCGGGTGGTGAGCCCGGCCGGGTCCACGGCCACGCCGCCCTTGGCGCCGCCGTACGGGATGCCGACCAGTGCGCACTTCCACGTCATCCACATGGCCAGGGCGGTGACCTCGTGAATGTCGGTGCCGGGATGAAACCGGAGGCCGCCCTTGGCGGGGCCGCGCGAGACGTTGTGCTGGACGCGGTAGCCCTGGACGACGTCCAGGCGGCCGTCCTCGCGCCGCACCGGGACGGAGACGGTCAGCGAGCGGCGCGGCGTGGCCAGCATCGTGCGGAGCCCGTCGTCGAGCCCGAGATGCTCGGCGGCCTGGCCGAGTTGGTGGAGAGCGGAGTCGAGGGCCTGGCGGCCCGGGCTGATCAGGGCCGGCGTCGTTGACGGCACCATGATGCTCATGGAAGAAGTTCCTCCCGTTATGTACGCCCTTTTTGTGGGGAAAAGCGCCATTGCCGTTCCCTTTTGGGCGTTGATGTCACGATCATCCTAGAGCGAGGGGTTTGGTGTTGCCTAGTTTTGGTAGAAATCCAAGCCGGTCACCAGGGTGCTGTGGACCGTGCCACTCTGGCAGGCTAGCTGCGCGAGAGTGTGTCGGATCGACGAACTAGAGGAGTGGAATGCCCGCACTGGTGGTGGGGCCGATGCTGAGATACGTCGACTCGGACAGCGCCTCGATCTGGGTGGAGACCGCCGAACCCTGCACGGTCACCGTAGAGGCGGACGGCAGGTCTTACCGGTCGCCTACCTTCACCGTGCACGGACACCACTACGCGATCGTGGATCTCGTTGAGTTGTCCCAGGATATCGCGTCGTACTCGGTCACGCTCGACGGGGAGGAAGTTTGGCCCATGGCGGGTCGCCCGCCGAGCCGCATCCGGCTGCTGCCCCCTGAAGGGGTGCGGCGGCTGGCGTTCGGCTCGTGCCGGACGAGCGTGCCGCACGACGCCGCCCACGTCCGCAGCCACGGCGACGACGTGCTGCGCGCCTTCGGCGAGCATCTGCCGGAGGCGGGCGAGGAGGAGTGGCCGGACCTGCTGCTGCTCCTCGGCGACCAGGTCTACGCCGACAACCCCTCGCCCGACATGCTGGCCTACATCCGCTCCCGCAGGAGCGGCGAGCCGCAGGGCGAGATCGCCGACTTCGAGGAGTACGCCGAGCTCTACCGGCAGGCGTGGACCGAGACGGAGATCCGCTGGCTGCTGTCCACCGTGCCCACCGCGATGATCTTCGACGATCACGACCTGCGTGACGACTGGAACACCTCGCACGCCTGGCGCCGGCAGATGGCCAAGACGCCGTGGTGGCAGCGCCGGGTGGTGGCCGGGCTCGGGGCGTACTGGGTCTACCAGCACCTCGGCAACCTCTCACCCGCCGAGCGCGCAGAGGACGACCTGCTCGCCAAGCTGATGGCGGGCGACGGCGGGGCGGCGCTCGACGAGTTCGCCGAGCGGGCCGACGCCGAGCCGAGCAGCAACCGCTGGAGCTACGCCCGCGACCTCGGCCCCGCCCGCCTGATCATGGTGGACACCCGCTGCGCCAGGCAGCTCACGCCGGGCGACCGGCGGATGCTCGACCCGGGGGAGTGGGCCTGGCTGCAGGAGCAGGTGCAGCGGCCCGCCGAGCAACTGATCATCGGCTCGTCGATCCCGTTCATGCTGCCCGAGGGCGTCCACGGCGTGCAGAACTGGAACGAGGCCCTGTGCGACGGCAAGTGGGGCCCGATCGTGCGCCGGTGGTCCGAGACGCTGCGCCAGGCCATCGACCTGGAGCACTGGGCCGCGTTCCGGCGCTCGTTCGAGGACCTGGCCAAGCTGCTGATCGGGCTGGGCAAGCCGGTGGTGATCCTGTCGGGCGACGTGCACTACTCCTACCTGGCCAGGGCCGACAGGGGCCCGGTCTTCCAGGTGGTCTGCTCGCCCATCCGCAACCCGCTCAGCCGCCTGCTGCGCTGGGCCAACGTGTTCACCCAGTTCTCGATCGCCACCCTGGTCGGCAGCCTGCTGGCGCGGCTGGCGGGCGTCCCGCGCCCGCCGTTCCGCTGGCGGATCGTCAAGGGCCCGCTGTTCCAGAACGCGCTGGCCACGCTCACCATCCCCGACCAGGTCACCTGGTACGGCTCCACCGGCGAGGTGGTCAAGGAGCTGGACACCACCCGCCTACGCTGAACCCATGCACGAGGACACTTACGCACCGGCCGTCCCCTTCTACGACCTCTTTCACGAGGACGGCCACGTGCCCGCGATCCGCGAGCTGCTGCCCCCGCTGCTCGCGGACGTGCGGGGCGCCGTCGTGGAGATCGGCGCGGGCACCGGCCTGATCACCGAGCTGATCGCCCGCCACGTCCCCGGCGAGGTCTACGCCGTCGAGCCGTCGCTCGGCATGCGCTCGGTGCTGGTCTCCCGCCTGGCCACCGCCCCGGAGGCGCTGCGCAGGGTGACCGTCCTGCCGTGCGGGGCGCTGGACGCCGAGGTGGACGAGCCGGTCGAGGCCGTCGTGATGATCTCGGTGCTGCAGAGCTTCACCGCCGCCGAGCGGGCCGCGCTGTGGCGGGTGCTGCGCAGGCTGCTGGAGCCGGGCGGGCGGCTGCTGTTCAACTGGCGCGACCGCGCCCCCGCCGTGCCGGGCGACCTGCGCGTCATGGGCTCCTACCAGGTCGGCAGGCACACCTACGAGGTCGCCGGGCAGGTGCTGGCGGCCGAGGGGGAGAGCGTCACCTCGCGCTTCCGCTACCGGATACTCCAGCGCGGCGTGGTGATCAGCGAGGACGACGTGGACGGCACCGCCTGCTGGCCCGCCACGGACGTCGTGGCGGCCGAGCTGAAGGAGGCCGGGTTCGAGCCGGACCCGGCCCCGGAGGGCATGCAGGTGTGGCGAATGCCGAAATAGTGGGAACCGGCCTCTGACGTGCGGCCAACAACAGGGTGACCGCACGAGAGAGGACCGGCTACGTGGTGGGAGTTCAGGATGTGCCTGACACGCTCGACGACTCGGCGCTGATCGCCCGTTCGATCGGCGACCCCGAGAGCTTCGCGGCGCTGTTCGACCGGCACGCCGACGAGATCCACAGGTACGCGGCCCGGCGACTCGGGGGCGAGCTGGCCGACGACGTGACCGGCGAGGTGTTCCTGGCCGCCTTCCGCGGCCGGGCCCGCTACGACCGCTCGTGGCCCGACGCCCGCCCCTGGCTGTACGGGATCGCGACCAGGGTCGTCTCCCAGCACCGCAGGGCGGAGCGGCGGCGCACCTCGGCCATGGCCAAGGTGAGCGCGGAGCGCCCCGGCACGTTCGACGAGCGCAGCGCCGACCGGGTCACCGCCGAGCAGCTCCAGCCCCGTCTGGCCAGGGCGCTGACCCGGCTCAGCGCGGCCGAGCGGGACCTGCTGCTGCTGGTGGCCTGGGCGGATCTGACCTACGAGGAGGCGGCGCTCGCCCTCAAGGTGCCCGTCGGCACCGTCCGGTCCCGGTTGCACAGGCTCCGCGTCAAGGTACGCAGGGCGCTCGGCGGCACCGACCCCTTCGCAGAGGAGCCCCAGCATGGATGACGAGATTCGCGCGTTCGCCGAGGGACGGCCGCAGGCGCCGCCGTACGGGGCCGAGGCCAGGGCGCGGGCCCGCGAGCGGCTGGTGCAGGAGGCGCGGGGTGGCCGCCGGTTCCGCCCCCTGCGGCTGGGCTGGCAGGCCGCCGCCGCGTTCGGGGTGACGGTCGTACTTGTCGGCGGCGTCGCCGTGGCCCTGTCGAACCAGGGGTCAGGCCCTGGACCGGCCACCACGGTCACCCAGTCGGCCGGCGTGGCGCCCGGCGAGCCGGACCCGCGGCCCGGCCAGTACATCCTGATCGAGTCCGAGACGATGTACGCGGCGATCCAGCTCGGCAAGGGCGGCGAGGAGTCCCGGCACCTGTACCGCACGCACAGGAAGATCTGGCAGTCGGTGGACGGCAGCGCCGCCGGCCTGCTGATGATCGAGGGGCGCGAGCCGCAGGCGTGGCCCGGTGAGGAGCTGCCCGAGTCCGCGAAGGACTGGCAGGGCACGTCCTGGCACACCCTCGCCTCCTGCCCGGGCGTCCGGGGCGAGCACCGCACCGACTACGCCTACCTCGGCACCCTCCCGGCGGAGTCCGCCGCCATGCGCGAGCACCTCTACCGGATCAGCGCCGGCGGCGAGGGCAAGGGCGTGGACCGGGACATGGCCGCGTTCACGCAGGCGCACAACCTGCTCACGGAGACCTACCTGCCCGCGGCGCAGCGGCGGGCGTTGTTCGAGGCGGTCAAGTCCATGCCCGGGGTCCAGACGATCGAGGGGGTCAAGGACTCGTCCGGGCGCGAAGGGGTGGCGCTGGCCACGCGGGCGCCGCAGGGGAGCCGGCAGCAGCTCATCTTCGACCAGGAGACGTTCCTGTACCTGGGCGAGCGGCAGGTGGTCGTGGAGGAGGGCGCGAAGGCCCCCAAGGGGAGCGTGCTGGCCTGGACGTCCCAGCTCAGCGCCTCGGTGGTGGATCGGCTGCCGGAGGCGACGGTCGACCCGGGCCGGGATGCGAGCTGCGACCTGACGGAGCCGACGGCCAGCGCCATCCCGGCGCCCTCGGTCTCCGGATCGCCACCGGAGTCCCCGCATCCCGACGCGTCGGCCCATGCGGTGGTGCCGGAGTCCCCGATTCCCGGTGCGCCGACGGCGAGTGCGGTGCCGGAGTCCTCGCCTGCGCCGACCGCGAGTGCGGAGCCGGGGTCCCCGTCTGTGCCGGCCGTTTCCGAGCCGCCGGAGCCCACGGCCGCCGGATGACCACGCGGACGGTCGAGCGAGCGCCGTGACGGCGCCCGGCCCCGTGAACCGGAGGAGCGTCTCCCTGGACAGGGCCCAGCCACGTGCGGTGGGTGGGCCCTGCCCCGCGAAGCCGTGAATCAGGAAGATTTCAGCTCGTAGATCGCGTCGGCGAGCTGGGAGATCGCCCAGAGGAGATCTTCCTCCGAGACCACGATCGGCGGCGCCAGCCGGATCGTCGAGCCGTGCGTGTCCTTGGCCAGCACGCCGCGCTTGAGCAGCGCCTTCGACACCTCGCGCCCCGTCCCGATCGACGGGTCGATGTCCACGCCCGCCCAGAGCCCGCGCCCGCGCACCTCCACCACGCCCTGCCCGATCAGCTCGCGCAGCTTCCCGTGCAGGACCTCGCCCAGCTTCGTGGCGCGCGCCTGGAACTCGCCCGTGTTGAGGATCTCGATGACCGCGTTCGCCACCGCGCACGCCAGCGGGTTCCCGCCGAACGTGGACCCGTGCTGCCCCGGGTGGATGATGCCGAGCACGTCGCGGTCGGCGGCGATGGCCGAGACGGGCACGACCCCGCCGCCCAGCGCCTTGCCGAGCACGTAGACGTCCGGTACGACCCCTTCGTGGTCGCACGCGAACGTCTGCCCCGTGCGCCCGAGCCCCGACTGCACCTCGTCGGCGATCATCAGGATGCCCTCGGCCGTGCACAGCGCCCGCAGCTCGCTCAGGTATCCGTCCGGCGGCACCAGCACCCCGGCCTCGCCCTGGATCGGCTCCACCAGCACGGCCACCGTGTTCGCGTCGACCGCCGCCCGTACCGCCTCGATCGAGGCGTACGGGACGATCCGGAAGCCCGGCGTGTACGGGCCGAAGTTGTCGTGCGCCTCCGGGTCGGTGGAGAAGCTGACGATCGTGGTGGTGCGGCCGTGGAAGTTGCCCTCCATGACGATGATGTTGGCCTGGTCAGGCTCGACGCCCTTGACCTCGTACCCCCACTTGCGCGCCACCTTGATGGCGGTCTCGACGGCCTCGGCGCCGGTGTTCATGGGCAGGACCAGGTCCTTGCCCGTGAGGTCGCCGAGCCCGGTGCAGAACTGCGCGAACTGGTCGTGGTAGAAGGCGCGGCTGGTCAGCGTGAGGCGTTCGAGCTGCTCCTTCGCCGCTTCGATGATCTTCGGATGGCCGTGGCCGAAGTTGAGCGAGGAGTAGCCGGACAGGCAGTCCAGATACCGCTTGCCGTCCACGTCGGTGACCCAGGCGCCGTGCGCCTCGTGGATCACCACGGGAAGCGGATGGTAGTTGTGCGCGCTGCGGCGCTCGCTCACTTCGATCAGCTCTGCGCTGGTGGTCATGATCAGTTCTCCCCCCTGATCTCCAGTGTGCAGCACTTGGGCCCGCCACCCGCCTTACGCAGCTCCGACAGATCGATCGGGATGACCTCGTACCCTCGTCGCTTGAGCTCCAACTGCAGATCGGACGCCTCGGCGTTGATGACCACGTTCGTGCCGTCGCTGACCGCGTTGAGCCCCAGCACCTCGGCGTCCCGCGCGCTCGCGATCACCGCGTCGGGGAACATGCGGCGCAGCACCGCGAGGCTGCCCGGCGAGAAGGCGTCCGGGTAGTAGGCCACGTTGCGCCCGTCGAGCGGGAACAGCGCCGTGTCCAGGTGGTAGAAGCGCGGGTCCACCAGCGTCAGGGAGATCACCGGGCGGCCCAGGTACTCCTGCGCCTCCTGGTGGGCGACCACGTCCGTGCGGAAGCCGGTGCCGGCCAGGATGACGTCGTCGAGCGTGAGGAAGTCGCCCTCGCCCTCGTTCACGTGCGCCGGCTCCAGCGTCGGGTAGCCGCGCTCGGCGAACCAGCGCAGGTAGGCGGGGCCCTCGGGGCCGCGCTGCGGGTAGGCGAAGCGGGCGCCGTAGGCGCGGCCGCCCACGACCAGGGCGCCGTTCGCGGCGAAGACCATGTCGGGCAGCCCCTCGATCGGGTCGATCAGGCTGACCTCGTGGCCGAGCTCCTCGTACGCCGCCTTCAGGCCCTCCCACTGCCGGACCGCCACGTCGCGGTCCGCGCCGGCCTCGGGATGCATCCACGGATTGATCGCGTACTCGACCGTGAAGTACTCAGGACGGCACATGAGGAAGTGTTTGGGCATGCAGCACTCCATCGGCTCACAAGCAGGGAAAACCCACGTCGCGGGGTTGAGCACAGGATAGGAAATGCGTGTTTGCGCAGGCCAGGGGTTGACATTGCGTGTTCGCGCGGGTCTGTTGCGTCTCTCAGCCGGGAGCGCCGGATTCGTTGCGCGGCTCCGGCACTGCGGCGCCGGGAGGTGTGTCGACCAGCCTCGACAGCACGATGGCGCTCTTCGTGCGGACCACGAACGTCATCGCCGCGATGCGCTCGATCACCCGCTCCACGTGCCGCACGTCCGTCGCCCTGATGTGCAGCAGCGCGTCCGCCTCGCCGGTGATCGTCGCCGCCGCCACCACTTCGGGGAACTTGACCATGGCCAGCGCGATGTCCGACGGCTTCGTCTTGCCCTGGCAGAACAGCTCGACGTAGGCCTCGGTCGTCCAGCCGAGCGCCTGCGGCGACACCCGCGCGCTGAACCCGGTGATCGCCCCCGTCTCGCGCAGCCGGTCCACCCGTCGTTTCACCGCCGACGCGCTCAGCCCCACCTGCTGCCCGATGTCGGCGTAGGTCTGGCGGGCGTCGTCCACGAGCGCCGCGATGATGTCACGATCGAGCTGGTCGAGTTCCACGCCTGTTGTATACCGCCTGGCCAGGCTGGCGCGCGACGAGCGGCGCGCGGGAGACTGGTTGCGACGAACGTGACCGAAAGGCATCCGCCAGCATGAGCATCACGAGCTTCCCCGAAGGTTTCGTGTGGGGGGTTTCGACGTCGGCCTTCCAGATCGAGGGGGCCACTGCCGCCGACGGCCGCCTGCCGTCCATCTGGGACGTCTTCTCCGCCGACCGGGCGGAGGCGTGCGACCATTACCACCGCTACCCCGAAGACGTGCGGTTGATGAAAGAGCTGGGGATGGCCGCCTACCGGTTCTCGGTGAGCTGGGCGCGGATCTTCCCCGACGGCGGCGGCAAGCCCAACCCGGCCGGCCTGGACTTCTACGACCGGCTGCTCGACGAGCTGACCGGCGCCGGCATCACCCCCTACGCCACGCTGTACCACTGGGACCTGCCGCAGGCGCTGGAGGAGCGCGGCGGCTGGCCGTCCCGCGACACCGCCGCGCGTTTCGCCGAGTACGCCGCCGCCGTCCACGAGCGGCTCGGCGACCGGGTGGACACCTGGTTCACGTTGAACGAGCCGTGGGTGGCGGCGTTCCTCGGCTACGGGTCCGGCGTGCACGCGCCGGGCCGCAAGTCGGCCGCCGACGCCTTCCGCGCCGCCCACCACATGCTGCTCGGCCACGGCCTGGCCGCCCAGGCGCTGCGCGCGGGCGGCGCGGAGAAGGTCGGCCTCGTCCTCAACATCTCGCCCGTCATGACGCCCGCCCAGGTGAGCGACTTCGGCAGGGAGCTGTCGGAGGAGGACGCCGCCGCCGTGGCCAGGATCGACGCGCTGGCCAACCGGCAGTTCCTGGAGCCGGCGCTGCGCGGCGCGTACCCGGCGGAGCTGCTGCCCGTCATCGAACGGCACGGCGGCCTCGACCACCTCCACGACGGCGACCTGGAGACCATCGCCCAGCCCCTCGACCTGCTCGGCGTCAACTACTACACGCCGCTGGTCGTCCAGGCCCAGCCCAGCGAGCCGGCCGACCCGACGTATCCGGGCAGCGAGGGAATCCTCTTCTGCACCATTCCCACGGCCGTCACCGCCATGGGCTGGCCGATCGTGCCGAACTGCCTGTCGCTGCTGCTCGGCCGCATCTCCCGCGAATACCCCGGCCTCGACCTGATGATCACCGAGAACGGCGCCGACTTCGTGGACGTGGTGACCGGCGACGGCATCCACGACGTCGAACGCATCAGCTTCATCGAGGAGCACCTGCGCGCCCTGCGCGCGGCGATCGACGACGGCGCCCGGGTGCGCGGCTACCTCGTCTGGACGCTGCTCGACAACCTCGAATGGTCCGACGGCTACCAGCGCAAGTTCGGCCTCGTGCACGTGGACTTCGCCACCCAGCGGCGGCGGACGAAGGACAGCGCGCTGTGGTACCGCGACGTCATCAGGCGCAACGGCCTGGCCGAGACGCGGCCCAGGCGGCCCACGCTGGAGACGGTCGCCGCCCGCGCGGGCGTGTCGAGAGCCACGGTCTCCCGGGTCGTCAACGGCGAGTCGTCGGTGAGCCCCGAGGTCAGGGCCGGGGTGATGCGGGCGGTCAAGGAGCTCGGCTACGTGCCGAACCTGGCCGCCCGCAGCCTCGTCACCCGCCGCACCAACGCGGTCGCCCTGGTCCTGTCCGTCCCCAGGCAGGGCGGCGACGCGCTCACCTCGGCCGTCGTCCAGTACGTCACCAGCCTCCTGGAGGGCGCAGGCAAGCAGATCACGCTCATGCTCGCCGACACCGCCGAGAGCCACCGGCGCATCGCCGCGCACGTCGAGGCCCGGCTGGCCGACGGGGTCGTGCTGCTGCCGCCCGACCGGGGCGACACGCTGGCCGAGCGGCTCTCCCGCACGGAGGTGCCGCTCGTGCTGCTGGGCAAGCCGCCGATCGCGTCGCTGGTCCCGTACGTGGACGTGGACAACGCGGGCGGGGCCGCCGCCGCCACCGAGCACCTGCTCGCCAGGGGGCGCCGCCGCATCGGCATGGTCTGCGGCCCCATGGACCTGGTCACCGTGCAGGACCGGCTGGCCGGGCACCGGGCGGCGCTCCAGCGGGCCGGCCTGACGCCGCACCTGGCGCCCGCCGACGACCTCACCCGCGCCTCCGGCGCCGCCGCCGCCCTGCGGCTCCTCACCGACGTGCCGGAGCTCGACGCCGTCTTCGCCGCCACCGACCAGCTCGCCATCGGCGTCCTCCAGGCGGCCCGCGAGCTGGGGCGGCGGGTGCCCGGCGACCTGGCGGTGGTGGGCTTCGACGACGTGGACGCCGCCTCGGCCACCACCCCGGCGCTCACCACCGTGCGGGTGCCCGTCGCCGACCAGGCGCTGGCGCTGGCCCGGCTGCTGCTGTCGCGCCTGGAGGGCCGCCACACCACCTCCGTGGTGCTGCCGACGCGGCTCGTCGTGCGCGAGTCCGCCTAGAGCCGCTGCTGCTCGAACAGGTGCGGGAAGACCTTCCGCACCTTGGACAGCAGGTACTCGCCGTAGGTGCCGGTGAAGTCCACCTGGCCGTCCCAGCGGTGGCCGGGCGCGTAGGGGAGGGGCGGGACCTCGCTGTCCCAGCCGGGGTCGAAGAAGAACGGGAAGCTGAGGCGCTCGTTGCCGCTCAGGTTGCGTACGCGGTGCGGGGTGGAGCGGTACTGCCCGCCGGTGAGCTTGTCGAGCATGTCGCCGATGTTGCAGACGAACGTGCCCGGCACCGGGGGCGCCTCGATCCAGCCCGTCTCGGTGCGGACCTGGAGGCCGCCGTTGGCGTCCTGGAGGAGCAGGGTCAGCAGCCCGTAGTCGGTGTGCTCGCCGACGCCCCACGTGCCGGCGTCGTCGGCGGGCGTCGGTGGATAGTGAAATATCCGGAAAAGGATGGTCGGATCGGCCGTGTATCCCGTGCGGAAGTAGTCCGCGTCCAGCCCCAGGCTCAGCGCGATGCCGCTCATCACGGCCTGCCCGACCTCCGTCATCGCGTCCAGGTACGCCAGCACCGACTCCCGCAGCTCCGGCACCTGGGCGGGGAACAGGTTGGGCCCGTGCAGGGGGACGGGCCCAGGCGGCTCCTCGGCGCCGAAGTAGACGCCCTCCTTCAGGTCGGGCCGCCCCGAGGTCAGCTCGCCGCCCACGGGGAAGAAGCCTCGCCAGGCCCGGCCGCCCCGCTCCATCGCGATCTCGTTCTTGACGTCCTCGGGCAGCGCGAAGAAGCGCCTGCCGGCCGCGTCGAGCCGCTCGATGAGCGCGGGCGGCACGCCGTGGCCCGTGACGTAGAAGAAGCCGTGCTCGCGGCAGGCCGCGCCGATGGCGTCCGCGACGGCCCGCCGTTCCTGGTTCCCCGTGAGAAGCGGGGCGATGTCGATCACCGGCAGTTCGCTCATCGCACCATTGTTCCCCTGAAACGCCCCGGGCTCGGGGTTCCGCCGCCCGGGGCGCCGTTGATCAGGACGTCGAGAACGTGAACCAGTTGACGTTGACGAAGTCGGCCGGCTGGCCCGAGGAGAAGGTCAGGTACACCGTGTGGGTGCCCGTCACCCCTGAGACGTTGGCCGGGATCGTCCGCCAGCTCTGCCAGCCGCCCGTGTTCGCCAGCGCGAAGTCGCCGATGGGCGGGGCCGTCGGGCTGTCGAGGCGGACCTGCACCAGCCCGCTCACCCCGGCCGCCGCGCCGGAGGCCACCCTGGCCCTGAACTGCGTGGCGGGCGTCGAGCCGAAGTTGACCCCGTCGTAGCGCAGCCAGTCGCCGTTGGCGATGGCGCCGATGTTCTGGCCGCCGCCCGAGTCGGTGGTGGTCTCGGTGATGGTGCCCGACTGGCCCTGGTAGCTCTCGGCCTGGATGGTGGAGCGGGCGTCCACGCCGCCAGGCGGGTTGGTGGGCGGCGGGGTGGTGCCGGTGCCGCTCTGCCAGACGGCCACGTAGTCGACCATCATCGGCCGCCCGGGGACGGTGGCCGCGGTGGGGGTGGAGCCGCCGAGCGCGTTCGGGAACGCGCCGCCCATCGCCACGTTGAGCAGCAGGAAGTAGCCGGCGTGCCCGGTCATGTTGGTCCAGGTGGTGGCGTCGAACTGCGACTGGTTGACGCCGTGGAACTGCTGCCCGTCCACGTACCAGCGGAGCTGGTTGGGGCTGACGCTGCGGTCCCACTCGAAGCGGTAGGTGTGGTAGGCCGACTGGCAGGTCGAGCCGGGGCAGGCGCGGCTGGCGCCGAGGCCGGTGGTCTCGTTGCAGGGCCCGCCCGGGTTGACGCCGCAGTGCAGGACGCCCCAGACGGAGTTGATGCCGTTGACGTTCTCCATGATGTCGAACTCGCCGATGGCAGGCCAGTTCCAGTAGTTGCCCCGGTACGGCGCGCCGAGCGCCCAGAACGCCGGCCAGTAGCCGAGGGCGGCGTTGCCGGTCACGTTCGGCATCTGGATGCGGCTCTCGATGCGCAGGACGCGGCCGTCGGCGGGCTTGAAGTCGGCGCGCCTGGTCTCGATGCGCGCGGAGGTCCACTCTCCGGACGAGCTGCGCAGCGGCGTGATGCGCAGGTTGCCCGAGCCGTCGAGGCTGAGGTTGCTGGTGCTGGAGGTGTAGTTCTGCACCTCGCCCGTGCCCCAGTTGGCCGGGCCGCCGGGGTAGGCGTGGCCGGTGTCGATGATCCAGTTGCTGGACGAGGGCAGGGTGTTGGCGGAGCCGTTGAAGTCGTCGGACCAGACGAGGGACCAGCCGGATGGGGTGGGCGGGACGCTGGCCGAGGCGCTGACCGCCAGCTTGACGAGCAGGCCGCTGAGGGCCACGAGTACCGCTGCGACGGCCGCCAGACGGCGGCGATGCCGGATCGCTGTTGTCATACTCGCTCCTGGGGGGTGCTGGAGCGCGCGGAGAGAGCGCTCTCTGCAAGATCTGAACACAGCGTTTACCGGCTGTCAACAGAGCACACAAGTGCGGTAAGGCGGGTGTGAGAGCGCTCTCCGCGAGAAGCGAAAAGCGCGGCGCCGCACGGGGTGCGGCGCCGCGCCAGGCATGCGGCGGCGCGCGGGTGCGGCGCCGCCAGAGGCACGCGGTGGGATCAGCCCTTCTCGGCTTCTCCGGTCGCCTGCTCCAGAGCGTCCTCGGGGGAGGCCTCCAGGTCCTGCTCGGCGTCGGCGCCCGCCTGGGCGGAGGCCTTGTCCAGGCGCACCCAGCTCGTCACGCTCTCCACCGCGAACAGCACGAACAGGTACGCCGTCAGCACCGCGAGCACCGGCGTCAGCACGCCGAGCGCCGCGCCGGCGCCGATGACCAGCAGCCGCAGCTCCCAGCCCAGGCCGGCCCTGAACACCCAGGCGGGCGGCCAGATGCTCTGCCGCGTGCGGTAGACGGTGTCGTAGGTGTGGTAGCCGACGACGTACACCAGCACGAACAGCAGCCACTTCGGCGCGTCGGCCGCCAGGCCGATCGCGATGATGGCGAAGAACTCGGCGGCGCGCAGCAGCGGCGGGGTGAGCCAGTCGAAGCGGCCCAGGTGGTCGCGCGGCGCGGTGGGCAGCACCAGCACCAGCATGATCGCCACGGGCAGGAGGAGGATGGGGCCGCCGGAGTCGAGCAGCCCCGTGACCGTGACGGCGACCACGGCGAGCAGGGCCACGAGCGTGGCGGGCACGGGAGGCAGGCCGGCGCCGAGCTTGCCGGACAGGACGCCGACCAGCGGGCCGTCGTCCCTGTAGGCGACGAGGCGGGCGGTCTGGATGCGCCGGCGCTCCTCGTCGGGGTCCGGCGTGGGGGTGGCCAAGGCCTGCGGGTGGGTGATCATACGAGCGACCTCATGAGGCGTCCGGTGAGGGTGTAGGCGGCGGCGACGGAGCCCCAGATCACGAGCGTGATGAAGGTGATCCGGGCGTCGAAGAGGGCGGCGGTGATCGCGATGGCCGCGAAACGCTCGCCGATGGGGAAGACGATCATCTTACGCGCCCAGTGGACGGCACGGTACTTGCCGGCCTTCGTCCACATCTTCAGCACGCCACGAAGGCCCTGGCTGCGCTCCACCTTGCGGGCGGTCAGCTTCTGGCGCAGGTCGCGGTCGTCGGGGGCGTCCAGCGGCGTCGTGGGCAGCGGGGACGGGGGCTTGCGGCGGTTGGCGACGCCGAAGGAGAAGTCGAGCAGGTGACGCACGGACTGCAGGCCGAGCGCGGCCAGCGCCAGGATCCAGATCTCCTCGCCGTTGCCGGAGACCACCCAGCCGACGGCCAGGCCCGCGAAGACGACGTACTCCTTGAACCGGTCGAACGTCGCGTCCAGCCATGCCCCCAGCACGCCGAACTTGCGGGCGTAACGGGCCACCTGCCCGTCGACGCAGTCGAAGACGAAGGCGAAGTAGATCAGCACCCCGCCCAGCACCATCCACGGCCGCTCGCCGGTGGCGAAGCAGGCGGCGGCGGCCACGCCGAGCGCGATCGAGATCAGCGTCACCTGGTTGGGCGTCAGGCCGCGCCGGGCGGCCCAGCGGGCGATGTAACGCGAGTACGTGGAGACGAAGTACGTGGTGAAGAAGCCGTCGGCGCCCTTGACGGCGTTGTTGAGCCGGGCGCGGTCCTCGTTCATGCCGGCCATCTCGGCGCCGGCCTCGTTGATCTCCTCCTGGGTGGTGACCCGGCGGTAGAACAGGTCGCGGCGGCCCCTGATGCCGACCGACACGCCGTTGCGCACCAGGCCGAACACGACGAGCTGGACGAGGTCGTCGTCCGGGCCGAACGTGTGGGCCAGGGCCGCCAGCTCGCGGCAGGTCTCCGCGAGCTTCAGCGCGTTGCGCGCGCTGATGTGCAGCGGGCCGAGCACCACGGCGTTGGGCCTGGTCACGGCGTGGGTCGCGGTGCCCACCGAGACCACGCGGGACTTGCCGACGCGCACGCGCACCGGCAGGCCCTCGACCCGGTTCATGCCGATCTCGGGCTCGGCCTCGTCGATGGGGATGCGGTCCTCGGCGGCGTTGTCCTCGGGACCGATCTCCTCCTGGCCGTTGTCCTCCGTCACCCCCACCCGAGGCTCTTTCGCGACGAGCGCCAGCGCACCGCGCTTGGACTTGGTGATCTGGTAGATCAGCTCGTCGTGGACGACAGAGTTCTCAGGGATGATGAACAGGCTCTCCGTTGCTTGCTCGGCGACGTCGGCCAGGGCGCGCAGGGCGGTCGCGACGTCGTCCGTCGGGATCGTGGCGAAACGCGCATCCATGGCGGCGGCCTGGTCGCGCAGCCGTTCGGACACGGTGGGATTGCCGGAAAGCGCGGCCAGCCTCAGGCCGGTCGGAGAGATGTCGGGGCCGGGCGAGGCGCCCAGCAGGACCACGCGGGTCATGACTCCCTTTCGAGGCGGTAGCGGGGGGTTGAACAACGGGTAATGCGGGGACAGACGTCAAAGTCTAGTGAGAGTGACGCAAAGTCGCGTCACCAGAGCATGCCCGTAACGTTCCGGCCGCCGGTATACAGAGCGGCCGTAAGATGTCCGAGTGAGTCTCTACCGTGACGAAGGCGTGGTCCTGCGCACTCAGAAACTCGGTGAGGCCGACCGCATCGTCACCATCCTGGCCAAACGCACAGGCAAGATCCGGGCGGTGGCGCGCGGCGTCCGCCGCACCAAGTCGCGCTTCGGCGCGCGCCTTGAGCCGTTCACCCACGTCGACCTGCAGTTGCACACCGGCCGCACGCTCGACGTGGTCACCCAGGCGGAGACGATCAGACCTTACGGAGAGGCGCTGGCCGCCGACTACCCCCGCTACACCGCCGGCAGCGCCATGCTGGAGACCGCCGACCGGCTCACGCACGGGGAGAAGGAGCCGGCGCTGCGGCAGTTCCTGCTGCTGGTGGGCGGGCTGCGCACGCTCGCCGACCGCGGCCACGAGGCCAGGCTGGTCCTGGACGCCTACTTCCTGCGCTCCCTGGCCGTGGCCGGCTACGCCCCCGCGCTGGAGGCGTGCGCCAAGTGTCAGGCGCCTGCCGTCAGGGCGTTCGCCATCGTGGCCGGTGGGGTGGTGTGCGGGGCGTGCAAACCGGCCGGTTCCGCCGTGCCGGCGGGCGAGACGATCGGGCTCATGACGGCGCTGCTGCGCGGCGACTGGGCCACCGCGGACGCCTCCGAGTCACGCCACCGCAGCGAGTGCAGTGGTCTGGTCGCCGCTTATCTGCAGTGGCACCTCGAACACGGAATACGCTCTCTCCGACACGTCGAAAGGGAGCCCGCGTGAACGTACGACCGCCGTCCCCGCACCCGTCGGGAGCGACCCCGCCGCCCATCCCGCGCGAGCTGGTGCCCCAGCACGTCGCCATCGTCATGGACGGCAACGGCCGCTGGGCCAAGGCCCGCGGCCTGCCCCGCACGGAGGGGCACAAGGCGGGCGAGGCCTCGCTGTTCGACGTCATCGAGGGGGCCATCGAGCTGGGCGTCCCCTACCTGAGCGCGTACGCGTTCTCGACGGAGAACTGGAAGCGCTCGCCCGACGAGGTGCGCTTCCTCATGGGCTTCAACCGCGACGTGATCCGGCGGCGGCGCGACGAGCTCAACGCCATGGGCGTGCGCGTCCGCTGGGCGGGGCGGCCGGGGCGGCTGTGGAAGAGCGTCATCTCCGAGCTGCAGACGGCCGAGGAGATGACGACGGCCAACCGGACGCTCACGTTGCAGTTCTGCGTCAATTACGGCGGGCAGGCCGAGATCGTGGACGCCGCCGTCAAGCTGGCCGAGGACATCGCGGCCGGGCGGGTCAAGCCGTCCAAGGTGAACGAGAAGGTGTTCGCCCGCTACCTGGACGAGCCGCAGATCCCGCCCGTCGACCTGTTCCTGCGCTCCTCGGGTGAGCAGCGCTTCTCCAACTTCCTGCTGTGGCAGTCGGCCTACGCCGAGATGGTGTTCCTCGACCGGCTCTGGCCCGACTTCGACCGGCGCGACCTGTGGGAGGCGTGCGAGATGTACGCCAAGCGCGACCGCCGCTACGGCGGAGCCGTCCCCAACCAGGTCTAGCCGGCGCCCAGCGCCCGGATGTCGTCGAAGCGGTGCAGGGCCTGCTCGAAGGCAGCGGGAGAGATCGAGATGCCGCCGCTGAACGGGAAGTCGAGCTGGTAGACCAGGAACAGCACCAGCCCCACCATGCCGCCCACGGCCGCCGCCAGGATGACGTGCACCCTGCGGTTGGCGCTGCCGCACAGGATCGAGGGCAGCAGCGCCACCAGCCCGCAGCCGCCCAGCGCCACCCACAGCAGCGGCGGCACGCCGGTGTCGGCCATCTGGGCGCGGGAGCGGCGCGAGTCCAGGACGGTCTGCATGCGGGCCATGGCCGCCCCGTAGCGGGCGGACGGGCCGCTGCCGTCCGGCTGGACGGTCTGGAAGAAGCTGCGGATCTGGTCGGACAGCCGCCAGGCGTTCTGCGACAGGCGGTGCTCCGAGGCCATGATCGGCCACTCCTCGCGGACGACCGTGGTGGCGTAGCCGGTGGCGAGGGTCTGCAGGGTGGCGCGCTGGGGTGCGGGGAGCGAGCGCGAGTACCAGAAGACGTCGGTCAGGTTGCTGGCCTCCGTCGCGCTGGTCTCGGTGGCGGTGTTGACCTGGTTCCAGGCGGCGACGACGACCAGGCCGATGCTGACCGCGAAGAGGGTGCCGACGATGCCGGTGATCACCCCGCTGCCGTCGCGGTAGTCCTGGCGGGTCTGTGCGGGGATGACGCGGTTGGCGGCGTACGCGGCCAGGCCCGCGAGGGCGGCGACCGTGGCGGCGATGAGCAGGCCGATGATGGCGACGAGCAACGTGACCTCACTTTCTGTGCATGAATGATTGCGCAAAGTGAGGTCACGTTGCCAGGGGTTGACCCGGACTTCTTCGCCGGCCGCGTCAGGCGACGGCGGTGCCCTCCAGCTCGACCATCAGGGTGGGGATCGCCAGCCGGGTCACCCCGAGCATCGTGGTGGACGGCGCCACCCCGGCGGCGCCCAGCCGCGACGCCAGCACGCCGTAGTGCTGGAAGAGCAGATCGACGTCCGTGGTGTAGACGTTGAGCCGGACGAGGTCCGCCAGCGACATGCCGGCCTCGCCCAGCACCGCCTCCAGGTTGTCCAGGCTCAGCGCCAGCTGCGCCGCCATGTCCCCGTCGTGCCGGGGCTTGCCGTCGCCGTCCATCGCGGTCTGCCCTGAGCAGTACAGGGTCCTGGTGTGGCCCGAGACGGCCTCGCCCTGGTTGTAGCCCAGCTCCACCGACCACGGCCACGGGTTGATCGCCGTTCGCTGCATGTCCACATCGACTCCATTCAGTTCTGTTCAGCAGTGAAGAGCCTCCCAGCGAATCACGACATCTTTTGTCGTGTATTCCGCTAATGTCATCGCATGCGTGCCGACCGGCTGGTCTCGCTGGTGCTCCTGCTGCGCCGGCACGGCCGGCTGTCCGCCACCGCGCTGGCCCGCGAGCTGGAGGTCTCCACCCGCACCGTGCTGCGCGACATCGAGGCGCTGTCCGCGGCCGGCGTCCCCGTCTACGCCGAACGCGGCAGGCACGGCGGCTTCGCGCTGCTGCCCGGCTTCCGCACCGAGCTGACCGGGCTGAACCCCGACGAGGCGCTGGCCCTGCTGGTCGCCGGGTCGCGGCGCGGCGCGCAGGCGTTCGGCCTCGGCTCGGCGCTCGCCTCCGCGATGCTCAAGGTGGTCGACGCGCTGCCCAAGAGCTACCAGGACACCGCGGCCGGCGCGGCCGGGCGGCTGCTCATCGACCCGGAGACCGACCTGCTGTCGCGACGGCTGGTCGAGGAGGAGGTGCCCGACGCCGTCGCGGCCGAGGTCCTGCGGGCGGTGTTCGCCGGGCACCGGCTGCGCATCCACTACGCCGCCGCCGGACAGGACGCGAAGTGGCGCACGGTGGACCCGATCGGGCTGGTCACCATTCGCGACAAGGGTTACCTGCTGGCCACGCGGGAGGGTGAGGACCGCACCTACCGGCTGTCCAGGGTCCTGGCCGCCGAGCGGCTCGCCGAGCCCGCCCAGCGGCCGGAGCGGGTCGATCTGGACCGGGCCTGGCAGGAGCGCAGTACGCGGTTCAGGGCTGGTGGCGACCAGGTCAGCGTGGTGGTGCGGATGGCCGCGGGGCGGCGGGAGGAGCTGCTGGGCACGGCGCTGGACGTGCTCGCCGAGGAGGCCGGGGCGGACGGTCGGCTGCGGCTGGAGGTGACCTTCCAGGATCCGAGGCACGCGGTGTGGGCGTTGTGGCAGCTCGGGATGGACGCCGAAGCCCTGGAGCCGCCGTGGTTGCGCGCCGCCCTGCGCGACCGCGCCGCCGCGATCGCCACCCGCTACGCGGACTCGTCCTGAACCGGCCCGTCCTGAACCGGCCCGTCCTGAACCGGCCCGTCCTGAATCGGCTCGTCCTGAATCGGCTCGTTGCGGTAGCGGCCGGGGGCGGTGCCGAACTCGCGCTTGAACGCCTTGGCGAAGGCGAACTCGGTGGCGTACCCCGTCCGCTCCGCCACCGACCGCAGCGGCAGGTCCGTGTCGCGTAGCAGCCGCGCCGCCGTGGTCATCCGCCACCACGTCAGGTACGCCAGCGGCGGCACGCCCACCTTGCCCGCGAACCGCTGCGCGAACGCCGCCCGCGACAATCCCGCCGCGCCGGCCAGTGACTGCACCGTCCACGGGGTCGCCGGATGCTGGTGGATGGCCCGCAGCGCCGCCGTGACGGCCGGGTCGCGCAGGGCCGCGCCCCAGCCGGTGGCCACGTCGTCGGGCTGGCTCTCGTACCAGGCGCGCAGGATGTAGACGAGCAGCACGTCGAGCAGCGCCGACGTGGCCGTCTCGAACCCCTGGGCGGGGACGGAGTCGAGCTCCTGACCGAGCAGCTCCACGGCGCCCCTGAGCGCGGGGTGGCCGCCGATCCTGGCAGGCAGGTGCATGACGTCGGGCAGCTCGGTCAGCAGCGGGTGCAGCCTCGACTGGTCGAGCCGGTACGCGCCGCACAACATCTCCGTCAGCGGGCCAGGGCCGTCCTGGCGCAGGCTGCCGATGGGGGAGCCGTCCTCGTACGTGGGGGTGGCCTCGGCCAGCGGTGTCGTGACCGCGTCCGCGAGGCCGTGACCGAGCTCGCGCGGCAGGAACACCACGTCGCCCACCCCGAGCCTGACCGGCTCGCCGGAGGCGGGCAGCAGCCAGCACGAGCCCTGAAGGATCACGTGGAACCCGGCGCCCTGCAGCGGCTGGAAGCGCACGCCCCAGGGGGCGCGCATGCGCGTCCGCGAGGCGTGCGGCAGGCCGGTGCGCATGGCGGTGATGGCGTCGCTGAGCACGTCCATGTCCGTACGGTAGCGGGTGGCGCCTCGTTTGTGGACGATCGGACATGGTGCGTGGATCTGCAGACATGGTTATGCGTCCCGCTTCCTCCTAGCGTGAGCTGCGTAAACGAAGGAGGAGACGATGCAGGTCGCGATTCACGGAGCCAGCGGGTTCACTGGACGGCTCACGGTGGCGGAGGTTCGGCGGCGCGGGTTCACGCCGGTGCTCGTCGGACGCTCGGAGGAGAGGCTGCGGAGCATCGCCGCCGACGGGGAGGCGGTCAGGGTGGCCGGGCTGGACGAGCCCGGGGCGCTGGCGGCGGCGTTCGAGGACTGCGCGGTGGTGATCAACTGTGCCGGGCCGTTCACGGTGCTGGGGGAGCCGGTCATCCGGGCCGCCATCGCGGCCGGGACCCACTACCTCGACACCACCGGGGAGCAGCACTACATCAGGAGTATCCTCGACGGGCTGGACGCGGACGCCGCGCGGGCCGGGGTGACCGTCGTGCCCGCCATGGCCGACGACGGCGGGCCGGGGGACATGATCGCCCACCTGGTGGCCGAGCGTGTGGGCCCGGAGGTGGCCGAGGTGCTGGTGGCGGATCTGCGGGGGCGCGGCGTGGCGTCACGGGGGACGGCCCGGTCGATGGCGGCGGTGTTCGGCCAGGGGGCGCTGGCGTACACGGACGGTCGCTGGCACCCCGCCGAGGAGACCTCCGGCTCGATCGCCGTGCCGGGGGAGGACGGCGAGGTGCCCGTGGCCGTGTTCGCACTGCCCGGCGTGGTGACGATCCCCCGGCACGTGGCCGCGCGGCGGGTGCGGAGCGTGATCCGTACCGAGGCGGCGGCGATGTTCTCCGCTCTGACGCCCGACGTCGTGGACGGCGTTCCGGAGATCCCGGACGAGGGGGGCAGGCGGGCGTCGCGCTGGCTGATGCTGGCCGAGGCGAGCGGGGAGGACGGCAAGCGGGTGCGGGGGTGGGTGACGGGCGCCGACCCTTACGGCCTGACGGCGGTGATCGCGGTGGAGGGGGCTCGCCGGTTGGCCGTGGACGGCGCGGCGGCGGGGGCGCTGACGCCCGCCCAGGCGTTCGGCCCGGCCTCGTTCCTCGACCACCTGACCGGCCATGGCGTCACCTGGCAGGTGGCCCCGGCCTGACGCCCGCCTGGCGCGCGTGGTTCAGAGGGACAGGGGGCCGAGGTCGGCGACGACTCGGGCGAAGGCCCGGATGACCTCGTTCTCGGCCTCGGTGCGCCACACCACGGCGTACCGGAGCGCCTCGACGTCCCGGACGGGCAGGTAGACGATGTCCGGCCGCGCCCAGTAACGCCGCATGTGCGCGGGGAAGAGGTTGACGATCTCCCCGACGCTGGCCAGGGTGAGGATCTCCTCGGCGTTGCGGACCAGGGGGCCGCGCTCGATCAGGTGCCCCGAGCGGGTGTGGGACGGGACGAACCCCTCCGCCCAGTAGTCGGGCCTGGACGGGGCGTCGGAGTGCTGGAAGTCGGCGAGCGTCTCCAGCGAGACGGAGCTGCGCCGGGTCAGCTCGTGGTCGGCGGCCACGGCCAGCACCCGCGTGTCGGCGAACAGGACAGGCCCCACCGTCAGGTCGGGCTCCTCGACCGGCAGCCAGCAGATCAGCGCGTCGAGGTCGCCGCCGCGCAACCCGGCGAACGGGTCGACGAAGGAGGCGTGCTGCACCTGCATCCGGTAACCGGGGTGCCGGGCGCGGAAGGTGTCCCAGTACGGGCGCAGGTCATGGGCGTTGATGGACATCATGCCGACGCGCAGCACGGCCGTGGCGCCCCGCGCGGCCAGCCTGGCGCGCCGGATCCCGTCCTGGAGGCCGGCGTGGACGGGCGAGAGGTCGTCGCGCAGCTGCCGCCCGAGCGGGGTCAGCCGGACCGTCCGGGTGGTGCGTTCGAACAGCGGGGCGCCGATCTGGCGTTCCTGCTTCTTGATGGCCTGGGTGATGCGGGCGGGGCTCACGCGCAGCAGCTCGGCGGTGCGGCCGAAGTGCAGCTCCCCGGCCAGGGTGAGGAAGATCTCGATGTCGCGGAGTTCCACGGTCCTCCCTTTCTTCACCCAGCGGTTAATGCAGCCTTGCGCACTTTGTCGTTGTTCTGGCTGGTGGTTCGCGCCGATCCTAGTGGCCGGACGCTCGCTCCCCCACGTCAGCCGCCATGTCAGGACGGCGACGGCCCGGCATCAGGACGAGCGGCGATGGTGAACACCACAACTTCGGTTCAAGGAGATTCTGATGAGCAACGGCTTCACTGTCGCGGGGCTGCGCAGGCTGCGTGAGGTGCTCGCCAGGCACGTCGACTCCGGGAAGATCCCGGGCCTGGTCGCGCTGGTCAGCCGCAACGGCCAGACGCACGTCGAGGCGCTCGGCACGATGCGGCACGACGGCGGCGCGCCCATGCAGCGCGACACCATCTTCCGGATGGCCTCCACCTCCAAGCCGCTGTCGATCGCGGCGGCGGCGGTGCTGCTGGACGAGTGCCGGTTGCGGCTGGACGACGTGGTGGACCCGTGGCTGCCCGAGCTGGCCGACCGCCAGGTGCTCACCAGCCCCGGCGCAGAGCTGGACGACACGGTGCCGGCCCGCCGCCCGATCACCGTCCGGGACGTGCTGACCTGCACCTTCGGCCTCGGCATGGACTTCACGGCGCTGGGCAGGCCGATCATGAACGCCATCTTCGAGAAGGGCCTGACCCCCAACCTGCCGGTCGAGGTGCCCGAGCAGGACGAGTGGATGCGCCGCCTCGGCGAGCTGCCGCTGATGTACCAGCCGGGCGAGCAGTGGCAGTACCACCTCGGCAGCGACCTGACCGGCGTGCTGGTCTCCCGGGTGACCGGCCAGTCGTTCGAGGGCTTCCTGCGTGAGCGGATCTTCGAGCCGCTCGGCATGAAGGACACCGGCTTCCACGTCCCCGCCGAGAAGATCGACCGGCTGCCCACCCTGTACGCCCCCGACCCGGCCACCGGCGAGTTCCTGGTCTGGGACGAGGCCAAGGGCGGCCGCTGGAGCACCCCGCCCGCGTTCCAGGGTGGCGGCGGCGGGCTGGTGTCCACCGCCGACGACTACCACGCCTACTTCCAGATGCTGCTCAACGGCGGCGTGCACAACGGCAGGCGGATCCTGTCGAGGCCGGTCGTCGAGCTGATGACCACCAACCGGCTCACCCCTGAGCAGAACGCCCCCCGCACAGAGCTGGCCCGCAACAACGTGCACATCTCCTTCGGCCAGGGCCAGCAGGGCGGCTGGGGCCTCGGCATGGCGGTGCGCACCTATCGCGGCGACTACGCCCCCGTCGGCCAGTTCGGCTGGGACGGCGGCAGCGGCACCTCCGCCTACGCCGACCCGGTCAACGGGCTCAGCGGCATCCTGCTCTGCCAGCTCGGCTACTCCGTGCCGAACCCGGCCCACCTGATGAACGACTTCTGGACGACCGTCTACCAGTCCCTCGACAACTGACCTCCGCCACGTCCCAAGGAAGGCACCGCCATGTCGATCACCCTCACCGACCAGCACAAGGCCACTCTCCGCACCGCCGCCTACGGCGCCGTCTCGCTGATCGCCGCCGCCGACGCCGCCGGCAAGCCGCACAAGGCCGCCACCGAGGGCAGCATCGCCCTGGCCTCCGCCACCGGCCAGATCGGGCACGTGCTCGCCGCGAAGACCAAGGACATCGACCTGGGCGGCAAGTCCGTCGCCCAGCTCGCCGACCAGGTGCTGCCGGCCCTGGCCGCGTCCATGAGCCTGCTCAGGCAGCAGGACCCGGCGGAGGCCGACAACTTCTACCGCACCGTCCGCGTCGCCGTCGAGGCCGCCACCCGCGCCCACCAGGGCGAGCCCGGCCCCACGGTGGCGGACATGGCCCGCAAGATCACCGAAGCGCTCGACGCCTCCTGATGGGTGACCGCTTGTCGGCCGACTATACGTGGGTATAGCGTTCTGTTCACAAGAACAGTTGGCTATACCCATGAATAGGAGCTGGTCGCGGTGAACGGACCGCTCGACCGCCGCCGGGAGAGCCCGTGAACGGCACCGGCACCCTCGCCCGCCTCGCCCTGCGCCGCGAACGAGGCATCGCCCCCTGGTGGATCCTGCTGATCGTGTCCATGGCCCTGACGATGGTCGCCTACATCAACAGGAACATGGGCACGTACGAGCTGAAGGTCACCTACCTCCAGGTCATCGAGCGCAGCGCCTTCCTGCACGCCCTCGGCGGCGGCGTCGTCGAACCGCGCCTGGAGGTGCTCGCCACCTGGCGCAGCGGCGGCTTCCTCTACGTGGCCGGCGCGTTCGCCGCCGTCATGTCCGTCATCCGCCACACCCGCCGCGAGGAGGACGCGGGCCGCAGCGAGCTGGTCCTGGCGGGGACGGTCGCCCGGCACGCCCCGCTCACCGCCGCCACGCTCGTCGCAGGCGGCATCAGCCTCGCCGCCGGCCTCCTCACCGCCGTCGCGCTCATCGCCGTCGGCCTCGAACCGGCCGGGTCTCTCGCGTACGGCGCCGCCATCACCGTCGTCGGCTGGCTGTTCGGCGGCATCGCGGCCGTCGCCGCCCAGCTCGCCCGCAACGCCCACACCGCCACCGCCATCAGCCTCACCATCCTGGGCGCCGCCTACGTGCTGCGCTTCGCGGGCGACGCGACGGGGCTGCCGTGGCTGAAGTACCTGTCGCCGGTGGGCTGGGGTCACCTGGTGGCGCCGTACCAGGACCAGCGCTGGTGGCTGGCCGCCGTCCTGGCTCTGGTCGCGGCGCTCCTGTACGTGGCCGCGTACCGGCTGCTCGCCCACCGCGACCTCGGCGCCGGCCTCCTCCCCGAACGCGCCGGCCGCGACTCGGCCCCCTCGCTGCGCGGCCCGGTCAGCCTGGCCTGGCGGCTGCACCGGGGGCTCCTGATCAGATGGGCGGCAGGCGTCGCGGTGTTCTCCGTCTTCGCGGGCGCCCTCAGCCCGCTGGCCCGGGACCTGGTCTCCCGGCCGAGCGTCATCGTCGGCAACATCTCGCGGTTCCTCGGCGTTCCCGCGGGCGCGTCGATGCTCAGCGGCTACGTCTGGTACCTCGTCCTCATCCTCGCCTACGCCGTCGCCCTCTACCCGGCGCTCATGACGCTGCGGCTGCGCTCCGAGGAGACCTCCGGCCGCGCCGAACCCCTCCAGGCGACCCCGCTGACCCGCCTGCGCTGGGCCGCCGGGCACCTCCTCGTCACCGCCCTCGGCACGGCCGGGCTCATGGCCGTGGCCGGCGCTGTCTTCGGCCTGATCTACTCCCTGACCGTCGGCTCCCTCGTCACCGACCTGCCCGCCTTCGTGGCCGGGGCGCTCAGCACCGTTCCCGCGGCCTGGTGCGTGGGGGGTGTGTGCGTGCTGGCTTATGGGCTGGCGCCGAGGGCTGCGGTGGTGGTGGGGTGGCTTGCCTGGATCCTCACCACCGGGTTGGGGCAGGTCGCCGGGCCGCTGTACGGGATGTGGGGCGGTAGTCCGGTGGAGCCGTTCCACTATGTCGGGAATGCGATGATCGAGCCCGCCTTCCAGCTCGTCCCTACGGTGGGTCTGCTCGCCGTCACGGCCCTGCTCACGGCCGGCGGGCTGCTCGCCCTGCGCCGTCGGGACTTCGGCGTCTGAGAGGGGCTGGCGGGGGATCGAGGCTGCGTACAGGATGGGCTCGGAAGAGACCCGCACCGGCCGGGAGGCCTCGTGACGCTTGCCGACATGGCCAGAAGCATCATCGACAGCAACCGGTACATGGTCCTGGGCACCGTGGACCCGGACGGACGGCCTCGCGTGTCGCCCGTGTACTTCGCGCCCGACGGTTACGACACCATGTTCTGGATCTCCTCGCCGGCGTCGCACCACTCGCGCAACATCGCCGAACGGCCCGAGATCAGCGTCGTGATCTTCGACTCCGGTGTGCCGGTGGGCGGCGGGGCTCAGGCCGTCTACCTGCTGGCCACCGCTGCCCGGGTTCCGGACGAAGAGCTCGACCGGCACGTGGAGACGGCCTGCCGGGCCAGGTTCCCCGAGCAGGAGCCGTTCCCCGCCGAGGAGTTGCGGCCGCCGGCGGAGCTGCGGCTGTATCGGGCGCGGGTCACGGAGCATTCCGTGCACATCCGGGGGAGTGACCCGGTCCATGGCAAGGGGGTCGACTCGCGGCTCGTCGTGGACCTGGGAGGACTGGGATGACGGCATGGGAGAGGACGACGACGCGATGATCACCTACAACCCCAACGACCCCGCCTCGCACCGCGACCCGTTCCCGGCCTACCGGCGGCTGCGCGACGAACGACCCGTCTACCGCAACGACGAGCTCGACTTCTGGGCCGTCTCCCGGCACGCCGACGTCTCCGCCGCCTGGCGCGACCCTGCGGGCTTCTCCTCCGACCACGGGCCCGCCCTGGAGGAATGGGCCCCCGACGCCGCCCGGACGGCGGGTTTCGTCGCCATGGACCCTCCCCGGCACACGCACCGGCGCCGGCTGATCTCCCAGGGGTTCACCCCCGCCGCCGTCCGCCGCCTCGAACCTGACATCCGCCGTCTCACTCACACCCACCTCCGCCCCCTGCTGGACCACGGCGGCCCGTTCGACTTCACTGACCTCGCCGCTGCCATCCCCGTCGACGTCATCTCCGAACTCATCGGAGTCCCCTTACCGGACCGGCCCCTGCTGCAGCGGCTCAGCCGGCAGATCATGACCCGCGACGACCCGGACGGCCACACCACCCCCGCCATGAGCCAGGCCACCGCCGACATGGCCGCCTACTACGCCGCCTTGATCGCCGAACGCCGCGCGCGACCCCGCGACGACCTGGTCACCGCGCTGCTGCACGCGGAAGCCGACGGCGAACGACTCGCGGACCAGGACATCGTCGCCACCCTCATCCTGCTCGGCATCGCCGGGAACGAGACCACCAGCAAGCTGCTGAGCACCGCCTGGCGATGCGCCTGGCAGCACCCCGAGCAACGCCGACGCGTCTGGGCCGGCGAAACCGACGTCAGCGCCTGGGTGGAGGAGACCCTCCGCTACGAAGGGCCGGCACAGTACGTCGCCCGGCGCGTCACCCGGCCCACAACCCTGCACGGCGTCGTCGTGCCCGCCGGCGCGCGCATCCTCCTGCTGGTCGGCGCGGCCAACCGCGACGAGCGCGTCTTCCCTGACGCCGACCGTTACGACCTGAGCAGGGACACCGGCCGTGCCCTGGCCTTCGGGCTGGGGCATCATTTCTGCTTGGGGGCTTCGCTGGCTCGGCTGGAGGCCACGACCGTGCTGCGGGAGCTGGTGCGGGTGGTCGAGGCTGACTACGAAGTCGACCTGGGGGCGGCGTCCTGGGCGGCCAGCCCCATGAGGGGGCATTCGCGTCTGCCCACCATGGTCAAGCAGCGGCTCGCCTTCTGACGGGCCGTGCACCGCCGAGGTCGCGTCCGGAGGGGTGCGGGGATCTCTTCATGACCGTGCGGTTCCACCGCGAGCTACTCCGCCCGGTGGGACAGCCGTCTCGCGTACGCGCGGATGTGCGGCCGATCTTGGGGAAAGGCGCCCTCCCAGTCCTCCGTGAGAGGGACCCAGGCCACAGGCTGACCGCTCTCCTCCACGAGCCGCACCGGCCGGTGCACGACGGCCCCGTAGGACAAGCCGAGCGTGAGGCTCAAATCGGGGTGGTAGGAGCGGACCGTGACCGCCGCCGGAGCGTCCAGCAGATCGACGGAGATGCCCGTCTCCTCGAGTAGTTCGCGGCGGGCGGCCTCTCGCGGGCTCTCGCCGGGCTCTACCCGGCCGCCCGGTGGCACCCAGCCGCGCTGGCGGTGCTTGACCAGGAGCACGTGCTGGAAGGTTTCGTCGAAGACCCATGCCTCGGCTCCGAGCGGGTCCATCGGGCCCTGCAGCGCCGTTTCCAGCCAGGCGTGTGCGTTGTCCAGCTCGACTTCTGCTCTGCGGGCGTCCTGTGCGGCGGCTCGCAAGGTGTTCTGGTCCGGCCCACGCTGATTCATCGCACTCAGCCCCGGGTCAGGCTCGCCGCCGGGCGCGGTAGGCGGCCACGTGCATGCGGTTGCCGCACGTCCGGCTGTCGCAATACACGCGCGACCGATTACGCGACTCATCCACGAACACCCGGTCACAGTCGGGCGCCGAGCAGGTGCGCAGGCGTTCCACCTCGCCTTCGACGAGCAGGTGGGCCAGGGCGACGCCGCAGTCGGCCGCGACGTGCTCGGCGAGGGTGGCGTCGGCGGCGAAGTAGTGGACGTGCAGCGGGTGGCCGTCGTGCTCCGTGAGGCGCGGGGTGATGCGGGTCTCGGACAGGAGCGCGTTGAGGGTGCGGACGGCTGTGGGCTGGTCGGGGGCGGTGAAGACGCGGTGGAAGGCCTCGCGCACCATGCGGACCTGGCCCAGGTCGCGGGCGGTGAGTTTGCCGACGCCGCTGACCTTGCGGGACTCGACGAACGCTTGCAGCTCGGCCAGGCCGGACAGGCCTTCGTCGCCGCCGGTGGACGGCGAGGTGTTGACCAGTTCGACAACGGTGGCCAGCGAATGCACCATGTCATGGCCAAACGGCATGTTGACTCCTGTCCGGGCCGGGTTCTAGCGTGGTCGCAGCGTATCTCCTGTACGGGGTTCGGGGGGTTTCCGTGAGTGCACATCGCCGTATCGTGCTGATCGCGATCATCGGTGCGCTCGTCATCTCCACCTCCGCTCCCCTCGTTCGGTTATCAGGTGTATCGCCCGCGACCTCGGCGTTGTTCCGGTGCGCGTACGCGGTGCCGCCCATGCTGCTGCTGGCCTGGCTGGAGCGGCGGCGGCTCGGGCCGCTGCCGCGCAGGGCGGTGCTGATGTCGTGGGGCGCCGGGGCGGTGTTCTCGCTCGACCTGCTGTTCTGGCATCACGCGATCGACTACGTGGGCGCCGGGCTGGCGACGGTGCTGGGGAATCTGCAGGTGTTCATCGTGGCGTTCGCCGCGTGGGCGTTGTTCGGGGAGCGGCCGTCCACGCCGTTGATGGCGGGGACGCCGGTGGTGTTCGCGGGGGTCGTGCTGATCTCCGGGGTCTTCGACAGCGCCGCCTACGGCAGCGATCCGTTGCTGGGGGTGGCCGCCGGGGTGGCGACCTCGCTGTCGTACGCGGCCTATCTGCTGCTGCTCAAGGGCGGGTCCGACAGGGCGGCCGGGCCGCTGGCGCACGCGACGGTGGTGGCGACGGTGGCGATCGCTCTGCTCAGCCCGTTGTTCGGGGGAGCGGAGTTCGTGCCGAGCTGGCCGGCGCACGGGTGGCTGCTGGTGCTCGCGCTGGGGCCGCAGGTGCTGGGGTGGACGCTGATCACGTACACGCTGCCGCGCCAGCCCGCCGCGCTCACGTCGCTGCTGCTGCTCGTGCAGCCCATGTCCACCGTGGCGATCTCCACGGTGGCGCTCGGCGAGCGGCCGTCGGTGTTGCAGCTCGCCGGGTGCGTGGTGGTCGTGCTGGGGGTGCTGTACGGCTCCCGCCGGCCCGCTGCCGCCAAGGTCCCCGTACAGGTGGATGGCTGACGAAGGCGGTCAGCCCGTGCGGGCGGGAGCCTCCGTACAGGTGGATGGCTGACGAAGGCGATCAGCCCGTGCGGGCGGGAGCCGTGGAGCAGGACGAGCAGGTGCCGAAGACCTCGACCGTGTGGGTGATCTCGGTGAAGCCGTGCTCGCTGCCCACCGCCTCGGCCCACCGCTCCACGGCCGGCCCCGCCACCTCCACGGTGCGCCCGCACTTGCGGCACACCAGATGGTGATGGTGGGTGTCGGTCGCGCACGCGCGGTAGACGGACTCGCCGTCGTCGGTGCGCAGCACGTCGACCTGGCCCTTGTCGGCCAGTGCCTGCAACGCCCGGTAGACGGTCGTCAGCCCGATCTTCGCCCCGTGCAGGCGCATCTCGGCATAGACGTCCTGCGCGCTACGGAAACCCTCGCTCTGGCGGAGGGTGTCGTGCACTGCATCGCGCCTCGTGGTCATGCGACCTCCTCGACGCGCAGCTTTGGTCGCTCGCTCAATGTCGACTCCTGGGTACGGCCTCGGCGTACGAATTTACCGACACCGAGGGCCAGGACGAAGCCGGCGAGCGCAAGAAGCACGATCGCGGCGCCCGGCGGGACCTTCGCGGAGTAGGTGGAGGCGAGCAGGCCGCCCACGGAGGCGATCACGCCGAACAGCATGGCGAGCCCCATAGTGGTACGGAAGCCGCGGGTGAGCTGCTGGCTGGTGGCCACCGGGATGACCATGAGGGCGCTGACGAGCAGCAGGCCGACGACGCGCATGGCGATGACGACGGTGAGGGCGGCGGTGACGGCGATGAGCAGGCTCAGGAACCGGACGGGCAGGCCGCTGGCCTTGGCCATCTCCTCGTCCTGGCAGAGCACGAACAGCTCCCTGCCGAAGATCAGGACCACCGCGATGACGGCGATGGCGAGGGCGGCGATGACCCAGATGTCCTCGACGGTGACGCTGGCGATGGCGCCGAACAGGTAGGAGTTCAGCTTGGCGTTGCTGCCGCCGGGCGCGATGCCCATGAGCATGACGCCGCCCGCGATGCCGCCGTAGAACAGCAGCGCCAGCGCCACGTCGCCGCTGGTGCGCCCGCGCGCCCTGACGAGCTCGATGGCGACGGCGCCGGCGATGGAGACGATCACGGCGGTGAGGACGGGCGCGGTGCCGGTCAGAAAGCCGAGCGCGACGCCGGTCAGCGCCACGTGCCCGATGCCGTCGCCCAGCAGCGACAGCCGCCGCTGCACGATGAACGTGCCGACGGCGGGCGCGCAGAGCCCCACCAGCAGTGCCGCGATGAGCGCGAGCTGGAAGAGCTCCTCCTGGAGCAGTTCGAAGATCACCTTGGTTCCCCCTGCCACCCGGTGAGCGGGCCCCCCACGGGCTCCTCGGCGTGCGGGTGCTGGTGTTCGTGGCCCGGCCTGGCGCAGTCGCCCTCCGGGCGGGGCGGCCGGCCGTCGTGGGCGACGCGGCCCTCGCGGATCACCACGCCGCGCGTGATGACGGGCTCCAGCGGGCCCAGCTCGTGCGCCACGAGCACCACGGTCTTCCCGGCCCGGACGAGCCCGGCCAGCGTGTCGGCGAGCAACTGCTGGGTCTCGGCGTCCACGCCCGCGGTGGGCTCGTCCATCACGTACGTGTCGGGCTCCCCGGCCAGCGCCCTGGCGATGAGCACCCGCTGCTGCTGCCCCCCTGACAGCGACTGCACGGGGTCACCGGCCCGGTCGGCGAGCCTGACCGCCTCCAGGGCGTCGGCGACGGCGGCCTTGTCGGCGGCGCTGGTCCTGCGCAGCCTGCTCTGCCGGGCGATCCGGCCCGAGGCGACGACCTCGCGCACGGTGGCGGGCACGCCGCCGCCGACCTGGAGCCGCTGCGGCACGTAGCCGATGCGCCACCAGTCGCGGAACCTGCCGGGCGGCGCGCCGTACACCAAGGTCCGGCCGCCGGTCAGCGGCGTGAGGCCGAGGAGCGCGCGGACCAGCGTCGACTTGCCCGAGCCGTTGGCGCCCAGGAGGGCGACGACCTCCCCGGGACAGACGGTCAGGTCGATCCCTCGAAGGACGGGCTTGCCATCGAAGGAGACCCGGCCGTCGGTCATCGCGAAGGCCGTTTCGCTCATGCCGTACACCCCAGTGCTGTTTGTAGTGTTTTGAGGTTATCGCGCATGGCGGACAGGTAATCCCCGGAGGGCTTGCTCTCCAGCGGGTCGAGCACCGCCGTCTTGGCGCCGACCTGGCCGGCGAGCACCTCGGCCACCTTCGGGCTGACCAGGGACTCGGTGAAGATCGTGGTGACGCCCTCGGCCTTGGCCAGCTTGGCCACCTCCGACAGGCGGGTGGGCGACGGCTCGGTCTCGGGGTCGAGCGTGATGCCGACCTGCTTGAGCTTGTACCGGTCCGCCAGGTAGCCGAACGCCTCGTGCGCGGTGACCAGCGTCTTGGACTTGCAGGTGGTCAGGCCCTGGGTGAACTCCTGGTCGAGCGCGCCCAGCGTGGCGGCCGTCTTGGCGGCGCGGTCCTTGAAGCCCTGGGCGTGCGCGGGGTCGGCCGTGGCCAGGCGCTCGCCGAGCTTGGTGGCGACGGTGGCCAGGCGCGACGGGTCGAGCCACAGGTGCGGGTCGTAGGAGAGCTCCTCGTGCCCGTGCTCCTCCTCGCCGCCCTCCTCCTCGGCGTGCTCGCCCGCGGGGATGGTGGTGACGGCGGTGGCGGCGTCGAAGCTGGTCTCCGGGTCCACGGCGTCGTCCACGGCCGGCTGGATGCCCTTGATGTAGACGGTGAGCGCGGCCTTCTTGAGCTCGGTGACCTGCTGGATGCTCAGCTCCAGGTCGTGCGGCTCGACGCCGGGGGCGGTCAGGCCGGTCACGGTCGCGTCGGATCCCCCGACCTGCTCGGTCAGCCACTGCAGCGGATAGAACGCGGCCACGACCTCGGGCTTGCCGCCGCCAGAGGCGGAGGGGGAGGGGGAGGTCTCAGCGGAGCCGGAGCCGCAGGCGGCGGTGGTGAGCAGGGAAGCTGCGGCCAGCAGACCGACAGCGCTCGACCGGGAAAATCCTGACATCATGTGAGTCAGTATGCGTCGAAATGAAAACGGTTGTCAAAATCTGGCTATGCTGGTGGGCTGCCGACGTCGCTGAGGGCCCTGATGGCGGGGGTGGGATGCCGACGGCGGCTGGGGGCCAGGCGCGCCGTGCGGCATCCCCTCATCACCCCGGTGTCGGTACGCCGGCAGAGCCGTTGCCGGCGCCCAGGGTGACGCCTGTGGGGCTCAGCCGCCGCTCCCCCGTGTAGACGTTCATCGAGCTCCCGCGCAGGAACCCGATGAGCGTCAGCCCCTGCTCCTCGGCCAGCTCGACCGCGAGCGAGGACGGCGCGGAGACGGCGGCGAGCACCGGCACGCCGCCCATGACCGCCTTCTGCACCAGCTCGAACGAGGCCCGGCCCGACACCATCAGCACGGTCCCGCGCAGCGGCAGCCGTCCCTCGCGCAGCGCCCAGCCGAGCAGCTTGTCCACGGCGTTGTGGCGGCCGACGTCCTCGCGCACGCACAGTGGCTCGCCGTCGGCCGTGAACAGGCCGGCCGCGTGCAGGCCCCCGGTCCTGTCGAAGATCCGCTGGGCCGCACGCAGCCGGTCCGGCAGGCCTGCGACAGTTGACTGCGCCAGCTCGACCGGGTCGTCTCCCGCGTCCCAGCGAGCCACCGTGCGCACCGCCTCGAGCGACGCCTTGCCGCAGACGCCGCACGAGGAGGTCGTGTAGAAGTTGCGCGGCTCGGGGGCGGGCACCCCTGGCGCGAGCCGCACGTCGAGGACGTTGTAGGTGTTCTGGCCCTCCGCGGTCGCGCCGGCGCAGTAGCGGATCGTGGAGATGTCCCCGGCCGAGCCCACGGCCCCCTCGCTGACCAGGAACCCGGCCGCCAGGTCGAAGTCGTCGCCCGGCGTGCGCATGGTCACGGTCAGCGGGGTGCCGTCGAGCCGGATCTCCAGCGGCTCCTCGGCGGCCAGCGAGTCGGTCTTGCGCATCCTGGAGGCGTCCTTCACCCGCAGGATGCGCTTCTTGATCACTCTAGACATATCCGTACCCGAAGCGGCCCTTCACGCAGAGGTTGCCCTTCGTGACCGGGTTGTCGTGCGGCGAGGAGACCTTGACGATCTTGTTGTCCTGCACGTGCAGGGTCAGGTTGCAGCCCACCCCGCAGTAACTGCAGATCGTCGTGGTCTCGGTCTGCTTCGACTCGTCCCAGGTGCCCTCGGCCCGCATGTCGAACTCGGTCTTGAACGACAGCGCGCCCGTCGGGCACACCTCCACGCAGTTGCCGCAGTAGACGCAGGCCGAGTCGGTGAGCGGGGCGTCGAACTCCGTGGAGATCGTCGAGTCGAAGCCCCGGCCCGCGACGGAGATGGCGAAGGAGTTCTGCCACTGGTCGCCGCACGCGTCCACGCACTTGTAGCACAGGATGCACTTGGCGTAGTCGCGGACGTAGAGGTCGTTGTCCACCTTGGCGGGCTGCTCGACCGTGGCCGCCTCGTCGCCGAACCTGGCCGGGTCGGCGCCGTACTCCCGCGTCCACTCGGCCGCGCGCGGCGTCGTGGAAAGGTCCACCGAGGAGCCGAGCAGCTCCAGCACCACCTTGCGGCTCTGCCTGGCCCGCTCGGTGTCCGTGCCGACCTTCATGCCCTGCTCGGCCTTCCTGGAGCAGGACGGCGCCAGCGTCCTGGCGCCCTCCACCTCCACGACGCAGACCCGGCAGGCGTTCTTCGGGGTGAGCGTGTCGCCGTAACAGAGGGTCGGCACGTCCTTGCCCGCCGCGTGGCAGGCGTCGAGGATCGTCGAGCCCTCCGGGACCCGCACGGTCTCGCCGTCGATCTCGACGTCGATGAGCCGGCGGGGCGGCTGGAGCGGGATCATCTGTTGAACACTCCCAGACGGTCGATGGCCGATTCGACGGCGTTCCAGGCGGTCTGCCCGAGGCCGCAGATGGAGGCGTCGCGCATGGTCTGCCCGACCTCGCGCAACAGCACGAGATCACTGTCGTCGACCCGGCGCGAGAGGCGGTGCAGGGCCTCCTCCTGGCGTACGGTGCCCACCCGGCAGGGCACGCACTGGCCGCACGACTCGTCGCGGAAGAACTCCGCGATGCGCAGCAGCAGCCGCTTGAGGTCCACGGTGTCGTCCAGGACGAGCACCACGCCGGAGCCGAGCGTCGCGCCCGCGTCCCTGGTGCCCTGGAAGGTGAGTGGGATGTCCAGGTCCGTGACAAACGCGCCGGCTGCGCCGCCGAGCAGCACCGCCCTGGTCGTGCCGGTGGTGCCGCTCAGGTCGAGCAGCTCGCGCAGCGTCGCGCCGAACGTCAGCTCGTACACGCCGGGCCGCTCGACCGCGCCCGAGACGCAGAACAGCTTGGGCTCCGCCGCCGCGTACGCCTGCGCGCCACGCTCCAGGATCGGCAGCACGTTCACCAGCGTCTCGACGTTGTTGACCACGGTCGGCTTGCCGAACAGCCCCTTCTCCACCGGGAACGGCGGCTTGCTGCGCGGCTCGCCGCGATGCCCCTCGATGGAGTTGAAGATCGCGGTCTCCTCGCCGCAGATGTACGCGCCCGCGCCCCTGCGCAGCTCGATGTCGAACGACAGCCCCTTGCCGAGGATGTCGTCGCCGAGCAGGCCACGCGAGCGGGCGGCGGCGATCGCGTGCTGGAGCCGCGCGACCGCCCGCGGGTACTCGCCCCTGACGTAGAGGTAGCCCTTGGCGCAGCCGGTGGCGTAGGCGGCGATCGTCATCGCCTCCACCAGCGCGTACGGGTCGCCCTCCATGACCACCCGGTCCTTGAACGTGCCCGGCTCGCTCTCGTCGGCGTTGCACACCAGGTAGTGCGGGTGGTCGGGCTGGCGGGCGGCGGCGTCCCACTTGCGGCCGGTGGGGAAGGCGGCGCCGCCCCTGCCGACCAGGCCGGACTCCAGCACCTCGCGGATCACCCCGGCGGGGCCGAGGTCGAACGCGCGGCGCAGCGCGGTGTAGCCGCCCGCCGCCCGGTAGTCGTCCAGGCTGGCCGGGTCCACGACGCCGACCCGCCGCAGCAGCACCAGGCCGGGGTCACCGGCCTGCGGCACGGAGTCCTTGACGGGTGTCTCGCCGGCCACGGTGACGCCCGGCGCGTGCCCGTTCGTGGCGGGCGCCGCGCCCGTGATCGTGGTGATCGTCTCAGGGGTGGCGGGGGCGTACACCTCGGCCCGGTGCGGCTGCCCCGCCTCCAGGGCGAGCGCGGCGGGGGCCCGCTCGCACAGGCCCAGGCACGGGCTCTCGTGCCAGTCCTCGCCCGGCGGGCCGAAGCGCTCGGCGACGCGGTCGCGTACGCCCTGGGCGCCCCTTGCCTGGCAGGCCAGGTCCGTGCAGACGTGCAGCACCCGCTTGGGCCTGGGCTCCATGGAGAACAGGGAGTAGAACGTCGCCACCCCGTACGCCTCGGCGGGCGGGACGGTCAGGCGGCGGCAGATGTACTCCAGCGCCCCCTCGCTGATCCAGCCCACCCGGTCGTTGACCGCGTGCAGCGCGGGCAGCAGCAGGTCGCGGGCGGCCTCGGCGCGGGCGGCGACGCGCAGGTCGCTGTCGGTGCGCACGCCGCCCTCCCAGGCCGTGGCAGGCGGCCCCAGCAGGTCGTCCACCGCCGCGCGTTCCTCCGGCGACGGTTCGGCGCCGCGGAATCTCAGATCCACCTGTTCACCCGGCCTTCACGAGCTTCTCGACGCGTACGGCCGCCGCCTTGAACTCGGCGGTGCCCGCGATGGGACAGGTGGCCTCGATGGTCAGCGCGTTGGTGTCGACCTCGTCAGGAAAGTGGAAGGTCATGAACACCAGCCCGGGCCGCAGCCCGGGATCGATGTGGACCGGGGCCACCACCGAGCCGCGCCGCGAGCTGATCCGCACCTCCTCGCCGGCCACCAGGCCGTACTTGTCGGCGTCCTCGGGGCACATCTCGATCGTCTCGCCTCGCCGCAGCGGCGAGGCGAACCCGGACGACTGCACCCCCGTGTTGTAGGAGTCGAGCCGCCGCCCGGTCGTCAGCCGCAGCGGGTACTCCTCGTCCAGCAGGTCCACCGGCGGCGAGTGCCGCAGCACCGCGAACGGCGCCGGCGTGCCGCGCTTGACCGGGTCGCTCTCCCAGAGCCTGCCGTGCAGGTACGGCGGCTCCAGCGAGTCCTCCGACGGGCACGGCCACTGGATGCCCTGCAGCTCGGCCAGCCGCTGGTAGGTCATGCCGTGGTGCTGCGGCGACAGGGAGCGCAGCTCGTTCCAGACCTCCTCCGCGCCGTCGTAGTGCCAGTCGTGGCCCATCCGGCGGGCGATCTCGCACATGATCCAGATGTCGTCGCGCGCCTCGCCCGGCGGCTCGACGGCCTTGCGTACCCGCTGCACCCGCCGCTCGCTGTTGGTGAACGTGCCGTCCGCCTCGCACCAGGCGGCGCTGGCCGGCAGCACCACGTCGGCCATCTGCGCGGTCTTGGTGAGGAAGATGTCCTGCACGACGAGGTGATCGAGCATGGACAGGCGCTTGATGCAGGACAACGAGTCGGCCTCGGACTGCACCGGGTTCTCGCCGATCATGTAGCAGGTGGTCACCTCGCCCTCGGCCATGCCCTCCAGCATCTGGGTGAGGGTACGGCCGTACTGGGGCCGGATCGGGCGGCCCCAGACGCCCTCGAACCGCTGCCTGATCGCGGGGTCGAGGAGGTCCTGGAAGCCCGGCAGGCGGTTGGGGATGGCGCCCATGTCGCCGCCGCCCTGCACGTTGTTCTGGCCGCGCAGCGGCGACAGGCCCGAGCCGTAGCGGCCGACGTGGCCGGTCAGCAGGGCCAGGTTGATCATCGCCCGGACGTTGTCGGTGGCGTTGTGGTGCTCGGTGATGCCCAGCGTCCAGCAGAGCTGGGCGCGGTCGGCGCGGGCGTAGGCGTGGGCCAGCTCGCGGATCGCCTCCGCCGGGACCCCCGTCACCTGCTCGGCCACGGACAGCGTCCACGGCTCGACCGACTCCTTGAACTCCTCGAAGCCGACCGTGGCGCGCTCGATGAACGCCGTGTTGTGCAGGCCCGCGTGGATGATCTCGCGGGCCACCGCGTGCGCGAGCGGGATGTCGGTGCCCACGTTGAGCCCGAGCCAGAGGTCGGCCCACTGGGCGGTGCCGGTGCGGCGCGGGTCCACCGCGAACATCCTGGCGCCGTTGTGGATGCCCTTGAGCACGTGCTGGAAGAAGATGGGGTGGGCGTTGCGGGCCGCCGAGCCCCACATCACGATCACGTCGGTCTCCTCCACCTCCTGGTAGGAGGAGGTGCCGCCACCGCTGCCGAACACCGCCGACAGGCCCGCCACGCTGGGCGCGTGGCAGGTGCGGTTGCAGGAGTCCACGTTGTTGGTGCCGACGACCACGCGGGTGAACTTCTGCCCGACGTAGTTCATCTCGTTGGTGGATCGGGCGCACGACAACATCGAGAAGCTGTCGGGGCCGTGCCGTTCTATGTTGCGCAGGAAGCCTGCCGCGGCCGCATCCAGCGCTTCGTCCCACGACGCCTGGCGCAGCTCGCCGTTCTCGCGCACCAGTGGATGGGTCAGGCGGTCATAGCTCATGATCCCTCCATTCAGTATACAATCTACGGTATTCCGAGCTAGACCGCACGAACAAGATTCTCGTTCAGCAGGTCGCTCACCGCGTGGATCGCCCGCAGTGTCGGCACCTCGGCACCGGTCAGATCGGCCAGCTCGACCACCGCGGCCAGCAGCACGTCGAGCTCCAGCGGCTTGCCCTTCTCCAGGTCCTGGAGCGTGGACGTCTTGTGCTCGCCCGCCTTCTCCGCGCCGCGCAGGCGGCGCTCGATGGAGATCCCCGGATCGCAGCCCACGCGCCTGGCCACGTCCACCGTCTCCCGCATCATGGCCACGACCAGCTCTCTTGCGCCGTCGTGGCGGCAGATGCCCGCCATCGTGGCCCTGGCCAGCGCGCTGATCGGGTTGAAGGCGATGTTTCCCATGAGTTTGATCCAGACGTCCCGGCGCAGGTCGCGCTCCACCGGGCACTTCAGGCCGCCCTCCACGGCGGCCTGGCTGAAGGCGGCGCACCGCTCCGTCAGCGTGCCGTCCGGCTCGCCGATGGAGAAGCGGGTCCCTTCGAGGTGGCGGATGACGCCCGGCTCCTCGATCTCCGTGGCGGCGTAGACGACGCAGCCGATGGCACGGTGCAGGGGCAGCGCGGTCGTCACCGCGCCGCCCGGATCGACGCTCTCGATGCGGTAGCCCTCGTAGGGGCCCTTGAGCCCGTGGAAGTACCACCACGGGATGCCGTTCTGCGCGGCGATGATGCTCGTGGTCTCGTGCAGAAGCGGCTGGATCATGGGGCCCGCCGAGGCGTAGCTGTTCGCCTTGAGGCCCAGGAAGATGTGGTCCACCGGACCGACCTGGGTGGGGTCGTCGGTGGCATGGGGATGGGCGACGAAGTCGCCCCTGGGGGTGAGCACCCGCACACCGGCGCGGCGAATCGCCTCGAGGTGCGCGCCTCTCGCAACGAGGTGCACCTCGACTCCCGCCCTGTGGAGGGCGGCCCCCACGTATGCGCCGATGGCGCCGGCGCCAAGAACAGCGACCTTCATGCTGCGCTCCGTTCTCGCGTCGGATCGTGTATCCCGTATACAGTATGGAAAAACGCGGGTCAAGGAGTGTGCCGGTGGCCGTTCTGAGGCATGGACCAGTGGTGGAAGCGATCTCATGGGGCTCCGCGCGGACCCTCGCGGCCGGGGCGGCCTGCCCTTTGAAGCCTTCATCCGCGCCCCTGGCGGAGGCGCTCGGGTGCCGGCTGGCCGCGCCGGTGTGCGCGCTGGTGCCGGTGCCCGGCGTGGACGTGTCGGCGATGGACGGGTACGCGGTGGCGGGTCCCGGGCCGTGGCGCGTGGTGGGGCGGGTGCTGGCCGGGGGAGCGGCGCACGGCGGGGCGCTGGGCGTGGGGGAGGCGGTGGAGATCGCCACCGGGGCTCCGGTGCCCGGCGGGTGCGAGGCGGTGCTGCCGTACGAGCGGGCGGAGGCGGGCGAGGGGTGGGTGAGCGGCGGCTTCGAGCGGGGCCGGCATGTGCGGCGGCGCGGTGAGGACGTTCCCGAGGGGACGGTGGTGCTCGGGGCGGGCGCGGTGGTGACGCCGGTCGCGCTCGGGCTGGCCGCCGCGCTCGGGCACGACACGCTGCTGGTACGGCCGCGTCCTCAGGTTCTGGTGCTGGTCACCGGGGATGAGGTGGTGCACGAAGGGCTGCCGGGGCCTGGGCGGGTGCGGGATGCGATCGGGCCGTTCCTGCCGGGGCTGGTGGAGTGGGCCGGAGGGCGGGTCGCGGGCACGGAGCGGCTGCGGGACGGGCCGGACGTGCTTCGTGCGGCGCTCAGTGCCGAGGTCGGCGTGCCGGACGTCGTCGTGGTGTGCGGGGCGTCGTCGCACGGCCCCGCCGACCACCTCCGGGCGGTGCTCGGTGAGCTCGGCGCCGAGGTGATCGTGGACGGCGTCGCCGTCCGCCCCGGGCACCCGCAACTCCTGGCCCGCCTGGCCGACGGCAGGCTCGTCGTGGGCCTGCCGGGCAACCCGTTCGCGGCCCTGGCGGCGGCGCTCACCCTGCTGGCCCCCATCCTGCGCGAGCTGGCCGGCACCCCCGCCACCAGGGAGACCAGCGCCCTGGCCGGCCCCGTGCGGACGCACCCCACGGACACCCGCCTGGTGCCGGTCAGAAGGTCGGGAAGGGGCGCGGTGCCGATGGGGCACGACCGGCCCGGGTCGTTGTGGGGCGCGGCGCTGGCGGACGCGCTGGCGGTGGTCCCCTCCGGATGGGCCGGAGAACAGATCGAACTGATCGAGTTGCCCCCTGGGGGCTAGACACACGGTTGGCAAGGGGGTAACCATTGCGTTCATACGGTATGCAGTATGCGGAAGACAGCATTTCGTCGCCGGGAAAGGGTGGCATGATGTCGGAAACGATCTCTGGCGGTCATCTCGTAGCCAAGGCGCTCAAGGCCGAGGGCGTGGATGTGATCTACACGCTCTGCGGCGGCCACATCATCGATATCTACGACGGCTGCGTCGATGAGGGCATCGAGGTCATCGACGTACGCCACGAGCAGGTAGCCGCGCACGCCGCGGACGGATACGCGCGCATCACCGGCAAGCCCGGCTGCGCGGTGGTCACCGCCGGTCCTGGCACGACCGACGCGGTGACGGGCGTGGCCAACGCCTTCCGCGCCGAGAGCCCGATGTTGCTCATCGGCGGGCAGGGCGCGCTGAGCCAGCACAAGATGGGCTCGCTGCAGGACCTGCCCCACGTGGACATGATGACCCCGATCACCAAGTTCGCGGCCACGGTGCCCAGCACGGAACGGGTGGCCGACATCGTGTCGATGGCCTTCCGCGAGTGCTACCACGGCGCTCCCGGGCCGTCGTTCCTGGAGATCCCGCGTGACGTGCTGGACGCGAAGGTGCCGATCGAGAAGGCCCGCATCCCCACGGCCGGTCAGTACCGCGCCTCGACCCGCCAGGCGGGCGACCCCGAGGCCGTCGAGCGGCTGGCCGACATGCTGGCGCACGCGGAGAAGCCGTGCATCCTGCTCGGCAGCCAGGTCTGGACGTGCCGGGCGACCGACGCGGCCATCGACTTCGTCCGCTCGCTGAACGTGCCCGCGTACATGAACGGCTCAGGCCGCGGCACGCTCCCGCCGGGCGACCCGCACCACTTCCAGCTCAGCCGCAGGTACGCCTTCACCGAGGCCGACCTGATCATCATCGTCGGCACCCCGTTCGACTTCCGGATGGGCTACGGCAAGCGCCTGTCGCCGACCGCGAAGGTGGTCCAGATCGACCTCGACTACCGCACCGTCGGCAAGAACCGCGACATCGACCTCGGCATCGTGGGCGACGCCGGCCTCATCCTCGCCGCCGCCGCGCAGGCGGCCAGCGGGCGCATCGAGAACGGCGCGGCCCGCCGCAAGGAGTGGCTGGAGGAGCTGCGCAACGTCGAGACGCAGTCGTACGAGAAGCGCCTGCCCCGCCAGCTCTCCGGCGCCCAGCCGATCGACCCGTACCGGCTGGTGCACGAGATCAACGAGTTCCTCACCGAGGACACGATCTACATCGGCGACGGCGGCGACATCGTCACCTTCTCCGGCCAGGTCGTGCAGCCCAAGTCGCCCGGCCACTGGATGGACCCGGGCCCGCTCGGCACGCTCGGCGTCGGCATGGCGTTCGCGATGGCCGCCAAGCAGGCGCGGCGCGACAAGGAGGTGCTCTGCCTGTTCGGCGACGGCGCCTTCAGCCTCACCGGCTGGGACTTCGAGACGATGGTCCGCTTCGACCTGCCGTTCATCGGCGTCATCGGCAACAACTCCTCGATGAACCAGATCAGGTACGGCCAGGCCGCCAAGTACGGCGAGGACCGCGCCCGCGTCGGCAACACCCTCGGCGACATCCGTTACGGCGACTTCGCCAAGCTGCTGGGCGGCTACGGCGAGGAGGTCCGCGACCCCGCCGAGATCCGTCCCGCGCTGGAGCGGGCCCGCCAGTCGGGCAAGCCCTCACTGATCAACGTCTGGGTCGACCCAGAGGTGTACGCCCCCGGAACCATGAACCAGACCATGTACAAGTAGGGGAATCGCTGATGAAGGCTCTCGAAGGTGTCCGCGTCCTCGACATGACCCACGTCCAGTCCGGCCCGTCGGCCACCCAGATGCTCGCCTGGCTGGGCGCCGACGTGGTCAAGCTGGAGGCCCCCACCGGCGACATCACCCGGCAGCAGCTGCGCGACCTGCCCGATGTGGACAGCCTCTACTTCACGATGCTGAACTGCAACAAGCGCAGCATCACCCTCAACATGAAGAGCGAGCGCGGCAAGGAGATCTTCACCGAGCTGGTGAAGAGCGCCGACATCCTGGTGGAGAACTTCGGCCCTGGCGCGGTGGACCGCATGGGCTTCTCCTGGGATCGGCTCCAGGAGCTCAACCCCCGCCTCATCTACGCCTCGATCAAGGGCTTCGGCCAGGGCAGGTACGCCAAGTTCAAGGCGTACGAGGTGATCGCCCAGGCGATGGGCGGCTCGATGAGCACCACGGGCTTCGAGGAGGGCCCGCCGCTGGCCACGGGCGCGCAGATCGGCGACTCGGGCACCGGCATCCACGCGGTGGCCGGCATCCTGGCGGCCCTCTACCAGCGCGAGCAGTCGGGTCGCGGGCAGCGCGTACAGGTGGCCATGCAGCACGCCGTGCTGAACCTGTGCCGCGTGAAGCTGCGCGACCAGCAGCGCCTGGCGCACGGGCCGCTGCGCGAGTACCCGAACAAGACGTTCGGCGACGAGGTGCCGCGCTCGGGCAACGCCAGCGGCGGCGGGCAGCCGGGCTGGGCGGTGCGCTGCGCGCCCGGCGGCCCGAACGACTACATCTACGTCATCGTGCAGCCGGTCGGCTGGAAGCCGATCTCGGGCATCATCGGCCGCCCCGAGCTGGCCGAGGACCCGGAGTGGGCGACGCCGGAGGCGCGGCTGTCGAAGCTGGACAAGATGTTCCAGCTCATCGAGGAGTGGACGATCCGCCACGACAAGTGGACGGTGCTCGACACGCTCAACGCCCAGAACATCCCGTGCGGGCCGATCCTGTCCACCAAGGAGCTGGTGGAGGACGAGAGCCTCCAGGACGAGGGCATCGTCGTCAAGGTCGAGCACCCGACGCGCGGCGAGTTCGTGACCGTGGGCAGCCCGCTGCAGCTGTCGGACTCGCCGGTGGACGTCCGCACCCCGCCCCTGCTGGGCGAGCACAACCAGGAGATCTACGGCGAGCTCGGCGTGAGCGCGGACGAGCTGGCCGAACTCAAGACGAACGGAGTCATCTGACGTGGGCGCCAGGGAAGTCATCGAGAAGGCGCTGGCCGAGGGGCGCAACGCCCTGACCGCTCCCGAGGGGCGCGTGCTGTGCCAGGAGTACGGCATCGCCACCCCCGGCGAAGGCCTGGCGGGCTCGGCCGACGAGGCGGCGCGGCTGGCCGGGGAGATCGGCCTGCCGGTCGTGCTGAAGATCGTCTCGCCCGACATCCTGCACAAGACCGACGCCGGCGGCGTGCTGGTCGGCCTGAAGAGCGAGGAGGAGGTGCGGCAGGGCTACGAGACGATCCTGGCCAACGCCCGCGCCTACGACCCCGACGCCAAGATCGACGGCATCCAGGTGCAGCAGCTCGTCGGCGGCGGCCACGAGGTCATCGTGGGTGCGGTCACCGATCCGACCTTCGGCAAGGTCATCGCGTTCGGCCTCGGCGGCGTCCTGGTCGAAGTTTTGAAGGACGTGACCTTCCGGCTTGCCCCGGTTTCGGGTGATGATGCGCTGGGGATGCTGGACGACATCAAGGCGGCCGAAGTGCTCCGTGGGGCCCGCGGGGCCCAGCCCGCCGACCGGCAGGCGCTGGCGGCGCTGATCGAGCGCGTCGGCAGGCTCGTCACGGACATCCCCGAGATCGTCGAGATCGACCTCAACCCCGTCTTCGCCGACGCGAACGGCGCGGTCGCCGCCGACGTGCGCATCCTCGTCGGCGAGCCGCAGCCCGAGGTCGAGCGGCTGCCGCGCGAGGAGATCCTGCGGCAGATGAACCGCATCTTCAAGCCGCGCTCGGTCGCCGTGATCGGCGCCTCCGCCGAGAACGGCAAGATCGGCAACTCGGTCATGAAGAACCTCATCAACGGCGGCTACCAGGGGCAGATCTACCCGATCAACCCCAAGGCCGACGAGATCATGGGGCTCACGGCGTACAAGAGCGTCGCGGACGTGCCGGGCGACGTGGACGTGGCCGTCTTCGCGATCCCCGCCAAGTTCGTCGCGGCCTCGCTGGAGGAGGTCGGCGAGAAGGGCGTCGCGGGCGCGGTGATGATCCCGTCCGGGTTCGCCGAGACCGGCAACGTCGAGGGCCAGAAGGAGATCGTCGAGATCGCCCGCAGGCACGGCGTGCGCATGCTCGGCCCCAACATCTACGGCTACTACTACACGCCCGAGAACCTCTGCGCGACCTTCTGCACCCCGTACGACGTGCGCGGCAGCGTGGCGCTGACCTCCCAGAGCGGCGGTATCGGGATGGCCATCCTGGGCTTCAGCCGCACCACCAAGATGGGCGTCTCCGCCATCGTCGGCGTCGGCAACAAGGCCGACGTGGACGAGGACGACCTGCTGACCTTCTTCGAGCAGGACGACAACACCAAGGCCGTGGCCATGCACCTGGAGGACCTCAAGGACGGGCGCGGCTTCGTCGAGGCCGCCCGCCGCGTGGTCAAGGAGAAGCCGGTCATCGTGCTCAAGGCCGGGCGCACCGCGATGGGCGCGCGGGCCGCGGGCTCGCACACCGGCGCGCTGGCCGGCGACGACAAGGTCTACGACGACATCCTGCGCCAGGCCGGCGTGGTGCGCGCCCCCGGCCTGAACGACATGCTGGAGTACGCCCGCGCGCTGCCGATCCTGCCGGCGCCCAAGGGCGAGAACGTCGTCATCATCACCGGCGCGGGCGGCTCGGGCGTGCTGCTGTCCGACGCCATCGTGGACGCGGGGCTGACCCTCATGGACATCCCCGACGACCTGGACACGGCGTTCCGCGCCTACATCCCGCCGTTCGGCGCGGCGGGCAATCCCATCGACATCACCGGCGGCGAGCCACCCTCGACCTACGAGAACACGGTCCGCCTGGGACTGAGCGACGAGCGCATCCACGCGCTGGTCCTCGGCTACTGGCACACGATCGTGACGCCGCCGATGGTCTTCGCCGAGCTGATCGCGCGCGTCGTCGCGGAGGAGCGGGCGAAGGGCAACGTCAAGCCGGTCGTGGCGTCACTGGCCGGCGACACCGAGGTTGAGGAGGCCAGCGAGTACCTGTTCGAGCACGGCGTGGTCGCGTACCCGTACACGACGGAAAAGCCCGTGGCGGTCCTCGGTGCGAAGTACCGCTGGGCCAGGGCGGCCGGGCTGCTGGGCTAAGAGCCGAGCACAGCAGCGCCAGGCGAGGGGGCAATTCGGGGCGCAGAGGAAGGTAACAAACCCCCCAGGAGGTCCGTAGGTGGACACATCGAACACACCACCGGCGACGGCCACGCCGCCGGTCGAGGATCAACGAGTATGGAAAGCGGGCCGGCTTGAGCCGATGCCCTTCAGGAAGCTCCCCGACGCGCCTCCCTCGGTGCACATCATCGGGCCGACGGTGTTCCTCGTCGCGCTGGGTGTGGGCATGGGCGAGTCGTACATGTGGCCCCGCCTGGTGCTGCTGTTCGGGCCCGAGATCAGGTGGCTGTTCCTGATCGGCGTCACCTTGCAGGCCTTCGTCATGCTGGAGATGGCCCGCTACGCGATGGCGACGGGGGAGAGCATCTTCTCCGGCGCCGCCAGGGTGTTCAAGCCGCTCATGTGGTTCTTCTTCGTCGTGGCGATCGCCGTCTACATCTGGCCGGGACACCTGTCGGCCGGCGCGGCGGCGTTCGAGGAGATAACCGGCATACCGTGGATGGTGACCGCGATCGTCGGGCTGATCCTCGTCGGCGTGGTCTTCACCCTCGCCAAGGTGATCTACAACTTGCTGGAGAACGTGCTGTCGATCCTCATCGGCCTGCTCGTGATCAGCACGGCGGTGGTGGCGGCCATGGTCGGCACCTGGAGTGACGTCGTCTCCACCATCACCGGCATGTTCTCCTTCGGCTACCTGCCGCCGGAGGCCATGACGGCCACCTGGTTCCCGGTCATCGTCGGCGCCTGCGCCTTCGCCGGCCCCTCCGGCATGCAGCAGATGTGGTACACGCTGCACCTGCGCGACTCCGGCGCCGGCATGGGCGCGCACCAGCCGAAGGTGCGCGGGCTGGCCCACGCGGGCGAGGAGGAGGAGCGGCCCAACCGCGGCTTCATGTTCGACACCGGGAACGCGGACGAGATGGCCAAGTGGAAGGGCTGGCGGCGCTGGGTCACCTTCGACGCGATCCTGCTCTTCTGGGGCATCACGATGCTGGTCACGATCTCCTTCACGGTGATCGCACAGGCGGCCGTGCGGATCGACCCGGGCGTGCGGACCGCCATCCAGGGCGACGACCGGGAGGTCGCGCTGAGCGCGATGTCCAACGCCGTCTCCTCGGCCGGCAGCACCGTGCTCGGGACCGTCTTCCTCGGGTTCATCGCGCTGATCGGCCTGAACGCCACGCTGGGGCTGTTCGACTCGTTCTCGCGCGGCCAGGCCGACATGACCTACAACTTCGTCCCCGGGGCGAAGAAGTTCGGCATGTCGCGGCTGTACGGGATCTTCCTGTGGGGCGTCATCCTCTTCGGCATCCTGATCCTGCTGTTCGGGCCCGCCGACGGGCCCAGCGGGATCCTGGACACGCTGGCGTTCCTGTCGACGTTCGCGATGGGCGCGTACTGCGTGACCCTGCTCCTGGTGAACAACCGCATGCTGCCCAAACCGATCAGGCCGAAGTGGTGGACCAACGTCATCATCGGCTTCGGCGCGGTGTTCTACCTGGGGATGCTGTTCTACAGCCTGTTCGCCTTCGGCGTGGTCGTGGGCTGATGATCGGACGGCACAGCCTCGAACTCGCCCTCCCAGGGGCGGCTGTCGGAGCCGTTGCCGGAGCCATCGCCGGTGGACTGACCCTGTTCGCGGGGCAGTCCACCGGGATGGCGGGTCTGGCGGCGCTGGCCCTGGCCACGCCGCTGGCCCTCTTCGGCGGCCTCTACAGCATGCTGCTCGCCCACGGCGTCTTCCGCCCGGGCACCTTCGGCCCCGTCGGCCTGTACTGGATGGCCGCCTTCCCGGTGTCCCGGCTGGCACAGGAGATCATGTCCCCGACGGGTGGCCTGCTCGAAGGGGTGGGGCCGTTCCTGGCGTACCAGGCGATGATCGCCCTGGGCTTCGCGATCGGCTTCCTCTGGCTGCACGAGCGGCTCATGCCGCACTGGCTCCTGCGCAGGGCCGGCGACAACCCGCTCGCGCAGGACCTGCTGGACAAGTACCTGCGCTTCGCCCGCATCGTCCGCGCGCGCAAGAGCGCCAGAAAGGGGGGCAAGTAGATGGTCCCGGCGATGGAACTGCCGTTCTGGATCTGGGCCGCGACCATCGGCGGCTTCTGCCTGATCCTCGCGCTCGACTTCTGGCTCGTGGCCCGCAACCCGCACGAGCCCAGCTTCAAGGAGTGCGTGGGCTGGGTCTCGTTCTACGTGGGCCTGGCCGTCGCGTTCGGCGTGGGCCTGCTCCTGCTGTCCGGCCCGGCGCACGGCGGCGAGTTCTTCGCCGGCTGGATCACCGAGTACTCCCTCAGCGTGGACAACCTCTTCGTCTTCCTGCTGATCATGAGCCGGTTCCAGGTGCCGCGGCAGTACCGCCAGAAGGTGCTGCTCATCGGCATCATCCTGGCGCTCGTCATGCGCGGCGGCTTCATCGCCGCCGGCGCCGAGGCCGTCGCCAGGTTCGACTGGCTCTTCTACGTGTTCGGCGCCTTCCTCGTCTACACCGCGTGGAAGCTCATCGGGCACGAGGAAGAGGAGGCGGAGTTCTCCGAGAACATCGCCCTGCGCACGGTACGCCGGGTGCTGCCGACGACGGACACCTACCACGGCGCCCGGCTGACGGTGCACCACGGGCGCAGGATGGTCACCCCGATGCTGATCGTGATGGTCGCGATCGGGACCACCGACCTGCTGTTCGCGCTGGACTCGATCCCGGCCATCTTCGGGCTCACCAAGGAGCCCTACCTGGTGTTCACCGCCAACGCCTTCGCCCTCATGGGGCTGCGGCAGCTCTTCTTCCTCATCGGCGGCCTGCTCGACCGGCTGGTCTACCTGAGCAAGGGCCTGTCGGTGGTGCTCGCCTTCATCGGCGTGAAGCTGATCCTGGAGGCGCTGCACCACGACGGGGTGTCCTGGGCGCCGGAAATCCCGATCATGGTGTCGCTCGGGGTCATCCTCGGCACTCTCGCCGTCACCACGGTGCTCAGCCTGCTGAAGTCGTCCCGCGATGCCAAGAAGGTGGTGGAGACCGCAGATCACTGATCCGGGCCGCGCGCGGGGGCCGGTGGCTGCTTACGGGTGGCCGCCCCCCTGCCGCGGCTCAGTGGCGCGGTTGCTCGCGTACGTCGTGCGTCTGCTGGGTGCTCCACTCGCGCAGGTAGCGGTCCGCTTCGTCTGCCGAGTAGTGCTTCTTCAGCGCCGCGCTGAGGCCGATGCCGATGGCACGGCCGTCGGCGGGCTGGCCCAGAGGATCACCAAGAAGAAAGCGCCAGAACGCCTTCACGGTCATACACCTCCTGTCGGTCTGGCTCCCACCCTCTACCCGGGGTGTTTCGGAGCATGTGAATTCCTGTGAACGTCAGATCAACCGATCTGACGGGGCCTGCGCCGGCGTACCGGCTTGGGCGCGGGCTCTGCGGGCTCGCTCTCCCGCTGCTCCATGTAAGAGGCGCGGGTGTGCTCGGTGTGCTCGCGCATGATCTGCGCCGCCCGGCCCTCGTCGCCGGCCTCGATCGCGTCGATCAGCGCCTGGTGCTCGTCCCACGACGCCATGCCGCGCTGGCGGGCCACCGGCGTGTGGTACCACCGCACCCGCCTGGCGACCTGGGCGGCCAGCTCGGCCAGCACCCTGTTGCCCGACAGCGCCGTCACCAGGGCGTGCAGCTCCGAGTTCGTCGCCACGGCGCCGTCGACGTCGTCCGACTGGACGGAGGCGATGCCGCGGGCGCACAGGGCGCGCAGCCGCTTCACCCCGTCCTCGCCGGCGTGCAGCGCGGCGAGCCGGGCGGACTCGGTCTCCAGCAGCGCGCGGACCGCGAGGAGCTGGTCGGCTTCCTCCAGGGTGGGGACGTGCACGAACGCGCCCTGGCCGGGGTGCAGATCCACCCAGCCCTCGCCGCTGAGCTGCTGGAGCGCCTCGCGTACGGGCTGCCTGGAGACGCCGAGCAGCTCGGCCAGCTCGCTCTCGACGAGGTGCTGGCCGGGCTTGAGCTGGCCGGAGACGATGAGCTCTTGGATAGCCTCGATCACGCTCTCCCTGAGCGTGGCGGGGCGGGGAATCTTGGGGGCCGCCGTCTGACCGGCCTGATCCGACAGCAACATGGTGACGTCTCCAGGTTCGGGTGCTTTACGGTTTTTGGTCGACTGCCTACAGCATACCGTCTGGGGGTTCTGTATGGCCGTGAGTCTCGTCACAGAGCGTCGCGTCACAGCCCGTTGTGTTACAGGGCGTCGTGTCACACGAAGCAGGGCTGTCACAGGGGGATGGTGGCCGGCAGGCCCGGGATGCGCAGGCGCGGCGTGGCCAGGGCAGGCAGGGCCGCCAGCGCCGCCGCGGCCAGCAGGGCCGCGCCGGGGGCGGTCAGGGCCAGGGTCACCGCCACCACGCCCGCCACGGCCTTGGCGCTGTAGACGACCGCGTGGATCTCGGTGGCGCGTTCGGTGCCGAACAGCTCGCGTACGAGGCTGGCCAGCAGGGGGTAGAACGCGCCGCCGCCCAGCCCGGCCGCCACGGCCCCGAGCCACAACAGCGGACTGCCCACGCTCGCCGTACCCGGCATCGCGCCGGTGGCCGCGTTCTGGACGGCCACTGCCAGCAGGACCTGGCCGAGCGCCAGCGCGCCGAAGACGCCCGCGAGGACGCGGCGGCGGCCGAAGACCTCCGCCGCCCGCATGGCCGCCGACCTGCCGGCCCCGTTCAACGCCACCAGCAGCGCCAGCGCCCCCCACGCGCCGGTGCCCGCCACCACGATCACGTCGAAAACGGACACCGCCCCAGCGCACACCAGCATCAGCGCGAGCGCGGGCAGCGTGCGGGTGCGCAGCGCCTGCGCGAGCCCGAACTGCTTGACCGCCTCCGGTGACGTGCGCAGCCGGGCCGCGTCCAGGGCGTGCGTGCGAGGGTCCACGTCGTCCGGCCACCACTGGGCGGGCGGGAGCCGCAGGTGGCGGGCGGCGGTGGCGATGACGGCCGTGGCCAGGACGGCGCAGACCAGGAAGGCGGCCGAGGTCATGCCCGGGGCGACCCCGGCCCAGAGCAGCAGGGGCACGGCGCCGTACCCGAAGGCCCCGGTGATGAGGCCGACGTGCGCGGCCGGGCGCTCCGGGTACCAGGAGGAGACGACCTCGCCGCAGACCCCGTAGACCAGCCCCGCCCCGAGCCCACCGAGCACGGCGTAACCGGCGAGCGCGAGCAGCCCGTCGCCCGAAAGCAGCCCGCCGAGCGCGAGCGGGTCGCCGAGGGCCGGGGAGCCGGGCGGCACCAGGGCGGCGGTGACCAGGCCGAGCCCGCTCAGGGCGGCCCCCGCGATCAGGCAGGCCCGCACGCTGAGCCGCCCTCGCCTGACGAGGTGGAGCGCGGGCAGGGCGCCGGCGGCCTGGCAGGCGATCCAGACGGCGAGCAGGGTCAGCCCGGACGCCTGCTGAGCGTGCAGCGCGGCGTACCCGTACTGGAGCGGGCTGATCGCCGCCATGGCGGCGAGTGCCAGCCGGAACATGCGGACGCGGTCGGCGGGGACGGGCCCGGGCCGGTACGACCGACCACGCCAATCCCTGATTGCATTCTCCATACTGTATGGAATATCCCGCTACACAGACCCCTGTCGAGACCCTAGACGGAGGATACTCCATACGGTATACCGTCTACAAAGGAGGCTCGGATGGACCTGTACGAATACCAGGCGAAGGAGCTCTTCGGGCGGCACGGGATCCCGGTCCCCCCAGGCAGCACCGCGGCCACACCGGCCGAGGCACGCGAGATCGCGGCCGGGCTGGGCGCGCCCGTTGTCATCAAGGCCCAGGTGAAGACCGGCGGACGGGGCAAGGCAGGCGGGATCAGACCGGCGGCGGGGCCGGTCGCGGCCGAGGCGGAGGCCGATCGCGTCATCGGAATGGACATCAAGGGGCACATCGCGCGCCGCGTGCTGGTGGAGGCCGCGACGGTGGCGTTCGAGGAGTACTACGCGGCCTTCCTGGTGGACCGCGCCGAGGGCGGGTTCCTGGCGATGGTGTCGGCGCAGGGCGGCATGGAGATCGAGGAACTCGCGGCCACCGACCCCGACGCCCTCGTGAAGCTGCCGATCGACCCCGCGACGGGCGTGGACGCCGACACCGCCAGGCTGCTGGCGGCCAAGGCGGGCCTGCCCGAGCAGGCGGCGCCGGTGCTGGAGAAGCTGTGGCGGGTGCTGGTCGAGGAGGATGCCCTGCTCGTCGAGGTGAACCCGCTGATCTGCACCACCGACCAGCGGATCATGGCGCTCGACGGCAAGGTCACCCTGGACGACAACTCGGCCTTCCGGCACTCCTGGGAGGGGTACGGCGAGCGTACGGACAGCTTGGAGGACCGCGCCAGGGCCAAGGGGCTCAACTACGTCAAGCTCGACGGCACGGTCGGCGTGATCGGCAATGGCGCCGGCCTGGTCATGAGCACCCTGGACGTGGTGGCGGGCGCGGGGGCGGATCCGGCGAACTTCCTGGACATCGGCGGCGGCGCGTCCGCCCAGGTGATGGCCGACGGGCTGGAGATCATCCTGGCCGACCCGGACGTGCGGTCGGTGCTGGTGAACGTCTTCGGCGGCATCACGGCCTGTGACGCGGTGGCGAACGGCATCGTCACCGCGTTGGAGCTGCTCGGCGAGCGCGGCCACAGCAGGCCCATCGTCGTACGGCTGGACGGCAACAACGCCGAGGTGGGCCGGCGGATTCTGAGCGACGCCCGCCACCCGGCGGTCCGCCAGGTGGCCACCATGGACGGCGCCGCCGAGACGGCGGCCAGACTCGCGGCAGGTGCGTAGATGGCGATCTTTCTGACCAAGGACAGCCGGGTACTCGTCCAGGGCATGACGGGCGCGGAGGGCACCCGTCACACGGCCCGCATGCTCGCCGCCGGCACTGACATCGTGGCCGGGGTGACGCCCGGCAAGGGCGGCCGGTCGGTGGACTTCGGGGAGCGCACGGTGCCGGTGCTCGGCTCGGTCGCCGAGGCGGTGTCGGAGACCGGCGCCGACGTGTCGGTGATCTTCGTGCCGCCGCGCTTCACCGCCTCGGCCGTGGAGGAGGCCGTGGCGGCGGAGGTGCCGCTCTGCGTGGTGATCACGGAGGGCGTGCCGGTGCACGACGCCGTGCGCTTCCGCGCCCTGGCGAACGGCCGTACCAGGATCATCGGCCCCAACTGCCCCGGCCTGATCAGCCCCGGCCAGTCGTCGGCGGGGATCATCCCCGCCGACATCACCACCGCGGGCCGCATCGGGCTGGTCTCCAAGTCGGGCACGCTCACCTACCAGCTCATGTACGAGCTGCGCGACCTAGGCTTCTCCACGGCCGTGGGCATCGGCGGCGACCCGGTCATCGGCACCACGCACATCGACTGCCTGCGGGCGTTCCAGGACGACCCGGGCACCGACGCGATCGTCATGATCGGCGAGATCGGCGGCGACGCCGAGGAGCGGGCCGCCGCCTACATCGCCGCGAACGTCACCAAGCCGGTCGTGGCCTACGTGGCGGGCTTCACCGCGCCCGAGGGCAAGACGATGGGGCACGCGGGCGCGATCGTGTCCGGCTCGTCCGGCACCGCCCAGGCCAAGAAGGAGGCCCTGGAGGCGGTCGGCGTGCGCGTCGGCAGGACCCCGTCGGAGACGGCCCGCCTCATGCGGGCGGTGCTGGACAGGGCGGCGACATGAGGACCGGCGCGCTGAGGTTCGACGTCAACCTGTCGATCCTGTTCACGGACCTGCCGCTGCTGGAACGCCCGGCGGCGGCGGCCAAGTGCGGGTTCGACGCGGTCGAGCTGTGGTGGCCGTTCGACGGCCCCGACCCCGGCGGCGCGGCCCTGGCGGAGCTGCGGCAGGCCATCGAGGACGCCGGGGTGCGCCTGGTGGGGCTCAACTTCGACGCCGGCGACATGGCGGCGGGCGAGCGCGGCCTGCTGGCCAGGCCGGAGGCCTCGGCCCGGTTCCAGGCCAACATCGAGGTGGCCGTGCGGCTCGCCGGCGAGCTGGGCTGCCCGGTGCTGAACGCCCTGTACGGCAACGGCCCCGGCACCGACAGGGACCTGGCCGTGGCGAACCTGCGCAGGGCGGCCGACGCGGCCGGGAGCATCGGCGCGACCGTGGTCGTCGAGGCGCTCAACTCCCATGAGAACCCGCTCTACCCGATCACCTCGGCGGGGTCGGCGTTCGAGCTCATCGACCAGGTGGACAGGGAGAACGTGGCCTTCCTGGCCGACCTCTACCACCTGCACAGGATGGGCGAGAACGTGTTGTCGCTGATCGACCGGCACGCGGGCCGCTTCGGGCACGTGCAGGTCGCCGACGACCCAGGCAGGGGGCGGCCGGGGAGCGGCGGGATGCCGTACGAGGAGATCTTCGCGCATCTGGAGGCGGCGGGGTACCGCGGCCACGTCGGCCTGGAGTACCGGCACGAGGGGCCGGGCGCGTTCGACTGGAGGCAGGGATGAACATCGGGTTCGTCGGCCTGGGGATCATGGGCAGCCCGATGGCCGCCAACCTCCTCAAAGCCGGATATGTCGTGACCGGGTATGACGTGAGTGCCGAGCGCGTCGAGCAACTCGTCGCCCTCGGCGGCAAGGGCGCCGCCGGCGTGGTGGACGCGGTCGCCGGCGCCGACGTCGTGATCACCATGCTGCCCGACTCGCCGCAGGTGGAAGCGGTCGCGCCGCTCGTCATCGAGTACGCCAGGCCGAACCTGCTCTACGTCGACATGAGCACGATCAAGCCGGAGACCTCCCGCTGGGTGGCCAGGGAGGCCGCCAAGGTCGGCGTACGGGCCCTGGACGCGCCCGTCAGCGGCGGCGAGCGCGGCGCGATCGACGGCACCCTGTCGATCATGGCCGGTGGCGCGCCCGGCGACTTCGAGGCGGCCAGGCCCGTCCTGGAGCGCCTCGGCGTCACCGTCGTGCACGTCGGCCCGGCGGGCGCGGGCCAGACCGTCAAGGCCGCCAACCAGCTCGTCGTGGGCGGCATCTACGGGCTCGTGTCGGAGGCCATCGTGCTGCTGGAGGCGTCAGGCGTGGACCCGGCCCCCGGCCTGGACGTGCTCGCGGGCGGCCTGGCCGGCTCCCGGATCCTGGAGCTCAAGCGGCACACCATGGTCAAGCGCGAGTTCGCCCCCGGCTTCCGCATCGACCTGCACCACAAGGACATGGGCATCGCCCTGGCCGCCGCCCGCGAGGCCGGCGTCAGCCTGCCGCTCACCGGGCAGGTCGCCCAGCTCGTGGCCGCCGCCAGGGCCCAGGGCCACGGCTCGCTCGACCACTCCGCCCTGCTGAAGGTGATCGAAAGGCTGAACGCGTGAAGAAGCGACCTTGCATGGAGGCCGTGGTCGAGGTGCTGGAGTCGGAGGGCGTGGACACCGTCTTCGGCATTCCGGGCGCGGCCATCCTCCCCCTCTACGCCGCGCTGCAGAACAGCTCGATCCGGCACATCACCGTGCGCCACGAGGAGGGCGGCACCCACGCGGCCGACGGCTGGGCCAGGGTCACCGGGAACGTCGGCGTCTGCATCGGCACCAGCGGCCCCGCGGGCACGAACATGATCACCGGCCTCTACACCGCGCTGGCCGACTCGATCCCGATGATCTGCGTCACCGGGCAGGCCGTGACCTCCAAGCTGCACCAGGAGGCGTTCCAGGCGGTGGACATCGTGGAGATCGCCAAGCCGGTGACCAAGTGGGCGGTGCAGCTCAAGGAGCCCGCCCAGGCGCCGTGGCTGTTCAGGGAGGCGTTCAGGGTCGCGCGGTCGGGGCGCCCCGGGCCCGTGCTGATCGACCTGCCGCTCGACGTCCAGCGCGGTTCCTGCCGGTACGACCGCGCGCTGGACGCGCCGCTGCCCGTCGAGGTGCCCAAGCCTCTGCCCAAGGTCGTCCGGGCGGCCATGGACCTGCTGGAGGAGGCCAGGCGGCCGATCATCCTGGCGGGCGGCGGCGTGATCATCGGTGACGCGACCGAGGAGCTGCGGGCGCTGGCCGAGCACCTCCAGGTGCCGGTGCAGGTGACGCTCATGGGCAAGGGCGCCTTCCCCGAGGATCACCCCCTGTTCGCGGGCATGGCCGGCACGCAGACGCAGACCCGGTGGGGCAACGCCGCGTTCCTGGAGAGCGACCTGGTGCTGGCCGTGGGCGCCCGCTTCGGCGACCGGCACACCGGCGACCTCGACGTCTACCGGCGGGGCCGCAAGTTCGTGCACGTGGACATCGACCCCATGCAGATCGGGCGGGTCTTCGAGCCCGACCTGGGCGTGCTCGGGCACGCCAGGCCGGTGCTGGCCGACCTGCGCGACGAGGCGCGCCGCCGCGGCAAGCCGCAGGAGCCGGGCAGGTGGCCGCGCAGGGTGGCCGAGCTGCGCGGCACGATGGGCCGCAGGGACGACTTCGAGGACGTGCCGATCAAGCCCCCCAGGGTGTTCAAGGAGATCAACGAGTACTTCCCGAGGGACACCACGTTCGTCACCGCCATCGGGCTCTACCAGATCTGGTCCGGCCAGTTCCAGACCACCTACCTGCCGCGCCGCTACCTGGTCTGCGGGCAGGCCGGGCCGCTGGGCTGGGAGGTGCCCGCCGCCATGGGGGTCAAGCTCGCCCATCCGGAGCGGCAGGTCGTGGCGGTGGTCGGCGACTACTCCTTCCAGTTCCTGATGGAGGAGGTGGCGGTGGCGGCGCAGTACCGGGTGCCGTTCGTCATCGTCATGATCAACAACGAGTACCTGGGGCTGATCAGGCAGGCGGAGCTGCCGTACGGCATGAACTACGCCGTGGACCTGCACTACGGCGAGGGCGGCATCGACCACGTCAAGGCCATGGAGGCGTTCGGCTGCCCGGCGCGGCGGGTGGAGCTGCCCGGCGACATCCGCGACGCGCTGGCCTGGGCCAGCGCGGAGGCGGCGGACAAGAGACTGCCCGTGCTGGTGGAGGTGATGGTGGAGCGCGAGGCGAACGCCGCCATGGGCCCGTCGCTGGAGGCCGTCAAGGAGTTCGAGCCGCTGCCCGAGCTCATCACCGCCGACTGGTCCGACTGAGCTTCGACCGGGATGCGACCGCGATCTGATCGAGTCTTGCCTAGCTGCGACCGAGGAGGATGGACATGCGGCTCAAGCCGGGCACGTCCTGGCGGGACGCCTACGAACGCTGCTGTTCGGCGGCTCCCGAGGCCTTTCACGACGACCGGGTGCTGAACCACTGGGGCGGCATCTGGCACCGCGACGGGCGGCCGGTACCCGGCTTCTCGCCGCTCGACGGCTCCGCCATCGCCGGCCTGCCCAGGCTCGACCGGGCCGGCGCAGGCCGGGCGGTCGCGGGCGCGGTCGAGGAACACCAGCGCTGGCGTCACCTGCCGCTCGCCGAGCGCAAGGTCATGGTGTCGGCGGCCGTGGAGTCCATGGCCGCCCACCGCGACCTGCTCGCCCTGCTGCTGGTCTGGGAGATCGGCAAGCCGTGGAAGACGGCCTGCGCCGACGTGGACCGCTGCCTGGACGGCGTGCGCTGGTACCTCGGGGAGATCGACCACATGGTGGACGGGCGCACGTCGCTGCCCGGCCCCGTCAGCAACATCGCGAGCTGGAACTATCCGATGAGCGTGCTCATGCACGCCATGCTCGTGCAGGCGCTGGCCGGCAACGCGGTGATCGCCAAGACCCCGACGGACGGCGGCCTGTGCTGCCTGACGCTCGCCTGCGCGCTCGCCGTACGGGAAGGGCTGCCGTTCACGCTGGTCAGCGGGGGAGGGGCGGAGCTGTCGCCGGTGCTCGTCGGCTCGGGCTCGCTGGGCTGCGTGTCGTTCGTGGGCGGCAGGGACGCCGGCGCGAAGGTCTCCACCTCGCTGGCCGACCTCGGCCGGCGGCACGTGCTGGAGCAGGAGGGGCTGAACTGCTGGGGCGTCTGGGAGTACGGCGACTGGGACCTGCTCGCCCGGCAGATCCGCGGCTCCTTCGACTACGCCAAGCAGCGCTGCACCGCCTACCCGCGCTTCGTCGTTCAGCGCTCGCTGTTCCACGAGTTCCTGGCGGCCTACCTGGAGGCGGTCGGGTCGCTGCGCTTCGGGCACCCGCTGGCCGTCGAGGACCCGGGCGACCCGCTGCCGACGCTCGACTTCGGCCCGCTGATCAACGCCTCGAAGGCCAAGGAACTGGCCGACCAGGTGGACGAGGCGATCACGAGGGGCGGCGTGCCGATCCACCGCGCGTCCCTCGACTCCGGGCACTTCCTCCCAGGTCAAGATACGTCCGCCTACTTCGCTCCGACGGCGCTGCTCAACCCGCCGCCCTCCTCCCCCCTCCACCACGCGGAGCCCTTCGGCCCCGTCGACACGATCGTGCTGGTGGACACGGAGGCGGAGCTGCTGGCCGCCATGAACGCCAGCAACGGCGCCCTGGTGGCCACCCTGTCCTGTGAATCGGCGGACACCTTCGCCCGGCTCTCACCCGAGGTGCGCGCCTTCAAGGTCGGCCACAACCGGCCGCGCTCGCGCGGGGACCGCGAGGAGCTGTTCGGCGGGCTCGGCGCGTCGTGGCGCGGCGCGTTCGTCGGCGGCGACCTGCTCGTCAGAGCCGCCACCACCGGCGAGGACGGCGAACGCCTGCCGGGCAACTTCCCCAGCTACACGCTGCTGCCGTAACTACAACGCCCCGAAGCGGGTCGCCATCAGCAACACCAGGAAGGTCAGCATGGCGACCCGCAACACCTTCCCGCCGACGCTCAGGGACGGCCACGACAGGTAGGCCAGCCACCCCACGAAGAGGAGCACCGGCAGCACCGCCACGCCGCCCAGCGGATTCGTCACGGCGAACCCCGCCAGCAGCAGGATCACCAGCAGGGCCGGCGCCACCCAGCGGGGGACCTGGGTGAACAGGAACGTCATCGGCACCGCGCTGCGCCGCTCGACCGCCTTGCGGAGACCGGTCGCGCCCGGCGTGAAGAACTGCTCGCCCTGGGGCTGCTTGTTGTCAGGGGCCACGACCCAGAGCCTACGGGAGCGACGTGACACCGGGCAGCCCGAGCCGCGTCCCGAAGCTGGTCACCAGGTACGCCGGCGAAGGGATACCTCGGCTGCTCGCCTGTGGCGGCCCCTCCCGCACCTTTAGGCTGGTCGGGTGCTCGCCGTGATCCGATACACCGTTCCAGAGTCCCAGTCCCAAGACTTCGTCAAGCAGGGCCACACCATCCTCGACACGTTCGCCACCCAGCCGGGCTACCAGCGGGGCCGGCTGGCCAGGTCGGTGGACGAGCCGAACCTGTGGGCGCTCGTCACGGAGTGGGAGGGCGCCGGCTTCTACCGCAGGGCGCTGTCGGCCGCCCGAATGGTGATGTATCCCCTGATGATTCTGATGCTCAACGAGCCCAGTGCGTACGAGGACGTCTACACCCGGGACGGGGCGTAGCATTACTCGCGCGCGAGAGCGGGTGCCGTCCCCTAAGCTGGGATCTCACCAATTTCCCTCGCCGACCTCCAGCCGGAAAGAGAATCAACCAAAATGGCACGACGCACCGACGTCATGGACACCATCGTCAGCCTCGCCAAGCGCCGCGGGCTCGTCTACCCGTCGAGCGAGATCTACGGCGGACTGCGCGCGTCGTGGGACTACGGTCCTCTGGGCGTCGAGCTGAAGAACAACGTCAAGCGGCAGTGGTGGCTGTCGATGGTCCAGTCGCGCGACGACGTGGTGGGCCTCGACTCCTGTGTCATCCTGGCGCCCGAGGTGTGGCGGGCCAGCGGCCACGTCGAGACCTTCACCGACCCGCTGACCGAATGCCTGTCCTGCCACAAGCGCTTCCGCGCCGACCACCTGACCGAGGCGTACGAGGAGAAGAACGGCAAGGCGCCCGAGGCGGGCCTGGCCGACATCACCTGCCCCAACTGCGGCAACAAGGGCACCTTCACCGAGCCCCGGCAGTTCAGCGGCCTCCTCAAGACCTTCCTCGGCCCGGTCGAGGACGAGTCGGGCCTGGCCTACCTGCGGCCCGAGACCGCGCAGGGCATCTTCATCAACTACCTCAACGTGCAGCAGTCGGCCCGCAAGAAGATCCCGTTCGGCATCGGCCAGCAGGGCAAGTCGTTCCGCAACGAGATCACGCCGGGCAACTTCATCTTCCGCACGCGCGAGTTCGAGCAGATGGAGATGGAGTTCTTCGTCAAGCCCGGCACCGACGAGGAGTGGCACCAGTACTGGATCGACGAGCGCTTCCGCTGGTACTCCGACCTGGGCATCAACAAGGACAACCTGCGGCTCTACGAGCACCCCAAGGACAAGCTGTCCCACTACTCCAAGCGCACCGTCGACATCGAGTACCGCTTCAACTTCGCCGGCTCGGAGTGGGGTGAGCTCGAAGGCATCGCCAACCGCACCGACTTCGACCTGAGCTCCCACTCCAAGGCCTCCGGCGTCGACCTCAGCTTCTTCGAGCAGGAGAGCGGGGAGCGTTACGTCCCCTTCGTCATCGAGCCGGCGGCCGGTGTCGACCGGGCCACTCTGACGTTCCTGCTCGACGCCTACACCGAGGACGAGGCGCCCAACGCCAAGGGCGTCATGGAGAAGCGCACGGTCATGCGGCTCGACCACCGGCTCGCGCCGGTCAAGGCCGCGGTGCTGCCGCTGTCGCGCAACGCCGACCTGTCGCCGAAGGCCCGCGACCTGGCGGCGCAGCTCCGGCGCCGGTGGAACGTCGAGTTCGACGACGCGGGCGCGATCGGCCGCCGCTATCGCCGTCAGGACGAGATCGGCACGCCGTTCTGCATCACGGTCGACTTCGACACGCTGGAAGACCAGGCCGTGACGATCCGCGAGCGCGACACGATGGCGCAGGAGCGCATCTCGATCGACGGCGTGGAGCAGTACCTTCGTCAGCACCTGAATGACTGAGTCGTGAGCGAAACGGGCTGCTCACGAGCAGCCCGTTTCTCTTCTACGGCAAGCCACCCCACCCCACCCGCCGTCCCGCGCTGACGGCCCTCCAGGGGGACGCTCCGCCGCCTCACCGCCACCTCGCCGTGACGCGCGCAACCTTGGCCGTTCGCGTGGTCATTCGATGACGATCACCATCTGGTTGAACATTGTCCGGATGTGGCCGTCGTGATTGACAAGCTTCCCGCATACGCGGACATTGCGGGCACACCCATAGCGGCACTCGGGGGCTTCAATCTCGGAGGCGCGATGAAGCGCACGTTGATCATGTTCGCGAGCACACTCCTGTTACTCGGCTCCTTCGCGATCCCGCCCGCCTCGGCCAAACCGAAGCCGGCGGCGGGTCCGGACGGGGTCTTCGTCTATAGCGGCGAGCTCACCGCCGACCAGCTCGCCAAGCTCATGGCCACAGGCGTGGACCGCGAGGAGATGCGAGTCGTCAAGCGGGCGGACGGGAAGATCACCATCGAGGTCATCCTCTCCTCGACGCTGGCCGGCACACTCGCCAAGCAGGGCGTCACCCTCCAGGCCAAGACGGCCGCCGCGAGGCTGGCCCAGCAGGGTGACGGGGTCTTCAAGACGTACGGCGGCGCGGGCGGCATCCGTGAGGAGATCATCGCCGCGGCCAACGCCAAGCCGGGCATCGCCAAGGTCGTCGATCTGGGCAACTCCATCAACGGCACGCCGATCACCGCGATCAAGGTGACCAAGGACGCCCGCAAGGTGCGTGACGGCAGTCGCAAGGCCATCCTCTACTCGGCCGCCCAGCACGCCCGGGAGTGGATCACGCCCGAGATGGTGCGGCGGCTGCTGCACCACTTCCTCAACGGCTACGGGAGCAACGCGGAGCTGACCCAGCTCGTCAACACCACCGAGCTGTGGTTCCTGCCGGTCGCCAACCCCGACGGCTACGACTACACCTTCACCGACGGCAACCGCCTGTGGCGCAAGAACCTGCGCGACAACGACGGCGACGGGCAGATCACCGGCAACGACGGGGTGGACCCCAACCGCAACTTCGCCTACAAGTGGCGCTACGACGACGAGGGCTCCTCCAGCCTGTTCTCCAGCCAGACCTACCGCGGCGCGGCCGCGCAGTCGGAGCCGGAGACGGTGGCCTACGACAACCTGACCAAGCGGGTGAAGTTCACCTACCTGATCAACTACCACTCGGCCGCCATGCTGCTCCTGTACGGGATCAGCTGGCAGCAGGCCACTCCGGCCCCCGACGACCTCATCTTCGAGGCCCTGCTCGGTGACGACGCCACCCCGGCTGTGCCGACGTACGACCCGGACATCGGCGCCGAGCTCTACACCACGAACGGCGACACCGACGGGCACACGACGAACGTGCGTGGCGCCCTGTCCATCACGCCCGAGATGTCCACGTGCGAGGCGGCGGCGGCCAAGTACCCGGACGACGAGTGGACCGAGGAGACCTGCGCGGGCGGCCTCGGATTCACCTTCCCCGACGACGAGCGGCTGATCCAGGAGGAGTTCCTGGCGAACGTCCCCCTGGCCGTCGCCACCGCCAAGTCCGTGCACTCGCCGGACAGGCCGGTCTCCGTGATCGGGCGCACCGTGCCCGACTTCAGGCCGGACTCCTTCACCGTCTCCTACGGCGACCCGCAGCCGGTGGCGGTCATCGCCCGCCGTTCGCTGGGCGCCAAGGCGCTGCGTTACCGCATCAACGGCGGCCCGACGCAGACCAGGTCGCTGAGCGAGTGGCAGGGCGGTGAGCGGTACGGCGACGAGAACGACCTGTACTTCGCCGAGTACCGCGGCACCGTCAGCGGCGCCAGACCCGGAGACAAGGTGGAGGTCTGGTTCACCGGCTTCAAGGCGGGCACCGGGATCGTCTCCAGCAGCCGCTTCACCTACACGCTGGCCAAGGACTCGCGGGCCAAGGTGCTGGTGGTGGCCAACGAGGACTACACGGGCTTCAACCCGGACTACCCGCCCACCGTGACCGCGCCCAAGTACACCGCCACGTACCAGCAGGCGTTGCAGTCGGCCGGTTACGCCTCCGAGACGTGGGACGTGGACGCCCAGGGCGTGCCGCACCACCTCGGCGTGCTGTCGCACTTCAAGGGCCTGGTGTGGGAGCTGGGCGACAACCGGCTGTCCATGGACCAGCAGGACGTCGTCACCGTGACGCCGCTCGGCAACCTGCCCGACGCCGACGTCAAACGGTCGCAGCAGGACCTGACCATCGCCGTGCGCGACTACCTCAACGAGGGCGGCAAACTCCTCTACACCGGCGAGACGGCCGCGTACTACGGCATTCTCGACACCATCGTCGGCGGCATCTACTACGGCATCGACGGCAACCCGGACGGCGACTGCGTGGTCACCACCATCTCGGGCCTGTTCGACGAGTGCCTGCTGCTGGCCGACGACTTCACGCAGTACTACATGGGCGTCGGCGGGCGCATCCCGCGCGCCAACCCCAGCGGCTTCACCGGCACCGGCCCGCTGGCCGGCACCAGCGGCACGTTCGGCGGCCCCGCGCTGGCGGACAACCCGCTGAACGAGGCAGGCGTGCTGATCCCGATGGGCACGGACTTCCCGCGCTTCACCGGCACGCCGGCCGCCGACTACCAGCTCGGCACGCCGGGGCCGTTCGACCCGATCGAAGGGCAGTGGTACGTCGCCGGGCCGCACGCCGACGACTCGTACATGCGGCTGACCAGGACGATCAACCTGGGCGCCGTGACGGCGGCGCAGCAGCCGCAGCTGGCCTTCCAGCTCTCCTTCGACACCGAGCCCGGCTACGACAACGTCATCGTCGAGGCTCACACCGTCGGCCAGGACAACTGGACCACGCTGCCGGACCTCAACGGCGGCACCGACACCGGTGTCCCGACGGAGTGCGAGGCCGGGTTCTACCTGGAGGAGCACCCGTGGCTCCTGCACTACCTGACGCCCGGCAACCCCTGCGGGCCTACCGGCACCTCCGGCTCGTGGAACCGGTTCACCGGCGACTCGGGCGGCTGGCAGCAGGTGGCCTTCGACCTGTCCGCGTACGCGGGACAGCAGGTCGAGGTGTCGATCAGCTACGTGACCGACCCCGGCACCGGCGGGGTGGGCGCGTTCGTGGACGACACCCGGATCCTCGTGGGCGGAACCGCCACCGAGCCCGAGGGCTTCGAGGCCGGGCTCGGCGCGTGGGCCATCCCCGGCCCGCCGGCGGGCAGCCCGACCGGCGCCGGCGACTTCGCCCGCGACCAGGCCGACACCACGGCGGCCGTGACCACCAGGGACACGGTGCTGCTGGGGTTCGGGGTGGAGCAGGTCGGCAGCGCCGCTGAGCGGAGCGCGGCGATCCGCAAGGCGATGCGGTACCTGATCGGCTGAGCACCGCACTGGAGAACGGCGGCCACCCCCTGCGCGGGGTGGCCGTCCTCTATGCCAGGTGCCGCTCGAACCAGTCCAGGACCCGCTCGTACGCCTGCGCCGCCGCCTCCGCGTCGTACCGCGGCCCGGTGTCGTTGAAGAAGGCGTGCCCCACCCCGGGGAACGTCACCAGCTCGTGCGTCAGCCCGGCCTTCGTCAGGGCGGCCTCGGCGGCGTCCCTGGTGGCGTTGACCCGGGCGTCCTGCTCGCCGTAGATGCCGAGCACGGCCGCCTTCGTCCCGGCCATGTCGGCGTTGTCCGGCAGCGGCCCGTAGAAGGGCACGGCGGCCGACAGGCGCGGCTCCGCCGACGACAGCATCAGCCAGGTCATGCCGCCGCCGAAGCAGAAGCCCATCATGGCGAGCTTCGCCTCCCCGGCCCGCCTGGCCAGCTCGCCCAACGCCGCCTTCATGTCGGCCACGAACCTGGCGTCGTCGATCTCGCCGAGCTTGGCCGTGGCCTGCGCGCTGTCGGTGAACGTCGCGGTGCCGCCCTCGCGGGAGAGCAGGTCGAGCGCCAAGGCCGAGTAGCCGCTGGCGGCCAGGCGGCCGGCGACCGAGCGGATGTGGTCGGTCAGGCCGCGGTTCTCGTGGATCACCAGCACCGCGCCCTTCGGGTCCGCGGCCTGCGCCCAGGCGGCCTGCAGCGTGGCGCCCTCGGGCCCGGCGAACGTGATCGGCTCCGTCGGCAGCGGCGACGGCCCGGCAGGGCTCACCGAGGGGGCGGGGGTCGTGGCGGCCGGAGCCGACGTGGTGGGAGCTGCCGGCCCGGGTGGCGCGCCGCAGGCCGCGAGGAGGGCCGTGGCGGCGGGCAGGCCCAGGCCGAGCAGCGCGAGCCGCCGCAGCGCTTCGCGGCGGGGGATCAGGCCGTCCACGTGGTCGTGGGCCACCTCTTCTGCGAGATAGCGCTGGATGGGCGTCATGCCGGAGGTCTAACCCCATCCACCGAAAGACCGTGTAAAGGCGGCGGTTACGCGGGTTTTCGCGGTGACTTGATGAAGTGCGTAGCAAGCCGATACGAGGGACGAGGAATTCATGCGTACATCACGTTTCGCTCTTGTGTTGCTCGCCGCCGGCGGGCTGCTCATGACCGCGAGCGCCGCGTTCGCCGACCCGGAGCCGACCGCTCTGGAGCTGCGCGTGGTCGTGGACGACTGCCACCACGGGAGCGTGCAGCCGTGACCGACCCCGCACTGCTCGAACGGGCCCTGTTCGAGGTCAAACGAGTGATCGTCGGACAGGACCACATGGTCGAGCGGCTGCTCGTGGCGGTGCTCGCCAAGGGGCACTGCCTGCTCGAAGGCGTCCCCGGCATCGCCAAGACGCTGGCCGCCGAGACCACCGCCAAGGTGGTCGGGGGGACGTTCGCCCGGATCCAGTTCACGCCCGACCTGGTGCCGTCCGACATCGTCGGCACCAGGATCTACCGGCCCTCCACCGAGTCGTTCGACGTCGAGCTCGGGCCCGTCATGGTGAACCTGCTGCTCGCCGACGAGATCAACAGGGCGCCCGCGAAGGTGCAGTCGGCGCTGCTGGAGATCATGGCCGAACGCCAGGTCAGCATCGGCGGCGTCACCTACGAGGTGCCCAGGCCGTTCCTGGTGCTGGCCACCCAGAACCCGATCGAGTCGGAGGGCGTCTACCACCTGCCCGAGGCGCAGCGCGACCGCTTCCTCATGAAGATCGACGTCGACTATCCCAGCGAGTCGGAGGAGCTGGCGATCGTCTACCGGATGAGCGTGGACCCGCCGTCGCCGCAGGGCGTCCTCGACCCGGCGCGGGTGGTCGCGCTGCAACGCCGGGCCCAGGAGGTCTTCGTGCACCACGCGGTCGCCGAGTACGCCGTCCGCCTCGTCTACGCCACCCGCGACCCCGACCGGTACGGGGTGCGGGACGTCGGGCGGCTGCTGGCGTTCGGCGCCAGCCCCAGGGCGACGCTCGGCCTGCTGGCGGCCGGCCGGGCGCTGGCGCTGCTGCGGGGGCGCGACTACGTGCTGCCCGAGGACGTACGGGACCTGGCGCACGACGTCATGGCGCACCGGCTGGTGCTGTCCTTCGACGCGCTGGCCGACGGGGTGATGCCCCGCCAGATCGTGGATCGGGTGCTGGCGGCCGTGCCGCTGCCGGTCATCGCGCCCAGCCAGGAGACCCAGCCCTACGACACCCGGCAGGACGCGGTGGCATGAAGCCGTATCTGATCGCCGAGCCCGCGCTGCGCAGGCTCGAACTGACCATCACCAGGAGGCTGGATGGGCTGCTCCAGGGCGAACACCTCGGCCTGGTGCCAGGTCCGGGCAGCGAACCGGCGGAGTCGCGGGCGTACCAGCCGGGCGACGACGTGCGGCGGATGGACTGGAACGTCACCGCCCGCACGAACGAGCCGCACGTCCGCGACCTCGTCGCCGACCGGGAGCTGGAGATCTGGGCGCTGCTCGACGCCACCGCCAGCATGGACTTCGGGACGGCGGCGATGGAGAAGCGGGAGCTGGCCCTGTCCGCCCTGGCCGCGGTCGGCTTCCTCACCCAGCGGACGGGCAACCGCATCGGCACCCACTTGCTGCACGGCGGCGGCGTCAGGACGCTGCCCGCCAGGACGGGCCGGCCGCACCTGATGGCGCTGCTCCAGGCGGCGTTCGCGCTGCCCCGCACCCCGCCAGGGGTGGCCGAGCCGCTGCTCGGCGTGGCGGCCGAGCAGCTCGGCAGGGTGGTACGGCGCCGCGGCCTGGTCGTGGTCGTGTCGGACTTCCTCGACGACCCCGGCACCTGGGAGGCCCCGCTGCGCCGGCTCACCGCCCGGCACCAGGTGCTGGCCGTGGAGGTGCTCGACCCGCGCGAGCTGACGCTGCCCGACGTGGGCATCCTGACGCTGGTCGATCCGGAGACGGGGCGGCGGCGCGAGGTCGCCACCGGCAACGCCCGGCTGCGCCGCCGGTACGCCGAGGCCGCGTCGGAGCAGCGTGACGCCATAGGGCGGGCGCTGCGCCGGGCCGGAGCCACCCACCTGCGGCTGCGTACCGACCGGGACTGGGTGCGCGACCTGGTCAAGCACGTCATGCGCCAGCGCCGCCTGGCCACGCTGGCGGCGAGCCCGCCCGGACCCAGGGGAGGAGGTGACGTGGCGTGACCCTCATCGCGCCCGTGTGGCTGCTGCTGCTCATCCCGGTGGCCCTGCTCGCGCTCACCTACGTCATCATGGCGTTGCGCTCCAGGACCGCCTACGCCGTCCGCTTCACCAACCTCGACCTGCTCGACAAGGTCGCGCCGAGGCGGCCGGGCTGGCGCAGGCACGTGCCCGCCGCGGCCCTGCTGCTCATGTTCGCCCTGCTCGTCGTGGGGTTCGCCCGCCCGACGGCCGAGGTTCAGGTGCCGCGCGAACGGGCGACGATCATGGTGGCGTTCGACGTGTCGGCGTCCATGGGCGCCACCGACGTGACGCCGAACCGGTTCGAGGCGGCCAAGCAGGCGGCCAGGCAGTTCGTCCAGGGGCTGCCCGAGCGGTTCAACCTGGGCCTGGTGTCGTTCTCGTCGGCCGCGTCCGTGGCCGTGCCGCCCACCACGGACCGGCCGGCGGTGATGAGCGCGCTCGACCGGCTCGGCATGGACTCGGGCACCGCCATCGGCGAGGCCGTCTTCTCCTCGCTGGAGGCGATCGCCGCGCTCGACTCGGAGGAGGAGGCGCCGCCCGCGCACATCGTGCTGCTGTCCGACGGCTCCAACACGACCGGCCGCACGGTGACCGACGCGGCGGCCGAGGCGTCCGCGCGCGGCGTCCCCGTCACCACCATCGCCTACGGCACGCCGGACGGCACCATCAGCCTGTCGGGCCGCGAGGTGCAGGTGCCGGTGGACGGGCCCGCGCTGCGCGGCCTGGCCGAGTCGGCGGGCGGCGGCTTCTACGAGGCGGCCAGCGGCGACGAGCTGCAGGCGGTCTACGAGGACATCGGCACGTCGGTCGGCTACCGCACCGAGCGGCAGGAGGTCTGGCAGTGGTTCGTGGGGGCGGGGCTGATCTTCGCGCTGATCGCGGCGGCGACGTCGATGTTGTGGTTCTCGAGGCTGCCATGAGGGGGCTGGGCAGCCCGCGCGGGCCCGAGTTCCGCACGGTGCCGGTAAGCGGGCCGGAGCTCCGCACGGTGCCGGTGGGCGGGCCCGAAGTCCGCACGGTGCCGGTGGGCGGGCGCGGGGAGGCGCCTCACGGTGCCGCGCCACCGCTGATCGGGCCGCCGCGGCAGCACCCCGTACCGCGGACTCCCGTCACGCCGCCGCCGCCCAGGGGCGGTCGCGTCCTGGTGACCGCCGCGCTCGTCGCGGCGCTCACCGGGGCGGCGGCGGGCGTGGCGGGGGCGGCGGGGGCACGGCTCTTCGAAGGGTCCGAGCCGGCCCCCGCCGCCGCCCTGCCGAGGGTGGCGCCCGCGCCGTCGGCGAGCCTGGCCGGTCTGAGCGCCACGGCGGCCCGTGTGCTGCCCAGCGTGGTCTCCGTGGAGACGCGCAGCTCGGGCGGCTCCGGCTTCGTCGTCGACGACAGCGGCCACATCCTCACCAACGCGCACGTCGTCAGCGGCAGCAGCACGGTGACCGTGGTGCTGCACGACGGCAGCAGGCTGACCGCCCGCGTCGCGGGCGCGGACGACGACGAGGACCTGGCCGTGCTGGAGGTGGACTACCCGCGCGAGCTGACGCCCGCCACGCTCGGCCGCTCAGCGGACCTGTCCGTCGGTGACCAGGTGCTGGCCATCGGCTCGCCGCTGGGCCTGTCCGGAACGGTCACCTCGGGCATCGTCAGCGCCCTGGACAGGGAGGTGCGGCTGGGCGGCTCCCGGCGCACGGCCGTTCAGACCGACGCCTCCATCAACCCGGGCAACTCCGGCGGCCCGCTGGTCAACGCCAGGGGCGAGGTCGTCGGCGTGAACACCGCGATCGCGGCGTCCAGGGGAGGCGGGAACATCGGCATCGGTTTCGCCATCCCCATCGACCGGGCCGCGCCCATCGCGGAACGCATCATCCGAAACTAGGGTCCAGGGCATGCGGCTGCTTGTGGTTGAGGACGAGGAGGACCTGGTCGACGCGCTGCGCGTCGGCCTGGTCCGGGCGGGTTACGCGGTGGACGTCTCCTACGACGCGCCCTCCGCGCACGAGAAGTTGCAGGTCAACACCTACGACCTGGTCCTGCTCGACCTGAACCTGCCGGGCGGCGACGGCTTCCAGCTCTGCCGGACCGTGCGCGCGGCGGGCCAGGGGGTGCGGATCATCATGGTGACCGCCCGCGACCGGCTGGACGACCGCGTCCGCGGCCTGGACGAGGGCGCGGACGACTACCTGGTCAAGCCGTTCGCCTTCCCCGAGCTGCTGGCCAGGGTGCGGGCGCTGCTGCGCAGGGACGCCGGCGGCGGCACGTCCGTGCTGGAGGTGGGCGGCCTGCGGATCGACACCGCGCGGCTGGAGGTGTCGCTGGACGGCAGGTCGCTGGCGCTCACCCCCAAGGAGTACGGCGTGCTGCACTACCTGATGACCAGGCCGGGCCACGTCGTGTCCACGGAGGAGCTGCTCGAACACGTCTGGGACGAGCACGCGGACCCGTTCACCAGCACCGTCCGCGTCACGGTCGGCAACCTGCGCCGCAAGCTGCAGGAGGACGGCCTGATCGAGACCGTGATCAGCCGCGGCTACCGGCTGAAGGAGCCGACGTGATCCACACCATCCGCTTCCGGATCACCGTCCTGTACTCGGGGCTGCTGTTCGTGCTGGCCACGCTGGTGCTGGGCGGCATCTACTTCGCCGTGTCCAAGACCACCGAGCAGCGCCCGATCACGACCGAGTACGCCAAGACCTACAGCGGCGACCAGTACCTCGGCAAGCGCGAGGTGGTGTTCGTGGAGGAGGTCGAGAACGCGGTCAACGTCAGGACGATGAGCACGCTGCGCGACTTCTCGCTGCTCACGCTGGCCGGCCTGTACGTGGCGAGCCTGGGCATCGGCTGGGTGCTGTCGGGCCGGGTGCTGCGGCCCGTCCGGTCGATCACCCGTACGACGGAGGAGATCCAGGCCACCGACCTGAAGCGGCGCATCAAGCTGCACGGCCCGCGCGACGAGCTGAAGGACCTGGCCGACACCATCGACACCATGCTCGCCCGGCTTGAGGAGGCGTTCAGCGCGCAACGGCAGCTCATCGACGACGCCTCGCACGAGCTGCGCAGCCCGCTGACCATCATCAGGGCCAACGTGGACGCCGTCCTGGCCGCCCCCGACGCCAGCGAGGAGGAGCGGGCCAGGGCCGTGGCCATCGTGGACCGGGCGACGACCCGGATGACCAGGCTTGTGGAGGACCTGCTGGCCACGGCCAGGCGGCAGGGCGCCGCGTTCGCCGACGCCGATCTCGACCTGGCCAGGGTGGTGGGGGAGGCATGCGAGGAGTACGCCACCCCGGCCGCCGAACGGGACATCGTGATCACCCGGGAGCTGGGCGCCGGTCTGGACGCGGCGGGCGACGCCGACGCGCTGCGCCGCGCCGTGGCCAACCTGCTGTCCAACGCCGTGCGCCTGTCGCCGTCCGGCGGCCTGATCAGGGCCGGGGCGGGCCGGACGGGCGGCTGGCTGTGGGCGGCGGTCCGCGACGACGGGCCCGGGCTGCGCGAGTCGGACCAGGCGCGGGTGTTCGACCGGTTCTGGCGCGGCGAGGCGAGCCGCAGGGACCGGCACACCGGGCTGGGGCTGGCGATCGTGCGGCAGATCGTGGAGTCGCACGGGGGGCGCGTGGCGGTGTTCTCGCGGCTCGGGGAGGGGGCCACGTTCGTGCTGTGGCTGCCGCCCCGGGAGGGCGCGGCCGGCAGCCCGCCCGAGGACAACCCCCTACGCTGAGCGCCTCCGGCAGATGGCGCGCGTGACGAGGAAGGCCACGACGGGCAGCACGAAGACGGCCACCCGCAGCACGGCGACGATCACCCCGTAAGCGTCGGCCGGCACGGTGAGCAGCGCGGGCGGCGCGGCCGGGGGCGGCGGCAGCCCCGGCGCGGAGTGCATGGCGGGCGGCGCCACCGACACCCACGTGCCCGCCCACAGCGTCACGAAGAAGGTGATCACCGCGACCCCCAGCGCCGTCCGCACCGGCGCCTGCGACGGCCGGTCCAGCAGGTGGTGGACCTCGCCGTCCCCGCTGTAGCGGCGCTCGATGAACGGCCACAGGAACAGCGCGCCGAAGAAGGCCAGCAGGATCAGCGGCGGGATCCACAGCCCGGGCTGCAGCACGTACCCGCCGACGGCGATCTCCCACGCGGGCACCAGCCGCTGCGCGCCGTCGAGCACCCCGAAGTACCAGAACGGCTGCGCCGACGGCGGCTGGCCGCCCGGCTGGTACGCCCCGTGCTCCCACACCGGATTGACCCGCACGAACGTGGCCAGCAACGCGATGAAGCCGATCGTGAACAGCGCCGTGGCCCCGTTCTTGACCGCGAAGTACGGGAAGAACGGCCCGCCGGACACCTGGTGCTCACTGACGGCCGTGGCGCGGCGCTCGGTGTGCTTCTGCCGCCAGGTGAGGATGAGGCCGTGCAGCGGCACCACGGCCAGCAGGATGCCGGGCACCAGCAGCACGTGCAGGGCGAACAGACGCGGCAGCACCTGGCCGGGGAACTCGCCGTCGAACGTGAACGCCGACAGGTACGTGCCGATCAGCGGCACCGACAGCAGCACCCCCTGCACCTGCCGCAGCCCCGCCATCGCGAGCTGGTCGGCGGTCAGCGTGAAGCCCAGGAACGCCTCGAACAGCGCCAGCGCGAACAGCAGCACACCCAGCATCCAGGTCAGCTCCCTGGGCCGCCGGTACGCGCCCGTGAAGAAGACCCGGCACATGTGGGCCACGATCGAGAGCACGAACACCATCGCCGACCAGTGGTGCAACTGCCGCACCAGCAGCCCGCCGCGCACGTTCAGGCTGAGCTCGACGACCGACTCGAAGGCCACGTCCGGGTTCGGCTTGTAGAACAGCGTCAGGAAGGTCCCGGTGAGCACCAGCATCACGAACGAGTACAGCGCCAGCTCGCCCAGCAGGAACGACCAGTGGCTGGGGAACAGCTTGCGCAACTGGGGCCGCAGCCAGCGCCCGAACGGCAGCCGGTCGTCGAGCCACGTCGCCGAACCTACGGCGGCTTTGGCGGAGCCGACGATGATTCTGGGCTGCCTCTTGGGCTTGGTGGGAGTGGCCATGGGGCCTCCTGGGAGGGGGGTGATCCGATTCTGCACCTAACGCCCGCCTTTCTCAAGAATTGGTGTAAACCAATTGGTCTAATCCAATTTGTGGCCCATGGGTCGTATAATTGGATTAGACCTCTCATGAGGCTTTGACCAGCACAAACACTGACTTATACGAGGAGTGCAGTTTCATCATCAATTTCGCCGGTAGAGTCCGGGGCAGAGGCGTTCGAAGGAGCTGTGGTGGCCAAGTACGTTTACGACTTCACCGAGGGCAACAGGAATCTCAAGGATCTTCTTGGCGGTAAGGGTGCCAACCTCGCCGAAATGACCAATCTCGGGCTGCCTGTTCCGCATGGATTCACGATCACCACCGAGGCGTGCCGCCACTACCTGGCGGAAGGCTCCGTACCGAGCGGGCTGGACCGTGAGGTCGCCGAGAAGCTGGCCGCCCTGGAAGCCAGGATGGGCAGGAAGCTCGGGCAGGCCGACGACCCGCTGCTCGTGAGCGTGCGCTCGGGGGCGAAGTTCTCCATGCCGGGCATGATGGAGACGGTCCTCAACATCGGGCTCAACGACGAGTCGGTGCACGGCCTGGCCAAGCAGTCGGGCGGCAACGACCGCTTCGCCTGGGACTCCTACCGCAGGCTCATCCAGATGTTCGGCAAGACCGTGCTCGACATCGACGGCGACCTGTTCGAGCGCGCGCTCGACGAGCTCAAGGGCCGCCGCCAGGACACCGACCTGGACTCGGGCGAGCTGCAGCAGCTCGTGGAGACGTACAAGGGCATCGTGCGCGAGCAGACCGGCAAGGACTTCCCCGCCGACCCGCGCGAGCAGATGCGCCTGGCCGTCATGGCCGTCTTCGACTCGTGGAACGCCCCGCGCGCCATCCTCTACCGCCGCCAGGAGCGCATCCCCGCCGACCTCGGCACCGCCGTGAACATCATGGCCATGGTCTTCGGCAACTACGGCAACGACTCCGGCACCGGCGTCGCCTTCACCCGCGACCCCGGCTCGGGCCAGCAGGGCATCTACGGCGACTACCTGCAGAACGCGCAGGGCGAGGACGTGGTCGCGGGCATCCGCAACACCATCCCACTGCAAGACCTCGAACATCTCGACAAGCCGTCCTACGACCAGCTCGTCGGCATCATGGAGACCCTGGAGAACCACTACAGGGACCTGTGCGACATCGAGTTCACGATCGAGCGCGGCAAGCTGTGGATGTTGCAGACGCGCGTCGGCAAGCGCACCGCGGCGGCGGCCTTCTGCATCGCCACCCAGCTCGTCGACCAGGGCCTCATCACCATGGACGAGGCCGTCACCCGCGTCACCGGCGACCAGCTCGCGCAGCTCATGTTCCCCCGCTTCGACGGCGGCGCCGAGAAGAAGAAGATCGCCAAGGGCATGAACGCCTCGCCGGGCGCCGCCGTCGGCAAGGCCGTCTTCTCCTCCGAGCGCGCCGTGGAGCTGGCGGAGCAGGGTGAGGACGTCATCCTCGTCCGCCGCGAGACCAACCCCGACGACCTGGCCGGCATGATCGCCGCCAAGGGCATCCTGACCAGCCGCGGCGGCAAGACCTCGCACGCCGCCGTGGTCGCCCGCGGCATGGGCAAGACGTGCGTGTGCGGCGCCGAGGAGCTGGAGGTCCTCACGGCCGAGCGGCGCTTCGTCGCCCCCGGCGGCGTGACGGTCCCCGAAGGAGAGGTCATCTCCATCGACGGCACCACCGGCGAGGTCTTCCTCGGCGAGGTGCCCGTCGTGGACTCCGCCGTCGTCGAGTACTTCGAAGGCGTCACCGAGCCGCGGGACGACCTCGTCAAGGCCGTCGACCGGATCATGAGCCACGCGGACGCCGCCCGCCGCCTCGGCGTGCGCGCCAACGCCGACACGCCCGAGGACGCCGCCCGCGCCCGCCGCTTCGGCGCGCAGGGCATCGGGCTGTGCCGCACCGAGCACATGTTCCTGGGCGAGCGCCGCCAGCTCGTGGAGGACCTGGTGCTCGCCTCGACGGACGACGAACGTCAGACGGCCCTGGACGCCCTGGAGCCCCTCCAGAAGTCCGATTTCATCGGCATCTTCCAGGCCATGGACGGCGCCCCCGTCACCATCCGGCTCATCGACCCGCCCCTGCACGAGTTCCTGCCCGACATCGTCGATCTGTCGGTCAAGGTCGCCACCGGCGAGGCCACCGGCAAGGACCGCAAGCTCCTGTCGGCGGTCAAGCGCCTGCACGAGCAGAACCCCATGCTCGGCCTGCGCGGCGTCCGCCTCGGCCTGGTCATCCCCGGCCTGTTCGACATGCAGGTGCGCGCCATCGCCCAGGCCGCCGCCGAAGTGCCCGGCGCTCGTCCCGAGATCATGATCCCGCTGGTGGCCGCCGTACAGGAGCTGGAGTCCGTACGCGAGGAGGCCGTCAAGATCCTCGCCTCGGCCGGCGTCGAAGCCCTCGTCGGCACCATGATCGAAGTCCCCCGCGCGGCCCTCACCGCCGGCCAGATCGCCGAGGCCGCCGAGTTCTTCTCCTTCGGCACCAACGACCTCACCCAGATGGCCTGGGGCTTCTCCCGCGACGACGTCGAAGCCGCGTTCTTCTCCCGCTACCTCGACCTCGGCATCTTCGGCGTCTCCCCGTTCGAGACCCTCGACAGGGAGGGCGTCGGCCGCCTCATCGAGATCGCCGTCCGCGAAGGCCGGGCCGCCCGGCCCGACCTGCACCTCGGCATCTGCGGCGAGCACGGCGGCGATCCCGACTCGGTGCACTTCTGCCACGAGGTGGGGCTCGACTACGTCTCCTGCTCGCCGTTCCGGATCCCGGTGGCGCGGCTGGAGGCCGGGCGAGCGGCCCTCACCCAGTCCGACTCCGACACGCGCTGAGGACTGTGTCCCCCGGGGCTCGCGCGCCCCGCAGCGATTGGAAGGTGGAGCAGGACGCGCCCATCGAAGGGCTGTCGGTCGGCGTGCGGGCGGTGCTGAACATGCTGCGCGAGCACGGCCCCATGACCGTCCCCCAGATGGGCCGCGCTCGCTCCTCCCTCATCCGGCTGACGGGAGCGGGCGAGCGGGCCAACGCCACTTTCGCCGCCAGATGGTCTACAGTCGTCCGCCGTGGCCGAATCCTCCTCCTACCTGACCGCGACCGCGGACGCCTACGACGCCGTCGCCGACCTCTACGCCGACCTCGCCCGCGACTCGCTCGACGGCCTCCCGCTGGACCGCGCGCTGATCGACGCCTTCGCCGAACTCGTCCGGACCGCCGGGCCCCGGCCCGTCGTCGAGGCCGGCTGCGGTCCGGGCTACCTGACGGCGCACCTGCGCGACCTCGGGCTGGACGCCTCCGGCGTCGACCTGTCTCCCGCGCTGCTCGCCATCGCCCGCCGGGACTACCCCGGCCTGCGGTTCGAGCTCGGCTCGATGGGCGAGCTCAGTGTGGCCGACGGTGAGCTGGGCGGGCTGCTCTCCTGGTACTCCACCATTCACATCCCGCCGCCGGAACTGCCGCCGTACTTCGCCGAGTTCCGCCGGGTGCTGGCTCCTGGTGGCCTTCTTCTGCTCGGGTTCTTCGAATCCGAGGGGGATCCGTTGGCGGAGTTCGACCACAGGGTCACGCCCGCCTATCGGTGGCCGATCGACGAGCTGGCCGACCTGTTGCGTAAGGAGGGATTCGACGAGGTGGCGCGGATGTTGCGGGAGCCCGCGGAGAATGAGCGATTCCACCATGGGCGTTTGTTGATGCGCGCTTCATAGGCCCGGTCATCGAATAGCGGGCGGTGCGGCGCGGACAGCGCCGCATTGGCCCCGAGCGGCCGCGGGAACAGAGCCGCACGGCCGAGTTCCGCTCTCTTCCCTAGAATCCGCGCTTTGTCCATTCGTTTTGTCCACAAGCAAGGACGGTCATTTTCGTTCGACCAGGCATTTTGCCCTTCACACCCCATGTGGCGGAATGGTGATGACGGCGACAAACCACTGCACCTGACACTCGAAAGGAAACCTTCGTGAGCGTTCTCGCTGCGGTATCCGGCAATGTCACCGCCATCGGTTACGGCCTCGCCGCCATAGGTCCCGGCGTCGGCGTCGGCATCATCTTCGGCAACGGCGTGCAGGCCATCGCCCGCCAGCCCGAAGCCTACGGCCTGATCCGCCAGAACATGCTGCTGGGCTTCGTCCTCACCGAGGCGCTGGCCCTGCTGGGCCTGGTCGCGCCATTCATCTTCCGAGCGATCCCGTAACGGGCTCGTCATTCCAGTCGGGGACCGTCACCGTACCCGACTCCCAATCGCGCCGCAGTATCGCGTAACCCGTCGAGTCGTGCACCGTGCCGTCTGGCGCAGGCCAGGCCTCCCGGTAATGCGACTCCTTGACATACCCGCACTTGCGGAAGACGGCGCGCATCGTGTGGTTGTCCTGCCGCGTATTGCCCTCGATGCGCCTGATCCCGGGAAATTCGGTGAACAGATAGGAGGTCAGCCACTTGACGGCCGCCGTGCCCAGGCCGCGCCCGCGCCACGCCTTGCGTACGCGCAGGTCGAACATGGGGGTGCCGTCGGTGAGGTCCTGCAGTCGCACCAGGCCCGCCCGCTCCCCGTCCGCGACGATCCAGAACGTGCGGCTCTCCTCGTCGTCGTAGAGACCCTCCGCGGCCCGCTTCCTGATCGCCGGCGCTTCCTGGACGCCCGCGTGGAAGGGCCAGTCCTCGCCGGTCAGGAAGCCGACGAGGGCTTCGGTGTCGTCAGGGGAGAAGCGCGTGAATTCGATGTGCACGTCGCAGATCGTGTCGGGGGCGCGGGCGAGGCGTCAAACGGTTTTCCGTCACTGCCGTGGGTCACAACCGTGGGTCACCGGGCGGGGTAGCTGCTCGTCATGGTGTCGAAATAGGCCTCGGGGGCCCCGTCGAGATAGTCGGCGGCATTGTTCAGGAAGTCGCGCAGCGGCGGATACTCGTTGTGCAGGTCGAGGTCCTCCTTGGAACGCCAGACCTCGTAAAGGAAGAAACGTCCGTCCGCTTGTTCGTGGATGTGATATTCCAGGTTCCCTTCCTCGGCCCTGGTCGGCTCGACGAGTGCGGACAGGATTTCCCGTACTTCGTCGGCGCGCTCGGGGCGGGGGCGGAGGAAACCGTACAGGGCGATGGGCGCTTGCGTTGTCGTCATGCCACCGAAGGTAGAACGTCACACCGGTGTGAGATTCAAGCCGACAAAGCGTGATGTGCGTCACACGAAAAAGGGCGATCCGGCCCGGGGCCGGATCGCCGATCGCCTGATCAGTTGACGGTGACGGTGTGCCGCAGGTTGTTGAGGCCGGTGGACGGCTCCCAGGTGCCCTCGTTGGCGACCCTGATCGAGTACTCCGGCCGGGCCGGCAGCAGCGGGTCCGGCAGGTTCAGCAGGAGCGCGTAACTTCCTGCCGGGAGGGCGGCGGGCAGGCTGACGGTCTGGGTGATCGTGCTGGTGGCCCCGGCCGCCCACCGGCGCGGGTCCGCGCTGAGCGGGAAGCGGTGCACCGCCCCTGTCGAGGTGTTGCGCAGGACCAGTTCCAGGCCGCGCGGGTTGAACGGCGCGGCGTACCCCTCGTTCCTGAGCGTGATGCTGACCGGCAGGCCGCCGCCGCGCGTGGCCGTGCTCGGGTACGTGCCGCTCTGCAGGGCGAGGCGGTAGCCGAGGCTGCGGGTGATCTCCGCGAGGCAGCCGCCGGTGCTCCAGCTTCCCAGCACGCCGGTGTGGTAGTCGGTGTTCAGGTACGACCAGTGGAAGCGCGACAACTCGTCCTCGGCGGTCGGGCAGTCCGAGCGCGGCGGGTTGGGGTTACAGGTCTCCCCGCCCATGGCCACGTACGCCGTCTCCGCCTCCAGGTACGGGTACTCCACGGCCGCGTTCTCGTAGGTGCCGTAGTCGTCCGGGCTGGCCAGGAAGCAGTCGTTGTGGTGCCCGAGCCGCGCCACGGCCGAGCCGCCGTACGCCTGGCCGGAGGTGACCGGGGTGGTGGTGTACAGCGTGCGCTTGAACTTCGGCGTACGGAGCTGCACCATCCGCGTCGAGGGCAGGACGCTGAGCAGCTTGTCCACCACGGCCTTGCGGTTGGCCCAGTCGGCGGCCGTGACGACGCCCGCGTTGCCGAAGTTCTGGGTGTAGTACCACTCGCCCCACGCCCCGATGAACCCGGCCTGCATGAGGTAGATGACGTCCTTGTTGGCGTTCAGGTAGGGCCTGAGCTGGTCGAGGTGGGCCAGCACCCGGTCCTTGGCGGCGTCGGCGCCGTCGGTGGAGGTGGTGTAGGCGAAGCGCAGCACCATCTTCAGCCCCGCCGCGCGCACGGTGTCGAGCTGCTGCTGCAACTGGTCGAGCGCCGCCTGGCTGATCGCGGTGGTCCTGAACTCGGCGAGGTAGAACACGCACATCACCAGCGAGATGTTCTGGCCGGTGCGGTAGCCCTGGAGGGTGGCGAGGGAGAAGTCGTTCTTGTCGCAGTCGCCGGTGTGGTGGTAGAGGCCGCGCTCGGGGTTGGCGAAGTCGACGGTCGTCGGGGTGTAGGTGACGGAGCCGCCCCCTCCGCCGCCGCCCGAGTAGACGTGCGTGTACTTGGCCGAGGTCTCCAGCGGGGACTCCACCTGGAAGACGAGGTCGGCGTCGTTCGGCGTGGCGCTCTCACCGATGGCCGAGCGGGAGACCGTCCACCTGGCCGTGCCGCCCGACGACGAGTACGTCACCGGCCCCACGAGCGTCCAGCTCCAGCCGCCGCCGTTGTGGCGGTAGAGGGAGGCGTTCTCCAGTAAGAAGTCGGCGCCCGCGCCGGCCTGGGCGAAGCCGGTGGCCGTGCTGCGGTCGGTGTCGAGGTAGACGCGGGCGTAGGCGGGGCTGCCGGTGTAGCTGAACTGGTACGTCACCGTCGTGGTGGTGTTGGTGGCCGACTGGCCGGTGATGGCGGCCTGGGCCGCGGACGGGGCGACGAGGATCGACGCGCAGAGGGCGGTCAGGAGGGTGAGGAGGCGTACGAGCTTGCGCATGGGGCTCCTAGGCAAGTGTCGGACTTGCGACTAATCATGGAGTCCATGCGAATTAAGTCAAGAGGTGCCGCTGATCGCGGCCGGAGAACAGGCCGCCTAGCGCTAGTAATCAGGGAGTCCTCAGTAATGTACTTCCAGCCGTGCCCCCTCATCGCATCCCCCGACGATGACCGCCCCCGGCGCGGCCTGCGCGATCCACGACTCGGGCGCGGTGGCCGGCGCGAGCACCCGATCGAACGGCCCCCGCTCCGGGCATCCACGCGCACTGTCACCGCTGACGAGGTGTGGCCGCACCCCGGCCGCGATCAGGTTCCGGTAGGCCTCCTCCGCCACCGCCGCGCTCTCCTCCACGGACGTCACCCGCCCCGACTCGCCCGTCAGCCGGCACAGCAGCGCCGTGATCCAGCCGCTGCCCGTCCCGATCTCCAGCACCCGGTGCCCCGGGCGCGGGTCGAGCAGCTCCAGCAGATCGACGACGGAGCTGGGGGAGGGGTTGACACAGGTGTAGGAGGCGCCGCCGCCGGCGAGCGGGGTGGCGATCGGCCGGTCGGAGTAGACGGCGTCCCACCAGGCGGTCGGGTCGATGTCGCGGTCGATCGGCGCGGCCACGCCGTCGTCGCCGAGCACCAGGCCGAGAGAGGGCACGAACCAGTGGCGGGGCACCTTGCGCATCGCCTGCGCGATCATGCCGGGAGCGGGCCGGCGCCGGTCGGCGATGCTCGCGATCATCGCCTCCACCCGCCAGGCCAGATGGGGCAGCATGGTCGAGCCTCGCTGGGGTCCGCCGTCGTGCCTGCTCACAGCGCCTCCTTAGGCTGGCCAATGCTAAGGGTGACCGTACGATCGCGAGCCGTAGTGTGGCAAGGCCGTGAGGGAAACTGGTCGGTCAGGACGAGGGGCGGTGCCGCTGGGCCGCGCGGGCGTGCGCCTCGGCCAGGATCGCCCGCGCGCGCTCCGCGTCCTCGGGGCTGACGATGGACACCCACGACTGGGCGGCGTACAGCGGATGCGGGATGACCTGGTCGGGCACCGTGTAGTCGATGGCGGCGTGGTGCGCGGCGTGCGCGGCCGGCGGGTAGCCGACGAGCCGCTCGAACGCGACGCGGCCGACCGCCGCGTTCAGCCGGAAGACGCCGGGCCTGTCGAGGCGGGAGGCGGTGTCGAACCCCGGGTAGTCCTTGGTGACGATCGTCGCGTACGGCAGGCGGCCGTCGGCCGGCACGCGGTCCAGGCCGGCCGGCTCGTAGTAGCAGAACGAGTCGCCCCACGCCACTTCCGGCGCCCCGTCGCCGGGCCCGGCGGTGAACACGACGGTCCCCTGCAGACCGCTCACGAACGTGATGATGTCGTCCTCTGTCATGTCGAGGGCTCCTTTCAGTCCCCTCAATCGTCTCACTGCACCACCCAGTGAGACTTCGACGGCGAAGCACGGGAGAGGGGTGCGGAAAGCTTCAAAGCGCGTAGGGGGCGGGCAAGCTGGATCACATGTCAGAGATCCCTCTCCCCGGCGGTTTCGTGAACGCCGTCGTCCGTGTCGCCGACACCGTCCGCCGCGTCCCCGGCCCGCGGGCCGCGTTCGTCCACGAGTTGCTGCGCCTGTTCGAGCGGCGCAGCTGGGCGGGCGCGCCGCGCTTCCTCGGCCTCGACGAGCGGGACCGCGAGATCCTCCGCTTCGTGGACGGTCACGTGGCGTGGGAGGAGGGGCAGCCGGCGGGCGTCACGTCGGACGAGAGCCTGGCGCGGGTGGGGGCGCTGGTCCGCGAGTTCCACGACGTGACCGCGGGCACGCCGCTGGCGGGAGACGCGGAGGTCGTCTGCCACAACGACCTGTCGCCCAAGAACACCGTCTACCGGGACGGCGGCGCGGGGCTGCGGCCGGTGGCGTTCATCGACTGGGACCTCGCGGCGCCAGGCAGGCGAGTCCACGACGTGGGCCACGCCTGCTGGCAGTATGCGGGCCTGGCGCCCGGGGCAGATCCGGGGGAGGCGGCGCGCAGGGTGCGGGTGATCTGCGACGGCTACGGGCTGGCGGACCGCGGCGAGGTGGTGGGCAGCGTGCTGTGGTGGCAGGACCGATGCCGGCGCGGCATCGAGGCGGACGCGCGGGCGGGCCTGCCGCACGCGGTCAGGCTACGCGCGGACGGCGTCGTCGAGCAGGTGCGCGCCGCCCACGACTGGGTCGCTGAGCATCGGGCCCTCCTGGAACGCGACCTCTAACCGAGGGCGGCCGGGCTGGGTTCGTCGAGCGGCACGTAGTCGTGGCGCATGCCGTGATCGCCCAGCCACTGCCGCAGCCCCGCCACCGCCGCCGGATTGGCCGCCACCTGCGCCGCGTACTCCGACAGGGCGACCTCCTCCCCGTCGTCGAACAGCAGCCGCGCGGGCCCCGACCACGACAGCGTCCACTTGGCCTCGCCGAGCTGGATGAGCACCGCCTCCAGCGCCTGCCCGAGCACCCCGGCCAGCAGCGAGGGAGACGGGTTCCAGCCCTGCTCCAGCAGCTTGGCCTCCAGCTCGGCCTGCCGGCCGCGCGCGATGGCCTCGAACGCCGCGTCCAGGTACGGCCGCTGCGCCCCCATGACCTGCTGCCCGGCCATCGCCAGGTCGCGTACGGCGTCGGCGTTGCGGCCCGCGTACATGCCGTGGGAGATCAGCTCCTCCCACGAGACGGGCCGCAGCGTGGCCAGCGCGTCGGGGCTCCACATCGACTGCTCGACCGCCTGCACGGCCACGTTGGGGTCCACCAGCAGGGTCAGGGCCGAGCGCGGGTCGGGGACGTGCTGGGGCTCCGGCAGGTGCTCGATGGCGGCCAGGCGGTCGGCGAGGCTGGGGTGGGAGTCGTAGGGGGAGACCTCCTCGGGCTGCTCGCCCAGCTTGGCGATCTCGGCCTGGCGGTCGGGGTCGCTCATGAGCGCGTGGAACCCGCCGAACACGGCCGCGGGCCTGGCGCCGCCCGCGCCGGTCAGCGACAGGTAGCTGCTGACGTACAGGTCCCAGCCGGCCGCGGTGGCGTGGATCTTGCGCAGCGCGCCTGCCATCGCCTGCCGGCCGCCGATGGCGACCGCGAGCTGGTCGGCCTCCAGCTCCTGGCGTCGCGAGACGGCCTGCGAGACCCGCAGGTAGAGCTTGGCGTACCAGGTGAACAGGCGCTGGATGAACGGGTGGTTGCGCAGACCCTGCACGGTGGCGATGAGCGAGACCCGGCCCCGGTAGACGGGCGCGCCCAGGCGGGTGTGCGCGCCGCTGTAGTGGCCGAGCTCGTGCCCGAGCACGGCGCGCATCTCGTCCACGGTGAGCGTCTGCAGCAGCGGCAGGCCGACGAACATCCGCCGCCGCGTCGCCCGCAGCCCCAGGAAGCGGGTGTCCTCGGAGACGGCCGCGTTGACCTCGGCGACGAGGCGGATCTCGTCCGGCGGCGCGGTGCGTACGCGCTGCGAGAGCTCCTCGACCGTCTGCCACAGCACCGGCTCGTGCTCGCGCCCGACAGGCACGCCCGGCTGCTCGTCGCCGCGGCGGCGGCTGACCATGACCAGGGCGCGGACGAGCGCGCCCGCCGCGAGGGTGAGCACGATCGCGAACTTGACCGTGTTGGCGTGGAAGTCGACGAGGAGCAGGACGTCGAAGAAGACGGCGGCGGCCAGGATGAGGCCGACGAGCACGTAGAAGCCGGCGAGCAGGGTAAAGGCCAGCACTGCTCGGAACGCTGTCGTCATGGGGGAGGGCTCCCGGGGAAGGGTTTCTCGCGAGGCTTGACACTAGCGGAGACATGAAACTGGATAAAATCACTTCACTGATGCCGTACTACGACGAGCATGACCAGGAGCGTTGGGTTCCGGAACTTCCCGGCAATCCGGAACGCGCCGCGTTCGAGCGGGACCGGGCCCGGGTGCTGCACAGCGCCGCCCTGCGCAGGCTGGCCGCCAAGACGCAGGTGGTGGGCCCGGGAGAGACGCTCGGCGGCGGCCAGCACATCCCCCGCACCCGCCTGACCCACTCGCTCGAGTGCGCCCAGGTGGGCAGGGAGATGGGCGCCACCCTCGGCGTGGACCCCGACCTGGTGGAGACCGCCTGCCTGGCCCACGACCTGGGGCATCCGCCCTTCGGGCACAACGGCGAGGTGGCGCTCAACGCGCTGTCGGCCTCGTGCGGCGGCTTCGAGGGCAACGCGCAGAGCCTGCGCCTGCTCACCCGGCTGGAGGCCAAGGTTCTCACCGAGGACGGCCGCAGCGCCGGCCTCAACCTCACCAGGGCCGCGCTCGACGCCTCCATCAAGTACCCGTGGACGTGCGACAGGTCGCCCAAGTTCGGCGTGTACGACGACGACCTGCCGGTGTTCCGGTGGATCAGGGAGGGCGCCCCGGAGGGACGGGTGAGCTTCGAGGCGCAGATCATGGACTGGGCCGACGACGTCGCCTACTCCGTGCACGACCTGGAGGACGCCCTGCACTCCGGCCACGTCACCCCGGAGGCGCTCCAGTCGGCGGCCGAGCGCGCCCAGGTGTGCGAGATCACCCGCACCTGGTACGCCCCCGGCGCCGACCTGAACGAGCTGGAGGAGGTCTTCGCCAAGCTGATCGCCGACCCGCTCTGGCCGCGTCACTTCGCGGCCACCATGGCCGACCTGGCCGGGCTCAAGGCGCTCACCAGCGGTCTCATCGGCCGTTTCTGCCGGTCCGCGCAGGCCGCCACCAAGGAGGTGTTCGGCTCGCGGCACCGCGCCGACCTGGTCGTGCCGCACGCCACGAGGTTGGAGTGCGCGCTGCTCAAGGGCGTCACCGCGCACTACGTGATGACCACCGCCGACCACCATGCCAACCAGGCCAGGCAGCGCGACCTCATCACCGAGCTGGCGTCCCTGATCACGCTCGGCGCGCCCGGCACGCTGGAGCCCGCCTTCAGGCCCGCGTTCCTGGAGGCCGCGAGCGACGCCGCCCGCGTCCGCGTGGTGATCGACCAGATCGCCTCGCTCACCGACACCTCGGCGGTCGCCTGGCACCGCAGGCTCTCTCGCTGATCAAGAGTTCGTCAACGAGCCAGGTCGCCTGGCACAACCGGCTTTCCCGATGACCCCGGTGGGCGCATACTGCGCCCATGGCCACATATGTGATCGTCGGCGCCGGACTGGCCGGAGCGAAGGCAGCGCAGACGCTGCGCGAGGAGGGATTCGACGGCGAGATCGTGCTGATCGGCGCGGAGAGCGAACGGCCCTACGAGAGACCGCCCCTGTCCAAGGAGTATCTGCAGGGCAAGGGCGAACGGGAGAAGATCTTCGTCCACGAGCCCGGCTGGTACGCGGACAACGACGTGGATCTGCGCCTCGGCACCAAGGTCACCCGCATCGAGCCGGCTCATCACCTGGTCAGGCTGGGGGACGGGTCGCGGCAGCCGTACGACAAGCTGCTCATCGCGACCGGCGCCGTGCCCAGACGCCTGCCCGGCCCCGCCTACTACCTGCGGACCGTGGACGACAGCGAGGCGCTCAAGCGCCGCTTCGCCGAGGGCGCGGACGTGCTGATCGTCGGCGCCTCCTGGATCGGCCTGGAGACCGCGGCGGCGGCGCGCGCGGCCGGCTGCCAGGTGACCGTCGTGGAGCCCGAGCCGACCGCGCTCAACCGGGCGCTCGGCCCGGAGCTCGGCGCGCTGTTCGCCCGCCTGCACGCGAGCAAGGGCGTGAACCTGCGCTTCGGCACGGCCGCCGCGGAGATCACCGACTCAGGCGTGCGGCTCAGCTCGGGCGAGCGGCTGACGGCCGACCTCGTCGTCGTGGGCATCGGCGCCGCGCCCGAGGTCGGGCTGGCCAGGGACGCGGGGCTGGACGTCGGCCAGGGCGTCCTCACCGACTCCTCGCTGCGCACCTCGAACCCCGACGTGTACGCGGCGGGCGACGTGGCGGAGTTCTTCCACCCCCTGTACGGCCGCCGCGTCCGCGTCGAGCACTGGGCCAACGCCCTGCACGGCGGCCCGGCCGCGGCCAGGTCGATGCTGGGCCAGGAGGTCGTCTACGACCGGCTGCCGTACTTCTACACCGACCAGTACGAGCTGGGCATGGAGTTCTCCGGCGACATCGAGGGCCATGACGAGATCGTCTACCGCGGCGACCCCGAGAGCATGGAGTTCATCGCCTACTGGCTGCGCGACCGCCGCGTGATCGCCGGCATGAACGTCAACGTCTGGGACGTCGTGGACGACATCCAGGAGCTGATCAAGTCGGGCGTCACCGTCCACCCAAAGGAGCTGTCGTCGGGTTGACGATGATGACCTCGTCGTCATCGTCGTTGTTCGACGTCTTCTTGGGCTTCGGGGTCTTGCTCGGCTGCGGCTCCGACTGCGGTTGGATGGACGCGCACTGCACGGTGCACTGCGGCGTCTCGCCCAGCTTGCCGCGCAGCTTCAGCGTCTCCTCACGGGGCGACAGCGTGCGGTTGCCCTCCTGCCAGGCGTCGAGGTAGTCCCACGGCTTGACCATGCCCCTGCGGACCCACCAGAAGGCCGGGCCGGTCTTCCACGAGATCGCGAAGTAGAGGTTCGGCCCGGTGTCGCGGGCGTTGCCCGAGCGGCCCACCCGGCCGAGGAGCTGGCCGCCCTTGACCCGCGCGCCCGGCTTGATCCCGTCGGCCACCGAGTCGAGGTGGCCGCCCAAATAGCGGACGCCGTCGTCGCCGACGATCGTGACGAACCTGCCCTCGCGGGCGGAGCCGGCGTCGGTGGACGGCGACCACCTGTCCTGGACGTTGACCTCGTCCACCACGCCGCCGACGGGCGCCACGAACGCGCAGCCCTGCGGCGCCCAGATCGTCGTCTTGGGCAGCACGAGCAGCTTGCGCTGGTAGGTCGTCTTACAGCCCTTCACCGGGAAGGTGTAGGTGTACTTCGACAGCTTCGGCGGCGGCACCTTGACCGGCTCGTCGCCCTCGGGCGGCTGATCGGCCGCCATGTGCTGGGGGGTCGGGATGGTCGCCGTCACGGCGGGTGTCCCGGTCACCGGGGCGGTGGACGGCGACGTGGCGCCGACACCCGCCAGCCCGGTGGCCTGGGTGCAGGCACCGGTCAACAGCACAGCGCCCGTGACGGCCGCCCATCGTCCGACAAGCCCCGATCGCATGATCTCCACCCGTGTCACCGTTTCCACCGACAACCTTTACCTTTGTAGCCGACCCGGAGACCGCGCATCACCGGTTTCCCCCTTTAGCAGCCACGAGGTAACCTCCGCCTTCCTCCCCGCCGCGACGGTCCGGGACACCCGCGGGGAGCAGAACCGTCGGTGGGGCGGCATAGACTTCCCGGCGTGGCTGGCCGGATCCGTGATGTCGACATCGCGCTCGTACGCGAGCGTTCCCCCATCGCCGATGTGATCGGCGAGCACATCCAGTTGCGTAACGCGGGAGGCGGCAACCTCAAGGGGTTGTGCCCCTTCCACGACGAGAAGAGCCCGTCGTTCAACGTCACGCCCGAGCGCGGGATGTACTTCTGCTTCGGCTGCTCCGAGGGCGGCGACGTGATCACGTTCGTCGAGAAGATCGAGCACCTGTCGTTCAGCGAGGCCGTCGAGCGGCTGGCGCAGCGGGCCGGCATCCAGCTCCAGTACGAGCAGGGCGGCTACGTGCCCCGGCGCGACCACGGCGAGCGGGCCAGGCTGATCGAGGCGCACCGGGCGGCCGCCGAGTTCTACGCGGGCAAGCTGATGGCGCCCGACGCGTCGGCGGGGCGGCGGTTCCTGTCGGAGCGCGGGTTCGAGCGGGCCGACGCGGAGACGTTCGGGGTGGGCTACGCGCCCAACGAGTGGGAGGCGCTCAGCCGCCACCTCATGGGTCGCGGCTTCACCGCGGACGAGCTGGTGAAGGGCGGGCTGGCCAAGGAGGGCCGGCGGGGGCCGATCGACCGGTTCCGCGGGCGGCTGATCTGGCCGATCCGGGACGCCACGGGCGATGTGATCGGATTCGGCGCACGGAAGCTGCTCGATTCCGATGAGGGGCCTAAATACCTGAATACACCTGACACGCCGCTTTACAAGAAGAGCCAGGTGCTCTACGGGATCGATCTCGCGAAACGCGAGATCTCCAAGCGCGCGCAGGCCGTGATCGTCGAGGGATACACCGATGTGATGGCCTGCCATCTCGCCGGCGTGCCGACCGCCGTGGCCACCTGCGGCACCTCGTTCGGCGAGGAGCACATCAAGATCCTGCGCCGGTTCCTGCTCGACCAGGCCGAGTTCAGGGGCGAGGTGATCTTCACCTTCGACGGCGACGCCGCCGGGCAGAAGGCGGCGCTGCGGGCGTTCGCCGATGAGCAGAAGTTCGTCACGCAGACCTACGTCGCGGTGCAGAGCGACGGCCTCGACCCGTGCGACCTGCGGATCAAGCAGGGCGACGCCGCCGTGCGCGACCTGATCGCCAGCCGTGAGCCGCTGTTCCAGTTCGCGATCAGGAGCACTATCTCCCGCTACGACCTGCGCAGCAACGAGGGCAAGATCGCGGCGCTCGACGCCGCCGCGCCGATCGTGGCCGGCATCAAGGACGCCGGGCTGCGCAAGCGCTACGCCATCGACCTCGACCGCTGGCTCGGCTTCATGGACGAGCGGTTCGTCATGCAGCGCATCGCCGAGGTGGGCGGCGCCCAGCAGGGCCGTCAGCAGCGCGCGCCCAAGGCGGCGCCGGTCGATCCGAGCGTGCGCGTGGAGCGCGAGCTGCTCAAGCTGGCCGTGCAGCGCCCCGCCCTGCTCGGGCCCCGCTTCGACGCGCTCGACCCGCAGGCGTTCACCGCGCCCGACCACGTGCTGCTGCACCGGGTCATCGTCACCGCGGGCGGTCTCGCGCAGGCGGGCGCGGGCGGGCGCGAGTGGGTCGACCACCTGCTGCAGCACGCCCACGAGGAGGGCGCGCGGGCGCTGGTGACCCGGTTCGCGGTGGAGGCGATCCAGGTGGACGCGCACGCCGAGGAGCGCTACGCGGGCGACATCCTGACCGCCGCCGAGGCCATGCCGCTCGACCGGGCGATCGCGCAGGTCAAGTCGCGCATCCAGCGGCTCAACCCGGTGGAGCAGCAGCAGGAGTACAACAAGCTGTTCGGCGAGCTGGTGGCGCTGGAGCAGCAGCGCCGGGTGCTGCGCAACCGCGTCGCCGGCAGCAGTTGAACGTCCGGATAAATGTGAAATGGGCATAAGTCCTGGATAAAGGCGGTTTGTCGCGCTGTCACGCGGTGTGATCACCCCTCGGGCCCGGTAGCGGGCGTCCACGGCAAGATCGTGAAGGTGGGAGCCCCGCGGACCGCCCGCACTGCCGGGCTCCCGCACACGCTGATCGCTCTGCGTCGGTAACAGTTCTGCAGCGATCGCAGGCGCTGAACCAGGGTGGTTGACCAGGGATTTGGCGCGGTCCACGATGTGACAAAGCGCGAGGACAACGGCCTCCGGGCAGCGAAAGAGTTGCGCCCGGCCCATCGGCGTCGCCGGGCGCGTGAATCCAGATCGCGTAATTGGCTTTACTATCCTGATCAAAGTCGTGCTAAACCTTTTGGCGATCTCAATTCGGCAAAGACGATCGTCTTACCTTCGGTGACAAAAATGGGTCTGCCATTTGATGGAACCAATACTGCAGACTGTCTCCCGTGGGTGCATCGGTGCTGCCAAGTGGACCGCCATCCGTAGATCAGGTGGCGGACCTCGTCGCGAAGGGAAGGGAGCGCGGGAGCGTAACCGTCGATGACGTCGCAGCCGCGCTTGACCGATCCGAGCTGCCGTCCGACGCGCTGGAACGCGTCGTACGCATGCTCGCCGAGAACGGCGTGGAGGTCCTCGAGCCCCAGGGCGACGAGGAGACCACCCGCGCCGATGAGGAAGACGTAGGCAAGCGGGCGCCGACCAGCGATCTGGTCCGTATTTATCTGCGGGAGATCGGCCGAGTGCCCCTGCTGACCGCTGAGGAGGAGGTGGAGCTCGCCAAGTCGATCGAAGCCGGCCTGTTCGCCGAGGACAAGCTGGCCAACGGGGTCTCGCGTCTGGCCTTCCCGGAGTTCAGGGAGCTCGTCTGGCAAGGCACCCGGGCCAAACAGCGGCTCATCGAAGCCAACCTCAGGCTCGTGGTGTCGATCGCCAAGCGGTACGTGGGCCGCGGCATGCTCTTCCTGGACCTGATCCAGGAGGGCAACCTCGGGCTCATCCGGGCAGTCGAGAAGTTCGACTACACGAAGGGCTACAAGTTCTCCACCTACGCCACCTGGTGGATCAGGCAGGCGATCACCCGGGCGATCGCCGACCAGGCGCGGACCATCCGCATCCCGGTTCACATGGTGGAGACCATCAACAAGCTCGTCAGAGTCCAGCGCCAGCTCCACCAGGACCTCGGCCGCGAGCCGATCCCCGAGGAGATCGCCAAGGAGATGGACCTCCCGGTGGACCGGGTGGTGGAGATCCAGCGCATCGCCCAGGAGCCGGTGTCGCTGCAGTCGCCGATCGGCGAGGAGGACTCCGACCTCGGAGACTTCATCGAGGACGCCGACGCTGTCGTGCCCATGGAGGCCGCCGCCTTCATCATGCTGCAGGACCAGCTCGACGACATCCTGGCCACGCTGTCCGATCGCGAGCAGCGCATCATCCAGCTCCGCTTCGGCCTGGCCGACGGGCATCCGCGCACGCTGGAGGAGGTGGGCAGGGAGTTCGGCGTCACACGTGAGCGCATTCGCCAGATCGAGTCGAAGACGCTGGCCAAGCTCCGCCACCCGACGCGCGCGCAGATGTTGCGGGACTACCTGGACTGACCGCGAAGGAGGGGACGGCCCGCCGGGGCCGTCCCCTCCGCACGTTCAGGAGCAGCCCTCGAACTGTGGCACCGCGACGATGCCGCGCCTGAGCCACGCCTCCCCGAACCACTTGCGCAGCAGCTTCTGCGCCGTCCCGTCCTGGTACATGCGGGTGATCGCCCGGTTGACCGCCTCGCACCCCGGCACGTCGCCCTTGGCCAGGCCGACCCCCGTACGCTGCTCGTTGAACAGCGCGTTGGCCAGCCGCAGCCCCGACCCGTCCTGCTTGGCCAGCCCGGCCAGGATGACGTCGTTCGTGGTGACCGCGTCCACCTGATCGCTCTTCAGCGCCGCCAGGCAGCGGTTGTAGTCGGGGAACGGCACGACCTCCGCCTTCACCCCGCGCTCCGTCACCACCCGCTGGGCCGCGTTCGAGCCCTGCACCTCGCAGATCCTGCGCCCCTCCAGGTCGCGCACGTTCGCGATCCGCTCGTCAGGCCGGATCAGGATGTCCTGGTAGGAGATGTGGTACGGGCCCGCGAACAGCACCCTGCGCTTGCGGTCCTGGTCGATCGTGAACGTGGCCACCACCAGGTCGGCCCGCCCGTCGATGAGCACCTTCTCCCGCTGCGCGGCCAGCACGCCGAGGAAGGTGACCTCCTTGCCCAGCTTGTCCGCCAGGTAGCGGGCCACATCGACGTCGAAGCCCTCGAACGTGCCGTCGCCCTTGCGGAACCCGACCGACGGCAGGTCCGAACGGACCCCGATGACCAGCTCGTCCTTGTCCAGGATCGACTCCTGGCCGCCCACCCCGCAGCCGGCGACCGCGACGCAGGCGAGCAGCAGCAACACCGCGAGAACCCGCTTCACCTGTACTCCTTGAGTCGTGGCCACACGCCCGCCACCATCAGCGCCCCGATCGCGCCGATGGCGAACGGCAGCAGCCGCCACAGGTTGTCCAGCGCGCCCTCACCGCTCTCGATCGAGCGCTCGAACACCTTCTGATGCGTGGCCGCCAGCTCCGTCAGCTCCCGGTCGTAGGCGTCGAACGCCGTCCTGACCCCCGCCAGCCGCTCGGCGACCGCCTCGTTCGTCCTGCCGCCCGTGGCGAGGTCGCGGAAGGCCTTGTCGGCCGCCTGGAAGCTCCGGTACGCCGCGGCCACCTCCGTGCCCTGCTTGCCGACCAGCTCGGGCCCCAGCAGCCCCAGGTAGCCGGTCGAGTGGCCGGCCACCGCGCCGTGATAGGTCGGCAGGTTGCCCGCCTCGATGTACATGACGGCCAGCGACCGGTCCAGGTAGGTGTGCTCGTAGGTGTCGGCCCGCTCCTTGTCCAGCAGGTAGCGGCTCTGGTCGCCCTGCATGCTGTTGCTGATCGCCCGCGCCTTGGCCAGCGTCAGCACCGAGTCGAACCCGGCCGACTTGGCCGCGCGCAGGTGCTCCTCGTCCTGCGCGAGCGCGCTCGCCCCGATGAACAGCGCCGCCGCGGTCGTCACCGTCGCGACGATCAGCGCGGGCCCGAAGACCCGGCGGAAGCGCCGCGCCAGGAAGAGCTGCAACCACAGCAGGCAGCCCAGCGCCACCAGCCCGGCCAGCACGACCGCGACGCGCACCAGCGGCGCCACGACGGTCTGCGCGTCGTAGGTGGCGCGCACGATCGTGCCGCTCTCCAGCGTCAGGTTGTAGGCCTGCGGCAGCAGCACCATCCGCATCAGGTCGGTGGCCTCGCGGTAGGTACGCACCACCTCCTCGGGCGGCGGGCCGGGCGCGTGCTTGGACTGCTCGTTCAGCAGCAGCGCCCGGCCGGCCAGCCGCTCGTAGCGGCCGAGCCCGTCGAGCACCGACTGCACGGTGGCGCGTTCGGCCGCGTTGTCGCCCGACAGCTCGAACGCCTGCAGCAGCGTCCGGTTGGCCTGGGCCCGCTGCTGCTCGTACCTGGCCAGCGCGCCCCCGCGCTGCTCCGCGTACGCGTCGCCCATCACGAGCACGTTGGCGACCTGCGCGTCCATGTCGCTCAGCGCCAGATAGAGCCCGGCGGTGGCGACCACCTGCGGCCCCGCGTCGCGGCCGATGACCCGCAGCCCCTCGCGGGCGCTGGAGCTGCCGACCGCGAGCGCGGCGAAGAGCAGGGCCAGCGAGGCGACCGTGATGCCGGAGATGACCCGGATCCTGCCGGGCACGCTGCGCTGCCGCACCGGCGCGGGAGAGGGAGCGGCGGGGACGGGAGAGGACGTCGAGGTCCGCACCACGGTCACGGCGTGCCCTCCCTGATCGTGATGACCGTCCAGGCGCCCAGGTGGATCCGGTCTCCCGGGCCGACCATGACCGGCACGTTGATCTTGAGCGTCTTGCCGTTGACCTGCGTGCCGTTCGCCGAGCCCGGGTCCACCAGCATCCAGGTGCCGTCCGGCTGGGCCAGCAGCACGGCGTGCAGGTGCGAGACGCCCGGGTCCTCGGGCGGGCCGGACAGGTCGATCTCCGGCTGCAGGTTCCTGGCGCGGCTGCGCCGCCCGATGCGTACCTGCTCGCCGTGCAGCGCGAACGACCGCTCGGGACAGTACGGCGGGAACGCCATCGCGGCGGCGTCAGGGCCGCCCTCGGCGATCACCTTCTCGTAGTACGTGCGGTCGGAGGCGGTCACCGCCTCCCAGCGCGCCCCCACGCCGGCCCCCGCGGCGGGCGCCTGGGCGGGGGCGGCGCCGGTGTAGTCGTGGCCGCACACCTCGCAGAAGTGCCCGGCGCGCGGCGTCCGGCAGATCGGGCACGCCTCGGCCGGCTGGGACGGCGCGGCGGCCGGTGCGGCCGGCTGGGAGGCGGGCTGCGGGGCGCCGGCGAGCTGGGTGCCGCAGACGTCGCAGTAGTCGTCGGCGCCCGACTGGTGCCCCTGCGGGCAGGTCGCCATCAGCTTCCTTCCTTACGCAGCCGGCTCGTCCGCACCGAGCCGGTGTCCAGCTCGATCTCGTCGGCCTTGTCCACGTTCCTGCGCAGCCGTGCCGTGCCCGTGGCCGGATCGACCTCCACGACCTTGTCCAGCAGCCTGGCGGTGTCCTCCCGGCCCGACTCCTCGGCGAGCTGCCGCGCCTTGGCCAGGCGGGCGGTGGCGGTGTCCACGTCGCCCATGGCGCGCAGGCTCAGTCCGTCCTGGATCAGCTCGTGCAGCTCGGCCTGGCCCGTGTAGTGGGCGACCTTCCTGTTGATGCGGGTGGACTGCGCAAGGTCGTCGGTCCACTGCGCCAGCACGTTGCCGCTGGCCACGACCTCCTGCGTGTCGGGGCGCACCAGCTTGACCCAGCCCGCCCTGATCTCCTGCCCGATCTGGCCGGGTGGCACCTCGACGCAGATGTGGTACTCGCGCTCCTCCGTGCCCCAGGAGCCGGTCGGGTAGTCGCCGGTCAGCGGGTTGACGTCGGCGCGCTTGCCGGTCAGGTCGAGCAGCGTGGGGGAGACCTGCTTGACGAACTTGAGCTGCGCCGTCTGCGGCACCCACACCCGCAGCGACAGCTCGGCCACGGTCTTGCTCATCGAGGTCTGCGTGAGCCGCCGGAAGAACTCCGGCAGATCCCCCTGGTTGCGGACGAAGTCAAACGTGCCCAGCATCGCCTCGGCCACCTTGCGCAGCTCGGCGGGCACCCAGTCGTCGCCGACGCCCAGGCTGTCGCAGACGAACTTGCCGCTCCAGCCCGCCAGCACCGAGGCGAACACCTCGGGCCGCTCGTTGTTCTGCCCGTCGGTCATCAGCAGCGCGTGCCTGATCGCCGAAGGGTGCGCGGTGAGCAGGTGGCCGGCCAGCTTGAGCCACTCGCCGATCGCGGTGCCGCCGTGCGCGCTCAGCCTGCTGATCGCCCGCTCCGCCTCGGCCCTGGTCGCGGGGCTGGCCCTGACCAGATTCGCGTTGCCACCGGGGTAGACGACCTGGGCGCGCTCCGTGCCCGCCACCACCGCGAAGTGCACACCGTCGCGCAGCGTCCGCACGGCAGTGGCCGCCGCCTGCCGGGCCTCGCGGATCTTGCTGCCGCTCATCGAGCCCGACGTGTCAATGATGATCACTTCGGCCGCCTCGGCGGGCGCCGCCTGGACGGTCGCCCCGCCCGTGGAGCCGATGGTGAGGATGGCGTGCACCTCACGGCCGTCAAGGGGGAGGTACTTGTTCTGGTCGATGTTCAGCGTGAAAGCGGGCTGGTCACCCATGCGCTTCTCCTAGGGGGATCAAGGCGATCGTCACGTTGTCCTGGCCGCCGCGGCCCAGCGCGTGTCGCAGCATCTCGCGGGCCATCTCCAGGGGGGTCCCCGTGGTGGGAAAGTCGTAGCCGTCCAGGTAGCGCCACAGGCCGTCGCTGCAGATCAGCAGCAGCCCCGGCGTACCAGGAGGGAGCGTGCGTACGTGCGGGCCCGCGTCCTCGGCGTCGGCGCCCAGCCACGCGGTGATCTCGCCGGTCTCCACCGCGTCGTCCCGCGTCAGCGGCGTGCCCGAGGGCAGCAGGTACGCGCGCGTGTCACCGGCCCAGGCCAGCGAGACCGCGCCGTCCCGCCCGGCCACGGCGGCGATGTAGGTGCAGGCGGGGGCGTCGTCCACGGAGGTCGCCAGCTTGGTCACGGCGCGGCCCGCCAGCTCGAACGCCTCCTCGTGCGACAGGCCCCTGGCCAGGGCGGCCGAGGCGGTCTCGACGGCCGCCGCCGAGGCCTCGTCGGCCCTGGGTGAGCTGCCCACGCCGTCGCACACCACGGTGACCGTGGCGCCGCCGGACTCCAGCAGCGCCACCGCGTCCTCGTTCCTGCTGCGCCGCAGCCCCTTGTCGGTCAGCGCCGCCGCACCCCGGCCCGAGGCTCCGGCGAGCACGATCTCGGCGTGGTCGCGGCCGGTGGGCTGGCGGGCGCCGCACCGCTCGCAGTACCCCTCAGGGTCCACGGCCGCCGCGCCGCAGGAGGCGCACGCCGGGGCGCCCAGGGCGTGGCCGCACGCCTCGCAGTAGGTGTCGCCCGCCAGCACGGGCGCCTCGCACACCGGGCACACGCCCGCGCTCCCGCTCACGGCCCCGCCCTCGCTCACGGCCCCAGCCTCGCTCTTGGCCCCGTCCCTGGTCACAGCCACGTCCTCGGTCGCACGGCGTTCGCCTGGTCGATCAGCGCGTGCCGTTCCCTGCGGGAGTCGGCCGCCACCGCCAGCCGCCGGAAGAGGGACTCCAGCCGCCGCCGCAGCCCCGTCTCGGTGAACGGCGCGTCGGCCAGCCGCAGGTCCTTGGGCGGCGGGTTGCTCTCCAGCCACGCCAGCGCCCCGCCCAGCACCTCCGCGACGAGCAGGTCACGGCGGCGCGGGTCGAGATCGGCCTGCTGCGACACCCGCTCGACCGCGCCCACCAGGTCGGCGGGCCGCACCGCGCTCACGTCGGGCCGCCGCACCACCGAGGCCGCCAGCGCCACCTGCGCCGCCACCCGGTAGACCGACGTGGCGGGCACCTCGTCCAGCGTGCCCGTCCGGCCCGACCGGGCCAGCCCGAACGCCGCGCTCACGTAGGTCCTGTCGGTCCGCCAGACCAGGTCGTACCAGGGGGCGGCCGGCTTGCCCGCGCTCTCCAGCGCGAACGCCAGCGCCAGCTTGGGCGCCGTCTCGCCGGGCAGCGCCGACAGGCACCCGTCGAACTGCCGCACCGCCTCGTCCGCCTGCCCGGTGGACATCGCCAGCACCCCCCGGTACCAGGCGAGCCGCCAGTCGCCGGGCAGCTCGCGGTCCAGCTCGTGCAGCGCGACGGGCGTCTCGGCCGCGCCCGACTCGGCGAGCAGCCTGACCCGCATGAGCTTGGTCTCGGGGGTCTGGGGCATCGCGGCGAGCTGGTCGATCAGCTCCCTGCCGTCGCGCCCGATCAGCCCCGCCAGTGAGCCGGCCGCCGGGTCGAGCGGGTCCACCAGCGGCACCGGCAGCGCCCGCGCCACCGCCACCGGGTCGAGCGGCCCGAACACCTCGGTGTCCGACTCCGCCAGCGCCGTCCCGACCGCCCTGCGCTCGGGCCCGAACAGCGTGGAGAGCGCCGGGTACGGCACCCCGTCCTCCAGCGCGCTGACCTCACGCAGCACGCCGACGAGCTGCTCCTCCATCTCCTCGGCGCTCTGGAACCGCTCGGCCGGGTCCACGGCGGCCGCCTTGTGCAGCAGCCGGGTGAACGACGGGTGCCCGCAGTCGTCCGGCAGCGGGCAGGCCACGCCGCCCTTGGCCGGGCTCCAGCCGGGGACCGCCAGCACCGTCAGCGTCCTGGCCACGGTGTAGAGGTCGGTGTTCACCGACGACGGCCTCGTGTCCAGCTCGGGAGCGTGGTAGCCGATCGTGCCCCACGACGAGCCCACCGGCGAGCCGAACGGCTGCACCGCGCCCATGTCGATGAGCTTGAGCCGCTTGCCGACCCTGATCACGTTCGCGGGCTTGAGGTCGCAGTAGACCTTCTGGTTCTCGTGCATGTACGCGAACGCGTGCAGGATCTCCCTGCCGTACATGAGCACCTCGCGCAGCGGCAGCGTGCCCTGGCGGCGCAGCTCGTGCAGGGACTGGCCGCCGACGTACTCCATGACGATGTAGCCGTGGCCGGACGAGCGCTGGAAGTTGTGGATCTTGACGATGTTCGGGTGGTCGAGCGTGGTCAGGAACTTGCGCTCGGCCTCGGCCGCCGCGATCGCCTCCGGGTCCATCGTGTTGAGCAGGCCCTTCAGCACCACCCAGCGGCCGTCGAGGTTCTCGTCGGAGGCCAGGTAGATCCAGCCGAGCCCGCCGTGCGCCAGGCAGCCCAGCACCCGGTACTGGCCGGCCACCAGGTCGCCCTTGTCCAGCTTCGGGGTGAAGGAGAACTGCGTGCGGCAGTGCGGGCAGAACCCGTCCGTCAGCCCCGGGCGCCCGTCCCTGGAACGTCCGACCGGCTCGCCGCACGCCGGGTTGGCGCAGAACCGCTTGTCCTCGGGCACCTCCGGCTTGGCCATGACGGCGCTCGCCGGGTCGCGGTAGGGGACGGACGGCAGGTCGGCGACGGTGGCCAGCACGCCGGCCCGCGACCGGCCACTGCTCACCGGCCCGCTCATCGGCCTGCTGCCCACCGGCTGGGTCTGAACGGTTACGGAGGGTGCCGAGGGGATCGAGGGCGCGACCGCGGCGTTGCCGCAGAGGTCGCAGTAGCCCTCCTCGATCGTCCCCGTGCAGCCGGGCTGCGCGCAGCGGGTCATCGCTTACCTCCGGAGATCGCGCGCTGGTAGTTCTCGACGGCCGCGGCCGCCCTCGTCAGGTCGCAGGGCGCGCTCCACAACAGGGCGCGCGCCCGCTCGTACAGCTCCATGGCGGCCGGGTCCTCGGCCAGGCCCTTGCGGACGGCCATCACCTGGCAGGCGCCGAGCCTGCCGCGCAGCTCGTCGCGCCGGCCGACCAGCCCATAGAGCGCCTTCGCCGTGGTCAGTGCCTGCTCGGCGGCCGTACGGGCGTTCTCCTCCAGGGCCGACAGCCGCTTGGCGCGCTGCACCCAGGTGTCGGCGGAGGCGTCGAGCGCGTCCAGCGCCCCGGCCAGCCCGTCCACCTTGCTGCGCGGCTGCGCCTGGGGCGGCAGGGCGATCTTCACGACGACCGCGCCGTGCGCCAGCCTGGTCTCGCTCTCGGCCGCCCGCACCCGGTCGAGCTCGGCCAGCAGGTTCTCGCGGCGCCGGGCGTACTCACCCTTGACCACGCACGCCAGCTCGACCTCCGCGCGGACGCCGGCCAGCAGCCTGGCCAGCCGGTCCAGATCCTGCTCGACGGAGGGGCCGAGCGGGTCCTCGACCACCGCGGCGCGGATCCGCCGCAGCTCCGCCTCCTGGCCGGACAGGTCGGCCGCCTCGCCCAGCTCCCGCTCCAGCTCCCTGACCTTGCGCAGGTCGGCCTCGGCGTCGTCGAGGCGGGGCAGCACGGACGTCCACACGGCGTCGATGTCGTTCAGCGTGCCCGTGACCTCGCGGAAGGCGGTGTCCATCCGCGTCACGGCCTCGTCCAGCGTCAGCCGCTCGTCCGCCTGCGGAAGCAGCGAGCGCTGCTCGACCGGCTTGGCCGCGGCGCGCACCACCACGCAGGCGCCGCCCAGCAGCTCGGTCAGCCGGGCGAGCTGGTCGGCGCCCAGCCGGGCACGCGTCGCCCTGACCTGCTCCGCCTCGCGCAGCACCGCGCGGTAGGCGTCGTTCAGCGACCACAGCGTGGTCAGCGCCTCCTGGGCCGCGGCCCAGCGCCGCTCGGTCGCCCCCCGTAAGGAAGCGCCCCTGATCAGCTGGTAGGTGGTGTGCGATTCGAGATCGAGCAGGTCGCCTGAGATGCGGTCGCGCTCGTCGGCGCGGGCACGGAGCGCATGCTCTGCGCCTTCCCTGCTCATTGGTGGTCCCAGGCTCATCACGCTCCCCGTGAAGAGGCCCCCCGATGCCCCGTTTATACCCGCCCAACGGTGGTCGCGCGGGCTTTAGTTCCTTTGGCTCGGGGGGACCCCTGACTTGTCCCTGATTGAACCCCGGGTCGCCTGCAAACCGCTTAACGATCTCTTAGCGTCGTAGGCATGGGACGCATACTTCTGATCGTCGCGGCCGTCGTCGCCGCGCTCGTGCTGCTCGGCCCCCTGGTGGGCTTCGCTCTCACGCTGCTCAAGTGGGGGCTCGTGATCGGCGCCGTGGTGCTCGGCGTCATGTTCCTGTCGAAGTGGCTGAAGAGGACATAGCTTCCTGACAGATCCCCAGTCATAGTTGGGTGATGGAGGCGCGGCCCGCGGTAGACGATGCCGCGCTCGGGCGTGAGGCGCTGGCCGTGCTCGAGGCGAACTGGACGGGCGCTGGCACCGTGCCCGCACCAGGGCTCTATCCCCACCAGTGGAGCTGGGACTCCGCGTTCGTCGTCATCGGCCTGGCCAGGCATCGGCCGGACCGGGCCCGCGACGAGCTGCTCAGCCTGCTGCGCGGGCAGTGGGCGACAGGCATGGTGCCGCACATCGTCTTCCACACGCGTGAGGCGTACTTCCCGGGGCCGTCCGTGTGGCGCTCGCAGGAGAACGACGCCGCGCCACAGGTGCTCACCTCGGGCCTCACCTCGCCGCCGCTGCACGCGCTGGCGCTGTGGTGGTTCTACCGGCACACGGGCGACGCCGCGTTCGTCAGGAAGGCGTTCCCCGCATTGGCGGCGCAGCACGCTTACCTCTCCTCGGCGCGCGACCTCGGCGGCGCGGGACTCGCCGCGATCGTGCACCCCTGGGAGTCGGGCATGGACGACAGCCCCGCCTGGGACGCGCCGCTCGACGCGCTGCCCGTGATCAGGTACGGCTACCGCAACGTCGAGATGGACGAACGCCACCCCGACAGCGACCACGACCGCTACGTCTGGCTGGCCATGCGCTACCGCGATGCCGGATACAGCCCCGAGTACCTGCGCGACGAGCACCCGTTCGCCGTCGAGGACCCCATGTTCAACGGCATCTGGCTGGCCTCCTGCCAGGCCATGGCCGAGCTGGCCCCGCTGGCCGGCGCCGACCCCGTACCGCACGCCGAGCACGCCGAACGCCTCAGGCAGGCCATCCTCGACCGCCTCTGGGACGGCTGCTTCTACGCCAGGGACCTGCGCGCCGGGCGGCTCATCCGCGTGTGCACCGTCGGCGCCTTCGGCCCCCTCCTCGACCCCGGCCTCCCCGCCGACCGCCTGCACGCCGCCGTCGAGGTGCTGGAGTCGGCCAGGTTCATGGGCGCCACCGGCTACCCCGTGCCGAGCTGCGAGATCCGCGCCTCCCAGTTCGACCGCACCCGGTACTGGCGCGGCCCCTCCTGGGTGAACACCAACTGGCTGCTGCGCCGCGCCGCCGCCGTCCACTCCCTCGACCACCTCGGCCAGCAACTCACCAACGGCACCCTGCGCCTGGTCCGCCAGGCCGGTTTCCGCGAGTGCTTCGACCCCTTCGACGGCAGCGGCCGGGGCTGCAGGGACTTCTCCTGGAGCGCGGCGCTGACCCTGGATCTGCTCGCCGATACCGTAGGGGAATGAGCATCTTTCGCCGCCTGCCCGCCGAAGTGCGCAAATCCCTCGCCGTGGAGCGGGGGGAGCGGGTGCTGGCCTTCGCCCAGGGCGCCGACGGTCATGTGGTGGCCACCAACCTCGCGCTGCACCTGTCGGACGGGACGCGGGTGCCGTACGAGGAGATCGACAAGGCCTCCTGGGACGAGGAAGGCGTGCGGGTGCTCACCACCGACGGCGCGCGTCACTTCGAGCGGATCACCGAGCCGCGCATGCTGCCCGAGACCGTGCGGGAGCGGGTCAACTCCACCATCGTGGTCAACAAGCACGTCAGCCTGCCCGGGAGGGGCGGGGTGCGGCTGGTGGCCCGGCGCCCGCCCGGGGGTGAGGTGCTCGGCTGGACCCTCGTCTTCGACGACGGCCTCGATCCTGCGGACCCGGGGTTGCGGGCGCAGGCCGAACAGGCCCTGGAGGGCGTACGGCGGAGCATGGGCGTCTGAGACCCTCCCCACGCACGCGGCGGCGCCCGGGCGTCCGACCTTGGCCGTCCGGGTCCCAAGTTCCGGTCCCCACGGCGGTGAGCGGCATGAGCCCGGGTCTCAGGCGTGCGGGGGTGTGAGGCCTGTCATGCCCATGCCGCTCCCGCTTGTGCGCGTCAGATCAGCAGACGATCAGTAGGGGATGCCGCTCTCACGGGCCTTCTGGTCCGCGACGTCCTCGCCGGGCCAGCCGGTGCCCGTCTCGGGCTGATGCCCGTCAGAGTGCAGGAACGGGATCCGCTGCTGCAGCGTGCCCCCCACCTTCGACCTGGCCATCCCGGCGAACCTTGACGCCTGCGCCCCGACCACCCCGGCCACTTCCTGCACCCGGGGATTGTCGGCGACCCGCTGCGCCGTCCGCTTGATCTGCTCGTACCGTTCGCGTCCAGCCCGGCTGCCCAGCACGTACCCGACAGCCAGACCAACAGCGAATGTCATCCGATATCGCATCTTGCACCTCCGCTGTCTCCGGGCCTACCCCGCTCGCGATGCGACACGCACTCTCCGAGTGCGCTAATCTATTCCTGCGCACGACGAAGGGGCCGACGGCCCTGGCGAAGTGGGCAAACAAGTTCGATCCCGCGTAGCTCAACGGCAGAGCAGCCGGCTGTTAACCGGCAGGTTATAGGTTCGAGTCCTATCGCGGGAGCGTCACAGCTCAGGCCCTCACCTCTGGCGACAGAGGCGAGGGCCTGAGTCGTTTCGGATGCCGGGTGCCCGCAAGGGTCGGCAAGGCGAGCGCGCGACGCGACCTCGGACCAAGAGGGACGGCAGCCGCCCTTCAGGCCCCAGCGCCGTGCCTGCGGCGGGGCGTTCCGGCTCCTCTGCGCCATCGGCCGGTAACGCAAGGTCTCCGTAGAAGGACTCGACGTGCGTGCGCGAGTCGTGCTGACGAGCCGGATCAGGCGGGCTCTGGCGCAGCGCCGGTCTCGGCGTCGGTTGCTCCCCGCCATTCTCCTGTCTTCGCGTCCTGGAGGAGCCACGGCTGCCGAAGAGTGCCTTCGGTCCATCGATGCAGCCACTCGGCGAAACTCAGGTGCTGGGGAAACAGCGACACATGGAAGTTGTCGCTCGGGGCGGGGTTGGGGTCGATCGCCCATATCGCAGCGCTCGGGTCGCCGCAGTCGACGTAGGAAGCGATTCCGCAGCCCCAGTGGCAGAGCAGCAGCAGCGACTCGCCCCTTGCTCTCCATGGTTCAGGCCAGTCCTGCTGGTGATCGCTGAGGACGCCTTGCAGGGGTTCGAAGCCATGGGCAGGGCCGAAGCCTCCGTCGCCCAGCTCGAGGTAGCAGCGGCGCAGCAGGGGCGGCATGGGGTGCCCGAGGAGCGCCTCGCACTCGTTCACCGCTGCGACGGAGGCCGGCTGCAAAGGCGGCAGCGGCGCGAACCAGCCAGCAGCTTGCGCTGCGCGGTGTTCAGGAGTGCCTCGCCAGTACAACCGCTGGAGCCGACCGTCAGGAGCGTGCGTGAAAGCTCCACCTTCTTCCGTGTCGACGTCGACTCCGGGCAGTCCGACTCTCTCATCCAGGTAGTCACCTGCCTCCACCCGGGCGCGCACTGCCTCGAACACCAAGTCATCGTTGATCATGCGGCAACGATGCCGCACAGGACTGACAGTCCAAGCCTTCTACGAGGTTTCTTGATCCCTGCGAGGCATGACCTCGTAGCTGAGGTCGCCATCCACGTGAACCACGCGCACGTACGTGTCCTCCCCGAGGCCTTCCATCACCTCGTTCGTGAGCTCGGCAGCATGGTGGCCGGTCCAGCAGATGGGTGTGTCTGTTGCTCGGCCTGTCAGATAAGCCACACCTCGCCGGCCTTCGCAGATCGAATAGCTCGCCTCTCGCCAGCTCGCCCCCATCGTGCACAAAGGAGCGGGTTGATCCTCGTCCAGGCATTCGGTCATCGCCTGGCGCCATGGAGCGTCGCACGTGGCCGCGCTGCGGAAAACTCCGTCATTGACGTCGCGGAGACAATAGATCCTCATCCGCTGGCCGAAAGCGCATTCATCGGGAGATAGTTCTGCGGCTGCGCAGGTGAGGAACTTGCCGAGCAGGTCTGCGCATTCGACCTTCAGCGAGCGGCAGACGCTCAGCACCTCAAGATAGGTGCCGCAGAACGGGTCGCTTCCGCTACGGTCATCGCGGCACTCATAATAGGAACGCCGTAGGTCGCCGCAGTCGACGAAAGGGTCGCCGTATGACCCGGGGCACCTCAGGTATTCTCGTTCGCCGGCCGCGCAGACCTGGTCGGAGCGGGCAGGAGTTCCTGTGCGGCAGGACAGATAGGAGCCGGCCGAGGTGTCGCACATCCTCGGGGTGACAGCGTTCGACTGTTCGCCGGCTGTGCATTCGAACCAGACGATCAAAGCGCGATGGCACATGATGTCCGCGGTCTTGACCTGGTGCTGCTTCATGCATGCGTCGAATATGGGCGCCGCCTTGTATCCGGGGTCCGCCTTGCGGCAGTCCAGCCCTCTGGGCCCGTTCCCCGCCGGGCATTCCTCATCAGCCGCGACGTCCTCGTTCATTTCGTACCAGGCCGGTTCTGGCGGCGGAACCTTCGATATGGAGACCGCAGGGGCGCAGGCGGTGAGCATTGCGATGAAGAGGAGAACGGCCAGCTCGTTCCGGGAGCGGTGCCTCGCTGACCTCATCGATTCCTCCTCCGCGAGCGCGCCGCACGCGGGACCAAGCAAACCACCTCTGGTGTGTGGCGGGAAAGACGGTCCTGAACTGGTTCTCGCGTCGGCGAGCGGCATACCGGCGGCATACCGGCTTCTGCTGAGCTGAATTCCGGACAACGACAGATCCCCGGGATCGGGGCTGACACGGAAGCGATCATGAGAAGCCTTTGGATTTCCCGCGCCACGACGGCTGCCGCCGCCCTGGCCGGCCTCACGCTGCTGAGCACCACGCCCGCATCGGCCGCCAGCTACTGGAACTCGTCGGCGGGGGCGAATGCCACCTCGGTGGGCACCGTGACGGAGAAGACGGTCACCGTCGCCAAGAAGACGTTCAAGATCCAGCTTCGCGTGGGCAAGTACGGCGGTCTCAGCTACTTCTGGGCCCGCGCTCCCAAGGACTCCGACGCGAACGGCATCAACCTGTCCCTGTCCGTCTACAACCCCTCCACCAGGAAGTGGGAGAGCCGGTCGAAGAGCATCAACAACACCACCTACACCGACGCTCACCGGTCCATCCACAAGTACGGCTACAAGGCCTGCGCGAAGGCGCCAGGGCTGGGTGGCAGCGCTCCTGTGTGCACCAGCGCCCGCTACGTCTGACGGCCTGAGAGCCCCGGAGGTGGGGGCGACCTGAAGGGGGCTTCGGGGCTCTTCAGGCTGACTTCAGGCGCAGGGGGCGACCCTCGAGGCTGTCGAATCGTCTCGGGGAGGGAGTTCCCATGTTGCAGCGACGTCTCGCGATCGTCGTCACGTCCGCCGTGCTCGGGCTCGGGGTCATGGCCGGCTCGGCGCTGGCCGACGACGGCCCGGTCAGGGTGCACGGCGGGGACGGCGACGTCGCCGTCAGGGCGCACGAGGGGCCGCGGTTCCACGGCGGCAGGCTGACGTGCTGGATGAGCGACGGCGAGGTCGTGAAGCTCTCCAAGGCCAAGGTGGCCGAGCTCGTCGAGGAGCGGTACATCGAGCCCGACCTCGCCTTCGAGGACGGTGTGGCGGTCGTGCCGGAGGACCGGCTGTCGATCAGCGTCCCGGCGAAGAAGCTGCCTCGCGAGGTGGTGAAGAAGAAGATCGCGGGCAAGCGGTGGCAGCACAGCCGGGTCATCCACCTCACCTGCGTCTGGAGCAAGTAGCGAGTGGCGCCATGCCGCGTCTCCGGGTGGTCGGCCCGGGGGCGCGGCACGCATTCCGCCTGTGGCCGACTTTACGCCCGGTAATCCGTTGGTGACACGTTTTCGGGTTCGCCGGACAAAGCAGGGCGCGATACGGAAAATGGGAGGGCCGGTCGCAGGGGCCGGAAGCCGCGGGTAGACGTGTCGGTGGCGAGGAGAGGGCGCCGCCACGAGGAGGTGCCGCCGACCCGGAATCGGCGGGGCGCTCCGATGACGGAGAAGTGCTGGTTGCCGCGTGCGTACCTGGATCAGAACCCTTCGCCCCTTCGACGTGCTCGCCGCCCAGGCGGTGATCGAGCGCACCACCGACCTGCGTGAGGCGGAACGCTTCATCAGGCTCTACCACGCCGAGAACTCCTCGGCGGGAGGACTGCACGCCCGCCTGCGCGACGTCGCCAGGGACGTGGCCCGCTACGGGACCTACACGCACACCTACGAGGAGCTCGAGTTCGGCGCTCAGGTGGCGTGGCGCAACAGCAACCGGTGCATCGGGCGGCTGTACTGGCGCTCGCTGAAGGTGCGCGACCGCAGGCAGGTGAGCACGGCCGAGGGGGTGGCCCTGGAGTGCGTGGCGCATCTGCGCGACGCCACGGCGAACGGGAAGATCAGGCCCACCGTGACCGTCCTGCCGCCCGACACGCCCGCGCTGCGCGGGCCCCGGCTGCTGAACGACCAGCTCGTGCGGTACGCCGGTTACCCGACGGCCGAGGGCGTCGTGGGGGATCCGCGCAACGTCGCGCTCACCGAGACGGCCAGGGCGCTGGGATGGCGAGGGCGGGGCGGGCGGTTCGACGTGCTGCCGCTGATCGTGCAGCCCGCGATCGGCGATCCGCTGCTGTGCAACGTGCCCGGGGACGCCGTGCTGGAGGTGCCGCTGGTGCACCCTGACTACGCGTGGTTCGAGGAGCTCGGGCTGCGCTGGCACGCGGTGCCGGCCATCTCGGACATGTGTCTGGAGATCGGCGGCATCTGCTATCCGTGCGCGCCCTTCAACGGCTGGTACATGGGCACCGAGATCGGGGCGCGCAACCTGGCGGACAGCGACAGGTACGACCAGCTTCCGGTGGTGGCTGAGCGGCTCGGGCTGGACACCTCGACCGAGCGCACCCTGTGGCGCGACCACGCGCTGGTGGAGCTGAACGTGGCGGTGCTGCACTCGTTCGAGCGAGCCGGGGTCACCATGACCGATCACCACACGGAGGCGCGCCGCTTCCTGACCCACCTGTCGAAGGAGGAGAAGGCGGGACGGGTGTGCCCGGCGGACTGGTCGTGGATCGTGCCGCCGCTGTCCGGCAGTGCCACGCCCGTCTTCCATCGCTACTACGACACCAGCGTCCTGACGCCCGCCTTCGTCCACCACGGCCGTTAGGTCCGCTGGGCGTCCTCCGTCAGGCGGGTGCGCAGCGCGGTCAGCTCGGCGGCGGTCAGGCCGCCCGCCGCCAGATAGGCCTCCACGTCCAGGCCGGACAGCAACGCCAGGACCACCTCCGCGGTGGTGGTGCCCGCGGCGGTCAGGCGGGCCCGCACGCGCAGGTCGTCGTCGGGCTCGCCCAGCCGGGCGTACAGCGCGCTGAGACGGTGCGTGGAGTGCTCGTAGTCGGCCAGGATGTCGCGGTGCCCGACCCCGGCCAGCGCGAGCAGCAGGATGGCCACCAGCCCCGTACGGTCGCGCCCCGCCACGCAGTGCACCAGCACCCCGCCGGGCGGGGCCGCGGCGATGGCGCGCAGGGGAGCGGCGCAGAGCGCGGGCCAGCGGTCCATGAAGGGCCGCAGGTAGAGGGGCGTCCCGCCGTAGCGGGGGCGGTCGGGGTCGTCGAGGCGGTCGATGGGCACGCTGACGACGGTCATGCCGGGCGGGCGCAGGCCGGGTTCGGCACGGTGCTCGCCGGGGTTGCGCAGGTCGACGATGGTGCGTACGCCGTGGGCCGCTGCCGCCGCCCACCCGTCGGGGCTGAGCCGGTCGGGCGTGTCGGAGCGCACCACCGCGCCCCAGCGGGTGCGCCGCCCGCCCGCCGCCGTCAGGCCGCCCAGGTCGCGGACGTTGCCGCAGCCGTCCCACATCAGGTCTCGCTCCATGTGTCCCACCTTGCCATCCCGCACTAGAAGATGGTTCTGTTGGAGGCATGGTGGACCTAGTGCTCTCGGCCCTCGACGACGAGGGCGTGCTCACGCTGACCTTCAACCGGCCGGACACGCTCAATGCCTGGACCGATGCCATGGGGCGGCGCTACTTCGACCTGCTGGCCGAGGCGGAGAAGAACCCGGACGTGCGCGCCGTGGTGGTCACCGGCGCGGGCAAGGGGTTCTGCTCGGGCGCCGACTTCAAGACGCTGAACGCGATCCAGAGCGGCTCGTACGACGAGGTGCCCGACCCGCGGCCCAACACCTTCCCCACGACCATCCGCAAGCCCATCGTGGCAGCCGTCAACGGGGCCTGCGCCGGGCTCGGCATGGTGCACGCGCTCGTCTGCGACATCGTCTTCACGGCCGCGGAGGCCAAGTGGACGACGGCCTTCCCGCGCCGCGGCCTGATCGCCGAGTACGGGCTGTCGTGGGTGCTGCCGCGCATCATGGGGCAGCAGCGGGCGATGGACGTCCTGCTGTCGGGCCGGGTGTTCACCGGGCAGGAGGCGTTCGAGCTGGGCCTGGTCAACCGCGCGGTGCCGGGCGAGACGCTGCTGGAGGAGGCCACGCGCTACGCGGGGGAGCTGGCGGCGTACAGCTCGCCCGCGTCCATGGCGGTGATCAAGCGGCAGGTGTGGCACGACTGGGACACCACGCTGGAGCAGTCCGCCAAGGCCGCCACGCAGGAGATGCTCGCCTCCTTCGGGCGGCCGGACTTCGCGGAGGGCGTCGCCAGCTTCCTGGAGCGCCGCCCCCCGAACTTCCCGCCGCTGTGAGAACCCGTCAGGAGAGGCGGTGGGCCCCGGGGGCGGGGGTGGCGGGCAGGAAGCGGGGCTCCTTGAAGCCGCGCTCGGCGTAGGCGTTCAGCACCGACTCCTTGACGCTGTCGAGGCGCTCCAGCGGCACCAGCGCGATCGCCGAGCCGCCGAAGCCGCCGCCCGTCATGCGCGCGCCGCGGGCGCCGCCCCTGATCGAGGCCTCGACGGCCACGTCGAGCTCGGGCGAGGAGACCTCGTACAGGTCCCTGAGCGACAGGTGGGAGGCGTTGAGCAGGGCGCCGATCTCGGTGACCGCGCCCGCGCGCAGCAGCCCGACGAGGGCCTCGACGCGGTGGTTCTCGGTGACGACGTGCTCGACGCGCTTGCGCTCGTCGCCCTGGAGCCGCGCGAGCGCCCCCGCCAGGTCGGTGACGTCGCGCAGGGCGGCGACGCCGAGCTTGCGGGCGGCCGACTCGCACTCGGCGCGGCGCTTGGCGTACTCGCCGCCGGCGTGCTCGTGGTGGACCTGCGTGTCGATGATGAGCATGCTCAGGCCGTGCGAGGCCAGGTCGAGCGGGATGGTGCGGGAGCCGAGGGAGCGGCAGTCGAGGAAGAGCGCGTGGCCCTCCTCGCAGAGCGCGGACGCGGCCTGGTCCATGATGCCGCAGGGCATGCCGACGAAGTCGTTCTCGGCCTTCTGGCTGAGCAGGGCGAGCTCCATCGGCGTCAGGCCGAGGCCGTGCACGTCGTTGAGCGCGGAGGCGACGGACACCTCCAGTGCGGCGCTGGAACTGAGGCCGGCGCCCGAGGGCACGTCGCCGTCGATCGCGATGTCGGCGCCCCTGACCCGGTCGCCGAGCATCGCCAGGACGCCGACGACGTAGCGGGTCCAGCCCCGGGACTCCTCGCGGCCGGCCAGAGTGACCGGCTCGCCCGAGTCGGACTGGAGGGAGAGGAGGCGGATGGTGTCGTCGTCGCGCGGGGTGAGGGCCGCCGTGACGCCCCACGGCACCGCGAAGGGCAGGACGAAGCCGTCGTTGTAGTCGGTGTGCTCGCCGATCAGGTTGACCCTGCCGGGAGCACGCCAGACAGTCTGGGGGGACGCGCCATAGGCGGCACTGAAAGCTTCAACAACGCGCATAATCGAACACTCCTCAACAATGGCCCGACCGTAGACTAGCGCCATGGAGGAGCTCCTGGTTCCAGGGCTCGGTCAGGTCCGGGTGTTCCTGTTGCACGACGACAACAAGCCGCGCAAGCTCAAGTACAACCTCGGTCATACCCGCCTGCTGACGTTCGGCGGCGCCTGGTCCAACCACATCAGGGCGGTGGCCGAGGCGGGGGCGCGGCACGGCATCGAGACGATCGGCGTCATTCGCGGCGAGGAGCACCTCCCGCTCAACCCCACCCTGGCCCGCGCGGCGGCCTGCGGCATGACCCTCACCTACCTCGACAGAGACTCCTACCGGCGCAAGGACACCGAGGAGGTGCTGGCGCGGCTGCGGGCGCGGTGGGGCGGCGACGTGACGATCCTGCCCGAGGGCGGCAGCAACGCGGCGGCCGTGCGCGGCTGCGCGGAGCTGCCGGGGGAGATCGGCGGCGACTACGACGTGATCTGCTGCCCCGTGGGCACCGGCGGCACGCTGGCCGGGATCTCGGCGGGGCTGCCCGAGGGCAGGCGGGCGCTCGGGTTCGCGGTGCTGAAGGGGGCCGGGTTCCTGGAGGGCGAGGTGGCCAGGCTGCAGCGGGAGACGTACGGGCGCACCTGGGCGAACTGGGCGATCAACCTGGACTACCACTTCGGCGGGTACGCCAGGACCACCCCCGCCCTGGACGCGTTCGCCGCCGAGCACGGGGTGGAGCGGATCTACGTGGCCAAGATGCTCTACGGCGTCCTCGACCTCGCCCGCCGCGGCGCCTTCGCGCCCGGCACCCGCGTCGTCGCCGTCGTCACCGGTCAGCCCTCGACCCCCGTCGAGGCGTGAGCCGCGCCCACCGGCTTCGACTCGGGTGAGCCGCGCTGGCGCAGGTAGATCGACAGCACCACCATCGACAGCACGGCCAGCAGCTCCGACTGCCAGTTCTGCAGGCTGCGGTCCCAGAACTCCGGCGAGGTCACGTACGCGCCCCACGAGACGGGGTCCCGCAGGTCGCCGAGCCGGTCCGCGTTGTACGCCGCCTGCCCCGCCACCGACTGCGCCAGCCACGACAGCACGAAGATGGTCCCCATCACCAGGCCGAGCGAGTTGCTGAACAGCCACAGCCTGAACCCCCTGACCTTGGCCCAGGCGGGCGAGTCCGCGTCCGCGTACGGCCCGATCTGCTGGTCCTCGTCGGACTCGGCCCCGGCCTTGTGCGGCTCCTTGGACTCGGGCGAGCCCCTCTGGACGAGCCAGACGGTGAGCATGATGAACAGGAAGAACTGCAGGTACTCCGACTGCCAGTTCTCCGACACGTCGACGGCGAACGCCGAGGAGGTCACGTACTGCGGCAGCGAGACCGGCTCGCTGCCGTTCGCCGCCTGCTGGTCGTTGAACTGCATCATCCCGGCGACGGCCTGCCCGCCCACGGCCAGCACGAACATGATCAGGAACGCCAGCGCCAGCGAGTTCTCCTTGAGCCACTTCACAGCTTCGACCACCCGATGGCGAAGAACCAGGCCAGGCCGGCCACGATCACCAGCGTGGTCAGCGTGAACATCACGCGCATCAGTCGTCCACCTCGCAGTCGTACGGCAGGTCGCCCATCGGCTCGCAACCCGCGGCCCTGATCCGCCAGCCGTCGCTGAAGCGGTGCAGGAAGAGCGTGTCGCCGGCCAGCCGTACCTGGGCGTCGTCACCCCACACGGCGACCTGCGTGACCTGGCCTCCGGCGCCGAGCTTCAGCCCGCGCAGCGCGTCGGCGCAGCTCTCACCCGGGTCGGGCAGTTTGTCGGCGGTCTTCCTGGCGAGCATCGCGCACGCCGCCTCCTCCTGATGTGCGGAGATCGCGGCGTGGAAGCGCTCGGCCGCACGCGCGGGCGAAACCGTGTCCACGGCGCAACCCACAGTGACCAGAGCCATCATCAGCACGACGAGCGCCTTCCTCATGAGCCCCCTGCTACCCACAGGTGAGCCGGGCATGCCAGGCGGGCGCCGCGCTAACCGAGCTGGTCGAGCACCGGCGACACCAGCGCGTTCAGCTCGCGGGCCAGCACGGTCACCGCGCGGTGCGCGCTCTGCTCGACCTCCATGTGCGGCCCCTCCGGCTCGGGCGGCAGGTCGTCGAGCGGCAGCGGCGCCTCCACGAGCATCGAGGCGCGCAGGAACGGCAGCCTGGCCAGGTCCTGCTGGGTCGGCTCGACGTACTGGCCGAAGGTCTCCTGCCAGCCCAGCCAGCCGCGGTCGCGCCACCAGGCCCGCGAGCGCCGCAGCTCCTCCGGCAGCGGGGAGACGATCCTGACCCGCGCGTAGAGGGTGCCGTCCCAGGTGTTGCGGTGGCAGGTCGCCTCCAGGACGCGCCGGTCCCACCGCACGTAGCCGGGCGTCAGCGACGGCGGGATGGCCAGCTCCCACGCCGTGCAGGCGAACCGCACGGGCGCGATGTCGCCCCACTCGAACGAGTCGAGATTCTTACGCACGTGTACGGCATAGCGCCCGTCACGGTCCCTGTCGAACTCCTGATCGATCCAGAACGCCTTGCCCATGACACCTACGCTACGGCGCTCCCCGGCTCTCACGCGGGCGGACAGAAGATCTCGGAATGCGCTGTGACGTGGATGACACATCTGTAGCTTTTTCACATTGTTGAGTGACATTGGGGAGAGCAATGGCGTCCGAACAGCTCGACGCGGCCATGGACCTCTGGAAGGCGGGAGACCTGGACCGGGCCGCCGCGCTGTTCAGGCAGATCGCGGCCACCGGTGATCCGGAGGCCTCCCACCTGCTGGCCGGGCTGCTGCAGGAGAGCGGCGACCTGGAGGGCGCCGAGGCCGCGCACCGGTCGGTCATCCAGTCGGGCGACCCGGTCTTCGGGCAGCGCTCGGCCATCGCCATGGGCATGATGCTGGTCACCGCCGAGGAGTGGGCCGCCGCGCACCGCGTGCTGATGATCGCCTCAGACGGCGCCGACTTCGAGGTGGCCGCGCTCGCGGACACGGCGCTGGTGCTGGTGCTGACCCAGCTCGGCGACGCGCAGGGCGCGCAGGAGTCGCTGGAACGGGCCCGCAGGTGCAACAGCCCCGCCGTGGCCGAGCTGGCCGCGCGGCTGGAGCTGCCCGAGTTCGACCAGGACCCGGCCTCGGCCCGCGACCGCTACGAGGAGGCCGAGGACGAGGACGACTACGAGGAGCTGCTCACCTGCGGCGACCCGGAGATCGTGGCGCTGGCGGCGTTCCGGCTCTACCAGATCCACGCCGAGAACGACGACTTCGACGCCGCCCGCGAGGCCTGCGAGCACGCCATCGCCGTCGGCTCCCCGGAGCACAGGGCCATGGCGCACAAGCTGCTCGGCGCCGTGCTGGTGGACCTGGGCGAGTACGCCGAGTCCGCCGCCGCCTACCGGGTCGCCGCCGAGGACCCCAGGCCGGACCTCCGGCTGCCCGCGCTCATCGAGCTGGCCAAGGTGACCGCGCAGCTCGGCGACGAGGAGGAGACGAAGGCCATCTTCCACCGGGTGATCGCCAGCGGCCACCGCGAGTACGCGGCGCAGGCCCAGGTGTGCCTGGCCCAGATGCACACCGAGGCGGGCGAGCCCGCCGAGGCGCTGGCCGCGCTGCGCGCCGTGCTGGAGTCCGGCGACGACGAGTGGTCCGCCGCGGGCGTCACCCTGCTGGGCCTCCTGCTCGACCAGCACCCCGAGGCCCGCGACGCGATCATGGAGGTGCTGGGTCTGGCGGCCGGCCACGACGACCAGGACACCGCGTTCAAGGCCGCGCTGCTGCTCGACCACGCCGCCAGGCAGCAGCCGCTGGCCGACCCTGTCGAGGAGCAGGCGCTCCAGGACACCGACGACGGCATGGCGGCGCTCAAGGCCGGCGAGCTGGCCGAGGCCAGGCGGCTGCTGCGCCGGGCCGCCGACTCCGGCGCGCCCGCCCAGTCGCTGCGGGCCATGGTCGTGCTGGCCAAGCTGGAGCTGGGCGAGGGCGACCGCGAGCAGGCCGACGAGCTGCTGTCGTACGTGGCCGAGGGCGACGAGGTGCTGCAGGGCTTCAACGCGGCGTTCCTGCTGCACCTGCTCCGCTCGTCCGCGGCGGAGCCGCACCCGGTGCTCGGCGCGATGCTCGACCACCAGCGGCTGGGCAGGGAGGAGGGGCTGGCCCGCTACCAGGAGGCCGCGCGGCACCCCGACCCCGCCGTGGCCGCCATCGGCACCGCCGTGTTCGCGCAGGTGCTGGCGTCCATCGGGTGCGACCTGTCCGAGGTCTCCGAGCTGTTGCTGTCGGCGGCGGGCAGCGGGGAGCCGCTGGCGCTGTCGTACACGGCGATGATCTGCAAGGACGTGCTGGCCGACCGGGAGCGGGCGGCCGGGCTGCTGGGCGAGGCGCTGGCGCAGGGGCATCCCGCGCTGGCCCCCTGGGTGGGGTGGACGCTGGGCGGGCTGGTCGCCGAGGACGATCCCGGGCAGGCGCGGGCCGCGTACGAGGTGGCCTTCGAGTCGGGGCACCGTGGCCTGCGGTTCGAGGCCGCGGCCGGGCTGACGGGCGTGTACGAGCGGCAGGGCGACCTGCTCGCCGCCTGCCGGCTGCACGAGCGGCTGATCGCCGAGGGAGAGCCGGAGCGGGGGGCGCTGCCGCTCGCGTACAACCGGATCAGGCTCGACGACGTGGCGGGGGCGCGGGCCGCGTTCGAGCTGGGCGACGACGAGCTCTGCGCGTTCGGCAGGCTGGTGCTCGACCGCGACTTCGAGGGCGCGGCGCGCGCGTTGCCCGAGGGGGAGGAGCTGGCGATGGCCGGGGTGCTCGCCATGGAGTGCGCGAGCGCCTGGCAGCACACCGGGCGGATCGAGGCCGCCGACGGGGCGCTCGCGCTGGTGGCCGCCGCCGGGCATCCCGCCCAGCGGCAGCAGGCGGGCTGCCTGCTGGGCGCGCTGCGCGGTGACGCGGGGGACCGGCGCGGGGCGGTCGAGGCGTTCCTGGGGACGCTGGGGGAGGACGAGCACCTCAACGGGGTGGCGCTGCGGTCGGCCGGGGAGCTGCTGCGGGAGCTCGGCGAGCACGCGGAGGCGGTGGCGGTGCTGGACCGGGTGCCCGAGCCCGACCGCGAGGTGACGCTGATGGCCGCTGGGTCGCTGGTGGCGTGCGGGCGCGTGACGGAGGCCCGCGAACGCCTCACCGCGGCCTACGGCGCGGGCGCTTACGAGCGCGGTGCAGGGGCGGGCGTTTACGAGCGCGGTGCAGGGGCGGGCGTTTACGGGCGCGGTGCCGGGGTGGACGTGGCGCCGGGCGGGGAGGCCGCGTTGCATTTGGCGCGGTTGCTGCGGGAGCGCGGGGACGCCGAGGCGGCGCTGGCGGTGCTGCGGGACGCGCCGCCCGAGGTGTCCGCGCTGTCGGAGTGCCTGCTCGGCAGCCTGCTGGCCGAGACCGGCGACCTGCCGGGCGCGCGGGCGGCCTACGAGCGGGCGGCGGCGCTCGACCCGGAGACGGAGCCGGCGGTCATGGTGGAGGCGGGCCGCTGCCTCCTGGCCGCGGGCGACACCGAGCCGGGGTACTTCGCGCTGGAACGGGCCGCCGCGCAGGAGGACGACCCGCACGCCGCCGCCGTGGCCCGGCACCTGCTCGGCCGCGCCGTCCCGGAGGAGCTGCCCTGGGTGCTGCTGGCCGAGGGCGACAGGCCGGGCGCGCTGGCGGCGCTGACCGGGCTGACCGGGTCGGAGCCGCTGGCCGCGCTGCTGCTCGCGCTGCACGACGACGACGTACGCGAGGTGCGCCGCCTGTTCGCCGGGCTCGGCCCCGAGGACCGTGCGCGGGCCCTGGACGAGATCATGGCCAAGACTCCCGGCACGACGGTGCTCCACCGTCTGATCATGGAGGAGGGCGAGCCGGAGCCCGCCGCCATCGCCGCGATCGACCTCGGCGCCGCGATCGCCGAGAAGGGCGACAACTGCCGCGCCGAGCTGTGCTTCCTGACCGCCACCGGCCACCCGGCCACGGCCGGCGTGGCCTGGCGCAACATCGCGGCCGTCCGCCACCTGCGCGGCGACCTCGACGGGGCGCTGGAGGCCGCCATGAACGGGCTGCCCGACACCGCCGACATCGCCGCCGACCTGCTCACCGACCGCGGCGACGCCGCGCGGGCGCGGCGGCTGCTGGCGGAGGCGGCCGCGGCCGGCGACCTCGCCTGCCGGCGCTCGCTCCTCCTCCACCTGCTCAACGAGCAGGACCACGGCGCCGCGATCGAGGAGGCGGAGCGGGCCGTGGGCAGCGGCGACCCGGAGACCGTGGCGATGGGCTACTGGGCGTGGGGCGTCGCGCTCGGCGCGCGGGGCGAGGTGCGGCAGGCCGCCGCCATGTACGCCAAGGGCATCGACGCCGGCCATCCCGAGCTGTCCGCGTCCCTGCGGCTCGACCTGGCCACGGCGCTGCGCGAGCTGGGCGACACCATCGGGGCCGAGCGGGAGCTGAGCCTGGCCATCGCCTCCGGCCACCCGTACGCGGCGGCCAAGGCCCGGGTGCAGCTCGGCGTCTGGTTGTACGAGGAGGGACTGCCGCTGGCCGCGGCCCGGTCGTTCGCCGCCGCGCTCGGCACCGGCATGGCCGCGACCGCGCTGGACGCGCTGAACGACATCTCCCAGGAGCTGTGCGACGGGGGCGAGCACGCGCCCGCGCTGGAGGTGCTGTCGCTGATGGGCGAGCACGCCGCCGCCCAGGCCCGCGAACTCGGCGCCCGCTGCACGGACCCGCTGGCCGTGGTGCGGTACTACGAGCTGGCGGGCGCGGACCCGTACACCGAGCTGGAGGCCGCGGGACGGCTGGCGGAGCTGGGGGAGACGGCGGCGGCGCGCGCCTGCTACGAGCGGCTCAACGAGCACGAGGACCCGGACGTGCGCTTCGTCGCCGGCGGCAGGCTGCTGGAGCTGCTCGACTCGGCGGGCGACACGGAGGCGTTCTACGACCTGGCCGAGCGGCGCGCGGGCGACGCCGACAGCCCCGCGCCCGGCGTGTTCGGCAGCCTGCTCGGCATGTTGCAGGAGCGCCAGGGCGACACCGAGGCGTCGCTGCGCACGCTGCGCGAGGCGGCGGAGAACGGCGAGCCGACCACGCTCAGCGTGTACGCGCAGACCCTGGTGGGCGCCGGGCACGTGGACGAGGGCAGGCAGGTGTACCTGCGGGTGCTGGACGCGGGCGACGACGACCTCGCCGCCCGCGCCATGATCGCGCTCGGGCAGACCTACCACGAGGAGGACGAGGAGCGGGCGCACGCCTGGTACCGCAGGGCCGTCGAGGAGAGTGAGGGGCACGTCAGCGCGCTGGGCGCGATGTACCTGGGCGCGCTGGCCAAGCGGAACAGGAACTTCCCCGAGGCGCTCACCTGGTACCAGCGCGTCATCGACGCGGGTGACCCGGAGTCGGGCATGGCGGCGGCGCACCTCGGCGAGCTGTGCTACTGGCTGGGCGACCGCGACGGCGCGCTGCGGTACTACGAGCTGACGCTGGGGCTGAGCGAGCAACCCGAGCTGGTCGCCGAGGCCGCGTGCAGGCTCGGTGAGATCCAGTACGAGCGCGGCGACCTGGAGCGGGCCCGGCGGCTGCTGACGCAGGCGATCGAGACGGGCGAGGCGACGTTCGCCGCCGAGGCGAAGACGCTGCTGGCCAAGCTCGCCTGAGGAGTTCACCCTGGCATGTCGCCGGGGTGAACTTGTGCTTAATAAAATGACCAAATAGTCTCATCTAGTCAAACAAATGGGGTGAGACGCATGGGCAAGGCAGGGCGGCCCCCACGAGATCCGGCGCGCCAGGCCGAGCGGGCGCACCGCATCCTCGACGCCGTCGCCGAGCTGGTGCTGCGCTGGGGCTACGACAAGACCACGATCGACGACATCGCGCAGCGCGCCGGCGTCGCCAAGGGCACCATCTACCTGCACTGGAAGACCCGCGACGAGATCTTCGCCGCGCTGCTGCGCCGCGAGCGGGTGCTCATGGCGACCGAGGTCCGGGATCGGGCGCCGGGCACGATCGGCGAGCTGTTCGGCGAGTTCGCGCGGGCGCTGCTGCGGCGGCCGCTGCTCCAGGCGGTGCTGACCGGCGACTCCCAGGTGCTCGGCAAGCTGACCCGCCAGAAACGCACCAGCACGCGCTGGACGCTGACCGAGGCGGCCTTCGACCCGTACGTGGCCGAGCTGGTCAAACGCGGCGCGATCCGCGAGGACCCCGGCGAGCACCTGGTGACGGTCGGCTCGATCGTCTACGGGTTCCTGTTCCTGCGCGAGTCGCTTCCCGACGAGCTCAGGCCGTCGGACGAACGGATCGCCGAGCTCGTGGCCGACACCATCGAACGCGCCCTGACCACAAGCCGCCCCCTGCCGCCGGCCGACGCCGAGGCGGTCGCGCGGGCCACCCTCGAATTTCTCGACGCCTCCGTGGAGGTGGCCCAGAGCAAGCTGGCCGCCTCCCTCGGGCTCTAAGGAGCATGCCATGAGGGCCGTACTTCCTCTCGACGACACTGCGGCCGACCTCGCGACCGTGGGCGGCAAGGGCGCCTCCCTGGCCAGGATGGCCCGGGCCGGGCTGCCCGTGCCCGGCGGCTTCCACGTCACGACCGGGGCCTACCGGGCGTTCGTGGCCGGGCTCCACGACGAGATCCTGCGTGCCGCCGCCGAGGATCCCGCCCGCATCCCGCCGCTGTTCGCCGCGCGCGAGATTCCCGGCGAGATCGCGGCGGAGATCCTGCGGGCGTACGCGGCGCTCGGCGACGACGTGCCCGTGGCGGGGCGCTCGTCCGCCACCGCCGAGGACCTGCCCGGCATGTCGTTCGCCGGTCAGCAGGACACCTACCTCAACATCAGGGGCGACGCCCTGCTCGACGCCGTCAGGCGCTGCTGGGCCTCGCTGTGGAACCCGCGCGCGATCGCCTATCGCGACCAGAACGGCGTGCCGCACGACGACGTGGCGCTCGCCGTGGTCGTCCAGGAGCTGGTGGACGCCGACGCGGCCGGCGTCCTGTTCACCGCGAACCCGCTCACCGGCGACCGCGGCGAGAGCGTCGTCAACGCCTCGTGGGGCCTCGGCGAGGCCGTCGTCGGCGGCCAGGTCACCCCCGACACGATCACCGTGTCCGGCGGCCGGGTGACCGAGGCGCGCACCGGCGACAAGACCGTCATGACCGTGCGCACCGACGGCGGCACCGGCGGCACCGGCGGCACCGAGGAGCGGCCCGTCCCCGCCGAACTGCGCGGCGCCCGCGTGCTGGACGACGCCCAGGCCCTGGAGCTGGCCGCGCTCGGCGCCCGCGTCCAGGCCCTGTACGGCGTCCCCATGGACGTGGAGTGGACCAGGCGCGCGGGCACGTTCGCCATCGTGCAGGCCCGCCCGATCACCGGGCTCAGGCCGCGCCTGGAGGAGTGGAACGACAGCCTCAAGGGCGACTACCTGTGGACCGGCGGCAACCTGGGCGAGGCCATCCCCGACGTGATGACGCCCATCACGTGGTCGTACGTGCGGCTGTTCATCGAAGAGGCCATGTCCGCCTCCACGCTGCCCGGCTTCGACCTGGTGGGCAACATCGGCGGGCGCTTCTACATGAACCTCAGCGTCGTGCACTCCATCGCCGCCGCCCTCGGCATGAAGAGCAGGCTCGGCGTGATCGACCAGGTCTTCGGCAAGATGCCGCCCGGCCTTGAGGTGCCGCTGGTGCCGGTGCCGCGGTGGGAGCTGATCAGGAAGGTGGTGCCCATGGCGATCCGCATCAGGCGCCGCGTCGCCCGCCACCTGAAGCACATGCGGGCCTTCCTGGCCGCCTCCCCCGCGCGGTGCGAGGAGCTGCGCGAACGCGTCGCCGCCACCGGCTCCGGCGCCGAGCTGGCCGCCCTGTGGGAGCGGGAGATCCGCCCGCACGTGGTCGTCGCCTCCCAGATGCTGGAGGCCGCGGGCCGCCAGGGCGGCGCCACGCTCGTCTACACCCGCGACCGGCTGCGCAAGATGATGGGCGAGGTGGACGCCGAGGCGATGCTGACCGGCGTCAACGCCGAGGGCGAGCTGGCCAGCATGGGGCCGCTGATGGGCCTGACCCGGCTGGCGCGCGGCGAGATCACCAGGGACGAGTTCGCCCACCGGTACGGGCATCGCGGGCCGCACGAGTTCGAGGTCTCGATCGCCCGGCCGGGGGAGGACCCGGCGTGGCTCGACGCCCAGCTCGCCGGCCTGCGCGACATGCGGGCCGACACGGACGCGCTGCTGGAACGGCAGGCCAAGGCCAGGGAGCAGGCGTGGGGGCGCTTCGCGCAGCGCCATCCCGGCAAGGAGACCCGGATGCGCGACAGGGTGCGGAGGTGGAACGCCGTCGTACGCGACCGCGAGACCGCCCGGTCGGAGAACATCCGGGCGTTCTGGGTGCTGCGCGCGTTCACCGTACGGGCGGGGGAGCTGACCGGCGCCGGAGACGACGTGTTCTACCTGCACCTGCCCGAACTGCTCGCGCTGCTGCGCGGCGACAGGTCCGCGCTGGAGCAGGTGCCAGTGCGCCGGGCCACCTACGAGCAGTACGCGTCGCTGCCGCCCTACCCGGCGCTGATCGTGGGCCGCTTCGACCCGGTGCGCTGGGCCGCCGACCCCGCCAGGCGGGCCGACATCCATGACGCGCGCGGCACCGCCGCGCCGGTCAGCGACACCGTCACCGGCTTCCCCGGCGCGCCCGGCGTCGTGGAGGGCGTCGCCCGGGTCATCTCGGGGCCAGAGGAGGGCGAGCGGCTCAAGCCCGGCGAGATCCTCGTCACCACGCTGACCAACGTGGGCTGGACCCCGATGTTCCCGCGCGCCGCCGCCGTCGTGACCGACATGGGGGCGCCCCTGTCGCACGCCTCGATCGTCGCCCGCGAGCTGGGCATCCCCGCCGTCGTCGGCACGGGCAACGCCACCATGCGGGTGCGCGACGGTGATCGGATCAGGGTGGACGGGGAGCGGGGCACGGTCGAGTTGCTCGGGTGAAAAGTCTGCGTCAAGTCGGCCCGCTCCCGGGGACGCCTGTGATCACTTCGTTGACCATGATCGAACAGTGGATCCTGGAAGACGAACGCGAGCTGGAGGCGCGCTGCGCCCGGTTCAGGGCCGCCCAGCGGACGCTGGAGCACGGCGATGGCGGCGACGAGATGGAGGATGAGGAGGACTCGGCGGCGTGAGTGGGGAGAGCCGCCCGCGTCACTGTTAGCGGAGGCCGGGCGCCGTGCGCGGGCTCTCGCACGGCGCCCTCGGCGTCACGGTGACCAGACGCGGGTGGTCAGACGTGATGAGGGCGGATGAGGTTGTGGCCGCCCGGGCTGAGGGAGTTGACGAACAGGCGGCTGCCGCCGGGGAGGGCGGCCAGGCGGAAGACGAGGTCGCGGGCCAGGATGCGCCATCGGTGGGACGGGGCCATCCACTGGATGAAGCGCCGCCCGAAGCGCTGCACCTCGCCGATGACCGGGGCCATGCGCGCCTGGTAACGGGCGAAGGCGTCGGCATGGTCTCCCGGTGCGGTCAGCTCGTCGGCCAGCACCCACGCCGCCGCCATCGCCATGCTCGCCCCGTGCCCGGCGAACAGCGACACCGCCTGGCAGGCGTCCCCCAGCAGCACGATCCGCCCGTGGTGCCACCGCTCCAGCTCCACCTGCGTCACCAGGTCGTGGTAGATCTCGCCGGAGTGCGGAACGCGTTCCAGCGCCTCGGGCAGGATCCAGCCGAGGTCGCCGAAGTGCCGGCGCAGGCCGGGGTCGGCGGGCAGGACAGGGGATGGGTCGCGGCGGAGGAAGAGGAGGGCGAGCCGGTCGTCGCGGAGCGCGTAGGCGCCGGCCATCAGCCCCGGCGTGGTGAGCATCTGGTAGCGGGTGCCGACCCGGCGGCTCAGCTCCGGGTCCGTGATGATGGACGCGGTCACCTGGTGGCCGAGGTAGCGCGGGGTGACCGGGCCGAAGGCCAGCTCCCGTACCCGGGATCGTGCTCCGTCGGCGCCCACGAGCAGGTCCGCCTCGCGGGTGGTGCCGTCGCTGAGCCGTACTGTGACGCCGTCGGGGTGCTGGTCGGCGCTTTCGATGGTGGCGCCGTAGCGGATGGGGGCGCGTACGGTGTCGGCGATGGCGCGGGCCAGGTCGCCGCGCAGCAGGCTGATGACGTCCTCCAGGCCGGCGGTCAGCTTGAGGTGGCTGGTCTGCCGGCCGTGGCGGTCGACGTAGCTGAGCTCGTCCACCGGGTAGCGGTCGCGCAGCAGGCGGGGGAGCAGGCCCATACGCCCGGCGACCTGGTGGCCGGGGCCGTAGAAGTCGATCATGTAGCCGCCGTCGCGGAACGCCGCCGCCCGTTCGACCAGCTCCACCTCCCATCCGGCGCGTTCGAGGTGCCAGGCCAGGGTCAGCCCGGCGATGCCGGCGCCGCAGATGACGACCTTCACGATGTTCCCTCCCCGAACATGGCCCGCAGCGGCCCGCCCAGCGCGGCCAGGTCGAGGCCGGGGTCGAGGGCGCGGTGCAGCATGATCCCGTCCACCGACGCCGCCAGCATGGCCGCCGCCGCGGACGCGTCGCCGCGGTAGCCGCGCTCGGTCAGCCAGGACGCCACCGTCGCGCGGAACCGGCCGACCTGCTCGCCGAGCAGCGAGCGCAGCTCCGGCAGCCGCGTGGCGGCCAGGAACAGCTCGACCACCAGCAGCGAGGCCGGGTCGGTGCCGCTGTAGCGCGACAGCTCGGCGAGCAGCCAGTCGACGGCCTCGCCGACGTCCTGGCGCGCGGACAGTTCGGCGGCGAGCTGGTCGAGCAGGGCGGCGGTGAAGCCGAGGCCGGCCGCGATCAGCAGATCCGTGACGGAGGCGAAGTGGTAGTGGACCACGCCCGGCGCCACCCCGGCCCGTTCGGCGACGAGGCGGGTGGTGACGCCGCCCCAGCCGACCTCGGGGACGAGGGCGACGGCCGCGTCGAGCAACCGCCGGCGGGTGGCCTTGCCGCGTTCGGCGGAGAGGTGGGCCATGTTCTCCTCTTGGGCAATCGACTTGGGCAACTGTCCAAATCGTAGCTCATGCGAAGGCGCGGCCGCCTGCGACGGGCTCTGATCAGCCGCCCACGTGGATGCCGGGACGGCGGGCCGGGTCCGGCTCCGCGGCCCGGACGATCTCCCGTACGACCGGAGCCGTGTCACCGCGTCCCAGGATCAGGTAGCGGAACATGTGCATCAGCGGCGCGCCCTCCGCCCACTCGAAGTAGCAGTGCGGCCGCACCCCGGTGGCGTCGCGCAGCGCGAGCAGGACGGCGGCGATGGCGTTCGGCGCGGCGGGGCTCTCCGCGCGCAGCACGCGGTGCCCGTCCACCTGCACGCCGCGCACCCGCAGCACGTTGCTGAACTCCGACGGGTCGATGACGTCGACCTCCAGGAACAGCACGTCGGCCCGGCCCGGCACCGGGTTCATGCCGCGCTGCTCGGACTCCTTGCCGTCGTACTCGGCCTTGTCGCCGTGCTGGCGGCGGTTGGCGATCAGGTTGAGCTGCCCGTCGTGGTCCAGGGAGTCGGTCACGAACCGCCGGGCGGCCTCGTCGAACTCGATCCTGTCGGCCCGCAGCTCCGTCGTCCGCGAGACCCGTGAGATGAGCGAGATGACGATGATGCCGAGGATGAAGGCGGCGGAGATGGCGATGCCGTCGGGCTTCTCCCTGATGTTCTCCACCAGCGCGTAGAGGAGCACGAGCGTCAGCACCGTGAACCCGGCGACGGCCCTGCGCTGCCGGTTGCGGACGGCGGAGATGGTCACCGCGACGGCGCCGGAGACCATCATGGCCAGGATGCCGGTCGCGTACGCGCCGGCCTGGGCGTCCACGTCGGCGTCGAAGGCGATCGTCAGGACGACGCAGACGAGCGTGTAGACCAGCACGACGGGACGCACGGCGCGGCCCCAGTCGGGCGCCATGCCGTAACCGGGCAGGTAACGCGGCACGATGTTGATCAGCCCGGCCATCGCGGAGGCGCCGGCGAACCACAGGATGAGGATGGTGCTGATGTCGTACACCGTGCCGAACATGTCGCCGAGCTGCTCGTGCGCGAGGTACGCCAGCGCCCTGCCGTTGGCTTCGCCGCCCGGCTCGAACTCCTCGGCGGGAATGAGCACGGTCGTGACGAAGCTGGTCGCGATGAGGTAGACGCTCATGATGAGCGCGGCGACGGTCAGCAGCTTGCGGGTGTTGCGGATGCGCGAGGCCAGCCGCTCCTCGGAGGTCGCACCCTTGGCCTCGACCAGCGGCATCATGCTGACGCCTGTCTCGAACCCGGACAGGCCCAGCACCAGCAGTGGGAAGGCCAGAATGGCGGGGCCGATGATGCCGCCGAACCCGCCGCGCGCCTCGAACAACGCGTCGGTCCAGGCGGCGAGCGCGCCGGGCGAGGTGAACACCTCGGTGAGGCCCACGGCGACGACCACGGCGTTGAGCCCGAGGAAGATCGCCACCAGCGGGATGGCGACGCCGACCGCCTCGGTGAAGCCGAGCAGGAACACCCCGCCCAGGACCAGCAGCAGCACCACGGTCAGGATGACCTCGTGGCCGTGCAGGAAGCTCGGGAAGAACGGGTTCTCCACGACGTGCACGGAGGCGTCGGCCGCCGACAGGGTGATCGTGATGATCCAGGACGTGGCCACGAACCCGAGCAGCACCAGCACGAACAGCTTGCCCTGCCAGAACGGCAGCAGCCGCTCCAGCATGGCCACCGAGCCCTGCCCGTGGGGGCTCTCCTTGGCCACCCGCCGGTACATCGGCAGCATGCCCAGCAGCGTCAGCGCCACGATCAGCATGGTCGCCAGCGGCGACAGCGCGCCGGCCGCCGTCGCGGCGATCGCGGGCAGGTAGGCCAGGGTGGAGAAGTAGTCGACGCCCGTCAGGCACATGACCTTCCACCACGCCTGGGGCGGGGCGTGCCCCTCCGCCGTCTCGGGGCCGACCGGCTGCACCCGATGCTTGAGCAGCCAGCGCAGCAGGCCGTTGGCGGGCAGTGCCGTCCTGCCCGGAGTCTCGACCACTTCGGGCACGGCCAGCCCGCCGCTACCGTCCACCGGATCATCCTCTCGTCGTGAACGGTGTATCACCTTAGCGCCGGGTAAATGAGTTGCTACGCCGGGAGCGGCTCTGGTGTCCTGTCGGCGAATCCAGGACGAGCCGAAGGAGCACCGAGATGCGGGCAACTGTCGTGTCCCACGAGGAAGAAGGAGTCAGCCAATCAGAGGACATGACGTTCGGTGCGAATGCTCAACTTGGGGATCCTGGCGCATGTGGACGCCGGTAAGACCAGCCTGACCGAGCGGCTGCTGCACGCCGCCGGAGTGATCGACGAGGTCGGCAGCGTCGACGCGGGCAACACCCAGACCGACTCGCTGGACCTGGAACGGCGGCGCGGCATCACCATCAAGTCCGCGGTCGTCTCGTTCCCCGTCGGCGACACCACGGTCAACCTGATCGACACACCGGGCCACCCCGACTTCATCGCCGAGGTGGAGCGGGTGCTCAACGTGCTCGACGGCGCCGTGCTGGTGGTCTCCGCGGTGGAGGGCGTGCAGGCGCAGACCCGCGTGCTCATGCGCACGCTGCGCCGCCTCGGCCTGCCCACGCTCATCTTCGTCAACAAGATCGACCGGCGGGGCGCCCGGTACGACGGCGTGCTGCGCGAGATCGCCGCCAAGCTGTCGCCGGGGGCGGTCGCCATGGGCGCGGCCACCGGCCTCGGCACGCCCGCCGCCGCCTTCACCCCGTTCGACGGCCAGGCGGCCTTCGCGACGAGCCTGGTGGACGTGCTCGCCGCTCAGGAGGACGCGGTGCTGGCCGCGTACGTGGCCGACGAGACCTCGCTCACCTACCCGAGGCTGCGCGCCGAGCTGGTCACCCAGACCGGGCGGGCGCTGGCGCATCCGGTGTTCTTCGGCTCGGCCATCACGGGCACGGGGGTGCCGGCGCTGATGGCGGGCATCGAGGAGCTGCTGCCCGCCGCCCAGGGCGACCCCGCGGGGCCGGTGTCGGGGAGCGTCTTCAAGGTCGAGCGCGGGCCGGCGGGGGAGAAGATCGCGTACGTGCGCATGTTCGGCGGCACGCTGCGCACCCGCGACCGGCTGAGCTTCGGCGACGGCCGGGCGGGCAAGGTCACGGCGATCGGCGTCTTCGACGGCGGCGCGTCTGCGCGGCGGCCGGAGGTGGCGGCGGGCCGCATCGCCCGCCTGTGGGGCCTGACCGACGTCCGCATCGGCGACACGGTCGGCCACGAGCCGACGGCCGCGGAACCGCCCACCGTCGCCGGCCACGCGCCGAAGGCGGTGGAGTCGCATTTCGCGCCGCCGACCTTGGAGACCGTCGTGGTCCCGCGCCGCCCCGCAGACAGGGGAGCGCTGCTCCTGGCGCTCACCCAGCTCGCCGAGCAGGACCCGCTGATCGATCTGCGCCAGGACGACCTGCGCCAGGAGGTGTCGGTCTCCCTCTACGGCGAGGTGCAGAAGGAGGTCATCCAGGCGACCCTGGCCACCGACTTCGGCCTCGACGTCACCTTCCGGGAGACCACCACGATCTGCGTCGAGCGCCCCTCCGGCACCGGCGCCGCCGCCGAGGTGATCGCCGTGCCCCCCAACCCGTTCCTCGCCACCGTCGGCCTGCGCGTCGAGCCGGGGCCGGTCGGCAGCGGGGTGCGGTTCCGGCTGGAGGTGGAGCTGGGGTCGCTGCCGTACGCGTTCATGCGCACGATCGAGGAGACCGTGCACGAGACGCTCAGGCAGGGCCTGCACGGCTGGGAGGTCGTGGACTGCGTGGTCACGCTGACCCGTTCGGGCTACTACGCCCGGCAGAGCAGCGCCCACGGCGGCTTCGACAAGAGCATGTCGAGCACCGCCGGCGACTTCCGCAACTTGGTCCCGCTCGTGCTGATGGACGCGCTGCGGCAGGCGGGCACCACCGTGTACGAGCCGCTGCACCGCTTCCGCCTGGAGCTGCCGCCCGAAGCGCTGGGCCCGGTGCTGCCCGTGCTGGCCGGGCTCGGCGCGACCCCGCGCACCGGGCCGTCGTCCGTGGTCGAGGGGGAGATCCCGGCGGCCCGGGTGCACGAGCTGGAGCAGCGGCTGCCGGGGCTGACCCGGGGTGAGGGCGTGCTGGAGTACGACTTCTACCGGTACGAGCCCGTACGCGGCCCGATCCCCGAACGCCCGCGCACCGACCACAACCCCCTCGACAGGAAGGAGTACCTGATCCACGTGATACGCCGCGTCTAGCTGCCGTCCTTGTCAGAGTCGGCGTGTCTAAATGCCGTCCTTACCAGAGTCGGCGGAGAAGACGATCGCCCCCACGTAACCGTCGCCCTCCTGACCGACCTTCATCAGCATGCCGTCCTGGTAGATGTTGTCGCCGTCGTTGAACGTGTCGCGCCCGGTGTGCGCCGAGTACGGCGCCGTGGCCATGACCACGCTGTTGAGCTTCTCGTCGAACATCATCTGCGTGGTCAGCACCCGCTCGTTGCTGACGTGCACCATGGCGTGGATGTGGATCGTGCGCCCCCGGTACCAGCCCGGCCAGATGGTGGTGAACTCGACGACGCCCTCGGCGTTGGTGACCTGGGCGCCGCGCAGGTAACGCTTGTCGTCCGTGGGCGTGAGGTCCATCGAGCCGTCGTCCTGGCCGCCACCGGGTCCCCCGCTGGGCGGGGCGCCCGTGGGACGGCCGCTCGGGGGCGGGCTGCCGTTGCCGGGCGGGTTGCCGCCCCCGCCCGTGGACAGCGACTCCGCGCCCGAGTAGAGCCCGGCTGCGTCGCAGTGCCAGATCTCCACCACCGCGTTCTTGAGCGGCGCGCACGTCTCGCTGTCCTGCACCTTGATCGCGACCCGCAGCCGCACGCCCTGCCGGTCCTCGCGGATGTCGCCGCGCACCTTGTCGGCGTCGAAGTAGTACGGGCCCTGCGTGGTCGTGGAGGTCAGCTCGCAGGTGTTCGCGCCCTCGAAGAGCGCGCTCAGGTCACTGGTGGTGGCGGTGGTGGCCTGCGGCGTCACGGTCGCACCCGTGGACGTGGTGACGGCCGACGTGCCCGAGTCGGAGCAGGCCGCCAGCAGGGTGCCGAGCCCGATCGAGCTGATGCCGGCGAACAGGCGACGGCGGCTGACTCGCTGGCCCTCGTGGTCGTGTCCCACTGAAAATCCTCCGGTGTGTCCAGAATTGTCTGGGACCACACCGTAGGACGGCGCCTCTTACCTGTGCCTTTGCTCAGAATGAAGTTCTCATGAGTCGGGGCCGGCGGACAGCACGATGACGGCCAGGTAGCCGTCGCCGTCCGCGGTGACCTGCGTGAGCATGCCCTCCTTGTAGATGGGGTCGTTGCCGTTGAAGGTGTCACGCGGCTGGTCGTGCCCCTGGTACGGCGGCAGCGCCAGCACCTTGCGGTTGTACGCCTCGTCGAACATCAGCTCCGTGCACAGCGCCCGGTCGCCGCCCACGACCACCATCACGTGGACGTGCACCGTCCGGCCCGGGTACCAGCCCGGCCAGACGGTGGTGAACCGGACGATGCCGTCGCCGTCGGCGACCTGGGCGCCGCGCAGGTAGCGCCGCCGGTCGGACGGCCGCATGTCGGTGAACTTCTCCCCGGCGCTGATCGAGATCTTGCCGCCGCTGCTCAGCGCGTCGCGCGACTCCGCCTCCGCGCCCGAGTAGAGCCCGGCCGCGTCGCAGTGCCAGATCTCCACCACCGATCCCGGCAGCGGCCGGCACGTCCGGCCGTCCTGCACCTTGATCGCCAGGCGCAGTCGCACGCCCTCCCGGTCCTCGCGCAGGTCGCTGCGCAGCGCGCGCGTCTCGAAGTAGTAGGGGCCCTGCTGCGCGCTGGGCGCCAGCGAGCACGTCCTGGCCTCGGCGAACAGCGCGTCGGCCTTGGCGTACGTGTCGGGCTCGGACGTGGCGTGCGCGCCGGCGGTGAACAGGCCGCCGAGCCCGAGCGAGCCGACTCCAGTGATCATCCGCCGGCGGCTGACCCGCCGGCCCTCGTGATCGTGTCCCACGGAAGATCCTCAATGGTCAGGAGCTACTTCTCGGAACATCTCACGATCAGCCGGATTTTCCGCGCAGGCGGGCGCACGTGTCGAAGTCACCGAAAGCCTTTTCGGTCGATACTGAACTGTAACCAAGCGTTCGCTAGCTGATCAGCAGTCATGAATTCGCATCGTGGCACGTCAAAGGTGATGCAGCGGTTTGCAGACAGCGATTGACAGCCCTCAGGTGGTCGGTCTACTTTCCCGAAAACCTTTTAGGTTGTCCCGAGTCATCACTGTTAACGCTCACATTCCGCAAGGGGCGAACACATGAGACGACGATGGGCGGCGGCCATCGCCGCGGCACTCCTGCTCCTCCTCACCGACGTCCGGCCCGCGCTGGCGGGCGCGCCGATCACCACCGCGATCTACACGGCTGACCCGGCCGCGCTGGTCGTGGGCGACACCCTGTACCTCTACACCGGCCACGACGAGGCCCCCTCGGGCGGCACGAACTTCGTCATGCGCGACTGGCACGTCTTCTCCTCCACCGACGCCGCCACCTTCACCGACCAGGGCGCCAAGCTGTCGATCTCGAACTTCTCCTGGGCAGGGCTGGACGCCTGGGCCAGCGAGGTCGAGCGCGGCGCCGACGGCCGCTACTACTGGTACACCTCGATCAACGGCAACGGCCCCGGCTGGATGAACATCGGCGTGGCCGTCGGCAACAGCCCGACAGGCCCGTTCACCGACGCCATCGGCGGCCCGCTGATCAGCGACAGCACCCCTAACTCCTCGCCGCTGAACATCGACCCGACCGTCTTCACCGACGACGACGGCCAGGTCTACATGTACTGGGGCTCCTACTACGGCCTGCGCGCGGCCAGGCTCAACGCCAACATGACCTCCATCAACGGTTCGGTGATCACGCCGAGCGGCGTGTCGAACTTCTGGGAGGCCCCCTGGATGTTCAAGCGCAACGGCGTCTACTACCTCGCCTACGCGGCCAACGACTCGGCCTGCTCGGCGCCCGGCTACGCCTGCATCCGGTACGCCACGGCGAGCAACCCGCTGGGCCCGTGGACGCACCGCGGGGTCGTGCTCGACCAGGTCAGCTCGACCACGAACCACCCGGCGATCATCGAGTTCAAGGGCCAGTGGTACATGGTCTACCACAACGCCGCGGCCCCTGGCGGGGGCAACTTCCGCCGCTCGGTGACCATCGACAAGCTCTACTTCAACGCCGACGGCACCATGCAGAAGGTCGTCCAGACCGGCGGGCCGGTGACCCCGGGCAACCTGGCCGCCACCGCCACCCCGTCCACCTCCTACGTCTCGCCCTGGGAGACGCTCGGCGCGATCAAGGACGGCTACACGCCCGCCAACTCGCAGGACCACAGCCACGGCGCCTACGGCAACTGGAACCACCAGGGCACCGAGTGGATCGAGTACCAGTGGCCCACCGCCCAGACGATCTCCAGGTCCGAGGTCTACTGGTTCGACGACAACCTGGGCATCGACCTGCCGGCCTCCTGCCAGGTGCAGTACTGGAACGGCAGCGCCTACGTCAACGTGCCGGGGGCGTCCGGCTGCGGGGTGGCGGCCAACACCTACAACGCCACCACGTTCACCCCCGTCAGCACCACCCGCCTGCGACTGAACATCACCTCGCGATCCGGCTACTCGACCGGCGTGCTCGAATGGAGGGCCTTCTCGTGAGACGCGCGCTGTTTGCCCTGCTCCTCGTCCTGGGGCTGGTGGCGGCACCGGCCGCCTACGCCGACCAGACGATCGGCTACCCCACCTTCAGCGGCCCGGCCGTCCCCGCGCCGCCCGGGTCGTACACGACCGGCAACTACATGCAGGCCATCTACGACGCCGAGAGCTCAGGCACCGACTTCTGGATGGACCGCCTGCTGGCCCGCGCCGGCAACGACCCCGCCGGCACCTGGCTCATGACGCGCGGCCGGGCGCTGTTCATGAAGACGCACACGCCCGGCACCCTCGGCTTCGCCGGGCAGGCCGCGTACTGGGAGAGCATCAGCAACAACAACGCCTTCACCGTCGCCGTCACGCCCGGCACGTTCACCGAGCAGGTCGCCTCGCGCTGGCAGGCGCCCAGCCACTGGAAGAGCCGCCACACCAGCGGCTCCATCACGATCAACCAGACCAAGTTCATCACCGACAACAACGTGGCCGTCGCCAACCTGGCCATCACCAACGGCGGCTCCGCCTCGACGACGCTGCAGGTCAGGGCCACCTCGCCGTACGCGACCAGCGGCACCGGCAGTGAGCTGACCGGCCAGGTGAACGCCTACAACAACCTCACCACCCTCTACCCGAGGCTCACCTGCGACGGCTGCTCGGTCTCCAGCGGCGGGCTGAACCGCTCGGTCACCGTCGCCGCCGGCGCCACGGTGACGGTCAAGGTCGTCATGGGCTTCGTGACCAACGAGATCGCGGCCTCCCGCACCGAGTACGACGCCTACGCCGGCTACTCGGCCGCCACCGCGTTCGCCACCCACGTGCGCGCCTACAACCGCTGGTGGGCCGAGAACGTCCCCTACATCGACGTGCCTGAGCCGGCCATCAAGAAGAACGTCTACTACCGCTGGTGGCTGATGCGCTTCAACCACCTCGACGCCGACATCCCCGGCCAGACCTTCCAGTTCCCCACCTCCACCGAGGGCGTGCTGGGCTACAACAACGCGATCGCGCTCACTCAGCCCATGCACATCGACGACCTGAAGTACCTGCGCAACCCGATCTACGCCTACGGCGACTGGCTGAGCGTCGGCCAGACCTCCAAGAACGGCCGTTTCCTCGACAACCCGGGCGACCCGGAGAACTGGTCGAACAGCTACACGCAGTACATCGGCGAGGCGGCCTGGAAGAGCTACCAGATCCACGGCGGCCAGCCGGGCATCGCGGCCAACCTGGCCCGCTACGCCGAGCAGGACGTCAAGGGGCAGCTCGCCTACTACGACACCGACAACAACAAGCTCATCGAGTACGACTGGGGCGCCCTGACCGGCAACGACGCCGACGCCGTCTCCTTCCACTGGAAGCCGGGCCGCATGGACCGGGCCGAGGCCGCCTACCAGTACAGCGGCGCGCTGGCCGCCGCGCAGGCCTACGAGTCGATCGGCAACACGGCCAAGGGCACCGAGCTGCGCACCCTGGCCACCCAGATCCAGAACGCCATCGTCGGCGTGCTGTGGAACCCGGGCAGGCAGCTCTTCGAGCACCGGCTGAAGTCCACCAACGAATGGGTGCCGTGGAAGGAGATCAACAACTACTACCCGTTCGCCGTCGGCGCCATCCCCAACACCGCCACCTACAAGCAGGCCCTGCGCCTGTTCGACGACCCGGCGCAGTACCCGATCTTCCCCTTCTACACCGCCAACCAGGCCGACAAGGCCGCCTCGGGCACCGGCAGCAACAACTTCTCCACGATCAACTCCACCGTGCAGTTCCGCCTGCTCTCCTCGGTGCTGCGCAACTACCCCAACGAGTGGATCGACGCGACCTGGTACAAGAAGCTGCTCTACTGGAACGCCTGGGCGCAGTACGTCAACGGCAACACCCAGTGGCCCGACGCCAACGAGTTCTGGGCCGACTGGAACGGCTCCTCGATCACCTACCGCTCCTGGATCCACCACAACATCCTGGGCAGCAGCAACTGGACCGTCGTCGAGGACGTCGCCGGGCTGCGGCCGCGCAACGACGCCAAGGTGGAGCTCTCGCCGATCAACATCGGCTGGAGCCACTTCACCGTCAACAACCTGCGCTACCGCAACGCCGACCTGACCATCGTCTGGGACGACCCGGCCGACGGCGTCGTCCGCTACCCCGGCGTGCCCGAGGGCTACTCCATCTACGTCAACGGCAGCCGCGCGGCCACCGTGTCGTCGCTGGTGCCGTTCACCTGGGACCCGGCCACCGGCGCCGTCACCACCTCCGGCACCGTCACCCACAACGCCGCCGTCCCGGGCCTCCAGGCTCCCGGCCAGGTCAGCCACACCAGCGCCCGCATGGTGGACATGCTGGCCAAGGCGGGCGTCGACCTGACCGCCAACCTCACCAACCTGGCCGCCGGCGCCACCGCCACGGCCTCCACCACCGCCTCGGGCAGCTCCACCGCCGGCGCCGTCGACGGCTACCCCATCAACGAGCCGTTCTGGGGCGGCACCACCGCCGGTCAGGACTGGTACGAGCTCAACTTCGGAACCGCCCGCACGCTCAACGAGGTGCGGCTGCACTTCAAGGACAGCCGCCCGGCCAGCACCACCTACCGGGCCCCGGCCTCCTACGACGTGCAGTACCACAACGGCAGCGCCTGGGTCAGCGTGCCCTCCCAGGCCAAGAGCCCGGCCGCGCCGCGCGCCAACTACAACGTGGTGACCTTCCCCGCCGTCACCGCGCAGCGGATCCGGGTGCTGGCCACGGCCGCCTCCGGCGCCAGGACCGGCCTCACCGAGATCAAGGCGTACAACCGGGGCGGCGTCCAGCCGCCCGCCAACCTGGCGGCGTCGGCCACGCCGAGCGCGTCCTACACCTCCTCCTGGGAGAGCGTGGCCGCGGTCAACGACGGCATCGACCCGCCCTCCTCCAACGACACCGTCAACCCGCGCTGGGGCTGCTGGCCGGAGACCGGGCAGCAGTGGGTGGACCTGACCTGGTCCTCGGCCCGCACCCTCAACCGGGCCGAGGTGTACTTCTTCGACGACGACCAGGGCATCGACATGCCCGCGTCGTGGAAGCTGCAGTACTGGAACGGCAGCGCGTACGTGGACGTGCCGGGCGCTTCGGCGTACACGCTGACCAAGGGCGCCTACAACAACGTCACCTTCACCGCGACCTCGACCACCCGCCTGCGGGTGCTGCTCACCGCCACCGGCACCAGCTCGCTCGGCCTGCTGGAGGTGAAGGCCTACGGAACCTGAGCCAGGGCGCCGGGCGCGCGAGCCACACGCGCGCCCGGCGACGGCCCGGAGCGCCTTGACGTCACCCGCGACCCGGGCGCACCATCACGTGCATCGGGTGTGCGGCGGGCGTAATGACTTTCTCACTTTTAGTGACGGAGCGCGGTAGTATCAGGCAAGCTGCTGTCACAACTGAAGCCGATGGGTGGCGATCGCGATGGCAGGCAAGTGGCAGGCAGGCAACCTTCCGGCGGAGTTGACCAGCCTCATCGGGCGTCGCGGCGAGCTCGACCAGATCCGCCGCGCGTGCCGGCGCTCACGGCTGGTGACGCTCACCGGAGTGGGCGGTGTCGGCAAGTCCCGCCTGGCCCTGCGTGCCGCCGCCGACCTGCGGCCCGAGTTCAGCGGAGGCGCCTGGCTGGTGGAGCTGTCGCCGCTGGTCGACGGCCCGCTGCTGCCGCACGCGATCGCCAAGGCGCTCAGGCTCACCGACCAGAGCACCCGCCCGATGGCCGAGGTGCTGGCCGAGCACCTGTACGACCGGGAGGTCCTGCTCGTCCTCGACGCCTGCGAGCACCTCGCCGGCCCCTGCTCCAGGACGATCACCACGCTGCTCGACGCGGTGCCGGGGCTGCGCGTGCTGGCCACCGGCCGCCGTCCGCTGGCGATCCCCGGCGAGCTGGTGCTCCTGGTCGATCCGCTGCCCGTCCCGCCCGAGGGCTCCGCGCGGCCCGCCTCCGGCGACGCGGTGGCGCTGCTGGCCGAGCGCGCCACCGACACCATCCCCGAGTTCGACCTCGCCGACCAGGACCAGGAGGCCATCGGCCGGCTGTGCAGGCGGCTGGAGGGCATCCCGCTGGCCATCGAGCTGGCCGCGGCGCGGCTGCGCGACCTGCCCGTCGCGCACCTGGCCGACCGGCTCGACGACCGCTTCGCGGCGCTCGGCGACGACCCGATCGCCCTGGCCGACCCGCCCTGGCACCCCGGCCTGCGCACCGCCATCGGATGGAGCCACGAGCTGTGCGAGCCCGCCGAGCGGCTGCTGTGGGCGCGGCTGTCGGTGTTCGCCGGCGACTTCGACTCCGAGGCCGTGCGCGAGGTGTGCGCCGACGAGGCGCTGCCCGAGGCCCACATCGGGCTGCTGCTCGACGCGCTGGCCGACGAGTCGATCCTGACCTGGCTGCCGACCGGCGCGGGCGAGCGTTACCGGATGCTCGACACCCTGCGTGAGTACGGCGCGAGCTGGCTGCGCTACCTCGGCGAGGAGGAGCGCTTCAAGCAGCGCCACCGCGAGCACTACCTGTCACTGGCCGCGCGGGGCGCCGCCGGCTGGCTCGGCCCCGGCCAGATCTCCTGGTACGACCGGATGATCGGCGAGCACGACAACCTGCGCGCCGCCCTGGAGGTCGCGCTGGCCGCCAAGGACGGCGAGCCCGCGCTGGAGCTGGCCGGCACACTGGCGTTCTTCTGGCACGGCTGCGGCTACGCCAAGGAAGGCCGCCACTACCTCCAGCAGGCCTTCGCCCTGGACACCCGGCCGGGCCCGGCGCTCGTGCAGGCCCTGTGGGCCGACGGCCACCTGGCGGCCACGCAGGGCGACTCGGACGCCGCCGAGGTGCGCGCCGCCCAGATCGCGCTCGCCGCTTCCTCCGGCGACGCCTACGCGCTGAGCTGCGTCAGGGCGCTCAGGGCGATGGCCGGGGTGATCCGCGGCGACCTGATCCAGGCGATGGCCGAGTCGGAGCCCGCCTACCGGAGCCGGTGGGAGGAGGAGCCGCTCACCGTCGCCAAGCTCGTCGGCCTGCACTGCCGGGCGCACGCCCTCACCGCGGACGGCCGGGTCGAGGAGGCCGTCGCCGTGCTGGAGGACGCCCGCACGCTGTGCGAGCAGTGCGGCGAGCAGTCGATGCGCTCGTACGGCGACTTCCTGCGCGGCCAGGCCGAGCTGAGCGCCGGGCGTCTCGACCTGGCCGTCACCTACGGTCAGGCGGCGCTGCGCACCAGGCGGCGGCTGCACGACAGCTTCGGCATGGGCCTGACGGTCGACCTGCTCGCGCTGGCGGCGGGCGCGGCCGGCCGGGCGCACCGCGCGGCCCGGCTGCTCGGGCTGGCGCAGCGGATCTGGAGCACCCACGGGCAGGCGCAGGCCGGTGTCCCCGCCCTGGTGGCGGCCCGGCGGACGTGCGAGGAGCAGGCCCGCGACCTGCTCGGTGACAACGCCTACGAGGTGGCCTACCGCACCGGGTTCGACAGCGACATCGACGCGGGCATCACCTACGCGCTCGAACCGGAGGGCGAGGGCCTGCACAACGGGCTCGGCTGAGCTCAGCGTTGCCTGGCGGGCCGGATGACCAGCTCGTTGACGTCCACGTCCGGCGGCTGGCCGATCGAGCAGGTTGTCCGTGTCCATGTCTTCGAGGCCAGGCCAGGTCGAGGACAGGAAAGAGTGCCCATCGTGGGTGGGATACACCCACCTTCGAACGGCAACCCTCTGATTATGGGTAAAAATGCCGAAATCTATAGGCTTGTCGGGATTGTCGTGGCCTGCGTGGGGCTGATGGTCGCGGCCTGGGTCGGCGGCTGGGCGGCCATCGTGGCCGGAGCCGTCCTCATGGTCGGGGGAGGCGTGCTCTACATCGTCAACCACGACGGGTTCGTCTTCTGACCGGGGGCGGGCGGCCCAGATGGGAGCCGGTGAGGGGGCCGCCCGCCGCCCGGGGTCAGGTCAGCGCAGGCGTCCCGCACCCGCGCCCGCCGGCACGAGATGCCTCAGCGCCTTGGCCGGATGCACGCGCGGGACCAGCGTCGGGGTCCAGCCCGCGTCCGTGCCGAGCGTCGTGCCGTTGGCCGCGTCGTACGCCGCCACCACGTCGGTCACCACGCCGTCCACCAGGTTGTCCTTGGCCGTGATCGCCGTGCCGTTGAACACCGTCAGCACCTTCTCCGCGGCGATCCCGTCGAAGGCGTTGCTCTCGGCGTAGACCTTGGAGCCGAACCCGACACCGATGCTGTAACCGTGCCCTGGGCCGCCCTTGTAGTAGTTGTTGTACACGTGCACCTGCCCGAACCGGACCCGGGGCGTGCGCTGGCCGAGCGACTCGAAGTAGTTGTGGTGCAGGGTGACCTTGAGCTTGCCCTCCTCGCCGTACCGCGTCGGGCTGTCGGTGTTGCCGATCAGCGTCACCTTGTCGTGGCCGCTGAGGTGGTTCCAGGAGAGCGTCACGTGGTCGGCGCCGCGGACCACGTCGAGCAGCCCGTCGTGCACCTGGAACGGGCGGCCGAAGTAGAGCGGCTGGCCCGAGTCGGGGTTGTCGCCGTCGTTGAGCGTGTTGTGGTCCAGCCACACGTGCGTGGAGCCGGAGACCTCCATGTTGTCGAAGGAGGCGTTCCAGTTGCCCTCAGCGCCGTCGGTCGGGTCCCACTGCGGGAAGCAGTCGGAGGTGTCGGTGATGGTCAGGTTGCGCACGATGACGTTGTCGGCGTTGCTGACGCGCAGGCCGAAGCTCTTCAGCGCGGCGTTCCTGCCCAGGCCCATGAGCGTGACGTTGGAGCCGACGGTGACCGTGACGTGCGCCGCCATCTTGGCGTACGACGCCTTGCGCGCCTCCTCCAGCGGCCCCGACGGCACGCTGGTCCTGCCCCAGACGGCCGGGTCGTAGGCGGCCAGGTAGGCGGGCAGGCTGTAGCCGTCCACGGCGTAGTCGTCGCAGGTCAGCGGGTTGCCCGTGGCGTCGGTGTCGGCGTCTATGGCGCCCTTGACGTAGACGATCCTCGGGGTGTTGTCCGCCGGGCTGCCCAGCGCGGCCAGCAGCTCCGCCCTGGTCGAGACGACGTGCACGTCCTCGGGGCGGGCCGCGGAGCCGCCCGTCGTGCCGGTCGTGGCCGCGGCCCAGCCGTCGCCGCGCGGCAACGTCTCGCGGCCGGGCTCGGGCCGCACGGGGGCCGGGCGGCGCAGCGGGTTCCAGCCGTCGGCGCCCGCCAGGTACCTCTCCGGCGTGTACGTCCTGGCCTGCTCCGCGGTGAGCTGCGGGCGGTCGTCGTTGACGGTCGCGCCGGGCCCGTGGTTGCGGTACTCGGACAGGCGGGCCTCGCGCCAGTTCAGCCCCGACATGTCGGTCCAGGGCGCGTCCTTGAACTGCTGGCCCAGCCACGACTCCCGCACCAGCACCTGGCCGCGCGCCGTGACCGAGCCGCCGGCCGGCCACGGGCGGCCCAGGTGGAACGTGCGGGCAGGCGCGTCGCTGACCAGGTGGCTGCGGTAGATCAGGAACCCGTACGGGTTGGTGATCTCCGTGCTGGCGGCGGTGACGTAGCCGTTGTTGTCCGTGCTGCCCCGGTTCAGCGCCTTGATCACGCAGCGGTCGAACACCGCCGTGGCGCGGCCGAAGATGAAGTCGACGTCGCCCTCGACGTAGCAGTCGTGGAAGTACTGGCGGGCGAAGGTGGTGGCGGAGCCGGTGTTGGCGTACAGGGTGTCCTGGTCGCCGAGGAACCTGACGTTGTCGTAGACCTGCCGGTCGCCCGTCGTCCTGACCGCGACGGCCTGGCTGTTGCCGTTCGCGGCCTCGTCGTAGGAGTTCTCGAAGGTGAGGTCGCGGGCGGTGAAGTCGGGGGCGCTGATCACGTACGAGGCGCTGCCCGAGGTGCCGTAGGTGCCGGAGCCGTCCGGCTTCGGCGTGGACGCCGAGGCGTCGAACGTGAGCACCACCTCGCGCGGGTCGCGGGTGTCGCCGGCCAGCGTGATGTGCGGTTTGTCGGCGGGGATGACCACCTGCTGCTTGTACGTGCCCTTGCGGATCAGGATGGTGACCGGCCGGGTGTTGCCCGAGGGCACGGCGTTCACGGCGTCCTGCACGGTCGTGTGGTCGCCCGAGCCGTCGGCGGCCACGACGATCGTGGCGCGGGTCGCGGCCGTGGCCGCGGGGGTCATGGTCGCGATCACTGTCAGGGCGATCACTGGGGGGAGTAACAGAAGTCGCATGGGCGCAGCCTTGACGGAGTGCGGCAATCGGTTGCATGAAACGTTCGCTCAAACACCTCACTTCGTCAATGATCTGCAGTGAAACTGCACCTTTCCTGCAACAAGCGATTGCAGCACTGTTGACCCCTCATCGAGCGGGCTCTACAGTCCGCCTGATATTTATCGGCGTTTCCCTGAAACTTTCATTCCGGATGCCGTAGGAGCACTGTGCGCACCCTTCGAGCCCTGGTGGTCGCCGCCCTGTTATGCCTGCTGCCGGTGCTTCCGGCGCACGCGGCGGACCTCACGTACGACTTCGAGGACGGCACCGCCCAGGGATGGGGACCGCGCGGCGGCGGCGTCACCGTCACGGTGACGCCGGACGCGGCCCGCACCGGCTCCGGCGGCCTGGCGGTGAGCGGCCGGACCGCCACCTGGCACGGCGCGTCCATCACCGGACCCTTCGTCAGGGGCGTCGGCTACACCGTCACCGCGTACGCCAGACTGGTCGCAGGCCAGCCCGCGAGCACCATCGCGATGACCGTGCAGCGCACCCCGACCGGCGGCGAGACCACCTACGAACGGGTCGCGGCGGCCACCGTCACCGACGGCGAGTGGGTGCGGCTGTCGGGCAGCTACCTGTTCACCGCCGAGTCCAGCGACGTGCAGCTCTACGTGGAGAGCTCCGACGCCACCTCCCAGTACCTGCTCGACGACATCGTGCTCAGCCCGCTCGGCGACCCCACCCGCGAGCCGATCACCAGCGACTTCGAGGACGGCACCGCGCAGGACTGGTCGCCGCGCGCCGCCGCCGTCCTGGAGAACGGCGCCACCGCGCACGCCGGGACCCGCGGCCTCACCGTCACCGGCCGCTCCGCCACCTGGGACGGGCCCGCGCTGAACGTCCTGGGCCGCATGGCCAAGGGCGACAAGTACGCCCTGTCCGCCTGGGTGCGCCTCGGCCCCGACACCGCCTCCGGCCGCCTCGGCCTGTCGATCGAACGCCGCACCGGCGGCACCCCCAGCTACGAGCGCATCGTCGCGCCCAAGGACGTGCCCGCCGGGGAGTGGGTGCAGCTCTCCGGGACGTACACGCTGGCCTACGACGTCGAGTTCCTCAGCCTGTACATCGAGTCCGACACCGGCACCTTCCCCTTCCACCTCGACGACTTCACCATGACCTACGTCGAGCCCAAGCCCGTCCAGACCGACATCCCCTCCGTCAAGGACAAGGTGCCGTTCACCATGGGCTCCGCCCTGACCAGGCCCGACACCCTCGGCGTGCACGGCGAGCTGCTCGCCAGGCACTTCAACGGCGCCACCCCCGGCAACGAGCTGAAATGGGACGCCACCGAGCCCCGCGAAGGCGAGTTCACCTTCACCGACGGCGACTACCTGGTCGACTTCGCCACCGGGCACGGCATGACCGTGCGCGGCCACACGCTCGTCTGGCACAGCCAGACCCCCGACTGGGTGTTCGAGGGCGCCACCAAGGAAGTGCTGCTGCAACGCCTGGAACGGCACGTCCGCACGCTCGTCACCCGCTACAAGGGCAGGATCGCCGTCTGGGACGTGGTCAACGAGGTCGTCGACGAGAACCAGCCGGACGGGCTGCGCCGCTCCAAGTGGTACGAGATCGCCGGGCTCGACTTCATCCGCACCGCCTTCCGCGTTGCTCACGAGGCCGACCCCGACGCCAAGCTGTTCATCAACGACTACAACACCGAGTTCCCGCGCAAGCGCGAAGCCCTCTACAAGCTGGTCGAACAGCTCAAGAGCGAAGGCGTGCCGATCCACGGCGTCGGGCACCAGCTCCACCTCAACATCGAGCACCCGGCCGCCTCAGAGGTCGAGGCCACCATCGAGCGCTTCGCCACGCTCGGCCTCGACCAGCAGGTCACCGAGCTGGACGTGAGCATCTACACCGACTTCGTCTCCACCTACGACACCATCCCGCCCGAGCTGCTCGTCCAGCAGGGGCACCGGTACAAGGAGCTGTTCGACGTCTTCCGCCGGCAGGCCGCCCGGCTCAGCTCCGTCACCGTGTGGGGCGAGTCGGACGACGTGAGCTGGCTGCGCTCCTGGCCGATCCCGCGGCTCAACGCGCCGCTGCTCTTCGACGACGACCTCCAGGCCAAGCCCGCCTACTGGGGCGTCGTGGACCCGTCCAAGCTGGCTCCGCTCGTCCGCAAGCTGGAGGCCCCCGCCGCGGCCGTCAAGGTGGACGGCAAGCGCGACCTGGAATGGGACCTCCTCCCGGACGCGCCCCTCGCCCGCGTCGGCGACGTCTCGGCCGGCTTCCAGGCCCGCTCCTCGTCCGCCGGCCTGTACGTGCTCGCCGAGGTGACCGACCCGGTCGTCAACGCCGACGACCGGGTCACGTTCACCGTGGACGGCCGCACCCGCGCCCTCGGCCGCACCTCCCCGGGCGTCCGCCGCACCGCCACCGGCTACCGCGCGGAAGCCCTGCTCACCGCCGGAACCGACGTCCAGGTCACCGTGCACGACCGCGGCTCCCTGACCTCGTGGACCGGCACTGTCACCGCCACGCCGGCCGTCAAGCGCACCACCGCCCCGCACCGGGCGACCCCGCCCGTCCTGGACGGCGCCGTGGACCGGCTGTGGTCCGGCGTCCCCGAGATCCGCACCGGCACCTGGATCCAGGGCACCTCCGGCGCCACCGCCAAGGTCCGCACCCTCTGGTCGGGCTCCACCCTGTACGTCCTGGCCCAGGTCACCGACCCCGCGTTGAGCGAGTCGTCGGCGAACCCGTGGGAGCAGGACTCCGTCGAGATCTTCGTGGACCCCGGGAACGGCAAGACCAAGGGGTACGAGGACGACGACGGGCAGTACCGGGTGAGCTTCACGGGGCGCGTCACCGTGGGCGGCACGTTCGACGCCGCGGGCGTCAAGGACAACGTGCGGGCGGCGGCCGTGGCCGTGCCGGGCGGGTACGTGGTGGAGGCGGCCGTCGCCATGCCGACCGTCACCCTGGGGGAGGGGGTGCCGGCGGGCTTCGACGTGCAGGTCAACGACGCTACGGGGGCGGCCCGTACGAGTGCGGTGACCTGGAACGACGCCACCGGGCGCAGCTACCTGGACACCAGCCACTGGGGGGTGGTGCTGCTCGGGCGCTGATCTAGGATGATCGCCGCCTGCCCCTGCTCCCTGGAGATCCGATGATCCGCAACCCCGTCCTGCCAGGCTTCCACCCGGACCCGTCCATCCTGCGCGTCGGCGACGACTACTACCTCGCCACCTCCACGTTCGAGTGGTGCCCGGGCGTGCTCGTGCACCACTCGCGTGACCTGGTCAACTGGCGCTGCCTGGGCGGTGTCCTGACCGAGCGCAGGCTGCTCGACCTGTCCGGGGTGCCTGACTCGGGCGGTGTGTGGGCGCCTGACCTGACGTACGCGAACGGGCTGTTCCACCTGGTCTACAGCGTGATGGACACCTACGCGCACGGCTACAAGGACGTCGCCAACTACCTCGTCACCGCGCCCGCCGTCGAGGGCCCGTGGTCGGATCCGGTGCGGCTGCCCGGGCGCGGGTTCGACGCGGCGCTCTTCCACGACGACGACGGCGCGGCGTACCTGCTGAACATGGTCTTCGACTCCCGGCCAGGGGGCGGGTTCTCCGGGATCGAGCTGCAGCCCCTGGACGGGTCGGAGCCGCCGCGGTTGATCCTGGAGAACCGCAGCGTGACCGAGGGGCCGCACGTCTACCGGGTGGACGGCTGGTACTACCTGATGGTGGCCGAGGGCGGCACCGGCTACGAGCACTGCGTGAGCGTGCTGCGGTCGCGGTCGCCGGCGGGGCCGTACGAGGCCGATCCGGCCGGGCCGATGCTGACCTCGCGCGACGATCCCGGGCTGGAGCTGCAGAAGGCCGGGCACGGTTGCCTGGTGCGGACGCAGGGGGATGAGTGGTACCTGGCGCATCTGGCCGCCCGGCCGTACGGGACGCGCGGGCGGTGTGTGCTGGGCAGGGAGAGCGCGATCCAGCGGGTCGAGTGGGTGGACGGCTGGCCGCGCGTGGCCGGGGGAGTGCCTTCCGTCGAGGTGCCCGCCCCCGCCCTGCCACCGCACCCGTGGCCCGCCGCCGAGGACGGCTGGAGCACGTTGCGCCGGCACGCCTCGCCCGACTGGGTGCGGTTCGACGGCGGGCGGGTGACGGTCAGCGGCGGCCAGTCACCGTACGGGCGGCGCGCCCCCAGCCTGGTCGCCCGCCGCGTGACGGCCAGGAAGTGCGCCTTCGCGGCGGACGTGACGTTCGAGCCGGGAAGCGTGCACCAGTCCGCCGGCATCACCGCCTACTACAACTCCCGCAACTGGTACCACCTCGCGCGAACCACCGACGGCATCGTCCTGACGGGCAGCGACCGCGGCGCCCGCACCGTCCACTTCACCGCACCCGGCGGCGCGACCCGTCTCGGGCTGGAGTTCGACGGGCCGGTGCTGCGCTTCTCGTGCGACGGCCGGGAGATCCCCGTGGAGCTGGACGCCACGATCCTGTCGGACGAGCACGCCGACGAGATCATCGACGGCCGGATCCGCTCGTTCGGCTTCACCGGCGCGTTCGTCGGCCTGTGGGTGCAGGACCTGGCAGGCGAGGGCTGCCAGGCCGGCTTCGACGACATCTCCTACGAGGAGGCGGACGCGGACGCGGTGGCGGTGACGCAGGGCGGCGAGTAGGGGCGGCCCGGCAGGTACTGGGCCCACTCCGTCCGGCTGATGGACGTCCCGGAAGCCTCGCAGACGTTCGCGGTGGCCTGCTCCACGTTCAGCCCCCAGAGCTGGGTGGCGCTGCCGGACGCGGCGGCCAGCACGGTGCCGTCCGGGCCCAGCTCCACGTCACCCGACGCGCCGCGGCCCTCGAACACCGCCCAGAGCGCGGGCCGGGCGGGCGTGACGACGTCCCACACCCGGACGGTCGAGTCCTGGGAGGCGGTGACGAGCCTGCGGTCGTCGCCGCTGAAGGCGACGGCCGACACGGCGCCGGAGTGGCCGGGCAGGTCCGCGAGCTTCTTGGCGGCGGCCGGCGCGGCGACGTTCCACAGCCGGGCGGTGCCGTCGCTCGACGCGGTGGCCAGCGTCTTGCCGTCGCGGCTGAACCGCAGGTCGCGCACGCTGCCGGCGCCGGCGGAGAAGGTGGCCAGGCTGCGCGGGGCGGCCGGTTTGGCGAGGTCCCAGAGCCGTACGGACCCCGTGCCCGAGCCGGTCGCCAGCATGCGGCCGTCGGGCCGGAAGACGGCGGTGGTCACGCGCCTGTCGCTGGCGCCGACCGTGGCGAGCTGCTTGGGGCTGGACGGGGTGGCGACGTTCCACAGCAGCGTCCTGCCGTCGCGTCCCGTCGTCACCACCGTCTTCCCGTCCGGGCCGTACGCGGCCGACCGCACGCCGTCCGTGTGGCCGGTCAGCGTGCCGAGCAGCTTCGGGGTGGCGGTCTCGGAGACGTCCCAGATCTTGGCCGTCTTGTCGTCGGAGGCCGTGACGAGGCGGGTGCCCTCGGGGTTGAACGCGACCGACTGGACCTGCCCGGTGTGCCCGCTCACCGTGCCCTCGGGGGTGGCGACCGCCGGGTCGGAGACGTTCCACAGCCTGACGGTCTCGTCGTCGGAGGCGGTGGCCAGCGTGACGCCGCCCTTGGCGATGGCGACGCCGTTGACCTGCTCGGTGTGCAGGCCGAGGCGGGCGAAGGGCGAGGTGCGGGAGGTGTTGGAGACGTTCCACAGCCTGGCGACGCCGTCCACGGCGGAGGTGAGGAGGTGCTGGCCGTTCGGGCTGAACGCCACGCCCGTCACCGCGTCGGGGAAGCCGGCCAGGGTGGTGGTGCGTTCGGGCTCGCGCGGGTTCTCCACGCTCCACAGATCGACGGTGGCGTCGGCGGAGGCGCTGGCCAGGACGGCGCCGTCGGGGCTGAACACGACGTCGTCCACCGCGCCGGAGTGGCCGCTCGCGGTGCCGACCAGCTCGGTCGCGGTGATGTCCCAGACCTGTACCTTGCCCGTGGCCGAGGAGGAGGCCAGGTAGCGGCCGTTCGGCGCGAACGTCACGCTCCTGACCGCGCCCTCCGCCGAGGTGAGCGTGGCCAGGACGGCCGGCTTCGCGGGGGTGCGCACGTCGAGGAGCCTGATCGTGCCGTCGGTGGAGGCGACCGCCACGAGGCGGCCGTCGGGGCTGAAGGCGGCCCTGGTGAAGTCGGAGTCCTGCGTCACCACGGAGACCTGGGCGGCCTTGGCCGGGTCCTTGACGTTCCACAGCCGCATGGTGCCGTCGGTGGACGCGGTGGCCACCAGGTTGCCCTCCGGGCTGAACGACACCGAGCCGACCTGCTCCTTGTGGCCCTTGAGGGTGGCCAGGGCGCGCGGCTCGGCGGTGTCGGAGACCTCCCACAGCCGGGCGGTGTTGTCGGCGGAGCCGGTCGCGAGCACCTTGCCGCTCTTGCTGAACGCGACCGCGAGCACGCCTCCCGTGTGCCCCTTGACGACGCCGAGGCTCTTGGGCCGCAGGGCGTCGGTGACGTTCCACAGCCGGGCGGTGGTGTCGCCCGAGGCGGTGGCGGCCACGCGGCCGTCGGGACGGTAGGCCACGCGTTCGACGGACGCCGTGTGGCCGGTCATCCGGGCGCCCACCGGGCGGGACAGCGAGCCGAGCAGCGCGCCGCGCGCCTCGGGGGTGGCCGACAGGCGGTAGGCGGCCAGCGCGAGCTGCGAGCCGAGCGAGGTGTCCCTGGTGGTGGCGGCGACCGCGGCGAGCTGCCGGGACAGGGCCTGGTCGCGCTGGACGCCCGCCTCGCCCGCCAGGCGGGTGGCCCCGCTGGTCTGGACGAGCGCCACGACGGCGCCGGCGGCGGCCACGAGCAGGAGCAGGCTGAGGGTGGCGATGGCGCCGCGGGTGATCTGGGTGCGGCGTAGCTGCCTGCGGCGGGACGCGTCGAGGAACTCCCGCTCGACGGGCGTGATCGCGCCGTTCGCGTCGCGGGCGGCCGGCGCCCTGGGCGTTCTGGAGGCCGGGGCGCTCGCGGCGGGGAGCGCCGCCACCGCGGCCTGGGCGGTGGACAGGCGGTCGTCGGTGTAGAGGTAGGCGGAGTTCTGGCCGTCGCGCTGCCACATCTCGGCGTCCTCGGCCAGCCGCCGCCGCACGAGCAGCCCGGCCCGCGCGGTCTCGGCCCAGTTGCCGAGCCGGGGCCAGGCTCGCACGAGCGCCTCGTGGGCCAGCTCCGCCTGCTCGCCGCCGTCGGTGACCGTCAGCGTGACCAGGCGCGCGCGGACGAACTCGGCGAGCACCTGGCCCTCGACGGAGGCGGAGCCCGAGCTCAGCTCGGCGACGGGGACGCGCCGCCGCAGGGCTCCGGCCTGCGGGTCCACGTGGACCAGCGGCACCAGCAGCCCGCGCGCGACCGGCTCGGACTCCGCGCCGAGCCGCCGCAGCGTCTCCTCGCCGCTCAGCGCCACCGCGCGGGCGACGCCGCCGGCCGAGCGGTAGCCGTCCATGGTGAGCACCCCGCCGCTACGCCGTTGCCAGGTGGCCAGGAGCGCGTGCGACAGCAGGGGCAGCAGGTCGTCGGTGCCGGCCAGCGCCTGGAGGTCCTCCAGGATCAGCTCGGTGAGCCCGGCCTCGACCGAGAGCCCCGAGCCGGTGGCCGGCTCCTCGATCACGCGGCGCAGCTCGGCCGCGGACATGGGGGCGACGATCTCGGGCCGCCGCATCGTCTCCAGCAGGCCCGGGTAGGCGGCGCAGCGGCCGAAGAAGTCGCCGCGCACGGCGATCACCACGGCGGCCGATCGGGACAGCTCGACGAGCGCCTCCACGAAGCGCCGCCTGGCCGTCTCGTCGCCGCACAGCGTGAACAGCTCCTCGAACTGGTCCACGACGACGAGCGTGCGCTTGGGCAGGCCGCGCGGCGCCGCGCCGGGGTCCGACTCGATGACCGCGCGCAGCCGTTCGGGGTCGCCGCCGCCCAGCGCCGCCAGCTCGCGCGCGAGCGCGGCCACCGGCAGCGCGCCGGGAGTGAGCGTGACGCTCCTGCCGATGTCCTCCTGCAAGGCCGGAATCAGACCGGCGTGCAGCAGGGACGTCTTCCCGCACCCCGACGGCCCGGTGACGATGAGCGGGCCGCCCGCCTCGAACGCCTGCGAGCCGATGACCACCGGCGGCCCCGCCGACCTGAGCGCCTGCCTGGCCCGCGCGGCCAGCGACCTGGTCGCCTCCTCGCGGCCGAAGTACAGCCTGGCCTGGTCACGCCCGTACGCGGCCAGGCCACGGTAGGGGCTGTTCAGGTCGCCGGGCGCGCTCAGCGGCGGGCCCGAGCGCTGGGCGCTCTGGTTGCCCGGGTTGATCGCGAGTGGCGGCAGCCCCTTCAGCTCGCCCGCCTGCCGCCTGGGCCGCGGGAACCCGGCGGCGGGCAGCACGCGGGCCAGGTGGTGGTGCACGTGGTCGAGCGTGAACGCGGCGGGCCCGGCCGGGTCGCCCTCGTTCAGCAGCCGCAGCAGCGCCCCGGTGAGCGCCGTGTGCCGGACGCCGGGCAGCGCCCACGAGTTCTCGTCCTTGCTGGCCGAGGTGAGCACGTACGCGCCGCGCCAGGACGTGTCGAACGTCTGCTCCATGGCCTTGGCCGGCACCGGCCGGTTGCCGCCGGTGAAGCAGCAGTCGAGCACCACGACGACGTGCTCGGCCCGGGACGAGCCGAGGATCTGCCGTACCATCGCGTACGGCAGCGCCTGGTAGCCCGGCACCCCCTGCCCCAGGTCGACCGTCGCCCGCGTGGCCAGGTGCAGCTCGTTGTCCGGGCTGAACAGGGCGTGCCCGACGAAGTGGAACATCAGCACGCCGGTGGCCTCGCGCGCCGCCTTCTCCAGGGCCTCGCCCAGGTTGGCGGGGGTGGCCGGGTCGAGCAGCACGGTGAGCTGCTGCGGGGCCAGGCCCGCCCGCTCGACCAGGCACTGCCCGAGGTCGGTGACGGTGGCGGGCACGGCGGGCACCTGCGGCAGCCGCGACGAGGGACGGTGCGCGCCGGTGCCGGCGACCACGACCCTGGCGCCTTCCGACGCCAGCAGCAGAGGTGGATCGTTCCGCCGGGAAGGCCGCACGAGCCGGGTCCTCTCGAGCGTCGTTGAATCGTCCTCGGTCATCCGGCGCTCCGCAGGAGTGGGGGTTTCGGCAAATCAGCGTTGTTCAGGTTACGCAGATCCGCGTGGCAGCGTCGAGGCCGGATACGGCGCATTCTGCTAGAACGCGGGACACTATCTAGATAGAGATCGCCACATATGGGGGCAGATCATGACAGTGGTTTTCGTCACTGGCGGCTCGGGTTTCGTCGGCGGCCGGCTCGTCTCCCGCCTGCTGAAAGACGGCCACACGGTACGCGGCCTGGCACGCGGCGACGCCTCCGCGGCCAGGATCGAGGCCCTGGGCGCGACGCCCGTACGCGGGGACCTCGGCGACGCGGGCGCGCTGCGCGAGGCGATGGCGGGCGCCGAACTGGTCTTCCACGCCGCCGCCCGCACCACCCGCGGCGGCGGCCGCGCCAGGTTCTGGGCCGACAACGTCGAGGGAACCGCCAACGTGCTGCGGGCGGCCGGCGAGGCAGGCGTGCGGCGGCTCGTGCACGTCGGCACGGAGGCCTCGCTGATGAACGGGCGGCCCCTGGTCCGCGTGGACGAGACCGCGCCGCTGCGACCGGACTCGCGGGCCGACTACGCCGCCTCCAAGGCCGCCGCCGAGCAGCTCGTGCGCGACGCCCGCGACCTGGAGACCGTGGTGCTGCGGCCGCGGTTCGTCTGGGGCGCGGGGGACACGACCGTGCTGCCCGAGCTGGTGGCCATGGTGCGCGGCGGGCGGTTCGCCTGGATCGGCGGCGGACTGCACCACACCGACACCACGCACGTGGACAACGCCGTCGAGGGGCTGGTGCTGGCCGCCGAGCGGGGGCGTCCTGGGGAGGCGTACTTCGTCACCGACGGGCGGCCCGCCGTCTTCCGCGACTTCGTCACCGAGTTGCTCGCCACCCGCCGCGTCACCCCGCCCCGGCGGTCGCTGCCCCTGGGGGCGGCGCTGGCGCTGGCGGCGGCGGGCGAGACGCTGTGGCGCTGGCTGCCGCTGCCCGGCGCGCCGCCGCTGGACCACCTGAGCGTGTGGCTGGCCGGGATGGAGTGCACGATTGACATCGGCAAGGCCGCCGCCGAGCTGGGCTACCGGCCCGTCAGGGACCGGCGGGAAGGGATGGCGGAACTACGCGCTCAGCCGTGGAAGTAGTGGCCCGCGTCCAGGTCCGGGATGAGGCCGGGCCGCTCGGGGCGCCAGTCCAGCAGCTTGCGCGTCAGCGCGCTGGAGGCGGGCATGTCCAGCGCGAGGAACGCGCCGAGCCAGCCGAAGTGCGCGCCCGCCTCCGCCACCGGGATCGAGGACACCGGCACCCCGAGATGCCGCCCGATGACCCCGGCGACCTCGCGTACCGGCACCCCCTCCTCCGCGACGGCGTGCAGCCGCGCGCCCGCGGGCGCCTGCTCCAGAGCCAGCCGGTAGAGCGCGGCCACGTCCAGCACGTGCGCGCTCGACCAGCGGGAAGAACCGTCCCCCGGGTACGCGGAGACGCCCTTCTCCCTGGCGATGCCGATCGCCGCCGCGACGAACCCGTGGTCGCCCTCGCCGTGCACCAGCGGCAGCCGTACCAGCGAGACCCGCACCCCGCGCGGCACGAAGGACAGCGCCACCTCCTCGGCGGCGCCCCTGGGCGAGTGGGTGCCCGGCTCGTCCTCCTCCGTGCCGACGCGGCCGGGCGGCAGCAGCCCGGTGCCCGACGTGACGACGAACGGCCGGCCGGACCCCGCCAGCGCCTCGCCGAGCGCCTCGATGGCCCGCCGGTCCGTCGCGTTGGCGGCCTCGAAGTCCCCGAAGTCGTGGACGAACGCCAGGTGGATGGCGCCGTCCGCGCCGTCGGCGCCGTCGCGCAGGCTGCCGGGGTCGTCGAGGGAGCCGCGGTGCGGCACGGCCCCGACGGCCTCCAGCGCGGCAACCGCCTCGTCGCCGCGGGCGAGGCCGACGACCTGATGCCCGGCCCCGATCAGCTCACGGACGACGGCCGAACCCACGAAACCGGTCGCGCCGGTGACGAAAACACGCATGGTCGAACTCCTTCACAGTGAGCCTCCATCGTCCGCGCGGGCCGGCTCCGGCGTCCAAAGCCTGTTGTGCAACCGGCAATACGCTTCAGGCATCACCGCAGTACGCTGGCCACATGTCGGACTCCCCGGACCTCGACCTGCGGCTGGTCCGCTACTTCACGACCGTCGCGGAGCACCTGCACTTCGGCCGCGCGGCCGAGGCCCTGCACATCACGCAGCCGTCGCTGAGCCGCCAGATCCGCAGCCTGGAGCGGCAACTGGGCGCCCGCCTGCTCGACCGCACCTCGCGCGGCACGCGGCTCACCGAGGCGGGCGAGGTCTTCCTGCCTCGCGCCACGGCGCTGCTCCGCTCGGCCGCCCGGGCCGCCGCGCAGACCCGCGCCGCCGCCTGGCCCGCCCGGCTCACGGTCGGCTACACCTTCGGCGTCATCGTCACGCCCGCCGTCCGCGAGCTGCGCCGCCGGCACCCCGACGCCGACGTGCGCACCCTGCACCTGCCCTGGAAGGAGCCGCGCGCGGCCCTGCTCGACCACCGCATGGACGCCGTGGTGACCCGGCTGCCCCTCGCCACCGGCGGGCTCGACGTGACCGTCCTGTACAACGAGCCGCGCGTGGTGCTGGTCGCCATCGACCACCGCCTGGCGGGCAGGGAGTCGGTCACGCTCGACGACATCGCCGGCGAGCCGCTGCCCCGCCTGTCGGACCCCGACCCGGAGTGGGAGGCCTTCTGGCGCATCGACCCCAGGCCCGACGGCAGCCCGGCCCCCGGCGGCCCGGTCATCGAGGACATCGAGGACAAGTTCGAGCTGATCGCCACCGGGGAGGCCGTGGCCATCGCGGCGGCCGTCCCCACCATGGCCCGCTACCGCTCCGACATCGTCGCGATCCCGCTGCGCGGCGTGCAGCCGAGCCACGTCGTGCTGGCCACCCGCGCGGGCGAGCGCAACCGCCTGGTGGCGGCCTTCCGCAAGGCCGCCAGTGCGACGCTCACCAGTTGGCGGGAAGGCCCGGCGTCGTCGGAGGCAGCGGGTGGTCCGGCGGGTGGATGACGTACGCCACGCCGCCGCTGCTCGCGCTGCGCAGCCACACGTTCTCGAAGTCGGCGCGCGGATAGACGTGCCGCACGGCCGCGTTGCTCGATGAGGCGGGGTCGTTGGCGATCACGTCCCCGGTGGAGGTGAAGCCGACCACGGCCATCAGGTGGCCGTCGGTGCCGTACCCGGCGCCGGGCAGCTCGCCCTTCTTGAACGACTGCGAGGTGATCACCGGCACGCCCGCCTTGATCAGCAGCTCCAGCTCGGTCAGCGACCGCAGCCGCGTGACGAACCCGTCCACGCCGTACCGCCCCGCGTAGGCCGTGTTGAACGGCCAGTTGCCCGTGCCGTCGTAGGCGTGGTCGAAGGTGTAGCGGGCGGCGTAGTCGACCTCGGGGTCCGGGTCGGCCGGGTCCACCCACGAGGTGTCCTGCGCGCTCGGCCACCTGTCCCAGTAACCCAGCACCATGGTGGTCGAGGTGGGGCTGCACCAGGCCTCGCCGCCGCCGTTCCACTCGGGGTAGTGGCCCAGGTGCACGTTCTGGGAGCGGCGCGGCACGGCCAGCTCCGTGCCCCACGCGCCGCCGCCGGGGCTGACGGGCACGCTCTTGCGTTCCGGCACGTTCGAGCTCATCACGCCGGACGTGCGCACCCGCGGCGTCACCGCCGAGCCCGGCGCGCGGTAGAGGGTCAGGCGGAGCTGGTAGCCGCTGAGCGGCTTGCCCTCCGCCGCGACCAGCGTGTCCACGGCCACGGACGCGTCCGCGTCGCCCTGGTCCGGCACGGACGTGCGCCGGATGTCGCCCTCGGCGTACGACCAGCGGCCCAGCGAGTACCACTTGGTCAGGCCCTCCGCGTTCCTGCCCCGGGCCTCGATCTGGATCCAGCTCCCCTGCGGCACGTCCGCCGTCCACGACGCGATCAGCTCGGTGGCGCCGAACCCGATGTCCTGCTCGGGGCCGGTCCAGCGGGCGTACTCCCAGGTCTTGGTGCCCAGCGCGTCGGTGTACGTCATCGTCCCGGCGGCCTGGCCGAACGCCAGCCCGTCGCCGGCCGTCGTGCCCTCGGGGGTGCCGGAGGAGAAGTCGGCCCGCTGGTAGACGACGTCGGGCACGACCACCGGCTTCGGGCCGGAAGCGGTGTCGGTCATGGACGTGAACAGGAGCAGGGCGGACAGGACCACGGACAGCGCAGGCATGAACCCACCTTCCAGGAACGCGCTCGATGCCGCTGACACTAAGCTCGGCGGCCTCCGCAAAGCATCGGGAGATCTACGTAATCGGTCGTCTCCGCTGCTTCCATGGGGAATGACGATGTTCACGCCGTGAAATGAGATGGTGATGCGGAAATACGTGATCATGGGCGTACAGGGCAGCGGCAAGGGAACCCAGAGCGCCCTGCTCGCCGACGACCTCGACCTGGTGCACATCAGCGTCGGCGACATCTTCCGCTGGCACGTCAAGCACCACACCAAGCTCGGCGCCCAGGTGCGCCGCCTGGTGGCGGCCGGCGAGCTCGTCGGCGACGACCTCGTGGAGGACGTCGTCAAGGACCGCCTCCAGCTCCACGACTGGAACTACGGGTTCATCATCGACGGCTTCCCCCGCAACCGCCGCCAGGCGGAGTTCTTCCTGGAGAGCTACGACCTCGACGGCGTGATCCATCTCGACCTGCCCGACGACGAGGTCCGCCGCCGCGTCCTGGCCCGGCGGCTGTGCTCGCGCTGCGGCATGGACTACAACCTGATCGCGCACCGGCCGGAGGTGGAGGGGCGGTGCGACGTGTGCGGTGGTGATCTCGTCACGCGGGAGGACGACACGCCGGACGCGCTGGCGCGACGGCTGGCCGACTACCACAGCAAGATCGATCCGGTGGTGGAGTTGTTCAAGCGGAAGGAGTACGTGATGACGATCGACGCGCGGGCCGACAAGGCGACCGTGCAGCGGGCCATTCGTACCCGCTTCAACCTGCCGCCCTACCTGCCGTCGGGCGCGCGGCTATCAGGGTAAGGGCGAGCTATGCCGAGCGGGTATACCAGCGTTCTACTGGGTGCTTCGTAGGTATGACTTCCGCAATGACGACGATCAGGGTCTACAAGACCATCCGCGACCGGTTGAGCGCCATCGCCAGGGAGGTCGTGACGGCGGCAGAGGCGACGCCGAGGCCATGGCCCGCGCTCAGAAACGCGCGAAGCGGGCCATCGACCTGCCACGTGCGCGCGGCCAGCAGGTGATTCCTTCCGGGCGCGTGCTGGAACGCTGAGCTAGGGCGCCGCGGCCTCGATCTGCACCGGCTCGCCATCGCCTTCGACTGCGGCAACGTACGCACCAGCGTGTCCTTCATCATGCTGGCAGTGGCCGAACCGCGCCATCGCCCGACAGCGACGTGTCCTGGGCGGCATGGGCGACGTTGCGTATTGAACGTGGAGGGCTCCGGCTCAGACGGAGGCGGAGCAACTGGCGGAGGGGCCGCCTGGGTGGAACAGCCGGCCGATATCGCCGCCGTTCTCGCGGTCGCGGTCTCCCACCCCTGGACTGGTCCGTTCAGACCATCGATGCTGGCCGGTGGGACGCCATGATGGCGCACTTGCCGTGGCAAGTCGAACTCAAGGAGATCACACACCACGAATGAGCGCTTACAACATTGCGGCCTCTTGTCCCTGCATGACGCCAGCCAGCGGTGCTTCTCATCTTCCAGTGCGAATAGCTGTGGGCTCGATTTGGTGGTGACTTGTCACGGATGCTGGAGCTGTTTCCAGCATGATCGGCGTGTTGAGAGAGCGGCCACCTCTCTTGATGGAGTGCGGTCGGAACGGAGGCGATCATGGGTTGGTTGTTGTGCATAATCGGGATACTCGGCATCGTGGCGGATGGCGGGCACTTGAGCCTGGAGTCCGTTGTAACGCAAGCCTGGACGCTGCCGGTGATAGTGGCAGGGCTGGTCATCCTGTTGCTCAAAAGGAACGCCTTGGCATACTGGGCGGCGCTCATGGTCGGCGGAGGTTGGTTGTATCTCGCCAGCACAACCTATCTGGACACAGGAAAATGGATCGTTGATGGTGAGATTCTCGCCTTCGCTCTCGTTCTCTGTGGAATCCTGTTTTCTGCGCGGACCATCGCGGTCAACGATGTGAGAGTCTTAGAACTATGTCTGCTTGGTCTCGTGGTCTGGGGTGCACTTCTCTGGAGCCAGCAAGATGGACTCGAGTACGAAAACGTTCGTGAGCTGGTGACCCGCTATCATGAGCACTTGCCCAGGGTGAGCGAGATCGCCTTGGCATCTGCCTGCATGCTGGGGACGATATGGGTTCTACATAGGCTGCGAAGTGAGAATATCGCGATCAGAGCGCACCTGGTGATGTCTGCCGGATTGCTTTGCGTCGCAACGGAATTGGCTTGGTCCTGGGCCGCACCGTTCTGGCGCAGTCAGGTCCTTCTCATCGGAGGAGTCCTAGCAATCCTCGGGCTCGCTACGTATCTGGTCAGTTGCTTTGCGCAGAAAAGATATATGGTAGTGATTTTTGTATCCCTGCTCATCGGCATTGGCGGCATGGTCGCCCTGACCACGTGGCAAGTACGCCTGCAGGCGACAGCTCTGCATCTTGAGTTGGCTAATATATTTATGATCGGCATGATCCTGGTTGCCGCAGCCGCCATGACCACTGGATTTGTCGACGGCGTGTTCAGCACGACAGTCGACGACGACTGGATTCTTCCGTCGCTGTTTGTCAAAACGTCCATCGCGGCATGGATAGGTATCGCTGCAACGGTGCTCACTCTCGTGAGTATCGCCAAGTTCGAGATGTCATCCTTCGGCAGTGGAATGCTGACCCTGCTTGCGGCGGCAGGGTGCATGCTTTTCTTCTTGTCTTTGTGGGCGGCCGTGCTGCTCATCGCAGACATGTCGATTGCGACTGCGATCCCGGAGAATGCCGGCCTGCTTGACCTTTGGCTGACCGTCGCAATAAAGGGCCCAAGAGACTTCGGCTATGGACCTTCTCTTGCCTTTGGAGGGATTGTGCTCATCGCCGTGCTGGGCATTCTGCCTGAGTGGGGCGTCTTTCCATTCCTGCGCCTGGTGGCTGCGGCTCTCCTCATCGTGGGTCTTACAAGCATGTCCAGCTCGATCATGTGTCGCATACAAGAAGCCAATGCGGAGAAGTACGCAGCAGACCCTACCCCTCATCGTCTGGAGCACATGGCGAATCAGGTACGACTCGTACCTATTGGAGTCGCGGCCGGCGCGACTGCTGTGACATTGATGTTCGTCGTCACTGCCGACATCTGGCTGCTGATCAGGATCGTGCTTGCGTTGCTGACATCCGTGGGATTTGTAGTGGCTGCCATTCCCCTCCTGTACGCCCTTGCCGCTCCGCCGCTACGCCGGTTGGATATCACTCTCAACGATCTGAGTGACTGGTATTGGTTCGCGGGTTGGCCGACAGGCAGCGACATGCTTAAGGCCCTGCGTACGACTGATGACTCCACGACTGTGGCACGTCTGTTCGCGAACGGGAGCGCCATCGGGCTCTGTGTGGGAGTACTGTCGATAGTTTTCTCGGCTGCTTTCGAACTCTATGTCGTACTTGAAATGATCCTTGTTGGAGTTGCTGTGCTTGGTATCGCGTCCACCCTGGCTATGGGGTGGCTCATGTTCGATCGTATCTCGTTCATCGAGGCTGGCGACCTGCTCGCTCGAACACGGTCTTTCACACACAGCAAACGCTCCACTTTCCGGCTCCTCCCAGAGTTTCAGCAGGTTGGCTCAGACGATGGAGGGCCAGCTTAGGTTATCGTCAGCTTGCGTAGAAAGTCATCCAACGCTTCGTGCTCGATATGGGTGAAGCTCCCGTCCCGGCGGAGTCCCTTCACTGTCGAGATGGCCAGGTCCGTGTCCTTCAGTACGTTGGCGAGTTGGTCCACAGCAGCGATACAGGTATTTATATCGAGCCTCATGGCCCTCATCATTCGTGCCATGTGAATGCCCCACAGGTCCGCGTCCGTAAGGTGCATGTGCCAGCGCTGGTAACGCTGGAATGGTGCGTTCCAGTTGTCCTGCTTGAGTTGTTCGAGCCATTCCTGCGTACTTGACGGAAGAGTTAGTGTGCGGTGAGCCTCTTCGAGGGCCTCTGCCGAAGCGTTCACAGTCATCGTCTGCAAACCAGCGACTGCTGCGGGGACTTCGCCAAGCAGACTGAGTTGATATATCGCATTGATCTGGAAGAGCAGAGGCAAGTCCGTGTTGGTGGCTATGATGGTCAAGGCTATACGGAAGTCTTCCTTCCCCTTCTTCGCCTTGTCGGTGATCTCCTCAAGTGCGATGATTCTCGAGCGGGGCTCATTATCTGCATCGGCTACCTGAGAGTAAAGAGACATGTATGCAGGGCCGCCTGCGTCCGGCGCCTTGGCTCGCGGGTCGAACGCGTTGTTTCGTACCAAAGCGATTTCGCTGGCGGTGCCGTTGTTGACCCGCTTCGGTGCGGGATGGTTGCGTGCCCTTAGTTTCCAGTCCAGTGCCGTGTACAAGTCGTTAAGTGAGATTGTTTCTGGGCCTTCTGGTATGCCCTCCCGGAGGACTTCGATCATCACACCGGTGAACGCAGTGTATTGCTCACCGGGCGGGGCGTTGGATGTCTTATTGGCGGCTGACGATGTAAGAATGAATGCCCCTTCGATGCGGGCGGCATTGATGATCGCGTCGGCGTCGTCGTTACCGAGTACAGACGGCAGTGCAGCTCCTGAGAAGCAACAATCCAAGATGAGGACCCTTATTTGGGCGCGGCTCGTCATGATGGCCCTTTGCAGGTCACTCATGCGCAGGCCGGTATACTCCAGTTGCTTTCGGGTAGTGTCCGCAAGGGTCAGTATTAACTCACCGTCAGATGCGCGTTCCGCGTGTCCACAGTAATAGACCAGGAACATATCGCGAGCGTCGTCTCCCAGATCCGCGACCCGAGCGGTCGGCTTGTCTGCGTACCGCGGGGATATTATCTCGCATCGTTCAACGTGGAATCCGCCGTTATCGGGGTGGGTGATGGCTGCCTGTAAATCATGGAGATTTCGGCTCGCGGCAGGTATCGGGGGGAGTGTGGGATCGTCATACTCCCCGACACCCATGAGTACGGCCCGGGAATCTGAGCGGATAGGGAGTCTCATTTATTCCTCATCCAGAGACCGCCTTACCTCTCTGGCGAGCTCATTGATTCGATCAGCGCTGATCCCACGAACGCGCTGACTCGTTATTTTCACAGAGCGCTTCTGATTCTTCACCTCTACCGTTATAGCTCCGCGTAGGCTGCGCAGCCAGACCAGGATGGCGATTATCATTGGTGTCAGAGCGTCTGCACGATCGAGTACAATCTGCAGTATTTCGCTTGCCGGTCCGAGTTTCCCGGGATCCGGATGAGGCGTCTCCCATTGAATGTCCCGCCGTATGTCCTCGTCGGCCATCAGCCACTCTTTTAGCGACTGGGAATCAGCGTCACCCTCTACGTGAAGGTTGAGACTCATACTATGATCATAGTCGCGATTTCATTCGTCGTGAAGAGGTGCGACCGCAGGTGAAATGTCCGCAAATCTATGATCCCGCAGTTGTCCCACGGGACGTGGGACACGCGGTGATGCCACACGTGTTCACCTTCATTGCTGTGACTGATGGTATGGGCGTCCTTGCCCGCTCGGTGCGGACGGGGTTGTTGAGGGCGGGGGCGAGCAGCGGCGGCCGCCCGAGAGTATCGACCAGACATGTCACACCAGGTGCAAGTAAGACACCCTGCGCCTGCCGGCCTGCCGGCCTGCCGACCGTACGGCAGGCCGGCGTCTCGGCACACGGTCCCGGCGTCCGCTGCGTGAGGTGTGCGGCTCCGCAGTCGGCTGAGCCAACCTCGTGGTGCGCGAAGCTGTCCAGACGATCCGTAGCGTCCGTGGCGGCGGACGACCTTTTCGTTTGTAGGTGACATTGCAGCACGTCAGCAGGTACGCAGCATGTTGAGCAGGGCCGTGCGCTCGTCGCGGGTCACGAAGAGCCGGTAGTGGTGCTTCACCGTGATCCACGAGGTCGCGTACCTGCACCAGTGGGCGCGGCGCTGCGGGCGCCAGCTCTGCGGCCCCTGACCGCCCTTGGCGATGTTGGCCGAGTGGCTGACCGTGATCAGCTCGGGTCGCCTGAGGTCGTGGGCGAACGCGCGGCGCTTGGCCGGGCTCCAGCGCCTGGCGCCGGAACGCCACGCGTACGACAGGGGCACCACGTGATCGACGTCCACCTGCTTCTCGCTCTTCAGCACCTTTCCGTCGTACGGGCTGTACCAGGTGCCCTTGACCGGGTGGCAGGAGGCGTTCTTGCGCACCCGGCGGCCGTCGCGGGCCAGGACCGACTCGCGGATGCTGCACTTGCCCTTGCGGCGTCCGTCCAGGGGCTGGAAGCGCTTGCGGCTGTAGCCGCGCAGCGACAGGGCCCTGGCGACCTTGAGGCCGGCCAGCATGCGGCGGGCCGGCGCCGCTGAGTCGGCCTGTGCGCCCGTGCGCCGCTCGGCTCGTGCTGCGGCCTGTACGCCTGTGCGCTGCTCGGCTCGTGCGCCTGTACGTTGCCCAGCCTGTGCGTTCGTGCGTTGCCCAGCCTGTGCGTTCGTGCGTTGTGCGGCCTGTGTGCCGGTGCGTTGTGCGGCGGCGGCGGGTGGGACGGCGGGGAGCGGGAGGAGCACGGACACGAGCACGGCGAGGCACGCCGCCCGCCGCGGGGAGATCACGGTACGACCCATGCTCAAGGCGTCCCCAGATGCGGCGGCGATATTCAGGTGATGTGGCCGACAAATGCCGCATTTTCCCGCGTAGACACCGGCGTGAATTGATTTCTGGCGCCGTCCTTTCTGTGAAATCCTGAAGAGGTGCGAGCCGGGGGAAGGGGCAGCGAAATGGCGGGCGACAGCGCGATCCAGGAGCAGCGGAAATCCGGAAACGGCCAGAAAGGGCGCGGCGGCGCCGTCCGCGCCACGATCGGGGCCGTCCTCGCGGCCGTGCTCGGCCTGGTCAGCAGTTTCGGGCTGGCCGGCCTCGGCCTCGACGCCTACGGGCCGGCCCTGACCTGGGTCATCATCGGCTGGACACTGCTCGGCATGGTGATCGTCGGCCTCTGGCCCGTCCTGACGGGCATCGAGCGCACCAGACCCCGCGTCGGCCTGGCCTGCGGCGCCTTCGCGGCGCTGACCGCGCTGTCCGTCTGGTCCGTGGCGCTCGGCAGGCCGGGCGACGGCATCGACCCCATCGCCCAGGGCTGCCGATATCTGCACGGCACCCATCAAACATCCGCCAGCTCCGATATCGCCCGCAGCTGGGGCATCATTGGGAATTTCACCCTCGTGCACAATCCGCATCCACAATGCGGGGTGGTCTGGGCGCAATTCCTGACCCCGAAAGGCGACGACCTGAAACGGCCGCCATTCCGTGACATGCGCATCGCGTCCATCTCCCTCGACATCGTGCGCAGGGATCCGGCGGGGCGGCAGACGCGGACGTGGAACTACGACACCGCCCCGCCGAGTGAGGTGGACAACCGCGACATCTGGACGCCCGCGCTGCGGCTGGAGGACGGGGTTTACGAGGCGAACCTCGGCATCCTGTTCGCCGGCGGGGAGCCCGCGAACGTCCACCTCACCTGGGACACCGACAAGCCGTCGATCATCGGCCCACGCGACGGCTGACCGGCGGCCCGGAACTCCTACGACGTCGTACGTCAAGAGGCAACGTCGTGGTGCCCGCAGCGATCAGACTTGCAGGGTGATGAAACACCGTAGAATCATCAAGCGTTGCCTGGAAGATCGCGTGGTGACGCGCGGCCGAGGTGGTAGTGCCGGCTTCATCACTTTCACCCAGTGCGGCGCAGGTGTAACAATTGCAGCACGTGCTTACTCAGTTCGACGCTCGCTGAGGGGAGACGATGGTCGCTGTTTCGGGGTTACCTGAATTCTGGAAGGAGTTCAGTTCTCTCGGGCAGGAAGTCGACTACTTTGTGACTGCCCGGCTGTTCGACGGTACACCCGCGGTGTGGCCTCAAGAACTCGACTACATCAGATGGCGACATCTGGTTGCAGCCGAGCTGGGCGTGGACCCGATGGCCGTCCAGTTGGTCGGAAGTGCCCGTCTTGGTTACTCCATGAACCCGAGGAAGAATTTCAGAAGGTTCCACGAGGGTTCGGACTTGGATATCGCGGTAATCTCATCGGAGCTGTTCGAGAAGGCCTGGGGCGAGCTCCGGGAGATGATCGAGGATGAATTCTTCTCCCGAAACAAGAGCTACCTGCGCAAGCTGGTTTTCGAGGAGTGTATCGCTCTCGACATCGTACTGCCGCGGCTGTCCTTCGGCGAGCAGTGGTCGCGGTCCAGAGATCTCTTCATCCAGGATCTCGGGAGCGCCTTCAGGAACTGCGAGGTCAATTACCGGCTGTACCGCAACCATGCATCGCTCAGAAGCTATCAGGTGAAGAGCGTCAACATTGCGCGCGACCGCGCGATCGAGGAGGGCATACACCATGGCTGATCACGGACTCAAGTTCGAGATCGAGTCGAAAACGGTGGCAGAGTTCCGGTCGTTGGACAAGTCCGGCGAGCTGATCCTCCAGCCTGAGTACCAGCGCAAGGCCGTCTGGCCTGAACGCGCCAAGGTGTCCTTGATGGAGACCATACTTCTCGGGTATCCAATCCCGGAAATCTATCTGGCGTATGAGACTTCACCGGAAGGGGAGCAGAAGGCATCCGTTGTCGATGGGCAGCAGCGCCTCACCTCCTTGCTCGAGTTCATCCAGAACAAGTATCCGCTGGACGGGTTGGAGGACGACAAGCTACGCGAGAAGTTTGAGGGTAACTTCTTCAAGGAGTTGCCCGACGATGTACGTCAGGAATTCTTCCAGTATCGTTTCCCGATCCGGCGCCTGTCCAATCTCGCCGACGAGTTCGTGCGTGCAGTTTTCGCGCGCGTCAACAGGGTCAACATGGTGCTGACAGAACAAGAACTCCGAAATGCCTTGCTGCCGGGGCCGTTCAACGACTTCCTCAAAGACTGTGTGGCTCACCCGTTGAGCGATCTATCCGGCGTCTTCAGCGGTGAACGACGTAAGCGAGGCGGTGACCTGGAGTTCTATGCCGAGGTTTTTGGCACCTGTATATTCGGGCTGTCCAACAAAAAGACCGAGCTCAACGAGCGCTACGACAAGATCTCCGCAGATTTCGAGGAATATCAGGACCGTGCGGCAGAATTCCTCAAACTGCTGACGGTTCTCAGCAGCACCCTTAGATGGGTTGGCCGGACGAGATGGTCGAATATCGTCGACATGTTCACGCTGCTACATGTCTCTTGGGAACTGCGCGATAGGCTGAACGGCGCCATCCTGACCCAGGCCGTTTCGGTCCGGGACCTTCTGGACCTGTTTCAGCGCGCCGTCTCGGCAAGGAAGCGTAGTGGCGAGAACAGAGAAGCGGCTGATCTTCTGGCATCACTCGCAGCCATGGTCAACATGACGGCGAAGGAAGTTGAGAGAATCGTTGATGAGTATACGTCGGGCATCCGGAACTCGTCCGACCTGGGCTCACGGCGAGTTCGTTCTCAGCAACTGACATTGCTTCTTTCGGCGAAGCTCTAGCGTCCCGCCTTCGGCTGCGTACCCGGGCTGCACCTGGTGTGCGGCTTTCGTGCGCGCAGCATGCTGACGGCTGGACGTCCATCAAGCCAGAAGGAAGGGCAAGCGAGGCTCATCGGCTACTTGGCCAAGTGGCGGCTGATCACCAAGCGCTGGATCTGGTTGGTGCCCTCGAAGATCTGCATGATCTTCGCCTCTCGCATATACCGCTCCACCCGAAACTCCCGCGTATACCCATACCCTCCCAAAACCTGCACAGCATCCGTAGTGACCTTCATGGCCGCATCAGTAGCCACCAGCTTCGCCACACTCGCCTGCCGGCTGTAAGGCAGCCCAGCGTCCCGCCGCCGGGCCGCATCAAGGTAAGTGGCCCGAGCGCTGTCCACGGCAGCCGCCATATCGGCGAGCAGGAAACCCAGCCCCTGGTGGTCGATGATGGCCTTTCCGAACGTCTGGCGTTCCTTCGCGTAGGCGACGGCCTCGTCCAGGGCCGCCTGGGCGAGGCCGGTGGCGCAGGCGGCGATGCCGAGGCGGCCGGAGTCGAGGGCGCTGAAGGCGATCTGCAGTCCCTGGCCCTCTTCGCCGATGAGCCGGTCGGCGGGCAGGATCGCGCCGTCCCAGTGGGCGCTGGTGGTGGGTACGGCGTGCAGGCCCATCTTCTCCTCGGGGCGGCCGAACGTGAGGCCGTCGGCTGAGCCCGGCGCGAGGAAGCAGGAGATACCGCGGGAGCCGGTGCCGGTGCGGGCGAAGAGGGCGTAGAAGTCGGCGATGCCGCCGTGGGTGATCCAGGCCTTGTTTCCGGTGATGCGGTAGCCGGTTTCGACGCGTTCGGCCTTGCAGGTCAGGGCGCCGGCGTCCGAGCCGGCCTGGGGCTCCGAGAGGCTGTAGCCGCCGATGAGGTGGCCGGCCAGCATGTCCGGGAGCCACTTGGCGCGCTGCTCCTGGGTGCCGTACGCGAAGACGGGGAAGCAGGCGAGGGTGTGGACGCTGGTCGCCACCGCGACGGACGCCCAGCGCATCGCCAGCTCCTCCAGCACCTGGAGGTAGACCTCGTACGGCTGCGCGCCGCCGCCGTACTCCTCCGGGTAGGCGAGGCCGAGCAGGCCCGCCGCCCCGAGGGTGGTGAAGAGCCCGTCGGGGTAGGTTTCGGCGCGCTCGTGCTCGTCCACCCGGCGCGCCAGTTCCTTGTCCGCGATCTCCCTGGTCAGCTCGATGAGGTCCTTGGCGTCCTGGTCGGGGAGCAGGCGGTCGACTGTCACGGTCACTCCTGTTGGACAAGTTGTCGGAGGTCTGTAGGAGGAGGTCGGTGGGAGGAGGTCGGTGGGAGGAGGTCGGTAAGGAAGAGGTCTGTGGGAGGGGGCCGGTGGGAGGGGGGTGTCAGAGGTTGTCCAAGGCCTTTGCGGCGCGTTCGCGGAAATCGGCGACCCGGGCGAGCTTGATGTCCTCGTACCCGCGGATCAGGTCCGGCAGGCCCGCGAGTTCCTCGACGGTGGCGGCGTTCGAAGGGGTGAGGCGGTCGAGGGCGGTGCGGACCAGGTCGCGGTACTCGGGGATCAGCTCGCGTTCGACCCGGCGCACGCCGGCGCGGCCGAACAGGTCGAACGCGGTGCCGCGCAGCACGCGGGCCGCGCGCAGGCCGCGGAACAGCACGCCGGCCGAGCGGCGTACCTTGATCTTGCGCTTCATGCCCATCGCGCGCAGCACCGGCGGGTGGAGCAGCACGGACACGACCGCGTCCGCGCCGAACTCGTGCTCGCGGCGCGCCTGCTCCGCCGGGTCGAGGTGCAGGCGGGCGACCTCGTACTCGTCCTTGTAGGCCATCAGTTTGTGCAGGCCGCGCGCGTAGGCGAGGGTGATCGCGGCGCCCGCCGCCTCACCGGCCCGCTCGGTGGCCAGCGTGCGCACCTGGCGGACGTCGTCGGCGTACGTGCGGGCGTAGGCGGCGTTCTGGTAGCCGGTCAGGTCGGCGACGCGGGTGGCGATCACGTCGTCGAGCCCCTGCGGCTGCGAGGCGGCGGCCTCTCCCAGGAGCGCCTGGCGTACGGCGTCCGGGTGGGAGACGGCGGCGCGGCCCCAGCGGAAGGCGGCCAGGTTCTGCTCGACGGCGGCCCTGTTGAGGGTGATGGCCTGCTCGATCGCGGACGCGCTGACGGGCAGGCAGCCGCGCTGGTAGGCGGCGCCGAGGAGCAGGAGGTTGGCGGGCATGTGGTCGCCGAAGAGCGATTCGGACAGGGCGTGCGCGTCCACGCAGACCTGGTCGCGGGTGGCCGTCTCCACGCGGGACACCGCGGCGGAGTGGCCTGGCACCGGCGTGCGGCCGGTGACCATGGCGGCGGTGGGGACCAGGGAGGTGTTGAGCACGGCGACTGTGCGTGAAGGGGAGGCCACGTCGAGGGTGGCGTCGGCCGCCGCCCCCAGTACGTCGAAGCCGATGAGCACGTCGACGCTGCCTCGCGAGGCGCGGATGGAGCCGGTCGGCGCCTGCTTGCCGATTCGGACGTCGCTGACGACGGGGCCGCCCTTCTGCGCGAGCCCGGTCTGCTCCAGGCCCGCCGCGTGCAGGCCGTCGAGGTGGGCCGCCATCTGGAGGATCTGCGAGACGGTGACGACGCCGGTGCCGCCGATGCCGGGCATCCGGATCAGCACCTCGTCGCGGTGGGCGGTGACCGGCTCGGGCGGCTGCACGGGCAACGGCGGCGGCGTCATGCGCGAAGGCCCAACGCGGGTGCCGGACGCGGCGTGGGTGCCGGACGCGATGCGGGTGCCGGACGCGATGCGGAGGCCGGACGCGACGTGGGTGCCGGACGCGACGCGGGTGCCGGGTTCCACGAGGAGGAAGGACGGGCAGTCGCCCTTCAGGCAGCTCTCGTCGGAGTTGCAGGAGGCCTGGTGGATGCGGGTCTTGCGGCCGTACTCCGTCTCGACGGGCTGCACGGACAGGCACGTGGAGACGTCCCCGCAGTCGCCGCAACCCTCGCAGACGCGCTCGTTGATCACGACCTTACGGGTGGGCGTGGGCAGCTTGCCGCGTTTGCGGAGCCTGCGTTCCTCGGCGGCGCAGCGGTCGTCGTGGATCAGGACGGTCACACCACCGGCTGCCGCCAGCTCCTTCTCCACCTCGGCCAGATCGTCGCGGTGGCGGACGGAGGCGATGCCCGCCAGCCGCACCCCGCGGTACGTCCCGGGCTCAGGGGTGGTGATCACGATTCTGCGCACGCCCTCGACGGCCAGCTCGTGCGTGAGCGCGGGCACGTCGAGGCGGCCTTCCGCGCGCTGGCCGCCCGTCATGGCGACGGCGTCGTTGTAGAGCAGCTTGTACGTCATCGGCACCCCCGCCGCGACGGCGGCCCTGATCGCCAGGGAGCCGGAGTGGTGGAAGGTGCCGTCGCCCAGGTTCTGCACGAAGTGCCGGTCCTCGGTGAACGGGGACAGCCCGATCCACTGGGCGCCCTCGCCGCCCATCTGGGTGATGCCGACCTGGGTGCCGCGCCCGTGGCCGTCCAGCGCGATCATGGCGTGGCAGCCGATGCCCACGCCGACCAGCGTGTCGTCGGCGGTGCGGGTGGAGGTGTTGTGCGGGCAGCCGGAGCAGAAGTACGGGGTGCGCGCCGCCACCACCGGCAGCAGGCCGCGCCGCCTGGGCTTGCGGGGCGCTTCGACGCCCAGGCAGGTGGCGATGGCCGTGGCCACGTCCTCGGCGCTGAGGGTGCTGCGCGCCGTGAGCAGCTCGCGGCCCACGACGGACGGGGTGCGCTCACCGCCGTACAGCGCCTGCTTGAGATGGCCCTCCAGGAACGGCACCTTGTCCTCGACGACCAGCACCTTGTCCAGGCCGGCGGTCATCGCCGCCAGCTCGTCGGCGGCGATGGGGAACGGCATGCCGAGCCGGATCAGCCGCAGCCCGGCCTCCTCGGCGTCCAGGCCGAGGTCTTCCAGCGCCCGCTCGACCACCGCGTACGTCGCGCCGGAGGCGAGCACCCCCAGGGTCGTGTTGCCCGCGCCCGCCATGACCCGGTTCAGCCGGTGCGTGCGCGCGTACTCGCGGGCCAGGTCGAGGCGGCGGGTGAGCATGTCGTGCTCGGCGTCCAGGGCGGCCGGGCCGAGCAGGATGGGCGCCGGTCCCCTGGAGCCGCCGGGCGGAGCCGGGACGTCCGCCCGCAACGGGGCCAGGTCCACGGTGGTGGAGGCGTCGGCGATGTCCGCGACGATCTTCAGCCCCACCCACAGGCCGCTCATCCGCGACATGGCCACCGCGTGCAGCCCGAACTCGATGATCTCCGCCACCGTGCCCGGCGCCAGCAGCGGCATGGACAGGCTCTGGCACATCGGCTCGCACGAGCTCGGCAGCGTGGAGGACTTGCAGCCCGGGTCGTCGCCGATCCAGGCCACCGCGCCGCCCAGCGGGGCCGTCCCCGCCACGTTCGCGTGCCTGATGGCGTCGGCGGCCCGGTCGAGACCGGGGTTCTTGCCGTACCAGAAGCCGGTCACGCCGTCGTGCCGGCGGCCAGGCACCTGCTCCAGGAGCTGCGTCCCGGCCACCGCCGTGGCCGCCAGCTCCTCGTTCAGGCCGGCCTGGAACACCACGCCCGCCTCGTCCAGGAACCGCTTGGCCCGGCCCATCTCCAGGTCCACGCCCGCCAGCGGCGAGCCCTGGTAACCGGTGACGTACGCGCGCGTGTCCAGGCCGCGCGCCTCGTCCAGGCGGCGCTGTTCCAGCGTCAGCCGGACCAGGGCCTGGATGCCGGAGATGAGCACCCGGCCGTCGAGCGCGGTGTACTTGTCGTCGAGCGACACGGGGGCGGGAGTCTCGCTCACGCTCACGCGGACCTCCTGGGTGTCGTACGTGCTCGCTTGGTGATTCCCAGCACAGCAACGCGGGCATGACATGCGCAAGTATTAGATGAGAAAGTGGGCTGAAGACGCAAACAATATGAGTTCATGGGCTTCGTGGATGATGTTATTTGCGCCTGAAGGAGGCGTTCTCCGTGCCTGAGCTGGACGAGATCGATCACCGGGTGCTCCGGCTCCTGCGGGAGGACGGGCGCCGGACGTTCTCCGAGATGGCCGAATGTATCGGGCTGTCCGTGGCGGCGGTCAAGCGGCGGGTGGACCGGCTCAAGGAGCTGGGGGTGATCACCGGGTTCACCGTGCAGATCGACTACGCCAAGCTGGGGTGGGGCATCGAGGCCTTCACCGAGCTGCGGTACCCGGGCACGACGCCGGTCACCGAGATCATCCGTACCGCGATGGATGTGCCCGAGGTGCAGGCGGTGTTCACGATCGCGGGGGATCCGGACGCGCTGATCCACGTGCGGGTGCGGGATCTCGGCCATCTGCAGCAGGTCATCGACCGGTTGCGGCGGGCCGGGGACGTCACGGGCACCAAGACGTTGCTCGTGCTGGGGTCGTGGACCAGGGACTCGCCTGTGCCGTGACGGGCGGCGAGGGACGCGTCGGCGCCGGTGCTGGGGCGGGTGCGTCAGCTTTCCGGCCCGGGCTCGTCGCGGCGGGAGAAGTAGCGTACGAGCAGGCCGATCGCCAGCAGCACCGCCACGCCCAGCCCGAGCATCCAGAAGGACGCGCCGGTCAGGGGCAGCTCGGGGCCGGCGTGGTGCGCGGGCGGCGGCACGTCGTCGCGGTCGGCGGCGGCCTTGCCGGTGGCCTCGCTGATGGCGGCAGGGGCGGGATCCGGGGGCGGCGGGACGTCGATCGGGACGTCGTGCGCCTTCTTGCCCGGCTCGTTCTTCCTGGGGCTGCCGGAGGGGGACGGGGCGGGCTCGACCAGCGTGTCGGCGCAGGAGCGGTTGTCGGTGGTGCGCTGCTCGCGGTCGGCGGTGCTGACGGTGGCGCAGTTCTCGATCACGCCGGTGGTGCTGGGGGTGACCGTGAACGTGAGCGTCCTGCTCTCGTTCGGGGGGAGCTGGCCGATGGGGCAGGAGAGCGTGGAGCCGCCTCCCGGGCACTCGGCGGGGCGGGCGGCGATCGTCGCCTGGGTGGGGTCCCGCAGCGTGACGTCCGTCGCCTGCGAGGGGCCGTGGTTGGTGACCGTCAGGGTGTAGGTGATCGTGCCGTCCTGGGTGGTGGACGGCGGGGCCGTCTTGCGGAGCTCGACGTCCGCCCTGGTCACGGCCTCGGTGGTGAGCTGGGTCTCGTCGTCGGGGGTGCCGGGGGAGGTGACGTGGGCGCGGGTGGTGAGGGGGGTGCCGTCCCTGAGGGCGGGGTCGGTGGTGATGGGCAGTTCGTACGTGGTGCTCCGGCCCTGGCGGATCGTCAGGCCGGGGCCGCCGCAGGTGACGGTGCGGCCGGTGAGGGAGCAGCCGGAGGGGAGGGGACCGGGGGTCAGGTTGTGGTCCAGGATCGCGGCGAGGATGACGTCGTTGGCGGGCTGGTCGCCGGTGTTCGTGATGGTGAGGGTGTAGGCGGAGCGGGTGCCGGCGATCAGGGGGGCGGGGGCGATGCCGCCGGTGACGTGCAGGCTGGGGCCGAGGGGGGACGGGGACGCGACGGGGTCCTCGGGCAGGGGCGGAGCGGGGTAGGGGCCCGGCGGCGGGGCGTCCGGGCCCGGCTGGGGCGAGGTGAGGGGCGCGGTGGTGGAGGGGTCCGTGCCGGTGATCGCGGGGGCGGGGGCGGGGGCGTGGTCGGAGGCCGCCGCCGGTGCGGCCCGGCCGCCGCCGGTCGGCGCGACCAGTGCGATGAGTGCGATGAGCGCCGCGATCCCGGGCCTGCCGCCCATGTCCTACCCCCGCCTGGTGCCGTCCGTGCCTGCTCGACCCGACGGCCAGCCTCCTACCTCCCGCCGGGCCCGCGTGGCCGGTCCGACCGCAACCATGCGCCGCCATGGCGGAGTCTTTGCCCAGGGGGCCGTGCGATTCAGGCGGCGGCGACCCACTCGTCCACCAGCGCGCAGAGCTGATCCAGTGCGGCCTCCACCCGCTCGCGATCCCCGGTGGTCAGAAAGTCGATCTGCAACCCCGTGTAAGCCGAGTTGGCCAGCGTGGAGATGCGCAGGGCGTCGGCCTCGGTGACGCCCCGCTCCCGCAGCAGCCCCGCCACGAACTCCGACCGGTCCGCCAGCAGCCTGGGCACGTGCCCGGCCAGCTTGCCCGCCGCGGCGAGCCCTTCGATCTCGTGGATCAGGCGGGCGACCGGCAGGTTCTCCTCCTGCGTCTGCCAGTCCCAGGTGCGCCGGATGATCGTGCCCACGCTGTCGGCGCCCGACCAGCCCGGCAGCGAGCGCAGCCAGGACCGGTGCCGCTCGTCCAGGCGCTCCATGGTGGCCGACAGCAGGGCCTCCTTGTCGGCGAAGTGGTGGGTGAGCACCCGCGTGGACTTGCCCAGGTGCTGGGCCAGCGGGCGCATCGACAACGTCGAGAGGCCGTGGCCGGCCAGGTAGTCGACGATCTGGTCGAGCAGCTCCGCGCGGCGGTGCGGGTCGGCGGTCCTGGCCATCGCTCAATTCCTTCGACGTCGAGGTGACAACTGTTACCCTAATGGGGAAACACTTGTTACCTTTATCGAGGGGATCCCCATGCCTGTCGCCGTACGGCAGCGCGCCCGGCTGCCCGCCTGGCTGCTCGCCCTGGTGTTCACCACCTTCGCCTTCGCCACGGACGACTACGTGATCGCCGGGGTGCTGCCCGCCATCTCGGCGGACCTCGGGGTCAGCCAGGCGGCGGGAGGCCAGCTCGTCACCGCCTTCTCGCTCGCGTTCGCGCTGGCCGCGCCCGTCGCCTCCGTGGTGACCGCCACCTGGCCGCGGCGCGGGCTGATCACCGGCGCGCTGGCGCTGTTCGTCGTGGCCAACTGGGCGGCGGCGTTCACCACCTCGTACGCGCTGCTCATGGGCTTGCGGGTGCTGGCCGCGGTCGCCGCGGCGGCCGTCGTGCCCGCCGCGTACGCCATCGCCGCCACCCTCGCCCCCGACGGCCGTCAGGGCCGCTACCTGGCGCTCGTCATGGGCGGGCTGACCGGGTCGCTCGCGCTCGGCGTGCCCATCGGCACCTGGGTGGGCGGTGCGTTCGGCTGGCAGGCCACGTTCGTGGCCGGCGGGGCGCTGGGGCTGGTCGCACTGGTGGCGATCAGGGCGACGCTGCCCGAGACGCCGCCGGTTCCCGCCATGCCGATCCGCGACCGGCTGGCGCCGCTGGCCCGGCCGCAGGTGCTGCTCGGGCTGCTGGGGATCGTGGCGATCGTGCTGGGCAGCATGATGGTGCTGACCTACCTCGCGCCGTTCCTGCACGACCTGGCGGGGGCGGGGCCGGGCGAGCTGGGGTGGGTGTTCGTGCTGGCCGGGGTCGCGGGGTTCGCGGGCGGGCAGCTGGGCGGGCGGGCCGCCGACCGGTGGGGGGCCGATCGGGCGCTGGTCGTCGGGGTGGCCGGGTTCGCGGGGGTGATGGCCGTCCTCAGCGTCTGCTGGTTGCTGGGGCCCGTGCCGCTGGTGGCGGTGCTGCCGCTGCTGGTCGTGTGGGCGGGGGTGTCGTGGTGGATCCCGCCGCCCGCGCAGACCCGCCTGCTCGCCCTCGCCGGGCCCGCGGGGCCGCAGGCGCTCGCGCTCAACAGCAGCGCCGTGTACGTCGGCGTGTCGGGCGGTGGGGCGGTCGGCGGGCTCGTGCTCGCGGGGCACGGGAGCGGGTGGCTGCCCGCCGTGGCCGCCGGCGTCGAGGTGGTCGCCCTCGCCCTCTTCTGGCTGGCCGGACGCCGGTTCCAGAGCGCGGGCACCAGCGCACCATGGCGCTGATTCCGCGTTCGACGAACAGCACTGGGGGTTTCGCCGGTGCGTGCCTAGGGTCGGGGCATGGCAGGCATCGCGCGTTACGACGACATCGCCGACTTCTACGCGGCCGGCTGGACCGACGACATCGACGATCCGGCCTCACGGCGGCTGCTCGACCTGGTGGGGCCGGTCGCGGGGCGGCGGGTGCTGGAGATCGCCTGTGGTCACGGGCGGATCAGCCGTGCGCTGGCCCGCAGGGGCGCCGAGGTGGTGGGCGCCGACATCTCGGCCGCCCTGATCGCGAAGGCGGAGGCGGAGGAGCGGGAGTCGCCGCTCGGCATCCGCTACGTCCACACGGACGTCACGACCGGCCCCGCGCCCCAGGACAACGCCATGCCCCGTCCGGCGCCGCAGGACGCTCCGGCCGTGCACCCCGGGCTGCGCGATCTCGGCGCGTTCGACGTCGTGGTCTGCAGCTTCGGCCTGTCCGACATCGACGACCTGGACGGCGCCCTGGCGGCCAGCGCCGCCGCCCTGCGCCCAGGCGGCGTGTTCGCCTGCTCGATCCTGCACCCCTGCTTCCCCGGCGCCCGGGAGGTGTCGGGCTCGTGGCCGACCGGCGGGCGTTACCACGACGAGGGCTGGTGGCGGGCCGATGGCGAGCTGTCGTCGCTGCGCCGCCAGGTGGGCGCCAACCACCGCACGCTCTCGACGTACCTCAACGCGCTGCGCCGCCACGACCTGCGGCTGGACGAGGTCGCGGAGCCCGAGCCGGACCCCGCGTGGGCGGCGAGGCGGGCCGATGCCGCCGCGTTCCCCGTGTTCCTGGTGCTGCGATGCGTCAGGGGCTGACGGCCGCGTTGCCCGCCCCCGCGCGGCACGTCGCCGCCAGCCCCTCCAGCAGGCACGTCAGCGCGAACTCGAAGCGCCGCTCGCTGTCGCGCTCGGCGTCGCTCCCCTTGGCGGCGGCCATCCGCCGGGCCAGCAGCGGATGCCGTTCGGCGACGTCGCGCAGGTAGAGGGTGGTGGCGTGCTCGCTCCACTCGACCCCGCTCTGCCGCATGCGGGTCAGCGTGTCGCGCCACGCCACCTCGGCGATCACCGCGCCGACGACCTGGTCGTTGACGGCGGCCATGGCGGCGTCGAGGTCCGCGTCGGCGAAGCCGGCCCTGGACAGGAGGCGGAGGCCGGTCTCGGCCAGGGTGAACGCGTTGGGGCCGAGGTTCGGCCTGACGGTCAGCTCCAGCAGCGCCCACCGGTGGCGCAGCAGCATCACCCGGGTGTTGCGGGCCAGGCCCGCCAGCCCGAGCCGCCAGTCGGGCTCGTCGGGGTCGGCTCCCACCTCGCCGAGCACCCGGTCCAGCGCCAGCTCCAGCACGTCGTCCTTGGTGCGCACGTACCAGTACAACGAGCCGGCCGTCACCCCGAGGTCAGCGGCGATGCGGCGCATCGACAGGCCACGGTGGCCCTCGGCGTCGAGCACGGGCACGGCCGCGTCCACGATCTGGCCGCGGCTGAGCTGGCGGTCGCGCGGTGGTCGCTCGCGGCGCAGCCACACCGATCCGTCGGAGGAGTCTGAGACAGGCATCCGCACACCGTACTGGAAGTCGCCGATCAGCGTTCAAGGCCGTTGAACGTGGTTCAGCGAATCACCACTCCCGCCACTCGTCGGTGATCTCGTGGCGCGTGAGCCCGTGGCGTGCGGCGAAGGCGTCGAGGTCGATGCCTGCCTCGGCGATGGACTCCTCGATGTACTGGCAGAGCAGCTCCCGCTCGTCGGTCTCGTACGCGGCCTCGCCGTACTCCTCGTTGACGTGGTTGAGCGCGAGCACCACCCGCCGGACGACCGCGAAGAGCTCCTCGTCGGAGGGCGCGGACAGGGCGCCGAGATCGGTCTCGAAACGTGACAGGACGTCGTCCGTGCTGAGCAGCATCGGCTCGGGGAACAACTCGGCGGCGTACGCGTCGGCGGGGTCGCGCTCGCCCGCGGCGACCAGGCGGGCTTCCTCGGCGACGCTTGCGCGCCAGACAGTGGTGGGTCGAACGGCCATGCGCGGGACCCTAGCGAACGGCACCGTCAATTCCGCAGGCTCAGGGAACGGCGCCGTCGATCCCGCCCGGCTGACGCGTACTAGGCTGCTTGTCGCGTCCGACGAACGGGAGGCCGGAATGGCGGAGACGACGGTGGCCGGGACGACGGTGGCCGAGCTGCTGGCCGAGCTGGCCGCGCTGGAAGAGCCGAAGATCCGCGAGGTGAACGAGAGGCACGGCGACGACCACGGCGTGAACCTCGGCAAGCTGCGCGCGGTGGCGAAGCGGCTGAAGACGCAGCAGGACCTCGCCAGGCAGCTCTGGCAGACGGGCGACACGGCGGCGAGGCTGCTGGCGCTGCTGATCTGCCGCCCGAAGGCGTTCGAGCGCGACGAACTGGACGCCATGCTGCGCCAGGCCCGCGCGCCCAAGGTGCAGGACTGGCTGGTGAACTACGTGGTCAAGAAGAGCCCGCACGTCGAGGAGCTGCGTCGGGCCTGGTTCGCCGATCCGGATCCGGTGGTCGCGAGTGCCGGGTGGGCGCTGACCACCGAGCGCGTGACGAAGCAGCCAGAAGGGCTCGACCTGACCGGGCTGCTCGACGTCATCGAGGCGGAGATGAAGGGCGCCCCCGACCGCCTGCAGTGGGCGATGAACCACTGCCTGGCGCAGATCGGCATCGACCACGCCGAGCACCGCGCCCGCGCCCTCGGCATCGGGGAGCGCCTGGAGGTGCTCAAGGACTACCCGACCTCTCCGGGCTGCACGTCGCCGTACGCGCCCATCTGGATCAACGAGATGGTGCGCCGCCAGGCTCAGGGATGAGGACGTACTCGACCTGGTGGAGCGGGTGGCCGTCGCCGTAGTCGTAGGTGCGGACGGTTCCCGACACCGTGAAGCCGCACTTGGCGTAGAAGCGGTGTGACTGCGGGGTGTCGCGCAGCGTCCAGAGGTGGACGCGGCCGAAGCCGCCGGCGTGGATCCTGTCCAGGGTCGCGGCCATCAGGGCTTGCGCGATGCCGCTGCCCCAGCCGTCGGGGTGGCCGTAGAAGCCGTGGATCTCCGCCGAGCCGGGGTGAAGCGCCGAAGGACCGAAGTAGGAGAAGGCGAGAGGACGGCCGTCCCGGGCGGCGAGCAGCAGCGTGTTCTTCTCGTCGGTGGCGAGCACGTCGTGCCACTTGGTACGGCGCTGCCGCAGGGCCTCGGCGAAGAACTCCGGGGCGAAGAAGCTCGCGTTGGCGGCCTTCCAGGACTCCGCGTGGATCTCGCCCACGGAGTCGGCGTCGGCGGGGGTGGCGAGGGCTGTCGTGAACGTCACAAGCTCACCGTATGCGGGTTCACGCCCAGCGGTGCCGCTCGGTCGCCTGGTCGGCGGGGTAGAAGCTCTCGACGCGCAACTCCTGGGCCGTGATGTCCTGCGGGGTGCCGACCGTGGTGATCATGGAGAAGTAGCTGACGCTCACGCCGTCCTTGGCGAAGGTGACCGGGATGACGGGCAGGAGCGGGGCCGTGCGGTCGGGGCCGCGCCGGTCGGGCGGCAGGATCTCCTCCAGGAGGGCCCGCGTGGTGGCGTCGGGGACGCCGCCGACGGCCTCGCGGTGCACGCGCTGGATGAGGGCGGGGGCGACCTCGTCCCAGTTGGAGACGTGCGGGCGCAGCTCGCGCGGGTCGAACATGAGCCTGATCACGTTCGCGGAGGCGGTCGCGGGCGGGGTGCCGCGCAGGAAGCGGAACATGACCTCGGCGGGCCGGTTGACCTGCGTGAGGTTCCAGTGGCGGTCCATCACCACGGCCGGATAGGGCTCGTGGTGGGCCAGTGCGCGGTCCAGGGCGGCCCGGACGGTGGCCATCGCGGGTTCGGCGACGGCGCTCTCCCGGTAGGCAGGGGCGTACCCGGCCGCGAGGAGCAGGTCGTTGCGCTCGCGCAGCGGCACCTGGAGCGCGCCCGCCAGCGTCATGATCCACTCCCGGCTGGGGGTGGAACGGCCGCTCTCGACGAAGCTGAGGTGACGCGGCGAGACCTGGGCGTGATGCGCCAGGGCGAGCTGGCTCATCCGCCGGACCCGCCGCCAGTGGCGCAGCAGGTCACCGAGTGGGGTGCTCACCCTCACAGTGAACGGCCTCCCGTGCCCGCGCGCACTTCCCTCGCGGGGAATTGGAACGCCCCGCGCGGCGGCCGACAGTGAGGATCCCGGCCGGGGGAACGAACCCCTGGCCATCCCCATGGAGGTCATGAGATGACCGTCTTCACCGTCCACTCCGTCGAATCGGCGCCGGAGGCGTCCCGTCAGCCGCTCGGCGAGCTGCGGCAGCGGGTGGGGTTCGTGCCCAACCTGGCCGGGAACATCGCCGGCTCCCCGGTCGCGATCGACGCCTTCAACCAGCTCCAGCGGGCGCTGCGGCAGTCCACGCTCACCGCCGCCGAGCGGGAGGTCGTGGGCATCGCGGTCAGCGTGGCGAACCGGTGCGCCTGGTCCGTGGCCGCCCACACCGCGTTCGCCGAGCGGGCCGGCCTGGCGCCCGGGGTGATCGAGGCGTTGCGGGCAGGCAAGGACGAGCTGCCGGACGAGCGGGCCTCCGCGCTGGCCGCGTTCACCAGGGCCGTCCTGCGGACCGGCGGGCTCGTCGGGCGGCGGGAGCTGGACGCGGTGCTCGGCGCGGGGTACTCCGAGGTCCAGGTGCTGGAGGTGATCACGCAGGCCGCGTTCACGTCCATGGCCAACTGGGTCGCGAGCGTGACGGGGACGCCCCTCGACGCCGCGCTCGCGTCCAAGGCCTGGGAGGCCTGAGCAGAGGCCGATGGCGGCCACCGGCAGGTGGCCGCCATCGGGACGCACGATCAGGAGCTCGGGCAGGTGTTGCGGTACTCCTCGATCGACAGCCCGCTGGGCGGCGGGCACAGGAACTGCTCGTAGCGGGTGTCGTCATCGACGAACCGCTTGAGCCAGGCCACCATCGACTTGGCCATCGTGGTGTTCGTGGTCTGCGGGAAGAAGTGGCTGGCGTTGTTCAGCTCCAGGTACGCCTTCTCCGAGGACGACGGGATGCTGTTGTAGAACGGCTCCGAGTGGGTGGTGACGGAGGCGATGGTGTCGCTCTCACCGCCGATGATCATCGTCGGGACGCGGATGCCCGACCACGACTTCGTCAGGTTCCACGGCGCGAGCGGCACGGCCGCCTGGAGCGAGGGCCGGTCGTTGGCCGCCTCCAGGGTGCCGCCGCCGCCCATCGAGTGACCGGCCACCGCGAGCCGCGACGCGTCGATACGGCTGCGCACCGTCGCCGAACTGTCCTCGACCAGGTAGTCGAGCGCCGCCAGGAGCTGGCGGCCCCGGCTCGCGGGCTGGTCGTAGAGCGTGTTGGTCTCGATGCCGATCACCACGAACCCGTGCGAGGCGATCCGCGGGCCCAGCCACGACAGGCTGGACCACCTGGCCGTGTACCCCGGCGAGATCGCGATCGCGCCGAACGTGCCCTGGCTGGTGTCCGTCGGGTAGTAGATGGTGCCGCCGCCGAAGCCCGACACGCTCAGCGAGGAGACGCTCGTCTGCGCGGTGCTGAACGGGCCGCGGCTGGCTTCGAGGATGGCGTCCGTGGGGTCGGGGCCCCGATCGTACGGGCCCTGCGCCTGGGCGGGGGAGGCGGCCATCAGGGCGCCGCCGACCAGTGAGACGGTGAGGGCGAGCTTGGTCAACGTTCGCGCGCCGAACCGGGGGGTGGATAGCTGCACGTCGTCATACTCCCTGCTCATCGAGGGTGACTGCTGTCTGTCGCCATTGTTCGGATGCGCAGTAAGCCGTGCATCGGTGAAATCACCGGTCCTGCGATCAGGACATGAGCCTTACCAGTTCAACGCGGGAGCGGATGCCGAGACGGCTGAAGATGTTCCTGAGGTGATGCTCGACGGTGCGGCGGCTGAGGAAGAGCTGCTCCGCCACCTCCTTGTTGGTGGCGCCTTCCGCGACCATGCGGGCGATCTGCAACTGCTGCGCCGTGAGCTGGCCCGTCGTCACGTCGAGGACCGGGCGCACCGGGTCGCCCGAGGCCCGCAGCTCCGTCCTGGCCTGCTCGGTCCACAGGCGCGCGCCGTAACGCTCGAACGTCTCCAGCGCCGAGTGCAGGTGCGTCCTGGCCGCCCCCGGGCGCCGGTCGCGTCGCAGCGCGCTGCCGTACAACAGTCTGGTACGGGCCGCCTCGAACTCGTACACGCCCTGCCCGTGCAGGTCCAGGGCCTCCCTGAACAGCTCCTCCGCCTCGCCGGGCCCGGCCAGCAGCGCCCGGCAGCGGGACACCAGCGCCCGCAGGTCGGGGCTGCGCGTGCTGCCCACCCAGCGCTCCAGCACTCGCAGCGCCGCCCCCGCCGCCTCGTGGTCGCCGGTTCGCGCGCACGCCTCGATGAAGTGCGGCGTGGCCATGACCCTGATCACCACGTGGTTGCTGTTGCGGCGCTCCGCGCGCAGCCGGTTTGCCGCGTCGGCGGGACGGCCCGCCGCCAGATCCAGATACGCCAGCGCCCAGTTGCCGATCGCGCCCGCGATGCCCAAGTCGTGGGCGTCCGCCAGGTCGATGGCGGCGTCGGCGCGCACCCGGCACGTCTCCTGGTCGCCCTCGACGGCCGCCGTGATCGCCAGCCACGCCAGATGCTGGGCCGCCGTGTTGAGCTGGCCGGTCTCCCGCGCCAGACGCAGGCCCTGCGCGGCGGTCGCCGCCACGGCCGGGTAGCGGCCCATCCAGATCTCCGGATAGATCATGTACTCCAGGAGCTGCGGCACCGCCGAGACCGCGCCGCGCACCCGGGCCGCCTCCACGGCGCGGGCCGACAGGCGGTGCGCGGTGGCGTCCTCACCCAGCAGCATGCTTGCTATGCACGCCCACACCAGCACGGCCGGATCGCGCACCGACCCGGCCAGCTCCACCACCCGCCGCAGCGGTGCCGCCGCCTCCTGGTGCGAGCCGCTGAACGTGGACGCCATGCCGGCCAGATACTCGAACATGAGCTGCGTCGGCACCGTCTCGTCAGGGCGGCGCAGCGCGGCCGCGTGGCGGGCGATCGCGATGAACGCCCGGTTGTCGCCGGCCCGGTAGCTGGCGTCCGCGGCCCGCACCAGCGCGCGCACGCCCAGCATGCGGTGGCTCTCCAGCAGCCAGGTCGCCGCCGACAGCAACTCCTCGCGGGCGCTGCCCGTCTCGCCGCCGAGCAACTCCAGGCTGCCGTGCAGGAGCTGGACGTGGGCGCGCAGCTCGTCGGGGGCCGTGAGGTTGCGCAGCCTGGCCAGCAGGGAGCGGGCCACCTGGGGGCGTCCGGCCATCCACGCGTACCGGGCGGCGGCGGCCAGGCGCTCGCCCTTGGCCGGGTCGTGCGGGTCGGTCAGCTCGGCTGCCCGTTCCAGGGCCAGGTAGGGCTCGGGGTGGGTGTGCGCGGGGTGAGCGTCCAGGGCGGCTGCGGCCAGGTCGTCGGCCAGGGTGGCGGGCGGGCCGTCGAGGGCGCAGGCCCGGTGCCAGGCGCGGCGCAGGCGCTGCGAATCACCCCCCTGCCTGCCGCCCTGCCCGCCGCGCTGCTCGTCGTCCTGCTCGACTAGCCGCTCGTCGTCCCCCAGCAGGCTCGCCAGGAGGCGGTGGCCGCTGCGGCGGCGCAGGAGGGACGCGCCGTAGTACACGACGCCCCGCATGGCGGGGTCGCGGAAGTCGTACCGGTCGCCCGCCGAGTGCAGGACGCCCGCCCGCTCGGCCGGCTCCAGCACCGTGAGCGCGCACGAGGGCCGGGCCGCCCGGATCAGCGTGGGCAGGTCGAGCCCCGGATCGGCGGCGATCAGCAGGAGCAGCCGCTGAGCCTCAGCGGGCAGGGCCGCGAGCCGGCGCGTGTGCTCGCGCCACAACCGCCCGCCCCTGGGCAGCGTCACGGGCGGCGCGGCCAGGCCCGCGAGCTGGTCGGGGGTGAGCGAGGCGATCAGCTCGGCCAGCGCCAGCGGGTTGCCCCTGGCGATCTGGTCGAGCGCCGCCAGCAGGTCCTCGGCGACCTTCCCCGCCGCCAGGTCACCGGCCAGCTCCCGCACGGCGGTCGCGTCCAGCCCGCTCAGCGTCCGTGAGGGAACCCCGTCCAGCCCGCTCGTCCCGCCGGTCCTGGCCGTGAACAGCAGCGCCACCGGCTCGCCCGACACCCGCCTGGCCGCGAACGACAGCACCTGCCTGCTGTCCGCGTCCAGCAGATCGACGTCGTCCACGCAGGCCAGCACCGGCCGTTCGGCGGCCACCGCCGACAGCAGCCCGAGGACCGCCGCGGGCAACGTGAGCCCACCGGCCCCCGTCCCGGACTCCAGCGCCGACATGAGCGCGCGCGCCTGCGCGCCGGGCAGGGACGCGGGCAGCGAGGCGGCGCCCGCGGCGACGGGACGCAGCAGGCCGTGCAGCCCGGCGTACGGCAGCCGCGACTCCGGCTCGACGCCGGAGACCCGCAGCACGCGGAAGCCGGGGGTGGCGTGTGCGAAGGCCAGGTCGAGCAGCGCCGTCTTGCCCATGCCGGGCGCGCCCACCAGGAGCAGCGCTCCGCCGGAGCCGCCGCGGGCGTGGTCGAGCAGCCGCAGCAGGGCGCGTTCCTCCTCGCCCCGGCCGCGTAACAGAGGCTTGTCAGAAGACACGTCGCCAGTGTTACGCGCGGATGTCAGGACTTAAAGAGAGACCGGTGATTTCACCGATAGCCGCCCGACATCACGACCTGACCCCCGCGCGTTTCCCGGACAGCCGTCCGGAGACGGCCGGCACCAGCCCCTGCGGCATGAACAGCACCACCCCGATGAGGACGAGCGCGTAAACCGCGTACGACAGCACGCTCGGCGCGTACGTCGGCATCCCCGGCAGCGACGCCAGCCTGTCGAGCCCCTGCACCAGCAGCGTGATGGCGGTGGCGCCGACGACGGCGCCCCAGACGGTGCCCAGCCCGCCGACGACGGCCATCACGATGTACTGGATGGAGATGAGCACGGGGAACGAGCCGGGCGCCACGTACCCGGTGTAGAAGCAGTAGATCCCTCCGGCGAGCCCGGCGAAGGTGGCCGACAGGGCGAAGACGACCAGTTTGTACCGGCCCACGGGGATGCCGGCGGACGCCGCCGCGATCTCGCTGGTGGCCAGGGCGCGCAAGGCGCGGCCGGGGCGGGAGGTGATCACGTTGTGGGTGACGAGCATGACCAGGGCCAGCCCCGCCCACGTCAGGTACGCGTACACGGAGGCGCTGGTGGCCTCGAACGAGCCGACCGAGAACTGGGGGATGCCCTGCAGCCCGATGTCGCCGCCGGTGAACTCCAGTTGCCCGGCCAGCGACAGCAGGATGAGCTGCATGGCGAGCGTGGCGAAGGCCAGGTGGTGGCCGCGCAGCCGCAGCAGGGGGACGCCGATGACGAGGGCGGACAGCGCGGCGGCCACGGGGGCGGCCAGCAGGCCCGCCAGTGGGGGAGCGCCGTTCAGCGCCAGCAGGGCGGCGGTGTAGGCGCCGATGGCGTAGAAGGCGCCCTGGCCCAGCGACACCTGCCCGGCGTACCCCATGAGCAGCGACACCCCGACCGTGACCATGGCGGCCAGCCCGAGCAGGATGTACACGGCGAGCGCGCTGTCGTCGAGCACGGCGGGCAGGGCGAGGGTCACGACGGCGACCAGCAGCCCGGCCACGAGTCCAGGCCGGATCCTCATGTGGACTCCTGGGAGATGGCGGTGCGGCGGCCGGCCTGCACGATCATGACGACGAGCATGAGTCCCAGCGCGACCTCCAGTTGGTGCGAGCCGTAGCCGTACCCGGCGGCCATGGTCTCGGCCACGCCCAGCAGCAGCGCGCCGATGAGGGTGACCACGGGGCGGGTGAGCGCGCCGAAGACGGCGGCGGCGAAGCCGTTGACGATGAGCGTGACGTCGCTGTCGAAGGAGATCGGCCGCAGCGGCGTGACGAGCACCCCGGCGATGCCGCCGAGCAGCCCGCCCAGCGCGAACGCCAGCAGCCCCATCCGCCGGGTGTCGATGCCGACGACGCGGGCGGCGTACGGGTTGGAGGCGCACGCGGTCAGCGCCTTGCCCAGGTAGGCGCGGCCGAAGAAGAGCGCGAGCAGCACGAACGTCACCGCCGCCACGCCGATGACGAGCAGGTACTGGGTCTGGATGTGCGCTCCGAGCAGTGTCACCGAACCGGTCAGGCCGGGGGCCGAGCGCGGCTGGTCGCCCCAGAGGACGATCTCCACGGCGTACGCGAGCACGCCCACCCCGAGCGTGACGATCAGCGACGACAGCGGGGTGGTGCCCGGCCTGCCGACGGCGGCCAGGCCGGTCAGCAGGCCCGCGAGGGCCGCGGCGAGCACGGCGGCCACCTCGCTGACCCCGTGCGGGACGCCCATCCCGAGCAGCGAGGACGTGCACAGCCCCGCGACCACGGCGAACATGCCCTGCGCGAAGTTGACCACGCCGGTGACCCGGTGGATGACGACCAGGCCGCTGGCGATGAGCGCGATGGCCGATCCGACCGCCAGCCCGTTGAGCAGGTAGGTGAGGAACGCGCTCACGGCCGGCTCACCCCCTCACCGCTCATGTGATCGCCCCGCCGAGGTAGGCGCTGGCCACCCGGGGGTCGTCGGCCAGCATGGCACTCTCCCCCTCGGTCACCACCCGACCGGCCTCCAGCACGTACGCCCTGCGGCACAGGTCGAAGGCCAGCCGCGCGTTCTGCTCGATGAGCAGCACGGTCAGCCCCTGCGACCGGTTCAGCTCGGCCAGGTGCGCGGCCAGGTCGGCGGTGACGTTCGGGGCGAGGCCGAGTGACAGCTCGTCCACGACGAGCGCGTCGGGGCGTGACATCATGGCCCGCCCGAAGGCCACCATCTGCTGCTCGCCCCCGGACAGCACTCCGGCCCTGCGCGCGGACAGCTCGGCCAGGCGGGGGAGCAGCTCGTACACGAGGGAGGGGTCGCGCTGCCCGGAGCGCCAGCCGCCCAGCGCCAGGTTGTCGGCGACGGACAGATCGGGGAAGAGCTGGCGGCCCTCGGGGATGAGCGCCAGCCGCCCGCCGACGCGGACCGTACCGGAGGCGGGCTTGAGCAGCCCGGCCAGGGTGTTGGCGAGCGTCGACTTGCCGGCGCCGTTCGGGCCGAGCAGGGCCACCATCTCGCCCTTGCCGACGGTGAGCGTGACGTGTTCCAGCGCGGTCGCGGTGCCGTACGAGACCACCAGCTCCTGGACGTCGATCATGAGGCCTGTCCGAGATAGGCGGCCAGCACGAGCGGGTCGGCGCGCACCTCGGCGGGCGGGCCGTCGGCGATGATCTGGCCCAGGTCGAGCACCACGACGCGGTCGGCCAGCCGGGTCACGAACGCCACGTCGTGCTCGATGAGCAGGATCGTCAGCCCGTCGGCCCGCAGCTCCTCCACCAGCGTCGCGAGCCGTTCGCGTTCCTCGCCGCGCAGCCCGGACGCGGGCTCGTCGAGCAGCAGCAGCCGGGGCCGCGCGCACAGGGCGCGGGCCAGTTGCAGCGCCCGCTGCTGGCCGATCGGCAGCCGGTCGGCGGGCCGGTCGGCCCACTCGGCGAGCCCCACCCGCTGGAGGGCGACGGCGGCGTCGGCGGCGATGCCGCGCTCGTCGGCCCGGTGCCGGGGCAGCCGCAGCGCGGCGGAGACGAACCCGGCCCTGGTGTGCCCGTGCGCCCCCACCATGACGTTCTCCTCGACCGTCATACCGCGGAACACCCGGGCCGCCTGAAAGACGATCGACATGCCGAGCCGGGCCCTGCGGTGCGGCGCGAGCCGGTCCACCCGCTGCCCGAGGAACGAGATGCGGCCGTGGTCGGCCGCCAGATGCCCGGTGATCAGGTTGAACAGGGTGGACTTGCCGGCGCCGTTCGGGCCGATGACGCCGCAGACCTCGCCGTCCGCGACGCTCAGCGAGACGTCGCGGACGGCGTAGACGCCCCCGAAGGAGCGGGAGACTCCGGTGACGGTCAGCACGCGCCCCTACCCCTGCGCGTTGACGGTCTTGGTGAGCTGCTCCTTGGCCCATGGGGTGGGGACGAACTGGCCGTTCTGCACCGTGTTGACCGAGATGAACTCGGGCGACAGCCCGGAGTGGTCGGTGGCGGAGTAGCGGAAGCGGCCGTTCGGGGTGATCAGGTCCATGGACTCCAGGGCCTGCTGGACCTTGGTCTTGTCGGTGCTGTTCGCCTTCCTGATCGCCTCGAACAGCAGCAGCGAGGCGCTGTAGCCGTCCTGGGCGAACTGCGGCGGCGGGTAGCCGTGCTTCTGCTCGTACGGCGTCGCCATCTGGTCGATGACCTGCTTCTGCTTGCCGTCGGGCAGGTGGTCGCCGACCACGCCGATCGCGCTCTGCACGGTCATGCCCTCGGCCTGGGCGCCCATCGGCTCCAGCCACAGCTTGCTGGCCTGCGAGGCGGTCAGGAACAGCGGCGTCTTGAGGCCCGAGGCGGCGTACTGCTTGGCGGCCGTCACGCCGGGCGCGCCCGAGCCCCAGAACACCAGCGCCTCGGCCTTGGACTCGCGCACGTGGGTGAACACGGGGCTGAAGTCGGAGGTGGTGGTCTCGTAGGGCTCGTCCACGGCGATCGTCACGCCGTACTTGGGGGCCAGCGCGACCATGGACTTGTGGCCGGAGACCGAGTAGGCGCTCTTGGAGTCCCAGGCCACGGCGATCGTCTTGATGCCCTCGGCCTGGATGTACTGCAGGTAGCGCTCGGCGTACATGCTGGACAGGGCGGGGGTGACGAAGATGTAGGACTTGATCGGCTCGACCTGCTCCTGCGCGGGGGCCAGCGACAGGTAGGGCATCTTGTCGCGCTGCGCGAGCGGCTCGACGGCCAGCGCCGAGTTGGAGAACACCGGGCCGATCAGCGCGTCGATCTCGCCCTTGATCTGGTTGTAGGCCACGATGCCCTGGTCGGGGGCGGTCTTGTCGTCCCGCGCGACCAGCTCGACCTTGCGGCCCAGCAGGCCGCCCTGCGCGTTGACCTGCTCGACGGCCAGCTCTACGGCCTTCTTGTCCTCGCTGCCGAGCGGCGTGTAGTTGCCGGTGAGGGAGACGATGAGGCCCACCTTGATGGGGTCCGACTGACCGCCGCTCGACCCGCCCCCGCCTCCGCCGCACGCCGTCGCGGCCAGCAACAGGCAGACCAGGGATGGAAGAAACCTGCGCATCAGGACCTCCTGGGCCGGGTGGCCCCAAAAGTAGGCAGGTACATTACGGCTGTCAATAGAGTGCCTAATATCCGGAGACAAGCTGTTATGAGGCCTCAATCGGTGATTCTCACCTTCCTCGGGGATCACGTATACGGGCGCGGAGTCTGCGTTTCCTCGCGGAGCTTCATCGAGGCCTTCGGCAAGGTGGGCATCTCGGAGGAGGCCACCCGCTCGACGCTGACCCGGATGGTGCGCCGCGGGCTGCTGCGCCGCCAGCGCTCGGGCCGGCGCATGTTCTTCGGGCTCACCCCGACCAGCGTGGAGGTGCTCAAGGACGGCGAGCGCCGCCTGTGGCACAGCGGCGTGGTCAACGACGCCGACGAGGACAGGTGGACGCTGATCGGCTTCTCGCTGCCCGAGTCGTGGCAGCGGCAACGCCACGAGCTGCGCTCGCGGCTGGTGTGGGCGGGGTTCGGGCCGTTGCAGAACGGGCTGTGGATCGCTCCAGGCGAGGTGGACGCCACGGGCGTGATCGAGGACCTGGGCGCCGGCGTCAAGGTGTTCGCCGCCGAGCCGCGCCGGCCCACCGACATGCAGACCCTGGTCGGTGAGGCCTACGACCTGGCCGGGCTGGGCGAGCGGTATCGGAGGTTCCTGAGCCGCTGGGACCGGGCCGACCCCGCCCCCGAGGCGCCCGACGACCTGGCGCGATCGCTGATGCTGCTCACCGGCTGGCTGCAGCTCATCAGGACCGACCCGCGGCTGCCGCTGCGGTACCTGCCGCACGACTGGCCCGCCGAGAAGGCACAGCGGGTATGCCACACGCTGCACGAGCGGTTCAGACCGCAGGCGGAGCGGATCGTCGCCGGGCTGCTCGACACCGTTCCCGACGAAAGTTGGGCAGAACGGTGACAGCAATCGCATAGTGGCCTAACTTGGGGTCCGGGAGTCGCCGAATGCGTAATCAGGGGATTGGCTCGTGGCCGGCACGCAGGGCACGCATGACGCCCGACAGGGTCGCGCTGTCGTACAAGGGACATCACTACACCTACCGTGACCTGCGTGAACGCGTGAACAGGCTGGCGTCCGCGCTCGGCGTGCGGCGCGGCGACCGGGTCGCGTTCCTCGGGGCCAACCAGCCCGCGATGGTGGAGACGCTCTTCGCGGCGGGCCTGCTGGGGGCCGTGTTCGTGCCGCTCAACACCCGGCTGGCCGGGCCGGAGCTGCGTCACATCCTGGACGACGCCGAGCCCGCCCTGCTCGTGCTGGGCGAGGAGCGGGACGGCGAGGGGCTGCCCGGACGGCAGTTGCGGGCCGACGGCTACGAGGCGCTGATCGCGTCCGGCTCGCCCGAGCCGATCGACGAGCCGGTGAGCCAGGACGACGTGTGCCTGATCATGTACACCTCGGGCACCACGGGCAGGCCCAAGGGCGCCATGCTCACCCACGGCAACCTCACCTGGAACACCGTCAACCTGCTCGTGGACGTGCCGCTCGGGCACGACGAGGTGGCGCTGATCGGCGCGCCGCTGTTCCACATCGCGGCGATGGGGCAGGCGCTGATCCCGACGGTGCTCAAGGGCGGGCGGGCCATCCTGGAGCCGGGGTTCGACGTGGAGCGCACCTTCGACCTGATCGAGGCGGAGCGGGTGACGCTGATCGCCGGGGTGCCGACGATGTTCCAGTTCCTCGCGGCCTCGCCGCGCTGGGCGGGCGCCGACCTGTCGAGCCTGCGGCACCTGCTGTGCGGGGGAGCGCCGGTGCCCGAGCCGCTGATCCAGGCCTACCTCCAGCGCGGGCTGACGTTCATGCAGGGGTACGGCATGACGGAGACCGCGCCGGGCGCGCTGTTCCTCGGCGCCGACCGCTCCGCCGCCAAGGCCGGCACCGCGGGGGTGCCGTGCTTCTTCTCGGACGTGCGGCTCGTCGCCTCCGACGGCTCGCCCGCCGCCCCCGGCGAGCCCGGCGAGCTGTACGTGCAGGGCCCCAACGTGATGCCCGGCTACTGGCGGCGCCCGGAGGAGAGCGCCGAGGTCCTGTCGGCCGACGGGTGGTTCCGCTCGGGTGACGTCGGGGTCGCCGACGAGGACGGGTACGTGCGCATCTCCGACCGCGTCAAGGACATGATCATCTCCGGCGGGGAGAACATCTATCCCGCCGAGGTGGAGAGCGTCCTGTACGAGCACGCCGCGGTCGCCGAGTGCGCGGTGATCGGCGTGCCCGACGAGCGATGGGGCGAGGTGGGCAAGGCCCTGATCGTGCTCCGGCCCGGCACGGCGGTCGCGTCCGACGAGTTGCTGAAGCACCTCGACGGCCGCCTGGCCCGCTACAAAGTGCCGAAATATCTGCAATTCGTGGCCGAACTGCCTAAGAACGCGGCGGGCAAGCTCCTCAAGGCCCCGCTGAGAAAGCTCTACGGAAAGGGATGACCCACCATGCGTACCTCACCGCCGTTCCGCGCCGACCACGTCGGCAGCCTGCTCCGCCCTGCCGAGCTGCTGCGCGCCCGCGAGAACCTCACAGGTGAGGCGCTGCGCGAGGCCGAGGACGCGGCGATCAGGGACGTGGTGCGCAAACAGCGGGACGCGGGATTGCAGAGCGCCACCGACGGCGAGTTCCGCCGGGCCTCCTGGCACATGGACTTCATCTACCGGCTCCAAGGCATCGGCCAGGCCGCCGACGAGCACATCACGGTCCGCTTCCACAACGCGGCGGGCGACCTCGAATACACCCCCGCGGCGCTGCGCGTGCACGACCGGATCCGGCTGAGCGAGCCGATCTTCGCCGACGACTTCACGTTCCTGCGCGAGACCGTCTCCGGCGGGGTCGTGCCCAAGCTGACCATCCCGTCGCCCAGCATGGTCCACTACCGGGGCGGCCCCGCCGCCATCGACCCGCAGGTGTACCCGGACGTGGAGGAGTTCTGGCGCGACCTGAGCGCCGCCTACGCCGAGCAGGTGCGCAGGATCGGCGCGCTGGGCTGCACCTACCTGCAGTTCGACGACACCAGCCTGGCCTACCTGAACGACCCGTCGCAGCGCGCGGAGATGGCCGAGCGCGGCGACGACGCCGAGCACCTGCACCTGCGCTACATCAAGCAGATCAACGCCGCGCTCGCCGCCAAACCGGCGGGCATGACGATCACCACGCACATGTGCCGGGGCAACTTCCGCTCCTCCTGGGTCGCCTCGGGAGGCTACGACTTCGTGGCCGAGGCGCTGTTCAACGAGCTGAAGGTGGACGGGTTCTTCCTGGAGTTCGACGACGAGCGGTCGGGCGGCTTCGAGCCGCTGCGGTTCGTGCCGCCGGGGAAGATGGTGGTGCTCGGGCTGGTCACGACCAAGCGGGGCGAGCTGGAGTCGAAGGACGCGCTCAAGCGGCGCATCGACGAGGCGGCCAAGTTCGTCGACCTGGATCAGCTCTGCCTGTCGCCGCAGTGCGGCTTCTCCTCCACGGTGGAGGGCAACGAGCTGACGGAGGAGCAGCAGTTCGCCAAGATCCGGCTGATCGTCGAGACGGCTCAGGAGGTGTGGGGCTGAAGCACCCTGCCGAGGAAGCCCCGGACGGTCTCGGTGAGCTGCTGCCGGTGCTCGGACAGCGCGTGGTCGGCGGGCCACTCGTGCTGCTCGGCCCCCTGGTATGCCTGCACCAGCGGCCGGTGGTGCAGCCCGGCCGGTGATACCGGGTCGTCGGGGCTGCCGATCAGCAGCACCGGCCGCCCGGCGAGCCGGGGCGCCAGGCCGGGCAGGCTCCACCGCTCACCCGCCCGTTCCATCTCCGCCACCAGCGCCTCGCCGCTCGTCCCGCGCAGCGGCAGCAGGTCCTCGCCGAACGCCTCGACGTAGCGGGCCCGGCTCTCGGCGTCGAGCGAGCGGGCCACCGTGCCGAAGTCGAAGCCCGCCACCGACACGACGGCCGAGACGGACGGGTCTGCGGCGGCGGTCATCAGCGCGGCGAACCCGCCCGCGCTGTGCCCGAACAGCGCCAGCCTGCCGGGGTCGAGCCGGTGCGCCGAGGCGAACGGCTCGGCGCGCACGGCGCGGGCCACGGCGGCGGCGTCCTCCAGCACGTTCGCCCACGACCAGGTGCCGCCCATGCCCCAGGAGCCGCGGTAGTGGAAGGCGATCGCGGCGTAACCGGCCGACCGCAGCGCCTGGGCCACGTCCAGGTTGCGCTCGTTGCCGGGGAAGCCTTGCAGGAACAGCACGACGGGGTGCGGCCCTGGGCCGGACGGCAGGTGCAGCAGGCCCGCGAGGGGGACGCCGCCGCTCTCGAAGGTCACGGCGGGGGTGGCGGCTCGCATGATGATCCTCCTAAGATCGAACCGATCGGTACGATAGCAGGGATCGTACCGCTGAGTACCATCTAGGGGTGCCTGTACCGAAGGGAACCACCCAGGACCCGGAGCGGACCCGCTCCACCATCATCGACACGGCCACGCCGATCCTGTACGAACGCGGGCTCGACGGCGTCGGGGTGGCCGAGCTGTGCCGGGCCGTCGGGGTGTCGAAGGAGACGCTCTACCGGCACTTCGGGTCCAAGGAAGGGCTGATCGAGGCGGTCCTCGAAGCGCGTAGCGAGCGGGTCACGCGGTGGCTGGCGGCTGCGGTGGAGGCGGCGGGCGCGGATCCGGCCGAGCAGCTCGGTGCCCTGTTCGACGCGCTGGCGGAGTGGCACGGTGAGCCCGCGTTTCGCGGGTGCGCGCTGCTCAACGCCGCCGCCCAGCATCATGACGCGCCCGAGCTGGACATGGCGGGGCGGCATCTCGAACGGCGGCTGGGGCTGCTGACGTCCATCGCTGCCGGGGCGGGGGTGGCCGAGCCCGGGGAACTGGCCCGGCAGTGGCTCGTCCTGGTGACCGGCTGCACGGTCGTCGCCGACCAGCACCCGGGCACACCGCACGCGGCCCGGCTCGCCCGCCAGGCCGCGCTCGCCCTCCTCGCGGCGGCCCGCGCCGCGTAAGCCCGCGGCGTCCCGCGCCCGTCCCTGCCTTCCCTTCCCCTGAAGGACCTCAGCCCGCTACGGCGCCGCAGTCTGCCGAGGTCTACAAGGTGGCGCGGTCAGAGGGTGACCACGGAGCCCGTGTGGCGGGCGCGTTCGGCGGCCCAGACGACCCGGTGCGTCATCAGGCTCTCCGCCGCGTCCGACCGCAGCGACGACGAGTCCCCCGAGGCGACCGCGGCCAGGAAGGCGTCCGTCAGCCCTTCGTCCCCGCCCCCGTGCCCGTCCGCCGCCGAAGGCCCCGCCAGGTCCCGCGTGTGCACGGTCTCCTCGCCCCCCGTGCGGAAGTCCACCACCCGCAGGCTGAGCCCGTCGCCGTCGATGTAGCCGTGCGTGCCGAACAGCCGGGTGCGCCGGTGCTCCAGCGGGGTGAACGCGCTCATCGTGAATGAGCAGGTGGCCCCGTCGTCGAACTCCATGACCACCTCCTGGTGGTCCACCACGTCGTTGTCGCACGCGTACACGCACCGCCCGTAAGGCCCGGTGCGCAGCGCGTCGAGCACCGCCTCCTCCGTGCGCCCCGGCGTGACCGCCGACAGCGGCCAGAACTCGCTCTCGGGATCCCCGAGGCAGCCCAGGTAGAGCCGCGGCGCCGAGTACGGGCACGACGGCTCCAGCGGGCAGTCGAGGCAACGGTCGGCGGCCTCGGCGGGCCGTTCCGAGGCGCGGAAGTGCGACAGGGAGCCGAACGACGAGACGCGGACGGGCGGCCGGCCGAACAGGTGGACCAGCCAGTCGATGTCGTGGCACGCCTTGGCCAGCAGCATGGGCGCCGAGGTGTCCTGGCGGCGCCAGTGGCCGCGGACGAAGGAGTGCGCCTGGTGCCACCAGCCGACGGACTCCAGGTGCTGGACGCTGACGAGCCGCCCGATCCGTCCCGCGTCCAGCAGGTCCTTGACCACCCGCGTGTACGGCGTGTACCGCAGCACGTGGCAGACCGCCAGCATGATGCCGTTGCGCCGGGCCGCGTCGGCGATCATGACGGACTCCTCCTCGTCCGTCGCCATCGGCTTCTCCAGGAGAATGTGGTAACCCAGGTCGGCCAGCGTGACCGCGGGATCGGTGTGCAGCCGGTCGTGGGTGGCGATGATCGCGGCGTCCGCGAGCCGTCCCGCCGCTGCCAGCGCCTTCCAGTCGTCGTACGCCCGCTCCGGCCGGATCCCGAACTCCGCCTCGAACGCGGCCCGCCGCACCGGGTCGGGCTCGGCCACCGCCACCACCCGTCCCGCGCCCGTGGCGTGCGCGTGGCGCGCGTAGGTCAGCCCTCGCAGGCCCCCGCCGACGACGGCTAGAGTCACCTCAGTCATGGAACCTTCCCCGAAGAAATATCATGGAGAGCATCATTATTCGGTCTGAGAAAGCGGACAGCAAGGGGTGGCGATGGCCGCGGAGATGAGCGGCGGCGACCTGTCGCGGCTGCGTCAGCTCAACGCGCTGGCCGTGATCAAGGTGCTCCAGGGCCAGCCGTCGCTCACCCTCACCGAGGTCGCCAAGCGCACCGGCCTGTCGCGGGCCTCCACCGAGGACGTGGTGCGCGAGCTGCTGCAGAAGGGCTGGGTGGCGGAGGCGGGCGCCACGGCGGGCGGGGTGGGCCGCCCGGCCAGGCGCTACCGGTTCAGGGCCGACGCGGGCCGGGTGCTGGGCATCGACATCGGCGGGCACAAGATCCGCGCGGTGCTCGCCGACCTCGACGGGAACGTGCAGCACACCGCCCGCGTGCCCGTCACGCCGGAGATGGGCAGGCTCGAACGCCTGGAGGCGGTGGACCGGGCCGTCGGGGAGACCCTGGCGGGCGCCGGGCTGACCGGTGACGACGTGTGGGCCTCGGGCGTCGGCACGACGGGCCTGGTCGACGGCTCGGGCAAGGTGATGCTGTCGGAGGCGCTGCCCGAGTGGACCGGCGTGGACCTGGCCGCGCACGTGCGCCGCTTGGCCCCGGCCCCCGTGCTGGTCGAGAACGACAGCAAGCTCGCCGCCCTGGCCGAGTGCTGGCGCGGCGTGGCCCGGTACGCCAAGGACATGGTGTTCCTGCTGGCCGGCCTGCGTACCGGCGCGGGCCTGGTGATCGACGGCAAGCTGCACAGGGGCTTCGGCAACGCGTCCGGCGAGATCGGCGCGCTGCCGGTGCTGGGCTGGATCCGCGCCCAGGAGCACCTCGGCGGCGAGGCGGGCGACGTGTTCGCCGCCGCGCGGGAGGGCGACAAGGCCGCGCTCGCGGCGGTGCGCAAGTACGTCAAGGATCTCGCGCTCGGCGCGTCCGCGCTGGTCCTGACGCTGGACCCGCAGATGGTCGTGGTCGGCGGCGGCTTCTCGCGCTCGGCCGACGTGCTGATCGAGCCGCTCAAGCGGGAGCTGGACCGCTGGTGCATCCGCACGCCCGAGGTGCGCATGTCGGCGCTCGGCGACGAGGCCGTGGTGCTCGGCGCCGTCCGCCTGGCGCTCGACGACGTCGAGGAACGACTCCTGGACGGGCGGACCCCCCTTGTGAGCCGCCCGTGAGGGTTCTGTAACACGCCCACTCTTGCCAACAATTTCCCTGGACTCCATCATTACTCCCACGTTCTAGGAGAGGACCGGGAGATGTGGAAGTCGGCACGGAGCGGTGCGGCGCTCCTCTGCGTGGCACTGCTCGCCTCCGCGTGCGGCGGCGGTGAGCAGGCCGGCACGGACACGCAGCCTGAGGAGAGGGTGAAGCTGTCCTACGGCGTCTGGGACGCCACCCAGCAGGCGGTCATGCAGGAACTGGCCGCGGAGTTCACCAAGACCTACCCGAGCATCACCGTGGACGTCCAGCTCACCCCCTGGGTCGACTACTGGACGAAGATGAAGGCCGCGGTCAGCGGCGGCGCGGCGCCCGACGTCTTCTGGATGAACGGCCCCAACTTCCAGCTCTACGCCTCCAACGGCGTGATCCAGCCGATCGAGGAGCAGATCGACACGTCCGTCTACCCCAAAGCCCTGGTGGACCTCTACACCTACGAGGGCAAGCTGTACGGGCTGCCGAAGGACATGGACACGGTGGGCGTCTGGTACAACAAGACGCTCTTCGACGCCGCCAAGGTGAAGTACCCGGCCGACGACTGGACCTGGGCCGACTTCAACGCGGCAGCCGCCAAGCTCACCGACCCCGAGAAGGGCGTCTACGCGGTCGGCGCGCAGCTCGCGAGCTTCCAGGAGTACCAGTACAACACGATCTACCAGGCCGGCGGCCACGTGATCACCCCGGACGGCAAGCAGTCCGGTTACGCCGACCCCAAGACGATCGCGGGCCTGAAGTTCTGGACCGACCTCATCGCCGCCAAGCAGTCGCCCGACCTGAAGACCATGACCGACACCGCCCCGCTGCAGCTCTTCGAGGCCGGCAAACTGGCGATGTACTGGGGTGGGTCCTGGAACGTGGCCGAGTTCGGCAAGAACGACTACACCAAGGACAAGGTGGACGTGGCCCCGCTGCCCAAGGGCGAGAAGCAGGCCACGATCATCCACGGCGTCGCCAACGTCGTGTCGGCCAAGACCGAGCACCCGGCCCAGGCTGCGGCGTTCGTCAAGTTCCTCGGCTCCAAGCAGGCCGCCGACATCCTCGGCAAGAAGGGCCCGATCCCGGCCTACAACGGCACCCAGCAGGACTGGGTCAAGGCCCACCCCGAGTGGAAGCTGCAGACGTTCCTGGACGCGGTCGCCTACGCGGTGCCGTACCCCGTCTCCAAGAACACCGCCGCCTGGCAGGAGGCCGAGCTCACCCACCTGACCAAGGCCTGGACCGGTGAGGTGCCGGTCGACAAGGCCGCCGCGGATCTCGCGACGGCGATGAACGACCTGCTGGCCAAGGAATGACACGCAGCAAACACGTGGCGAGCCGCAGACCGTGGACCGAGGCCCTGTGGGGGTACGCGTTCATCGCCCCCACCGGGCTCGGCCTGGCCGTCTTCTACCTGTGGCCCGTCCTGCAGACCGCCTACTTCTCCTTCACGGAGTGGGGCGTGTTCGGCGGGCACACCTGGACGGGCCTGGCGAACTACACCCGCCTGATCAGCGACCCCGAGGTGGGGCAGGCGGTGCTCAACACGCTCACCTACACCGTGCTGGGCCTGCTCGGCATCCCGCTGGCGATCGTGTTCGCCGCGCTGCTCAACCGGCCGGGGCTGGGCGGCGTGACGCTGTACCGCACGGCGTTCTTCCTGCCCGTGGTGACCATGCCGGTCGCGGTCGCGATGCTCTGGCGCTGGCTCTACAACGGCGACTACGGCCTGATCAACCAGGTGCTCTCACTCGCCGGCATCGACGGCCCCAACTGGATCGCCGATCCGGCCACCGCCCTGTACGCGCTGATCGTGGTGGGCGTCTGGAGCAGCGTCGGCTACAACCTGATCATCTTCCTGGCCGGCATGCAGGCCATCCCCAAGGAGCTGTACGAGGCGGCGTCCATGGACGGGGCCGGCCGCGTCCGCCAGTTCTTCAGCATCACGCTGCCGATGTTGTCGCCGACCGCGTTCTTCATCTCGATCGTCTCGGTGATCGGCTCGCTGCAACTGTTCGACCTGGTCTTCGTGATGACCGGTTCCGGGCAGGCGGCGCGGGCCAACCCGGCGTACACGCGGTTGCAGACCGTCGTGCAGCTCTTCTACGAGCGCGCGTTCGTGACGAACGACCGCGGCTACGCCGCCGCCATCGTGATGGCGCTGCTGCTGCTCATCGCGGTGCTGACGATCCTGCAGTTCCGGCTCCAGCGCAGGTGGGTGCACTATGTCTGAGCGTCGCCCGCTGGGCGTGCACGCCGTTCTGATCATCTCGTCGCTGCTGATGGTGGCGCCGTTCGCCTGGCAGATCATCACCTCGCTCAAGACGCTGAGCAGCGCCACCGCGGTGCCGCCGACGTTCCTGCCCGAGGGCCGCTGGGACAACTACGCGAAGGTCTTCGACCTGCTGCCGTTCGGCGAGCAGTTCCTCAACACCGTGGTGATGGCCGCGGGGCGGGTGGCCGGGCAGGTGCTGTTCTGCTCGATGGCCGCCTACGCCTTCGCCAGGCTCCGCTTCCCCGGCAGGAACCTGCTGTTCGGCCTGTTCCTGTCGGTGCTCATGGTGCCGCCGCAGCTCTTCGTGATCCCGCAGTACCAGATCATGTCCGCGCTGGGCTGGCTGAACAGCCTCCAGGCGATCATCGTGCCGGGGTTGTTCAGCGCGTTCGGGGTGTTCCTGCTGCGGCAGTTCTTCCTGGGGCTGCCGCGTGAGATCGAGGAGGCGGCGCGGCTGGACGGGGCGGGGCCGTGGCGGATCTACTGGTCGATCATGCTGCCGCTGGCCAGGCCGGGGCTGGTCGCGCTGGCCGTGCTCACGCTGCTGTGGGCGTGGAACGACCTCTTCTGGCCACTGGTGGTCAACACCGACCCGGAGAAGATGACGCTGTCGGCCGGGCTGGCCGCGCTCCAGGGGCAGTACCAGACCGACTATCCGGTGCTGATGGCCGGCTCGCTGATCGCCTCGCTGCCGGTGATCGCGGTGTTCGTCTTCCTGCAGCGGCAGTTCATCCAGGGCATCGCCCACACCGGGACGAAGGGCTGAACCCGGCGAGAGCTGCGCCTCTCGCCGGGTCCAACGTCCTACTTGATCACGCCTCACTTGATCACGATGGTGGTGAGCGCCCGCGGCTGGAGCGTCACCGTGCGGCCCGTCACGGCCGACGGGGTGAGGTCGTTGGTGTTGTCGGTGACGTACGCGGTCGCCCGGCCGTGCACGCCCTTCCACGTGACGGGAGCGGTGCCGGTGTTGAGCACCACGACCACGCGCGAGCCGTCGGCGTTGCGGAACGCTGAAACTTTCAGCGCCGGGTCGGCCGCGCTCGCCTCCACCCGGACCGCCCCGGGCCGGATGAACCTGCTGTAGGCGGCCAGCGCCCACAGCCGCTTCGACACGTGGTACTCCCTGGCCACCTCGTCGAGCTGGAGCAGCGCCCTGGTCGCGCCGCGCGAGCCGCCCAGCCAGTAGACGTAGGCGCTGACCTCGCCCAGGGTGAGCGCGTCGTGCACGGCCTGCGCGATCGTGAAGCCGTCGTAGCCGCTGCCGTCGTCCCAGGCCTCGTTCCAGGTGGTGCCGTTGGGGTTCCACTCCGACATCCAGGTCTTCCTGTCCGTCGGCAGCGGGCCGTCCACGGGGCTGGCGTAGGTGTGGCCGGTGTGCGTCTTGACCCAGCGGCGGGCCTCGGGGTCGGCCTCGATCGCCGCCGTGTACGCCTTGGCCTCGTTCCAGCCGAACGAGTCGCAGCAGACCAGCCGCGTGTTCCTGGCGATCGGCCCGAGCACCTTGACGAACTCGGCGGCCTGCTCGGGGGTGAAGCGCATGGAGGCGTACGTGGCCGTCCAGTCGGGCTCGTTCGTGAACCCGAGGTCGGTGATCCTGATGCCTTCCCTGGCGTAGAACTTCGTGTAGGCGACCAGGTAGTTCGCGTAGGCGCGCTGCCACTCGGGCAGCAGCGTGCCGCCGTTCTTGTCGTCGCCGTTGTCCTTCATGTAGCCGGGGGCGCTCCAGGCGTCGGCGAAGAAGCGCTTCACCCCGTACCTCTGGGCCTCCTTGGCCACCCAGACCTGGCTGTTGTCGTCGCCGTCCCAGACATACTTCGGCGGGGCGTCGGGGCCGCCCGGGTCGTCGGGCTGGATCGACACCATGTGGTCGTACGGGCTGCCGGTGGGGGAGGAGCCGATGCCGAGCCGCAGGATGCTCAGCCCGGCGCCCTTGCTCCGGTCGAACCACAGGTCGAGGACCTCCCGCTGCTTGTCCGCCGGGAGGGCTTCGAGCAGCTCGTTGCGCCGGAACGCCTGGGAGACGCCGAAGCCGTCGATCTCCTGGTGCCGGACGCGCTCGTTCACAGTGATGGCCGGGGGGTCGGCGGGATGTGCCGGATGCACCGCCGGTAAGCCGAGCAGGCTGATCGCGACGAGTCCTCGCAACATGGCGCGCCTCCGAAAGTTTCGGATACGTGACGATATATTTCGTCGATCGCCGAGACCGTAAGCGCCCAAGGGTGCCCCCGTCAACCACGAGCGCCCCCGTAGCCCCGGGGGCGCTCGTGTTGATCGGTCAGCGGGCGGACTCGGCGCGCTCCTTGATGGTCAGCATCTGGCGGCGCACCGTGAGGAAGTCGCCGACGTCCTGCATCGCCAGGTACGTGGTGCCGCGCACGCCCGGCTGCGCGCGGATGCGCACCCGGAAGATCATCCGGGTCCTGCCGTCCTCGGTGCCGCGCAGCGAGACGGAGCAGGTGGTGGTGGCGTCCTCGCCGCGCACCGCCATCACCAGGGTCTGCGGCGGCTCGATCTGCTCCACCACGAACCCGGGCCCGCCCCGCATGGTGTCACCGACCTTGAGATCCTGCGGCTCCTGCGCGGGCGGCTCCTCGTGCCCGCTCGTCGCGGGGCGCGGCGGGGAGTCGGGCTGGTAACCGCCGCCGAGCTGGACCAGCCAGGCCCAGACGGCGGCCGGGGGCGCCTCGACGGTGATCGCCCGGGTGGCCTGGTACTGCGGCTGCGCGACGAGGTCGTCGCCGGGCATGTCCGCGTGGACCTCACGGTCGTCGGCACCCCACCGCAGGTGCCACGGGCGGACTGCGAGCAGGTAACCCGCCGCCGCGCCGACCGCCAGCCTGAACAGAGAGCGCGGCATGAACATGAACATGCTTACTCCTTCGTTTCGCCGACTGAACCATATTGTCCGGTCGCGGGAAATGGCGCGAGATCAAATCTGGTCGGGTTTCCAGACCGTGAGGTCGTACGTCTCCGCGATCGGACGCCACGCCGCCGCGAAACGCGTTTTCGCCTCCTGCGCCGCCTCCGACCTGTCCAGGCCCCGCCGGTAGTCGCGGTCGCCCTCCACCGGCGCCTCGCAGCCGCCCGCCACGTGCCGCCCGGCCCAGGCCAGGAACGCGGAGTCGGCGTCGTGGGAGGCGTCGAGCGCGTCCACCAGGGCGTCCTTGAGCCGGGCCCCGCCCCTCAGCGCGTCCACGCCGAGTGTCTGAGCGGTGGCGAGCTGGTCGCGGCGGCTGGTGGTGATGTCGCGGATGGCCTGGACGCCGCCGGGGTCGCACCGGGTGGCGGCGGCGATGGCGTCGGAGAGGCTGGAGCGGGCTTCGTTGCTGCTCGACAACAGCTCGTCCAGCCGCTCGGCCTGCTGCCTGGCCGCCCGCCCCGAGGAACGGCCGGTCGGGGTGCTGCTGGTCGGAGGGCTCTCGAGCGCGTCCTCAGTGCTGCTCTCCGGGCTGCTCTCCGGGCTGCTCTCCGGGCTGCTCTCCGGGCTGGTCTCGGGGCTGCTGGGGGCGACGCCCTGGCCCGCGCCGGTGTTCTGGATCGGCTGCGACGGGTTGGCGGTCACGAACCACCAGGTCAGGACGAACGCGAGCACGGCCACGGCCAGGCTGATCAGGACCGGTGCGCGCCGCCACGCCGGCGGCCGGCTCCGCAGCCGCGCGGGCTCGGGGCCGGTGGAGAAGGACGCGGTCGGCTGCTCCTGCGGCCCCTGCTCGGCACGGCAGCGCGGGCACTGGGCCAGGGTGCCGACGTGCGATCCGCAGCGCTGGCAGAAGCGGCTCGAACCCGGTTGGTAGGCCACGGCGCCCTCCCGGAATATCCCAAGAAAAGAGGGCAAATTGCTGTTTGCCCGTCTTGTGGATTGTTTCGCGCTTTCCCGGTCAGGACGAGACTATGGGAAACAGCGTGCGCCGATGGCGTCCGCTGCTGAAATGCTCTCGCTCGACATGAAAGGGACGGACCGCCGGGCTCCTGACGGCCCGTCCCGAACGGCTCAGCGGCCGAAGCAGATCGTGCGGCCCGCCTTCACCTGCTCCGCCTTGTACGTCACCTGATCGATCGTCGCCCCCTCATCGTCCACCAGGATGATCGTGTCCCCCTGGTTGCCGAGCTGCACCGCGGAGTCCAGCGTCACCCGCAGCGCGGCGCCGCCGTCGATGCCGCCGGTCAGGGGCTTGCGCCCGCCGGCCGCGTCTGTCAGGGCCCAGCCGCCGAGGTCGAGCGTCCCTGACGTGCGGTTCAGCAGCGTGACGGTCTCGTTGCCGCGATCGGCGCCGACCGGGTCGGGCAGGGCGGCCACGATGATCACGTCCCCGGCGGCGACGAGCGGCGGCTTGACCGGGGTGCCGGGCGGCGCCGGGTCCGGGCTGATGATGAAGTCCTCCGGCCACATGGTGAGCTGGATCTGCTGCCCCGACCCTCTGACGACGTCGTGCAGGTTGCCGCGTTCGAGCTTGGGGATGAGGAACAGCTCGTCGTCCCGGTTGACCGGGTCCGCGCGCAGCCACGCGTCGAAGCCGTCGAAGTCGGGGAACCCCGCCGCCAGGTACGGCACGACGCGCCGGAACAGCTTCGGCCAGATCACCAGCCGTTCCAGCCCGTTCAGGTCCCTCACGGTGGCGGCGCCGTTCGGGTCGGCCGTCGAGCGGGGCCAGATGCCGATGGCCTTGCGCCGGGCCGCCTGCGACACCTCGGCCAGATGCGTGCGCAGCTCGGCGGGCAGCGTGGCGTAGAAGGCCGGGTAGACCAGCCCGGCGGCCAGCAGCCGCGCGTTGGCGGAACGATCCACCAGCGGCCCGTCCAGGAACACGGTGGTCCCGTCCGCCCCCTGGTGGTCGCCCGCGAAGACGAAGGCGATCAGCCGCCCGTTGGCGTCGACGCCGTTGGTGAGCACGTGGCCGCGGATGGAGTCCTGGTCGGCGGCGCGCACCTTGTTCGGCAGGTCCTCCCAGAAGCGCACGCCGGTGAAGCCGAGCAGGCGCAGCAGCTCGTCGCGGGCCGCGTTCGCCCCGTCGAGCTCCTGGTGGGTCTCCGCGAAGTGGGTCTCCAGCGCGTCGATGGCCTCCAGCCGTACGGAGACGCCGCGGGCGTTGATGTTCGGCGGCCGGCCGGAGCGCCGCGGCAGCGCCTCGACCAGGGCGGGCGAGTCGGGCAGGAACTTGACGGTGTCGCCGTCGGGCTCGGGCCCCTGACGGGGCAGGTCCGGGTACCGGATCACGAAGCTGCCGCGTAACAGGGTGTAGCTCATGGAATCCCCCCATGCGAGCTGGTGAAGTCCCCCGACTGGTAGCCAGCGGAGCGTAACTCGCATAAGGGGCATCGTCCATGAAGCCGGTCACCGATACACGGCGACCGGCGGATCAGCGATACACGGCGATCGCCGCCTCGGCGACCAGCGTGTCCACGATCTCCACCAGCTCCGCGACCAGCGGGCCAGCCGCCGCGGCGATCTCCCGCAGCCGGGAGACCAGCTGGCCCGACGGCTGGTCGAGGTAGAGCTCCGGCTCCAGCCGCAGCACCGCCACCAGGCCGCACAGCCCGGCGCAGCGCGCGTCCGGCGGTTTCCAGCCCTCGACCGCCGAGCGCACCCCCGAGGAGGCCCGCACGACCGAGGCGATGTCCGCGAGCTCGTAACGCGTGTACGGCAGCACCCCCATGCGCCGTTTGCTCACCCGGACGAGCACCCCCGAGTCGAGCAGGCCCTCGCGGGTGCGGTCGTAGAACCCGTCCGCCACCGCCTGTTTCAGCTCGGCCCTGGGGTCGGCGGGGACGGGACGGCCGGCGAGCAGCAGGTCGAGCAGGGCGGCGCCGGCCAGCCCGAGGGCCAGCGACGACTGGTGGACGAGCGGCCTGCCCGCCGGGTCGTGAGCGATCAGGTACAGGTCGTGGTGGAGCGGCAGCCGGTCCATCAGTCGGGGACGCTCCGCTCAAGCTGTCCGGGCGCGCCGGCCATGGTCTTGAGCGTCGGGGGGCGGCCGAGCGCGTACAAGGTGATCAGCACCACGCCGCCGAGGCCGAGCCAGACGAGGCCGAGCACCTGCGCGAGCACGTTCGCGTTGATCACCACGAACACCAGGATCCCGGCCCCGACCAGCGGCGCGACCAGATGCGACCACACCTTGTTCGAGCCGTTGCGCAGCGAGTAGTGCACGATGACCGACACGTGCAGGACGATGAACGCCACCATGGCGCCGATGTTGATCAGCGTGGAGAGCAGGGTGACGCCGTCGTCGCGGGTGGACATCCAGATGCCGACGCCCACCGACAGCAGGCAGACCAGCATGATCGCGTTGGCCGGCACGGAGTGCCTGACCGACACCTTGGCCAGGAACGACGGAAGCTGCCTGTCGCGCGCCATCGCGTACAGCAGCCGCGAGACCGCCACCTGCGCGACCATCGTGTTGGCCAGCCCCCACGACAGCGCGGTGGCGAACGAGGTGACGTGCCGCAGCCACTCGCCCCCCGCCACGGCCGCCGCGTCGTAGAAGGCCGTGTCGCTGGGTTGCGCCAGCAGCCCGGCCGGGTCGGGCACGAGCAGGGCGGCCACCCACACCTGCACGATGAACAGCACGCCCGCCAGCAGCAGCGCCATCCGCATGGCCCTGCCCACCTGCGCGGAGCCGCCGGTGGACTCCTCCACCAGCATGCTGATCCCGTCGAAGCCGAGGAACGACAGGACGGCCACCGACACCGCCGCGAAGATCACCGGCCAGGAGAAGGCGTCCGCGTCGAACAGCGGGGAGAGGCTGAAGCCGCTGCCCGCGCCCTGGAGCAGCGCCCACAGGCCGATCAGGAGGAACAGCGCCAGCACCACCAGCTCGAACACGATCATGATCCGGGTGAGCTTGACCGTCATCCGGATGCCGCGCAGGTTGATCACCGTGTTGACCGCCACGAAGCCGATCAGCCAGGCCCACACGGGCACGGCCGGCACGCTCGCGTTCATGGCGACGGAGGCCACCAGGTAGAGCAGGCAGGGGACGAGGATGTAGTCCAGCAGGATCATCCACCCGGTCATGAACCCGACCGCCGGGGCGATGCCGCGCCCGGCGTAGTTGTAGACCGAGCCGGAAAGGGGGAACGCCTTAACCATCTGCGCGTAGGACGCGGCGGTGAACAGCAGCGCGATCATCCCGATGAGGTACGCCAGGACCGGCATGCCGCCGGACTGCGCATAGACGGTGCCGAAGATCGCGAAGGGCGCGATGGGCACCATGAACGCCAGGCCATAGAACACGAGGTCGGTCTGCCCGACCCCGCGACGTAACTCCTGCCGGTAACCGAACTGCTCGATGTTCTGTTGTGTGCGCACGACAGGCCTCTCCAGTCGTCATGCAGGGGCGGGGGGTTCGATCCCGAGATCCTTTCGTAGCCCGGGGCCGCCTCGCAAGAGCGGCCGAGCTGCCGGTGCGGGGGCATGGACCTGCTCGTTTCCGAGGAGATCGCGCTGCTCGGCCACACGCGCAAGGGCAAGCCGCTGGTCAACCCGGAGCTGCTTGACCGCACGCTCAGGGCGGGCGGGCTCGCCGACCTCACGATCCTGGAGCGGATCGAGTCGCGCGGCAGGCGGCGGAATGAGCGGCTGACCCGCCGGCGCGCACCGGGGCGCTCAGCCGAGCCGGGCCTGGAGCCCGTCGAGGACGCGCTGGAGCCCGTACTCGAAAGAGCCCTGGTTGTCGCCCGAGGTGTCGCCGCCCTTCTGCGCGGCGTAGCGGGCGCGCAGGCGCGGATAGTCGCGCACGGCCTGCTCGGCCGCGGGCCACAGCTTCTCGGCCACCTCCTCCTCGCTCTGCCCGCTGCGCGCGACCATGGACAGCCAGGCCGCCTCACTCGTCGAGATGCCCACCACGAACGCGGTCACCGTGGTCACCGCCTGATCGGCCTCGTCCAGGGGGAAGCCGGCGTCCTCCATGACCCCGAGCATGAACTCGCTCTGCCGCAGCATGTTGGGCCCCAGGTAGGCCAGCCCCGCCTCGCCGAGCTTGGCGGCCAGCCACGGGTGGCGCAGGATCGTGGCGCGCATGGCGCGGGCCACCTCGGTCACGGTCGTCCGCCACTCGCCCGTGACGGGCAGCGGCAGCTCGCCGTAGACGGCGTCGAGCGCCAGCTCCAGCAGCTCGTCCTTGTTGGCCACGTGCCGGTAGAGCGAGGTGGCGCCGGCGCCGAGCCTGCTGCCCAGGCGGCGCATGCTGAGGTTGTCGGCGCCCTCCTCGTCGAGCAGGCGCACCGCCTCCGCCACGATGCTCTCGCGGGTGAGCAGCGGCTGCTGGCGCTCCTTGCGCGGGCGCGCCCACACCGAGGGGATCTGCTTGTCGTCGTCGGCCATGCCCTCAGAGTACACCGTGCGCTAGCTGCGTACAGCGGACATGGCCCTTGACCGGGCCGTCCCGCGAACTAGATTCCTTGTACGGAGGTGACGCCCCCGTGGCAACGTACGCCTACCACTGCGCCGGCTGCGGCCCGTTCGAGGTGCGCAGGCCCATCGGCACCGCGGAGCCCGCCGAGCCGTGCGCCGCCTGCGGCGAGCCGGCCCCCCGCCGCTACACGCCGCCGCTGCTGGCCCGCACCCCCGCCGCCGAAGCCCGCGCGCGGCGGGCGCAGGAGGCGAGCGCTCACGAACCCCAGGTGGTGCAGCGTGCGCCCGCCGCGCCCAAGCCGCCGCCCGACCCCCGCTGGGCGGGTCTGCCCCGCCCATGACCGCCCCAAGGAGGGCCGTCCCATGCCGGAAGTCGTCTTCAGCGTCGACCAGACCCTGTCCATGGCCGCCCAGCTCGTCCCCGGGCACAACCGCTGGCACCCCGACATCCCGGCCGCCGCCACCGTGCGGCCAGGCTCGGAGTTCCGCGTCGAGTGCAGGGAGTGGACCGACGGGCAGATCGGCGACAACGACTCCGCGAACGACGTGCGCGACGTGGACCTGTCGGTCTGCCACATGCTCAGCGGCCCCATCGCCGTTGAGGGCGCAGAGCCGGGCGACCTGCTCGTCCTCGACATCCTCGACCTCGGCCCCGTGCCCCAGTCGACCGGCGCCGCGCCCGGCGAGGGCTGGGGGTACACCGGGATCTTCGCCAGGGAGAACGGTGGCGGGTTCCTGACCGACCACTTCCCGCACGCGTACAAGGCGGTCTGGGACTTCCACGGCCAGCAGGCCACCTCCCGCCACATCCCGGGCGTGCGCTTCACCGGCATCACCCACCCCGGCCTGTTCGGCACCGCGCCCTCCGCCGGGCTGCTCGCCCGCTGGAACGCCAGGGAGCAGGCGCTCATCGACACCGACCCGGGCAGGGTCCCGCCGCTGGCGCTGCCGCCGCTGCAGCAGGGCGTGCTGGCCGGCACCCTCAAGGGCCCCGAGCTGGAACGGGTCGGCAGGGAGGGCGCCCGTACCGTCCCCGCCAGGGAGAACGGCGGCAACCACGACATCAAGAACTTCACCCGCGGCGCCCGCGTCTTCTACCCGGTCCACGTGCCCGGCGCCCTGCTGTCGGGCGGCGACCTGCACTTCAGCCAGGGCGACGGCGAGATCAGCTTCTGCGGCGCCATCGAGATGGGCGGGTTCGTGGACTTCCACGTGGACCTCATCAAGGGCGGCATGGAGAAGTACGGCGTCACCACCAACCCGATCTTCATGCCGGGCAACGTCGAGCCGCGCTACACCGAGTTCCTGTCGTTCATCGGCATCTCCGTGGACCACGACACCGACACGAACCTCTACAACGACGCGACCATCGCCTACCGCAACGCGTGCCTGAACGCGATCGAGTACCTCAAGAAGTTCGGCTACAGCGGTGAGCAGGCGTACCTGCTGATCAGCGCCGCCCCCGTCGAGGGACGGGTGAGCGGCGTGGTGGACATCCCGAACGCCTGCTGCACGCTCTACCTGCCCACCGCCATCTTCGACTTCGACATCCGCCCCACCGCGCAGGGGCCGCGCCGCGCCGACCGCGGTTCGTGCGCGGTCAGCACCTGACTCAGTGCTTCATCTTCCGGGTCTCAGGCCCGTACCCGAGCGTGCCCATCATCCCCTGCTCCTGGTGGTAGAGGTTGTGGCAGTGGAACATCCACTCGCCGGGATTGTCGGCCCGCACGTCGATGTTCAGCCGCTCGCGCGGCAGGATGTTCACGGTGTCCTTGCGCGGTCCCTGCGGCCCCGACGACGTGCGCACCTGGAAGGTGTGGCCGTGCAGGTGCATCGGGTGCCACATGGGCGACTGGTTGTCCAGCACGATCCTGATCGTCTCGCCGCGCTCCACCCGCAGGCGCATCGGGTCGGCGGCCAGCCGGTCGTTGAGCGTCCACTCGTTGCCGGACGGCCGCATGCCGAGCGTCACCGTGACGCTCCTCGACGGGCGCGGCAGCATGTCCTGCTGCCGCGCCTTCAGGTCCGCGTACCTCAGCATCCGCTGCGTCAGCTCCCGCAGCCGCACGTCGCTGCCGGGCGCCGCAGCCCGGTGGGAGGTGCGCACGATCGCGAACGCCCGCGCCCCCTTCCCCTCCGCCTCCGCCACCAGCGGGAACGCCCCCTCATCCAGCCGGACGAGGAAGTCGTACCGCTCGCCCATGCCGATGAGGAACGTGTCCACGGCGACCGGCGCGCACGGGAACCCGTCGGTGTGCGTCACCGCCATCCGGTGGCCGCCCAGCGCCACCCGGAACGCCGTGTCGGCCGCCGCGTTGATCACCCGGAACCTGACGAGCCGCCCCGGCTTGCTGGCGAACACCTCCGGCGCGTCCGCCGCCCTGCCGTTCACCAGATGGTACGGATGCCGCAACTCACCCACGACCCCGCCCAGCGCGGTGCTGCGCAACGTGTCGTCGTGCGCGGTACTGGCGTTCAACCGCCGCAGCGCGTCGTCGGGGGTGCCGATCACGCCGTCGAGCCAGTCGTCGAGCACGACCGTGAACTCCTCGTCGTACCCGAGCGGCTCGTGCGGATCGGCCACGATCAGCGGCCCGTACAGGCCGCGGTCGTTCTGCATGCCGACGTGCGAGTGATAGAAGTACGTGCCCGGGTCGGGCACGGTGAACACGTAGTCGAACATGCCGCCCGGCCGCACCGGCCGCTGCGTGTAGCCGGGGGCGCCGTCCATCCGGTGGTCCAGCCTGATGCCGTGCCAGTGCACGGTGGTCTCCGCGGGCAGGTCGTTGACCAGCCTGGCCCGCACCAGCCCGCCGGCCGTCGCCTCGATGCGCGGGCCGGGCAACCGGCCGTCGTAGGCCCAGGTGGAGACGGTGCGCCGGCCGATCGAGACCTTCGCGGGCCTGGCCCGCAGCACGGCGCCCCGGTGCGGGCGGCCCGTCACGGCGCCCGCCGCCACGGGGGCCGCGCTGCCCAGCGCGGCGAACATGCCGGTCATGAACAACCTGCGGGACAAGCCCCGATACGAACCATTCACTGCCGATCCCCCCATTCACCTGGCAAGGTAACTGAGAGTGATCAAGATTGCGCCGCGCCACGCTGAAGATCAACCGGCTCCTGGCGGGGCGGTGGAGCCGCGCACGACCAGCGACACCGGCAGCAGCAGCGTGCGCGCCGGACGTCCCGGGTCGTCGATGCAGTCCAGGAGCATGCGGGCCGCCTCCGCGCCCAGCTCGTGGTGCGGCACCGCGACCGTGGTGAGCGGCGGGCGCAGCTTGTCCAGGAACGGCATGTCGTTGAAGCCGATCACGCTCACGTCCCCCGGGCAGGACAGGCCGCGCTCGGCGAACACGTCGTAGCAGCCGAGCGCGATCAGGTCGTTTCCCGCCACGACGGCCGTGAACGCGGCGCCCCGCGACAGCAGGGCGCGCAGCGCGGCGGCGCCGTCGCTCTCGCTCCAGTGCGCGCACTCCGCCACCAGGTCGCCCGGCAGGCCCAGGTCGCGGACGGCGTGGCGGAACGCCTGGGCGCGCACCCGGCCGGTGGAGGTGCTCAGGGGGCCCGACAGGTGGGCGATCCTGGTGTGGCCGAGGGCGGCGAGGTGGCGGACGGCGGCAGTCACGCCGGTGGCGTCGTCGCCGGTGACGGCGGGGAGGCTGAGGTGCTCGACCTGGCGGTTGATCAGCACCATCCGGACGCCCTGCTCGTGGAGCTGCTCCAGCAGCGGGTGCGCCAGGCGGGCGGTGGCGACGATGAGGCCCTCGACCTGCCGGGAGCGGAGCGACTCGATCTTGGCGCGCTCGCGTTCCGCGTCGTTGTCGGTGTTGACGATCCAGACGTTGTAGCCGCCGGACTCCAGCACGCTCTCCACGCCCCGCACGATCGGCGGGAACAGCGGGTTCGTCAGGTCGGGGATGACCAGGCCGACCGTGGCCGTGCGGGAGGTCTTGAGGCTGCGGGCCACCGAGTTGGGCTGGTAGCCGAGGGCCTGGGCGGCGCGCATCACGCGGCGGGCGGTCTCGGCGCTGATCTGCTGGCGGGTCTTCGGGTTGAGCGCGCGGGAGGCCGTGGCCGTGTGGACGCCGGCGGCCTCGGCGACGTCGCGGAGGGTGGGGGCGGGGTTCGGCTGGGTCATCGGGCACCCCGGTCGAGGAGGCCCTGGGCGATCAGGTCGCCGGACGGGGCGGTGCCGTAGCGGCGGCGGAGGGCGAGGACCGTGGACAGTGCCGCCGTGTCGGCGCGGCCGTCGGCGATCAGGCCCTCGTCGGGGTGCTTGAGCCGGTCGAGGTACCGGGTGGCGGTGGGGTGCGGGAGGTGCATCGCCGCCATGGCCTCCTCCATGACGATGGTGTCGGCGTCGCCCGCCAGGATCGCCCGCGCCGTCGCGGACAACGCGCCCGCGAGCGCCCGCACGCCACCTCCGATCTCCAGGGCACACAACACGGTCCCGAGGTACGGGCGCGGCGCCCCCGCCACCCGCACCGCCCCCGCGTCCTCGGCCCGCAGCTCCGATCCCGCGTTCAGCATGGTCGCCGCGCACCTCCCGCCCAGCAGCGCGTCCAGACGGCGCGGCGTGGACCCGAGCGCGACCGTGCGGTAGTCGCCGCGCGCCAGCCCGACCGCCTCCATCGCCGCGTAGAGCGCGAACGCGAACCCCGAGCCGGGCACGTCCACCCCTGCCGCCTGCCCCTTCAGCTCCGCCACCGACGCCAGCCCGGGGCGGGCGTAGAGCGCCAGCCCGAGCCCCCGGTCCACGGCCGAGACGATGCGCACGTCGAGCGGGTCGGCCCGCGCGAACCGGTGCGCGATGACGTTGTCCGGGCTGGTCAGGGCGGCGTCGAGCGTCCCGTCGAGCAGGGCGGCGAACTGGGCGGGCGAGGAGGCGACGGGCTGCTCGCGCACGCCGGGATCGACGAGCCCGAGCCGCCGCCCGGTGCGCAGCAGCACGCTCGGGCTGAAGACGCCCACCGTCAACGGCTCACCCGCCATGGGTCCCTCCCCGGAGGCTGCACTCGTTTGCACCGAAGTCACGTGACCCTTGACAGTAACCGCATCCCCACGGATGCTCCAGGGCAGCGCAATCGTTTGCGGGGGAAGCCCATCGAAGGAGGGCTCATGACCGCCCAGCCCGCCCGCCTGTCCCTGACGATCGCGATGGTGGCCGCCCTGGCGCTGACGGCCTGCGGGCAGCGCCCGTCGCAGACGCGGGCGGGCGAGACGGCCGCGCCGCTCGTCATCGGCGTCTCGCTCCCGCTGACCGGCGACTTCGCGCAGCCGGGCAGCGAGGCCAAGCGCGGTTACGAGATCTGGCGCGACATGGTCAACCCCACGGGCGGCGTCCTGGGCAGGCAGGTCGAGCTGAAGATCGTGGACGACGCGAGCAACCAGGACACGGTGGTCGCCGACTACACCAAGCTGATCACGCAGGACAAGGTGGACCTCGTGCTGGGCACGTTCTCCTCGCTGCTCAACTATCCGGCCTCGGCGGTGGCGGAGAAGAACCGCATGGTGTTCGTGGAGCCGGCGGGCGGCGCGCCCGACATGTTCACGCGCGGCTTCCAGTACCTCTTCTTCGCCCAGCCGGCCACCGCGCCCCGCCAGGCCGACGTGTTCGTGAACTGGGTGAAGTCGCTGCCGGACGGCGAGCGCCCGAAGACGGCGGCCTACCCCAGCCAGGACGACCCGTTCGCGCTGCCCGTCATCGAGTCGATGCGGCAGCAGTTGGAGGCGCTCGGCGTGAAGACCGTCTACAACGAGGTCTACCCCGCCGACACCACCAACTTCCAGAGCGTCGCCAGCACGCTGGCCAGCGAGAAGCCCGACCTGGTCGCGCAGGGCGCGGTGTTCGAGGACGGCGTGGGCCTGGTGCGCTCGCTCAAGCAGCTCGGCTTCTCGCCGAAGACGTTGTTCCAGACGTCCGCGCCGAGCAACTCCAGCCAGTACAGCGAAGGCGTCGGCGTGGCGAACACCGAAGGCGTCTTCTACACGGTGAGCTGGAACGAGAAGGCGGACACGCCGCTGAACGCCGAGTTCGTGGCCGCGTACAGGAAGGCCTACGACGCGCCGCCCGCCGAGGACGCCGCCGACGCGTTCGCCGCCGCACAGGTGTTGCAGGCCGCCGTCGAGGCGGTCGGCGCGGTCGACCAGGACAAGATCAAGGACTGGCTGCACGCGAACACCGTGCAGACCCTGCTCGGCCCGCTGAGCTGGAAGGACAACGGCGAGCCCGAGGGCAGCTTCCTGCTGGCCCAGTGGCAGGGCGGCAAGGTCGAGGTGGTCGGGCCGCCCGAGCTGGCGACCACGAAGACCGTGGTGAACCCCAAGCCCGGCTGGGAGTGAGGCGATGGCGCACTTCACGCAGGCGGTAGCGCTGGGGCTGCTGATCGGCGGGGTCTACGCGCTCATGGCGTCCGGGCTGACGCTGATCTTCGGGGTGATGCGGATCATCAACGTGGCGCAGGGCGCGTTCCTGGTGCTGGTCGCGATGGTGACGTGGTGGTTGTGGAACAGGACGGGGATCGACCCGATCGTGGCGTCCGTGGTGACCACGCCGATGATGTTCGGGTTCGGGTGGCTGGCGTACCGGCTGCTGGTCTCGCGGATCCGGGGGGCGTCGCCGTCCATGTCGGTGCTGCTGACGTTCGGGCTGGCGCTGGTCATCGAGGGGGTGCTGAACCTCACCGCGGGCAACAAGTTCAAGTCCGCCGCGCCGTCGTACTTCGAGGAGTCGTTCATGGCCGGCTCGATCTCGCTGCCGAAGGCGCAGGTGTTCGGGTTCCTGGCGGCGGTGGCGGTGCTGGCGGTGCTGTACGTGGTGCTGAACAGGACCTGGACGGGACGGGCGATCAGGGCGGCCACGCAGAACCCGTCGGGTGCCGCGCTGGTCGGCGTGGGCGCGGCGGGCACGGCGGCGCTGGCGTTCGCGATCGGCAGCGCGACGGCCGGGGTCGGCGGGTCCATCCTGTCGGTGCTGTATCCGTTCTTCCCCGCCTCCCACTACGAGTGGATCTCGCGGCTGCTCGGCATCGTGGTGCTCGGCGGCCTGGGCAGCCTGCCGGGCGCGGTCGTCGGGGCGATCGTCCTCGGGCTGGCGGAGACGCTGACCGCGACGTACGGCTCGCTCGGCTGGTCCACGCTCGTCTTCTACCTGGTGATCATGGCGGTGCTGCTGGTCAGGCCCCAGGGGCTGTTCGGGGCGCGGCTGAGGGAGGACGCCGCGTGAAGGCCCATGCCGTCGCGGCGGCGTGCCTGGTCGTGCTGCTGGTCTATCCCGTGGTCAACCCGTGGCAGCCGTACCCGCAGGCGGTGCTGCTGCTCGGGTTCCTGCTGGCGATCCAGGCGTCGAGCTGGAACATCATCGCCGGGTACGCCGGTTACGTCTCGCTCGGGCACAGCATGTTCCTCGGGCTCGGGTCGTACACGGTGGGCATCCTCGCGCTGCGCTGGGGGGTGAACCCGCTGTGGGTGGCGCCGCTCGGCGGAGTGGTGGCGACGGTGGTGGCGGTGCTCATCGGCTCGGTCGTGCTGCGGACCCGGGGGCACGCGTTCGTCATCATCACGATCGCGATGCTGCTCGCCGCGCAGATCCTGGCGGTCAACCTCAGGGGCCTGACGCGCGGCTCCGACGGGATCACGCTGGAGCTGCCGTTCTGGCACCGCGACTTCCAGAACATCCCCTTCTACTACGCCTTCCTCCTGCTGCTGGTGCTCACGGTGCTGTTCAGCGCGTGGCTGCGGCGCACCAAGCTCGGCACGGGGCTGGTCGCGATCCGCCAGGACGAGGGCAAGGCCGCCTCCATCGGCGTCAACACCACCCGCTTCAAGATCGTCGCGTACGCGGCCAGCGCGTTCTTCATCGGCGTCGGCGGCGGCGTCTACGCCTACTACCTCACCTTCATCAACCCCGTCGGCTCCTTCGCCATCCTCGGCAGCGTCACGATCGTGCTGGCCGCGCTGGCCGGCGGGCGCGGCACACTGTACGGGCCGGTCGTCGGCGCGTTCCTGGTCAACCTGGCCGGCGAGGCGGCGACCGTCTACGCGGGCGGCGTGCAGTCGCGGGTGCTGCTGTTCGGCGGGGCGCTGGTGCTGGTCGTGCTGTTCCTGCCGAACGGGCTGCTGCCGACGGTGCGGGAGTGGTGGCGGCGCAGGCATCCGGCGCCGGTCGAGTACATCGAGCAGCCGGTCGTGACCTCCGTGCGCGATCGGCTGCCGGAAAGACCCGCGCAGGGCGAGGTGCTGCTGTCGCTGCGCGGCGTCTCCAAGCGGTTCGGCGGGCTGGTCGCCGTGGACGACGTCTCGCTCGACGTGCGGCAGGGCACGATCACGGCGCTGATCGGCCCCAACGGCTCCGGCAAGACCACCCTGTTCAACCTGATCACCGGCGGGCTGCCGGCCGACTCGGGCGAGATCAGGCTGGACGGGCGGCGCATCGACGGGCTGCGGCCCTGGCGGCGCTGCCATCTCGGGCTGGGCCGGTCGTACCAGGTGACCAGGCTGTTCCCTGACCTGAGCATTCAGGAGAACGTGGTCGCCCCGCTCGCCGACTCCCGCTGGCGGACCATGCTGTCCGACGCCGTGCACGGCCACGAGGCCGAACGCGCCCGCGAGCTGCTCGACCTGGTGGGGCTCGGCCGCTTCGCCGCCCAGCCGGCGGGCGCGCTGTCGTACGGGCAGCAGAAGCTCGTCGAGCTGGCCCAGGTGCTCATGCTCGAACCCCGCCTGATCCTGCTCGACGAGCCGGCGGGCGGCGTGAACCCCGGCCTGCTCGGCCACATCACCGAGGTGATCCGCGAGCTGAACGCGGCCGGCGTCACGTTCCTCGTCGTCGAGCACGACATCCCCCTCGTGCTCGACCTGTGCGACCCGGTCACGGTGCTCGCCGGCGGCCGGGTGATCGCGGAAGGGACACCGGAGCGGATCAGGGATGACCCGGCGGTGCTGGAGGCGTACCTGGGGGCCGGTTGGACGCCGGCGGTGAGATAGATGCTGCAGCTCAAGGCGGTGGTGGCGGGCTACGGCGGCGGCAGCGTGCTGCGCGGCGTGGACCTGGAGTGCGCCGAGCGCACGATCACCTGCGTGGTCGGGCCCAACGGCGCCGGCAAGTCCACGGTGCTGCGGGCGATCAGCGGCCTGATCGCCCCCACCGAGGGCGAGATCCGCCTGGACGGCGAGCCCATCGGCGGGCGCGCGCCCGCCGAGATCCTGCGCAGGGGCGTCGCCCAGGTGCCGCAGTCGCACGCGCTGTTCCCCGCCATGTCCGTGCAGGAGAACGTGCTGATGGGCGGCTACCTCATCCGCAAGGACAGGAAACTGCTGCGCGAGCGCCTCGACCAGGTCAGGGAACGCATGCCCGTCGTCGCGCAGCGGGCCCGCGAGCACGCCGGCAACCTGAGCGGCGGCCAGCGGCGCATGGTCGAGATCGCCCGCTGCCTCATGCTCGACCCGCGCCTCATCCTGCTCGACGAGCCGTCGCTGGGCCTCGACCCGCGCGGGCTGGCCGGCGTCGCCGAGGTCATCCAGCGGCTCAGCCAGGCCGGCACCACGGTGCTGCTGGTCGAGCAGAACGTCCGGCTCGGCCTGGGCCTGGCCACGCACGGCGTGGTGATGGAGGGCGGCCGGGTCCGCCTGACCGGCACGGCCGCCGCCGTCCGCGACAACCCCGAGATCGCGTCGCTCTACCTGGGAGGAGGTACACGGTGGACGAGCGAGTCGCCTCCGCCATCGCGCACTGGGGACCCCGGTTCGCCGCCAACGGCGTGACCGTCTCCGACCTCGAGCGCATCACCCGCGACCTGGACTCCTGGGACGGCTGGTGCTCCGCCTGGTGGGCCGTCGCCGCCGAGCACGAACGGCTCGGCAGGCAGGCGCTGGCCACCGGGCGGCTGCTGTCGGCCGGCCGGCACCTGGCGCAGGCCGCGCTCTACTTCCATTTCGCCAAGTTCGTCTACACCGACGACCCCGGCCAGGCGCGCCGCGCCCACCAGCGGGCCGTCACCTGCCTCGACGACGCCCTGCCCCACCTGTCGCCGCCCGGCAGGCGGATCGAGATCGACTTCGAGGGCGGCACGCTCGTCGGCGTCCTCCGCCTGCCCCCGGGGCCTGGGCCGCATCCCGCCGTCCTCATGCTGTCCGGGCTGGACTCCGCCAAGGAGGAGCACCGGGTCGTCGAGCAGCTCTTCCTCGAACGCGGGCTGGCCACGTTCGCCGTGGACGGGCCGGGGCAGGGCGAGGCCGAGTACGACCTGCCCATCAGGGCCGACTGGTCGGGGCCCGGCAAGGCGCTGCTCGACGCGCTGGCCGGGGAACCGCGCGTGGACCCTGCCCGGCTCGGCGTCTGGGGCGTCAGCCTCGGCGGCTACTACGCGCCCAGGGTGGCGGCGGCCGAGGCCGGCCGGGTCAAGGCGTGCGTGGCGCTGGCAGGGCCGTACGACTTCGGCGACTGCTGGGGCTGCCTGCCCGAGCTGAGCAGGGAGACCTTCCGCGTACGGGCGGGAGCCCCCACCCAGGAGGAGGCCCGCCGCATCGCCGCCACCCTCACCATGGAGGGCACCGCGCCCGCGATCACCGCCCCGCTGCTCGTCGTGTTCGGCCGCAAGGACCGGCTCATCCCCTGGCGGCAGGCCGAACGGCTGGCCGCCGCGACGGGCGGCGACAGCGAGCTGCTGATGCTCGAAGAGGGCAACCACGGCTGCGCCAACCTCACCCCCTGGCATCGTCCCTACACCGCCGACTGGCTGGCCCAGCGGCTCGCGAAAGGCACCCAGCGATGACTCGAGACAGGGCCGGCTGGATCGGCACCGGCCGCATGGGCTACGCCATGGCCGAACGGCTGGCGGCGGCCGGGGTGGACCTGGCCGTGTGGAACAGAACCAGGGCCAAGGCGGAGCCGCTGCGCGCGCACGGCATCCAGGTCGTCGGCGACGTCGCCGCCCTGCGCGACCGCGACGTCGTCTTCACCACGGTCGCCGCCTCGGGCGACCTCACGGAGGTCCTGGACGAGCTGTTCGCCGACGGCGCGGGGCCCGGCGTCGTGGTGGACTGCTCCACCGTGTCCGCCGAGGCCTCGGCCGCCGCCCGCGCCACCTGCGCCAGGAACGGCAGCGGCTTCCTGGCCGCGCCGGTCAGCGGCAACGCCAAGGCCGTCAAGGCGGGGCTGATCAGCTTCGTCTGCTCGGGGCCGCGCGAGACGTACGAGCGGGTGTCGGAGCTGCTGGCGCACCTGGGCAGGTCGGCCACGTACGCGGGCGAGGGGGAGATCGCCCGCCTGGTGAAGATCGCGCACAACCTGCTGCTCGGCGTCGTCGCCCAGACGCTCGCCGAGGCCACCGTGCTGGCCGAGAAGGGCGGCGTGCCCCGGCACGCGTTCCTGGAGTTCCTGAACGACAGCGTCGTCGGCTCGCCGTTCACCCGCTACAAGTCCCCGGCGTTCGTGCACCTCGACTACACGCCCACCTTCACCCCCGTGCTCCTGCGCAAGGATTTCGACCTGGGGCTGGCCGCCGCCCGCGAGCTCGGCGTGCCCATGCCGGTCACCGCGCTGACCGCGCAGCTCGTGCAGGCCGCCATCGGCACCGGCAGGACCGGCGAGGACTTCGCCATCCTGCTCGACCTCCAGGCCGCCGCCTCCGGGCTGGAGCTCAAACCCGAGGACGTGGCCGTGGACGACGGGCTCGGCTCGTGACCGGGCCGCTGCCCGCCCCCGGGCACATGGGCGTCGACTACGAGGAGCGCGTCGACTTCGACCGCCTGCGGACCTACCGCCTCGACCGGGCCCGCGCCGCGCTGGCGGGCGGCGAGTGCGGCGCGTTCCTGCTGTTCGACTTCTACAACATCAGGTACGTCACCCAGACGTGGATCGGCGGCGCCCTCGGCGACAAGATGACCAGGTACGCCCTGCTCACCCCCGGCGGCTCGCCCAAACTCTGGGACTTCGGCTCCGCCGCCCGCCACCACCGCCTGCACAGCCCATGGCTGGACCCGGACGACTGCCACGCGGGCATGCTGGGCCTGCGCGGAGCCATCGCCCCCACGGCCGGGCTCATGCGGTACGCGGTCCGCGAGCTCAAGGGCATCCTGACCGACGCCGGGCTCGCGGGCGAGCCGGTGGGCGTGGACATCGTCGAGCCGCCGTTCCTGTTCGAGATGCAGCGGCAGGGCCTGCGCGTGGTGGACTGCCAGCAGCTCATGCTGGACGCCCGCGTCATCAAGTCCGCCGACGAGCTCATGCTGCTCACGCAGGCCGCCGCCATGGTGGACGGCGTCTACCACGACGTCGTCGAGGCGCTCAGACCCGGCATCCGCGAGAACGAGATCGTCGCCCTGGTCAACAAGCGCCTCTACGAGATGGGCTCCGACCAGGTCGAAGCCGTCAACGCGGTGAGCGGCGAACGCTGCAACCCGCACCCGCACAACTTCTCCGACCGCCTGATCAGGCCCGGCGACCAGGCGTTCTTCGACATCATCCACTCCTACAACGGCTACCGGACGTGCTACTACCGCACGTTCGGCGTGGGCAGCGCGACCGCGTCGCAGCGGGAGGCGTACGTCAAGGCCCGCGAGTGGATGGACGCCTCCATCGCGATGATCAAACCAGGGGTGGGCACCGACCAGGTGGCGGCGGTGTGGCCGAAGGCCACCGAGTTCGGGTTCGAGGACGAGATGGCCGCCTTCGGGCTGCAGTTCGGGCACGGGCTGGGGCTGGGGTTGCACGAGCGGCCGATCATCTCGCGGCTCAACAGCATGCGGGAGCCGATCGAGCTGCGGGCCGGGATGGTGTTCGCGCTGGAGACGTACTGTCCGGCGAGCGACGGGTTCTCGGCGGCGCGGATCGAGGAGGAGGTCGTGGTGACGCCGGAGGGGTGCCGGGTGCTGACGCTGTTCCCGGCCAAGGAGCTGATCGTGGCCAGCGCCTACTGAACGGCCGGCTACCGGATGGCGTTCAGCACCGCCTCGCGGTCCAGCGGGAGGTCACGGACGCGGACGCCGAGCGTCGCGGCGAGCGCGTTGGCGATGGCCGCCGCCACCGGGCCCTGCGCCGCCTCACCCGCCCCCACCGACGGCGTGCCCGGATGCTCGACCAGCTCCACCGCCACCTCGGGCGCCTCGGAGAACCGCAGGATCGGGTAGCTCTCCCAGTCGCCGCTGGTGATCGCCCGCCGGTCGAACCGCACCCGCTCCTTCAGCGTCCAGCTCGTCGCCTGGGTGGCGCCGCCCTCGATCTGGTTGCGCACGCCGTCGGGGTTGACGACCTGGCCGACGTCCACGGCGATTGTCAGGCGGCGCACCCGCACGTCCTGCTCGGCCGCCACCTCCGCCACCGCCGCGCAGTACGCGCCCACGCCCTTGTACCTGGCGAACCCCAGCCCCAGTCCGGGCGCGCCCCAGCCCGCCGCGTCGGCCGCGCGCTCCACGACCGCCCGGGCGCGGGGGTCGCTCAGGTGGGCCAGCCGGTACGCCAGCGGGTCCATCCCCGCGGCGAGGGCCAGCTCGTCCATGAACGACTCGATGGCGAAGACGTTCGTGAACGCGCCGAGGGAGCGCAGCGCCGACGACCGGATCGGCGTCTCCAGCACGCGGTGGCCGGTGATCTCCAGCCACGGGAAGTCGTAGCCGGGCACCGCGTTGCGCGCCATGCCCGAGCCGGACTGCGGCGACGGGTCCACGGCCGGCGGGTACGCCCAGGGTCGCTCCAGGTGGGCGCCGGCGAGCAGGCCGGGCACGCCGCCCGCGTAACCGGGGCGGCTGAGGTGGCCCTGGCTCCACACGTCGTACCGCCAGGAACGCACCAGCCCCGCCTCGTCCACGGTCGCCGCCACGTCCACCGACATGGCCGAGCCGAACGGGGCCCAGGTCAGCTCGTCGCGCCTGCTCCAGCGCACGTGCACCGGCCTGCCGCCGGCCTCGCGGGCCAGCAGGGCCGCGTCGAGCGCCACGTCGTCGGCGGCGTTGTGGCCGTAGCAGCCCGCGCCCTCGACGTGGTGGACCTCGACCTCCGCCTCCAGCAGCTGGGCGAGGGCTCTGCGCAGGGGGTGGACGCCCTGGGTGTGGCTCCAGACCTCCAGGGTGCCGCCGGGGTTCCAGCGGGCGGCGGCGCAGCTCGGGGCGATCGAGGCGTGCGCGATGAACGGCCTGCTGTAGGTGGCCGCGTGCGGCTCGCCCTCGGGGGCGGGGCCGTCGGGGGTGCGGACGGTGATCGTCTCGTGCGGGCCCCGGCGGAGGAAGGTGTGCAGGTCGTGCTCGTCGGGGAGCGTGTCGTGGTCGTCCCATTCGGCGGCGCGGGCGAGGGCGGCCAGTGCCCGGTCGGCTTCCGCCTCCGTCTCGGCCAGGACGCCGGCGAACGAGCCGTCGCGTACGACGTGGAGGCCGGGGGCGGGGGTGAGGCGGGTCAGGCGGGCGGCGGGGGAGGGCGGGCGCAGGACCCGGCCGTGGAGCTGGCCGGGGAGGCGCAGGTCGTGGATGAAACGGGGGCGGCCGGCGACCTTGTCGGGAAGGTCCAGTCGGGGCACGCTCATCCCGACGAACCGCCCCGCCTCAGCAAGCCCCGTCTCAGCAAGCCCCGCCTCGGCAAGCCCCGCCTCAGCGCGCACGCGTCCGCACGCCTCCCGCAGCGCCGCCCCCGCGACGGCCACGGACATGCTGCCCGCCGTGACCCCCTGATCGGGCCCGGCGCCGGTAGAGGCGGCGAGCATCCGCACCCGGGACAGCTCGACCCCCAGCGCGTCGGCGGCGATCTGGGCCAGCGCCGTGAGCACCCCCTGCCCCAGCTCCACCTTCCCGGCCCGCACGAAGATCACGCCATCGCCTCGCACCGACACCACGCCGTCGTCCGAGACGAACACCATCTCCTGCCCCATCACTGCGCCGCCTTCAGCACCGCGCGCACCACCCGGCGCTGCACCCCGCACCGGCACAGGTGCCGATCGAGGGCCGACACCACCGCCTCCTCGGACGGCCGCGGCTCGCGGGCCAGCAGCGCGGCAGCGCTGACGAGCATCCCCGGCAGGCAATACCCGCACTGCCCCGCCTGCTCCTCCAGCACCGCCCGCTGCACCGCGTGCAGTTCGTCCCCGGGGGCGAGCCCTTCGACCGTCACCACGGCCCGCCCCTCCGCGGCCGACAGCGGCGTGTCGCAGGCGGCCGTCACCACCCCGTCGAGCAGCACGAAGCATGCCCCGCACAACCCGGCCCCGCACCCGAAACGGGTCCCTACCAGCCCGAGCTCTCCGCGCAGCACGTCGAGCAGCGGCGTGCGGGGGTCGGCGGCCACCTCGGCGGCGGCCCCGTTGACGGTCAGCCGGATCATGTGAACACCTCGGGATGCTGGGACAGCTCCACCCGCGTCCGCCGGATGTGCCCGCTGAGGCACCGTTCGGCGTCCTCGACGTCGCGCCGTTCGATGGCGTCGAGCAGCAGCCGGTGCTCGGCGTTGACGACCCACCGCCGCGCCGGCCCCGTCAGCCGCATGAACGCCCGCCGGTGGTGCTGCGTCGCGTTCCACATCCTGACGACCATGCCGGAGAGCTGCTCGATCGCGCACCCGCTGTACGTCAGCAGGTGAAACTCGCGGTCCAGCACGAGGAACTCGCCGAGATCGGTGCCGGCCTCGATCTTGTCCTGGACGGCCGCCAGCCGCCGGTGGTCGCCGGCGGTCAGGTGGGGGATGCTCTCGGCCAGGGCGAGAGGTTCGAGCCGCTCGCGCATCCGGTACATCACCTCCACCTCGTGCATGCCCGGCTTGGGCACCCGCGCGCCCCTGCGCGGATGGTGCTCGGTGAGCCCCTCCGCCGCCAGCATGCGCAGCGCCTCGCGGACCGGCAGCCGGCTGGCGCCGAGCCGCTCGGCCAGCTCCTCCTGCCTGATCCGCTCGCCGGGCGCGATCGCCCCGCTCAGGATGGCCTCACGCAGGTGGTCGGCCACCCGCTGGCTCTCAGGCGCCCGCACGGTCGAACGCCCCCGGATAGGAGACCAGCTCGAACTGCATGCCCCAAGGCGCCAGGAAGTACACCCACCGCTTCCCCGGGACAGGACCCATGCTGGCCGACGGCTCCCCGAGCACCTGGACGTCCCGGCCGCGCAGGTAGCCGACGGCCGCGTCGAGGTCCTCCACGCACAGCGCCACGTGGTGCCCGCCGACGTCACTGTTGCGCGGCGGCTCGCGGCGCTGCCCGGGCGCCGAGTACTGGAACACCTCGAACAGCGTCCGCTCGCCGAAGCGGAAGAAGTGCAGCCGCTCCATCACCGCCCGGGGGTGCACGTTGAGCCGTTCCCGCATCCACGCGGTGTCGTCGTGGCGGAACGGGCCGATCGAGTACAGGTACTCGCAGCCGAGCACGTCCACCAGGAACGCCCTGGCCTGCTCCAGATCCGGCACCGTGAAGCCGATGTGATCAAGGCGGCTCAAGCCGGGAAGTCCGCTCATCGACCCTCCTTTGGATCCAAAACAGCCTATGCCCGCCCGCATGAGCCGCCTAGGGCTGTTCTTTGGATCCATCCCGTGTAACGCTGAGGAATGCCCCAGCATCACAGGCTCGAACCGCCGGCGCCCTGGGTCGAGGTGGCCGCCACCGGCGACGACTGGGACGCCGCCGACCCGCACCTGCTGACCACGATGCTCGGCCACCTGCTGCTGATCAGGACGTTCGAGGAGTACGTGCTCGACCTGGCCAGGGCGGGCCTGGTGCACGGCCCCGCGCACTCCAGCATCGGCCAGGAGGGCGGCGCGGCCGGCTCGATCCTGGCGCTGGCCCCCGGCGACACGGTCAACGGCTCCCACCGGGGGCACCACCAGTTCCTGGCCAAGGCGCTGGCGCACGTCGAGCCGAAGGGCGTCGACCCGGCGGGGGAGTTCTCGCCGGAGGTGCGCGAGGTGCTGCTGCGTACGCTCGCCGAGATCTGCGGCCTGGACCGCGGCTTCAGCCACGGCCGTGGCGGCTCCATGCACCTGCGCTGGAAGGAGGCCGGCGCCATCGGCACGAACGCGATCGTCGGCGGCGGCGTGCCGTTCGCGGCTGGGTCGGCGTGGGCGCACCGGCGGGCGGGCACCGGGGCGGTCGCGGTGACGTACTTCGGCGACGGGGCCGCCAACATCGGCTCCACCCTGGAGACGCTGAACCTGGCCGCCGCGTGGAAGCTGCCGCTCTGCTTCTTCGTGGAGAACAACCGCTACGCCGTCTCCACCGGCGTGGCCGAGGCGACGGCCGAGCCGAGGCTGTCGGCGCGCGGGCCCGGGTTCGGCGTGCCGAGCTGGAAGGTGGACGGCATGGACCCGCTGGCCGTCTGGCTGGTCATGCGCGAGGCGGTCGCGCACATGCGGGCGGGCGAGGGCCCCGTCCTCGTCGAGGCGGACGTCTACCGCTACTTCCACCAGAACGGCCCCTTCCCCGGCAGCGCGTTCGGCTACCGCAGCAAGCAGGAGGAGCAGGAGTGGCGGGCGCGCGACCCGATCGAGCGGCTCGCGGGCCACCTCGCCCGCCGCGGCATCCTCGGCCGCGCCGAGGTGGAGGCCGCCACCGTACGGGCGAAGGACCTGATGGCGGACGTCGGCGGCGAGCTGCTCGAACCCCTGCCCGGCGGCACGCCAGGCAGGCGCAGGATCAGGCCGGGGCAGTGGCCCGACCCCGGCTTCGCGCACGTGGGCGTGCGCGGCGACCTCGCGGAGTTCGGCGGCGCGCGGCTGGCCGACCGCGACACGTTCACCGGCGAGCTGGCCGAGCGGAAGTTCATCGACGCCGTGTCGGGGGTGATGGCGCGGCGGATGCGCGCCGACCCGTCCATCGTCGTGCTCGGCGAGGACGTGCACCGGCTCAACGGCGGCACCAACGGCGCCACCAGAGGGCTCAAGGAGGCCTTCCCCGACCGCGTGCTCGGCACCCCCATCAGCGAGAACGCGTTCACGGGCCTGGCCGGCGGCATCGCATCCGACGGGCGCTGCACGCCGGTGGTGGAGCTCATGTACGCCGACTTCATGTGGGTGGCCGCCGACCAGCTCTTCAACCAGATCGCCAAGGCCAGGCACATGTACGGCGGCGGCGACGCCATGCCGCTGGTCCTGCGCAGCAAGGTCGCCATGGGCACCGGCTACGGCTCCCAGCACTCGATGGACCCGGCGGGCCTGTTCGCCACCGCGCCCGGCTGGCGCATCGCCGCGCCGTCCACGCCGTTCGACTACGTCGGCCTGATGAACAGCGCGCTGCGCTGCCGTGACCCGGTCGTGCTGCTGGAGCACGTCGACCTGTACGGCTCCACGGGGGAGTGCCCGGTGGACGACCTGGACTACTGCATCCCCGTTGGGCGGGCACGGGTGCGGCGGGCGGGCTCGAAGGTGACCGTGCTGACGTACCTGGCGATGACCGCGTACGCGCTGCGCGCCGTCGAGTCGGCGGGGGTGGACGCCGAGGTGATCGACCTGCGCTGGCTGGACCGGGCGAGCCTCGACTGGGAGACGGTCGAAGCGAGCGTCAGGAAGACGAACAACGTGCTGATCGCCGAGCAGGGCCCGATGGGCGCGTCGTACGGCGGGTGGCTGGCGGACGAGATCCAGCGGCGGCTGTTCGACTGGCTGGACGGGCCGGTGCAGCGGGTGACCGGCGGGGAGGCGTCGCCGAGCATCAGCAAGGTGCTGGAGCGGGCGGCCATTGCGCAGGAGGAGGAAGTGGCCGCCAAGCTGGTGGAGATGGCGAGGTGGTGGTGAGCGCCGCCCCGGGCGCGCGGATCCTGTCCAGCCCGCTGGCGCGGCGGCTGGCCAGGGAGGCGGGCCTGCCGCTCGGCGGGATCACCGGCACCGGCCCGGACGGCCGCGTGATCCGCCGCGACGTGGAGGCGGCGATGCGGGATCCGGTGGCGACGCCGTACTTCTCCGTGCGCGGCACCGCCCGCGTGGGCAAGCTGCTCAAGCTCCTGCGCCGCCTCGGCGAGAGCGGCGTCACGATGACGGTCCTGCCCGTCGTGCTCAAGGCCGCCGCCCAGGCCTCCCGGCAGACGCTCGCGGTGACCGTGGATTTCTCCGTCACCCTCCCCGGCGGCACCGTGGTGCTCCGCGAGGCGGACCGCCGATCGCTCACCTGCATCGCCGCCGCCCTGGACGCCCCGGACGCGTCCGTGCCGGAGGGCGGCGTCATGGCGGTGCTGGCCCTCGACGCCGAGGAGTTCACCGCGCCGGTCGTCCCGCCTCAGCGGGCGGCCCTGGCCGTGGGCGCCGTGCGCAGGGAGCCGGTGGTGGGCGGGGACGGCCGGCTCAAGGCGGGTCACGTGATGCGCGTGACGCTGTCCGCCGACCCGGGCGCGATCGACGTCACGGCGGCCACGGCCTGGATGGCGGCGTTCCTGGCCCTGCTCGCCGACCCCGTGCGCGTCCTGGCCTGAAAAATTTCACCTCTTGATCCGGCGGCAGGTGAGGAATACGGTGTTAATCGTTTAACACCGGCCGAGAGCCGACCGATGACAACTTCTCCTTCCGTGACTCATATCCCGAGATCCAGGCACCTGGATTACCCCATAAGCCTGTAGGGAATGCTAGGTTATTCGACTAACATGAGACCAACAGCACGACAAGTGGCCGAGCTGGCGAACGTGTCAGTGGCGACCGTCTCCTACGTCCTCAGCGGCAAGGACCGTCCTGTCGCCGCCGAGACCAGGCAGCGGGTGCTCGACGCCGCCAGGCAGCTCGGCTACACCCCCAATCAGGCGGCCAGAAGCCTGCGCAAACGCCGTACCCAGCGCGTCTGCCTGGTGCTCAGCTCGTTCGGCGGAGTGCCCACCGACGCCCGGCTGGCCACCGACCTGCACGAGATGGCCGACGCGCGCGGCTACTCGGTGGTCACGCTCTCCGTCTACGACGAGGCGCGCGCCCAGGCGGCCGTCGAGGTGCTGCGCGGCGGCATCGCCGACGGCGCCCTGATCCGCCTCACCGGCGGCCATCTGGAGCACGACCTGCTCAACGGGCTCGCCGCCACCGGGCTGCCGATGGTGGTGATGAGCAACGAGAGCGGGCTCGACGGCTGCGACGTCGTCCGCACGCCCGAGGTGGAGGCGTGCGCCGAGGCCGTCCAGCACCTGCTGGACACCGGCAGGCGGCGCGTCGCGTTCATGGGCCAGCGCTACGAGGTCTACCGCGACAAGCCCGAGGGGCGGCTGCTCGGCTACCTCACCGCGCTGGAGCGGCACGGCGGGGCCGAGCGCGTCATCACCGGCGGCGCGGACGACCGCGTGGCCGCGTACCAGACGGCGACCGAGCTGCTCAGCTCACCCGACCGGCCCGACGCGATCTTCGCCGCGTCCGACCGGGCGGCGATCAGCGCCATCTGGGCCGCCAGGGACCTCGGGCTGAGCGTGCCCGGCGACGTCGCCATCGTCGGCGTCGGCAACATCGACGAGGGTCTCATCAGCAATCCCCAGCTCAGCACCGTCGGCCCGCTCCGCCACGACTACACCGACGTCGTACGCCTGCTCTTCGACCGCCTCCAGGCCGAGGAGCCGCCGCCCGCCCGCGAGATCGTCCGTTCGTGGACCTTCGTGCGGCGGGGTTCGTCCTAGAAGGGAAATCTCGACATGCCCTCCCACCCCTCACGCCGTGACCTGCTCCGCCTCGTCGGAGCCGCCGCCGCCGTCCCCGTCCTGTCGTCCTGCGCGGGAGCGCCCGCCACGCAGAGCGCCGCGCCCGGCACCTTCACGGTCTACTGGAACGCGGGCCACGACTACCAGGCCTACCGCAAGGTGATCGCCGAGTTCGAGCAGGCCAACAAGGTCAAGGTCAACCTGCAGAAGTACCAGTGGCCCGACCTGCGGACCAGGCTGCTGGCCGACTTCGCCTCCGGCACCGTGCCCGACCTGGTGGAGGAGCCCGGCGGGTGGGTGCAGGAGTTCGCCGTGTCCGGCAACGCGCGCTCGCTGCAGGACTTCGTCGACCGCGACGGACAGGCCATGGGCTTCCCGTCCGACTGGCAGCCGGTGACGGTCGAGCGCAACTCCTACCAGGGCAAGGTCTACGGGGTGCAGCTCCACCTGACCTGCAACACGCTGCTCTACAACCAGGGCATGCTGCGCGAGGCGGGCGTCGAGGTGCCGGCCACCTGGGAGGAGTTCCTCGACGCGGCCAGGAAACTGACCAAGGACGGCGTGTACGGCGTCGCGCTCAACCAGGACTACACCTACCTGTGGCCGTGGATGGTGCAGGCCGGCGTCACCCCCTACGACCTGGAGACCAAGGCGATCATGGAGCCGCGCGCCGACGCGGTCGCCGCCCTGCAGTTCCAGGCCGACCTCGTGCACAAGCACAAGGTGGCCCCGGTGCCGGTGGCGGGCACCGACTACTCGGGCCCGCAGAAGCTGTTCTCCGCCAAGCGCGCCGCGATGATCCTCACCGGCCCGTGGGACCTCGACCCCATCAGGAAGACCAGCCCCGACATCGAGCTCGGCGTGGCCCCGCCGCTGAAGAACAAGACGGCGGCCACCCAGGCGGCGGGCGTCAGCATGTTCGTGCCCGCCAAGGCCACCAGGCCCGAGCTGTCGTGGGACTTCATCAAGCGCATCACCGCCCTCCAGGTCGAGCAGGCCGCCACCAAGGAGACCGGCATGCTCATGCCGCGCAAGTCCTGGGTGGACCTGCCCGAGGTGCAGTCCGACGCCGCCACCAAGGTCTTCGCCGACGCCCTGCCCACGGCCAGGGACTCCTCCCAGGAGGTGCGCCTGACCGGCCAGCTCGGCAAGTGGGAGGAGCAGCTCAAGGTCATGTACCAGCAGGTGCTCATCCAGAACAAGCCGGCCGCCGAGGCGCTCGACGGCTTCGTCAAGACCGCGGAGGGCTTCCTGAAGTGAGGCCGCGCACGTTGTACGGCCGCTACGCCAGGACCGCCTACCTGTTCCTGCTCCCGGCGATCCTGTTCTTCGCGGCGTTCTTCTACCTGCCCATCGGCAACGTGGTGGCCACCAGCTTCCGCACCGGGCCGATGGCCGACCAGTGGACCGGCCTGGGCAACTACGCCCAGGCCGTGGCGGACCCCGCCGTGCGGCACTCGTTCCTGGTGACGGCGCTCTTCTCGGTGCTGGTGGTGCTCGGCTCCATCGTGCTCGGGCTGGCGCTGGCCATGGCCATCGACCAGCCGCTCAAGGGGCGGGTGGTGTTCCGGGTGGTGCTGCTGGTGCCGTACCTGACCTCCGTCGCCATCGTCGGTCTGCTGTGGCGCAACATCCTCGACCCCGAGCTGGGCGTGCTGAACCGGGCGCTGATGGCGATCGGGCTGCCCACCCAGCAGTGGCTCAACACCGCGCCGCTGCTCACGATCGCCGCCGTCACGCTCTGGCAGAGCGTCGGCTACACGATGGTGTTGTTCCTGGCCGGGCTGCAGGGCATCCCCGAGACCTACCACGAGGCCGCCAAGATCGACGGGGCGGACGCCTGGCGCCGCTTCTGGCGGATCACGCTGCCGCTGCTCGCGCCCACCACGCTGTTCGTGTCGGTGATGGCGGTCATCTCGGGGCTGCAGGCGTTCGGGCAGGCGTACATCATCACCGGCGGCGGGCCCGGCGACGCCACCGACCTGTCCGTCTTCCACATCTTCAACGTCGCCTTCCGCACCAGGGACTTCGGCTACTCCTCGGCCCAGTCGGTGCTGCTGCTCATCGTGATCGTGGCGTTCACGCTGGTCCAGCTACGGGCCGGGCGGCGCTCGGAGGTCACGTACTGATGCGCAAGTGGCTGCTCTACACCCTGCTCGGGCTCGCCTCGCTGATCACGGTCGTGCCGCTGCTCTACATGCTGTCGCTGTCGCTCCAGACGGAGGCCGAGACCCTGGCGGCCGACGCCGTGCTCGTCCCGGAGTCGCCGCAGTGGGGCAACTACGCCGAGCTGTTCGCCCGGGCGCCGTTCGGCGACTTCATCGTCAACAGCCTGATCGTGGCCGGCGCGATCACGCTGGCGCACCTGGTGTTCGACCCGCTCGTCGGGTACGTCTTCGCCAAGTTCCGCTTCCCGCTGCGCAACACGCTGTTCGTGGCGCTGCTGGCCACGCTGATGGTGCCGTTCTTCGTGCGGATGATCCCGCTGTACGTGCTGATGGCCAACATGGGATGGCTGAACACCTACCAGGGGCTGATCACGCCGTTCCTCATGGACGCGTTCGGCATCTTCCTCATGCGGCAGTTCATCCAGCCCATCCCCGACGACCTGATCAACGCCGCCCGCATCGACGGCGCCTCCGAGCTGCGCGTCTACTGGAGCGTCATCCTGCCGCAGACGCGGCCGGCGCTGGCCGTGCTCGGGCTGTTCACGTTCGTCTTCCAGTGGAACGAGTTCCTCTGGCCGCTGGTCGCCACGTCCACGCCCGAGATGCGCACCATCCCGGTCGGGCTCACCCTGTTCAACCAGGAGTACTTCACGCTGTGGCACCTCACGGCCGCCGGCTCGGTGATCCTCTTCGTGCCCACCGCCGTCCTGTTCATCTTCACCCAGAGATACTTCGTCAGGGGCATCGCCCTGACCGGTCTCAAATAAGGAGTCTGCTGTCTTGCGCCCGAACGTGATCGTCGTCTTCACCGACCAGCAGCGGTGGGACACCGTCGGCCCCCTCACCCCGAACCTCGACACGATGGCCAGGCGCGGCACCCAGGCCACGGTCGCGCTCACCCCGCAGCCGGTGTGCGCCCCCGCCCGTGCCGCGCTCCAGACGGGCCGCTACCCGACCACGACCGGCGTCTACCGCAACGGCCGCGTGCTGCCCCCCGAGGAGCGCACGCTGGCCCACCACTTCGGCGCGGCCGGCTACGCCACCGGCTACATCGGCAAGTGGCACCTGGCCGGCGCCGAGCCGGTGCCCGAGGACCGGCGCGGCGGCTACCGCTCGTGGCTGGCGGCCAACGCGCTGGAGCACACCTCCGACGCCTACCGGACCATCGTCTACGACGAGGCGAACGAGCCCGTCATGCTGCCCGGCTACCGCTCCGACGCGCTCGTGGACGCGGGCATCCGCTTCGTCGCCGACCACGCCGACCAGCCGTTCTACCTGTTCCTGTCGTTCCTGGAGCCGCACCACCAGAACGAGGTGGACAACTACCCGGCCCCCGACGGCTACGAGGAGCGCTACCAGGGCCGCTGGATGCCACCGGACCTGGCCGCCCTCGGCGGCACCGCCCACCAGCACATGGGCGGCTACCTCGGCCAGGTCAAACGCCTCGACGAGGGCCTCGGCCGGCTGCTCGACGCGCTGCGCAGCATGGACCTGCTGGACGACACGATCGTCGCCTACACCTCCGACCACGGCAACCACTTCAAGACGCGCAACGGCGAGTACAAGCGCTCCTGCCACGACGCGTCCCTGCGCGTGCCGCTCGCGCTGCGCGGCCCCGGCTTCGACGGCGGCGGCGCCATCTCCCGGCCGGTCAGCACCCTCGACCTGCCGCCCACGCTGCTGGAGGCCGCTGGGCTGCCGGTGCCCTCCGACATGCAGGGGCGCTCGTTCCTGCCGCTGGTGCGCGACCCGCGCGGCGCCTCCTGGCCCGAGGAGGTGTTCTTCCAGGTGAGCGAGTCGGAGGTGGGGCGCGGGATCCGCACGTCGCGGTGGAAGTACTACGCGGTCGCCGAGGACGCGCACCCCTGGGACGACGCGGCCGCGCCGTCGTATCGCGAGCAGGCGCTGTACGACCTGGAGAACGACCCGTACGAGCTGGTCAACCTGGCGGGATACGCCTCCCACGCGGGGGTGGCGGCCGGGCTGCGGGAACGGCTGGTGCGGCGGATCGCCGAGGCCGAGGGGGCGGCACCGGTGGTCGAGCCGGCGGTGGTGCGGGAGGGGCGTGAGCAGGCCATGCCCGACCCGGAGGTCCGCCTGCGCGGCCCCAAGCCCGTCCGCTACGGCCACCAGCCCCGCCCTTAGTCGCTGGACCGGGTCGTTTCCCGCCACCCCTCGTAGACGGGGCATCGCGGGCAACTGGCCCGGTCGCACAGGCGGCAGAGCTGGGCCAGCCGCACGTCGTCACGCGCCTCAGGCCCGAGCAGCTCCGCCGCGATGGCCGCCAGTTGCTTCCGCTGCTCCCCGCTCAGCCGCCCGACGAGCCGCCCCAGAGCGGCCTGCCGCGCCTCCAGGGCGGCCACCGCCACCCGCTCCCCTTCCGGCGTGAGCCGCAGCGGCCGGGCCCGGCCGTGGCTCTCGCGCACGACCCACCCCTGCTCGACCAGCCGGCGGACCAGATGGGCGGTGCCCGGCTGCGAGATCCGCAGCACACCCCCCAGCCAGTCGGCCGTGCGGCCAGGCTGGTCCTTGATGGCGATCAACGCCTCCCCGAGCGCGCCACCGGCCCCGACCGTCTCGTGCACCGCGTCGCGGACGATCCCGGTCACGAGCAGGGCGGACGCGCCGAGCAGGTTTGCGGCATGCTGGTCTCGTGCATTCATTACTGATGAATGTACGCGTTCCGGCGCTGATTGTCCTCCTCAATGCCGCACAGTTGCCCGTGGCGATGCGTCCGCTGCTCATCGCCCTGGTGGCCGCCCAGCAGGCGGGCGGCTACACCAGCGCGGGCCTGGCGGGCGGCGCGGCGGCGACGGGCATGGCCCTGTCGGCCCCGTGGTGGTCGCGCGCCCTGCCCCGTTTCGGCGACCGGGCGGTGCTGATCACCTCGGGCCCGCTCTTCCTCGCCGCCCAGCTCGCCCTCGCGGTCAGCCACGGCCCCCTGCCGGTGATCGGGGCGGCGGCGCTGTCGGGGCTGTGCACGCCGCCGGTCTCCAGCAGCCTGCGCTCGATGTTGCCGCACCTCACCGCGTCGGGCGACCCCGCCAGGGCCTACGCCGTCAACGCGGTCACCAACGAGACGGTCTACATCGCCTCGCCGTTATGGGTGTCCGGCTGGGTGACGCTGGTGGGCCCGGCCGCCGCGCTGGTCGCCAGCGCGCTCACCGGCGCCGTCGCGCTGGCCGCCGGGATCGCCCTGACGCCCGCCCTGCCTCGCCGGTCCGCGGCGGCGGGGCCGTCGCTGGCGGCCATGCCGGCCGTGCGCACCCTGGGCGGCGCCTACCTCGCGTACTGGATCTGCATGGGCGCGATGTGGGTGCTGCTGCCCGCCTTCGCCGCCCACGCCGGCGCCCCGCAGCAGGCGGGGCTGCTGGTGGCGCTCTGGTCGGCGGGCAGTCTCGCGGGCGGTCTGGCACTGGCGATCCGCACGCCGCGCGGCGCCCGGCGCGACCGCTACCTCTGGCTGCTCGGCGTGCTCGCGGTGACGTCGCTGCCGCTGGCGCTGCCGGGCACGGTGGCGGCGATGGCCGTCGCGATCGTGCTGTTCGGCGTGGCGCTGGCGCCCTGGCTGGCGACCAGCGACCATCTCGCGGCGGTGATCGCCGGGCGGCGCAGCGGCGAGCTGTACGGCTGGCTGACCACCGCCGGGCAGATCGGCAGCGCGACCGGGGCCGCGCTGGCCGGGCCCCTCGGCTACCGGTACGGCGGCGGCCCCGCCTTCCTCCTGGTGACCGCCGCCCTGGGAGCCGCCTTGACCATCGCTTTCACGCGCAGGCACACGCTGCCCCGGGGATCGGCCCCCGAGCCCTGAGCAGGACGCTGCTGGCGAATTGAGTTTCGTGCCCTGGTGCCGTTAGTCGACATGTCACGGGCCGCATATGGGCATGGGACGTCCGCCGCTTGGTATGGATGAGTCCATTCACCAGCTCAGCAACTTCGGACGTCCGGCCGGAACCGTCAGCCGGTCCTGCAGTATCCGCACGCCCAGCGGGACCAGGGCCACGCAGAGCAGGCCGGTGACCAGCACGTCTGGGATGGAGGAGCCCTTCAGCACGCCCATCCACGTGCCTCCTGCCAGCAGCAACATCGCGGCGCGGACGGTGCCGAAGACGCCTGAGCGCCAGGCGGCGACGGCCAGGAGGAGCGAGCCCGCGTACTGGCCGACCGAGGCCCAGACCGGTACTCGCCACGGTCCGTAGGAGATGTCGACGTACTCCTTCATGATCGCGTTTGTCGCCTGGTCCAGTCCGAGGACCTCGGTGAGCTGGAAGGCGGTCTGGTCGGCACCGGCGAAGTACAGGCGGGCGAAGAGCCCGGTGACCAGCAGGGTGGCGCCCCAGAAGGCGAGGCCGCCGCCAACCCGCTGAGCCAGGGCGACGAAAGCGGGGAAGAGCACCAGCGCCCCCAGCGCGAAGATCGCGTAGGCGAGGGTGAGCAGGGCGGGATCCGAGGCGTAGGCGAAGAGCTGGCCGTAGGCGGCGAACGGCTGCACCTCGGCCCATGCCTGCTGCTGAGGGGTGAGAGCGGTGATCGTGCTCAGGTAGCGCAACAGGTATCCGGCGCACAGGACGACCGGGCCCAGGACGAGCGTCGCGCCACCGATCCACCGTCCAGGAAAGTAGGTGTTCACAACGGTGAGCTTGTCGGAGGGTGCCGGGTGATTCATCTGCCGATCGTCACCCGGCACCCTCTACGAAAGTTAACGCGGCTAACGGCACCCCGGCCTACGCAGCGAGCGCAGCGAAGTGTGAGGTCCTCGTCGGGGCGAGGGGCACGCCCATCAGCCACACGTCGATCCGCGTAAGGTTGATCGCTGTAGCGGGCCCTCCATGCAGGGCTGTCTTCGTTGATGCGGGCCTGATGGAGTACCTCGTATTGCTCCCGGGTTCGCAGAGTGATCCGCCGGCGCGGAATGCTGGCTCGGGTGCATTGAGGCCGGACGGGACACGGCGTGCAGTCCTTCCGGGCGAACTGGACCTTGATGATCTCGGTGCCGCTCTTGTCCAGCTCGTAGGCCCATCGCTTGCTGACCTTGCCTTGCGGGCAGGTGATCTTGTCGTTGTCCCAGTCGATGGTGAAGGCCAGGACGCCGAAGTCGTTGTGACGTAGGTGATCACATGAGGTGCTTCGTCATCGCAGGTCTCGGTGAGGTGGATCTTGAAGCCGTTCCACTGCGTATCGCGCTTGACGCCGACACGCGCGTCCTCGTCGTAGGGGGAGATCAGGCGTGCGGAGGAGGCCGGCTGCTCCTGCGAGGTGCGCCACCGGACCTGTCCATCCTCGTCGCGGAACTCCTGGAGCAGCCAATCGGGTGCCACCACGGCCAGCGCGTTCAGCGCCGCCCGCAACGTCTCGTGCACCTTCTCCAGCCGGTTCATCGACCGGATGACCGCCAGGACGTGAGTGGAGTCAGTACGCTGCCGGCCACCGCCGCGCACCAGGCCGGCTTCGCGGGCGCGTTCCAGCACGGCATCGAAAACCCGCTGGCCCATGTCATCGTCGATCAGCCGGAGGCGGAACTCGCGCAGGACCGAGTGGTCGAAGCCCGGATCGGTCAGCTCCAGGCCGAGCGCGTACTTCCAGTCGATCCAAGCCCGCACCGCCTCAGCCGCCTTCCGGTCGGACAGGTTCTCGGTGAACTGCAGGATCGACACCAGCGCGAGCCGCGCCGGCGACAGGGCAGGCTGTCCACGCGTCGAGAACGCCTCGGCGAAGTCGTCGTCCGTGAACAGCACGCCCAGCTCGTCACGGATCCTGATCGCCATGCTCCCCTTCGGGAACGCCGCCCAGGCCACCTCCCTGGTAGTCGCAGGGATCAGCTCAGAACCCGCCGGACGCAACGACACCGAAGACCTCGTTTCCCACCCCAAACGACAAGAGCGGCCCCATGATCACATCAGTGATCATGGGGCCGCTTCGTTTTTGATCAATTCGCCAACAGCGTCCTGAGCAGGGCACGGGGGCCGGAGCGAGGGTCAGCTCGCGGAGTCCGCAGGGTGGTGCGGGTGCGTGGCGCGGGACGCCGTCGTCGGTGCGGGGGCGGTGCCGATGGTGCCCGTGTCGTACGCGTACGTGCCCGCCAGCGTCGCGATCGCGTCCGAGTTCACGTCCAGCGCCCTGTCGTTGATGTTGCGGATGGTGTCGCAGACGCTGTGGTAGCAGGGGTCGAGCGGGATCCCGGCGGTGCCGCCGAAGATCGCCGCCTCCTCCTCGGTCTTGAGCACCTCGGCCCCGGTGAACAGCCCGCCGGACGGGATCCCGACCGCGATGAACGGCCCGTAGTCCGAGCGCCCGGTGAAGGCGGTCGCCTTGAAGGGCAGGCCGCGCCCGGCGAAGAACTTCTCGAAGTCCTCCTCGATCACGTCGGACCCGGCAGGCCCGGCGGTGCCGAAGGCGTCGCCGTCACCGTCGTAGACGCCGAACGTGTAGTTCGGCGAGGCGATCATGTCGAAGTTGAGGTACAGGCTGATCCTGGCCCGCTCCTCGGGGGGCAGCGCGTTCACGTAGTGCCGCGAGCCGAGCAGCCCGAACTCCTCGGCCCCCCAGAACGCGAACCGGAGCTGGTTCTTCGGCTTGAGCTTGGCCATCTGCAGGGCCACTTCGAGGATGCCCGCGCTGCCCGAGCCGTTGTCGTTGATGCCCGGCCCCTCCTGGACGCTGTCCAGGTGGGCGCCCAGCATGACGACGTTGTCCGGGTCGCCCTTCCGGCTCTGCGCGATCACGTTGTAGGTGGTTCTGGTCTCCACGATGGGGTCCCAGTTCATCTGCACGGTGGTGCCCGCCGTGGCGGCCAGCTCGTTGCCGACCGCGAAGCTGGTGAAGAAGGAGGGAATCGTGACGCCCGGCCCGCCGAGGGTCGGGTTCAGGTCCACCTCGGTACGGCCGGGCTGCCCCTCGTTGAACACGATGGCGGCGCTGGCTCCGGCGGCGATGGCGTTGTCCACCTTGATCCGGAAGTTGCAGGTGCCGCGCTGCATCAGCGCGATGTTGCCGGGCGTGAACCCGGCGAAGTCGCTCGCCTCGCACCCCGAGCTGGAGGAGTTGGCCGCCGGGCCCGGCGGCAGCACGAGGTCCACCGCCTGGAGCGTGCTGCTGACGGCGCCGGCGGGGGAGTCCTGCATGGCGACGTAGTCGGCGAAGAACCCGTAGGTGTACGTCTTCTGCTCGCCGCTGGTCCGCTTGAGCACGGGCGGCGTGATATAGCCGTCGAAGGTGAACGCGAACGGCTGGATCGTCACGTCGTACCCGGCGCGGCGCAGCTTGGCTGCCACATAGTCGCGGGAGGCGTCGAAGCCGGGAGTGCCGGAGACGCGGGTGCCGCCGTTGGCGTTCGCGATGGCCTGCAGGGCCCACAGGTGTCTCTTGACGTTCTTGCCGGAGACGGCCTTGACGAGCTTCTGTACGTGGTTCCTGCCCCCGTGGGCATCGGCCGGCGTGGCGAAGGCCACCGGCGAGAGGACCACGGCCGCGGCGGTGATGGCGCTGACTAAACCTCTTCGTGAACGGGAACGCATACTGCTCCTCGGATGAACCAGGTCAAAAAGCGCAGATGCCCCGAAACGTATTAACGGGTCGCGTGGTAAGGAAGAGTGACGATGTATCCGTTGCATCACGGACCTGGAACGTCCCAAGTCGAGGTGAGGAACCGCATGTCCATATCGCTCCCGTCCACCGGCACGCTGGCCATCGGCGGCAAGACCGTGCACCGCCTGGGCTACGGGGCCATGAGCCTGACGGGGCCGGGCGTCTGGGGGCCGCCCGCCGACCGCGACGCGGCCGTCCGGGTGCTGCGCCGGGTGGTCGAGCTGGGCGTGAACTTCATCGACACGGCCGACTCCTACGGCCCGTACGTCAACGAGGAGCTCATCCGCGAGGCCCTGCACCCGTACCCGGAGGGCCTGCTGATCGCCACCAAGGCCGGGTTCGTCCGCACCGGGCCGAGCCAGTGGCACCCCGTGGGGCGGCCCGCGTACCTGCGGCAGGAGGTCGAGATGAGCCTGCGCAGGCTCGGCGTCGAGCGGCTCGACCTGCTGCAGCTCCACCGCATCGACCCGCACGTGCCGCTGGAGGACCAGGTCGGCGAGCTGAACGCGCTGCGCGACGAAGGCAAGATCGCCGAGATCGGGCTGTCGGAGGTGAGCGTCGAGGAGCTGGAGCGGGCCCGGCGCGTCACCGACATCGTCTCCGTGCAGAACCGCTACAACCTCACCAACCGCTTCTCCGAGCCGGTCCTCGACCACTGCACGGAGCAAGGCATCGTCTTCATTCCCTACAGCCCCGTCGCCAAGGGCGCGCTGACGGGGCCCGGCAGCCCGGTGGAGCACGTGGCCAAGGTGCTCGGCGCCACGCCGTCGCAGGTCAGCCTGGCGTGGCTGCTGGCCAGGTCGCCGATGGTGCTGCCGATCCCGGGCACGTCGTCGATCGCGCACCTGGAGGAGAACCTGGGCGCCTCGACGGTGGAGCTGACGGCCGAGCAGCTGAGCGAGCTGGGCTGAAGTGACCGGTTGACCGTCGGCCGACCGGCATGGCAGCTTGCGGATCATGAGATCACAGGTCGCCCGTGCCACCGCCGCCGGAGTGCTGTTTCTCGCGCTGACGGCGTGCACACCGGCCGGGGGCGGCCGGGTAGGGCTGACGTTGGGTGAGGACGGCCATCTGACGGTGGCGGTGGCTTGGTGCGACCGGGCACCTGACACGGTGGTCGTCCACCGCCATTCGGGTGGTGAATCGCTCGATCAGGCCAGGGTCAGCGGCCCGGCCTTGACCGGCGACGGCATCGGGTTCGTCGACCTGGAGGAACTGCCCGCCGGATGGTCTGTGACGGAGGGCGATCTCGACCTTCGCGAGGACCAGTTCTACGAGGTCAGCGCCTTCAGGTCCGGTGTGCAGCTCACCTACGGTTCCGTCACTCTCAGGGCCGGCCACGAGAAGGCCCTGTACCGGGACCGCATCGTGATCCAGTACTACGACGACGGCTCCCAGTACGGTTACGACGTCAAGCTCACCCAGGACGGTCTCAAGAAACAGGCGCAGGAGTGGTGCTGAGGCCGGCCCCCAGGCGCGGAGGGCCGGCCCCGGTCTGTCAACGGGGTCTGTCAGCGGGGTCTTTCAGCGGGTCACCCCAGGCCGCTCTTCATGGCCGTGATCAGCTCCCCGTTCGTCGTGTCGCCGCTGAGCTCCCAGAAGAACGCGCCGCCGAGGCCCTGGTTCTTCGAGTAGCTCATCTTGCCGCCGATCGTGGCCGGCGTGTCGTAGCTCCACCACTGGCCGCCGCAGTACGCGTACGCCGTGCCCGCGACCGTGCCCGTGGCCGGGCAGCGCGTCTTGAGCACCTTGTAGTCCTCGATGCCCTGCTCGAACGTGCCCGGCGCGGGCCCCGTGGCCGTGCCGCCCGGCGCGGCCTGGGTGACGCCGGTCCAGCCGCGGCCGTAGAAGCCGATGCCGAGCAGCAGCTTGCTCGCCGGCACGCCCTTGCTCTTGAGCTTCTGGATCGCGCTGTCGGAGTGGAAGCCGGCGATCGGGATGCCGGTGTAGGAGTTGAGCGGCGAGTGCGGGGCCGTCGGGCCCTGCGCCGCCCAGGCGCCGAAGAAGTCGTAGGTCATGACGTTGTACCAGTCGACGTACTGCGCCGCGCCGCCGTAGTCGGCGGCGTCGATCTTGCCGCCGTCGGTGCCGTCGGCGGTGATCGCGGCGGTGACCAGGTTGCCGGAGCCGAAGCGGGTGCGCAGCGCCGACATCACGTTCCTGAACGCGGCAGGGCCGCTGGTGTCGCAGGTCAGGCCGCAGGCGTTCGGGTACTCCCAGTCGATGTCGATGCCGTCGAAGACGTCCGCCCAGCGCGGGTCCTCGACCAGGTTGTAGCAGGAGTTGGCGAAGGCGGCAGGGTTCTGGGCGGCCTGGCCGAAGCCGCCGGACCAGGTCCAGCCGCCGAAGGAGAAGAGCACCTTCAGGTTCGGGTACTTCTTCTTGAGCTTGCGTAGCTGGTTGAAGTTGCCGCGCAGCGCGCCGGCGTCCCAGGTGTCGGCGACGCCGTCCACGCTCTCGCCCGCCTGGTAGAAGCGGTCGTAGTCGGCGTAGCTGTCGCCGATCGTGCACTGGCCGTTCTGCACGTTGCCGAAGGCGTAGTTGATGTGCGTCAGCTTGGCGGCCGAGCCGCTGGTGTCGATGTTCTTGACGTGGTAGGCGCGCTGGTAGACGCCCCACTGCACGAAGTAGCCGAGCACCTTGTCGCCGCCGCCCCCGGTGCCGCCCGTGGTTGTGGCGTTGGCGGTGTTGCTGTTGGCGGAGCGGTTGCCGGCGGCGTCGCGGGCGCGGACGGTGTAGCTGTAGGCGGTGTTCGCCGCGAGCCCCGTGTCCGTGTGGGACGTGCCGGTGACGGTGGTGACGAGGGTGCCGCCGCGGTAGATCTCGTAGCCGGTGACGCCGACGTTGTCGGTGGAGGCGTTCCAGGCGAGGGAGACGCTGCTGCTGGAGACGCCGGTCGAACGCAGGTTGCCCGGCACGGTCGGCGCGGTGGTGTCCGTGCCGCCGCCGCCCGTCGTGGTGGCGTTGGCGGTGTTGCTGTTGGCGGAGCGGTTGCCGGCGGCGTCGCGGGCGCGGACGGTGTAGCTGTAGGCGGTGTTGGCGGTCAGGCCCGTGTCGGTGTGGGTGGTGCCGGTGACGGTGGTGACGAGGGTGCCGCCCCGGTAGATCTCGTAGCCGGTGACGCCGACGTTGTCGGTGGAGGCGTTCCAGGCCAGGGTGACGCTGGTGCTGGTGACGCCCGTGGAGCGCAGGTTGCCCGGCACGCTGGGGGCGGTGGTGTCGGTGCCGCCGCCGGTGGCGACCTTCCACAGGGCGGGCACGTTCGGCGGCTCCCAGCCGGGCTGGGAGGTGTGGGCCTGGAGGCATTCGTACTCGACGCCGTTGTAGGTGACGCGCGCGCCCGTCGCGTACGCCGTCCAGGCCGCCCAGTCGGCCGCGAGGACGCGCACGGCCGAGGCGGACGCGGCCGGGGTGGCGGCGACGACCGCGGTGAGCGGCAGCGCTAACGCCGCCAGCCCGGCGAGGACCTTGCTCAGGATGGTGTGTCTCATGACGCTCCGACATCCGGTTGGGGGGTGTACAGGGGGTGGGATGTCCAGGAAACTATTAGGAAAGTTTCCTTTGAGTTATGGGGCGACGGTAACCCCGACCTGCGGAACGAGTCAAGACATGTCGCTCAGATCGTGAAATCGCGCAGTAAACCGGAGTAGCGCTTGGGGAGCGGCCTGGCGTACTCGCCGCGCGTGCTCGTCCGCAGGCCGAGCGCCACCAGCGACTCGGCGAAGCGGGTCGCCGCGCCCACCCCGTCGATCACCGGCACGCCCGTGGCCCGCGACGCCTCGGCGCAGAAGTCCGCCATGCCCGCGCAGCCCAGCACGATCGCGTCGCTCCCGTCACGGTCGAGTGCCGCCGCGCACAGCTCGATCACCGCCTTCCTGGCCGGCGGCTCCTCCAGGGCCAGCACCGGGACGTCGCAGGCGTGCACACCTTTGCAGAGCGCGGCGAAGCCGTAGCGGTGAGCCAGCTCCCACGCCCTGCCGGCCGTCCTGGACAGCGTGGTCACCACGCTGAAGCTCCGGCCGACCAGGGTGGCGGCGTGCATGGCGGCCTCCGCGATCCCGATCACCGGGCCGCCGGCCAGCTCGCGGGCGGCGTCCAGGCCGGGGTCGCCGAAGCAGGCGATCACGTACGCGTCCACCCCCTCCCGCTCGCCCGCCGCGACCTCGGCCAGCACGCCCGGCACGGCCAGCGCCTCGTCGTAGTGACTCTCGATCGACTCGGGACCCATGGCCGGGCTCACGGCCGTCACGGTCGTCCCCGGGGACGCCACCGCCCTGGCGCAACGACCGATGGAGGCGGTCATGGCCAGGGCGGTGTTCGGGTTGATGACGCGGACGTGGGTCATGCGGGGACGATCCGGGGCGTGCGGCGCTCCAGCGCGACCATCACCACGAACCCGAGCCCGCAGCCCAGGAACCAGCTGTAGTCGGCGATCCACATCAGGTCGGCGGCCGTCACCAGCTTCGGCACCAGGACCGAGGCGATGGCGGGCACCCCGCTGAGCACCGTCGCCCAGACGGCGTTGCGGTTGTAGCCCCGCTCGAAGAAGTACCGGCCGCCCGGGTCCAGCGTGAACAGCTCGTCCACCGACACCCGCTGCCGCGCGCAGACGTAGTAGCCGGCGATCAGGATGCCGAACAGCGGCCCGATCAGCGCCCCCAGCAGGCCCAGCGTGTAGTGGATGGCGTCGGGGTTGCCGTACCAGTTCCAGGGCGTCAGCAGCACGGAGCCGACCGCGGCGATCATGCCGCCGGTGCGCCAGCTGATGCGCTGCGGGCTGACGTTGGAGAAGTCGAAGGCCGGCGAGATGAAGTTGGCCACGATGTTGATGCCGACCGTGGCGATGACGAAGGTCAGGCCGCCGAGCAGGATCGCGAACGGCGTGTCGATGCGCTGCACCGTCTGGATCGGGTCGGTGATCAGCTCGCCGAACACCGGCACCGTGGCCGACGCGGTGATCACCGTCAGCAGCGAGAAGAACAGGAAGTTGATCGGCAGGCCGAGGAAGTTGCCGCGCTTGACGGCCTCGAACGAGCGCCCGTAGCGGGAGAAGTCGCCGAAGTTCAGCATCGGGCCCGAGAAGTACGACACGACCAGCGCGATCGCGCCCAGCATCACGGGGATCGACTCGGCGAACCCGAGGCTCTCGCCCTGCGACAGGTCCAGGCTGAGGTTCTCCCAGCCCGCCTGGCTCACCAGGTAGACCGCCAGCACGACCATGACCACGTACACGGCGGGCCCGGCGAAGTCGACGAACCGGCGGATCGCGTCCATGCCGCGCCAGAACACCGCCGCCTGCGCCACCCACAGGATGGCGTAGCAGATGTAGCCGAGCACGGACAGGCCGAGGAAGCGCGGCTCGTTCAGCGCGGCGGTGGCGGGCCAGAACTTGAGGAAGATGATGATCAGCGACTGCGAGGCCAGGTACGTCTGCACGCCGTACCAGGCGATCGCGATCGCGCCGCGCACGATGGCCGGGATGTTCGCGCCGAGCACCCCGAACACCGCCCGGTTGATCACCGGGTACGGCACCCCGGTGACCTGGCTGGGCTTGGCCACCAGGTTGCAGAAGACGTTGACGATGACGATGCCGGCCAGCAGCGCGAACAGCACCTGCCAGCTCGCCAGGCCCAGCGCGAACAGGCTGCCCGCGGTGACGTAGCCGCCGACGCTGTGCACGTCGGACATCCAGAAGGCGAAGATGTTGTAGGAGGACCAGGTCTGCTCGCGCAGCGGGGCGAGGTCCTCGTTGGTGAGCCGGGGGTCGTAGGCGGGGGCTGGGGCGACGGTGGGCTGGGTCATCTGCGGCATCCTTGGGGGGTGCGGTCGCTCTCAGGTGTTAAGTCATCACTTAACACCTGAGAGAGCGATCCCCTCATTGCGCCCGTGTTAAAGCCCTGTGACGGAGGTTATGGACGACCTGGAAGCGGTCAGCAGCGAGAGGCTCGGCCGGCGGCTGCGGGAGCTGCGCGCGCGCTCCGGCAAGTCGCTGCGGGCGGTGGCCCGTGAGCTGGGCATCTCGGCCAGCGCGGTGTCCCAGATCGAGCGGGGCGCCATGCGGCCCTCGGTGAGCAGGCTGATCGCGTACGTGTCGGCCATCGGCGTGCCGCTGGCGGCCGTCTTCGACTCCGACGAGCGCAAGGAGCCGCCTGGGGAGCGGGAAGAGCCGTCCGGCGGGCGGAAGGCGCCGCTGCCCGAGCCGGCCGTCAGGCGGGCGGGCGAGGTCGCGCCCATCCGGCTCGGCGGGGGAGTGACGTTCCGGCGGCTGTCGCCGGGCCCCACCCCCGACGTGGAGTTCTTCGAGTCCACCTACCCGCCGCACGCCGTCTCCACCGCCCACGGCCGCTTCCTCAAGCACGAGGGGTACGAGGTCGGCACCGTCACGGCGGGAGAGCTGACCATCGAGTTCGAGTCGGAGGTCGTCACCCTCGCGGAGGGCGACTCGATCACCTTCCCGTGCAGCCGCCCGCACATCATCGGCAACCGCTCCGCCACCGTCACGGCGGTCGCCGTGTGGCTGATCGTGCACGCCGGATAACGGTTGCGGAACGGACACTGACGGCAAGGACGCGCATACCTCAGCATGGAGGTGTGGCAGGGATGACCGCCTGGCGGCGGGAGGCTGAACGTCGGGGGCCGTACGTGGCCCGAGCGGTGGCGGAGCTGAGGTCGTGGCCCGCGCTGGCGGTGAGCGACGGGCGGCGCGGCACCACGTTCGCGGTGAGCGGCACCGAGATCATCCGGCTCGCCGGCTCCGACGAGGTGCGCGTGCGCCTGACCGCCCCGGCCATCGACCGGCTGCGGCCCTACCTGAGCACGTGCGAGCAGGTGCAGGCGTGTGAGGACCAGGCCTGGGTGGCCGTCCACGTGGACGCCGAGCCCGACCTGGAGCTGCTGCTCGCCCTGACCAGCGTGGCGATCAAGGCTCACGTGCACTGAGAGGCGTGACGGCCCGCCCGGCGGGGGAGGCTGCTCCTGGGGCAGCCGACCCGGAGGAGGATCCGTCATGGCCGTGTTACTGCTCGGGACCCTCGACACCAAGGGCGCGGAGTACGCCTACGTGCGCGATCTCGTCACGGCGGCGGGGCAGGAGGTCGTGCTGCTCGACGCGGGGGTCATGGCGGACCCCGCGCTGCCCGCGCAGGTGGGTGCGGAGCAGGTGGCCGAGGCGGGCGGGGCGAGCCTCGCGCGGCTCAGGAGCGACGCCGATCGCGGCGCGGCCCTGAGCGTCATGGCCGCCGGAGCCGCGAAGATCACCAGGGACCTGTGGGAGTCCGGCCGGGTGAGCGGGGTGCTGGCACTGGGCGGCAGCGGCGGCTCCTCGATCGCCGCGGCGGCCATGGCCGCCCTGCCCGTGGGGGTGCCCAAGCTGCTGGTCTCCACGATGGCGAGCGGCGACGTCTCCCCCTTCGTCGGGCAGAGCGACGTGACGCTCATGTACAGCGTCGTTGACGTCGCGGGCATCAACGCGATCTCCCGCCCGATCCTCGGCAACGCGGCGGCGGCGATCGCCGCGATGGCGGCGGCCTACGAGGAGCGCCGCCGCGGGCAGGCGGGTGAGACGCGCGTGGCCGGGCGTCAGGCGCGGACGACCGGCCGGGCGCCCGCCGGGGACAGGCCGCTCATCGCCGCCACCATGTTCGGCGTGACCACCCCCGCCGTGAATGCGGCCAGGGCCCGGCTGGAGGAACTGGGCTACGAGGTGGTGGTCTTCCACGCCACCGGTTCGGGCGGGCGCGCCATGGAGGCCCTGATCAGGGACGGCTACTTCGCCGGCGTGCTGGACCTCACCACCACGGAGCTGGCCGACGAACTGGTGGGCGGCGTCCTGTCGGCGGGCCGGGAACGCCTGACCGCCGCCGGGGCGGCCGGCGTGCCGCAGGTGGTCAGCCTGGGCGCGGTGGACATGGTGAACTTCGGCCCGATGGACGGCGTCCCCGAGCGGTTCAGGCAGCGGCTGCTGCTGGTGCACAACCCCACCGTGACACTGATGCGCACCACGGCGGAGGAGTGCGCCGCGATCGGCACGGAGATCGGCACGAAGCTGGCCGCCGCCACCGGGCCCGTGGCGCTGTTCGTGCCGCGCGGCGGCGTCTCGGCCGTGGACGTCGAGGGCGGCCCGTTCCACGACCCCGGCGCCGACGCCGCCTGCTTCGAGGCCGCGCTGGCGGCGGTGGCGGGCGGCGACGTCCAGGTGGTGGAGAGCGAGGACGACATCAACCAGCCCCGGTTCGCGGTCGCCGCCGCCGACCGGTTGCACGAGCTGATCCAGAAGGGGGCGGCATGAACCGCGACGAGGCGCTCAGCAGGCTCAGGGCCGAGCGGAAGGCGGGCCGGCTCGTCATCGGGGCGGGCGCGGGCACCGGGCTGTCCGCCAAGGCGGCCGAGGCCGGCGGCGTGGACCTGATCATCATCTACAACTCCGGCCGGTTCAGGATGGCCGGGCGCGGCTCGCTGGCCGGGCTGCTGCCGTACGGGGACGCCAACGCGATCGTGGTCGAGATGGCCGGCGAGGTGCTGCCCGTCGTCAAGGACACCCCGGTGCTGGCCGGGGTCTGCGGCACCGACCCGTTCCGGCTGATGCCGCAGTTCCTCGACCAGCTCAAGGCGATGGGCTTCGCGGGCGTCCAGAACTTCCCCACCGTCGGCCTCATCGACGGCGTCTTCCGGGCGAACCTGGAGGAGACCGGCATGGGCTTCGACCTGGAGATCGAGATGATCCGGCTGGCCGCCGAGCGCGGCCTGCTCACCGCCCCGTACGTCTTCACCCCCGAGCAGGCCACCGCCATGGCCGAGGCGGGAGCCGACATCGTCGTGCCGCACATGGGCCTGACGACCAAGGGCAGCATCGGCGCAAGAACCGCCCTCACGCTGGACGAGTCGGCCGTACGCGTCCAGGAGATGCACGACGCCGCCGCGGCCGTGAACCCCGAGATCATCGTGCTGTGCCACGGCGGCCCCATCGCCGAGCCCGAGGACGTCGCCTACATCCAGGCGCGCACCACCGGCGTCGCGGGCTTCTTCGGCGCCTCCTCGATGGAGCGCCTGCCCGCCGAGCGGGCCATCGCCGACCAGTCGCGCACCTTCAAGAGCCTCTAGGAGCACTCATGCACCGCAGACCGGACGACGTGCCCACCATGGTGTTCGACTGGGGCTCCATCAAGTGGCACATCACGCCGGGCACCGTGCCGGGCGCGTCCTCCACCTTCGGCGAGGTCGTGATCAACCCGAACAAGGGGCACGACCGCCACCTGCACCCCTTCTCCGACGAGGTGCTCTACATCATCGAAGGCGAGGGGCGCCAGACGGTGGGGGACGGGCCCGAGTTCGCGGTCAAGGCCGGCGACGCGGTCTACATCCCGATGGGGACACTGCACTCGACGTTCAACACCGGGTGGCGTCCTCTGCGGATCATCGCCACGTACACGCCGGGCGGCGCCGAGGACGCGCTGCGCGACCTGCCCGATTTCGCCGAGTTGGCGCCCGGCGAGCAGCCCACCTGGGAGGCCGTCAAGCAGGGGTGACCGGAGGCGTCCCGTGGGTGTGGAAGGAGGCGATCGTCTTCAGCCCCCACGCCTGGCCCTTGGCGCGCTCGGCCTCCGTCCACGTGATGGTCCGCCAGTCGGGGGCCAGGATGAGCCTGGTCAGCGGGTTGCACAGCTCGATGCGGTTGCCGCCGGGCTCGTAGACGTACAGGAAGAAGGTCTGCTGGATGGCGTGCTTGTGCGGGCCCGTCTCGATGAAGACGTCGTTCTCCAGGCAGATGTCGGCCGCCCGCAGGATGTCCTCGCGCGAGTTCGTGGCGAAGGCGATGTGGTGCAGCCGGCCCGAGGAGCCCGACCAGTCGTCGGTGTAGACGAGGTCGTAGGACTTGCTGCCGAAGTGCAGCCACTGGGCGGAGATCCGGCCGGAGTCCAGCATGATCTGCTCGGTGACGCGCGCGCCGAGCACGTCGCGGACGAACGCGCCGTTCGCCGCGGCCTCGGCGGCCAGGAAGTTGATGTGGTCCAGGCGGCGCACGCCGACGCCGTGGCCGGGGAAGGCCTGCGGCTGGTTCTTCAGCGCCGGGCGCAGCTCCTCGGGGGCCTCGTACCACTCCGACTCCCAGTACAGCCGCAGCTCGTGGCCGTCCGGGTCGTGGAAGGCGTACGTCGGGCCGCGCCCAGGCTCGCCGTCGCGCCAGCCGATGCCCAGCCCCGCATCCTTGATCGCCAGCACCCTGCGGTCGAGCGCCTCCTGGCTGCTCGCCCGCAGGCCGGTCGCGCGCAGGCCCGAGGTGTGGTGCGCGGTCAGCGTCAGGCTGTGGTGCTCGTAGTCGTCGTAGGTGCGCAGGTAGACCGAGTCGCCGTCCTGGCCCGCGGCCGTCATGCCGAGGATGTCGGTGAAGAACCACAGGCTCCGCTCGGGCTGCGGGGTGAGCAGTTCGACGTGGCCGAGGTGGGCGACGTCGTGCAGCAGGGCGTTCACGGCTTTCCTTCCCGTGGGTAGACCGTTCCGTCGAAGAGCTTGCGCGCGGTGCGCACGCTGGCCGCCCGCAGCGCGGTCGGCGGGTCGGTGGACAGGTCGAGCTCCACCTCCACCTCCAGGTGGCCGGTGGGGTGCTCGACGTCGAACCGGCTGCCCTCGGGCAGGCGGGCGTGCCGCCGCGCCACGCCGTCCGGCAGCAGCGCCGCCGTGACGGCGCTGATCGCGCCCAGCACCCCGATCGCGGTGTGCGGGCGGACCGGGATGAACGTACGGGTGCACAGCGCCCCGCCGTCCCTGGGCGGGGCGACGAGCGTGGTCTTCGGCACCGACTCGGCGCTCACGTCGCCGAGGCCCATCAGCTCGCCCGCCTGGAGCCGCAGCGACTGGATCCGGTCGAGCAGGGCGCGGTCCTCCGCCAGCTCCTGGTGCGACTCGTAGCCGGTGACGCCCAGGTCCGTGGCCGCCGCGACGACGACAGGCATGCCGTTGTCGACGCAGGTCACCTCGATGCCGTCGATCACGTCCACGGCGCGGCCGGTGGGCAGCAGCCTGCCGGTGGCAGAGCCTGCGGTGTCGGCGAAGCCCAGCACCACGGCGGCGGCCGTGCCCGGCACTCCCGCGATGGCGGTGCCGCCCCGGTAGTCGACCCGGCCGCCCGGCGTCGGGAAGCTCGCGGTGGCCGACCCGCCGGTGTTGACCAGGCGGATGCGCACCTCGGTCCGGTCGCCGGTGGGCGCGACGAGCCCGCGTTCGACGGCGAACGGGCCCACGCCCGCCAGGATGTTGCCGCAGTTCTGGCGGCTGGAGACGACCGGCTCGTCCACGGTGACCTGGAGGAAGAGGTAGTCCACGTCGGCGGACGGGTCGGTTCCGGCCGAGACGACGGCGACCTTGCTGGTCAGCGGGTGGGCGCCGCCGATGCCGTCGATCTGGCGCGGGTCGGGGCTGCCCAGGACGCGCAGCAGCAGGTCGTCGCGCTCCGCCGGGTCGCCGGGCAGGTCGTCCGCCAGGAAGTAGGCGCCCTTGGAGGTGCCGCCGCGCATGAGCATGCAGCGCACCCCGTCATCGGTCACCGTCGTACTCCTCGTAGGTGATGCCGAGGCCGGGCAGGCGCTCGCGCAGGCCGTACCGGTCGAGGCCCAGCTCGCCCTTCAGGAAGGCGGCGCGCGTGGTGGCCTCCTTGTCCGCACGGGCGGCGGACGCGGTGAGGGCCCGGTCGAGGTCCTCGCGCGGGCAGACCAGCACGCCGTCGTCGTCGGCCAGGATCGTGTCGCCCGGCCTGATGAGCTGCCCGCCGATCGTGATCGGCACGTTCACCGCGCCGGGGGTCGCCTTCACGGTGCCCTGCGCGCTGACGGCCGCGCTCCAGGCGGGGAAGCCCATGGCGCGCAGCTCGGCCACGTCGCGCACGCCCGCGTTGATCACCACGCCGCGCACGCCGCGATGGGCCAGCGCCGTGGCGAACAGCTCGCCGAACATGCCGTCCGTGGACGGCGACGTCGTGGTGACCACCAGGATGTCGCCTATCTGGCACTGCTCGACGGCGACGTGGATCATCAGGTTGTCGCCCGGCCAGGACAGCACGGTGACCGCGTTCCCGCCCGTCCTGGCGCCCGGCCAGGCGGGACGCAGGCCGGGGCCGAGGTAGCCGGTGCGGCCGAGCGCCTCGTGCACGGTCGCGACGCCGTACCCGGCCAGGGTGTCTATCCGGCGCGGGTCGGCGCGCGGGATGCCGGTGATGACCACGTTCCTCACGACAGCACGTCCGTGACCTGCGGGTACAGCCGCATGTACGCCTCGCCCATCGTGTCGTGCGCCAGCCCCAGGTTCGGGCCCGCGTTGCGCTTGAGCTGCACGCCGCGGCGCTTGGCCAGGTCGGTGTAGTAGTCCCACATGTGCTGCTGCGCCGGCAGGCACTCCATCGCCTTGCGCTTCCTGTCGAACACCGGGGTGATGTCGAGCAGCACCTCCGGCTTGAAGTCGCACTGCTCGGGCTGGTGCGGCTCGAAGAAGAACACGGGCGGCGCGCCGAGCGGCTCACCGGGCGCCTCGTAGCCGATCGCCTGCGCCAGCACGCGCGCCTGCAGCGCCATGCGGGCCGCGGCCGGGTGGTCGCCGTTGTACGGGTCGGCCAGCGGGTGCGTCAGCACCACGTCGGGCACCACGTCGCGGTAGACGCGGACCAGCCGGTCCACCAGCTCCCGGCTCTCCACCAGGGGGTAGTCGCCGGCGTCGAGGAACTCGATCTCGGCGCCCAGCTCCGCGGCGGCGTGCTCCGCCTCCTCGCGCCGGATCGCCTTGATCTCCTCCAGCGTCTTGCCCGCGCGCCACGCCTTCGCGGACTCGCCGCGCTCGCCGTAGCTCAGGCACACCACCTTGGCGCGCTCGCCGCGGCCAGTGGCCAGGGCTATCGCGCCGCCCGCGCGCCAGACGAAGTCGCCGGCGTGGGCGCTGATCACCAACAGGGTACGAGAAGAGGTCACGCCGCTGACGCTAGGAGCCCGGCGACCAGATTGTCAACATTATCGGGTTTGATGTCGCTTCTTTGGTGGGATTGGTGGCGGTTTGGCATGGATATCGGACAACATTGTCAACGATATGGCTTCGGGTGGGAGAGGATGACGTGTATGGACACACCTCAGGTGGCGCTGCTCGGTTACGGCGAGGTCGGTCATATTCTCGCCGCAGGACTGGCGGGGAAGGTACGGCTGCGCGTGTACGACCCCGCGTACCCGCCGGGCGACGCGGTCGTCGCCTCCAACGCTGACGCCGTGCGCGGGGCCGACGTCGTCATCGCCGTGACCACCGGGGCCGACAGCCTCACCGCCTGCGCCGAGTCCCGCCCCCACCTCGGGCCCGGCGCGCTCTACGCCGACCTGTCCACCGGCGCGCCCGGCGACAAGCGGCGGATCGCCGAGCTGCTGGAGCCCTCGGGGGCGGCGGTCGTGGACGGGGCGATCATGGCGCCGGTCCCGCTGCGCGGCCTGGCCACCCCCATCCTGGCCAGTGGCGCCTCCGCGGACCGGTTCGCCGCCTTCGCGAGCGGGCTCGGCATGTCCGTGACGCCCATCGGCGGGTCGCCGGGGGACGCCGCCGCCCGCAAGCTGCTGCGCAGCGTGCTGGTCAAGGGGCTGAGCGCGCTCGTCATCGAGTCGCAGCGGGCGGCGCGGGAGGCGGGGCTGGAGGGGTGGTTCTGGGAGCACCTGCTGGAGACGGTCACCGCCGCCGACGAGGAGTTCGTGGTGCGGCTGGTCAAGGGGGCGGGGCAGCACGGTGTGCGGCGGGTGCACGAGATGGAGGCCGCCACGCGGATGCTGGAGGAGCTCGGCGTGCCCAGCACCATGACGCGGGCCACGACCGCCACGCTCGACGAGGTCACCCGCACCGGCATCCCACCCATCCCGGGCACATGACCCGCGTCCGGCCCGGGTCCGGCCTGAGCCCGGCCCGCGTCCAGCCCAGCCCCGCCCGCGTCCGGCCCCCGGTCCGCGTCCGGCCCGCGTCCGACTGGCGTCTGGCGCGTGATGCGTGTCCGGGTGTGTGGCGCGCGTCCCGGGCTCTGACGTGTCAGTCGGGGGTGACCTCCAGCGCCTTGGCGACGCTGCGCAGGTGCTGCTGCATGGCCGTCTGGGCCGCCTCCGGGTCGCGGGCCACGATGGCCGCCACGATCAGCTCGTGCTGCGGCAACGACACCGCCGCCCGTCCCGGCTGCCGGGCCAGCCGGAACTTGTGCCGCACCACCTGCGCCCCCAGCCGCTCGATGATCGCCGCGGACGTCCCGTGCTCGGCGATCTGGCGGACCTCGGCGTGCAGCGCGGCGTTCAGCTCCGAGTACCGGTCGAGGTCGTTGCGCTCCACCGCCACCCGCATGTCGGCGACGATCTGCCGGAGCCGTGCGGCCTGCTCGGGCGTCACCCGCTCGGCGGCCTTGGCGGCGGACAGGCCCTCCAGCACCATCCGCACCTCAGTGATCTCGATGGCCTCCGCCTTCGAGATCGCCCGCACACGGGCGCCCTTGTTGCGTAGGATCTCGACGAGCCCTTCGCCGGCGAGCTCCTTGAACGTCTCGCGCACCGCGGCGCGCGGGGCGCCGAACTGCTCGCACACGTCCGCTTCGACCAGCCGCTGGTTGGGCACGAAGTCCCCGCCGAGTATGGCCGCTCTGACCCGGTCGGTCAGCGTTCGCGCGTCCGGGGTCCCTGAGCTCACGGGATCCTCCTCCAGTCCATGGTTGACAATATTATGGACAATCACCCCGCGATGGCGCGCGTCCTGAGCCGCCGGGCGCTTTGATCGTTTTCCTCAGATCTGTCGGTGGCCTCCGGTAAGTTCCCGGATCAATTGATCAGCCGGCCGCGTGGGCGCGGGCACTTCCGCCTGCGCGCGGGCCGGCGGGGCGGGAGGTTCTGAGGTCGTGGACGCGGACAGTACCGCGTGGGAGCGGCGCAGCGTGGTCCGGGTGGTCCCACCCGTGGAGCCGCGCAAGCTCGCCAAGGTGCCCTTCGTCGAGCTGGCCGACGGCCGGCTCCAGGGGGTCGTGTCGAGCGGATCCGACATCGAGCGGGTCTACGTCTCGTCGATCACGGCGGGCACGCACGCGCTGAGCTGCAGCACCAACAACAACCGGCCATGCGGGGCGCTGCACGGTTACGCGTGCAAGCACATCCGCATGCTGGCCGACGAGGCCGTCGTCCAGTACGGGCTGGACCGGGTGGCCCGCTACCTGCGGGTCGAGGTGCCCGAGGGCGGCAACCTGATGCATGAGATCACCGGGCACGTCGAGCGCACCCCGGCGGCCGTCGTGTTCAGCCGCTTCCTGCGCCACCTGGCCTACCTGGAGGTGCCCGACAGCACCGAGCCGCTGGCCGAGCTGCACTGGTTCCCGGCGACGGGGGCGGTGCGCTGATGCCGATCGCGTACAAGTCAGACAAGGCGGTGTGCTGATGCTCGACGTACAGCTCAGTGAGCTGCTCGGCGACGCCCCGGCAGGGGTCGGCGAGGCGCTCGACCTGGTGGCGGGGTTCGACGACGCGCTCACCCTCGGGCTGGCCAGGCTCGGCGAGGAGCCGGCCGCGGCGCTGGCCGCCCTGGCGGGCGCGCTGGCCGGCACCCCGATCGGTGAGCGGGTGGGCGAGGCCGTGGAGAAGGTGGCCGCCGGTTCCGTGGCCGACGAGCACCTCGCGGCGCTGGCCGGCGCCCGTGCCGCGCTGTTCGGCGCGGTGCACGACGCGCTGCTCGCCCGCCTGGACGGGGCGCTGGGCCGCACCCGCGCCACCTGGGAGGCCAGCGCGGGCAAGGGCGAGGTGGCCGGCAATCTGCTGGCCGGCTGCCGGGTCTGGCTGCGTGAGCTGGCCATCGTCGGCTGGCGCGGCGTCGATCACGACCTGGTCTCCTCGGCCGACCAGACGATCGAGGCGCTGCTGGCCGTGCCCGGGCTGCGCGGGCTGGCCGTGCTGCTCGACGGGCTGGCGACGGAGCTGCGGGCGTCGAGCCCGGTGGCCACGATGGACCGGCTGCCCGCCCGCCGGTGGGCCGACCTGTGGACGCGCGCCATGCTGCTGTCCCAGCACGGCCCGTGGCACAGTGGCACGCACGGCGGCGACGCGGAAGAGGTGTCAGGACGGCTGCTGGTCCTGGGCGCCGACGTGCACGAGCACGCCACCGTCGTCCGCGTCCAGGTGCACGCGATCCTGGAGCGGGGCGGCGAGCCCGGCAGGCTCGTCCGCACCAGCGTGGCCGCCGCGAAGGTCGACACCATCGTCGGCCCGACCGTGTGGCGGCTGCTCGGCGGCCACCCGGTGCTGCTGGCCGCGCTGGCCGAGCATCGCAGCGTGGACATCACGGACATGCCGCTGCTGCCCGGCGGCGACCTGGTGTGGCACGACGACAGGGCCCGCGCGGGGGAGGAGGCCGACCCGTTCGCGATCGCGCGGGTGCAGCTCGCCGCCGCGACGCCGCCGGCGGTGACCCCGCTCGACCGGCATCCCGTGCGCATCGCCGAGCCCGTCCTCGTCGAGGGTTACAAGTGCGACGGCGAGACGATCGACCTGGGCGGCAACAAGGTTCCGCTCGACCTCGACCGGCTGCCGTCCTGCGGCCCGCTCACCCCCGCGCTGGTCAAGGCGTCCACGGGGTGCATCGGGCTGGTGCGCTGGGACGGCGGGCGATGGTCGCTGCAGCCGCTCGCCCTGCAGTCGGCGGTCAAGAAGCAGCCGGTCACGGTGCACAACGGCGACTGGGCGCTCGGCCCCACCGACCCCAAGGCGGCCAAGGCCGAGGCCAGGAACGGCGACGTGGTCGCGGTGCTGCGCGAGCGAGCGGGACGGCTGCTGCGGAAATGACCGAGACACCTGCCACCGAAGCCACGCAGACCGCCGACGAGACCCGGCGCCAGGTGCTCTACTGGCGCCTGATGTCCCGGCTGTTCAGCCCCGACGAGCAGCCCGCGCTGGAGACCGCCAGCCTCGGCATCGTCGGCGACCTCGACCTGCCGCTCGCCCTGCTCGACCCCGGCGTGTCGGTCGACAACCTGGTGCAGCGCTTCCCCGGCCTGGCCGCCGAGTTCGACGGCCTGATGGCCGACAAGGAGCACGAGGCGGGCGACGAGGTCCGCCGCGCGGCCCTGGTCTCCAAGCTGCTGCTGAACGTCTTCGCGACGGGCTCGGGCAACGTCAGCGCCGCCCAGCTCGAGAGCTGGAAGCAGGACGCGGGCTGGTTCGAGCGCGGCATGGGCTGCGAGCCAGGCGGCCTGCGCCACAGCCAGGGCAACGAGGAGCTGGCCAAGGTGCTGGCCGGCCTGGAGGGCGACCTCGTCAAGCGCATGCATCTGCGCGAGGTGCTCGCCGACCCGGCGCTGGCCGCGCAGCTCACGCCGAGCATGTCGCTGATCGAGCAGCTCCTGCGCGACAAGTCCAACCTTTCCGGCGTCGCGCTGGCCAACGCCAAGGCGCTGATCCGCAAGTACGTGGACGAGGTCGCCGAGGTGCTGCGTACACAGGTGGAGAAGACCAGCTCCGGCGTCATCGACCGGTCGGTGCCGCCCAAGCGGGTCTTCCGCAACCTCGACATCCAGCGCACGATCTGGAAGAACCTCACCAACTGGAACGCTGAGGACCAGCGCCTCTACGTGGACCGGCTCTTCTACAAGCAGACGGCGCACCGCACCACCCCGGCCCGCCTGATCGTGGTCGTCGACCAGTCGGGCTCGATGACGGACTCGATGGTCAACTGCACCATCCTGGCCTCGATCTTCGCGGGGCTGCCGAAGGTGGACGTGCACCTGATCGCCTACGACACCCGGGCGATCGACCTGACGCCGTGGGTGCACGACCCGTTCGAGGTGCTGATGCGCACCAACCTCGGCGGCGGCAACAACGGGCCGGTGGCGATGGCCATGGCCCGCCCCAAGATCAGCGACCCGCGCAACACCGTGATGGTGTGGATCTCCGACTTCTACGAGTTCGGCGCCTCCCAGCCGCTCTACGAGGGCATCGAGGCCGTCTACCGGTCGGGCGTGAAGTTCATCCCCGTCGGCTCGGTCAACAGCTCCGGCGTGCAGAGCGTCGAGCCGTGGTTCCGCAAGAAATTCAAGGACCTGGGCACCCCCGTGATCTCGGGTCACATCCACAAGCTCGTCTTCGAGCTCAAGAACTTCCTCACTTAGGAGACTGGCGAATGAGTGACATGCTGCGCGCCCCCGCAGAGGTGAAGTACGCGGAGGAGCTCGACTACCTGGAGTCGATCGACACCTCGCCCAAGCCGTTCTCCTGGCGGCTCAGCCCCCGCATGATCCGGGTGTTCGTCCTCGGCTCCGAGCGCGCCGACGGCATCGAGCGGGAGATCCCGCAGAAGTGGTTCGGCGACCGGAGCTTCGTCGAGCGCGCCATCGTGACGCTGGCATCCGACCGCGGCCTGCTGCTGATCGGCGACCCTGGCACCGGCAAGAGCTGGCTGGCCGAGCTGCTCGCCGCCGCGATCTGCCGCAACTCGACCCTCGTGGTGCAGGGCACGGCCGGCACCACGGAAGACCACATCAAGTACTCGTGGAACGTCTCCATGGTCATCGCCAAGGGCCAGTCCCGCGCGTCGATGATCCCCTCGCCGATCATGACGGCGATGGAGCGCGGCGTGATCGGCCGCTTCGAGGAGCTGACCCGCTCCACCAGCGACGTGCAGGACGCGCTCATCTCGATCCTGTCGGAGAAGTACGTCTCCATCCCCGAGCTCGACGACGACAACATCGTCTTCGCCCAGCCCGGCTTCTCCATCATCGCCACCGCCAACAGCCGCGACCGGGGCGTCAACGACCTGTCCTCGGCGCTCAAGCGGCGCTTCAACTTCGTCCGCATCCCCGTCGTGACGAACAAGAAGAGCGAGGCGGAGATCGTCCGCTTCCGTACCGAGGAGCTGCTGCGCAGGCACCAGATCGAGCTGGACCTGCCGCCCACGCTGCTCGACATCCTGCTGCAGAGCTTCGCCGACCTGCGGTCGGCGGCGGCCTCGGCCACCAGCGACGACGAGAAGCTGGAGTCGGCGCTGTCCACGGCCGAGCAGATCGGCGTGCTGGAGGACGCCATCCTGCACAGCCACTTCTTCGGCGACCGGGTGCTGCGCGCCCAGACGCTGGCCGGGTCGCTGGTCGGCTCGCTGGCCCGGCGCAGCCCAGAAGACCTGGCCATCCTCAACAAGTACTGGCACGGCGTCGTCGAGCCCCGCAGCAAGAAGGCCGGCGGTGAGTGGCCGGAGTTCCTCGAGGGCGGCCGCGAGGCCATCGCCACCCTGTCATGACCGGACGCACGAGCGAGCGGGCGGGCGCCCGCACCGGCCCCTTCGACGCGCTGCGCGGGCAGCTCCTCGACGCCGCCGAGCAGTTCGCCGGCAGCCCCGTCGCCGTGTCCGGCATCCTGTCGGGCCTGGTCGAGGACGTGGACCGGGCGCTGCGTGAGGAGCTGGAGATCTTCCCGGTCTGCCACCACTCGCCGGCCTCCGCGCTGGCGATGCTGCGCAGGCTGCGCGAGAAGCAGCCGAAGGTCATCTACCTGGAGCTGTGCGAGGACCTCCAGCCTCTGCTCACCGAGCTGCGCAACTGCCGCCTGCCGGTGGCGCTGCAGGCGTTCGCGACGGACCTCGACGGCTTCCCGAAGGAGTCCGCGCCGCTGTCCGTGGTGGCGCCCATCACGGAGGCGTCGGCCGAGTACCAGGCCATCGCGTACGCGCTGGAGACCCCCGGCGTCGAGCTGGTGCTGGTCGACCGCTCGACCGACCACGTCTTCCAGTGGGCGCCGAAGGAGGAGGAGCCCGCCACCCCGAAGGACGAGGAGGCGGCGCTGCACGGCGACGCCGTCGGCGTCGAGATCGGAGACCTGCGGCCCGGCTTCGCGGAGCTGGAGGATCACCTGCTGCACCACGGCAAGGTGCGCCACTGGTCGGAGTGGTGGGACCAGTACGTCGAGCAGCCCCTGTCCGGCGCGGACTACGACACCTACCGCCAGGTCATGGTGCTGATCGGCAGCCTGTTCCGCCGGCTGCGCCCCGACGGCGGCCGGCTGGCCGTGGACGAGGAGCGCGAGCGCTACATGTGGGCCAGGATGCGCGAGCACCTGGCCACCTCGGGCGCCGACCCGGCCGACTGCCTGTACGTGTGCGGCGCCTTCCACGCCGCCAGCCACGTCGAGCAGTTCGGCCTGAGGTCCGAGGCGCCGTACGAGATCAGCCCACGCACCGCCACCAAGTGGCTGTACGGCCTCATCCCGTCCAGCCACTCGGCCATCGAGGCGCAGTTCGGGCTGGCCTCCGGCTCGGTGTCGATCGCGGCGGCCACCTGGGCCAAGGCGCTCACGCGCGGCAAGCTGACGCCGTTCCAGCTCGAAGGGCAGAAGGGCGCGCGCAAGCGGGCGGCCAAGCTGCCCGCGCCCGCCGCGCCCGCGGGCGAGGTGGCCGACAAGCTGACCGGGTTCCTGTCCAGGCCGCCGGCGCTCGACCCGCTCGACGACGCCGAGCTGGTCGGCTGGTCGGTGGACATCGTCCGGCTGGCCCGCCGCAACGGCTACCTGGCCAGCACGGCCGACGCGATCGCGGTCTACGAGACCTCGATCCTGCTGGCCGGCATGCGCAACCGCGCCAGGCCCACGCCGTACGACTTCCAGGACGCCGCCGTCACGTGCATCGAGAAGGACGCCGTGCCGGGCAGGCGCGACATCCGGCGGCTGTGCGAGATCCTGCTCGGCGGCGACCGCGTCGGCGAGGTCGGCTACGACGCGCTGCCGCCGCTGGCCAGGAACGTCTACGACCGGCTCGCGCCGCTCGGGCTGGACCTGGAGAAGCGCACGATCCAGCGGGCGCTGCTCGACCTGAACGCCGAGCCCGACCTGGTGCCCTGCTCCGACCTGCTGTGGATGCTGCGGTACCTGCTGCCGTCCGACGCGGTGCGGCCCATCATGGGCGAGCGCAGGCTGGGCGAACGCTCGATCCAGGAGAGCTGGGACCTGGCGTTCGGCAAGCACCAGCGCTCGATCATCGAGCTCGGCTACGAGGGCGTCACCATCGAGCAGGTGCTGGAGCAGCGGCTGCGGCGCTCGGTGCACGACCCCAAGGCCACGGCGGCGGTCGCGCTGGCGGCGGTCGAGGACTCCATCCTGTTCCTCGGCAGCCGGCGCTTCGCCGACGAGCTGGGGACGCGCGCGGTGGAGTTGCTGTCCGCGGAACGCACCGTGGACGACGCGCCCGAGGTGCTGCGCCGCATCCGGCGGCTGCTCGCCTACTACCGGGCCAACGAGCCGGAGCTGCCCGCCTGGTGCGAGTCGTTCGTGACGACCGGCTACGCGCACTACTGCACGCTGCTGCCGACGGCCTTCGTGGACGACGACACCGGCGTCCGGCAGGTGGCGGCCATGCTGGGCTTCCTGTTCACGATGGAGAGCCTGGCGCTGGCGCTCGGCTGCGACAGGGCGCAGCTCGAACTGGCGGTGCAGCAGTCGCACCCGGAGTCGCCCGACAAGGTGGCGCTGCTGTGGGCGGCCCACCACCAGCTCGGCCTCCTGCCGATCGCCGACCTGCGGGCCCGCTGCGACGAGCTGCTCGCCAACCCGCTGGTCGTGCCGTCGTTCCCGCTCTACATCATGGGGTTCGTGCAGGCCATGGAGCCCGCTCCCGGGCTGTCCGGGTTCGTGGTGGAGGTGATCTCGAAGGCGTTCGGACGGCTGCCCGACAACGTGCTGCTGCCGTGGCTGCCCAAGCTGATCACCACGCTGCGGGACGGGGCGGCGGAGCTGGTGCCGGTGCTGATCCGCGAGGCGGGGCGCACCTTCCCCGGCTCGCTGACGGCGGTGGACGCGTGGGTGCCGCCGTGGACGGCCCGCCCCAGGCCTCCTGCCGCCACGTCCGCGCCGGTGGCTTCCGGGCCTGTGGCGTCGCTGCTCCTGGCGCATCCGGACGCGTGCGACGCGGTCGCGGGGGTGCTCGGGTGCTCGGGCGAGTGGCTCGCGGCCGGGGGCGATGAGCATCGGGAGGTGAGTGCGCTGCTGGCCGGGCATCCTGAGCCGGTGCTGGCGGTGGCGGGGCTGCTGGCCTGACGGATCGCCGGTCGGGTCACGTGCCGCGTGGCCCGGCCGGTGGTGGTTGAGAGGATTTTTGTCATGAAATTTGATGACTCGGGGGAGATGCTGCGGGTCTGTGTCGAACGGCTCGGCGAGAAGGCGGGCGGGCAGCTCGTGGCCATGGCCCGGCGCGGCTTCCTGCTGGACCGTCCGATGGCCGCCGCGCATGCCACCGGCCATGACGCCGCTCGGGTTGGCGCGCCTGCCACCGGCTGGTGTCGGCTGGGTGGGCCCGCGTTGCTCGAACCCGGCACTGCGTGGCCCGAGGTGGGCGGCTTTCCCTTGTCCCCGCACGCCGTGCTCGACACCGGCGCCCTCGCCCCCTGGCTCGGGGAGGAGCTGCCCACGCGACCCGGCCTGCTCAACTTCTTCTACCTCGACCCCGACGTGCCGTACGAGGTGTACAAGGACCTGGACCTGTCCGACCCCGAGGCGTGCCGCGTGATCCCCGCCGACCCCGCGCGCGCCGTCGAGACGCCCGCACCGGAACCGGCGAGGAGCTACCCGGCCACCCCCGTCCACGCGGCCCCGGTGACCATGCTCCCCGACTGCTGGGACGTCGAGGAGGGCGACCTCGACTACGACAGGGACGAGCACTGGGGCGTCCCGTCGCTCCTCCTCAACACCATGGACGGCCTCGACGGCAACACCGCGGGCCACCACTGCGCCTTCGGCTGGCCCGACACCTCCTACGCCTCCCCGGTCACCGGCCGCGACGCCGACGGCCCCGCGATCCACCTGCTCCAGCTCGCGGAGGACGCCGAGCTCGGATGGGGCTGGGGAGACGCCGGGACGATGTACTTCACGATCCCGGTGAAGGCGTTCCTGGCGGGCGACTTCAGCCAGGCCGGGGCGGACATGCGCTGCTGCTGAACTTCCGTGGGCTGTCCCTCGGCTCGGTCGGCGACGCGGGCCCGTCCAATCAGCCGGTCGTCGTCGCGGGGCCTGTCCGTCAGCCGGTCGTCGTCGCGGGGCCTGTCCGTCAGCCGGTCGCCGTCGTCGGGCGGCAGGTGGTGCCGGGCGCGGGCAGGCGCAGGTCCATCAGGTACGCGTTCGCGTGCGCGATCGTGCACGCGTCGCCCGACAGGTACAGCCCGTGGCCGTGCCCGTCGTACCGGACCGTCGCCGACCCTGGCACCCGCCGCACGATGTCGGCCGTGCTCGCGTAGTCCCCCCACGTGCCCGCGCCGAGGAACGGCGGCAGGCCGGCGGGCAGGGGGCCGGCCGGGTTCTTCACCGGGGTGGGCCAGCCCACGCAGCCGAGCCGGTGCCACACCCCCGTGCCGGCGAGGTTCGGCGACAGCTTCTCGCCCATCGCCCGGACCGCCTGGTACTCGCGGTAGTCGCGGTAGCGGAGCCCGTCCGCGCAGTGGGTCATGTTCATGGCCACCGGCGACATCAGCTTCGGGCTGCCGGTGCCCGCCTTGATGTACTTCGCGAACCCGCCCGCGTTCCCCGCCTCGGCTTGCCTGATGGCCTGGGCGAGCTGCCGCCAGCGCGGATACTCGGGCGCGGGGCCCGGCGTGCGCAGGTTCGGCATCGCGGCCGTCTGCAGGTCGAACCCGGTGTAGGTGGCCGAGTCGCCCTCGACGGGCAGGGGCGTGCGGTCGGCCGTGGCCACCAGCTTCCGCCAGCGCGCGCCCATGTCGCCCGGCCCGCAGACGTCCCGCACCGACGCGCACCACTCCACGAACCGTCCGAACTGCTCCTCGCCCTCCTCGAACCGCGCCCGGGCGTCTGCCGTGGTGTCCCGGAGCTGGTTGATCACTCCGTCCAGGTACACGGCCCGGAGCCGCTGGGGGAACAGGCGGGCGTACGTGACGGCTGTGACGCCTCCGTACGAGGTGGCCAGGAAGCTCAGCCGCCGCTCGCCGAGCGCGGCCCTGATCGCGTCGATGTCGCGCGCCACGGACGCCGAGTTGAAGTTGTCGTAGAACGCCGGGTCGGCGTTCCTGCACTTCAGCGCGCCCTCGCGGATCGTCGCGCCGAGGCGGGCGTACTCGGCGCGGGTGCGGGGCGGGGTGATCCACGGGCCCGTCGTGAAGCACTCGCGGGGGAGCAGCCCGTACGTGGCGGCGTTGCGCGGCTCGAGGCTGACCACGTCGAACCGCTCACGCAGTTTCGTGAAGTCGTCGCGGTCGCCGGTGAGGTCGTCGATCCCGGAGACGCCGGGGCCGCCGGGCACGCTGAACACCGTGCCCTCGGACCGTCCGGTGGCGGGCAGCTTGGCGACCTTGATGGTGATCTTGCGCCCGCCCGGCCTCGCCCAGTCGACCGGCACCTGGACGGTCGAACAACGCAGGTCCTGCGGACGTTCGGGGCCCTCGCAGGGGCCCCAGCGGAGTGTGTCCTGTGCCGCGGCGGGGGTTGCCACGAAGGTGCCGGCCAGGGCGATGATCGCGAAAAGTCTCATGCCTCCAGGCTCGTCGTTCCCTGCCCTGACCTCGATCGTGGTACGGCCCGTCTTCGAGGTAGTGCCAGGACTAGCTCAGCCTCAGAAGGGGCCGCTCTCCGGATGACCCGCCTTGATGACGGCCTTGCGGGTCTTGGCGTCCAGCTTCTTCTCGCTGACGACCCTGCCGGCCGCCGTCGAGCACCCGCCGCAGCCCGAGAACCTGGTGTCGGTGTGGAAGGTCATCTGGTCATAGGCCGTGGAGTCGCCGTCCGGCGAGCGAGGCGGTGCCCGCATATTCGCCGGTCGCCACTTCCGAGGTGTTCTTCAGCATGAATTGCAGGCTCGCCGGAGTGACGCCCAGGTCGAGAACGCTGTTTCGCGCCCGGAGGTCTTCGCGTGCACCCAGGAACGTGTTTTGGCGATGCCGGCATTGGTCACGTAGGCGTTTCTGCCCTCGGCGACGACGCGGTAGGGAGGGCCGGCGCCTTTCTGCCGTGTGGACATGCTGACCCGCAGGTCGGCGCCGCACACGCTGCCCTTCCCGAAGCCCAGGGTGCCGGATGTGCGGGTGTTCACCTGCACCTGCATGGCCTGGTCGTCGACTGCCGCGCGCCTGTCCGGGAAATGAAAACCCGACGAAAAGCGCATGACCATTCCATGACAAGCACCAGGAAACCCGCATATATCGCCATAGCAGGTAATCCGGCGGGCCGGGCGGAATCGTAGTATCCGTGCTGAGGCTCCTGCGCACGGGGGAGAGGTGGACAGTGTCACGTCCGCGACAAGGAGAGAACCTCGGGCGGATCGCTGGATACCGGCTCACCGCGTTTCTCGGGGAAGGCGGGCAGGGGGCGGTCTACCTGGGGCTGAGCCCGTCCGGCGACGAGGTCGCGATCAAGGTGCTGCACGCCAGGATGTCGGACGACGCCGAGGCCCGCCGCCGCTTCTTCCGCCAGGTCGAGCTGGCGCGCCGCGTCGCGCCCTTCTGCACGGCCCGGGTGCTCGACATGGGGATGCACGACGAGCGGCCGTACATCGTGAGCGAGTACGTACGAGGTGACTCGCTCGAACGGGTCGTCCGGCGGGACGGGCCCCGCACGGGCGGCGGCCTCGAACGGCTCGCGGTGGCCACCGCGACCGCGCTGGCCGCGATCCACCGGGCCGGGGTGGTGCACCGCGACCTCAAACCCGGCAACGTCATCCTCGGCCCCGAGGGGCCGGTCGTGATCGACTTCGGCATCTCGCGGGCGCTCGACCATGCCGTCACCCAGACCGGTGCGGTGGGGACGCCGGGGTACATGGCGCCCGAACAGGTCAGGATGGATCCGGTCGGGCCGGCGGCGGACGTGTTCAGCTGGGCCGCCACCATGGTGTTCGCGGCTACGGGGCGGCGGGCGTTCTCCGGGGACTCGGTGGCGGCTGTTCTGCGGGCGCTGTTGTATGAGGAGCCTGAGGTGGCGGGGGTGCCGGGGGCGTTGCGGGGGCTGGTGGTGACCTGTCTGGACAAGGATCCGGGGCGGCGGCTCACGGCTGATGAGCTGGTTCGCGTGCTGACCGGTGGGGACGGTCCGGAGGTCACGCGGGATGCGGCCGGTGCGAGCGGCGGCGTGGTGGGCGGCGGCGTGGCGGGCGAGGGGGCGGTGACCGCGCCTTGGGATCCGGCTGACGAGACCGGCCGCACGACGCGAGCCCTGACCTCGCCCCCACCCACCTCGCCCCCACCCACCTCGCCCGCGCCGCCCACGCGCATGCCGCCCACGCCCACCTCGCCCGTGTCGCCCACGCCCACCTCGCGCACCTTGCCCGTGTCGCCCACGCCTGTGTCGCCCACGCGCACGGCGCCCGGATCCGCACCGCCCGCACCTTCACCACGCAGGCAGAGGGTGCCGCGGCGGGCGTTGCTGGCCGCTGGGGTGGCCCTCGTGGTCGTCGCCGCCGTGCTGACGGCGACCCTGTGGCCCGAACAGCCCGGCCCAGGCACCGTGACCCCCCTGGTAGCCACCCTCAGCACCACCGCACAAGGCACCCAGCCGAGCGAGCCCCTCCAAGGCCACACCAACGACATCCGCGCAGTGGCCCTCGGCACCCTGGGCGGCGCCCCCGTAGCCCTGACCGGCTCGGACGACGAGACGGCCCGCCTGTGGGATCTCCGCACCTCAAGGCAACTGGGCTCCACCCTCGAAGGCCACACCGAATGGGTCAGGTCGGTGGTGCTCGACCAGCTCGACGGCACCGCGATCGCCGTCACCGCGAGCGACGACGACACCGCCCGCGTCTGGGACCTGCGCACCGGCGAGGCTCGCGTCCTGTCCGGCCATGGGGGCGACGTGAAGGGCGTGGCCACCGTCCGGATGGGGGACCGGCACGTAGCGGTCACCGCGTCCGCCGACGGCACCGCCCGCGTGTGGGACCTGCGCACGGGCAAGCCGTTCGGCAAGCCGCTCACCGGCCACGACGGCGCGGTCTGGGGCGTGGCGGCGGGGCAGGTCGGCGGCCGGGCCATCGCGGTGACCACCGGCGACGACGGGACCGTGCGCGTCTGGGACCTGGCGTCGGGCAAGCAGGCCGGCGCGCCGATGACCGGGCACACCGGCTGGGTGCGGTCGGTGGCTCTCGGGAACGTGGACGGGGTGCCGGTGGCGATCACCGGCGGCGAGGACACGACGGCCAGGGTCTGGGACCTGACGACCGGGAAACCCATCGGCGGGCCCCTGACGGGACACACGGGGCCGGTCTGGTCGGTGGCGATCGGCAACCTGGGGCAGGTTCCGGTGGCGGTGACCGGCAGCGAGGACAGGACGGCTCGCGTCTGGGATCTGAACGCGGGCGCTGAGCTGGGCACGCCGTTCACCGGGCACGACGACGCGGTGTGGGCGGCGGCGATCGGCCTGCTCGACGGCAGGCCGATCGCCGTCACCGGCGGGCGCGACCAGACGGCACGCATCTGGCCGCTGAACCGCTGACCGGCGGACCAAGGACGTCGCGTCAGCCCAACCGCTGACCGGCAGGCTGAGGATGTCGTCAGCCGAGGACGCGCGCGAGCCGTGGAACCCGCCGCACCACCAGCCAGTCCACCAGCAACACCACCACCATCGTCACCCCCGCCAGCGGAAACACCACCCCCAGCACCCCCATGACGGCCATCACCCCATAAGCGGTCCGCCGATCCGTGGGCCGGGCCGGAGCGCCGGCGCGCCCACGGGGGCGGCGCTTCCACCACATCCACGCCCCGGTGACCACCAGCGTGACGATGGTGAGGCAGGCGCCCAGCATCACGACCAGGTTGGCGGTGCCGTAGCGGCGTCCCTCGTGCAGGGCGACGCCCTGCTCGACGGCCTTGGCCAGCACCCCGTACTCCTCCCACCCGTACGACACCAGCACCCGCCCGCTGTACTGGTCGACGTGCAGTGTCTGCGCGGCGGACGGGTCGCGGCGCGGGTCGGTCACGATCGTGTAGACGCCCTGCGGGCCTTCCGGCAGCAGGACCTTGAGGTCGCATTCGCCCGGCGGGCAGGACCGGATCGCGGGCCTGGCGGCGGCCAGGGCGTTCTCGATGGGCAGGGCGCCGGGCTGCAGGACGCCGTGCGCGGCGTGGTGTCCCGCGTGCCCGTCCTGGGAGGGCGGGACGGGCAGGCGCTCGGCCGCCCAGGGCACCTTGGCGTCCGGGTTGCTGGAGAGGTCGCCGGACAGGGACGGGTCGGAGGTGTGCGGGAAGTCGCCGGCGCTGGGGTAGGTCGAGCCGGTACGCTCCTGGACGCGTTGCAGGGCGTCGCCCCACACGCCCGACCACGGCAGGCCGGACAGGACGAGGAAGACGACCACCGCGCCCCCGCCGAGCCCCGTGAGGATGTGCAGCCGCCGCAGCCGCCCGCGTCCAGGGCGGGTGGGCTTCCTGCGGGTACGCCGGCCGCGCCACCACAGGTAGGCGCCGGTGGCGACGAGGATCAGCGCCCAGCAGGCGGCGGTCTCGACGACGCGGTCCCCGACGGTGCCGGACATCAGCTCGCCGTGGATGGTCCGGACGACGCGCATGAACGTGGCCCCGTCGTCGATCTGCCCGGTCACGGTGGCCGTGCCCGGATCGACGTACACGGAGACGCCCTGCGCCCACGGGCCCGTCTCGGCGCCCTGGAGGATCACACGGGTGGTGCGGTCGGCGGACGTGGGCGGGATGACGGACATGACGGGGGAACCCGGGCGGGCCCGCTGGGCGGCGGCGATCTGCTCCGACAGGGGGCGGGCGGCGGTGACGGGTTCGGCGAGGGTGCGCACGTCCTGGTAGCGCCACTCCTCGAAGGGCTCCTTGAACAGGTAGATGCCGCCGGTGACGGCCAGGACGAGCAGGACGGGGGCGACGAAGAGCCCGGCGTAGAAGTGCCAGCGCCACACGGTGCGGTAGCGCTGGGACGGGGCTTTCGCCGTCGTGGGCGGAGTGGTCGTTTCCGGGCGCGTTTCGACAGAGGTCATGGGGGGCTCCGTTCCGGAGGCGCGCGTGTATGGGGCCGGGCGCGCACCGCGTTCAGGCAGGGGGAAGGCAGGCGTGGGGACGGCGGGCGTCCGCACGCTTCGTGGTCACGAAATGCCGGGTTCGATCCCCTGCCGTGGCGGCCCCCGCCGGCACAGAGCCCAGGCGAGCACCTGTGAGGTGAGAACGCCGCCGGAGCCGGCGGTCAGTGGTGTCTTCGACCTGCGTGGCGGGGTGGGGCGTGCGGTCAGCAGGGCCCACAGGCCGGGGAGTGAGCAGGCCAGCAACCGCAGCAGCAGGGCGAGCGCCGTCTCGCCGCGATCCAGCCACCACGCCGACACGGCCGCGACCAGCACGTGCGCGATCAGCATCCCGAGCCCGCCGTAGAGCCCGCCGCCGTGATGATCGACGTGGGATGGGTGATGGACCGCGGAGGAGGAGGTGAAGAGCTGGTGCATGCCGTACTGGGCCGCGAACGACGCGGCGAGCAGCGTACCCGTGGATCGTCGCCGACGGGCCAGCGCGAACGCGCCCGCACCCGTTGCGGCCGTCGCCACGACCACCGTGCCCAGGCCCGCGATGGGCCCTCCGGCCAGGACGTGCATCCCGAGGGCGGCGAGCACGCACACGACCGCGAACACCGACGCCCGCAGCCCGCGCAGGCCGGGCCGCCCGGCCTGCGCGGTGTCCCTGCTGCCGGTGCCGCGTCCCTTCTGGTCGGAGTTCATGCGCGATCACCGCTCACACGGACAGATACGGCGGCCCGGCGGGCGAGGTTCAACGCATGTGAGACAAGTTCGTGACTAGCCCCGGCTGTAGACGAGCCGTGGCGGGCTGCCGCCGAAGAGCCGGCTGACCGTGACGAACCGGTAGCCCCGCTTGGACAGGGCCTTCAGCACCTTCGGGATGGCCCGCACGGTCGTGGGGTGGATGTCGTGGAACAGGATGACGCTGCCCGGCCGCACCGCCTTGACCGCCTTGCGGGCCACCCTGGCGCTGTTGCGGTAGCGCCAGTCCAGGGTGTCCACGCTCCACATGACCACCGGCCGCCCGGCCTGCCGCCGCACCGTCGTGTCGAACGCGCCGTACGGCGGGCGGACGAGCTTCGGCCTGATCCCGATCGCCGCCTTGATCGCCTGGTCGGTGCGGGAGAACTGCGAGCGGACCGACGCGGCGGACAGCCTCGTCAGGTCGGGGTGCGACCAGCTGTGGTTGCCGATCTCGTGGCCGGCCGCGTACGTCCTGCGCAGGGCGCCGGGGTAGGCGGCGACGTTCTGGCCGACGACGAAGAACGTGGCCCGCGCGTCGTAGGCCGCCAGGGTGCGCAGCAGCGCGTCCGTGTACTTGCCTGGGCCGTCGTCGAAGGTGAGCGCCACGCACTTCACGCGGCGGCAGTCGACCGGCTTGGCCGCGGGCGCCTCGGCGGCGGCGCCCACGGATAAGGCCACCTCGGCTGTACTGGCCTGTGCGGGTTCCGGGGTGGTGGCGAGCGTGCCCGCGCCGCCCAGCCCCGCCGTCAGGACGACCGCGGCGATCGCTCGCGAGGTCCCCCGTCTCATGCCGATGTTCATGAATCCCCCTGTACGAGCACCGCCCCCGGTGCATGTCCCCCATAAGACGACCCCGCAGGGATCGTTCCAAATGGTTGGACTCCTGGCCGCCGCTCCTGGTTCGCACAGGATCGTGTCCCGGATGAGTAACAGGGCTCAGACGTGCCCGACCGACCGCAGCCCCGCCAGCGCGGCCTCGGCGAACGCGCTGACGACCTCCCCGCCCTGCACGGGAGGCCACACGGCGGAGGTGGACCAGGTCAGCCGGGGTTCGTCGATCGGCCGCCACACCAGCCCGGCGGGCAGCTCGTCGTACGGCTCCTCGTTGAGGTGCGCCCCCAGCCCCGACATGACCAGGCCGTGGACGAAGTGCGGGTTGCGGGCGTGCCGGATGGCGCTGGGCAGGAAGCCGTTGTCGCGGCAGGCCTCCAGCACGTGGTCGTAGAGGTGCGGCGCCATCTCCCTGGGGAAGATCACCAAGGCTGAGCCGTCGAGTGTGCGCAGCCGTACCACGTCCTGTTCGGCGGCGCGGTGATCGGCGGGCAGCACCACGCCGAGCCGCCGGTGCACGACCTCGCTGGACTCCAGGCCGACGGTGTCGCAGGGGTGCCGCACGAGGCCCGCGTCCAGCTCCTCGGCGCGGAGTTTGGCGAGCTGGCTGGCCGTGGTCAGCTCGTGCAGTTGCAGCAGCACGTCGGGGACGCGTTCGGTGAAGCGCGCCACCAGGGTGCGCAGCGCCATGGGCGTGGTGTCGGGCGGCACACCGGCCCGCAGGACGCCGGACGCGCCGGGGCGGATGCGCCGCATGGCCTCGCGGGCGGCGTCGGCCTGGTCGAGCACGCCGCGGGCGTGTTCGAGGAGCAGCGCGCCGGCCTCGGTCAGCGAGACGCGGTGCGGGTTGCGGTCGAAGAGCCGCACGCCCAGCTCCCGTTCCAGGTCGCGGATGCGCTGGGACAGCGGCGGCTGGGCCATGTGCAGCCGTTCGGCGGCCCGGCCGAAGTGCAGCTCCTCGGCCACGGCGACGAAATAGCGCAGGTGACGCAGCTCCATCCGCCTCACCATATCGCTCTGATATCGCCAAGGGACTCCATTGATGTTGGCCACGGCCCCGTCACACCTGGTTGTATCCCGGCAAGCCCGTTGACCTGCGAAGGGACGATTGTGACTGTGCTGCTGGACCGTGACGGACCCGTCGCGGTGATCACCCTGAACCGGCCGGAGAAGCTCAATGCCTGGACCGCCGAGATGCGCGAGCGGCTGATCGCGCTGCTGGCCGAGGCGGGCGCCGACCCCGAGGTGGGCGCGGTCGTCCTCACGGGCGCCGGGCGGGCCTTCTGCGCCGGGCAGGACCTGGGCGAGACGGCCACGATCGACCCGGACGACCACGCCGCCTCCGACGCCTGGATCGACGGCTTCGACCGCCTCTACCGGGCGGTGCTCGACCTGGACAAGCCGGTCGTGGCGGCGGTGAACGGGGTGGCGGCGGGCTCGGGCTTCCAGTACGCGCTGCTGGCCGACCTGCGCGTCGGCCACGCCGGCGTGCGGATGGGACAGCCCGAGGTGCTCTCCGGCATCCCCAGCATCACCGGCATCTGGGCCATGTGGAACATTCTCGGCCGCGCCAGGACCACGGAGTTCGCGCTGACCGGACGGCTGGTGTACGGGGCGGAGGCGGAACGGCTGGGCCTGCTGACCAGGCTCGTCGGCGAGCGCGAGGTGCTCGCGGAGGCCGTCAAGCAGGCCAGGGAGCTGGCCGCGCTGCCGCCGGGCGCCGTGGCGCTGACCAAGGGGCGGCTGCGCGAGCTGGAGAGCCAGGCGCTGGCCGACGCGGTGGTGGCGGCCAAGAAGGTGCACGCCGCCGCGTACGCCTCCGGCGAGCCGCAGCGCGAGATGAACAGGTTCCTGGAAAGGAGCGCCCGATGACCGGGTGGAGCGTTCCCGAACGCTACAACATGGCCGTGGACGTGGCCGACCGCCACCCCCGCGAGAACCTGGCGATGATCTTCGAGGATCACACCGGCGCCCACGAGGAGATCCGCTGGGGCCAGATCCAGGACCGCTCGCGGCAGATCGCCGCCTGCCTCCAGGGCGCCGGCGTGCGCCCCGGCGACCGGGTCGCCGTCATGCTGCCGCAGCGCACCGACACGCCCGCCGCCTACCTCGGGGTCCTGCGCACCGGGGCCGTGCTGGTGACCATGTCGCTGCTCTGGGCCGACGACCAGATCGCCTACCGGCTCGCCGACTCGGGCGCGTCGGTGCTGGTCACCGAGGCGGGCGCGGTCCGCAGGGCGGGCGGCTACCAGGGCATCGTGGTGGACGTGGACGACCCGGCGCTCGCCCGGTTCAAGCCGGAGTTCACGGACGCCGACACGGCCGCCGACGACCCGGCGCTGATCTTCTACACCTCCGGCACGACCGGCCCCGCCAAGGGCATCGTGCACGCGCACCGCACGCTGCTCGGCCACAACGAGTTCGAGGTCTGCCACGACCTGCGCCCCGGCGACGTCTTCTACGGCGCGGGGGAGTGGGCCTGGTCGATGGCCAAGCTCATGGGCCCGCTGCGGGCCGGCGCCGTGCACTACGTGTACCGGCCGGCCGCCGGCTTCGACCCCGACGGGCTGCTGGACGGCATGGCGCGCAACGGCGTCACGACCGGGCTGGTCAACCCCACGTTCCTGCGCAAGACGCGCGAGCAGGTGCCCGACGCGGGAACCCGCTACCCGCAGCGCCTGCGCACCGTGTGCTGCGCCAACGAGCCGCTCACCGCCGACCTGATCCGCTGGTTCCGCGACCAGTTCGGGGTGACGCTGCTCGACTACTACGGCTCGACGGAGTCGTACCCGCTGATCGGCAACTTCCCCGGCGAGCCGGTCAAGGAGGGCTCCATGGGGCGCCCGCTGCCCGGCTGGGACGTCGCCCTGCTCGACGAGCGGGAGCGGCCGGTGCCGCAGGGCGAGGTCGGCGAGATCTGCCTGCGGGCGCGGAGCAACCCGCAGTTCCCGCTCGGCTACTGGAACCGCCCCGAGGCCTCCCGGGAGACCTTCGGCGGGGACTGGTTCCACACCAAGGACCACGCGCGCGTGGACGAGGACGGCTACTACTGGTTCCTCGGCCGCGTGGACGACGTGATCAAGACCTCCGGCTACCGCGTCGGCCCCGACGAGATCGAGGAGGCGCTGCGCGCCCACCCGGCCGTCGCGGACGTGGGCGTGGCCGGGGTGCCGGACCCCGTGCGCGGCCAGGCCGTCAAGGCGTGGGTCCTGCTCTCGCCCGGCCACCGGCCGGGTGAGGAGCTGGCACGGGAGATCCGCGAGTTCGCCAAGACCACGCATTCGCGCTTCGCCTACCCGCGGGAGGTCGAGTTCGTCGACGAGCTGCCCCGCTCGGCGAGCGGGAAGATCCAGCGCGCCCAGCTCCGCAGCCGGTCCACCAAGTAAGGGAGCACCCATGACCCCCCAGGATTCCGCCGTGCGGCGCAAGGTCTCGCTGGCCTCCGCGATCGGCAACTTCGTCGAATGGTTCGACTCGGCGGCGTACGCCGTGATGTCCGCGACCATCGCCGCGCTGTTCTTCCCCGACTACGACAAGACGGCCGCGCTGCTCGCCACCTGGGCGATCTTCGCGGGCGGGTTCATCGCCCGGCCGCTCGGCGCGGCCTTCTTCGGCCGGTACGGCGACCGCCTCGGCCGCAACAGGATGCTCGCCCTGACCGTGCTCACCATGAGCGGGGCCACGTTCCTCATCGGCATCCTGCCGACCTACGCCTCCTGGGGCATGGCGGCGCCGATCCTGCTGTTCCTGCTGCGCTGCGCCCAGGGCTTCTCCACGGGCGGCGAGTACACGGGCGCGTCGGCGTTCATCGTCGAGTACGCGCCGGAGGGCCGCAGGGCCCGCTTCGCCGCCGCCGTGCCGGTGACCGTGGGCCTGGCCAGCGTGGCGGGCTCCGGCGTCGGCTTCCTGATCACCTCGGCGCTGTCCACGGAGGCGTTGCAGAGCTGGGGCTGGCGGGTGCCGTTCCTGCTGGCCGCGCCGCTCGGCCTCATCGGGCTCTACCTGCGCTCCAAGGTCGAGGACACGCCCGTGTTCCGTGCGCTGGAGAAGCACGACGAGGTGGAGCCCGCGCCGCTGCGGGAGGCCGTGCGGCGCTGCGGGCGGCAGATCGCCACGCTGTTCGGCTACAGCATCACCAACGCCGTCGGGTACTACCTGATGAGCAGCTACATGATCGCGTACATGTCGGAGGAGCTGGGGTACTCCAAGAGCGAGTCGCAGCTCACGAACGTCGTGTCGATGCTCGCGTACAGCGTGGCCTGCCTCTTCGCCGCCAGGGCCAGCGACCGGTTCGGGCGCAGGCCGATGCTGATCGCGGCGTGCGCGGGGTTCGTGCTGCTGCCGCTGCCCGCGTTCTGGCTGATGGGGTCGGGGCTGGCCGGGGCGATGCTGGGCACCTCGCTGCTGGCCATGCTGGTGTCGGTGATCGGCACCTCGAACGTGCCCGCGCTGGTGGAGATGTTCCCCGCGAAGGTGCGGGCGAGCGGCTCGGCCATCGGCTACACCGCCGCGTACGTGCTGTTCGGCGGCACCGCGCCGTTCGTCGCGACCGGGCTGGTGTCGGCGTCGGGCAGCGCCATCGCGCCCGCCTTCTACATGGTGGTGATCGCGGTGGTGTCGCTGGTCGTGGTGCTGACCTCGTTCAAGGAGACGCGCGGCCTGCGCCTGGACCGGGGCGTGGACGCCACGGTTCCCGCCGCTCGGGGTTGACAGCGGGGGAGGGCTGGTCTTCTCTCGAACCCATCGGGGTAGGGAGGGGAGCCCCGCATGCGCGCGATCCGCCGATCCGTTCTTGCCCTGATCGTCGTCGTCGCGCTCGTGACCGTCCCCCGCGACCCGGTGCTCGCCCAGGCCCCCGCGCCGGGCGGGCCGGGCCTCCCGTCGCACTTCGGCCTGGCCCGCAAGGACTGCGTGGGCACCGCGACGTCCCGCTCCTCCAAGGTCTGGTACACGGTGGCGGGCGGCGTCCTGTCCGACGTGTACGAGCCCACGATCGACAACACGAACGTCGAGACCATGCAGTTCGCCGTCACCGACGGCAGGACGTTCACCGAGCTCCAGGCCCGCGACACCACCTACCAGGTGGCCACCGATCGGTCGGGCATGACCTGCACGATCACCTCCGTCAGCAAGGCGGGCCGCTACCGCCTGACCACCACCTACCTGACCGACCCCGACAGGAACGCGGTGGTGGTCCGCGCCCGCCTCCAGCCGCCCGGCCTGCGCCTGTACGCCAGGCTCGACGCGAGCGTGAACGGCAACGGCGGCGGCGGAGAGCCCAACGGCGGCCCCGACAACGCGATCGTCGACGAGCGGACCGGCGCGCCCGTCGTCTGGGACGACAACACGCAGACCTCCGCCCCGGCCCGCGACTACGCCGTCCCCACCCATCTGGCGCTGCGCGCGCAGCGGCGGCTGCCGCAGGCGAGCGTGGGCTACGCGGGCACGCCCAGCGACGGCGCCGCCCAGCTCGACACGGCCCGCGAGCTGACCACCCACACCGAGGCGCCCTCGGGCAACGTGGTGGCCACCGCCCGGCTGCCGATCGACGCCAGGGGCGAGGTCACGTTCGCGCTCGGCTTCGGCCGCGACAGGGCCGCCGCGCTGCGGACCGCCGCCGACGCCGCCGCCCGCCCGTTCGAGGCCACCCGCGCCCGCTACGAGGCCGGCTGGGCCGCCTACGACGCGAGCCTGCGCAGGCCTCCCGCAGCGCTCGACGGCCTCTACCGGCTCTCGGCCAACGTGCTCAAGGCCAGCGAGGACAAGACGTTCCCTGGCGCGGTCGTCGCCTCCCTGGCCAGCCCGTGGGGCCAGGCGGTCGGCGCGGGCGAGCTGGTCGGCGGCAAGGCGATCTACTTCGGCTCCTACCGCGAGGTGTTCTCCCGCGACCTGTACGAGGCGTTCACCGGCTTCCTGGCCGCCGGCGACGTGGCCACCGCCCGCGCCACGGCCCGCTTCCTGCTGGAACGCCAGCAGTTGCCCGACGGCCGCCTGCCGCGCAACTCCCTGCTCAACGGCAGACTGGCCCCCGACTCGGGCGGCGACCAGCTCGACGAGACCGCGTACCCGATCCTGATGGCCTACCAGTCGGGCCTCACCGGCGTGTGGGACGACGTGCGGGACGCCGCCGACTTCCTCGTCTCGCACGGCCCGGCGTTCGGCGTGGAGCGGTGGGAGGAGCAGTCGGGCCACTCGCCGTCCACGATCGCGGCCGAGATCGCCGCGCTCGTCGCGGCGGGCGAGCTGGCCGCCCGTCACGGCGACCAGGCGCGGGCCAGGCTCTACCGGGCCACGGCCGACCACTTCGCCCGCTCCGTCAAGGCGTGGACGGTCACCACGACGGGCCCGTACGCGCCCCGCTACTTCCTGCGCCTGTCACGCGGCGGCGACCCCGACGCGGCCGTCTCCTACAACCTGGGCAACGGCGGCCCCACCGAGGACCAGCGCCGCGTGGTGGACGCCGGCTTCCTGGAGCTGACCAGGCTCGGCATCCTGCCGCCCGACGACCCCGACGTGCTCGCCAGCCTCCCCGTCGTCGACCGGGTGATCAGGCGCGACACGGCGAACGGGCCCGGCTGGTACCGCTACGGCTCCGACACCCCCGGCACCGAGGACGGCTACGGCGACTGCCACGAGCCCGACCCCACCGCCTGCGCCCCGTCGGGCAAGCCATGGCCCACCGGCAACAACGGCTCGGGGCACGTGTGGCCGGTGCTGGCGGGCGAGCGGGCCGAGCAGGCGCTGCAGACCCGCGACCAGGGCACGGCCGCCGCGCTGCTGTCCGCCATGCGGGCCATGGCGTCGGGCACCGGGCTGATCCCCGAGCAGGCGTGGGAGAACCCGGGCCTGCCCGCCTCCCCGTACGGCGCCGACCCGGCCACCGCCTCCATCGGCTTCCGCGACGGCGGCCCGGCGGGCTCGGCGTCGCCGCTGACGTGGGCGCAGGCCCAGGTCGTCCGGCTCATCCTGTCGCTCGGCTCCGCCAGGCCCGTCGAGCAGCCCGAGATCGTGCGCCGCCGCTACGCCGACCCGCCGCAGGCCGCCCCGCTCACCGTCACCGCCCCGTCCGACGGCACCCCCGTGACCGGCACGTCGGTGCCCGTCACGGGCAGTACCGTTCCCGGCGCGCGGGTGGAGGTCGCCGCCACGCCCATCGACACCGGCGCGGCCACCCAGGTCGTCTCCGTGCGGGCCGGCGCGGACGGCGGCTTCGCGGCGCTCGCGCCGGTCGCGTTCGGCGAGGTCGTGATCACCGTGACGGTCACCGCCCCGGACGGGCGCACCGGGTACGCGCGGCGCACGGTCGTCGGCGACATCGTGGACGCCACCACGGTGCTCGACGTCGAGGACCCGGAGGGCGACGACCACGGGCCCGGCACGTACGCGTACCCGACCGCCGCCGACTTCCACGACGGCGCCTTCGACCTGCGCAGGTTCCAGGTGATCACGGACGCGAGCACCGTCTACCTGCGGGCCGTGCTGCGCGACCTCACCCCCACCTTCGGCAACCAGATGGGCGCGCAGCTCCTCGACGTGTACGTCCGCGACCCGGCGGTCGCCACGACCTCGACGGAGGCGGCGTTCCCGCAGCGCAACCACCGCATCGCCGAGCAGGACGCCTGGTCGCAGCGCGTCGAGGCGCAGGGCTTCGCCGCGCCGGTGTGGGTGACGGCCGGCGGCGCGGCCCCGGCGGGGGCCGTGGTGCGCGCGTCCGGCACCACGCGGACGATCACGATCGCCCTGCCCAAGGCCACGTTCGGCACGCCGGGCCCCGGGTGGCGCTTCGCCGTGGTGCTGACCGGGCAGGACGGGTTCAGCGCCGACCAGGCCAGGCCGTTCGCCGCCACGCCGCAGCCGTACCAGTTCGGGGTGTGCGCGGTGGGCGGCACGGACCCGCTGTGCGCGGTGGACCCGGGCACCGTGCCCAAGGCCCTCGACGTGCTGGTGCCGCCGGGGCAGTCGCAGACGGACGTGCTGAACCCGCTGCTCGGCCCGGTGACCGTCCCGGCGATACCAGTCCCATGAAGGTCAGGAGTGCCAGGAGCGCTGGAGCGCGTCCTGCAGTCGCCGCCTCGCCGGGGGAGGCACGTCGCCGTTGCCCGCCGGCGGCAGCGCGGGCCGCGCCGGAGGCACCAGCACCGCCGTCTCCTCCTCCTCAGCCGGCCGCTCCACCTCGGTGTATCCACCCTCGGCGCCGCGCACGATCACTCCGGTCTCCACTCCGTGCTCCACGGTGTGCCGGTCGCGCGCCTGCAACCCCAGGCAGATCCGCCGGGTGATCATGAACGCCAGCACGGGCCCCAGCACGACCGCGACCCGGAAGATCCACGTCGTCGCGTACAACGAGATGTGGAACGTGGTGGCGATCAGGTCGTTCCCGCCTGCCGCCCACAACACCCCGTAGTACACGATCCCGGCGACCCCGAGCCCGGCCCGCACCGGCACGTCGCGGGGCCGGTCGAGCAGGTGGTGCACGGCCCGGTCACGGGTCACCCACCGCTCCGCGAACGGGTAGACGGCCAGCGCCGTGAACAGCAGCCCCGGCGCCACCAGCGCGGGGATCACCACGCTCATCGTCACCGTCTGCCCGAACAGCGCGAACTCCCACGGCGGCATGATCCGCAGGGCGCCCTCCAGGAACCCCATGTACCAGTCCGGCTGGGAGCCCGCGCTGATGTGCCCCGGCATGTACGGCCCGTACAGCCAGATGGGGTTGATCTGGAACAGGGTGGCCAGCAGCGCGACCACCCCGGTCACCCACAGGAAGAACACCGTCGTCTTCGCCAGGAACGCCGGGTAGAACGGCGCCCCCCGCACCACCCGGTCGTTCAGCCCCTTGGCGCGGAACTGGGTGTGCGTCTGCCGCCAGGTCAGCATCACCGCGTGCAGCGGGATGAGCAGCAGCAGGATGCCGGGGACCAGCAGCACGTGGATGCTGTAGAGCCGGGGGATGATGTCCGTGCCGGGGAACTCGCCGCCGAACAGGAACATCGCCAGGTACGTCCCCACCAGCGGGATCGAGATCGTCACGCCGTGCAGGATGCGCAGCCCGGCCCCGGACAGCAGGTCGTCGGGCAGCGAGTAGCCGAACAGCCCGTTGAGCATGACCAGCACGAACAGCAGCACGCCGATCAGCCAGTTCAGGTCGCGCGGCTTGCGGAAGGCGCCGGTGAAGAAGTTGCGCAGCGCGTGCACGACGATGGCGGCCAGGAAGATCAGCGTGGCCCAGTGGTGCATCTGCCGCATCAGCAGGCCGCCGCGCACCTCGAAGCTGATCTCCAGCGACGAGGCGTACGCCTCACTCATCGTGACGCCGCGCAGCGGCACGTAGACGCCGTCGTAGACGACCTCCCGCATGCTGGGCTTGAAGAACAGCGTCAGGAAGACGCCCGTGAGCAGGATGACCACGAACGCGTACAGGGCGATCTCCCCGAGCAGGAACGTCCAGTGGTCGGGGAAGATCTTCCGCATCGCCTTCTTCAGGAACCCGGCGCCGCCGACCCGGTCGTCCAGCGCCCCGGCCAGTGAGCTGCCCTTCATAGCCACCCCGCATCCGGCTCGGTTTTCTCGTCAGAACCAAGACGTCGCAGGGCGGCCGTTTGTGACAGTCACCGGCCGATGAGTTTCGGCTGCGGGTCGGGGGGCGGCGTGAGCCTCTCCTTCTCCTCCTCGGTCATCGGCCGCTCCACCTCGGAATATCCGCCTTCGGGCGAGCGCACGACCACGCCGGTCTCGATGCCGTGCTCGGCCATCCGCCGGTCGCGCGCCTGCAGCCCGTGGCAGATCCACACGGTCGCCACGTACGCCAGCACCGGCCCCACCAGGAACGCCACCCGGAAGATCCAGGTCGTCGCGTTGAGCGAGATGTGGAAGTTGGCGGCGATCACGTCGTTGCCGCCGGACGTCCACAACACCCCGTAGTACACGATCCCGGCGACCCCGATCCCGGTCCGCCTCGGCACGTCGCGCGGCCGGTCGAGCAGGTTGTGCACGGCCCGGTCGCCGGTGAACCAGCGCTCCGCGAACGGGTACAGCGCCAGCCCGGTGAACAGCAGCCCCGGCGCCAGCAGCGCGGGGATGAGCACGCTCATCGTCACCGTGTAGCCGAACACGTGGAACTCCCACGGCGGCATCAGCCGCAGCGCGCCCTCCAGGAAGCCCATGTACCAGTCGGGCTGCGAGCCCGCGCTGACCGTGCTGGGCACGTACGGGCCGTACAGCCAGATCGGGTTGATCTGGAACACGGTAGCCAGCAGCGCGACCACCCCGGCCACCCACAGCACGTACGACGTCGTCTTCGCGATGAACGCCGGGAAGAACGGCGCCCCGCTCACCTGATGGTTGCGCACCCCGCGCTCACGGAACTGGGTGTGCGTCTGCCGCCACGTCAGCACCACGGCGTGCAGCGGCACCAGCACCAGCAGCAGGCCGGGGATGATCAGGATGTGCAGGCTGTACAGGCGCGCGATGATGTCGCCGCCGGGGAACTCCCCGCCGAACAGGAACATCGCCAGGTACGTCCCCACCAGCGGCACCGACACCAGCACCCCGTGCAGGATGCGCAGCCCCGCCCCGGACAGCAGGTCGTCCGGCAGCGAGTAGCCGAACAGCCCGTTCAGCATGACCAGCCCGAACAGGGCCACGCCGATCAGCCAGTTCAGCTCGCGCGGCTTGCGGAAGGAGCCGGTGAAGAAGTTGCGCAGCAGGTGCACCACGATGCCGCCGAGGAAGATCAGCGTCGACCAGTGGTGCATCTGCCGCATCAGCAGGCCGCCGCGCACGTCGAAGCTGATCTCCAGCGAGGAGGCGTACGCCTCGCTCATCATGACGCCCTTCAGCGGCACGTAGGCGCCGTCGTAGACGACCTCCTTCATGCTCGGCTTGAAGAAGAACGTCAGGAAGACGCCGGTGACCAGCACGACCACGAACGCGTACAGGGCGATCTCGCCCAGCAGGAACGACCAGTGGTTGTTGAAGGCCTTGCGCATGGCCCTGTCCAGGAACCGGGCGCCGCCGACCCGATCGTCCAGAGCCCTGATCAGTGAGCTCGCCTTCATCGTCACCCCGCACCCGGCTCGGTTTTCTCGTCATACGAGGGACCGGGCAGGGGTGGCGGGTCGTGACAGTCAGGCGAAGCGCTCCACGGTGACGGGGATGGGGCCCTGCTCGCGCACGGCCTGGCGGTGGTGGTGCAGCAGCGCGCCGAGCGCCGTGATGGGGCCGGAGCCGAGCCGCGCGGTCACGTCCACGCACCAGGCGATGCCCGCGCCGATGCGGCGCAGCTCCCAGGTGAAGCCGTGGCCGCCGGCGTTGACGGAGGCCGTGCCGACCACGCGCGGATCGCCGGTGGGCTCCAGGCGCAGCGCCGTGCTGGCGTTGGCCAGGCCGGTCTCGCCCAGCTCCCCGGCGAACAGGATGCGGTAGCGGCGTGCCCTGGCCGGGCCGTTGCCCAGGTTGAGCGGGGCCGTGGTGGGCAGCGAGCGACGCTCCTGGAAGAGCGTCCGCAGCCCGGCCTCCTCGGGCAGCCCGCCGCCGCCGAGCACCTTGAAGGCACGCACCGCCTCCTGCCTGCTGACCGGTGTCACGCGCGAGCGCAGTGCGGTGTCGGCGCGGATGGCCCTGCTCAGCTCGGCCGAGGCGGACCAGGCCCCGATCTCCGCCACCCACTCGGCGCCGTCGATGCCGGCCGCCGTGTAGTCGTCGCACAGGACGAACTCCTCCACCAGGAGCCCTGCGGGTGATCGATCGCCCGCCGTCGCGGAGATCAGGTAGTAGTCCACCGGCCCATGATTGTGGTCGGCGGAACGCCAGATCAAGATCATCGCAACGTGCCGCGCCGACGTGTTCGCATGGGTTCGGTCAATACGGGAAGGAGTCCGCCGGATCGCCGACAACCGGTCTAATCTAAATGACTGCCTATATGTCAGGCGCGGGAGGCATCAAGGATGCGGAACGGCCGGACCAACAAGACACTCCTCACCATCTGCGCGGCGGCCCTGACAGCGGTCGCCGGTTGCACCTCTACGGGCGGCGGCTCGGCGCCGAGCGGGCCGTCACAGCAGCAGGGCCCCGTGGCCAAGCTGTCGATCAGCCCCGCCGACGGCGCCAAGAAGGTCGCCCCCGACACCGGCATCACCGTCAAGGCCACCAGCGGCCAGGTCACCAAGATGACCGTCGCCGACGCCAAGGGCCGCGCCGTACGGGGCGCCGTGGCCGCGGACGGCCAATGGCGGCCCCAGTGGCCGTTGCGGCCCGCCACCACGTACACGGTCAGCGCCGAGGCCAAGGGCACCGACGGCAAGACCGTCACCGGCACCGCCACCTTCACCACCCTCAAGCCGAAACGGGCGCTGGAGAGCGGCATGTCGCCCCTGGACGGCGAGAAGGTCGGCGTCGGCATGCCCGTCCAGCTCCTCCTCTCCCAGCCGATCACCTCCAAGGAGGCCAGGGCCGCCATCGAACGCTCGCTGGTCGTGCGCATGTCGCAGCCGGTCGAGGGCGCGTGGAGCTGGGTGAGCGACCGCGAGGTCCAGTTCAGGCCACGCGAGTACTGGCCGGTCGGCGAACAGGTCACCGTCGTGGCGCACCTGGCCGGCCTGCGCGCCGGCGCAGGACTGTGGGGGACGAAGGACCGCAGCCTGTCCTTCACCGTCGGCCCCGAGCACATCACCAAGGTCGACGCCAAGACCCACAAGGCCGTCGTCGAGAAGGACGGCGAGGTCGTCAGGACCATCCCCGTCAGCCTCGGCAAACCCGGCGACGACAGCTACTCGGGCATCATGATCGCCCAGGAGAAGGCCGCCGACCTCGTCATGGACTCCGCCACGATCGGCGAGCCAGGCGAATACCGCATCCGCACCAAGTGGAACGTCCGCATGACCTACAGCGGCACCTTCTTCCACGCCGCCCCCTGGTCCACCGGGGCGCAGGGCAGCTCCAACGTCAGCCACGGCTGCGTGAACGCCAGCCCCGCCAACGCGCGGTGGTTCTACGAGTTCACCCAGCGCGGGGACATCATCGAGGTGACGGGGACGTCGCGGAAGCTGGAGTTCGGCAACGGGCCCACGCCCTGGGCCAAGTCGTGGGAGGAGTGGCTGGCGGGGAGCGCGCTGGGCAAGCCCGTGAACGGGTGAGCGTCACGGGCAGGCGGGGCGGCGCCGGACGTCGCCGGGCACGTTGCTCTCCCACTCCTCGTCGGTGAGGTCCCGGCCGACGAGCACGCAGGCGGCGGCGGCGAGGTCGGAGGGCCCTTCGACGTCCCAGAGCCGCACGTTGCCGCGGTCGTCGCCGGTGGCGAGCGTCGTCCCCTCGACGCTGAAGGCCACCGAGGTCACGGCGTCGCCCTCGCCGACGTACTGGTGGTAGAGCGCCTGGCGGGCCGGGACGTCCCAGAGGCGGACCGCGCCGCTCCGGGAGCCGGCCGCGAGCTTCGTCCCGTCCGCGCTGAAGGCGACCGAGGTCACGGCGTCGGCAGGCTCGTCCAGCAAGGCAGGCGAAGCGGCTCTGACGTCCCAGAGAACCAGGCCGCCGTCACCATCGCCGGCGGCCACGGCCTTCCCGTCCGGGGTGACGGCGACAGCGGCCACCGGGCGGTCACCGAGCCGTCTCAGGCCGTTCCACTGGGGCGCCCACACCCACAGCCCGTCCTCGGTGCCGAGTGCCAGCGTCCTGCCGTCGGCGCTGAGCCCCAGCGCCAGCGGGGAGATCGGCAGCTCGGCCGTCAGCCTCTGGCCGGTGAGGTCCTCGACCCGCGCGACGCCGTCGCCGGTGGCCAGGATCCGCCCGTCCGCGCTGAGCGCCATGGACGTGACACGGCCCTCGTGGCGGAGCGCCCCGCCGATCCGCCGCCCGGTCGACACCTCGGTGAGCGAGAAGGCGTCCTTCCCGGCAGGTACGGCGGCGACGAACCGGCCGTCGCGCTCGGCCCTCATCGCCAGCGCCGGTCCGGAGAGCCTGAAGACGGACCTTCCCGCCGGTACGCCGAAATCGAAGGCGGTGCTCGCACTCCGCTCGCCCAGGGCCTTGATGAGCGCGGTACGCGCCTCGGGCCCGGGGCCGAAGCGCCAGGCCAGCGCCGCGAGAAGAGCCGCCACCTGCTCGTCCCCCACGAGGGTGCTCTGCTCGGCCAGCAACGCCGAGGTTCTCGCGTCCTGGGCGGCCGCACGCTGACGCGCCGCCTCGGACAGGCTGTCCACCGTCAGCACGCCCACGGTCACCGACATCAGACCGGCGAACAGGGCGGTCGCCAGCCGCCGCCGCCTGCGGGCCCGTCCGCTCGCGTCCAGGAAGCGGCGGGCCCGTTGCTCCAGCGAGAGCCCGGTCCGCCCCCACTGCCGCTGCGCCCGCAGCGCCGCGGCCAACCGGCTCCCCCGATACAGGAACGCCGGGCTGTGCCGGTTCTCCGCCCACTCGGCGGCGTCGCTCGCGAGCTGGTCGTACAGCACCTGACCGGCCAGATCCGCCTCGAACCACTCGCGCAGCCGCGGCCAGTCCTCCAGCAGGCTTCCGTGCGCGATCCGCACCGTCCCGGCGTCCACCACGACCACCCGGGCGGCGGCCAGTTCGCGCAGCACCGCCTCCAGATCCCCACCCGGGTGCTCCGCCCGCAGAGCGGCCAGAGGCGTGGGCCTGCCCTTGATCCGCCCGTCCCTGGTGACCGACGCCAGCCGCCGCAGCACCCTCCGGGCGACGGCCTGCCGCGCGGGAGTCAGGGCTTGGTGGACGGCCTCCGCGGCGGAGGTCGCCATCAGCGGGATGCCTCCGGTCTCCGCGTAGCCGCGCAGGGTCAGCCGGTCGCCGTCGCGGCGGATCCAGATCGTGTGCATGGCCTTGGCGAGGAGCGGGAGCGCGCCTGGCTCGGGGGCGCCGTCTGCCGTGCGCAGGTCGGCCAGCACGGCGTCCACCAGGCCCTCCTCCAGCGCCAGGCCCGCTGTCTCCGCCGGGCCGATGATCGCCCGCCGCAGCTGGGAGCGGCCCATGAGCGGCAGCGTGTACGGCGGTTCCGCCGTCCCGAGCAGGGCCTGGCAGCGCCCGGCGAAGGCGGCACTCACCACGATCACCACGTGGGCCCGTCCCGGAGCGGTCGCGACGGCGTGCAGGGCGGCGACGAACGCGGCCAGGTCCTGCTCAGGGCCGGAGCCGGAGAAGACCTCCTCGAACCCGTCCACGACCAGCACGAGCCCCGCCCCCGCCGCGAGGGGCCGGCCGAGGAGCAGGCGGGCGCTGGCTGGGCGTTCGCGCAGGGAGGCCAGCACGGTCGCCGCGTCGAGTCCGCTCGCCGGAGAGGGCTTGGCGCCGCCGGTGCCGCTCGCCAGCGTGGCCAGTTGCCCGGACAGTGCCTCCAGCGGTGAGGTGCCGGGCGTGAGGAGCAGGGTGGTCCAGTGCGGTGTCTCCTCCGACAGGGCGCCTCCGGCGAGGGCCGGCAGCAGCCCCGCCCGTACCAGCGAGGACGTGCCCGCGCCCGTCGGCCCCGTCACCACCAGCGGCTCGCGGGCCGACGCCAGCCTGGACACCAGTGCCTCGACGGCCTCCTCCCGCCCGAAGAACACCTCCGCGTCGTCCTGCGAGAACGGGGCGGCGCCGGGGTAGGGCAGCCCCGTGAACACCGGTCCTGAGCCCGGCGTGAGCGGGCCGACCGTGGCGCGCAGGCGGTCGAGGTCGTCCTCGCCGCGCAACACCACGACCTCGTGCGCCGCCCGCTCCAGCAGAGGTGACAGCTCGGGGTTGGCGTAACCGGCGACGACCAGCACGACCCTGGCCGTCCAACCACGCCCCCGCACCCGCTCCACAAGCCCGATTCCGGCCAGCACCGCCGCAGCCTCTGGGGCGGTGAACAGCGCGTCGGAGATCTGGACGAGCAGCCGGGGACCGCCCGGCGTCACGACCGCGTAGTCCGCGCCGACGTCCCCGTCCCGCCACCCGCGCCGATACCCCACCCCCTCGCTCAGCAGCCAGGCCTCCACCACCCGATCAGCACTCAGCCTCGTCACAGGCCGGGGATCGAGATCCCGCCCCGCCGGAACGGTGGCGGCCTCGAACGCCCGCCAAGCCTGCTGCAGGAACCGCCGCACGTTGCCCCCGCTGGTCCTGAGCAACGTCAGAACCTCGTCATCCGTGAACGGCCCGCCCATACCCCCATGGCCGAGATCCCGCCCCATGTAGGCGACGACCAGCTCACCGGCCTGCGACGGGGTCAGCAGCGCCGTCCTCAGATGGTTGGCGCCGAACCGCTGCCGCAGGTCCTCAGGCAGTTCCTCCCACGCCGCGTCGCTCCCCAGCAGCAGCAACATCCCGCCTTCCTGCGGGACGCGCTCGACCAGCGAGTGCATGACGCCCAGGTTCGCGCCGCCGCCGAGGAGCAGCCGCTCGCACTGGTCCACCACGATGATGACGGGCGTGCCGACCTTGGCGCACAGGGCGGTGAGGAGCTGCAGGCCGTAGCGGCACTGGTTCGGGTCGGTGAGCGGGCCTGAGACGCCGAGCCGCGCGGCGTCCAGCGTCGTCACCTCCCGTCCCGCCAGCCAGGCGAACGCGGCCTCCTCCATGGCGGGCTCCAGCAGCGACGTGAGCGCCCGCTGGAACTCCTGCCCGTCGTCGATCACCCGGCCCAGCTCGTCGGCCTGGGCCTCCAGCACGGCACCCGGCTCGACCAGGAACTCGGTGAACAGCCGCGCCGCGTACCCCGGATCGGCGGGCCCGCCGGCGGTCAGCCCCGCCTCCTCCTCCGCCAGCACCGCCTGGAAGGCCCTGGCCAGGCCGCGCAGCCGGTCGCGCCCGACCTGGCTCATGAGCCGCTGGTACAGGGCGTGGAAGTCGCCGTCCTGGGCCTTGGCGTACAGGCGGATGGCGCCGGTGACGCCGCCGAGCGCGTACCGGATCGTGTGGGTCTTGCCGGTGCCGTGCGCGCCGTGCAGGAACGCGACCTGGCCGCGGGACGGCGCCTGGAGGTACTGCCCGACCAGCGCGGTCAGGCGGGCCACGGCGGGCAGCTCGACGGTGGGGCCGGTGATCGTCCGGTTGAGGATGTCGGCGTCGCGGACGTGCTCCTCCATGCTCATCGTGCCGCGCTCGGGGAACGGGTTGCCCGCGGGGTCGGTCACGGCGCCCCCACCTTCTTCAGCACGCGGATCATGGACACCATGAACCGGTGCGGGATCTCCAGCTCGGCGTTCTGCGGCCAGGGGCCGTGGCAGGCGGCGGAGCCGAGCCGCATGTCCACCAGCGCCCCCAGCGTGCTGACCACCGACTTGATCGGGGTCGGCGCAGGCCAGGCCGCCTCCAGGCTGTCGGGCGGGAACGGGCTGGGCAGCTCGGAGGCCGACCGCCACCGCTGCTCGGCCAGGTGGCGGACCTGGTCGCCGTGCAGCGGCTCCAGCTTGATCAGGTGCACGTCGAGGCGGCTCAGCTCCTCGTGGGACGGCGTGTTGGCGTGCTTGTAGTCGCCGTGCGTGAACACCGCGATCGACTGGCTGCTCCTGAACACCTTGCGCATCGCCTCGACCAGCGTCGTCTGCCGCAGCCCCTCGAACACCACCCCGAACGAGCACGGCTGGTCCTGCCCCCACAGCTCGCCGCGCAGCCGCCGGGCCAGCCCTCGGTAGCGGCTCTGGTAGACGTCCTCCTCGATGCTCTCGATGGTGTCGAGCGACGCGGTCAGCCCGGGGGACAGCGACAGGTCGGCCTCCTCGATCTCGGTCTGCAGCTCCACCATCGCCTTCTTCACCCACTCGAAGTCGTGGTGGTGCTCGACGTCGATCCGGCTGATCAGCAGCCGGTCGGACTCGAGGTCGCGGACCTGCCGGTACACGTCGAGTACGTGGTTGGCGATCGTCGTGCGCCCGGTGTAGTCGCGCCCGCTGACCACGACGAACGCCGACTCGCCCGCCTCGACGGTCCGCCGCAGGTATGCCCGCAGCGCCTCGGTGGAGACGAACCAGTCGATGTCCACCATCAGCGTGCGATCGCCGGAGCGGCCCAGCGGGTCGAGCGGCTCGGTGCGGTACGGGTTGCCCTGGTGCAGGCCGTACAGGTCGTAGCGCAGCGGGTCGGCCTGCATCGTCAACGGCCCAGCATGGTGAGGTAGCGCGGAAGCTCGTCCGTCACCTCCGTGAACGCCGTGCCGCGGAAGACGCCCCGCAGGTAGTCCTGCGAGCGGTGGAAGCGGCGCACGGCCGCCGCCACCGGCTCGGCCTCGGCCTGGCCGTAGCGTTCGATGAGCCGGTCGGGGCGGTCGAGGGGGAGGCGGCCGGCGTACATGTCCTCCAGGGCCGCGGCCAGGTGGGGGCGGGCGGCGATGGCGTCGTACAGGTCGGGGCTCTGGACGCGCAGCACGACGAGCCTGATCACCACGTCGGGACGCAGGCCTGGGCCGCCCATGGCGCAGGTGACGGCGAGCGTGTTGAGCACGCGCTTGATGCGGCGCGGGTTGGGTACGACGATCTCGCCGAGCAGGCTCCTGTGCTCCGCGAAGCCGCTGGGCATGGGGAGGCTGCCGAGATAGCCGCCGGCGTCGATGGGCATGAGGCTCAGCGGAAGCTGGACCATTTTGTCCAGATATTCGTCGCCGATTTCCAGGACTTTGGCGGCGTCGAATCCGAATTCCCGATATTTCACGGCTATGCCTTGATCGACCACGTTCTTGGCGACCGCCAGAATGACCAGCACGTGGCGCAGGTCGAGGAACAGCTTCACCGACTCCAGCAGGTCCACGATCTCGTGCGGCTGGCAGCGGTCGAGGTCGTCGATGAAGATCACCAGGCGGGCGCCGTCGTCGGCGGCGCGGTCGGCCTGCTCCTGCAGCGTGCGCCGCAGGCCGCGCAGCTCGCTGTGCACCTTGCCGCGCTGCTCGGCGTACTGCTGGGACAGCTCCTGGAGCTTGTCGAGCGTGACCGCGCCGCCGGACACCCGCCGCAGGAGCGTGTCGGAGGTCAGGTGGGCGATCACGTAGCCGATCCGGCCGGCGGCCTCGCGCAGGCGGCGCCGTCCGTCCTGCTCCAGCGTGTCCTGCAAGGTGTGCAGGAGCGGCAGCAGCAGGTGCGGCTCGCCCCGGTGGACCCACGAGTTGAAGTGCACCCTGACCGTGCGGCCCGGATGCTCCTCGGCGAGCCGCTGGTCGATCATGCGCAGCAGGCTCGACTTGCCGCTGCCCCAGGGGCCGAACACGCCGATCGTGAACGGCGTCTCGGTGGCCTCGTCCGTGATCACCTGGACGAGGGGATCGACGTAGCGGCCGAAACCCAGCTCGTCGCCGCCGAGGCCGACCGGTGCATCGGACAGGACGGGAAATCCTTTGTCCATGAATGCTCCTTTTGCGGCCCAGGCGATTTACCATGGAGGAAACAGGGGCGCCGTCCTGTTCAATTGAGCATATAAACCGGGTGCGTTGGAGGGGCGAATTCGGGGAAAAGCTTTGGGCCCGGCGGAAGGGCGCGCGGGCGGTGCTCCCGGACGCAGGGGAAGGTGACGTGATAACGGGTGCCTGCTGAAGGAACCTGGCGGGGGCCGCATCGGCTGCCGGCCATCGCCCTGTGGCTGCTGGTGTGGGCGCTGAACGCCTACGAGTTCCTGCTGGCCATCTAGGCGGCGGTGCCGGGCACCACCAGGCCCGACTCGTACGCGAAGACCACGAGCTGGGCCCGGTCACGCACGCCTAGCTTGATCATCGACCGGCTCACGTGGGTCTTGGCCGTGGCCGCGCTGATCACCAGATGCTCGGCGATCTCGTCGTTCGACAGGCCCCTGGCGACCAGGGCGACGATCTCACGCTCCCGGCCGGTCAGCCGGTCCTGCCCGGGGACAGGGGCGGGGCGGGGCGGGGTGCTGACGTACTCCTCGATCAGGCGGCGCGTCACCGACGGCGACAGCAGCGCGTCGCCGCGCGCCGCCACCCTCACCGACTGCAGCAGGTCGGCCGGTTCGATGTCCTTGAGCAGGAAGCCGCTGGCGCCCGCCCTGAGCGCGGCGAAGACGTACTCGTCCAGGGCGTAGTTGGTGAGGATCACCACGCGTACGCCGTTCAGCTCGGGGGTGGCGCCGATCCTGCGGGTGGCCTGGATGCCGTCGAGCAGCGGCATGCGGACGTCCAGCAGCGCCACGTCGGGCAGGAGGCGCTTGGCCAGCTCCACGGCCTGCGCGCCGTCGCCTGCCTCGCCCACCACCGTGATGTCGTCGGTGAGCTCCAGCAGGGCCTTGAAGCCGGCGCGGATCAGCGGCTGGTCGTCGGCCAGCAGCACCCTGACGGGTCGCGGCGTCACACTGGCTGGTCGGGGCGTCACGCCGCCGCTCCGGCCGGGCGTTGGTTGCGGTCTCATGCCGCCGCTCCCGCCGGAAGTTCCGCGCGGACGGTGAAGCCGCCGCGCTCGCCGGGGCCCGCCGCGAGGGAGCCGCCGACGGCCACCGCGCGTTCGCGCATCCCGATCAACCCCATCCCCGGCCCGGGCACGCCCGGCTCGCCGTCGTTCTCCACCCGCAGCACGACCTTCGACGGATCGTATTCGACGGCCACCGTCACCGCCGCCGCGCCCGCGTGCCGCAGCACGTTGGTGAGCGCCTCCTGGGCGATCCGGTACGCGGCCCTGTCCACCTCGGGCGGCAGCGCGTACGGGTCGCCCGAGACGGTGTGCGCCACCCGCAGGCCCGCCCCCTCGGCCCTGGACACCAGGCGCGGCAGCCCCGACAACCCCGCCTCGGCCCCCTCCGGCTCGCTCTGCCGCAGGACGCCCAGGGTGGCGCGCAGCTCGTCCATCGCCTCGTGGCCCGACTCCTTGATCGCGGCCAGTGCCTCCCTGACCCGCTCGGGCTTCCTGTCCAGCAGCTCCATGGCGAGCGCCGCCTGCACGTTGACCACCGAGATGCTGTGGGTGAGTGAGTCGTGCAGCTCCTGGGCGATCCACAGCCGCTCCTCGCCGGCCCGCCGCAACGCGGCCTCCTCCCGCGTCCGCTCAGCCTCCCGCGCCCGCTGTGCCTCCGCCTCGGCGCGTTGCTCCACCGCGTGCAGGTACGCGCGCCGGCTCCTGGTCACCTCGCCGATCACCACCATGGCCACCAGCCAGCCGCTCAGCAGCGCCATCCAGTTGCCCGCCCCCGGGTCCTCGGACGACAGCGCCATCAGCCCGTACACCGGCACGGCCAGCCCGATCGCCAGCCAGATCGCATCCGCGCGCCGCCCCAGCACGGCCAGCGTGTAGATGGAGGCCAGCGCCGGCGCGGCGGCGAACACGCCGGGGTAGTGGGCGGCGTAGTACACGACGCCGCAGGCCGCCGCGACGATCCCGGCGGCCAGCGGGGCCGACCGGCGGAAGACGAGCGACAGGGCCGCGATCGTGATCAGCACCAGGCCCGCGGGGTCGAGGGGGCGCTCGTAGGGCCCCGTCCACGACAGGTTCGCGTACGTGGCGGGCACGATCGCGACCAGGCTGCCCACCGCGATGAGCACGTCCGTTCTGCGGCTTTCCATGCCCATAAGGTAGCGATCGCCCTCCTATCGGACGTCATCCCGAGGGCGTACGTTTCCGGCCCCCTTCGGGCCGCGTACGCCCCAGGGAGTACGGCGCGGTGCCGTCCCGTGCGGGATGTGACCGGAAGGGGCGCCGAAGGAGCATTTCCGGCATGACCTCCTCGAACTCCACACCGGCGCCGCGTCGCTGGATCGTCTGGTCGCTGCGGGTGACGGCCACCGCCCACCTGGCGGGCGTGCTCGCGCAGGCCGCGCTGGCCGGGCTGTTCGTCACCGGCGACGTCGACCTGCTGACCTGGCACCGCAACAACGGCGGCGTCACCCACAGCGTCCTGTACCTGCAGCTTCTCGCCTCCGTGCTGCTGTGGCGGCCAGGGAGGGGAGCGTGGTGGCCGGCGGTGGCGGGGCTGGGGCTGGTGGTGCTGGAGACCGTGCAGGTGATGCTGGGCCAGGACCGGGTCATCGCGGGGCACTTCCCGCTCGGGATGGCGATCTTCGGGCTGTCGGCGGTCTTCACGGCGTGGACGTGGCTGGCCTTCCGCCGGGCCGGCGTGACGGCTGGTGCGGCATGAGCGGCGGGTACGGCATGCGTGGCGGCGGGCGCGGCGGCATGCGTGGTGGCGGGCGCGGCGGCGGGCGCGGCGTGAACCGTGGAGCGGGAGGTGTCTCGCGGCGGGCGTTCCTCGGCGTGCTGGGCGGGGCCGCGCTGGCCGCCTCCGGATGCGGTGGCGGGCGGGAGACGGCGGGCGAGCTGCTGGCGAGCACGGCGCGCCTGCCCGAGCCGTTCACCGTGCCGCTGCCCATCCCCGAGGTGGCGCGGCCGGTGAGCCCGGGCCGGTACGAGGTGACGCAGCGGGTGGCGGCCGTGGAGATCCTTCCCGGGCTGCGCACCGAGGTGTGGGGGTACGGCGGCACCTTCCCCGGGCCCACGTTCGAGCTGCGGCGCGGCAGCCCCGCCGTGATCGGGGTGCGCAACGAGCTGCCCGTGCCGACCTCCACCCACCTGCACGGGGGCGTCACCCCGCCCGACTCGGACGGCTACCCGACCGACCTCGTCGTCCCCGCCGGGTACTCCTCGGCGCACGGGCATCCGGGGGAGGTGCTGCACCAGGTGGTCAAGGACTATCGCTATCCGGTGGAGCAACGGGCGGCCACGCTCTGGTACCACGATCACCGGATGGACTTCACGGCGCCGCAGGTGTGGCGGGGGCTGGCGGGGATGGTGCTGGTGCGGGACGAGGAGGAGGACGCGCTGCCGCTGCCACGGGGGGAGCGGGAGTTGGCGTTGATGATCTGTGACCGGTCGTTCGAGAAGGACGGCTCCTTCCGATATCCACACACCGCACACAGCGCGGGCGGGCATGGTGCGGGCGGGCATGGTGCGGGCGGGCATGGTGCGGGCGGGCATGGTGCGGGCGGGCACGGCGCGGGCGGGCACGGGCTGGACGACGGCACGCACGCCCTCGACCCCGACTACCTGGAGGGCGTCGAGGGCGACGTGATCCTGGTCAACGGCGCCCCCTGGCCGGTGGCCGAGGTGACGGCCGCGCGGCACCGCCTGCGCCTGGTGAACGCCTCCAACGCCCGCAGATACCGCCTCGCCCTCTCCCCGAGGGCCCGCTTCACCCAGATCGGCAGCGACTCCGGCCTCCTGGCCGCCCCCGTCGACCACGACACGATCACCCTGGCCCCCGGCGAGCGCCACGACGTCGTGGTGGACTTCTCCGTCTACCCGCCCGGCACCCACGTCACCCTGCTCAACACCCTGTCCGGCGGCCCGCAGGGAAAGGTCATGCGCTTCGTCGTCACCAGGCGGGAACGCGACGACACCGCCGTCCCCGCCACCCTGTCCCGCCCGCCCCGCAGCCCCCGCCCCGTCACCACCCGCACGTTCGACTTCCGCAGGACGAACGACTCGTGGACCATCAACGGCCACCGCTACCGGCCGGGCGTCCCACTGGCGAGCCCGCGCCTGGGCACCGCCGAGGTCTGGCGGCTGACCAGCGACTTCCACCACCCCGTGCACGTGCACCTGGCCCACTTCCAGGTGCTGGCCAGGAACGGCAGGCGGTCGGACGCCACGGACGCGGGCTGGAAGGACACCGTGGACGTGCGCCCGTACGAGGTGGTGGACGTGCTGGCCCGCTTCGACGGCTACCGTGGCCGCTACATGCTGCACTGCCACAACCTCGAACACGAGGACATGGCGATGATGGCCGATTTCGAGGTCGTCTGAGCCCTCCCGATCATCCCGGCGAACTACTAAGTTGATCCCATAGGGGACATTCATCGGATGACATGTGTCCCCTCGTCTGATGGAGCTAGGAGCACGCATGCAGATCGTACGGTTCACCAGCCCTCTGACCAGCAGCGATGCGGTGGGAGTGGATGACGGTGAGCAGGTGGTGGAGCTGTCGGGGATCACCAGCGTGGCCGAGCTGCTCCGCCTGTCCTCCGATGAGCTGCGGGAGCGCTGCGCGTCCGCGGACGGGACGTCGCACCCGTCCGGCTCCGTGCCGCTGCTGCCTCCCGTGGACGGCCGCATGGAGGTGTGGGCGGCCGGCGTGACGTACCGGCGCTCGCGGGAGGCACGGGTGCTGGAGAGCGAGCGCGCCGCCGACGTGTACGAGCTGGTGTACGACGCCGAGCGGCCCGAGCTGTTCTTCAAGTCGGTGGCGTGGAAGGTCGCCGGCCACGGCGGGCGCATCGCGGTGCGCGAGGACTCCGAGATCGACGTGCCGGAGCCGGAGCTGGGCCTGGTGCTGAACGCGTCGGGGGAGATCGTCGGCTACACGGTCGTGGACGACGTCAGCTCCCGCACCATCGAGGGCGTCAACCCGCTCTACCTGCCGCAGGCCAAGATCTACCTGGGTGGCTGCGCGGTCGGCCCGGCGATCAGGCCCGCGTGGGAGGTCGCCGACCCGTACGCGCTGGACATCTCGCTCAGCATCGCCAGGGCGGGGGAGACCGTGTGGGACGGCAAGGCCAGCACCTCCCAGCTCAACCGGCGCCTGGACGACCTGGCCGGCTACCTCTACCGCGCCGACGTCTTCCCCGACGGCGCCGTCCTGGCCACGGGCACCTGCCTGGTGCCGGACCTGCCGTTCACGCTGCAGGACGGCGACACGGTGACGATCGGCATCGGCGAGATCGGCGTCCTGTCGACCACGGTGGTCAGGGGCGTGCCGGGCCTGTCGATATAAAGGGCGGATGAATCTCCAGCAGCTCCGCTACGTCGTGGCGCTGGCCGAGGAGCTCAACTTCGGCCGCGCCGCGCTGCGCGAGGGCGTCCGGCAGCCGCCGTTCAGCCAGCAGATCGGCAAGCTGGAGGAGGAGCTGGGCGTGCGGCTGTTCGAGCGTACGACCAGGCAGGTGCGGCTCACCGCGGCGGGCGAGGCGTTCGTCGCGGAGGCGCGCACCAGCCTGGCGCACGCGGAGCTGGCCGCCGAGGCGGCCAGGCGGGCGGGCAGGGGCGAGGCGGGGCGGCTGGCCATCGGGTTCGTCGGGTCGGCCACCAATCTGACGCTGCCGCGGGTGCTGCGCCGCTTCCGCGCCCGCTACCCGGGCGTCCAGGTCGAGCTGCGCGAGCTGACCACCGCGCAGCAGGCAGAGGAGCTGCGGCAGGGGCTGCTCGACGTGGGGCTGCTGCACGCGCCGCTGTCCGGGCCCGCCGCCGAGGTGCTGTCCACTCGCACGGTGGCGCGCGAGCTGCTGCTCGCCGCGCTGCCCAGCGGGCATCCCCTCGCCTCCCGGGCGCCCCTGCCCGCGGCGGCGCTGGCGGAGGAGCCGTTCGTGATGTTCCCCCGCCGGTACGGGAGCGCGTTGTACGACCAGATCACCGGGGTGGCCAGGGCGGCCGGGTTCGAGCCGGTGATCGTGCAGGAGGCCGTGCAGATGCAGACGATCGTGGGGCTGGTGGCGGCGGGGATCGGGGTGTCGATCGTGCCGGAGTCGGTGGCCCGGCTGCGGCGCGGGGACGTGGTGTTCCGGCCGCTCGCGCCGGCGACCAGGGTGGTCACGCTGGACGTCACGTGGCGTACCGGCGACGCCAACCCGGTCGTGCGCAACTTCCGCGACCTGTTCCCCGCCACCGCCTGATGGGAGCTCCCGCCTGCCGGGAGGGGGCCTCCTGCCCGGCAGGCGGGGGTCATCGGGCGCTCACCAGGGGGACGGCGCCGGCGGCGGCACGACCGGCGGGCGGTCGTCGCAGGTGATCGTGTTGGGCAGCAGCCAGGGCGCCAGCCACCCGCCGTCGTTGCCCCCGCGGTCGGTCAGCGAGAACTCCGAGCCGGTGGCGGGGAACCCGAACGAGCCGCAGTTGTTCACCCCGACCGCCCCTGCGTTGCGCGCGTCGACGTTCTCGAACGTGGCCGACCCCTTCACCCGGGCGCTGACCACGGACGTGCCGGTGCCGTCCACCCGGATGTCCTTGAAGTGCACGTTCGTGATCGCGTACAGGTCCTTCACGGACCACTCGCTCACCAGCATGATCGCGTTGTAGGTGTTGTCGAGGAAGTCGTTGCCCGTCACCCGGACGTCGGCGGCGATGTCCCGCTCCAGCGCGTAGAACCAGATGGCGCCCAGCCCGATGTTCCAGTTCAGCTCGTACGTGCCGGCCCGCACGGTGGTGTTGCCGGTGATGTCCAGCCGCCCGGCGAACGGCTCGGCGCCGAAGCGGGAGCCCACCTGGAGCGCGCTGCCCTCCCTGATCGGGTCGGCGACCAGATTGTTCGAGACGGTGTTGTCGGTGCCGCCGTAGATCGCGATGCCGTTGGCCAGGACGGGCGTCTGCACGGTGTTGTGGTCGAACGTGTTGCCCGTGTTGGCGCTCTTCTCCGACCACATGGCCATGGCGTCGTCGCCGCTGTTGCGGATGAAGGTGTGCGAGACGACGGAGCCGGAGACGCCGGTGTGGAAGTTGATGGCGTCGGCGATCTGGTCGACGATGATGTTGCCGGTGATCCGCAGGTTCGTCATGGGGCCGTCGAACCACATGCCGACCTTGGTGTGCCGGATGTGCAGCCTTTCGATCGTGGAGTCGCTCATCGCGCCGCCGACGCCGTTGACCTGGTCGGTGTCGATGCGCTCGCGTACGTCGCCGTCGATCGCGAAGTCCGACAGGTGCACGTCGCGGCTGCCGCCCTCGGCGGCGGGCCTGCCGTAGAAGCCGACGCCCGTGTGCACGGAGCCGTCGGGCGCAGGGCTGGGCAGGGCGACCTCGCGGCCCTTGATGACCGTGTACCAGTTGCCCGCGCCGGTGATCGTCACGTCGTCCACGATGATGTGCCGGTTCACCTGGTACGTCCCCGGCGGGATGTACACGGTCAGCCGCTTGCGCTTGGCGTACGCGATGGCCTTGTCGATCGCCCCGGCCGAGTCGCGCCGCCCGGTGGGGTCCGCGCCGAACGCCAGCACACTGGCCGCGCGCGGCACCACCTTGGGCGGGCCGACGAGTTCGGAGTCGAGCAGGTCGATGACCGTCCACTCGGCCCTGCTGCCCGCCGGGACCGTCAGCCGCACCCGGTCGCCGGCCCGGTAGGTGCGGCCGAGGAGCAGGCGCTGCTCGTCGTAGAAGTGGCTGGGCCGGAACGGCTTGGCGATCACCGGAGCCGGGGTGGTCGCGCTGGGCACGCACGCGCACTCGGTGATCCACCAGTCGGGGTGCAGCAGGTCGGCGTCCGGGTCGTTGGAGAACGGGTACTGGTTGTAGAGCCAGGAGTACTGCGAGGTCAGCGTCATCGTGGTGCGGCGCCCGCCGTTGACGGTGACGTCGAGGGGCGCGGTGATGCCGCCTCCGCCGGGGGCGTCGGGGATGCTGTAGCGCACGGTGATCGCGTTCGTCCTGGCGGGCAGGGTGAACTCGACGTGCTGTCCCGGCGTCAGCTTCACCGCCTTGCGTCCCGAGGCCTCGGCGGGCAGCGTGTACGCGCTGCGGTCAGGCCCGATGACCGTGCCGTCGGTCGCGGCGTTCTCCGCCTCCTGCTCGGCGAAGGCCACGGCGGCGCCCCGGCCCGCGACCAGCGCCGGATCGAGCGCGGCCCGCGTCACGACCGGCGCGCGGGCGGGGGTGCCGGCCAGCGCGGGCGGCGCCATGAGGCCGCAGGCCACGACGGCGGCGAGAAACGCGGCGGTGAAACCGGAGCGGGGGAGAAGCGCCGCGGTGAGGGCGGAGCGGGGAAGGCGCGCCGAGGTGAGGGCGGAGCGGGGCATGCGTGCTCGTTTCTCTCGGGGGGTGAGGCGACATTAGGCCTCCCGCACACCGCTCCACAAGGCCCTGTGAACTACTTTCAATCGCACCTCAAATTCTTGCGTCAAACACGCAAGGCGTTTGCGTCGCTTGCGGCGACGAGCGACAGCGGCAGCCCGCCGCACGGATGCACCTCGAACCCCGCCTCCCCCCGGAACACCGACCCGCCGATCCACTTGGCGGTGTTCGACGCCACGATCCGCCCCGCCGCGCTGATCACGAACGCGGGCACCGGCACCTCGCGCAGCACCGGCACGACCGCCCACTCGAACCGCCGCACGAACACGTCCGCCGCCGCCACCCCCACGAACGCGCCCCCGGCCAGCACCGGCACCGACAGCGTCAGGCTGTACTCGTCGGTGCACAGGTAGTCCACGTACGGGCCGCAGATCGTCCGCTCCGCCCCCTCGCTCGGCCCCGCGTACCACTCCCAGTGCGTGTAGTCGTAGAACGCGCTGCTGGCCGGGTCGAGATCGCGCAGGAGCTGCACCGGCGTGCCCGACGGGTCGTCCTGCCACCACTCCAGGTGCCAGGGCGCGTCCACCAGCAGCCCCGGCGCCGCGATGAACCCGAGGCCCGCGATCAGCCCGCCGAGGTGACGGAACAGGGCGGGCCGCAGCGCCGCCAGATCCCTCGTGGTGAGCGGCCGGCGCGTCCTGGCGAGCGCGGCCGTGCGGTCGCGGACCTCGTCCAGGACGGTGAACACGCCCTGCACCGTCTCACCGATCCGGGAGACGGCCCGGCCGACGCGAGCGGCTGTGGTGGTGGAAGCCGAGGGCTGGGGCATCGCGCACTACCTCCGTGCCTGTGGTCGCGCCCGGCGCGGCTCGCGAACTCCCGGGCCGCCGCGCGGTCAGGCGTCCGCCAGCCGCAACCGCAGCTCGATCAGCCGTTCGATCGCGTCGAGCACATGCTGTTCGGCCAGGTCACGAGCCAGGCCGGGGTCTCCGCGGCGGATGGCCTCGGCGATGGCGCGATGCTGGGCCGTTGCCTCATCGTGCCTGCCCGGCTCGTCGTACGGAAGCCAGAGCAACGGCCCGATGTCGGCCTGTAACCGGATCTCCTCCTGAGTGAGTCGTGCCGACTGCGAGGCCGCCGCCACCTCGATGTGGAACCGCCCGTCCAGGCGCCGCAACACAGCCCTCGCCTCGGCCCCGAGCCCGCCCCCGCCGCCCGCGCCCTCAATGCCCGCGCTGCCCGCTCCCGCGCTGCCCGCTCCCGCGCTGCCCGCTCCCGCGCTGCCCGCTCCCGCGCTGCCCGTGCCCTTGCCGCTCGCGTGGCCGGAGGCCGCGCTGCTGGAGCCCGCGCTTCGGGTGGGCGCGCTTCGGGCGGCTGCGCTGTTGGCGGCCTCGGTCTCGGAGACGGCGTGGGCCATGGCGTCCAGTGTGCGCCAAAGCGGCGCCAGGTCGCCGGGCAGCGCGCGCAAGGCCGCCAGCCGGGCCGCCGCGCCCGCGATGGCCGCGTAGTGGTCGCCCAGGTCGCGCAGCTCGTCCACGGTGAAGGCGCGCAGCCGCGCCCCCAGCTCGGGCGGCTCCTGAGGCGTGCGGACGAAGCTGCCGCCGCCCCGCCCGCGCCGAGTCTCGACGAGCCCCTGCTGCCGCAGCGCCATGAGCGCCTCCCGCAGGGTGACCGTGGAGACGCCGAGCAGCGCGGCCAGCTCGGCCTCGCTGGGGAGCTGCTCGCCGTCGGCCAGCAGGCCGAGCGCGATGGCGTCGGAGAGGCGGCGCACGACCGCGTCCACCCGGCCGGTGCCCCCCACGGGTGCGAACACGGCCAGGTGGGCTCCCCTCGTCGCCATGCCCCCACCTCTTCCAGCGTTAACGACATTGATACAGGAGACGCTCTTGTCGCGAAACCTTTGAAACCATATGTTTTAGGTTATGCCAGGCAGCGAGACAGCCGTCGGTTTACGCGGGCTGCGCAAGGAGTTCGGGCCGGTCACGGCCGTTGACGGGATCGATCTGGAGGTCCGGGACGGCGAGTTCTTCGCGATGCTGGGCCCCTCGGGCTCGGGCAAGACCACGGTGCTGCGCATGATCGCCGGCTTCGAGCCGCCCACCGCCGGAACGGTCGAGCTGGGCGGCAGGGACGTCACCCGCCTGGCCCCCTTCGAGCGCGACGTCAACACCGTCTTCCAGGACTACGCGCTGTTCCCGCACATGAACGTGCTGGCCAACGTCGAGTACGGCCTGCGCGTGAAACGGGTCCCCAAGGCCGAGCGGCGCGAGCGGGCCGTGGCCGCGCTGCGCTCGGTGCGGCTGGAGGGCTTCGAGGACCGCCGCCCCGCCCAGCTCTCCGGGGGGCAGCGGCAGCGGGTGGCGCTGGCCAGGGCGCTGGTCAACCGTCCGCGCGTGCTGCTGCTCGACGAGCCGCTCGGCGCGCTCGACCTCAAGTTGCGCGAGGAGATGCAGGTCGAGCTGAAGGAGTTGCAGCGGGAGGTCGGCATCACGTTCCTGTTCGTCACGCACGACCAGGAGGAGGCGCTGACGATGAGCGACCGGGTGGCGGTGTTCGACCAGGGGCGGATCGAGCAGGTGGGCACGCCCGCCGAGGTGTACGAGCGGCCCGCCACCGCGTTCGTGGCCGGGTTCGTGGGGACGTCCAACCTCATCTCGGGCGCCGCCGCGGAGAAGATCCTCGGGCGCTCCGGCACGTTCAGCGTGCGCCCGGAGAAGCTCCGCGTCGTGTTCGGCGAGGACGGCCGCACAGGCGGAGACGGCCGCACAAGCGGAGACATTCGCACAGGCGGAGACGACCGCGCAGGCGAAGACAGGCGCACAGGCGAAGACGACCGCGCAGGAGGGGAGTTCGCCGTGGCCGGGGCGGCAGAGCCCGACGGGCTCGCCGTGACCGGCCCCGGCGAGCACTCGGCCACCGGGACGGTCGCCGAGGTCGTCTACGCCGGCGCCGCCACCAGGTTCGTCGTGGACCTCGACGCCGGCGGGCGGCTGATCGCCCTCCAGCAGAACCTCCAGGTCTCCTCCATGGAGGTGACGGGCCTGAGAGGCGCCCGCGTCCGGCTCGTGTGGCAGCGGCGCCACGAGTTCGCGATCAAGTAGCGATCACCCAGGAGAGAAGGCAATGCGACGGATCGGATCAGCCCTCGCAGCGGCGGCCCTCGCGCTCGTCACCGCCTGCGGCGGCGGCACCCCCACGGCGACCGCCCCCGCACCAGGCCAGAGCGGGTTCGTCCCGCCGCCGCTGCAGCCCCAGCGGGCCCTCGGCACCGGCGAGGGCCAGGTCAACCTGGTCGCCTGGGCCGGCTACGTCGAGGACGGCAGCAACGACCCGAAGGTCGACTGGGTCACCCCGTTCGAGCAGGAGACCGGCTGCCAGGTGAACACCAAGGTCGCCGGCACCTCCGACGAGATGGTCACGCTGATGCGGACCGGCCAGTACGACGCCGTCTCGGCCTCCGGCGACGCCTCGCTGCGCCTGATCGCGGCCGGCACCGTCGCCCCGGTCAACACCAGCCTGATCCCCAACTACACCGACGTGTTCGACGGCCTGAAGAGCAAGCCGTGGAACTCCGTGAACGGCGTCCCGTACGGGGTCCCGCACGGCCGCGGCGCGAACCTGCTCATGTGGCGCACCGACACGGTCAAGCCCGCCCCCGACTCGTGGAGCGTGGTCTTCGACCCGGACTCGCCGTACAAGGGCAAGATCACGGCGTACGACTCGCCCATCTACATCGCCGACGCCGCCCTCTACCTGATGGCCACCAAGCCGGACCTGGGCATCAAGAGCCCGTACGCGCTGGACGACAAGCAGTTCCAGGCCGCCGTGGACCTGCTCAAGCAGCAGAAGCAGCTCGTCGGCGAGTACTGGTCCGACTACACCAAGGAGATCCAGGCGTTCAAGAGCGGTGACTCCGTCGTGGGCACCACCTGGCAGGTCATCGTGAACGTGGCCAAGAGCGAGAAGGCCCCCGTGGAGGCCGTGCTGCCCAAGGAGGGCGCGACCGGCTGGTCCGACACGTGGATGGTGGCCGCCAAGGCGGCGAACCCGAACTGCGCGTACCGGTGGCTCGACTGGATCATCTCGCCGACCGCGAACGCGCAGGTCGCCGAGTACTTCGGCGAGGCCCCGTCGAACGCCAAGGCGTGTGAGGAGACCGCCGATCCGAACCACTGCGAGACCTTCCACGCCACCGACGAGGAGTACTTCTCCAAGATCCACTACTGGACCACCCCGATCGCCCAGTGCCTCGACGGCCGCACCGGCGTCACCTGCAAGGACTACGCCGAGTGGACGCGGGCCTGGACGGAGATCAAGGGTTGACCCGCGTCGCCGCCTTCCTGCACCGCAGGGCGGGGGTGCGCCTGTCGCTGCTGCTGTCGGCGCCGCTGGCGTGGCTGGGGCTGGCGTACCTGGGGGCGCTGGCGGCGCTGTTCGTCACCGCGTTCTACTCCGTGGACACCTTCACCGGGGAGCTGACCAGGACGTTCACCTGGGTCAACTTCCGCGACCTGGTCACCGGGGAGGTGTACAGGACGATCGTGCTGCGCTCCGTCGGGGTGGCGCTCGCGGTGACGGTCATCGACCTGCTCGTGGCCTTTCCCATGGCGTTCGCGATGGCCAAGCTGGCCTCGCCGCGCTCGCGCCGCTGGCTGGTGATCGCGGTGCTGACGCCGCTGTGGGCGAGCTACCTTGTCAAGGCGTACGCGTGGCGGGTGATGCTGTCGTCGGGCGGGCTGCTGGGCTGGGGCTTCGGGCTCACCGCGACGGTGCTGACGCTGGCGTACCTGTGGCTGCCGTACATGATCCTGCCCATCTACGCGGGTCTGGAGCGGCTGCCCGGCTCGCTGCTGGAGGCGGCGGGCGACCTCGGGGCCAGATCGTGGCGGGTGTTCAGGACGATCGTGTGGCCGCTGACCTTCCCGGCTGTGATCGCCGGGTCGATCTTCACGTTCTCGCTGTCGCTCGGCGACTACATCGCCGTCAAGATCGTCGGCGGGCGGAGCCAGCTCATCGGGAACGTCGTCTACGACAACATCGGCGCGGCCAACAACCTGCCGTTCGCCGCCGCCGTGGCCACCGTGCCCGTCGTCGTCATGCTCGGATACCTCGCGGCCGTGCGCCGCACCGGCGCGCTGGAGAATCTGTGAGACTGTCCCGGCTGTCCAGACTGCTGCTCCGGCTCGCGCTCGCCGCCGGGCTGGCCGTCATCTACGTGCCGCTGGCCGTCGTGCTGCTCAACTCCGTCAACGCCGACCGCACCTTCGGCTGGCCGCCGTCCGGGCTGACGCTGCGCTGGTGGGGCGCCGCCTGGGCCTCCTCGGGGGTGCGCGACGCGCTGTGGACGTCCGTGCAGGCCGGGCTCGGAGCGACCGCGATCGCGCTGGTGCTCGGCACGATGGCGGCCTTCGCCGTGCAGCGCTACCGCTTCTTCGGCCGCGAGACCGTGTCGCTGGTGATCATCCTGCCCATCGCGCTGCCCGGCATTGTCACGGGCATCGCGCTGAACAACGCCTTCCGCACCGTGCTGGAGCCGTTCGGCGTCGGGCTCGGGCTGTTCACGGTGGTCGTCGGGCACGCCACGTTCTGCGTGGTGACCGTCTACAACAACGTGCTCGCGCGGCTGCGGCGCACGGGGGCGAGCCTGGAGGAGGCGTCGGCCGACCTCGGGGCGGGGCCGTTCACCACGTTCCGGCTGGTCACGTTCCCGATGATGCGGTCGGCGCTGCTGGCGGGCGGGCTGCTGGCGTTCGCCCTCTCGTTCGACGAGATCATCGTGACCACGTTCACCGCCGGGGCCGGGGTGCGGACGCTGCCCATCTGGATCTTCGAGAACCTCTTCCGGCCCAACCAGGCGCCGGTGGTGAACGTGGTGGCCGCCGCGCTCATCGTGGCCTCGGTGGTGCCGATCTACCTGGCCCAGCGGCTGTCGTCCGACGTGGGCGCGCACTGAGCCGCCGTCAGGCGGGGTCGGGCACCTGGTCGGCCTGCTCGCGCAGCCGCCTGGCGCGGCGGCGCAGGCTCTCCGCGGTGGCCAGGCAGTCGTCCTCCAGGTCGTCCAGCTCGCGGCGCAACCTGAGTATCTGAGTGAGGAAGCGCTGCGCGGCCGGGCCGCGCCAGAACGGCTCGCAGTCCGCCGGGCGCGACGGGATGCCCTCGAACGTGTCCGGCAGCGCTCTGGCGTAGCGGAGGAACGTGACGGCCAGCGCCTCCTTGTCGGCGGCCTCGCGGAGCAACTGGTCCTTGGTGGGCATCAGCCGCCGCCGATGGCCTGGACGTTCGACCGGGCGCGCTCGCGCAGGCCTTCCGCGCCCACGCCCGGCCTGAGCGCCTCGTCCAGGGCGGGCTGCAGGGCGGGGCCGCCGGTGGTGAGGAGGGTCGCGGTCTCGTGCGGGTGCTCGGCCAGGAACTGCTGGAACGCCAGGGGGTTGGCGGTGTAGGCCGTGATCAGGCCGTCCAGGCTCCCGGCCGGGTGGGCTTTCAGGAGGGTGAACGCCACGTGGTTGAGCACCGCGCCGGACTGGGGGGCCAGGGAGATCAGGGCGGTGAGGGACCGGGGTGGGGCGGTCTCCAGCACGGTGTGCCACTCGTCGCCCAGGCGGCCGGTGCGCTCGGCGCTGGCGAAGGCTCGGGCCAGGAGCGCGGGGGAGCGGCCGGGTGCGTCCGTCGGACCGGGCGCGTCCGCCGAGCCGGGCGTGTCCGTCGGACCGGGCGTGTCCGTCGGACCGGGCGCGTTCGTCGGACCGGGCGCGTCCGTCACGACGCTCAGGACGCGTGTGAAGGCGTCCGGGCCGAGCGCCGTCAGGAGCGCCGCCGCGAAGGCCGGGTCGCCCACCTTGCCCGCGACGCCCGAGACGGCCCGCTCCACCGCCTCGGCGGCGGGGCCACGGGGCGGTGCGGCGGCGGGGCCGCGGGGCGGTGCGGCGGTGGGGTCGCCGGGTAGTGCGGCGGTGGGGTCGCCAGGGGGCGTGGCGGGCGGGGCGCCGAGGGCGGCGCGGATGGCGCCCGCCGCCTGCTCGGCCTCCCGCCGCGCCTCCGCCTCCGCGCCGAAGGGGAAGACCGCCGTCAGCATCCCCCGCTCCCGAACCGCCACAAGCTGCTCGACGGTGTCGATCCGCCACTTCAGGTCATGCTGGGACTCGTCGAGAAACGCCCACGCGCGACGCAGAGCCGTGCTGCCCTGCCGGCCCGCCCAGTCCGGGCCCGCCTCGGCGATCGCCGCGTCGAGCCCGGGCCGCGTCCTGCCCAGGACCGCCTTCACCGCCTCCATCCGGCGGATCAGCTCAAGAGCACCGCGGGGGTCGATCCCCACCAACTCCCCCATGAACCCTCCAATGAGGTCACCAGGCGGGAGTCAAGCACACCGGCCGCACCGAAGGAGACACGTTTCGCAGAACGGGAATCGCAGCCGTCGGCGGGCCGGTACGCGTCAACCGGTGGTCTCCTTCTCGAAGGAGCTCAGCGTGGGGTCGTAGTCCAGCTCCCCGATGTCGTACATCGGCGTCATCCAGTGGTAGAAGTTGTCGCCGCGGTCGCGCAGCAGGTCGTACAGCCTGCGCATGAGGCGGCGGCGAACGGGCGCCAGCTCCGGATGGGTGTAGCGGTTGCTCAGCTCGTGCGGGTCGGCGTGCAGGTCGTACAGCTCGTTGACCGACTCCGGGTTGACGACCAGCTTGTAGCGGTCGTCGCGGATCATCCGCTGCGGGTAGGGGAAGTGGTGGCCGTGGAACTCGGCGAGCAGCTCACCAGGCCACTCGGGGTGCTCGCCGCGCACCAGCGGCACCAGGCTGCGGCTGTCCACCGCCGGCTTCGGGTCGCAGCCCGCCAGCTCCAGGATCGTCGCCGTGCAGTCGGTCAGCGTCACGAACTCGTTCCTGACCTGCGGCGCCGCACCTGGGATGCGGACGATGCCGCAGATGCGGTAGATGTCCTCGTACATCGCCGGGCCCTTGTCGTGCAGCCGGTGGGCGCCGGTGAACTCGCCGTGGTCGGAGGTGAAGAACACCGACGTCTGGTCCGTCAGGCCCAGCTCGTCCATGCGGTCGAGGATGCGGCCGATCTGCTGGTCGATCAGCGTCACGTAACCCCAGTAGACCGCGATCAGCTTGCGGGTGATCTCGATCGGGATCGTGTCGAACGTCCAGTGGTCGCTGTAGTTGCGCTGCACCGGCGGCTTGCCCTCGAACGTCTCCGCGATCGACGGCGGCAGCTCCACCAGGGCGGGGTCGTACATGTCGAAGTACTCGTCAGGCAGCAGGTACGGCAGGTGCGGCCCGAAGAAGTGCGTGGCCAGGAAGAACGGCTTGCCGTCCGCCGCGTACCGCTCCATCAGCTCGATCGCCCGGTCCGCCAGGTAGTGCTCGAACGTGGCCTCGACCGGCTGGTGCAGCCGCGCGGCGAGCAGGTTGCCCTGGTTGCCGTTCGGCGTGGTGCCCCTGATCAGGTCCGAGATCCGGTACGGCGGCAGCCCCCGCTCCTCCAGGTACGCCAGGTAGTCGGGGTGGTCCACCGGGTTGTGCCAGCCGGGCAGGTCGGGCCCGTCGAAGCCGTAGGAGGCGGCGTTGCGGCTGGTGCCGCCGTGCCACTTGCCGATCAGCCCCAGGTTGTAGCCGCGCTCCTTCAGCGCCTCGGGGAAGGTGAAGGCGTCCTCGCGCAGGTCCTCCAGGTAGCCGACGTTGCGCTCGTAGTTCGCCAGCAGCCGGTGCCTGAACGGGGCCTGCCCGGTGAGCAGGCTGGCCCGCGCGGGCGTGCAGATGGCCGTGGGCGTGTAGAACCGATCGAACCGCGTACCGGTGGCGGCCAGCCTGTCCAGGTTGGGCGTGGCCACATGCGGGTTGCCGTAGCAGCCCAGGGTGTCGACGCGGTGCTGGTCGGTCATCAGGAACAGCAGGTTCACTTGGTGAAGGCCTTCGTGTAGAGATCGCCGGTGTAGTACGTCGCGGGCTCCGGCCGGGTCTTGAGCTTGCCGGTGCTGACGAAGAAGTCGCCCAGGCTGTTGAGCCACTTGGCCACGGTGCCGTCCTTGGTCTTGTTGACCAGGTCCTCCGTGGTCATCACGGTGACGTTGGCCGCGTCGGCCTTGACCTTGGCCGCGTCCAGCTTGAGCAGCGACGCCGCCTGCGTGATCGACTCGTCGTAGTGCGCGGCCCGCCAGTCGTTGGCCTCCTGCAGCACCTTGATCACCTTGTTGGTGAGCGCGTCGTTCACCTTCGTGCCGCCCACGAACGCGGTCGGGAACGAGTTGTCCGGCCACTCCTTGGTGCTGGCCAGCTCGGTCAGGTCGGGCACCTTCGCCTTGATGTTGTCGATCAGCGGGTACCAGATGCCGGCCGCGTCGATCTGCCCGGCGACGAAGGCCGACACGACCGTGGCCGGGTCCATCGGCACCTTCTCGATGTCCGTGGCGCTCATGCCGGCCTTCTGCAGGGCCAGGTTGAGCACCATCTCGCCGGACGTGCCCTCGGGCACACCGACCTTCTTGCCCTTGAGGTCGGCGATGCTCTTGATCCCCGGCCGGCCGATGACACGGTCGGCGTAGGCGAGCGTGTTGATGGCGACGACCTTGGCCTTGCCCGTCGCGGGCAGCCACATGGCGCCCGGGCCGATGTAGCCGAAGTCGAGGTCACCGGCGCCGAGCGCCTGGATCTGGAGCGGTCCGTTCGTGAAGACCTTGATCTCGGGGGTGAGCCCCTGCTTCTCCCACAGGCCCTGCTTCTCGGCGATCGCGAGCAGGCTCGCGCCGTTGTAGTCGCTGATGTAGCCGAACCGGACCGTGGAGCCGTCGTCGGAGCAGGCGGTCACGGAGAGTGCGAGCAGGCTCACCGCCGTGGCGGCCGTCAGGGCGCGGCGAAGAGAACGCATGGCGGATCAGTCCTTTCTGGGAGGTTGTACTTAGGCCGCGGGTACGGCCGGAGCCTGGTGGTAGACGGAGTGCCAGACCTCGTTGCGGATGCGCCCGAACTCGGGCGACAGCCGCATCTCCTCGGTCCTCGGGTACGGCAGGTCCACGTCGATGACCTTGTGCAGGCGGCCGGGCCTGGCGGCCATCACGATCACGCGCCTGGCCAGGTAGACGGCCTCGTCCACGTCGTGCGTGATGAACATGACGGTGCGCTGGTCCTTGCTCCACGTGTCGAGGAGCTGGTCCTGGAGCTGCACCCGGGTCAGCGCGTCGAGCGCGCCGAACGGCTCGTCCATGAGCAGCACCTGCGGGTCCACCGCGTACGCGCGGGCGATGGCGCAGCGCTGCTTCATGCCGCCGGACAGCGTCTTCGGCAGCGCGTCCGCGAAGTCGGCCAGCCCGACCAGCTCGATCGCCCGCTCGGCGCGCCGCCTGCGCTCCTCGGCGGGCAGCTCCATGAGCTTGAGCCCGAACTCGACGTTCTTGCGCACGGTCAGCCACGGGAACAGCGCGTACTGCTGGAAGATCACGCCGCGGTCGGGGCCGGGGCCGTTCACCGGAGCGCCGTCCACCAGCACCTCGCCCGAGGTGGGCTCGACCAGGCCGGCGGCCATGCTCATCAGCGTGCTCTTGCCGCAGCCCGACGGGCCCACGACGGTGACGAACTCGCGGTCGGCGATGTCCAGCGACACGCGGTCCAGGGCCGTGAAGGTGTCGCCCTTCATCGGGTAGGTCTTGACGACGTCCCTGAAGGAGATCTTGGCGTTCATCGGCGCTCCTGCCAGTTGGTGAGGCGGCGCTCGGCGAGCAGCAGCAGGCGGTCCATCAGCAGGCCGAGCACGCCGATGGCGATCAGGCCCACGAAGATCGTGGACAGGTCGTAGTAGAGCTGGGCCTGCTGCATGCGGAAGCCCAGGCCCTCCTGGGCGGCGATCAGCTCGGCGGCGACCAGCGTGCCCCAGGCCGAGCCGAGCCCGACCCGCATGCCGACCAGGATGAACGGCGTGGAGGCCGGCACCACGACCTTGAGGAAGATGGTGCGGTCGGACGCGCCGAGCACGCGGGCGGCGTTGATGAGCGTCCTGTCCACGTCCACGACGCCCTGGAACGTCGAGACGACGCTGGACAGGAACGACGCCAGGAAGATCACGAAGATCTTCGGCACCTCGCCGATGCCCATCAGCACGATGGCCAGCGGGATGATCGCCAGCGGCGGGATCGTGCGGAAGAACTGCACGTACGGCTCCAGCAGGCCGCGCGCGGTGGCGTACCAGCCCATCAGGAAGCCGACCGGGATGGCCAGCAGCGTGCCGAGCAGGAAGCCGATGAGCACCCTGCGCAGGCTGGCCAGCGCGTCCAGGAACAGGGTGCCGTCGGCGATCAGCTCGCCCGCCTTGGCCGCCACCTCCAGCGGCCCCGGCAGGCCCTGCACGCCGATCGTGGCCAGCATCGTCCACACGACCAGGCCGATGACGACGGCGATGAGGTTGAGCGCGATGGCGCGCCGCGAGCGACTGGGGGCGCGCCGGGCGGTCTGCGCCGCCGGCGACTTGCCCAGCGCGGTGAGCTGGGTCATCGAGACTCCTTGTCGGGGATCGGGTCCTCCGCGAGATCCGGGCCGGCCGGATAGCGGGAAAGCAGGGGGGATTCGTGCAGCACCAGGGCGATGCCGCCGAGGGCGCCCGCGACCTCGCCGAGCGTGGCGCGGCGCAGGCTCACCCGGTGCCGCGAGACCGGCATGACGTGGTCGTGCAGCGCCCGCTCGATCGGCTCGGCCAGCGCGGGGCCCGTCTCGGCGAGCTCGCCGCCGATCACGATCACGCTCGGGCCGATGGCGTTGCACAGGGCCGCCAGCACCTCGCCGATCCTGGCGCCGACGCCGTCCAGCAGGGTGAGCGCGGTGCTGTCGCCCGCTCGGACGGCCTTCACCAGCTCCGGCACGTCCGCCGCCCGGCCGCCCGCGGCGCGGAAGGCGTCCAGCACCGCTCTTATCGAGGCGACGGTCTCCAGGCAGCCGGTGCCGCCGCAGTCGCAGCGGGCGCCGCCCGGCTCGACCGTGATGTGGCCGAACTCGCCGGACAGGCCGTACGCGCCGCGGTGCAGCGACCCGCCGACCACCAGGCCGCCGCCGACACCGTGGGACAGGCGCAGGTAGAGCACGTCCTGGCCGCCGGCGGCGGCGCCCCAGATGGACTCGCCCAGCGCGGCGAGGCGGGTGTTGTTGTCCAGCAGCACGGGGACGCCGAAGCGCTCGCGCAGCAGCACCTGAACGGGATGCGGCACGGCCGGGTCGTCCTGCCCGCCGGCGGAGTCGCCCTGCGCGGTGGCCGGGTCGTCCCGCCCGGCCTCGGGGGAGCCGACCACGCCGACCACGCCGACGCCGATCGCGTCGAGCGCGCCCAGCCGCAGCGCGCCCGCGCCGGTACGAGTGCCGGTGAGCGAGCCGACCAGCCGGACGGCCAGCTCGACCCGCTCCTCCCACGGCAGGTCGGCGTCGTGCGGCTCGCTGGCCGAGCCGACCACCTCGTGGGCGAGGTTCACGGCGGCGACGTGCAGCGCCCGGCGGGCGAAGTCGATGCCGATGGCCTGGCCGGCGTCGGGGTTGAGGGTCAGCGTCTCGGCCGGCCTGCCCCGGCCGCGCGGCGCCTCCTGGGAGGTGGCGGTGACCACGGCGCCGGAGGCGACGAGCTCGGCGAGGATGTCGTAGAGGGTCGTACGGGACAACCCGCAACGCTTGCCCAGCTCGCCCCGGCTGAGCGGGCCGTGCTTGCGCAGCAGGCCCAGCACGAGCTCTTCGTGCCCGCGCCGGAGTTGTGACAGGGGGCCACGGGGTTGTGACATGACGCAGAGTCTGCCGAGGCCCGGTGTTTTTCGTCAATAACCCGGAAAAAAACGTACCCGCCCCGATATCGGCCCTGTGAGCTGCGAGAATAGGCGCACGAGGGGATTCGCGCCACTCGTAACGTTCCCGTAACGGGGTCCGGGTAGTAGTCTGCGGTGACGGCGCCGTCCCGCGCCCGACCTCCTGACCGCGCACCCACGCCGTGCGGCCACGCGGAGGCAGAGGGGATCGATGTCCTCGGGGCGAGGTCTCGATCGTGCGGGTTCTCTTCACGGCGGGCCGTGCCGAAGGAGCGTGGGTCCGTGCGCACGGGGCCGCCGCGGGAGCGCTGCCATGACCGATCACAAGCACCTCAAGCACCGCGTACGCGAGCGCATGGCCAGGACCGGCGAGTCCTACACCACCGCGCTGCGCCACGTCGCGGGCCGCGCCCGCCGCCACCACCACGAGTCGGCGCTGCTGCGCGACGTGCTGGGCGGCGCCTTCTCCGAGGCCATGCTGCTCGGGCTGGGCGGCGGCATCGGGTTCATGTACTTCGTCTTCGAGTACGCCGGCCACCCGCCCATGCTGACCATCGTCGCCCAGGCCCATCCCGAGCCGATGATCCCGCTCGCGCTCGCCAGGGCCGGGGTCCCGCACGAGATCAGGCGGACCGGCTCGGCCAGGCTGGCCGAGCGCCACCTGCGGGCCGCGCTCGACGCCGGGCGCAGCCCGATCGTCCGGGTCGGCCGCCACCTGCTGCCGTGGCGGGACGCGCTGCCGTTCCCCGACCCCGTGGACGTGGTGGTGACGGGCCTGTCCGGCGGCACCGCGCATGTGCGCGACGACGGCCCCGGCGAGCTGCCGCTGGCCGGCCTCATGGCGGCCTGGTCGTCCATCCCCAAGTCCAAGCACCTGCTCGTCGAGGTCACCGGCCCCGCCGACGGCGAGCCCGACGTGCGCGCGGCGATCACGGACACCGCCGCCAAGCTGACCGGGCCGGTGCTGGGCAACAACTTCGACGTCAACTTCGGGCTGTCCGGGATGCGCAAGCTGGCCGCCCAGCTCGCCGACACCACCGGCAAGCAGGGCTGGACCCGCAGGTTCGCCGATCCCGGGCCGGCGCTCGAACGGCTGGCGGAGTGCCTGGAGGTCGACTACACCGCGCCCGGCGCCACCAGGCCGCTCTACGCCGACTTCCTGGCCGAGACCGGGCACGCCGGGGCGGCGGCGCTCTACCGCGAGTGCGGCCGGCAGTGGTCGCGGGTGGCCGCCGCCGCGTCGGCGCGCGAGCCCCTGGCGGAGATGGCCGCGCTCGTCGCGCAGGCCGTGCTGCTGGAGGAGCGGGCAGCGGGGGCGCTGGCCAAGATTTATTGACTTTTGTTTGGATGGTCGCCAAATTAAAGAGCGCGCGTGCCGTTCCGAGCCCACCCCTGGAAGGCGACCATGAGGCGCTTGCTCTCGGTGCTCCTGGCCATGCTCCTGACCTGCGCGACCCTCGTCGCGCCCGCGCGGGCCGACACCGCGCCCGAGGTCACCTACGACAAGTACTCGCTGACCGTGGACGGCCGCCGGATCGTGCTCCAGTCGGCCGAGTTCCACTACTTCCGGCTGCCCAGCCAGGAGCTGTGGCGGGACGTGCTGGAGAAGTTCAAGGCGGCCGGGTTCAACGCCGTCTCGCTCTACTTCTCGTGGGCCTACCACTCGCCCGCGCCCGGCGTGTACGACTTCAGCGGCGTCCGCGACGTGGACCGGCTGCTGCGCACCGCCCGGGAGGCCGGCCTGTACGTGATCGCGCGGCCAGGCCCGTACATCAACGCCGAGAGCACCGGCGGCGGCTTCCCCGCCTGGCTCAAGACGGTGCCCGGCAGGGCCCGCAGCTTCGAGCCCGGCTACCGGGAGGCCTACCGCGAATGGCTGCACCGGATCAACCCGATCATCGCCCGCCACCAGGTCAAGGACGGCGGCCCGGTGATTCTCTACAACGCCGAGAACGAGTACCAGGTCAACACCGACGCCGCGTACATGCAGGACATCCAGGACCAGGCCAGGGCCGACGGCATCACCGTCCCGATCACCACCAACGACTGCTGCGACGCGGGAAGCTGGAGCTCGACCTGGGCCACCGGGCCCGGCGCGGTGCAGATCCCCGGCGTGGACGACTACCCGCAGTCGTTCGAGTGCGCCGACCCCGGCCTCTGGGGGCCGTGGGGCGAGGGCCTGACCGAGAAGCTGCGCGACGACATCCCCGTCTTCGCCGCCGAGTACCAGGCCGGAGCCATCGACCTCGGCAACGCCGGGTACGACAGGTGCCGCGAGCTCACCGGGCCGGCCTTCATGAAGTTCTTCTACAAGAACAACCTCATCCAGACCGGCGCCACCATGTTCTCCTACTACATGGGGTACGGCGGCACGAACTGGGGCTGGCTGGCCCAGCCCAACGACGTCTACACCTCCTACGACTACGGCGCCGCGATCACCGAGGCCAGGCAGCTCACGCCCAAGTACGACGAGTTCAAGCGCCAGGGCTACTTCCTGGAGGCCGTCGCCCCCATCGCCAAGACCGACGCCCGCACCCCCTCGCCCGCCGTCCCCGCCGACGCCGCCCTGACCACCGTCGCCCGCGCGAACCCCGACACCGGCACCCAGTTCGTCCTCGTCCGGCACACCGACAGGGCCGCCACCAGCACCGACTCCACCACCCTCGACTGGGCCGCCCCCGACGGGCGCTACCAGGTGCCGGTTCAGGTCAAGGGGCGGGACGCGCACGTCCTCGTGGCCGGGTACGACCTGGGCGGGCAGCGGCTGGCCGTCTCCACCTCCTCGATCATGACCCACGCCGCCATCGGCGGGCGCGACGTGGCTCTTCTCCACGGCACCGCCGGCGCGCCGGGGGCCACCGTGCTGCGGTATGCGTCGCAGCCGTCGGTCAAGGTGCTCGAAGGGGCGGTGCGGGTCGCGTACAGCGGGGGTGACCTGCGGCTCGACTACGCGCACGAAGGGCTGGCGCGGGTGCTGGTCAGCGGTGGCGGGCGGCGGCCTGTGCTGCTGCTCATCGGGACGGACGAGGAGGCGGCGCGGTTCTGGCGGGCCTCCACTGCGGCCGGGCCCGTGCTGGTGCGTGGCACGGAGCTGGTCCGCTCGGCCACGGTGCGAGGTGACGTGGTGCGGCTGAAGGCGGACACGGCGGCGGGCGAGGTGGAGGTCTTCGCGCCGCCGTCGGTCAAGCGCGTCGAGATCGGCGGGCCTGCGAACCAAGGCGGCGGCCAGGCCGCGACGGCAGGCAATGGTCAGGCTGCGACGCCGGGCGGCGGTCAGGCTGCGACGGCAGGCAGTGGTCAGGCTGCGACGCCGGGCGCCGGTCAGGCTGCGGGCGGTGGCGACGTGCCGGTCACGCGCACCGCGAGCGGCTCTCTGCGCGGCGTCACCCGCGCCCCCGCCCCGGCCGGCCTGCCCGCCCTGACCGGCTGGCGCGCCCACCCCGAAGCCCCCGAGGCCGCACCAGGCTTCGACGACTCCCGATGGAAGGCCGCCGACCACACCACCACGACCAGCCCCCACCCGCCCAAGACCCTCCCCGTCCTGTACGCCGACGACTACGGCTTCCACAACGGCAACGTCTGGTACCGCGGCCACTTCACCGCCACCGGCACGGAGACCACGATCGACCTGAACGCGATCACCGGCCTGCGCGGCAACTACCTCGTCTGGCTGAACGGCCGCTACCTCGGCTCGGCCGCCGGGGGAGTGGAGGCGGACTCGGGCGACCAGTGGACCCCGCCGAACCCGGATCCGGGCCCCGGCCACTTCGACGTCCCGGCGGGCGCGCTCAAGCCGGGCGCGGACAACGTGCTGGCCGTCCTGGTCGCCAACATGGGCCACAACGACGACTGGATCGCCGACGACCTGCGCTTCAAGCAGCCCAGGGGGCTGGTGGCGGCGTCCGTCGGCGGGACGCCGATCGCGTGGCGGATCCAGGGCACCGCCGGGCTCGACAAGCTGCGCGGCCCGCTGAGCACCGGCGGCCTGTACGGCGAGCGCACCGGCTGGCATCTACCGAAATATCAGGACAAGTCGTGGAAGGATGCCGCGCCCTCCGCCGCCCTGACCCCCGGCGTCACCTGGTACCGGACCTCGTTCGAGCTGGACCTGCCCAAGGGCCAGGACGTCCCGATCGGGCTGCGGTTCGGCGGCGATCCCTCGCCCGCGTACCGGGTGCTGATCTTCCTGAACGGCTGGAACGTCGGCCAGTACGGCGCCGACATCGGCCCCCAGCGCGAGTTCTCGCTGCCCGCCGGGCTGCTGAACGAGCGGGGGACCAACACGCTGGCCCTGGCCGTGACCGCCGAGCAGCCGTCGGCGGGGCCGGGCCCGCTCGGCCTGTTCGCCTACGGAAACGTACGCGGCGGGCCCTGACCCATATGGCCCTTGGGCTCAGCTCTTCGGCACGGCCATCTCGCCCAGCTCGGACCACCCGTCCTGGGCGAGGGTCGTGTTGACGATGCGGGGCGTCTCGGCGAGGTGGGAGGGCAGCTCCTGCTGAGCCTGCTTGAAGTGGGCCGACTGCACGTGCGCGGCGCCCGCCTCGTCGTCCCTGAACGCCTCGACCAGGACGTACTCGTTCGGGTCGTCGAGGCTGCGCGACCAGTCGAACCACAGGCAGCCGGGCTCGGCGCGGGTGGCCGAGGTGAAGGCGGCGGTGATCTCCGGCCACCGGTCGGCGTGCTCGGGCCGGACGCGGAACTTCGCGGTAATGAAGATCATCAGAGTCGCTCCTCTGCTGGTCGGCGGCTTACGGGACGAGACTATCGGCCAATTCTCTAGTTATCCTGTAGGAAATGTTGACTTAGTGCCCGTCCGGCTCGTACCTTCGTACGCATGAGCCAGGGACTCCCCCTCACCATCCGGAACGTGACCAAGACGTTCCACGACGCCGAGCCGTGCACCGTGCTGTCCGGCCTCGACCTCGACGTGCGACGGGGTGAGCTGCTCGCGCTCGCCGGCCCCAGCGGCTGCGGCAAGTCCACGCTCTTCGCCCTGCTCGCCGGCCTCACCGAGCCCACCAGCGGCGAGATCCGCATCGGCGGCGCCGCCGTCACCGGCCCCGCGCTGGACCGGGGCGTGGTCGTCCAGCAGTACACCCTGTTCCCCTGGCGCACCGCCCTCGGCAACGTGGAGTTCGGCCTGGAAGGCCGAGCGGTGGACCGGCGGGAGCGGGCGCGTGAGTTGCTCGCGATCGTGGGGATGTCCCGGTATGAGGAGTGTTACCCGCGCGAGCTGTCCAGCGGCGGCCGGGAGCTCGTGGCGCTGGCCCGCAGCCTGGCCTTCGAACCCGGCGTGCTGCTGCTGGACGAGCCGTTCACGGGGCTGGACCGGCGCACGCGCGAAGAGGTGGGGGATGAGCTCGTACGGGTCTGGGAACGCACCGGCACGACCACCCTGCTCGTCACGCACGACGTCGAGGAGGCCGTCCGGGTGGGGCGGCGGGTCGCGGTCATGACGTCGGCGCCCGGACGCGTCAAGGAGGTCGTGGACGTGGGCACCCGCGCGGGGGATGCTCGCAGGCACGTGGGACGGCTGCTGCGCGAGGAGATCGCGGCGGCGCGGGGGCGGAAGGTGGCGGCCTGAGATGGCGGAGCTGCGCGAGTACGAAGGTGACATCCACTGGTACGACCTGCCCGACGACGAGGCGGAGGAGGACTGGATGATGGACGAGGAGACGGAGGAGCGCTGGGTGCGCGGAGAGCTGGGGGTGGTCCGGTGAGCGTCGTCGCGCTCGTGGGCAACCCGAGAGAGGGCTCCAGGACGCTGACCGTGGCCGCCGCGGCGGCCCGCGCGATCGGGCAGCGGGTGGACGGGGCGGAGTCGTACGAGGTGGTGGACCTGGCGGCGCTCGGCCCGCACCTGCTCGCGCCCGGCGCGTCCGCCGTCGTGGAGACGGCGCTGGAGCTGGTGGCGGAGGCGAGCGTGCTGGTGGTGGCCAGCCCGACGTACAAGGGCACCTACACGGGGCTGCTCAAGGCGTTCCTCGACCGGCTGCCGCCGCAGGCGCTGGCGGGCAAGGCGGCGCTGCCGCTGCTCGTGATGGGCGACGCCAAGCACGCGCTGGCGGTCGAGGTGCACCTGCGCCCGCTGCTGGTCGAGCTGGGCGCCACCGTGCCCACGCCCGGGCTGGCGGTGCTGGAGTCCGAGCTGCCGCGCCTGGAGGAGGTCGTCGCCGCCTGGGCGGACCGGGTGGCGCCGCAGGCCGCGGCCGCACTCAAGGACGCGGCGCTGAGCTGAGAAGGACGCGGCGCTGAGCTGAGGGAAAACTTCACCCGGATGTGGTGGTGCGCCGCCCCCGCGAGATGTCATGATCCGGCGCAGGCCCACCCGAGGGGAGACGTCGTGATCTTCCGTTGTGCCCTGGCCGCCGTCGTGGCGGCGGCGATCCTCACCCCACTGCCCGCGAACGCCACCAGCAGGGTCAGGTTCGCCACCTTCAACGCCTCGCTCAACCGGGCCGCCCAAGGCCAGCTCGTGAGCGACCTGTCCACCCCCGGCAACACCCAGGCCAGGGTCATCGCCGAGATCGTCCAGCGCGCCCGTCCCGACGTGCTGCTCATCAACGAGTTCGACCACGACGCCGGGGGAGAGGCGGCCCGCCTCTTCCAGGACAACTACCTGTCCGTCGGCCAGAACGGCGCGCGGCCGATCAGCTACCGCCACCGCTACACCGCCCCCAGCAACACCGGCATCGCCTCGGGCTTCGACCTCAACAACGACGGCACCGTGGTGACCACGCCCGGCGCGCCCGGCTACGGCGACGACGCGCTCGGCTTCGGCGCCTTCCCCGGCCAGTACGGCATGGTCGTCTACTCGAAGCACCCGATCGACGCCCGTGGAATCAGGACGTTCCAGAACTTCCTGTGGAAGGACATGCCGGGCAACGTCATGCCCGCCGGCTGGTACTCGGCCGAGGAGCAGCAGGTGCTCCGCCTGTCCTCCAAGAGCCACTGGGACGTGCCGGTCCGCGTCGGGCACCGCACCGTGCACTTCCTGGTCAGCCATCCGACACCGCCCACGTTCGACGGCGCGGAGGACCGCAACGGTCGCCGCAACCACGACGAGATCAGGCTCTGGGCCGACTACACCCGGCCGGGCAGGGGCGGCTACCTCTACGACGACCGGGGCAGGCGCGGCGGGCTCGACGCCGGGGCCGCCTTCGTGATCGCCGGCGACCAGAACGCCGACCCGAACGACGGCGACAGCTTCCAGGACGCCATCCACCAGCTCCTCGACCACCCGAGGATCGACGCGGGCGCCGCACCGTCGAGCGCGGGCGCGGCCGAGGCGGCGGCGTCGCAGGGCGGCGCGAACGCCACGCACACCGGCGACCCGAAGTACGACACGGCCGACTTCGCCGACACCGCGCCCGGCAACCTGCGCGCCGACTACGTGCTGCCCGCGCGGCGGCTCAAGGCCGTGGGCGGTGGCGTGTTCTGGCCGGTGCAGGCGGACCCGCTGTCGCGGCTGACGGGCGTCTTCCCGTTCCCGAGCTCCGACCACCGCCTGGTCTGGCTGGACGTCAAGACCCCCTGACACCCAGGCGAGCCGGCGGACTGCTGCACGAACTGGCCGGTCAGCGCAGGCTGGGGTTGCGGCGGGCGGTCCACACCGCGACCCCGGCCAGCACGAGGAGGCCGCCCGCAGCCCACAGATCCCCCCGCAGCGCGACGGCGTCCACGATCGTCCCCCAGGCGCGCCGGTCACGACCCCGCCCGCCTGGCCGCCACCATCGACTTCGCCGTCCGTGCGATAGCGGCGGTGGGAGAAACCGCCGCTGGGGAATGCGGGAAAGCGATGGACTGGGGGGGTCCTTGAAAAATTGGGGGAAAATTTCGGGGCCCCGTCCCCCCCCTTTTCAAAAAACGGGAGAGGGGCGG
>NZ_VSEY01000001.1 GCF_008086045.1 Nonomuraea sp. PA05 | reverse complement strand
CGGGGCGGCGGGGAGGAGGCGGGGGGAGCGGGGGGGGGGGGGCGCGGGGGGGGACGGGGGCGGACGACAGGGGGGGGCCGCGTGGGCCGCCCGCCACTCCGGCGCCAGCACCGACCACACCTCGATGTCGTACCGCTCCCCCCGATGCAAGGTCCCGCCGCGCAGCACCCCGTCCTTGCTCATCCCGAGCCGCCGGGCGACCGCGATGCTGGCCGAGTTGGCCGCCGCGGCGCGCCACTCCACCCGGTGGATGCCGCGCTCCTCAACGGCCCAGTCGATGATGACGCGCGCCGCCCGGGTGACGAGCCCCTTGCCGGCCGCGGCGGGTTCCAGCCAGCATCCCGCCTCCGCGATGCCCGTGGCGAGGTCCATCGTGCGGAAGAGGACACCCCCGACGAGGGTGCCGTCCGTCCAGATGCCGTAGATGCGGGCCGTGTCGGCGGCGGTCTTGTCCGCGTACGCCTGAAGGAACGCCCTGCTCGAAGCCGGGTCCACGACGACGTCCGGCAACCCGATGAAGCGTCCGATGAACTCCCGTCCGCGCTCCATGTGGGCGAGGAACTCCTCGGCGCGCCACGGTTCGAGCGGACGCAGCACGGCGCCGTCGTCTCCAAGGGAAGTCGCGAACATATGACAGCTCCATGATTACAACGAAGGAAGGCGACATAACGTACCAAACCCCGCCGAACGGCGGAGTCCGTGAAAGTTTCACGCTCGAATCTTGCAATCGGTTGTTGCAGAAAAGGCGGCACTACCAGCCACGACTCCCTCCCCCGTTTGCAGTTTTACCTGCGCTTATTGACGTTTCCGGCAGGTAACGTCACTGTGACCGCAACCGGTTGGCGTCCATGTGCACACCCCCCTGCGGAATGGATGAAAACGTGCCCAAGAACCAAACCCTCTCGCAGAGGCTGGCGGTCGTGGCGACCGCCGGTCTGCTCACCACCGGCGGTCTGATCGCCGTGTTCAACCTGCCCGCCTCGGCGGCCCCGTCCAGCGGCTCGTACACCCTGGTGAACGCGGGCAGCGGGCTGTGCGCGGCCGTACCGAACCAGAGCACCGGCGACGGCGTGCAGCTCGTGCAGAGCGCGTGCACCGACGGCGCCGGGCAGGTCTTCACGCTCACCGCCTCCGGGAGCACCTACACGATCAAGGCCGAGCACAGCGGCAAGTGCGCCGGCGTGCGCGACGCCTCGACGAGCGCGGGCAAGGCCGTCCAGCAGGAGTCCTGCACAGGGGCGGCGTCGCAGACATGGCAGCTCACCGCGTCCGGATCGGCGTACCGGGTGGTCAACGGCAACGGCGGCAAGTGCCTCAACGTCAAGGACAACTCGACGGCGGCGGGCGCCGTCCTGCAGCAGAACTCCTGCGACTCGGTCGCCACCAAGCAGTGGACGCTGCGGCCCGCCGGGAGCGGCCCCACCACGAGCCCCACCCCCACCGTGACGCCCACCGTGACGCCCACCGTCACCCCGACCGTGACGCCGCCGCCGTCCAGCGGCACCCTGTACGTCGCCCCGGGCGGCACGGACGGCGCCGCCGGGACGCAGGCGAACCCGACCACTCTCACCTCCGCCATCACCCGCATCGCCGCCGGCGGCACGATCTACCTGCGCGGCGGCACCTACAACTACGCGCAGACGGTCACCATCGCGCCCGGCAACAACGGCACCTCCAGCGCACGCAAGAAGCTGTCGGCCTACCCGGGCGAGACGCCGGTGCTGAACTTCTCGGCGCAGAGCGAGGACCCGGCCAACCGCGGCCTGGCCGTGAACGGCTCGTACTGGCACGTCTACGGCGTGGTCGTCGAGCGGGCCGGTGACAACGGCATCTTCGTCGGCGGCAGCGGCAACATCCTGGAGCGCACCGTGACGCGCTACAACCGCGACACCGGCCTGCAGCTCTCCCGCATCGCCTCCGACACCCCGAACTCCCAGTGGCCCGCCGGCAACCTGATCCTCAGCGCGCTGTCGCACGACAACGCCGACTCCGACGGTGAGGACGCCGACGGCTTCGCCGCCAAGCTCACGGTCGGCTCCGGCAACGTCTTCCGCTACGCCGTGGCCCGCAACAACATCGACGACGGCTGGGACCTCTACACCAAGACCGACACCGGCCCCATCGGCCCGGTGACCATCGAGGACTCCCTGTCGTACGACAACGGCACGCTCAGCGACGGCAGCCAGGCCGGCAACGGCGACCGCAACGGCTACAAGCTCGGCGGCGAGGACATCGGCGTCAACCACGTCATCCGCCGCAACATCGCCTACAACAACGGCAAGCACGGCTTCACCTACAACCGCAACCTGGGCACGATGTCGATCGCGGACAACGTCAGCATCGACAACGCCGAGCGCAACTTCTCCTTCGACGGGGGGACGTCGGTGTTCAGGAACAACACCTCGTGCCGCAGCGGCAGCGGCACCAACGACAAGATCGTCGGTAGTTCCGACAGCTCCAACCAGTTCTGGACCGGCTCGAACGGCTCCCGCTGCTCGTCCTACTCCGGCACGCCGCGGTGGTCGTTCGCCTCGGACGGCCGGCTCGTCGTGACGTTCGGCGGCTGAACGGGCCGGGGCCGTGGGGCAGGCTGTGGGGCAGGGTCCGCCCCAGGGTCCCGCCCCGCGGCCCCGCTCCGGGCTAGGCCAGGACGGGGAAGTTGGCGCGCAGGACGCCGCGCGGGTCGCGGGCCCGCTTGATGTCCCGCAGCCGCGCCAGGTCCCCCTCGGTGAAGGCCGCCGCCGCACGGTCGCCGCGCCCCAGCATCGTGTACGGCTTGCGCCCGCTGACCAGCGACCCCAGCTCCCCGACGAAGCGCTCCTGCCGCTCCCCCACGGCCGCGGACAGCTCGGGGTTGAGCGCCAGGCCGAGCGTGTAGAGCAGGTACGGCTCAGAAAGGGGCCCGCTCGGCCCCGCGTCAGGGCGGGTGGCGGCCAGCGCCCCGCCCAGGTGCCTGAGCTGCACGGCGAGCACCGGCTCCAGCGGGGTGTCCAGCAGCACCTCGGCCGCCGTGTCGTCCAGCCCGGTGAGCAGCTCGGCGCGGGTACGGCCGGGCGCGGGGTCGGTCGGCTCGTCGGTGATGTCGCCGAGGCTCGCCACCGGCACCGGGCCCCGCTGGTCGGCGATCACGTCGTCGATCTTGTCCAGGCGGGCGAGCAGCGTCCGGCCGTCGCCCTCCTCGCCGAGGAACGCGACGTCCACGGCCACCATGGGCGGCCCCTGCGGGAACTGGAACCTGTTGAACCACACCGACAGCTCGTCCGGCGCCTCGGCGGTGATCTCCCTGAAGGCCTCGAACACCTCGCGGGTACGGTGCCCCGGCCAGATGACGCGGCCCCCGTACAGGGCGGGCGCCGGGTGCAGGTCGAACTCGATCGCGGTGACCAGCGCGAAGTCGCCGCCGCCGCCGCGCAGCGCCCAGAACAGGTCGGGGTCGGAGCTCGCGGTGACCGTGGCGGGCTCGCCGTCGGCCAGCACCACGTCGAACGAGCGCACGCTGTCGGCCGCGAAGCCGTACCGGCGGCCGAACCAGCTCAGACCGCCGCCCAGCGTGTAACCGGTCACGCTCACGACGGGGCTGCTGCCCGCGAGGCCGGTCAGGCCGTGCGGGCCCGTCCCGGCCAGCACCTCGCCCCACTTGACGCCTGCGCCCACCCTGGCCACCCGCTCGCCGGGACGCACCTGGACGCCGCCGAGCCGCCCGGTGCGCAGCAGGATCACGCCGTCGGTGCCGCCGGTGGCGCCGTGGCCGCCGGGCTGGGCGGTCACCGTCAGGCCGGTTCTTGCCGCGTACCGGACCAGGGACGCCACGTCGGCGGTGTCCTCGGCCTCCACGACGGCGGCCACCGGCTGGTGCACGGACAGGTTCCAGGGCTTGGCCGCCTGCTCGAAGCCGTCGTCGCCGGGGAGCAGCACCTGGCCGCGTACCGCCGTGCGCAGTTCCGTGTTCGTCATGTTGTCCTCAGTCCCCCATGTCATGGTCGTTCCCGGGTTGTCCGGGGCACGGATATGACGGATCCCGTGGGGAGAGTGTGACGGCATCGGCTGACATTTCCGGATGTGTCAGGTGGCCGCATCCGCGCCCCGGCTTTGCCGCTCGCGCCTCGGATGCGGCATCCTTCGCCGGATGGAACGTGATCTGATCAGTCACCTCGCCCACGCCGACCACCCCATCGCCGCCCCGATCAGCGAGGACAACCTGGAACGCCTGCTCGTCCGGGCGAAACCACCCGCGCGGGCCCGCATCCTCGACCTGGGCTGCGGCGAGGCGGCGTGGCTGGTCAGAGCTCTGTCCCTCTATCCGGACGCGACGGCCGACGGCGTGGACATCTCCGACTCCGGCTTCGCCAGGGCCAAGGAGGAGGCCGAACGCCGCGGGGTGGCCGACCGGCTCCGCCTGCACCGCGCCCCCGCCACGGACTTCACCGCCGAAGAACCGTACGACCTGGTGCTGTGCGTCGGCGCCACCCACGCTTTCGGCGGTCTGGCGCCGACCCTGGACGCCGTCCGCGATCACCTGCGGCCCTCCTCCGGGCTCGCCCTGGTCGGCGAGGGCTTCTGGGAGCGCCCGCCGTCCCCCGGCCTGCTCGCCCGGTTCGGCGCCGAGCCCGACGAGTACGCCGACCTGGCCGGGACGGTGGCGCGGGCGGAGGACGCCGGGTACGCCACCGTCTACGCGCACGCCAGCACGGTGGAGGAGTGGGACGAGTACGAGTGGTCGTGGACCGGCACGCTGACCCGCTGGGCGCTCGACCACCCTGGTGAGGAGGGTGAGAGCGCGCTGTCGGCCGCCCGTGAGCATCGTGAGCTGTGGCTCGGCGGTTATCGGGGTGTCCTGGGCTTCGTCACGCTGATGCTGCGCCGGGTCTGAGGCGAGCGGCCGGGTTCTGATCGAGCCGCGCTCACTCCTGGCCGCGCAGGAACTCGGTGACCAGCTCCTGGTACTCGGCGGGCCGGTCGTGGGCGATGTCGTGGCCGGCCCCGTCGATCGCGCGGAAGACGGCGTTCGGCAGCACCTCGGCGTACTCGCGGGCCACCTCGGCCGCCAGGTAGTCGCACGTGCCGCGCAGCACCAGCACGGGCACGGCGACCTGACGCAGCGCGGGCCGTGGGTCGGTGGCCTGACCGGCGTCGCGGGCCGTCATGGCGTTGGCCCAGAACCCGGCCCCCGACATCGGCGTCCGCAACGGCTGCCCCTGGCACCCGGCCCGCATGTCGAACGAGCCGATGAGGGCGTCGAACTCGCCGTCCATCGCCTCGTCCGGCAGCAGCGCCTGAGCGGTGCCGGGCCCCGCCACCTGCATGAGCAGGTGCGCCAGCAGGAAGCGGGGACGGTCCCACACCGCCTGGTTCTGGTCGCGCAGCCCGCCGTCCGTCATCTTCTGGTCGTCCGTGTAGGCGGCGGGCCAGATCGTCCCTGGCGAGGCGACGACCGCGCCGGCCACCCGGCCGGGGTGCGCGGCCAGGTAGGCGGCGGTGAGCTGGGCGCCCCACGAGGTGCCGGCCAGCACGACGCGGCCGGCGCCGATCGCGGCCCGGATGGCGTCCAGGTCGGCCACGTGCCGTCGCACGGTGTAGCCGGTGACGTCGGGGAGGCGGCTGGACAGGCCCGCGCCCACCTGGTGGTAGGCGTACACGTCGAACCCCTGGGCGGCGAGGGCGGGAGCCAGCGGTGACGGCTCGGCGGGCGGTGCGCCGGGGCCGCCGTGCAGGAGCAGCACCGGGGTGGGCCGGCGGCGTTCGCCCTGGGCGGGGGTGTGGGTGTAGGCGATACGCGAGCCGGTCGGCAGGTTCCAGTAGCGGGTGGCGGGGTCGGTGGCGATCGGGCGGGGTGGCGGGCCGCCGAACAGCAGGCCCGCCAGGGGGACGGCCGCGATCGCCAGTTCCAGGGCGGCGACCGCGATCGGCACCCAGCGCTGTGCCCGTCCGGCCGCCAGGCGCCGCAGCGCCGACCGGCACATCCACCACACGACGGCGGCCATGGCCAGTGCGGCGACGACGACGGCGGCCCACCGGTCGCCGGTCGCCGTGGCGGTGGCCCACAGCGCGGTGAGGCCCGCCAGCAGGCCGGCCGGGAGGGTCAGGAGGAAGAGCAGAACGGCCGCCGCCTTCGCTCGCACGCCCGTGCTCATCGCCTCTCCCAGGGGCCGCGGGGGGTTTGTGATCCAGCGTATGGCGAAGGTGCTGAAGGTGCGCGGGAGCCGCGGGGTGGGTGGAAAAGCCGTTGCCGGGGTGGCGACGCGGCTGGAAGGATCAGGTCCCTGTGAGCGTGAACTCCGAGGTCCCGACCGGCCCCGTGCCCGTCCCCGACGCGATCGCCGCGCTGGCGCGCGACGCCGGCGCCGTCACCCCCGTGTGGCGCAACGAACTGGGCGGCCTGACGTTCCGCCTGGACGACCCGCGCGGCGGCACCCGCTACGCCAAGTGGGTGGCGGCGGGCACCCCGGAGATCGACCTGGCGGGCGAGGCCGAGCGGCTGACGTGGGCGAGCCGGTGGGCGACCGTGCCGCGCGTGCTCGGCCACGGCAAGGACGCCGGCGGTGAATGGCTGGTGACGGCGGCCGTGCCCGGGACGTCGGCGATGGACGCGCGGTGGGTGGCCGAGCCGGCCGTCGCGGCGACGGCGATCGGGCGGGGGCTGCGGCTGCTGCACGACGCCCTGCCCGTGGAGGGGTGCCCGTTCGACTGGGGGGTGGCGCGGCGGCTGCGCCGCGCCGACGAGCGCATCGCCGAGGGCGAGGGGCCCGCCGAGTGGGCGCCCGAGCATCGGCGTCTGCGTCCGGACGAGGCCCGCGCCAGGATCGGTGCCCCGCCGCCGATCGACCGGCTGGTCGTCTGCCACGGCGACGCGTGCGTCCCGAACACGTTGCTGCACGACGACGGCGCGTTCGCCGCGCACGTCGATCTCGGCTCGCTCGGCCTCGCCGACCGGTGGGCGGATCTGGCGGTGGCCGCCTGGAGCACCGTGTACGACTACGGCCCCGGCTACGACGGCCACGTCTACGAGGGTTACGGGATCGAGCCGGACGAGGAGCGCATCGCGTACTACCGCCTGTTGTGGGATCTGGCGTGAGCCCCCGTCAGGGGTCCGACGGGGTGATGTTGAAGTTGTCGCGGAAGACGTTGGCCGGGTCGTAGCGCCGCTTGAGCGCGCGCAGCCGCCGCAGCGTCGGCTCCGGGTAGGCCTCCAGGACGCGTTCCGGCCGCAGGTCGGTCTCGAAGTTGATGTACTGGCCGGAGAAGTGGTGCAGCATGCCGTCCCACAGCTCGTCGAGGGCACGGCGGCCCGGCCCGAACGCCACGAGCGAGAAGTTCGCCGACCGGCCCGCGTACGCGGTCGCGTCCGGGGCGACGTCGGAGGCGGCGCCGCCCGCGGAACGCACCTGGAAGAAGTACGTGCGCCCGCTCGCGACCAGCCGCGCGGCCGCGGCGGCCAGCTCGGGGGTGAGGTGGTCGGCGAGGGCCGCCCTGGTGACCGGCTCGCCCTGCGCGTCGTGCGGGCCGTGCGGCACCTGCATGATCGCCTCGTACGGCAGCACCTGGATCGAGTGGTCCAGCAGCGGAGCGGCGGCGGCGATCGGCTGCAGCCGGTTGATGATCGTCTCTGCGTCGCCGGAGTGCACGACCGCCATGATCTGCGCGATGAGCGGCTGCCCGGGCCGGGCCTGGCCGATGATGAGCGAGCTGGTGAGGTCGCGCGGGGCCGCCTCCATCGCGGCTCCCCAGCGCCGCAGGAAGCCCGCCGTGTCGGTGGCGTCCACGACGAGCTGGGCGAACCCCACGTCCCCGCCCTCGTGTGCCTCGAACTCGAACGCGGTCACGATGCCGAGGTTCGCCCCCGCCCCGCGCACGGCCCAGAACAGGCCGGCGTTCTCCTCGTCGTCCGCGTGCACCTGGCTGCCGTCGGCCAGCACCAGGTCCACGGCGCGCAGGTGGTCGATGGTCAGGCCGTGCTCGCGGACGAACCAGCCGATGCCGCCCGCCGTGGCCAGCCCGCCGACGCCCACGCCGCCGTAGTCGCCGGAGGTGAGCGCCCAGCCGTGCGGGGCCAGCGCGGCGGCCACCTCACCCCAGCGCGCGCCGGGTCCGACGCGGACGCGGCGGGTGGCCTTGTCGACCACCTCGATGGCGTTGAGGCGGGACACGTCGATGACGATGCCGCCGTTGCTGGTGGAGCGGCCGCTGATGCCGTGCCCGCCGCTGCGGATGGAGAGCTTCACCGGCTGGGTACGGGCGTAGCGCACGGCCTGGCTCACCTCGTCGGGCGTGCCCGGGCGCAGGACCAGGCCCGGGGAACCGCCGCGCAGGTACGTGGAGCGGACGCGGGCGAAGGCGGCGTCTCCCGGTTCGACGGCCTGTTCGGTGAGGGCCGGGGGGATGGCGTCGTAGTCGATGCCCTCGCGGCGGTGGCGGCGGGCGAAGACGCTGCGGGCGGGGCGGTGGCCGGGATGCTGTCCGGTGGTGGTGGCGGCGCGGAGGGCGGGGGCCACCTCGGTGGCGAAGCGGCGCAGGGTGTCCTCGTCGTCGGTGGCGAGGAGGAGGGTGGTGACGGCGCCGTCGTCGATCAGGGGGAGGAGGTCGGCCACCCATCGGCCGGGCGGGCCTGCGAGGAACGCTTCATGGCCCCCTCCTGGGGTGATGCCGGGGGTGGGCTGGAAGCGGCCGGTGACGATCGCGAGGCGGCGCAGTTCGCGCGGGTCGCGTCCTGCCGCCACGGCCTCCTCGGCGATCAGCGCGCCGGTCGCCGCCGGCTCGACGCCTGGCGCGGTGAGCAGCCAGCCGTCGGCCTTGGCCGCGGCGAGCCGCAGGGCGTCCGGGCCGGCGCCGGCGGCGAGCCAGAGCGGGATGTCGTGCGCCGGCGCCGGCCCCCGTTCGGCGCCGGACACGCGGTGGTGCCGCCCGTCGAAGTGCAGAGGGGCACGCACGTTCGCCGCCCAGATGCCGCGGATGACGTCGATCGCCTCGCCCAGCGCGCCAACGCCGACCGCCTCCCCACGCGGGCCGACGCCGACCGCCTCCCCACGCGGGCCGACGCCGACCGCCTCCCCGCGCGGGCCGACGTCGACCGCCTCCCCGCGCGGGCCGACGCCGATCGCCTCGCCCGGCGCGCCGGACGTGCCTCCGCCCGAACCGTCCAGAGCCAGCTCGACCCGCCCGCCCGACAGCAGATCAAGGCTGGCCGCCGCACGAGCGAGCACCGCCGGGTTGCCCAGCTCGGCAACAGGCCCGGCCAGCAGCCGGATCCGGCTGGTGCGAGCCGCCACCCAGCTCAGCAACGTCCACACATCCAGCTCGGCACCCTCGTCCCGGAAGGACACCACGTCGTAGCCGAGCTCCTCACTCAGCCGAGCCCGCTCCACCACGTCACCGCCCGCACCGAGCAGCACCCCGAACCGCAGCGCATGTCCGTGATCCACGATCACCGCTCCCGCGCCACGAGCTCCCGCACGCCCGGCGCGACCTGCTCGCCGAACGTCCGGATGGTGGCCGCGTCGTCGGCCATGAGGATGAATCCGGAGAAGCCGTACTCCAGGGTCAGCACCGCGAGCTGCTCGGCCCACTGCTCGGGCGGCCCCGACAGCAGCCGGTCGCTGGGCGGGCCGAAGCGTCCGGTGAGGTTGAGCAGGCGGCGGACGGCGGCGGGCGCGCGCCCGGCCCCGGCGGCGGCGTCGTCGATGATGGCGTTGGCCTCGGCGAGCTGGTCGAGGCTGCGCATGTACGGCAGCGACGGCAGCCAGCCGTCGGCCTTGGCGCCGGTCAGCCGGAGCATCCTGGGCTTGTAGGCGCCCAGCCAGATCCCGATGTCGTGCGCCGGGGCCGGGCCGCGCTTGGCGCCGTCCACCTGGTAGTAGGCGCCGTCCAGGCGGAAACGTTCGCGGTTGCCCGCGTCCCAGACGCCGCGGATGACGTCGATGGCCTCGCTGAGCGCGTCCACGGCCTGGCCGGGGGTCAGCCGCCGGCCGCCCATGGCTTCGATGGCATCCCAGAAGCCGCCTGCTCCGAGGCCCAGCTCGAACCGGCCGCCGCTGAGCAGGTCGAGGCTGGCGGCGGCTCTGGCGAGCACGGCCGGCGGGCGGAGCGGGAGGTTGATGACGTTGCCCGACAGGTGGACGCGTTCGGTGCGCGCGGCGACGTACGACAGCAGCGTCCAGGTGTCGAGGAAGGCGGCCTGGTAGGGATGGTCCTGGAAGGTGACCAGGTCGAGCCCGGCGGCCTCCGACTCCTGCGCCAGCGCGACGACCTCTTGCGGCGTGGCGTTGGCCGGCGTGATGAACGACCCGAACGTCAGGTCGTGCCCGTAGTCAGGCATGGCTGTGTGTTCCTCCTCCGCCCGAGCGAGGCAGATGTGTTGTGGAGCAGACTATCTCTGCGCCAGACGAGTTGCACAACAGCAAATTGCGCATGGGCATTCCACGCGTGTGCAAGGAACTAGCGGGAGACTCAGCGCCCGTCCGAGAGCAGCTCCTCGGCCACCGTGCACGGGTCGGCGGCGGCGTCCACGTCGCGCACGTCGCAGGCCACCCGCCGCAGAAGCTTCCTGAAGGTGTCGCGCTCGGCCGGGTCGAGCGCGCCGAGCAGGCCGTCCTCGGCCTCGCGCACCCGCCGCTCCAGCTCCTTGAACGTGCTCTCGCCGCCCGCCGTCGCCACGATCCTGCGCTGCCGCCGATCGGCCGGGTTGAGCCGCCGCTCGACCAGCCCCGCCTGGACCAGGTCGTCGAGGAGGTACGTCAGCACGGTGCGGTCGATGCCCAGGTGGGCGGCCAGGGCGAGCTGCGTGGGGTGCTCGCCGCCGACCACGGCGGCGAGCGTCTGGTAGCCGCGCGGGCCGTGCGGCAGATCGCCGATCACGGTGACGACCGTGCCGTGGTAGGCGCGCAGCAGCACGCCGAGCGTCCAGCCGAGGTTGTCGCCGCCGGGGGCGTCTCCTGGCCGGTCGGTGCTCATGGCCGCATCCTATCCAGGCGTCCTGGCGGGGTCATAACGGTGTGGACGCGCTGACCTGCCGCAGGAAGGCGAGGCCGTCGAACTCGTCCGCCAGGACCGTGTCGCTGAAGGCGGACCTGGCGCGCACCCGGCGCGCCATCCCGCCGAAGCCGCGCACCTGGTTGGTGTCCGCCAGCCAGGCGGCCACGGGCTCCGGGCGGTCGCCGCCGCGCAGGTCCACCACGTAGTCGCCGGGGTGGGCGGCGGCCAGCCGCGCCGCCACGTCGCCCGCCACGTCGCCCGGCGCGCCGCCCGCCGGGACGCGGAAGAGGGCCGGGGGCTTGCGCACCAGCCGGCCGAAGCGCCGCCGGTGGGCGCGGAACTCGCCGTGACCGAACAGCACCGCGAGCGCGTAGTACGCCTCACCGAACTCCCTCGCCAGGTGCGCCCCCATCGGCGGAACACCGCGGGCGCTCCGCGCGATGTGGCTGTTGTGCGCCCACACGACCACCTTGTCCTCGGGCACGGTCAGGAGCCTGGCGACGTTCTCGGCCATGTAGCGGTCGCGGGCGGCGGCGAGGGTGCGCTCCGGATCGGTGTGGACGCGCGGCCTGCTCGCCACGTCGGCGAACTGCCGGACGATCCTGGCGTGCTCGCGGGCCTCGTCCGGCCCGTGCGCGGCCACGTGCTCCTCCAGGCGCCGCGCGTCCGCCTCGGCCTGCCGGTCCAGTGGCCGCATGAAGCCGTCGCGGCCGAGGTCGCCGAGCGGGTCGAGCAGGGGCGCGGCGGGCTCGCCCAGGCAGGCGCGCAGGGCTTGAAGGGCGGACTGCGGGTGTTGCGGGTCTATCCCGACGAAGCGGACGGGCCGGGCGGCGGTGCGGTTGTGGTCGCGCAGCCGTTCGAGGACGGTCAGCATCTCCGCGGTGTGCAGCGTCCAGAAGCGCAGCCCGGCCAGGACCTCGCGGGGGTTGCCCGGCCCGCCGGCGGTGTAGGCGTCCACGGCTCGCGCGGCGGCGGCGCTGGCCTCGATGGCGAGCGTGGTAAAGCCGAGCTCCTCGATGAGGAGCTCGGTCAGGCGCCCGCGGAGCAGGAAGAACTCGGCGCTGCCGTGCGTGGCCTCGCCCAGGCCGACCACGCGGGCGTCCTGGAGCGCGGTCCTGAGCGGGGCGAGGTCCGCCAGCGGCACGGCCCGCCCTGCCAGCCAGGCCGTCACTTCGTCCATCACGTCCATCCCCTGCACTCAAGCGCCTGCCGGACGGGCCGCCGGGCGGCGGTTACGGCTCGGCCGGGAGCCGCAGCGCGATGACGGCGATGTCGTCCTGCCCGCTGGTGGGCAGCCCGCTGAGCAGATTGTCGCAGAACGCGTCGATCGGCTCGTCCGCCAGCGACCCCGCGAGCCGGCGCAGCCGCTCCAGCCCCCGGTCCAGATGCTCGCCCGACCGCTCGACGAGACCGTCCGTGTATAGCAGTAACGTGCTGCGTGGCGGCAACGGCATCACCTCCGACGAGCACGGCTGCTCGTGCCGGAAGCCCAGCAGGGGGCTGGCGCCGCCGTCCAGGAAGTAGCTCTCCCCCTTGGCGGTGACCAGGAGCGGCGGCGGGTGGCCGGCGACGGCGTAGTGGAGCTGGTGGCCGCCCTCGACCCGTTCCACGCGGGCGAGCGCGGCGGTGGCCGTCACGTCGTCCGACAGGGACTCCATCGCGAGGTTGAGCCGGGTGAGGATCTCGCCGGGCGGTTCGCAGCGGTCCATGGCCAGGGCGCGCAGCATGTTGCGGAGCTGGCTCATGGCGACCGCGGCGCCGAGGTCGTGGCCTGCGACGTCGCCGATGGCGACCACGGTGACGCCGTCGGGCAGGACGAAGGAGTCGTACCAGTCGCCGCCGACCTCCGCCGCTGTCGGGCTCGCCTGGTAGCGGGCCGTGATCTCCAGGTCGGGCAGGGTGGGCGGCTCGGCGAGCAGGCTGTGCTGCAGGGCCAGGGCCACCTGTTGCGCGCGCTGGAAGCGGATGGCGTTGCTCAGCGCGTCATGCGCGTGGTCGAAGATCTCGTCGAGCAGCTCGATGTCGTCCCAGCCGATCGGCGCCCGGTCCTCGCAGGTCACGGCGCTGACGACGGCGGGGACGGCCCCGTCCACCACGACAGGCAGCGTGAGCAGGCTGTTGGCCTCGCTGGCCGTCAGCCACGACTGGAAGTCGGCGGGCGCGAGGTTGGGCGGCGGCGCGCCCTTCGGGAAGATCTTCAGCAGCGGGCGGCGCTCCTGGACGGCTCTGACCAGCGTGTTGTCGGCGGGCAGGTGCTCCTCGCTGTAGGCGGGCAGCCGGCTCAGGCCGCTGCGGGCGGAGGTGGCCAGGCGTTCGACCACGAACGGCACGCCGCCCTGCCTGATGCTGGTCAGGTCGGTGATGAGGTGCACGCCGCACCCGTCGGCCAGCTCGGGGACGATCACGTCCGCCAGCGCGCCGAGCATCTCGGGCAGGCTCGTCAGGTCGGCCGTGGCGGCGGTCGCGCGGTCCAGCACCTGCTGGCGCCGCCGGTCGCGCCACTGCTGCTCGATGTCGCTGCAGGTGCCCACCCACTCGAGGACCCGGCCGTTCTCGCGGATCGGCACGGCCTGCGCCCGGAAGTGCCGGTAGCATCCGTCGGCGGTGCGCAGCCGGTAGACCTGCTCCCAGACGTCCGCGCCGCCGTGGACCGCCTGCCACCAGGCCCGGAGCGTCGGCTCGCGGTCGTCCGGATGCAGCATCCGCTGCCAGCCCTGGCCCTTGAACTCCTCCCACGGCTGCCCGGTCACCCGCTGCCAGCTAGGGCTCGGCTCGATGGCCTCGCCCTCGGCGCCCGCCACCCAGATGATCTCCGCGCTGACGCGCATCAGGCTCTCGTAGCGCCGCAGGATGCGGCTGCGCTCGTCGGCGATCGCCCGGAACTCCTGCGTGGCGTTGATCTGCTCGGTGACCTCCGTCGTCACCACGAGCACGCCGTGCGCGCCGCCCTCCAGCGACACGCGCGACAGGCTGGAGGTGAAGAAGCGCTCCTCCCCCTCGTCCGCCATGCTCGCCGGAGCGGCGTTGAGGACGACGGGCTCGCCCGTCTCGTACACCTGGTCGAACAGCGTTCCGTAACGTTTCTGGACGAATTCGGCAAAGGCCTTCTCCAGCGGGAGCCCCATGGGTCTCTCGCCGAACTGTGCCCGGTACATGGCGTTGGTGTAGAGCAGGCGGTGCTCGGGGCCGCTGGTGACAGCCACCCCCACCGGCGCAGGATCGAGCACCTCGAACGCCAGGCCGCAGCGCGAGCCGTCCCCGGCCCCTTCCATCGTGACCTCCCCCCGATGGTCACCTCTCGCCTCTGATACCCCTCAACGGCGGGTGAGAACGCATCAGGCCTGGAAGGGGGGCCGCGGCGGGCTCGCCGCGGCCTCCTCATGACCTCTGTCAGGCGCAGGACAGGCGCACCGGCCCGGCCACCATGGCCTGGTCGCCCGTCGCGTTGCCCCTGCCGGTGTCGGTGATCCGGACCATCACCAGCCCGCTGGTGATCGTGACGGGAGCGGGGCCCGGAGCCCAGGTGCCCTGGCGCATGCGCTGGTCGAGGGTGAACTCCGCGACCGTGCGGGCGTCCTGGTCGAAGCCGTCGGTGACGGTGTACCAGACCCGCTGGCCCGCGAAGCCGGTCTTCGGGACGTACACCTTCACCTGGCACTGGTGGCGCCCGTCCAGCCCGGTCGTGAAACGCCACTGGAAGCTGTTGCTGCGCGGGACGGCCTGGCCCGGGTCGTACGTCAGCGCCGAGAACAGGAAGCCGTCGCCGCAGCCCGCGCCCGTCCAGCCGGGAGCGCTGGCGTCCTTCCAGCCGTCCCGGCCCGGCACGCCCTCGATGCGCACGCTGCGCCTGGCGTCGCGCGGGCAGCCGGGGCCCGCGACCGCCACGAAGGCCGGGCGGGCGGCGCCCGTCGCCGTGGTCCGCGGCGACGGGCCGGCCGGCCGCAGCGAGGTGGTGGTGAACGCGTCCTGGCGGCCCGCGACGGAGACGGCCATCGGCACCTGGTTCTGGTAGATCACCAGCGCCGCGGGCACCGCGATCTGCGCGAGCACCCCGAGGATCACCCACGTCTTGATGGACGTGCGCCGCCGCTCGGCCACGGGCGGCTCCGGAGGCGGCCCCATGCGCGGGAACTCCACCGTCTCGTAGACGCGGTCGCTGTGGCGCACCCGCAGCATGGCGTCCACCACGTGCCACTTCCTGGTCCACTCGTTGCGGTCGCCGCCGCACGCGGCCACGTACGCGAGCGTGACCGTCAGGCTCGGCAGCTCCTCCCCCGACACCGCCGCCGCCAGCTCGGCCGCCGGGACTCCCGTCCTGCGTCTCATCGCGCGGCGGCTCGGCTCACCCGCCGCCGCCCGCAGGTCGCGCAGCCCGCGGGCGAACTCCTTCAGCGGGTCGGGCGCCGCCGGACGCGCGTGCCGTCCCCGAGGTCTGCGCGGTAACTCACGAAGCCTTTCCTTGTTCGTCATCGTGCCCCCCAGCGATCGTGTCGGCCCGTGGTGAGGTCAGTGGTGAGGTCAGTGGTGAGGTCATGGGCAGGAAAGCCGGACCGGGCCGGCGGCCATGGCCTGGTTTCCCGTGGTGTTGCCGCGCCCCGTGTCGGTGATCTGCACGATCACCAGGCCGCTGGTGACGACCAGGGGAACCGGCGCCGGCACCCACTGGCCCTGGCGCACGCCCTGGTCGAGGGTGAACTCCCCGACCGTGCGCGCCTCCTCGTCGAAGCCGTCGCTCACCGTGTACCAGACGCGCTGCCCGGCCAGCTCCGACTTCGGGACGTACACCGTCAGCGTGCAGTCGTGGGAGCCGCGCAGGCCCGTGGTGAAGCGCCACTGGAAGGAGTTGCGCGGGTTCTCGCCGCTCTTCGGCTTCAGCTCGGAGAACAGGAAGCTGTCGCCGCAGCCCGCGCCGGTCCAGCCGGACGCGGCGGCGTCCTTCCAGCCGTCCCTGCCGGGCATGCCGTCGATGCGCACGCTGCGCGTCGTGTCGCGCGGGCAGCTCGGCCCGGCGACCGCCGTGAAGGCGGGCCGGTTGTCCCTGGCCTCCGTCTTGCCGTCGTCCTTCTTGTCGTCCGTGGTCGAGATGGCGCGGAACAGCAGGTCGTCGCGCAGCGCTCCGGCCGTGGCCAGCCCCGTCACGCCGATCGCGACGAGAAGCGCGGACAGCTTGACCACGCCGCGGTTCAGCCGTACCCGCCGCGGGCGGCGCGCGGGTGACGGGTGCGCGAGCGCCTCGCCGTCGTGGGGCTTGTTGTCCAGCTCCTCCCGCAGGTCGTTCCACTTCCTGGCCCACGCGTCCTGGTCACCGCCGCACGCCCCCACGTACGCCTTCGTGACCGCCAGACTCGGCAGCCGGTCCCCCGACGCGGCCGCGGACAGTGCCGACGACGAATATCCCGCCTTACGCTCCATGGCCCGGTAGCTCGGATTGCCCGCCGCCATCCGCAGGTCGCGTAGCCCCTGCGCGAACTCCTGGAGCGGGCCGGGCGGAACCGGCCGTTCCCGTCTTCCCCGGGTGGTGGTGTCGTGTTGGATCATCGTGCCCCCTGGACGATTTGAAGCTCTCGGCCTCCTATTCGCGGACGCACGCCCCGCGGACTGATCCTTTCCGTTCCGGAATTGACACTGACCAGACAGAGCCCGTCCGAAATCCACACGACTGCGGGGCGGCCCCTGGCTGGGGGCCGCCCCGCACGACGATCCGGAACCTCCGGCTATCGCCGGCGGACCTTGCCGATCACGTCCACGACCGGCTCGTTACAGGTGTTGATGTAACGGACGACCACGGTGTACTTGACGCCCCTCTTCAGGAAGTCCGTCGGGTACCTGTCGCGGTCCTCCAGCACCGTGTTCTTCGCGACGCGGGGCTGCGGCCTGAGGACCTCGGCGCCCCTCTTCGAGACGAACACGTAGTTGACCGTGCTGAACCTCTTCAGCTTGTTGCCCGACGGGGCCAGGAACGAGTTCCGGCCGAGGACGAGCGTGCGGCCCAGGTTGTCGCCGCCGATGAAGTTCGTCGGCTGGAAGCGGCCCCTGCGGACCGTCGTGCCGAACAGGCGGACGTTGCCGGGCACCCGGCAGAACTGCCGCTGCAGCTCCGGACGGAAGAAGCGGTCCGGCTCCTTGAACGAGCCGAAACCCCTGCGCCTGTCGCCGGGCTGCCGCTTGACGATCCAGTCCACGAGGCTGATCCCGGCCTCGCGCAGCACCTTCTCGACCGACTCTGGAACCCGCTTGCTCGACGTGGTCGTGGCCGGGCCCTGCAAGGTCAGGTCCTCGGACGGGACGGTGCCGGTCTCGGCCGGAACCTGGGGCTGGGTCTGGGTGGTGTTGTTGTTGTTCTTGTCGCGCTTGAGCAGCTTGTTCAGTGCCTCCTGGCCGAGTTGCTTGCCCAGGTCCTTGCCGAGGTCCTTCAGGAAGTCGCCGAACCCGCCGGAGCTGCTGGAGCCGCTGCTCCCGCTACCGGGCTGGGGCGCGGTCAGACCGAAGTCGAACGAGCTGCCGCCGGACGAGCCGCCGAAACCGAACGGGTCGTCCACTTGCGCGTGTGCCGCTCCCGCGGTGAGGCCGCTACCGGCCAGCACACCGCCGACCGCCAGGCCGGCCACCGCAAGACGAAGCTTCGAAGGTGCTTTCACCTTGGTTTCCTCTCTCATGGTGACGCGATCGGCGGGGAGCGGCGTGCTCCCCCGGGTGCCGAAACGCGTCGGAATGTTTTCCAGCGACTTCCTGATTACGGGGCTGGGCGATGACCATCCAGGTGAGGACGTTGTCCAGCGCCGCAAACCGATGTCCAGGCGGGGGTGTGGGCGTCACGGCTGGGCTTGGGGTTGGCCTGGATCGGGGGGTGGTTGTGGGGGCGGCTGTCCACTGGGGGGTGGGTTCGGGGGGCTGGACGTGGGGGGCTTCTCGGTGGTGGGCCGGCACGGGGGGCGGGGTTTGGAGGGGTGGGGTGGCGGGCGAATTGCTGTGGTGGGCTGTCGTGCGGGGGCCTCGCGCGGTGCCGGCCCACGCGCTGCGGCCCGTCGCGCTGCGGCGTTCGCGCTGCGGCCCTCGCGGGGCGGGGTTCGCGCTGCGGCCCTCGCGGGGCGGGGCTCGGCACGGGCAGGGCAACGGCAGGGCAAGGCTCGGCGCCAGGCGCTCGGCACAGCGCGGCGCTCGGCTCGTGGGAGGCGGTGTCCGTCATGAGGGGGCGCGAGGCGAGGCGGGGCGGCGCGGCGCGGCGGCGCGGGGCGGGGTGGGCGGCGCAGGGCGGGGCGGCGCAGGGCGGGGCGGGGGGCGCGGCGCAAGGCAGCGCTCGGCACGCGAGGACGGTGGTCGTCACGAGGCGCGCACGGCGCGAGGTGGCGCGGGGCGCGGTGCTTCGCACAAGGCGGGAGGCGGTGGCGGTCGCGGGGCGCGCACGGCGCGAGGCAGCACGGCGCGGGGCGCGCACGGCGCGAGGCAGCACGGCGCGAGGCAGCACGGCGCGAGGCAGCACGGCGCGAGGCAGCACGGCGCGAGGCAGCACGGCGCGAGGTGGTGGCCCTCGTGCCCGGGACCGTAGCGAGGCCGTGGTGGGCGGGCGTGGAAAAGGGTCGTGCCCGGGCTCCGACGGAAACCCGGGCACGACCCCGTGAAACTTCAGCAGTACAGCACTAGCACTTGTTACGCAGCATCGCGGCATCCAGCTCGAACCGCAGCTTGTCGGCCGACTGCCCCCGCTCGGCGGCGGCGTCACCGAAGGCCTCCAGGCGCTTGGCGGCAGGCCCGTAGTTGGCGCTGCTCAGCGACTGCTTCTTGGCCAGCGCCGCCTGGGTGCCCAGGTTCACCTCGTCGGCGATGTCGCGGATCTTGCTCGGCCGGGCGAACGCCAAGTCGACCAACGCGGCCTGCACGGACCGGGGCAGCTTGTCGAAGCTCTCGATGCCCCGGCGCGTGACCAGTTCCTTGGCCTCCTCGTACGAGACGTCGAAGAGCGCGTTCACCTGCTCCTCGGTCAGCTCGCTGGCCCCCGCCTTGAGGTCGTCGAACGCCTTGCCGGACTTGACGTCGTCCAGCTCGGACGGCGCCGTGGTCTCCTTCAGGATGCCGGTAATGGTGGTCCGCGCGTCGCCGCGGTTCATGTCGAAGCCGATCCCGATGGTGACGCTGGTCCGGGTCTTGCCCTTCTTGGTCTTCACCGTGACGGTCTCGGCCTTCGTCCGCACGCCTTCACGCTTGATCAGCATCTGCTTGACGCTGCCCTTGTAGAGCGTGGTGAACGGGCAGCGGGCCTGCTCCTCGGTGAGGTCGGACATGGTCTCCTCGGCGCCGGTCGCCGTCTCCTCCGTGCCCTCCTCGATCTCGTCGGTGTCGGTGTCGGTGTCGTCGGCCGTCTCGGTGTCGTCGGTCTCCGTGGTGTCGCCGGTGTCCGTCTCACCGGTGTCGGTCTCGCCGGTGTCGGTCTTGTCGGTCACCTCGGTGCCGTCGGCCTGCTCCACATCGGAGTCGGTGCCGGCGTCGTCGTCGGACTCCGTGGTGGTGGAGTCGTCGTCGGCCTCGGTGGTCGTGTCGTCCTCGCCGGTCTCCGAAGACGTGTCCGAAGAGGTGTCGGAAGAGGTCTCCGAGGAGGAGCCGTCCGACTCCGCGGGGTCGTCGGCCTCGTCGGCGACGCTGATCTCCTCGGATTCGGCGTCCGCCGCCGCCGAGTCGGCGGCCTTGCTGGTGGGGGCCGCGGCCGCGGCGCTTTTCTTGGCCGCCGCCGCCTGCACCATGGCCAGATCCGGGTCGTCGGTCCCGAGCTGTGCCGTCGCGACCCCTATGGTGAGCCCCGTTCCGCCGAGCGCCAGCACGCCGGCCAGGGCGGCGTACGTGATGCGTCGCCTTGAGCGAATATGCATTTAGTGCCTCCGTGAGGGACTTGGTCCGTCGGACCTTCCTGAAGGCCTTGTTAGGGCTCCGCACGTTGACCAGCCAGGGGGTTTTGTCCGAGATCGTCCAGTAGTCGCCCATGGCGCTCCGCCACATGGCCAGAGGACGGCAACCGGAAGCGTCCAGCCGCCGTACGACATGCGTGGACATCGCCGTACACGCAGGACACCGCCTCTATCCGCGACCCGGTCAGGAACCGTGGGCGCCGGAGTGATGGCGTCCTGCTGAGACCTCGGTGACGATGGGTGCACGTCCGCCTGGTGGCCGGGGGCGGCGCCGGTCCGGCGGGGGTTCAGGGCTCCCGCTGTGGTGGCGGTCGCGCTGGGTGTCGTGGGTACGGCCGTACGCCTGGACGCGCCGTCGGACGGGGCGTGGTGCTGCTGGGCTGGCGGCCCGGCGGCGTGGAGCTGCCGCCACCAGGGGCTACGGTCCCGTACGACGTCGTGCGCGACCAGGCGGCAGGAGAGCGCGACCACCCGACCGGCGCGCACGAGCGGGCGGCCGTCATACCCGTCCCGATAGAACGTCTCGGCGAGTCTGCTGGGCAGCACGTGCACCGTCACAGCCGGGCTGCCGGTGCTCGCCCTGGCACCCGGCGTGCCGTGGGCGTGGGTGGCCGGCGCGGTGCCCGCCGGTTAGCCGTACGCCTTGGCGACGCCGTCGAGCAGGTGCTCCAGGGTGTCGTAGGACGGGATGTCGACCACGTCGATGAGGTCGGCCGCGACGCGTACGTCATGCTGCGCGGCCACCTCGGCGAAGCGGCCTGCGTCGCCCGAGCGGAACCCGTGCCCGGCGGCGAGCCGCTGCAGTCGCAGGTCGGTGCTCAGCAGGCGGCCGAGGCGGTCGCCCGAGGGGCCGAACGGCACCAGCGTGTGCTTCGACAGCACCGTCGGCGACGGGTACAGCAGCACCATCCCCGGCTTGAGCTGCCCGCGCGCGGCGGCGTCCACGAACTGCGCCTCGTAGATCCAGACCAGCGGCGATGGGCCCATGCCGACCGTCAGGTACTCCTCGAACGGGCCCTCCGAGGTGTTGTCGGTGTATCCCTGGCCGGTGAAGAGCGGTGTCAGCAGGGGCAGCACGGCCCTCTCCGCGGCGGCGCCGTGCACGACCTTGCCGCCGTTGGCGACGTAGCTGGTGATGGCCAGGTACATGGCGGCGGAGTTGGAGGTGCGGGGGTCCGTGGTGGAGATCAGGATGTTCTTGTCGACCGGGTACGTGGAGTTGCCCTTGAGCTGGTCCCACTTCTGGCCCGAGGTGACCAGGTCCAGGTGGCGGCTGACGTCGAACGTGGGGACCGGGGTCTGCTTGACGACGTTCGCCTTGGTGAGCAGGTCGGCGATCGGCTGGAACGTGGCGATCGCCATGGGTGAGGAGAACGGCGTGTACTTGGTGCTGACCTTGCGGCTGCGCTGGATGTACTCGGCCGCGGGGGCGCTGGAGGGGAAGGCGAAGTCGTAGCCGGTGAGGTCCATGGAGGTGGCGATCTGGCGGGAGCCCGCCGTCTGGATCTCGACCTTGAGGCCGTGGGCGGCGAGGGCCTCGACCACCTGCGGGTCCTCGAAGAAGGCCTGCTTCTCTGAGCCGATGACGCCACGGACGGTCGTGAGGGGGGCGGCTGAGGTGGTCTCCTCCTGGCCGAGGTTCACGACGACGAGGACGGTGGCGAGCACGGCGACCGCGGCGCCGGCACCGATGGGGAGCAGCAGCTTGCGGCGAGGCGTTCCCGCCGAGGGCGTACCTGCCGAGGGTGTTTCGGCCGCCGGGGATTCGGCGGGGGCCTCGGCGGCCGTGTCCGCCTGTGGTGGGGCGTTCAGCTCGCTGCGGGCCAGGCGCTCCGCCAGGACGGGCACGAAGTCCCGGACGGGAAAACCGTCGAAACCGCGATATGCGGCCTGCATCACCCGCTCGACGTGCTCGGCGGAGTGGGTGTCCGCGAAAACCTGAACCAGGTGATCGGTGGTCCGGCGAATCGCCTGTTCCTCGCGGAGGTTATCGACACTCACCAATTTCTCCCCGACGTCGCATTTGTCGTATTTCACGGCAAGCCATCAGGCCTGCCCGAGCGCCGGGACCTCACCATATAGGCATTTTCGGTCGTGCTGATAATCATGACCGCTCTTTATGTGAAAGAACAAAAACGACATCTCGCGAAACTGATTGTTCATCATCGGCGGCTTTTCGTTCACTCCGGCAGGCCGACGAGCCGGGCGCTGTCGTCCCAGAGCGCCCGCGCCTGCCCGGCACCGCGTGCCGCCTCCGACGGATCCGGCCACGTGAGCCGTGCGTGCCGCAGCGCGGCGTAGACGTGCCCGTCCGGCGGCGCGGCGAGCTTGAGCGCCAGGTCGGCCAGCGCGTCCCCGACGGCGGTGCGGCTGTTGAGATGCGGGTTCAGCCTGCTCAGCGGCCGGCGCAGCACCGGCGAGCCCAGCACCGCCCAGGCCGCCCGCAGGGGGAGGCGCAGGTCCTTGGCCAGGCCCGTCCCGAACACCTGCCCCGGATCGTAGGCGACCACGGACAACCGCCTCCCCCCGCCGTCGCGGCCGGCCGCCAGTGATCGCGCGGTGAGCACCGCGCACAGCTTGGAGGCGGTGTACGCGTGTTCTCCCGCCTTGGCCGGGCGGAGGTCCAGACCGGGATCGCGGTCGGGGTGGGCCAGCAGGCGCGCGTCGGCGTGACGCGGCGGGGTCAGGCTCGCGCCCGTGGCGGGGTCGTGGGTGCCGCTCGTGGTCAGCACGACCACGGCCTTGTCCTCGAGAACGGGCAGGAGGAGGCGGGCGAGCAGGTAGGGGGCGAGGTGGTTGACGGCGAACGTCGTCTCGAAGCCGTCCGTGGTGCGGCCGGTGACGTCGGGGAGGATCATCCCGGCGTTGAGCAGCAGCGCGTCCACGGAGGTGCCGCCGAGAAGTTCGCGCAGGGAGGCGGCGAAGGCGCGTACCGAGGTGAGCCGGGCGAGGTCGAGCGGGAGCAGCTCGACGGCGCCCGCCGGCCGGAAGGTGCCCGAGCCCGAGCCGGCGCCCGCCGGCCGGAAGGTGCCCGAGCCCGAGCCCGGCCCGGCGCCCGCCAACCGGAAGGGGCCTGAGCGGCGGCTGCCCAGGATCAGCCGGACGCCGCCCGTCCGCGCCAGCCGCCCGGCGGCGACGGCTCCGAACCCCGAGGTGCCCCCCGTCATCACGATCGTCGACACGTCGCCACCCCGCGTCACACGAGCCGGCGCAATGTCTCGCCGATCCCCGTAGGGCAGGCGACCCGCCGATCCCCGGCGGGCCGCAGCAGCCCGCGCTCCACGGCGTCGTACATCTCGGCCAGCTCCCGCGCGAGCTGCGGCGGCAGACCGGCCTCCACCATGCTGGGTATCCACTGCTCCCGCGGGACGGTGACCACCTGAAGCGGCCGCCCCAGCACGGCCGCCAGTTCCCCGGCCACCTGCCGCTCGGTGTAGGACGGCGAGTCCAGGTCGACGACCTCGCTGCGGGCGGGCGGCGTCAGGAGGGCTTCTGCCGCCACCCTGCCGACGTCTCGCGTCGCGATCATCGGGACGGACGTGTCGGCCGAGTCGCCGAAGACCGGGTAGACGCCGGCCCCGCGTGCGGCGTTGAGCACGGCCTCGGCCTTCTCCTGGAAGTGTCCCGAGCGGACGGCGGTCAGCAGGACGCCGGTCTGGCGCAGCGCGTTCTCCAGGTGGTGCAGCCAGCGGACGGGACCGGTGCCCTCGGCCAGCTCGGCGCCGAGCGACGAGAGCATCACGACGTGCGGGACGCCGCTGTCACGGACCGCGCCGGCGATGGAGCCGACCAGGGCGCGGTGTGCGGCGTCGTCGGCCGCCGGGTCGGTGGGGAGCATGACGAACGCGGCGCGGCAGCCGCGGAACGCCTCCGCCAGGGCCGCCCTGTCGCCGAGGTCGGCGACGGACGTCTCGGCCCCGGCGTCGATCCAGGTCTTGGCTGCGGCCGGGTCGCGGACGACGGCCCGCACCCGCTCGCCCCTGGCCAGGAGCTCCCTGGCCGCCGCGCCGCCGACGTGTCCTGTCGCTCCGGTGATGGCGTACATGTGCTTCCTCCTGCGGTCCGGTTGGGATGGCTCCAGTGAAGTCGCGCGGGGCGGGAGGCTCCATATTCGGGACGCTCGCTTCCCTGTCCGCGCGTCTAGGCTGAGGGCGTGGACCCGCTGGCCGACCTGCTCGATGGTGTCCGTGCCCGCAGTGCGGAGTTCTGCCGGGCCGTCCTGGAGCCGCCGTGGGCGCTGCGCATCGCCGACGGGGCCATGCTCACGCTGGCGACCGCGCTGCGCGGGCACGCCTGGATCGTGCCCGACGGGGGCGAGCCGGTGCTGATGCGCACCGGCGACGTGGCCATCGTCAAGGGCCCGGACCCGTACACGATCGGCGACGACCCGGCCACCGAGCCGCACACGATCGTCCACGCGGGCAACCGCCTGACCACCATGGACGGCGTGGACGTCACCGAGGAGCTGCGGCTCGGGCCGCGGACGAGCGGGCTGGCCCCCGACGGGTCGGCGATCGTGGCCAGCGGCACCTACCAGGTCAGCGGCGACGTGAGCGGCCGGTTGCTGAACGCACTGCCGCCGATCCTCGTCGTGCCGCGGCCGGGCGCGCAGGAACCGATCATGGAACTGCTGGGCCAGGAGCTCAGCGGCGAGGGGCCGGGGCAGCGGGTGTTCCTCGACCGGCTGCTGGACCTGGCGCTGATCTCGACCCTGCGTGCCTGGTTCGCCCGGCCTGAGGCGCGGGCGCCCGGCTGGTATCGGGCGCAGAGCGATCCGCTGATCGGCCCGGCGCTGCGGCTGATCCACGACGATCCGGCCCGCCCGTGGACGGTGGCCGCGCTGGCCGGGAAGGTGGGCGCGTCACGGGCGGCGTTCGCGCGGCGGTTCGCCTCGCTGGTCGGGGAGCCGCCCATGGCGTACCTGACGGGCTGGCGGATCGCGCTGGCGGCCGACCTGCTGCGCTCGCCGGAGACCACGATCGAGGCGGTCGCCCGGCATGTCCGCTACGCCAACGCGTTCGCGCTGAGTGTGGCGTTCAAGCGGGTGCGCGGCGTGTCCCCGAGCCGCCACCGCGCCGGCCTCCCACGGTGACCCGCGCAGGTCACCACGCCGGCCTCCCGCAGTGGCACGCGCATGTCACCGCGCCGGCCTCCCGCGGTGACCCGCGCAGGTCACCGCGCCGCTCTCCTACGGTGACGTGCGCGTGAGGGTGAACCAGTTGAGGTACCAGCCCGCCTCCCCCGCCGGCGCGGAGATGGTCAGGGTGTTCTCGCCGGGCGCCAGCGTCAGCGCAGGGCCGGTCGTCACTCCCCAGCCGCCCTCGGCAAGAGTGGTGGCCGGGTAGGTGGTGGAGCCGGCCTTGACGTGGATGCGGCCGGTGGCCGCGCCGCGCATGCGGGCCCGGTACGCGATCGTGTACTGCCCGCCGCGTGGCGCGAACACCTTGTACGTGACGGGCGTCCCCGGGTGCCCGGCCGTGCCGGTGTCGTCGGCGAGCACCCGCCCCTCGGTCTGGTACGAGTTGTCCGCCCCCTTGTCGGCGCACTGGGTGGTGCCCCACCCCCACAGGCACTTGTGCACGTAGGCGTGCGAGTCGACCTTGATCGTCGTCCCTTGGGTCAGGGTGGTGGCGGTGGTCGCGGTGTGCTCGGCCTCGATCGTGACGCGCTGTCCCTGCTCGACGGGCAGCACGGCCGGGGCCGGGTCGAACAGGGCGCCGGGGTCGGCGGTGACGAGCCACTGGTCCAGCTCGGCGTAGGCGTTGTCGCTGCGGCACGGCCCCTCGACCGGCGCGGCGCAGCTCGGCGCGACCCGCTGCCCGAGCCAGTAGAAGAAGCGGCCGGAGGCGTCGAAGCCGCCGAGCCGGGTGTCGGTGATGGACTTGCGGGACGGGTCGGCGGGGTTGGCGCCGACGGGCAGCCGGGAGCGTCCTGGGTCGGCGAAGGAGCCGATGGTGAAGGACATGGCGCGGCCCTGGCCGCTGGTGCGGATGGCCAGCATCTCGCCGCCGGCGCCGAGCGTGACGAGGTCGCCGTTGGCCGGGTTGTACGCGACGCCCGTGGCGGGGCCGGTCTCCGCGCCCTGGAGGAGGTCGTAGTCGGGCGGGCAGGTCAGGCCCCACACGGTGGTGCCGCCGGCGGTGGAGGTGTAGGCGTCCCAGGTCTTGGCGGGGTCGTGGGCGCAGCTCTGGCCGCCGATGTTGTCCTGCCCGGCCTGGCGGGCGTAGACGGCGAGCGGGCCGTTGCCGAAGCCGCGGCTGCGGCGGATCCACAGGTTGCCGTCGCCGTCGTAGGCGCTGGCGCTGTAGCCCCAGAACTCGCCGCCGCCGTTGCGGTCGCCGGCGATGAGGGGCGCCGAGACGGGGGTGATCGTCCCGGTGGCGGCGTCGTAGCTGAACTCGACGACGGGGTTGTGCACGTTCCAGGCGTCGAAGACGGCGGTGAAGCGTTCGTCGCCGAGCGTGCCGGTGGGGTCGGCCTCGACGGCGAGCACCGACAGGTCGGCGTAGTCGTCCGGGGCGGCGGTCTGCGGGTTCGGGAAGCGGGGAAGCTGGTAGTGGCCGCGGATCCGGGCGGTGTACCGGCCGCCGGCGTCGGGGCCCTCCACGCGCAGGACGACGATGGCGCCGTTCTTGTTCGCGTCGCCGGTGCCGGAGGTGTACTGCGCGACCACGATGTCCTGGGAGGCGGGCAGGAGCGACATCTCGTTCATGCCGCGGCAGTAGGGGGCGGAGCCGCCGCACGCCGCCTGGCCGAGGGTGGCGCTGGAGTCGCGCAGCTGGGCCGCCGTCCACTGGTTGCCGTCCGCGACCTGCCAGTGCCCGCCGGTCTTGGTCAGGACGCCGAACGTCGGCCAGACGCCCTGCCCGTCGTGGCCGCTCTGGTTGGGCGCGAAGACGGTGAACGCGATCGCGTCGCCGCCGTCGATGGCTTGCAGGTCGGCGATGGAGCTGCCGCCCGGCGAGGCGGGCGGGTACCTGCCGTGGGTGGCGCCGGTGGTGGAGCGGATCCGGATGTTCTCGTACGCGCGGCGCGCCGGGTCGAAGGACATGATCACGCTGTCGTCGGCCGTCGGGAAGAAGAAGACCGCGTTGTGGTCGAGGCCCGCCGTGAAGATGGTCCCGTCGGCTGCGACCGCGGAGAAGAACGCGCTCTGCCCCGGCGGCACGTCCCATCCGGCGACCGGGGAGGCGCCGATGGGCTGGCCGGTGGGCGCCGTGCCGCCGTCGGTGAGCGTGCCGAACGTGCCGGGCGCGCCGTAGACCTGCACGGCCCGCGCGGGCGAGACCTGGCCGCAGCGCTGCGCGGCCTCGGTGATCTTCGCGGTGTAGACGAGCTTGCCGGCGAGGTCGAGGTGCAGGTTGTCGGTGTCGAACCAGGGGTGCGCGGCGCCGTGCTGGTGCTGCTTCGCCTCGGCGGCGAAGTCGAGCAGGGTGAAGGAGTCGGAGCCGTCGGCGGCGGCGATCCAGCGCAGCACGTCGTTGAGCGTGGTGGCCGCGGCGGCGTAGTTGGCGCTGTAGACGTTGCCGTGCTCGGGCGCGGTGATCGCGACCAGGCAGCCGGTGCCGGCGATCATCTCGCCCAGCACCGCCAGGAGCTTGTCGTACACGGCCGCCCAGCGGGCGTCGCGCTCCTGCTGGGTGGCGCCCAGCGCGACGTGCAGCGCGTCGTTGGCGCCCAGGGCGACCACGAACCCGCTCGTCTCGTGCTCGGTGAGCCCGCGGAACTCGTCGAGCAGGTAGCTACCGGCCTTCGCCAGGCCGGCGCCGCCGCCGTCGGTCCAGCGGCGCCCGCCCTGCCCCTCGACCTCCGCGAGCAGGCCCGCGGTGTTGAGGTTGCCCTCCACGTAGCCCTGGACGCCGTGGGCGGCGTTGTAGCCGGAGTCGTTGAGCTGCTGCACGAGGCTGTCCCCGAGCACCGCGATCCGCGGCTGACCGGGCTGCCCGTGCGCGTTGGCGTACGGCGACAGGTAGATCTGGCAGCCCCCGTCGGGGGCGACCAGCCGCGGCGACAGGTACGTGGCGACCGGCTGGCCACCGACGCCGGCGAGCGTGCCGGTGACCTGCTGGAACGGCGCCGCCTGCGGGGTGCTCGGCGGCCACTGGGCGGGGACGTTGTCCCAGCGCAGCTCCCACTGCGACCCGCCGGCGTCGGCCGTGCCCGAGCCGTCGGTCCTGGTCAGGCCGGTCACCCTGGCGAGCGGGCCGTAGACGGAGTCGGACACCGTCCAGGCCGCCCGCCAGGTGACGCCGCCGGCCGTGCACGCGCTCGACCCCGCCGCCGTGTCCGCCCAGGCGGGAGCGGCTCCCGTGGCGAGGACGAGCAGGAGGGCGACTAAGGGCACCAGGAATCGCGACGACATGGCCATCGACCGCCTCGGGACGGGGGTTTGACCGGGACTGTACGTCGCGTCCAATAGGTCGCCTAGACCTAAAGGCAGCGGGACGGGCTGCGGGGGCGGCAAGATCGGACCTGACCGTCCACCTCCGGCAAGGGAGCGCATGACCGTGACCGCCGCGTTCGACCCCGTCCGGCCCCTGATGGGGGTCGAGGAGGAGTACTTCGTCGTCGATCCCCGCACGCGCGAGGTCGCGCCGGGAGCCGGGCCGGTCGTCCGGCGGGCCGCCGGGGAGCTCGGCGACCTGGTGTGCACCGAGATCACCCAGTTCCAGGTGGAGGCCAAGACGCCGCCCGTCGCCGGCCCGGCGGAGCTGGAGCGGGAGCTGCGGCGCATGCGGGACGTGGTCGCCGCCGCCGCGCGGGCCGAAGGGCTGGCCGTGCTCGCGTCGGGCACGCCCGTGCTGGGCGACGCGGTGCCGCCGCCCATCACCGAGGACCCCCGCTACGACCTCGGCATCGAGAACTACCGGGCGCTCCACGACGAGCAGGCCATCTGCGCCGGTCACGTGCACGTGCACCTGCCGGAGCGGGAGCTGGCGCCGCTGGTCTGCAACCATCTGCGGCCCTGGCTGCCCGCGCTGATCGCGCTCATGGCCAACTCGCCGTTCTGGACGGGCCGCGACACCGGTTACGCGGGCTGGCGGGTGCTGTCCTGGAGCAAGTGGCCGGTGGCCGGGCCGCCGCCGTACCTGGAGAGCCTGGAGCACTACGAGAGCGTGGTCGCGGCGCTGAACGCGAGCGGCGCGCTGGTCGATCCGGCGACCGTCTTCTGGGACGTGCGGCCCTCGCCGCGGCTGCCGACCGTGGAGGTGCGGGTGACGGACGTGCCCGCCTCGGCGCGCGAGTCGCTGCTCCTGGCGCTGGTGGTCAGGGCGCTGGTCACGGTGTCACTGGGGCGGGTGCGGGACGGCGATCCCGGGCCGCGGACGCCGGGCGAGCTGCTGCGGGCGGCGTACTGGCGGGCGGCCAGGGACGGGCTCGACGGGCACGGCGTGGACCCGCACACCGGGCGGGCGGTTCCGGTGGCGGAGATCGTGGCGGGACTGCTGGAGCACGTGCGGCCCGCCCTGTCGGACAGCGGCGACCTGGAGGCGGTCGCGCGGGAGTGGCGGTGGTTGCGCGAGGCGGGGAGCGGGGCCGCCAGGCAGCGCGCCGCGCTGAAGGCGCGCGGTTCTTTCGAGGGCGTGGTGGACGATCTGGTGGAGCGCTTCCTCTCCTAGACGGGCAGGTGCTCGGACAGGAAGGCGCGCAGCGGGGCGACGTGGCGTACCGGGTCCTGCCAGCGGGCTTGCAGGTCCTCCAGCAGGTGCCGCTCGGCGACCTGTTCGCCGCCCCGCCAGACCCGGACGACGGGATGCAGGAAGGCGCACTCGTCGGCGCGGTCAGGCGTCGGGTGCCGGCGGATGGCGAACACGTCGGGGTGCCGGTCGCGCGGGCCCCAGCGCAGGGTGACGGTGAGCAGCAGGTCCTCGCCGGTGAAGCGGGAGACGGCGTAGTCCTCCGGCAGATCCTCGTAGTGCCGCGCCGTCCGGCTCGCCGCGTCGATGACGTACGCGTCCGCCAGGTACTCGAACTGGGTCCACAGCGCCGAGCTGTGGTTGACGCGGCCGAGCACGTCGTCGGTCAGCAGGCCGGCGTCGGCGGGCAGTTCGCGCGAGCGCAGCGGCACCCCGTCGTAGCGTTCGCGCAGCAGCGCGGCCAGGGTGCGCAGGTTGTAGCGGAAGCCGTCGATGAACGCCGAGGAGGCGCGCTTGAAGTCGCGGGCCTGCATGAGGGTGCCCGCGAAGTACAGGCCGTCCACGTCGGCGGACTGGAAGTCGGGGCGGATGGCCGGGATGCGGCCGTTCGGCGCCAGCTCGGGCCGGCAGGACTCGTCGAACAGGCCGGTGTCCATGGTGAAGCCGGTGCAGCGCAGCACGGCGTCGTAGTCGAGCACCGCCTGCTCGCCGTCGGCCAGCGTGTACGTGATCGCGGCGCGGAAGCCGCCGTCCTCGCGCCAGATCCGGTCCACCGTGCACTCCAGCACGGCGTGCAGGGTCTTGAACCAGTAGCTGTCCAGCAGCGCGCCGTACTGGCCGCGCACGTGGCCGGGGTGCTTGCTGGTCCAGGTCAGCCGGACGGGGCTGGGGCTGGCCAGGTGGATGACCGACGCGTACGGCAGCAGCGCCTGGGCCGTCTCGAACGCCGAGTTGCCCTTGCCGACGATGAGCACCCGCTTGCCTGCGAAGTTCTCGCCGCCGGCCGGGACGTCCTCGTAGCCGGTGGCCAGCTCGATGCCGGGGATGGCGGGCACGTGCGGGCCGCCGAACCCGGTCGCCACGATCACGCAGTCGGCGCGGTAGACGTCGCCGTCCGTGTGCACCGTGAAGCGGCCGTCCTGTTTGTCCACCCGCAGCACCGGCGTGGAGTAACGCACCCGCAGGTCGTGCACGCGCTGGAAGTCGGCGAGGTAGCGCAGCAGGTCGTCGGCGTGCGGGAAGTACTCCTGCGAGTAGCTCGGGAACGCCAGCTCGGGGCCCTCGTTGAGCAGGGAGTTCCAGTCCCAGCGGAGCTGGATCTCGCGGTCCTTCTCGCCGGTGTGGACCTTGTTCAGCGAGATCAGCCGCCGGTGGCGCGGGTAGCGGCGGAAGAAGCCGCCGGGCGAATCCTCCCGCTCCAGCGTGACGTAGTCGGCGCCGGCCCGCTGCAGGAAGTGGCTGAGCTGGAGCCCGCCGGGGCCCGCGCCGATGATCAGGTAGCGGTGGTCGTGCGTCACCCGGCGTGTCCCGCCTGCTGCGGGGCGGGATGACCGTAGCCGTGCTCCACGATGCGCTCGGCGGAGGTGGCGTAGAAGCCAGGGTCGTCGGGGGCGTGCGTGGCCAGGCCGTCCACGTACCTGTTGAACATGCAGAACGCCGCCGCGATCAGCACGGTGTCGTGGATCTCGCGATCGGTGGCGCCCTCGGCCCTGGCCGCGTCCACCAGGTCGCCGGTGACCTCGCGGCCGCTCCGCCGCACGGCGGCGGCGATCGCCAGCAGCGCCCTGAGCTTCAGGGAGATCTCGGTGCCCGCCTCGCCGGCGCGTACCCGGTCGACCAGGTCCATGCCGCCGGGCAGCTGGGCGGCGGCGAACGCGGCGTGCGAGGCGGTGCAGTAGCGGCACTCGTTGAGCCCCGACACGTACGCGGCGATCAGCTCCCGCTCGCCGCGCGTCAGCGTGTTGTCGCCGCGCAGCAGCGCCTCGGCCAGGGCGTTCAGCGGTCCGGCCGTCTCGGGGCGGAAGGCGAAGAGGCCACGAATTCCGGGCTCACCAGAATCGATGGTGATGTGGGGCATTAATGCTCCTCATTTTCGGCCGGTCGGGTCGGTCACCTCCTGCATGATCGGGTGGTCGCTCATCCACTGTCAACGTCCCCCTTTTCTCCATTTATGCGCCCATTCCGGACGGCTTCTTGTTTTGCGGATCTACGCAGCGTAAGGTCGCGAACGGCCCATAAGCCCTGTTTGCGATGGACGGAATCCATGACCGAACATTCCAGCATCACTGTCGCCAGCGGTTTCTACGACGCCCTCGCCAAGGGCGACTTGGACGTACTGCGAGACCTCCTCACCGACGACGTCGTCTTCCACGTCCCGGGCCGCGGCCCGATGGCCAAGGACTACCGGGGCAAGCAGGAGGTGCTCGGCTACCTGGCCCGGCTGGCCGAGGCCGCATCCGGCGGGCTGCGGCTGGAGCCGGAGGACTACCTCGTCAGCGGTGACCGCGTGGCCGCGGTGCTGTCGATCCGGGGTGAGCGCGACGGCCGCACCCTCAACGACCACGGGCTGCAGCTCTTCCGGTTGAGCGGCGGGAGGATCAGCGAGCGGACGAGCTACCCGTACGATCCGTACTCGGTGGACGAGTTCTTCGCCTGACGGAGGTCTCGGGCGCGGGCGCCGCACGGAGCCCGCGCCGCGGCTCCGCGGGCTTCTCAGCAGGCCTCCTCCAGCGCGTCGTTCCAGGTGGCCACGTACCCGCCGGTCAGCCGGGCCCGCTCGGCGTAGTGCTCGGGGTCGTCGCAGGCCAGCGTGGCCAGGCCGTCCACGTACCGGTTGTACATGCAGAACGCCGCCGCGATCAGAACCGTGTCGTGGATCTCCTCGTCCGTGGCACCCTCCCGCCTGGCCGCCGCCACGTGCTCGGGCGTCACCTCCTGCCCCCCGCGCTGGACGGCCGCCGCGATCGCCAGCAGCGCCTTGAGCTTGGCCGGGACCGGGGCGCTGTGCAGGTCGTCGCGCACCTGGCCCACCAGCTCCATGCCGCCGGGGACGCGAACCGCGGCGAAGGCGGCGTGCGTGTGGTAGCAGAACCGGCAGTGGTTGAGCGACGACACGTAGGCGGCGATCAGCTCGCGTTCACCCCTGGTCAGGGTGCCGTCGCCGCACAGGAGCACCTCGGAGAGCAGGTTCAGCGGTTGCGCCGCCTCCGGGCGGTAGCGGAACAGGCCGCGAATTCCCGGCTCGTCCGAACGTAACGTGATGTGAGCGGATCTGCCGCCGGCGTGATTGACGAATTCGCGCCAGCGCGGTGACCCATTCACGGAATTGCGGTTATCCAAAAAAGTGACGTTGGTCATTTTGTGCCCTTCGTCGTCGGTCGGTGTTACGGCACTTTCAGTGTGCGGTGATCAGAATGCGGGAAGGGGGTCGCGGGCGGCCAGCAAGGTGCAGGCCGGTGACCGCTTCCTGCCATCGGCGGGCGGACGGGCCTGCGCCATGGCGCGGATCACCGCGGGCCAGGCGGTGGAGAGCGGGTCGAGGAGGGCGAAGTGCCCGGCGTCCTCGATCTCGGTCAGCTCGGCCCCCGCCCGGATCGCGAACCTGCGGCTCATGTCCACGGGCACGAGCCGGTCCCGAGCCCCGTGCACGAGCGCCAGGCGCACCGCGGAGGCGGGCAGGGCCGCGAGGGCCGGCCCGGGCGCGGGAGCGGGTGGCAGCAGGCGGGCGGGGTCGGTGCGGGCGAGAAGCTCCGGGCGGCCGTCCACCAGCCGCACCGCCGCCCCGTCGCCCAGCCCGCTGGTGTACGCCTCCCCCAGGTCCGACAGCGCCGCCAGCCCCACCACCGCGTCGATGGCGGGCTCACCCCGCCACGGGCAGGAGGCCGGCAGCCGGTGGCGCAGCGCCGACCAGAGGGCCAGGTGCCCGCCCGCCGAGTGCCCCGCCACGACGATCCCCCGCCGCTCCCGCGCGACGAGATCGACCGCGGCGGCCACGTCGTCGAACGTGCCGGGATAGCCGCCGCCCTCCTGCCCGAGCCTGCGGTACTCCGGCACGTACACCCGGTGCCCGAGGGCGGCCAGCGCGGCGGCCATGGGGCGCGCGTGCGTCCTGTCGTAGCGCGACAGCCAGAACCCGCCGTGCAGCAGGACCACCGCCGGCGCCGTCTCCCGTGGCGGGAGGTGGACGTCGATGACCTGGTCGGGGTGCGGGCCGAAGCGGATGACGCGGTCGGGGTCCCTGACGGTTCTGGTCAGCAGCTCGTGGAAGGACATGCGGCGAGCGTAGGTCGCGGCGGTGGCGTGGCGCCCTGGCCCGGCGTGGCAGGAAGGTGCCGTGCCGGTGCAGCAAGGGGACCTGGCGGGACGCTGCCCGGGGCCGTGGGGGTCGCGCACCATGGTCGGGAGCGTGAAGCCACGTCAGGGGAAGGCACTGCCATGTCAGGATCTGGCACCGCAACGACGCCCGGTTGGGCGGTCCGCAAGGTCACGGTGATCGGGTGCGGGTTGATCGGCACGTCGGTGGCGCTCGCCCTGCGGCGGGCCGGCGTGCGCGTGGCGCTCGCCGACCGGGATCCCGGGGCGGTGGCGACGGCCGTGAGCAGGGGCGCGGGGGTGCCGCTCGAGGTGAGCGCGTCAGCGGAACCTGGCGCGGCCTCGCCTGCCGATGTGGTGGTGATCGCCACGCCGCCCTCCGCCGTGGTCCCGATGTTGCGGTGGGCGCAGGAGCGCGGCCTCGGCGTGCTCTACACGGACGTGGCCAGCGTCAAGGCGCGGTTGCTCGCCGAGGCCGAAGCCGCCGGATGCGACCTGGAGAGCTTCGTCCCCGGCCACCCGATGGCCGGGCGCGAGTCGTCCGGGCCGGCCGCCGCCAGCGCCGACCTGTTCGAGGGGCGGCCGTGGGCGGTGTGCCACCATCCGGCGCTGTCGCCGCACGCCGTCAGGGCCGTGACGACGCTGGTGACGGCGTGCGGCGCCCGGGTGGTGCCGATCGAGCCGGAGGATCACGACCGGGCCGCCGCCGCCGTGTCGCACGCCCCGCACGTGGTGTCGTCGACGCTGGCGGCGCGGTTCGCGGGGTCGGGTGAGGGGGCGCTGGTCCTCGCCGGGCGCGGGCTGCTGGACGTGACGCGGGTGGCGGGCGGGCCGTCCGGGCTGTGGCGCGACATCCTGGAGCACAACGCCGAGCCCGTCGCCGACGTGCTGGAGGCCGTCGCCGGTGACCTCAACTCCGTGGTGGCGGCGCTCCGCTCGGCCGACCCCGCGCTCCTGGGCGCGCTCACCGACGTGCTGGGCGCGGGGAACGCGGGACGTTCGCGCATCGTCAGCTCCTGGCCGGGCACGGCGGGCGGGCCGCACGGCAGGCGGGAGACGGCCGCCGCCGGTTGACGAGGAGAGCACACCCATGGCGCGCCCTCACACGTACAGCGTGTGCGGTGGCAGGCCGCACAGCGTGCGGCCGTACAGCTCGGCCCCGGTGGCCGGATGGGTCAGGCTGTGCAGTGACAGCGTCCCCAGGTCGCGGGCGATCCGGTGCAGCGGCTCGTCGTCGCGTACGGACGTCTCGTCCCCCGCCGCCGCCAGCGTGTCGGCCGCCAGCCGCCCGAGCCTGCACACCTCCCCCGCCTCCGCCCGCGCCCTGGCCCGCTCGGCCAGGCTCCAGTCCTCGCCGCGCGCCGCCTTGCCGTCGAGGAGCCCGGCGAGGCGGCGCGTGTGGAACTCCGCCTCGTCGATCTTCATGGTGGCGTCGGCGACCCGCAGGTGGGTGGTGGGCGCGGCGGCGCGGCTCTCGTAGTCGGTGTCCGCGAGCCTGCCGTACGTGACGCGCTCGTCGAACGCCTCACGGGCGGCCTGGGCGAGGCCGAGCGCGGCGCCCGCGGCGCAGACGGAGGCGAAGGGCACCAGCGGCGCGTGGGAGGCGGAGCCGCGCAGGGCGTCGCGCAGCGGAAGCACGCGGTGGGCCGGGACGAACAGGTGGTCCGCGACGACGCCGGCGCCGCCGCAGCCGCGCAGCCCCGGCGTGTCCCAGCCGCCCACGAGCTCGAGGTCGGACGTCCGGGCGAGGGCCAGGACGTGGGTGGGCCGGCCGTCGGCGCCCACCCGCATCGCGGCGATGAGCTGCCACTGGCTGTGGGCCGCGCCCGCGATCTGCCCCCACCGGCCGTTGATCTCGATGCCGCCGCCGGTCTCGAACGCCATCGCGGTGGGCCGCAGGGTGCCGCTCATGCGCACGTCGCCGCCGCAGAACACGTCGTCCTGCGCCTGGCCGGGGAACATCGCGCAGGCCCATGCCGCGCTCCACGAGGCGGCGGCGGCCCAGGCGGCGGCGCCGTCGGCCCCGGCCAGCTCGGCCGCGACCGCCGCGACGGTGCCCGCGTCCGCCGCGTAGCCGCCGAAGCGGGCGGGCACGCACAGCCGGTACACGCCGGCGAGCGTCATGGCGTCCAGGGTCTCGGAGCGCAGGGTCTCGGAGCGCAGGGTTTCGGAGCGCGGGGTCTCGGAGCGCGGGGTCTCGTGGTGCGGGGTCTTGGGGGGCAGGGTCTCGGGGTGCGGGCCGCCGTCGCGTCCGGCCTGGGCGGTCTTGCCGCGCAGGGCCCGCGCCAGGTCGGCGGCGCGGGCGACGAGCTCGGCTCCGCTGGGGGTCGGGAGCTTCAGCATCGCGCCTCCTCGCCGGGCGGCGTTCCCGTCGTCGGCGGCGCCCGCGTCCCGCGCCCGCCCGTCGTCAACGAGGCTCGCATCCCGCGCCCGCGCGGACATCTTCCAAATTGCGCTGTTCCGGGCCGGGCACGGCGCGAGAACTCCGCATTCCGGCAAGCGGTTACCGTCGCTGCAAGGGGAATCCGAACGGAGTTCATCATGCGACGTATTCGCGTTTCGAAGCCCACCAAGAAGCCCGCGCCCACCTCGCTCGACCTGCGCACACCGGCCGGCAAGAAGCTGCCTTTCTAGGCTGGCAAGAAACGGCGACAGGAAGGCAGCTTCCTGCCGCCGTACCACCTTCCGGCGGCATTCGCCCCAGGCGGATCATGAGGGAAAGCCGAGATAATACGGGTGAGCTGACATGACGATTGTTGCGGAATTCGAGCCTTATCCGATGCCGGACACGGGAGAGCTTCCCGAGAACACCCCGCCGTGGACGCCCGATCCCCGGCGTGCCGTGCTCCTGTTGCTCGACATGCGCAACAGCGTGCTCGACGCCTTCCCGCACGGCGAGGCCCCGCTGCGCGACCTGCTGAGGAACGTCGCCGAGTTGCGCGAGCAGTGCACGCGGCTGCGCGTCCCCGTGGCGTACGCGGCCCAGCCCGGCCTGATGACCGAGCAGCAGCAGGGCCTGCTCAAGGACTTCCAGGAGGAGCGCGGCCCGCGGCTCGACGCGGCGCAGCGGCGCTTCCCCGACTGCGTGGCGCCCAGGCCGCACGACTGGCTCATCGCCAAGCGGCGTCACAGCGCCTTCCACGAGTCCACGCTGCTGTGGCGGATGCGCGAGTCCGGCCGCGACCAGCTCGTCGTCGCCGGCGTGTACGCGCACGCCGGCGTGCTGGCGACGGCGCACGACGCCTTCACCCACGACATCCAGCCCTACATCGTGGCCGACGCCATCGCGGACCGCACCGCCGCCGACCACCTGCAGACGCTCCGCTTCGTGGCCGGCTCCTGCGGGGTCACGCTGACCACCAAACAGCTCCTGTTCCAACTGCGCACGCTCTGAGATGCCGCGTACCGCGCCTCGATTCAGGCTGGGGAGAAAACTCCAGGTCAGAATCGAGGTACGCGCATGCGCACGGAAACTCTGCCCACCGGTCTGAACGCGCGCCATCACAAGGCCGCGCTCACCGCGTTCATGGTCGTCGTGGTCGCCCACTGGGGCGAGCACATCGCGCAGGCCGTGCAGGTCTACGCGCTCGGCTGGCCGCTGAAGGAGGCGCGCGGCCTGCTCGGCGTGCCCTTCCCGTGGCTGATCTCGTCGGAGTGGATGCACTACGGTTACGCGCTGCTCATGCTGGCCGGGCTGATCATGTTGCGCGGCGGATTCGCCGGCAGGTCCCGTACGTGGTGGAACGTCTCGCTCGGCATCCAGGTCTGGCACCACCTGGAGCACCTGCTCCTGCTCGTCCAGGCGCTCGCCGGTGCGAACCTGCTGGGCCGTCCCGCGCCGACCAGCCTCATCCAGCTCCTCGTGCCGCGCATGGAGCTGCACCTGTTCTACAACGCGCTGGTGTTCGCCCCGATGGTGGTGGCGGTCATCCTGCACCGGCGTCCGCGCGTGTCCGAAGGCGCCGGCATGCGCTGCACCTGCGCCGTCGCCCCGAGCTGGTGATGACGCCCGCCAGGCGGGCCCGCCTGTCCGCCTTCTCCGTGGTGCTCACCCTCTTCGCGGCACTGCTCGTCTACCTGGGGGCGCAGGACGCCGGCACGGTGCTGCGCGCGGCGTTCGCGGAGGGCGAGGCGGGCCGTTTCGTGCCGGTCGAGCTGAGCTGCGTCCAGCATCCCGGGCACGAGTCGTGCGTGTGGACCGGTGACTTCCGCGCCGGCGGCGGGGCGGTCCTGCGGCGCGGTGTCGAGCTGTACGGCAGCGACCGCGCCACGCACCAGGCGGGGCGGCCGGTGCCCGCCGTGGACGTAGGCGCGCCCGCCCGGGTCTACAGCCCCGGCGGCTCCGGCGAGTGGATGTTCCGCGTGCTGCTGCTGGGCGCCGCCGCGGCCGTCCTGTGGTTCCTGTACGGCAGGCGGCCCCGCCGCGCCCCCGCCGCCGTCCCGGTCGCCGCCCGTTCATGACGAGGCCCCGCCGTCGTCCCGCATGACGAGGCCCCGCCGTCGTCCCGCATGACGAGGCCCCGCCGTCGTCCCGCTGCCACACCGTCGTGGCAGCCGGACCCGGCGGGGCCCCGGCGTCTCAGGCCGCCACGAGCAGGGCGTCGTCCGCCACGCGCGCCGTGCTGCGCCCCGGCATCGCCCGCCGCTCGGCCACGGTGACCGTGCTCTCCCGCGTGATGACCGCCACCGCGGCGACGTACCCGTCACCGGGGTGCAGCGAGCGGAAGCGCACGTGCTCGGGAGGCACGTCGAGCGGCCAGCTCAGCAGCGCAGGCTCGGCGTAGGGGCCGCTCACCTCGACCTCCGTGGGCGGGACCCGCAGGCCGTGCCCGGTGGCCTTCAGCGCCGCCTCCTTGCGCACCCAGAGCCGGACGAAGGCCTCATAGCGCTCGTGCCGCGGCAGCGCGTCGAGCTGAGCCTGCTCCCACGGGGTGAGCGCGCAGCGCGCCAGGTCGTCCACAGGCTCGGCGGGAACGGCCTCCACGTCCACGCCCAGCGGCCCCTCCTCGGTCAGCGCCACCACGACCCGGTCGCCCGAGTGCGAGATCGACACGTGGAGGTGGGCGCCGTCACCCTTGAGCTCAGGCTTGCCGTGGTAGCGGTCGCAGTCCGGGCATGACCGGTCCACCGCCACGTCCTGCGGGCTGGTGCCGAGCTGGGCGGCGCTCGCCGTCCGCAGCAGCCACGCTCCCGTGACGAAACGGCGGCGGTCGGCCGCGCGGCGGAACCTCGCCGCCCTGCCCAGCTCACGCTCGCTCAGCACCACGGCCATGCTCTCCTCGGTCCGGTCGTCCGGACCCGCCCACCAGATCTGGCACTGGCCCTGCGTCAGCACCGAAGCAATCATCTGTCGTCCTCCCTGGCGTTACGCGTGACAAGGCGGTGGCAGCCCACCAGTTCCCAACGGTCCACTTCCGGATTGGCGAGGATCTCCCGCACCCGCTCGCCCACCTGAGCGCTCGTGAGCGGCTCGTCGGGGCGCACGCGGATGACGATGGCGCCGGTGGCCTGCGCGAGGTCCTTGTGCCAGCCGGAGGGCAGCAGCGCCATGATGCGGATGCCGTCCACCGGTGAGGCCGGCAGCGGCAGGCCGTGCGCCTGGCGCATCGTCAACTGGATCACCATGGCGGCATGTCCCTCCGGCCGTGGAGGAAAGTGCGCTTCATGTCGGGCCTCCCTGCTCCTGGTCATGTCCTCACAGCTCCACTGTGCGGTGGCGGGAGGCGCCGATCGAGGCGTTGAGGAGGCAGGAAGCTGCATGCGGGGCACCGCATGTTGTCACGGAGGGGCGGTGAGCACACGAAAGAGCCCGGCCTCGGTCACGCCGAGGCCGGGCTGGGGGAAGGGAGGGTCAGGTACGGGTTGATGGGCTCAGGGAATGGGCCGCGGGAGGGTCAGGTACGGGTCGAAGGGCTCAGGGAATGGGCCGCGGGAGGGTCAGAGCGGGACGTTGCCGTGCTTGCGCGGCGCGCTGTGCTTGCGCTTGTCGCGCAGCATGGCCAGGCCGCGGGCGAGCGCCGCCCTGGTGTCCGCCGGGTCGATCACGTCGTCCACGAGCCCCCGCTCCGCCGTGTAGGTGGGGTGGATGAGCTCGCGCTTGTACCGTTCGAGCAGCTCCGCCCGCTCGGTGACGGGGTCGGCGGCCGCGGCGAGCTGACGGCGGTAGATGATGTTGACGGCGCCCTCCGCGCCCATCACGGCGACCTCGTTCGTGGGCCAGGCCAGGGAGAGGTCGGTGCCGATGGAGCGGGAGTCCATGACGATGTACGCCCCGCCGTACGCCTTGCGCAGGATGACCGAGATGCGCGGCACCGTCGCCTCACAGTAGGCGTACAGCAGCTTGGCGCCGTGCCTGATGACGCCCTCGTACTCCTGGTCCTTGCCCGGCAGGAAGCCCGGCACGTCCACGAGCGTCACCAGCGGAATGGAGAAGGCATCACAGAATCTGACAAAACGCGCCGCCTTCTGGGCGGCCTTCGCGTCAAGCACGCCGGCGAGCACCGTCGGCTGGTTGGCCACCAGGCCGACCACCTCGCCGTCGATCCTGGCCAAGGCGCAGATCACGTTGCCCGCCCAGTTCCGGTGGGTCTCCAGGAAGTCCCCGTCGTCCACCAGCTCCGCCAGCACCTCCCGCATGTCGTACAACTTGTGCTGCTCAGCGGGGACGATCTCGGCGAGCCTGGGGCGCACGTCGGTGGCCGCGCCGCAGGGCGGCGCGGCGGGCGGCCTGCCCAGGTTGTTGCTCGGCAGCATCGACAGCAGCTCCCGCACGGCGGCCAGGCACTCCTCCTCGTCGTCGTGCACGAACGTGGCCACGCCGGAACGGCTGCCGTGCACCTGGGCGCCGCCCAGCTCTGCGTGCGTCACCCGCTCGCCCGTGACGGCCTCCACCACGTCCGGGCCCGTCAGGTAGAGCTGCGCGGTGTCGCCGGCCATGAACGTGAAGTCGGCCAGCGCCGTCGAGTAGGCCGCGCCGCCCGCGCACGGGCCCAGCACCACGCTGATCTGCGGGATCACGCCCGACGCCTGCACGTAGCGCTGGAAGATGCCGCCGTAGCCGTTGAGCGACATGACGCCTTCCTGGATCCGCGCGCCGCCGCTGTCGTTCAGCCCGATGAACGGCGCGCCGGTCGACAGCGCCAGCTCCATCACCTTCTGGATCTTCAGGGCGTGCGCCTCGCCGAGCGAGCCGCCGTAGATGGTGAAGTCCTGCGCGTAGACGAACACGCGGCGGCCGTCCACGGTGCCGGAGCCGGTCACCACGCCGTCGGTGTGCGGCCGCTGCCGCTCCATGCCCAGGCCCTGCGCGCGGTGCCTGCGCAACATGTCCAGCTCGACGAACGAGCCCTCGTCCAGCAGCAGGTCCAGCCGCTCGCGGGCGGTGCGCTTGCCGAGCTTGCGCTGCCGCTCCACGCCCCGGTGGTCGCCGTCGGCGATGTCCTGGCGCAGCCTGCCCAGGTCGTCGCGGAGCCGGTCCATCGAGGGGGGCGCCGGCCGTACGGCCCGTTCGAGTTCTTCTGCGGTGATGTCCAGCTCAGAGATGCTCATCGTCTTCTCCTAACAGGCTTCTCCGATTCCTTCAGTGAAAGATCGGAGCCCGCTGGGTGTCACCTCTTGGTGTGCCGGACCGGGCCGTCAGATCCAGTTCTCCTCCTTCGCCCGCAGCGCCGCCTGGAAGCGGTTGGCCGCGCCGAGCCTGGCCATGAGGTCGGCCACGTAGCGGCGGTAGGTGCGTACGGAGATGTCGAGCTCGCGGGCGGCGATCTCGTCCTTGTCGGCCGTCGCCATCACGGTGAGGATGCGCTGCTCCATCTGCGACAGCGCCGGCTCCTCCTCCTGCGGGTCGAGGTGGCGGCGCAGGTCCACGGCGCCCTTCCACAGGCCCTCGAAGTAGATGTAGAGCTGCGAGATCAGCCCCGGCTCGCGCACCAGCAGCGCTCCTGCGGAGTGGTGCGAGGGGTCGATGGGCACGACGGCCACGCTGCGGTCGTACATCAGCATGCGGTCCATGTGCTCCTCGGTGATGCGGATCTCCGCGCCGAGGTTGACCAGCTCACGCAGGTAGGACACCATGCGCGGGTCCTCGACCGCCTTCGGGTGGAAGATCTGCTTGAGCGCCAGCCCGCGGCGCAGCGACCGCTGGTCGAGCGGCAGCGCCGACTCGATCATCACCTCGGTGAACGGGCCGCCGGGATGCAGGCAGAGCGTCTCCTTGTAACAGAAGAACGCCAGGTCGTCCAGGCGCTGACGGACGCGTGCTCCGTCCTCCACCCGTTCGATGTCGAGGACGGCGGCGACCTTGTCGCCCTCCCGCTTGTCGTCCTGGAAGGAGGAAATGGCGTCGCGGGCGCTGAACACCCGGCGAATCTCCGCGTTCAGCTCCTCCATGCGCTGCTCGACCAGGCGTTCGATGGCGACGCGCGGGTCGGTGGCGGTGACGCGGTAGCGGTCGGTGAGGTCCAGCATGGACAGCCTGCTGAGCAGGTCCACGGCCTCCTCGACCGTGTCGGGGTCCATGCCGAGCGCCTCCGGCACGGAGCCGACGCCCTCGCCCTTGTGCTTGAGGAAGAAGCGGTATACCTGTTCCGCCTGCGGGGTGATGCCAATGACCGAGAGATCCATCGCGCACCTCCTGCCTGCACATGGAGCTCGTGGCACCATCATCGGTGCCCGGCGGCCGCGCGTCCCCTCGCATCGTGCTGTGTGCGGGGACCCTAAGGGATCGGGCAGGGCAGGACGGTGGCCGAGCGGGTGGCCCGGTAGCAGGCCGCGCCGGGACAGACCACCTTGGCCACCTGGCCGGGCGTCCCTGGCTCCACCGCGACGGGCTCGTGGCCGAACCGGTGGGCGGCGATCTCCGGCCAGCTCGCCGGGCGCAGCCCGCCCAGCTCGTGCACCAGCGACGTGTCGGCCTCGACGGCCATGCCCTCCAGGTAGGCGGCGTAGTCGCCCTCGCGGTGCCACACCGCGAAGCGCCGCATCGAGTCGGGTAGCGGCAGCGTGTGCCACGGCTGCGCCCTGGACGCCATGGCGAGCAGGAACGCCTCGCTCACCGCCGACTTCACGGTGCGGTCGGCGGCGACGGCCAGCGCGCCCGCGTCCCCGCCGACGGTCACCAGGGCGACGCTGGCGTCCTGGGCCGACAGCACGAACGCCGACACCCGCAGGCCCAGGCCTGCCGCCGCGTCCATCACCCCCGGCGGCAGCAGCCGGTCGAGCTGCTCGGAGACCCGCAGCAGCGGGCGGCGCGGATCGGCCCACCAGCGCGCGACCACGTCGTGGGCGAAGATCTCCGCGATCGCCTCCGGGACGCCGTGGCCGACCACCCCGCTGGTGGCCGGTTCGACGCCGCACTCCTGCCGGTCCAGCCAGACGACCTCGGCGGGCAGCAGGTAGCGGTTGCCGGTCAGCAGGCCCACGCCCGGCACGGTGACGCCCGTGCTCCCGGGCGGGTCGCCGACGAAGTCGTCCAGCCGCAGCTCCTTGGCGGCGGCGCGCCCGCCCGCGCTCCTGGACGGCCGCCCGGCCCCGGACGGCTCGCACAGGGCGCGCACGGCCTCCGCCCTGGCTCGGGCGCGGGCGCGCGTGCGGGCCTCGTGACCGGAGAAGCCGGCCACGATCACCGCCACGTCCGCGCCCCCTTCGCCGGCGGCCTCCGCGTAGGCCAGGTGAACGGCGCCGCCCAGGCAGTCGACCACCTCGTCCACTCCGGCGGTCGACCACGAGCCTGCGGGCACCGACGCCATTGCCACTCCTCAGCCGGGTACAGGAAAGCCTGCGTGCCTTCAGTACAGGTGGCGCCCGCCACGGCAGTCAACGTGCCGCCCCTGATCGAGCAATCGCAGAGAAGCCCGCCGCTGACAGCAACCTGCCAGGCACGCCCAGGTTGCTGCCCGGCCCGCCGCTGTCCCCGCGCCGGTGCCCGCGTGCACCGTGGAGACATGGACTCCTACAACATCACCACACGGTTCCTCGGCGCGGGCCGGGCGGACGCGACCGCGCTCATCACCCGCGCGGGCCCGATCAGCTACGGCGAGCTGCGGTCGCTGGCCGCCCGGGCCGGGAACGCGCTGCGCGCGCTCGGCGTGCGGCGCGGCGACCGGGTGCTCATCGCGGCGGGCGACGGCGCCGAGTTCGTCGCCACCTGGTACGGCGCGCAGCAGATCGGCGCGATCACCGCCGAGGTCTACACCTACCTGCGGCCCAAGGACTACCGCTACTTCGTCGACTACACCAAGCCCAAGGTCGTCCTGGCCGACCCGGCCGTCCTGGACAACCTGCGCGCCGCCGGCGCGACCAGCCTGCTGGTGACGGGATACCCGCGCGGCGGGCCGCGCTCCGGCGAGCACCACTTCGACACGCTCGTCGGCGCCCAGTCCGACAGGCTCGACCCCGTCCCCGTCGGGCCTGAGGACCCGGCGATCTGGAAGTTCACCACCGGCAGCACGGGGGCGCCGCGTGCCTGCGTGCTGCCCGCGCGCAGCCCGCACCGCAGCTTCGAGTGGTACGCGCGCGGCGTGCTGGGCATCCGCGAGGACGACGTCGTGCTACCGGTGCCGAAGCTGTTCTTCGGCTACGCCCGCGACCTGGCCGCGCTGTTCCCGTTCGGCGCGGGCGCCGCGGGCGTGGTCTTCCCCGAGCGGAGCAGGGCCGAGACGATCTTCGAGCTGATCGCCGAGCACCGCCCGACGATCCTGGTGAACGTGCCGACCATGATGAGCGCGATGCTGGCCCACCCCGGCGCCGCCCGCCAGGACCTGAGCTGCCTGCGGCTGTGCACGTCGGCGGGCGAGCCGCTGCCTCCCGAGCTGCACCGGCGCTGGCTCGACACGTTCGGGGTGGAGGTGATCGACGGCATCGGCTCCTCGGAGGCCTACCACATCTATCTGTCCAACCGGCCCGGGCGCGTGCGTCCTGGCACGCTGGGCGAGCTGGTGCCCGGGTATTCGGCCAGGGTGGTGGACGAGCACGGCGCGCGGGTGAGCGACGGCGAGGTGGGCCGGTTGGAGGTCACGGGCGACACGGTGGCGACGGAGTACTGGCAGGAGCCGGTCAAGTCGGCGGGCACGTTCGTCCGCGAGCGCACCGTGCTGTCCGGTGACCTGGTCAGCAGGGACGCCGACGGGTTCTACCGCTTCCACGGCAGGGCCGACGACATGCTGAAGGTGGGCGGGGTGTGGATCGCGCCCGCCGAGATCGAGAACTGCCTGCTGACGCACGAGGCGGTGTCGGAGTGCGTGGTGGTGGGCGAGCAGTCAGGGGGTTTGAGCAGGCCGCGCGCCTACGTGGTGGCCACCGCGCCGGTGTCCGCGGAGGAGTTGAAGGCGTACGTGCGGGGCAGGCTGGCGCCGCACAAGTATCCCAGGGAGATCACGCTCGTGCCCGGACTGCCGCAGACGGCCAACGGCAAGGTCGATCGCCGTGCTCTGGCCGCCTAGAATCCGTCCCTGTAGTCACACCCCCCGAGTGAAGAGGTCGCCCCATGCCGGATCTGGACGAGCCGACTGCCGCGTTCAAGGAGTTCGACCGCGACAGCGACGGCTACATCACGCGCGAGGAGTTCGTGCTCGCGATGAGGTCGCGCGGCGAGGAGGTCACCGCCGCCGAGCTCGACTCGATCTTCAAGGTGTCGGACGAGCACGACGGCGACGTGGACGGGCGCATCTCACTGGCGGAGTTCCTGGTCGCCTGGCACAAGTGACGAGCGCCCGCCGCCGCGGGCGCGTCCCTCAGGCCGGGCTCCCGCGCGGGACCCGGCCGGGACACACGCTTCTCAGGCCGCGCTCCTGCGCGGGAACTGGCCGGGACGCCGTCCTGCGCCCGCGGGGCCGCGGTAGGCCTGGGCGATGTCCAGCCACCGGTCGGCCTCCTCGCCCACCGCGGTGACCGCGACGTCGGCGCGGTGCCTGCGCCGGGTCACCAGCAGGCAGAAGTCCTCGGCGAGCCCGCTGACGCGCTGCTCCGCGTCCTCGGGCCCGTACGCCCACAGCTCGCCGCCAGGCCCGGTGATCTCGAAGCGGAACTCGGCGCCCGGCGGGGTCTCGCCCCGCGACAGGTAGCCGAAGTCCTTCGTGAGCACCGCGAACACCACCAGGTGCCGCAGGCTGTCGCCGCGCCGGAGCGACACCCCGAGCGCATCGGCGATGTCCTGGCCGTGCGCGAACTGCTCCATGATGCCCGCGCACGCGAGCACGATCGGCGGCAGCGGGTTGACCAGCCACGGCACCGTCTGATCCGCCGGCACCGAGGCGAGCCCGCTGACGGCGGCGGAGCGCTGGGCGCGCCACTTGGTCAGCAGGGTGGCGGGGGTGTCGCCGGCGAAGGCCTTGAGCGCGGCGTTCACCGCGCCGTCGAAGTTGTGCTGCGCGTCCTTCGTCAGGTTCTCGAAGGCCGCGGCGTCCGTGGCCGCCGTGGCGGCCAGCCGGAACACGAACGTCAGGTGCGCGATCTGGTCGGCGATCGTCCATCCCGGCGCGGGGGTGGGCAACTGCCACTGGGCCGGTTCGAGTCCTGCCACCAGGCTGTCGAGCTGGTCGCCGTCCGAGGCCAGGTCGCCGAGTACGGCGTCGAGTTCGCTCACGGGTCCGTCCTTTCCACCGATGAAGCGTTGACTGGGGTGAGCGTGGGGAGCCGGTCGGCGACGCGGCGCGCGGCTGACAGGCTCGCCCACGCGGTGAGCTCGATGAGCGTGCGGTCGTCGTGGCCGCCGCTCCGGGTGCTGCGGTAGGCCGCGATGGTGCCGTCGTCGACCTGGTAGGGGGCCAGCGCGGTCAGGAGGGCCAGCGTGGCGGCGGGGCGGAGGCTCGGCGGCAGGCCCGCCGCCGCCTCGGTGGCCCAGGCGCGGCTCGGCGGGCCGACCAGCTTGAGGAGGGGCGGGCCGTTCACCGAAGCGGCCGGGTCGCTGCCCGAAGGCATGGCGGGCGGGCCGCTGCCCGAAGGCATGGCGGGCGGGCCGCCGTCCCATGCCGCGAGCCGTTCCGTGACCAGCGTGCGGACCGGGGCGGGCACCGAGCGCTGCCCGGCCGTCTCGATGGCGGCCGACGCCCTGGCGAACGCGTCGGCGAGGCGGCCGGTGCCCGCCCACGCCAGGTCCGGCGGCACGGGAGCGGCCGGCAGCAGCGGCAGCGACAGACCGGGCGGCGGCGTCCTGCGCGCGGCCGGGCTCATGATCCGGCCGAACAGGCGCAGCGCGGGGCCGCGGGCGCGGCGGGGCAACTCGGGCGGCAGCGGCGAGTCGCCGAGGAACACCGCCACCATCCGGTTGAGGTAGTGGAAGGTGACGGCCACGGCGACGAGGCTCGTGTCAGGTACGCAGGACAGTCCTGCCGCCGCTCCCCCGCCGCCCATGGCGCGGGCCCAGGCCGCCACGGACGCGAGCCGGGGGTCGTCGTGCCCCGGCAGGCCGCGCAACGTGGCGCGGTGCACGTCCACGCAGTACGGGCAGGCGTTGGCGGCCGAGACCTCGCTCGCCACCACCTCCTTGACCACCCGCTCGGCGGCACCCCCGCACAGCAGCGACTCGCGCAGCATCACCCAGCAGGCCGCCAGCACCTCGGGCGCGGGCGAGTGCAGCAGGACGGGCGGGGCGGCCATGCCGAAGTCCCGGACGAGCTGCGCGTACACCCGCGCCACGAGCCCGTGTGCCGCGCGCGGCGGCACCGGGGACACGTGGCGCACCTGGGCGAGCACGCCGCGCGCCGTCGCGAGGGCGAGCATCCGGCCCACGTCACCCTCCCAGGGCGGGCACCAGCGGCGCGGTGCCGCGCCGGCCGGTGGTCGAGCCGCCGGGCGCGGGCGCGCCGTAGGTGACGTCCACCCCGCGTTCGCGGGCCGCGCGGACGATGGCGGGCACGGCGCGTTCGGCGAGGGCGGAGATGGTCATGGCCGGGTTCACGGTGAGCGCGCCGGGCACGGCGGAGCCGTCGGTGACGAAGATGCCCGGGTGGCCGCGCAGCTCGTGCCGGTCGTCGAGGGCGGAGGTGCGCGGGTCGTCGCCGATGCGGCAGGAGGCCAGCGGGTGCACCGTGTACGCGCCGACCAGGTCGTTGGTCCACGGCGTGACGCTGGCCAGGCCGTCGCGTTCGAGGATGTCCTTGCACTCGGCGTCGGCCATCGCCCAGGCGGCCTGCGTGTTGAGCGTCGGCTTGTAGCTGAGCGTGCCGAGCCCGAGCATCTGCTGGGAGACCCGGTCGGCGTTGCCGCGCGCGGGCGGCGGGCCGAAGACGCCCTCGTTGTCGTCCTCGATCATCTGGAAGATGATCAGCCACTTCTGCCAGTGGCTGAGCAGTTCCTTCTTGTCCAGGCCGAACCAGCGCGGGTCCTGGCCGCCGGTCAGCGCGAGGATGGTGCCGAGGCCGGGCGGGAAGTAGAGCTGTTCGAGGGAGAAGCGGGTGTATTCGGGCAGCGAGCCGTCCAGCCGGTCCCAGTTGGCCACCGTGGGCCCCTTGCCGATCTGGAACGCCGCCGGATCGAGCTCCAGGCCGAGCACCTCGCGGACCCGGTCCTCGTTCAGCACGGCGGTGTTGAGGCGTTCGCCGTTGCCGGAGAAGTAGCGTCCGACGGCGTGCGGCATCGGGCCGAGTCCGGCGGCGCTGCGCTGCAGGATGACGGGCGTGGCGGCGGCGCCCGCCGCGAGCACGACGACCTTGGCGTCGATGCTGCCCTCGCCGGCCGTGATCCGGTAGTCCTCGGCGTCCACGAGCTTGTAGTGCACGCGGTAGCCGCCGTCCGGGCTCTTGGCGATGCTCTGCACCTCGTGCAGCGGCCTGATGCGCGCCCCGTGGGCGAGCGCGGCGGGCAGGTAGTTGAGCAGCAGCGACTGCTTGGCGTCGAAGCGGCAGCCGGCCATCATCCAGTTGCAGTTGACGCAGGCGGCGGTGTCCACGGCGGCGGGGACGGGGTTGGCGGTGCGGCCGGCGTGCCGGCAGGCGGCGGCCCACAGCCCGCCGGAGTAGGAGACGTCGTCCCAGCCCTGCCGGGTGATCGCGATCGACTCGGCGACGCGGTCGTACCAGGGGTCGAGCGTGTCGCGGGTGATCGACGACGGCCACATGCGCCGGTTGATGCTGCCGCGCCGGTCGAACACGAAGCGGGGCGCGCGCGGCATCGCGGCGAAGTAGACGACGCTGCCGCCGCCCACGCAGTTGCCGCCGAGCACGCTCATCCCGTCGCCGACCGTGAAGTCGAAGATCCGCGTGTAGGACGAGCCGAGCTTGAAGTCGTGGTCGTACTCGTCGGCGGTCAGCCACGGGCCGCGCTCCAGCATGACCACGTCGGCCCCGCCGGCGGCCAGGTGGTAGGCGGTGATCGCGCCGCCGAAGCCGGTGCCGACCACGAGCACGTCGGTGCGCTCGACGCTGTTCATGCGGGACTCCCTGTGTCGGTGGTGCCGGGGTGGAGGTCGGCGAGCTGCCTGCCGTACGACCAGGCGCGGAAGCGCCACAGGCCGTCCGGGTCCGGCCGGGCCAGCCGCATGGAGGTCAGGCCCGGGTGCCCGGCCTCCAGCGCGGCGACGGTGCCGGTGTGCGCGGCCGAGTCATAGGCCATGTAGCAGAACAGGGACAGCAGCACCCACAGCGCCTTGTCGGGGTGGCCGGGCGCGGTGAGCACGCGGACCAGGGCGGTGCGCTGCTCGAAGTCCAGCGCCACGAACGGCGGGACGTCCCCGTCCAGGTCGAGCCCGTGCTGCCCGGCGTGCTCGCGCGCGTGCTCGTTCAGTGCGCGGGCGTAGCCGTCCAGGCTCGCGTGGATGCCGGTGGCGTCCCAGGTGATCAGCTCCATCGCGCCCGCGGCCACCGCGCCGCCGGTGGGGCTCGCGCCGGCCACCGCCCTGTCCTGGCCGGAGCGCTTGGCGCCGGGGATGATCGTGTCGGCGAACGCCTCGAGCGTGGTGACCATCGTCTCGTGGTCCGTGGAGAGCTGTGCGCTCATGGGCCTTCCTTACGTGGATGAGGCGTCCAGCGCGTCCCTCAGGGTGTTCAGCGCGCGGACGGTCTGGCTGCGTACCGTGGATGACTCGTTGCCCAGGACCCGCGCGGTCTCCTCCACGCTGCGGTCCTCCCAGAAGCGCAGGAAGATGGTGGCGCGCTGGCGGGGGCCGAGCCTGGCCAGCGCGTCCCGCAGCATCATGCGCTGGCTCACCGGGACGTAGGGGTCGTGGGCGGCGCCGGCCTCGGGCGGCACGCCGAACAGGACCTCCCTGGTCCACCGCGACGATCTGCGGTCGCTGATGAGCAGCCGCGTCATGACACGGCGCGCGTAGGGCGCCATCCTGTCCCGCCGTTCGAGCTCCGGCCAGCGCAGGAAGATCGTCATGAGCGTCCGCTGGACCAGGTCGTCCGCCTCGTACCAGTCGTCGGACAGCGCGTACGCGATGCGCCGCAGTGCGGGCCTGGTCTGCTGGACGAAGCGCGTGAATTCTTGTTCGCCCCGCCCTTCGGCCATAATGTTCGCTCCCCGGTTTCCGCCGTCGGTCGATATTCAGAGAATCGATCGGCGTACTTTGCGGCACAACCCCTATCCGCGCGCCCGGCGCCCTTATTCGAGCGGGCACCCCTATTCTCGGTCGCGGCACCCCTAATTCCGCCGCCTCCCCGCCGGCTCGCGGCCGAGGCGCTCGTACGCTCGAAGGATGGCCGATTCCCTTGGTCGCCCGCGTGGCCCCCCGCCTCGCTCCGGCCTCCTCACGACAGTTGACAACAATCAACAGGGTTTTGCAAGGAAAGCCGTCGCGACTTTTCTTCGAAATAGTTTCGCGAACCGTGCAGCATTAACCCGGTCCCAGCGCGTGTACCACCGAAGCGAATTTATCGACGGGGATCCGGAAAACGCGCATCGCCGGCCGATCCGGAAGCGGGAGGCCACATGGACGACGTCATCGAACGAGCGGTCATGCGAGTGATCGACGACATTCAGCAGAACTTCGGTGAGCAACTGACGATCGACGACATGGCGCACACCGCGATGTTCAGCAAGTTCCACTTCTCACGGGTGTTCCAGCGGGTCACGGGGCTGTCACCAGGCCGGTTCCTGTCGGCCGTGCGGCTGCGCGAGGCCAAGCGGCTGCTCGCCTCGACCTCGCTGAACATCGCCTACATCAGCCATCAGGTCGGCTACTCCAGCGTCGGCACGTTCAGCAGCCGGTTCACGCGGAGCGTCGGCCTGTCCCCCAGCCGGTACCGCCAGGTCCTGGGCGTGCCGAGGATGAGCTCGGTGGGCGGGGCGAGCCGGTCGCGGGGCGGCGGCACCGCCACCGTGCACGGCACGGTCATCTCGCCGCTGCCCGACCGGCCGGTCTTCGCCGGGATGTTCACCGGGCAGCTCCTGGAGGGCAAGCCCGCCAGCTACACGGTGCTCAGCCGGCCCGGCCCGTTCGTCATGGACGACGTGCCCGCGGGGCACTGGTACCTGCTGGCCCAGTCGGTGGCCGACGGCTGCGACGAAGCCGTCAACCTGCCGCCCGCCAGCGACGTCTCGCTGTGCGTGGCGCGCCGCGGCCCCATCGCGGTCGGCGCCGGCGGCGGCAGCCACCGGGCCGACCTCACGCTCAGGCCGATGGGCAGCTTCGACCCGCCGCACCTGCTCGCCCTGGGCGACGTGCTGGCCGCGTGGCAGGAGGACACCGGGTGAAGGCGACCACGGACGCGCAGGGGCCGCGAGCGGTGAGAGATCACCGCTCGCGGCCCTTTTTTCAGCGCTTCTACAGGACTTCGACGGTCATCGGCAGCCCGCCGCGCACCCGTAGCGACAGCATCGCCTCGGGCACCGCCGGCCGCCCCGGCAGGCTCGTCAGCCGCAGCTCGCGCGCCACCGACGCCAGCACGAACACGGCCTCCATCATCCCCAGGTGGCTGCCGACGCAGAACCTCGGGCCGGCGCCGAACGGGATGTAGGCGTACCTGGGCCGGTCGGAGCGCGCGCCCGGCGCGAACCTGCCGGGGTCGAACCGCTCCGGGTCCGGCCACCACGCCGGATGCCGGTGCAGCGTGTACGGGCTGATCAGCACGTCCGCCCCGGCGGGCACCCGGTACCCGCCCACCTCGTCGCCCGTCACCGCCACCCGGGTCAGCGCCCACACCGGCGGGTAGAGCCGCATGACCTCCTCCAGCACCATGGTGGTGTAGGTGAGCCTCGGCAGGTCGTCCACGGTCGGCGGCCGGTCCCCCAGCACGGAGACGGCCTCCTCGCGCAGCCGCTCGCGCACGTCCGGATGGCGGTCCAGCAGGTGGAAGGCCCACGACAGCGTGCTCGCGGTGGTCTCGTGCCCGGCCAGCAGGATCGTGATCAGCTCGGCGCGCAGCCGGTCGCGGCCCATCCGCGGGTCGGGCGCACGCCCGGCGGCGGCGATCAGGCGGGACAGCAGGTCCTCCCCGCCGGTCGGATGCTCGATCCGGTGGGCGACCAGGGCGTCCACGACCCGGTGCAGCTCGCGGCGCGAGCGGCGGAAGCGCAGGTGCAGCGGGAGCGGCAGCCACAGCGGCACCGCGCCCAGCGTCACCATCTCGAACATCGCCTGGTCCTGGACACCCTCGAAGCCGTGCCCGATGGACTCGTACGCGCCGAGGTCGGCCTCCAGCAGCGTCCGCCCGAGCACGCCGAGCGTCAGCGCGGTCATCTCGTGCGCCACGTCCACGGGCCCGCCGCCGGCGTGCGCGCGCAGCCTGGCCACCAGCCTGCCCGTCTCCTCGGCGACGGCCGTGTCCTGCCTGGCCAGCCGCTTGTTCTGGAACAGCGGCTGGATCGCCTTGCGCTGGTCGCGCCACACCTGGCCGTGGCTGGTCAGCAGCCCGTCGCCGAGCACCCGCCTGGCCTCGGACAGGCCGAGGCCCTTGCGGTAGCCGGCGTTGTTGTCGGCCAGCACGTGCTTGGCGTGGTCGGGGTGGTTGAACAGGTACAGGCTCTTCGGGCCGATGGTGAGCCTGACGGCGTCGCCGTACCTGGCCACGGCGCCGGACAGCATGCCCAGCCGGTCCGAGACGAGCTGCCTGAACAGGGCGGGCCCGGCCCACAGCGGCGGGCCCGGCGGCGTGGCACGCACGCGTGCCGGCGCCGCCGGTCGAGTCTGAACGGCCATCACGCCGCGGCCTGTTCGAGCGAGGCGAACCTGCCCCGGTAGACCAGCAGCCCGTCGCTGCCCGGACGCTGCCGCATCGACAGCACCTTGCCGAGGAAGATCGTGTGGTCGCCGCCGTCGTAGGTGCGCCACAGGTCGCACTCGAAGCACACGGCAGCGTCCGCGATCAGCGGCACGTCCGTGAGCTCGCCGGGCACCACGTCCACCGCGGCGAACTGGGCGGCGCCCGTCTCGCGGTAGCGGTTGGCGAAGTGCCTGGCCTCGGCCTCCTGGTGGGCGGCCAGCACCGACACGCCGAAGAACGAGCTTCCGTCGAGGAACCTGTGCATGCTCGCCGACTTCGCCACGCAGATCAGCAGCAGCGGCGGGTCGAGCGAGACAGAGGTGAAGGAGTTGGCCGTCATGGCGTGAGGGACCGGACCGCCCGTCGTCACCACGGTCACGCCGGTGGCGAAGGCGCCGAACGCGTGACGCAACGCCGCGGCGTCGGTCACACTCTCGGTCAGTGCGGTTGATGAGGAGACGTGCACGCTGACCTCCTGTGATCGGCGTCTAGGCGGCGTACGGTTCGAGCGCGCCCACCAGAGCCGGCGGCACCCTCGACGGGACGGTCCTGGTGTTCGGGCCCCGCATGCAGGCGACCCGCTGCCGGCCGCGGGCGACGAGCAGTTCCCCGTCGCCCGGGCCGACACGCACGTAGTCGAAGCCGAACTCGAGCTGGGTCTGGGCGAGCTCGATCAGGCGCATCCTGATCGACAGCTCGTCGAAGGCGGTGATCTCGGCGAAGAACTCGCAGTCGACCTTGAGGGTGAACAGCTTGAGGTCGTCCTGGAGGTCGGCGAGCACCTCGGGGGCGCACTCCTTGAGGAAGATCTCCCTGCATCTGCCCTGCCAGCGCAGGTAGTTGACGTAGTAGACGTTGCCCACCAGGTTGGTCTCCTCGAAACCCACCGTGTGGCGATACTCGAAGTACTTGTCCATGGTCATGACCGCCCTTCGGTGAGTACCGCGACCACCACGGGGGCGTCGAGGCCGCGCACGGTGGTCGCGAGGGTCGCGATGCGGGCGTCCGGCGTGTCCAGGACCACCCAGCCGTCGCCGGAGCCCGCACGCGCCTCCGGCGCACCGGGCGCGGAAAGCCCGGCGTCGCGCAGGCAGGCGGTCGCGGCGCGGACGCGGGCCGCGGCGACGTCGCCGCTCTCCCCCGCCTGCGTGGCGATCCGCTCGGCGAGCGCCGTGTACGCGGCCTCCGCCACGCCGGCCGGCTCCTGCGGCTCGGCGCCGACCGGCCCTTGCGCTGCCTCGCCGACCGGTGTGACGGCGCAGGCCACCGTCCCGGCACCGGCGACGCAGAACGTCAGACCGGGTATGTGAGCCAGCGCGCTGCCACCCGCCGGCGCGTCGTGCAGCCGCTGCCGCGCCAGCTCCGTCAGCTCGTCGCCGGGTTCCGCGACGACCGCGACACTCGCGCCGACCAGATCCCCGAGCCGCCTCTCGACGTACGGCCCCAGCAGCGCCGCGGCCCACGGCCCGCGGCCGTCCTGCTTGCGCACGGCCTGCAGCCGCAGCCCCTCCCAGCGCTCCACGAGGTCACCGGTCTTGGTGCGGACCGCGATGTCGTACACGTAGGTGTCGCCGTCCCTGCTCCGCTCGGCCGCGCAATACCGCACCTCGTCGAGGTCGTCCAGCGCGGCCCCGCCGGGGCGCACCCGGTCGATGCCGGTGGGCAGGAGCGTGGCGTCGGGCACGCACACCTGGTTGCCGTGCATGAGCGCGTCCCGCATGCCGGGGTCGCCGAGCAGCAGGTCGCCCGGCAGGTATCCGGCGAACCAGGAGCCGTCCCGCTCCACGGCGAGGTCGGCGTCCACGTGGCGGGCCGCCGCCCGGTGGTAGCGGCGCAGCCGCTGGAAGCGGCTGCCCTGGAAGAGCACCTGCCCGTACAGGTCGGTGTCGGGGTCGAGGGCGACAGGGGGCAGCCCGTCCGGGATCTGGCCGGGCGGGCCCTCGGGGGCGGGCCCGGCGTCGAAGCGGAGTTCGGCGCTGAAGTGGTCGACCTCGAAGCCGGTCTCCGCGCTGCGGATGGTGACGGCCACCGTGTCGTCGCCGGTGGCGGCGGCGGCGATCCTGAGGGTGGTGCTCGACCCGGGCGGCACGATGATCGGCCGGGAGAACGCGGCCCGTTCGATGACCGGCGCCTCCTGACGGCCGGTGGCGGCGCAGGCCACCTGGCTCATGGCCTCCATGCCGATCACGGCGGGGAACAGCAGGTTCCCGTCGAGCAGGTGGTCGGCCAGGTAGAGGTCGGTGCCGGCGTTCAGCTCGACCTCGCTGACCAGCTCCACCCCGTGGTAGCGGATCAGCGGGGTGCCGACGAAGCGCAGCAGCGGCAGCTCGGGCTCGTCGCGCCGGACGGTGCCGACGCCCTCGGTGCGCCCGCTGATCACCACGACGCCCTCGACCGCGGGGTCGGTGACGAGCCTGCGCATGATCCGCACGCCCTGCTCGACGGGGATCGGGGTGATGCCCTGCTCGGTCAGCTTGTCGACCACGGACAGGCGTTCACCCATGCCGACCTCGGACCACACCGACCATTCCAGGCACAGGCACCTGGTGTCCGGGTTGGCCGCGCCCGCCTCGGCGGTGAGGTCGGCCAGCCACTCGTTGGCGGTGGCGTAGTGCGCCTCGCCCTGCAGCCCCGCCCTGCCGATGATGCTGCCCAGGGTGACCAGCAGGCGCAGCCTGCCGGGGTCCACGGCGGCGAGCACGTTGCGCAGGCCGTCCACCTTGGGGGCGAACGTGCGGGCGAAGGCGTCCAGGGTCAGGCTGCCGATGCCGGCGGGGGCGTTGTAGCCGGCGCCGTGCAGGATCGCGGTGACCGGGCCGAGCGCCTGCTCTCCCGCGGCGACGGCCTGGCGTACCTGATCGGGGTCGGCGGCGTCGGCCCTGGCGTAGTGGACGGTCAGGCCGGAGCCGGCCATCCGCCGCAGATTGGCGGCCAGCTCCTCGTCCTGGGCGGGGTCGGAGCGGCCGAGCAGCAGCAGCTTGGCAGCGCCCGGAACCTCACCCGCCATGGTGATCGCGCACTCCGCCGTGATGCCCTTGCCGCCGCCGGTGACGAGCAGCACGTCGTCCGCCGTGAGCGGCTGCTCCTCGCGTTCCTGACCGGCGGGCATGGCGCGCAGGGTGGGCACCCGCCGCACCCCGGCGCTGTCGTAGTGCACCTCCGAGAAGTCCGAGGTGGCGGCTACCTCGGCGACCACCTGACCGATCAGCTCGGGGGTCTCCGGCACGTGCACGACGGTAGTGCGCAGCCCGGGGGCCTCCAGGTGGAGCGTCTTGGCCAGCCCGGCCGCTCCCCTGCCGTGCTGGACGAGGACGAACCGGGCGCCGGGCCCCGCCGAGAGCGCCGACTTGGCGCCGAGCAGTGCCTGCTCCAGATCCTCTGCAGCGCAGTGCGGCGGTAGGCACACCAGCACACCTGAACCGACCTTCTCCTGTTCGAGAGCCTCCTTCAGCGGTCGCGCGAGTGCCGTGCCCGCGGGCGCGAACAGCTCCCACCGGCCTTGCCGCTCCTCGGCCGCCCGCCGGGGCACCGGCAGCTCGTCCAGGTCGACGGTGAACGGCCGCACCCAGGTGGCCGCGGCGGCGACACCGTGGGCCCGCCGGTCGCGCGGCTGGGCCGCCAGCCTGTCGAGCGCCTCGCCGAGCTCGCCCAGGGTGGCGGTGGCCACGTTGGGCAGTTGCACGGCGGGCATGCCGAGGTGCTGGGTGGCCTGGTCGAGGATGTGCATGACGGTGACGGAGCTGAGGTGCAGGCCGTCGAGCGGCTTGCTGTCCGCGGTGACCAGCTCCAGCGGCAGTTCCACGCGTTCGGCGGCCAGGCGGCGCAGCAGGTCCGTGGTGGACTCGCCGTCGCGCTTGGCGCCCTCCTGCGGGGGCTGTCCGGCGGCGGCCCGCGTGGCGGCCTTGGGGACCGCCTTGACGAAGGGTTTCGGCGCGGACTCCGCCGGGCTGGCGAAGAACGAGAACTCTGTCCCGATCTCCAGGGGGTGCACGAGGCGGCCGTGGAACAGCTCCTCGTGCGCGACGGGCACGCCGCTCACGTGGGCGGCGGCGACCACGGCGAGCAGCCCGGTGAGCGACTCGCCGTCGGTCTCCAGCGCGACGGCGGGCACGTCGGTCAGCTCGCCGGCCAGCCCGCTGAGCACCCGGCCGGGGCCCACCTCGACGAGCAGGTCGAGCCCGTCGGCGGCGGCCCGCACGGCCTGGGCGAATCGCACGGGGGCGGTGATCTGCCGCAGGAGCAGCGCGGTGACGTCGGTGCCGCCGTTCAGCTCGGCGCCGGTGACGGTGGAGACGACCCGGCGGGCGAGGGGCGTGAACCGCTCGCCGTCCAGGGCCTCGCCGAGCGCCTGCGCGGCGGGCGCCACCAGCGGCGAGTGGAAGGCGTGCGAGACGTTGAGCCTGGTCCAGGTGAGGCCCTGCCTGGCGGCGGCCTGCCCGACCTGCTCGATCGCGTCCACGGGGCCGGCCACGACGGTCTGGTTGGGCGAGTTGTAGCCGGCGATCACCACGGGCAGGTCGCCGATCAGCCGCTGGGCGTCCTCGGGCCCGGCGCGCAGCCCGGCCATCGTGCCGGAGTCGCTGTGCCGTTCCATGGCCCGGCCGCGCTTGCCCGCGACGCGCAGGAGCGCGTCCTCGTCCATCGCGCCGGCCCAGCACAGGGCGGACAGCTCGCCGAGGCTGTGCCCGACGCCGACCTCCGCCTCGATGCCGAGCGCGGACAGCGCGCGCACCCCGGCCATGGAGCCGGTGGCGATGCGCGGCTGGGCCACCGAGGTGGCCACCATGTCGCCGGTGGCGGGCAGGTTCGCCGTCCGGTAGAGCTCGTCCACGCACGGCAGGCGCCTGCGCAGCGCGCCGCCGCCGGTGCCGCGGCCCGAGCCCTGGCCGGGGAAGAGGAAGCCGAGGCGGGGCCTGGCAGAGGCGCGGCGCAGCCACGCCTTGCCGTCCGGGGTGAACAGCTCGTCCTCGCCGGAGTCCAGCGCGGTCAGCACCCGGCCGAGCTGCCGTTCGGCGTCCTCGGGCGAGGCGACGACGGCCGCCGCGCGGTACGGCAGGCCGCGCAGCCCGCCGCGCAGCGTCCCGGCCAGGTCGCCGAGCTGGGCGTAGGAGACGGCGGGCACGAACGCGGCCACCTCGGCCACGCGCCCGCGCAGCTCCTCGCGGGTGGCCGCGTCGAACAGGAACAGCTCCGCGTCCTGCTGGGCGGTCGCCAGCGCCCTGGTCCTGCTGGACATCCTGCGTTTCGGCGCGTCGGCCTCCAGCACGACGTGCGTGTTGATGCCGCCGAACCCCATGGCGGTGACGCCGGCGCGCAGCGGGCGCCCGTCGGGCCACGGCTCCGCCTGGCGCAGCACGCGCAGCGCGGCGGGCTCCTCGGCGAGCACGGGGTGCGGGTCGACGCAGCCGATGGTCGGCGGCAGCACCTGCTCGTGGACGGCCATGGCGGCCTTGATGAGGCCCGCCACCCCGGCCGCCGCCTTGGCGTGGCCGATCATGCCCTTGATGGAGCCGACGGCCGCCGGCGGCGCCGACGGGTCGGCGGCGGCCCTGGACTGCGACAGCGCGGTCAGCTCCGTCGCGTCGCCGATGGCGGTCCCGGTGCCGTGGCCCTCGAACAGGGACACGGTCTCGATGCCGAACCCGGCCCGCTCGTAGGCGCGGTCGAGCGCCAGCCGGTACCCCTTGATCTCGGGGCGCGTCATGCCGCCCTTGCCGTCGGAGGAGATGCCCCATCCGGCGACGGTGGCGTAGACGCGGTGCCCGGCGGCCCGCGCGTCGGCCTCCCGCATCAGCACCACGATGCCGCAGCCCTCGCCTGGCCAGAACCCGTTGGAGTGCCGGTCGTAGAGCCGGAACTCGCCCTTGGCCAGCGCGCCCGTCTTGGCGAAGCCGATCACCTCGAACGGGTCGATGGACAGGTCCACGCCGCCGGCGATCGCCACGTCCAGCTCGCCGTCGGTGAGCGCCTTGGCGGCGGTGACCACCGACAGCAGCGAGGAGGAGCAGGCGCCGTCCACGATGTAGCCGCCGCCGTGCAGGTCGTAGTGGTTGCAGATGCGGCCGGCGATCGTGTTGGCCAGCCCGCCTGCGAGGGTGTCCTCGTCCACGGGCGGGAACGGGTCCTTGTAGACCTCCTCATAGCCGGCCAGGAACGTGGCCAGCCGGTCGTCGTCCCAGCCCTGCTCCTTCAGGGCGGCGGCGAGCGTGCGCCGCACGTACGGCCAGCGCAGCCGCATGACGTTGGCGCGGGTGAACTCGCCGGTCAGCGTGTTGCCGACGACGACGCCCGTGCGGGCGCGGGGCAGCCCGTCGCCCTCGGGGAAGCCGGCGTCGGCCAGGGCGCGGCCGGCCATGTCGAGGGCGAGCCAGTGGGTCAGGTCGGTGGAGCGGTAGGTGCTGCCCGCGATGCGGTGCGCCATCCGGTCGAAGGTGTAGCCCTCGATGACCGCGGCGGTCCTGGCGTAGAAGGTGTCGGGCGTGGCCGGGTCGGGGTCCCAGTAGTCCTCCAGCCGCATGCGCGCGTCGGGCAGCCGGCGGAAGGCCCTGCGCCCGGCGACGGCGTTCTCCCACAGCTCGCGGGGTGAGGCGGCGTCGGGGTAGCGGCAGGCCATGCCGACCATCGCGATCCTGGTCATGCCTTCGCGACCTCTCTGCGTGAGTCGGCGACCGCCTGCGCGGCGGCCGCGGTCACCCTGGCGGCGTCCAGCGCCCTGGCCTTCTCCACGATGTGCAGCGACCAGAGGAAGCCGCCGCGGATCAGGCAGACGGCCGCGGTGGCGAAGAAGATCCCGTACGGGATGTTCATGCCCATGAGCAGGCCGTACACGACGGCGACGCCACCGCCGAAGGCCACCTGGGACAGCGGCCTGGACGGCGTGGTGCCGGGGTCGGTGATCATGTAGTTGGTGAAGAGGATGAACGCGACGCCGGTCATCATCGACAGGCCGCCCAGGATGGAGATGTCGTCGATGAGGAGCCCGCGCACGATCGCCTGCAGCGCGTAGCCGCCCACCCAGGCGCCGATCAGCCACATCCGGTTGGTCAGCTTGCCATTGAGCATGGTGCCGCCGACGATGATGACGGCGGGGATGATCCAGTCGATCGGGTTGCCGACGTTCTCGGTGAAGTGGTACGGCGGCGCGATGCTGGCCCACGGGAAGATGAGCAGGATCACCGCGATGCCGAGGTTGGAGGGGTTCATGAAGTGCCGCAGCCGGCCGCGGACCGGCGCTCTGAGCACCCACTTGGCGCCGACGGCGACGACGACGCCGAACATCATGACCAGCACCTGGTCGTTGACGTAGGTCAGCATGTTGAGGGCGATCGAGGTGATGTGCGCCGGCAGGAGGAACTCCATGAGGCCGCGCGGCCCGTTGCCGAGGAACCTGGGCGCCCTGCCCTCGGAGCGGGCGCCGATGACCTCCAGCACGATCTCCACGGTGTAGCCGGTGGCCAGCGCCACGAAGGGCCAGGTCCACGGCTGTTCGAAGCCGAACCAGGTGTAGCCGAGGACGTTGAACACCGTGATGGAGATGGCGAACCTGCGCAGCGCGGTGATGACCTTGGGATCGTGACCCGGCTTGATGGTGACCGCCTTGTCTGCCATGTCGTCACTTCTCCTTCGCGGACGTGCCGAGCTGGACGGCGTGCCAGCCGGGGGTGAGCTGCAGATCCTGGCTGCGCGGCTGGCCGGTGCGGTCGCGCCAGGTCAGGTGCACCTTCAGCGGCCCTGTCACGTTCTGGCCCAGGCCGAGGTGGATGGCGTGCGCGCGCTTGCCGGAGTGGCCGCTGCCGCCGTCCACGCGGCCGACGTGGGTGCGCCCGTCGGGGGTGACGACGGTGGCCTGCGCGCCGATCACGGGCGAGCCGGTGCCGGGCGCGGCGGCGGGATCCTCATGGGTGAGCCGCAGGCCGAGGAAGGCGCCCTTGGAGGTGCTGGTGTTCCGGTAGAAGACGGGCGCGTCGAACTGCCGCGCCACGGCGAAGTCGAGCAGGCCGTCGCCGTCGGCGTCACCGGTCGCGATGCCGCGGGTGGGCACCGGCACGGCCAGGCCGAGCTCCTCGGACAGGTTGGCGTAGCGGCCGTTGCCGTCCGGCGCGAAGAACGCCAGGTACTGGCTGCCGGCGATGTCGCCGCCCTTGGTGACGTTGGGCCAGGACTTGGGGTTGCTGGTCACCTGGTCGTTGGCGGCGGCCAGCTCCTGCAGCGGCGGCCAGCGGTTGACGTCGCCCTTGACGAAGCCGGTGGCCTGGACGATCTCCAGCTCGCCGTCGTTGTCGAAGTCCTCGATCTTGGGGTCCCAGCCCCAGCCGGACCAGGCGGTCCGCAGCTCGGCGCTGAGGTCCTGCCAGGGCGCGCCGCCGTTCCTGAGCTGGGTCCGCAGCTCGGCCTTGTCCTTGGCGGTGGAGATGAACTGGAAGTTGCTCTCCTGGATGCCGTACGGCGTGGTGATGTTGCTGACGAAGAAGTCGTAGATGCCGTCGTGGTTGAAGTCGCCGGCGTCGGAGCCCATGCCCTTGAACGAGTCGTTGCCGAGGATCTTGGACTTGGGCACGCCGGGGCCGCGGGCGGCCTGGACCCGGGTGAAGGAGATCGAGCCGGGCCTGGAGGTGTTGTAGAGCAGGTGGTCGTGGCCGAAGTCGTTGTTCAGCATCAGCTCGGGCAGCGTGTCGCCGTCCAGGTCGACCGAGGTGGCGCCGAGCTCCCAGCCCGTGGACAGGTCGGACGGCAGCACGTCGTCGAGCGTGGTGAAGCTCGCGGTGGGCTGGTCGCCTGAGGTGCCCGCCGTCCAGCGGAAGAAGTAGTTCCTGCCGCCGTTGAGGGCGTTGGACAGCGAGTCGTTCATCTCCACGCCGCCGTCGACGCGGCTGTCGAGGATCGGGCTGCCGTCGGGGAAGTAGTTGCCGACGAAGATGTCGGGCCTGCCGTCGCCGTCGAAGTCGGCGACCGTCGCCACGTTGCTGTTCCACAGCTCACCGCGGCGGGAGGCGGGCACCAGCTCGGTGGCGTGGAAGGCGCCCGCGCCGAGCGTGGTCGCGGTCGAGCGCCGCAGGTGCAGCGTCGGCGTGCGGCCCCACCAGTACACCAGCAGGTCCGTGCGGCCGTCCTGGTTGTAGTCGGCGGGCACCGCGCCCATGGGCGCCATGGCCTCGCCGGTGGGCAAGGAGCCGTAGGACAGCTCGAACGGCTGGTAGCGGGCGGCGCCCTGGCCGGGGACGGGGGTGACGACCACCTTGTCGGTGCGGGTGTCCACGATGACGAGGTCGTCGTCACGGCCGTTGCCGTCGAGGTCGTTCATCGCGATGGCCGCGCCGACCGAGGAGATCCACGCGTCGATGTGCTTGTAGGCCTTGTTCACCTTGCGGATCGTCTGCTGGGCCGCCCCGCCCGGCATCGCGATGCTCATGGGCGCGAAGCCGTACGCGCCCGCCAGCTCCTCCCGGTCGGCCTGCGACGCGAAGGTCGGGCGGCCCACGAGGAACACGGCGATCATCAGGACCAGGGCGATCACGCCCGCGAGCTGCTTGCGCAGCCATGCGGCCACTACGGTCACGGGGTAACACCTCCAAAGGTGTGAAGACTGTCGGCGATGCGCGCGCGCCACGTCTCGTAGACCGGCAGGTCACCGGGTCGCTGGGCGGCCACCTCCGGGGAGGAGGGCCGCGTCTCCCGGCACAGCGTGGCCGCGCGCAGCGCGCTGGTGCCGCACAGCACCTGCGCGGCCAGCTCGTTGTGCGGGCACAGCAGGTCGGCGCGGATCCTGGCCTCGGCGGCGAAGGCGCTGCCCTGGGCGAGCTGGGGCGCGTGGTCGCCGGCCCGCCGGCGCAGCTCGCGCAGCTCGGACTCGGGAGCGCCGCCCGCGTAGGTGGCCGCCAGGCCGGTCCCGGCGTACAGGTCGGGCCTGCGTGCCGCGGGGAAGCCGTCGATCAGGGCGGTGACCCTGTCCACGTCGGTGCCGCCGACGAACCACAGTGCGCGGCCGATGCCCTGGTCGACGGCGCGGGCCGCGTAGCTCTCGTAGCCCGGGGGCCAGGAGAGGCGCGGCTCCTGGTACTGCTCGTGCACGTACCGCCGGGTGTGGAAGTAGGCCTGGTGGAAGCCGTAGCCGTCGTGCACGAGCCACAGCAGCAGCGGGTCGAGCCGCCGGCTCGACGGCCACAGGAAGCGCGGCAGCCGCGCCATGGCCCAGCCGATCCCGACGTAGATCATGTAGTTGTGCCTGTCGCCCGCGCCGCTCAGGAACTGCCGGGTCCTGCGCAGGTCGGAGAAGGCCATACAGTCGAGGACGGCCAAGCCCATGCCCGCGCCCTCGTAGGCGAAGCCCTTGAACCGCGCCGGCACCTGTTCGAGCCGCTGCTCGGCCTCGGCGAGGCTGCCGGCCTCGACGGCGTGGGCGTAGCCGGCGAGAAAGCTCTCGCCGACGGTCTCCAGCAATTCTTTGGCCGCCGCGTTCTTCACCGGGAAACCACGCCTTTCGAGCGTGGTCTCCCGGATGTGGGGCGTCAGAATTTTCTTCCTCAGTGACCGCAACACACTGGCCAAAATCGCCCTCCAACCTTGTGGTCAGATAAACCCCTACTAATTAGCCCATCCGGTCCGACAGTCGGACAACTCCGGATTTGCTCAGCTCAGGGGGCGTTTTCAGCGCAGCGTCGAGCCACCCGTCCGGTCAGGAGGAACGGGATTCGCTCAGCGACCGGCTTTTTCCGTGGCGAAATGCGCGCGGATACGACCGCGCCACACTTCGTATTCCTCATCCGCCGTACTGTCGGCGAGCGCGACCGTATCGGCCACGGAAAGGCCGGTGAGCACCGCGCCCGCCGCTTCACTGTGCGCCGGGAGGAATCCCGCGTAATGGCGCGCCTTCACCGCGAACACCGACCCCTGCGCCAGGTGCGCCCGGTGCTCGCCCGCCTCCTCTCGCAGCGCGTCCAGGCCCTCGCCGTCGCACCCGCCCGCGAACGTCGCGGCCAGGCCGGCGCCGCTCCACAGGTCGGGCTGCCGGTGCGAGGCGAAGGCCCGCACCGCCGCCGACACGTCCGCCACCCGCCCGCCGTGGATGAACCACAGCGCGCGGCCGACGCCCTGGTCGGCCGCGCGGGTGAAGTAGCCGGGATCGCCCAGCCACGGGTACGGGTCCGGCTGCCGCTGCCCCTCCACCCAGGTACGGGTGTGGAAGTAGGCCAGGTCGAAGCCGTAGCCGTCCACGGCCAGCCAGCTCATCGTGGGATGGTACGGCGTGCCGGACAGGTCGGGCAGCACCTTCTTCCACAGCGGCCGGGGCAGGCGGGCCATGGCGAAGCCGATGCCGATGTAGGCCAGGAAGATGTGCGGCTGCCCGGGGCCGAGCAGCAGGTCGCGGGTGCGGTGGGCGCCCCCTCCCGGCATGACGTCGCGCACCGTGAACGCCATCGTGGCGCCCTCGTAGGCGAAGCCGCGCTGCTCCGGGTCCACCAGGGCCAGCCTGCGCTCCACCTCCCACTGGTCACGCGCGTCGATGCCCCATTCGAAGCCGCACACCACGGCCTGGGGGATGGCCTCCAGCCGGGCCGTCGCCGCCGAGGGCGCGCCGGGGAAGCCGCGCCCGGCGAAACTCACCGCTTCCAGGGAAGGGGCGAGGACGAGCCTGCGCAGCGAGCCGAGCAACGTTGACATGGTCGTCTCCTTAGGACCACGGCGCTACGGGGTACCAGGGGATGATCTCCCTGCGGGCCAGCAGCCGCAGGTCCCAGTACAGGAAGGTGAACACGCCCGCCACGATCAGGGTGGCCGCGGTCACCGCGGCGACGCGGCCGGGCCTGGCCTGCAGCCAGCGCCGCAGGCCGCCGCCGAACCTCGCCACGAGCAGGAAGAGCACCGCCATGAGGACGACGTTGCCCAGGGACTGCAGGGTGAAGGCCGCCGCGCCGTACAGCGGGTTGCCGCTCTCCGCCGCGTGCCTGAACAGGTGGCGGAACAGCGGGAAGGGACGGCCGATGAGGAACCCGCCGACCAGCGCGCCCAGGAACACCAGGCGGGCGCGCGGCGCGCGGGCGAACGGGTCGGGCACCAGGCCGATCGCGGCCAGGCCCAGGTAGAGCATGGCCAGGCCGATGACGCCGAAGACGACCATCGACTGGACGCTGCGCGCCGACAGGACGCCGGCGACGTTCTGGGCGGTGGAGAACTGCGGCATCGCGACGCCGACGGCGCCGACGAGCGCGCCGTAGAGCGCCGACACGGCGGTCATGCCCAGGGCCAGCCAGCCCAGCGGCGCCAGCAGGCGCCTGGCCTGCCCGCCCTCCGACACCAGCGGCGCCACCGCGCCGAAGACCGCGATGTTGCAGGCGGTGAACGTGCCGGCCAGGCCGCTGACGAACGCGAAGACGACGCCGGCCACCGCGCCCGCGATGGGCCGCTCACCGGCCCCTTCGCCCAGCAGGGTGTCGGTCACGGTGCCGCCGATGGTGGTGTCGACGAAGCTCGCCGACCACACGACGGTGAGCAGGAACCCCGCCAGGCAGCTCATCGTGACCAGCAGCCATCTCCTGCGGGGCGCCCGCGCGCCCGTCGGCTGTACTTCGACCCTCGCCGTCTCGCTCATGCCTGACCTCCGCGGTTGTCGATCGTCACCCCCAATATGAGGCGGGAGTTGATCTCGGGCAACGGCGGCGATCACCACAGATCGCGCCCGGCTGACCAGCCGCTCAGCCGCCAGCCGTCAGGCCCGGCGGGGGGCAGCGGCCCGCGCGGCGACGGCCTGCCGGACTCGGCCCATCGGGTCTCCCTGTCGCCTCCGGCGCGTGCCAGGCACCGGGCGACGGCCACGGCGATGGCCGCCAGTTCGTCCGGGGTCGCCGTGCCCCGGACCACGGTCAGTTCCATACCATCGACGATCACCCGCGCGGGCGGGCGGCGGCAACTTCCCGCATGCCCTGCGGGGAGGCTCAGGGCCGGTCGCCGAACTCCTGGATCAGGGGAAGGTCGGCGCGGCCGGTGATGTGCAGCTTGCGATAGGTCCTGGTGAGGTGCTGTTCAACCGTGCTGACCGTGATGTACAGCTTGTCGGCGATCTCGTGGTTGGCGTATCCCGCCGCCGCCAGGGCCGCCACTCGCCGCTCGGCCTCGCTCAGCGCCTCGATCAGCGCCTCGGACAGCGGCGCGGGCAGTGGCGCGGGCACGTCGTCCGCCTCCGTCGCCCGGCTCAGCGCGCTGATCATCGGGGTGGCCCGGCACTCCTCCGCCGCCGCCAGCGCCCGGCCGGCGATGGTGCGGGAGCGCCTGCCGTCGCCCAGCGCGTCGTACGCCTCCGCCAGGTCGGACAGCGCCCTGGCCAGCTCGTACCTGTCGCCGGCCAGTTGCAGGTACTCCGTGGCCTGCCTGAGCAGGGCGGGACGGCGCTGCGGCTCGGCCCCGGCGGCCCGCAGGCGCAGGCCGATGCCCCTGGCGCGGTGGGCGGCGTGGTCGCAGGCGGCCAGGTGCGCCTCGATGAGGTTCATGGCCTCCTCCGCCTGGCCCACGCGCAGGCACGCCTCCCCCGCGTCGGCCCGCCACGGGATCATCGAGGGGTTGTCGAGCCCCCAGGTCGTCATCAGGTCGCCGCAGCGCAGGAAGTCGTGGATGGCCAGGGTGAAGCTCTCGGCGGCCAGGTTGTGCCGGCCGCGGGCGTGCAGGTAGTGCAGGCCGTACCTGGTCTGGAACATCGCCTTGGGCACCGGGCGGTCGAGGTACTCGCGCACGGCGTCGTGGCGGCCCATCGCGGTGAGCGCGTTGATCATGCTGGCCAGCGGGCCGCCGATGGCCACGCCCCAGCTGCTCATCGGGATCGTCTCCAGCGCGGTGCGGGCGTGCCGCTCGGCGGCGGGCAGGTCGCCCTGCCTGATCGCGATCTCGGCGCGGATCGCGGCCAGCCTGGCCTGCCTGCTCGGCGCCTGCCTGGCCGAGGCCTCCGCGCTGAACTGGTCGCACAGCGGGGCGGCCCGGCCGCAGCGGCCCGCGTAGGTGAGGGCGAGCAGCGAGTTCTCCACCACGTCCATGGACATCTCGTCCAGGTGGGTGCTCTCCAGGATGCGCTCGACGGTGCTCAGGCTGGACTCGCGCGGGCCGCGCGTGACCACCTCGGCCAGGGCCAGGGTGGACTCCATCCGCCTGCTGACGGCACCCGACACCATGCCGGCCAGCACGTCCGCCTTGCGCGGGTAACGCGTGCGGGCGACGAGCGGCGGGTGGGTGGCGCGCAGCCAGAGCTGGGTGACCAGGAGCTCGGCGCGCGTCTCGTGGTCCGCCGCGTCCATCTCGCCGGTCAGCCGGTCGAGCACCTCGCGGGCGTCGTCGAACCGCCCGTGCCAGAGCAGGGCGCGGGCCAGCACGATGGCGTCGCTGCCGCGCAGGCTGCCGTTCGTCATGGCCTCGGCGAGCAGGTCGAGGTGGCCCGCGGGCGCGGCGGGGTTGAGCCGCCACTGCGCGCGGACGAGCATCGTCATGATCTCGGCGCGGCGCGACTCGTCCGCGCACTGGCGCCAGGCGAGCTTCAGGTAGGAGATGGCCTCCTCGACCCGGCCCTCGCGCAGGGCGATCATCGCGGCCTCCTCCAGCGTGGGCACCACCCAGGAGGCGTCGACGCCGGTCGCGTGCAGCAGCAGGTCCGCCACGACGCACGGCGGCAGGCCCCTGGTGTAGGCGAGCTCGGCCGCGCCGCGATACAGCTCGCGGCGCCGGTCCAGCTCGGTGCCCGCCAGGACGGCCGACCTGACGGCCTCGTGCCGGAACGTGCCGGAGCCCAGCAGGCCGATGGCCGCCATCGCGTCCAGCTCCCTGCCGACGTCGAAGCCGGGCAGGCCGAGCAGTTCCTCCAGCCCCTCGCGCGCGCCGAGGATCGCCAGCCCCTGCGCCACCTGCGCCGTACGCGGATGGGCGCGCCGCAGGCACTCGCGCACGGCCTGGTCGAACTGCTCACCGACGACCAGCTCGGACGGCGGCGCGTCGGCGGTGCGCAGCAGCCCGCGGTAGTCCTCGGCCAGCGCGGCGGCCAGCAGCGGGTTGCCGCCGCTGAGCGCGTACCACTCGTCGATGAAGCGGTCCACGGCGCCCAGGCCGACCCGGCCCGCCATCAGCGCGGCCACGCCCCGGCGCGACAGCGGCGCCAGCCGCAGCCGCCGGCAGTGCGGCAGGCGCAGCACGTCGGTGCCGAACACGTCGTCGTGGGCGTAGCCGTCGTTGTGCGCGAACACCGTCACGGCCTTGGCGCCCCTGACCCTGCGCGCCATGTAGGCCAGGCAGATCAGCGAGGCCCGGTCGGCGTGGTGCACGTCGTCCACGAGGATGACCAGCGGGTAGCGCTCCGACTGCTCCAGCAGCACGGTGATCAGCGCGTGCACGACCTGCTCCTCCATGAGCAGCTCGCTGCCGGCGCGCTCGGTGGCGCTCCTGCGGCCCTCCTCCAGCAGGCGCTCGGCGCGCTCGCGCTCCGCCGGGACGAGCGGCGCGTCCTGGATGAGCTGGCGCAGCACGCCGAGCTGCAGGCCCTGTTCGATCCTGGACGCGGTCGCCGTGATCGCCAGGGCGCCCACGTCGATCGCCTGCTCGGCCAGGGCGTCCAGCAGCGCGCTCTTGCCCATCGCCGACGGGCCGCTGACGAGGGCGATCTTGCCCTCGCCCAGCGCCGCGCCCGCGATGAGCCTCTCAAGGCTCGACAGCTCTTCCTGGCGCTCGATCAAGGCCATGGCCCTATTCCGATCTCTATCGTTTCGCCATCACGCGTCTGAGCCTGATGGGCCCGAGCCGCCGGGCCCTGGGCCCGTCGTCGCGCGTCCCTCCGGGGAGCCCGCTGGGAAGCAGGCCGTCGCGCCGAGCCCTGGCCATCGCGGAGCCGACGGCGGCCAGCGCCGCCGCGCAGACGTCCGGCTCGATCCCCACGCCCCAGACCGCGTCGCCGTCCAGGTCGCACTCGGCGTACACGGCGATCTCCTCGCCGCGCCGCACCGACGCCCCGCCCATGAGCCGCACCACCCGGGTCACCAGGCCGCGCCGCTCCATCGCCGTCCGGATCGCGGCGATCGTCGCCGCCCAGTCGGCGCCGTCGGGCTCGCCGTCGATGTGCAGGGTGGCGACCGCGCCCGGCGCCTCGAACGCGGGCACGCCGGGCACGACGTACTCGTCGGCGAACGCCTCCATGATCCGTTCGGGCGCCACCTCGCCGCCGTCGTCGGCCAGCGACTGGACGAGCCGGGCGAACTCGGCCTGCAGCCCTCTGGGCAGGTTCATCCCGTAGCGGGAGCTCATCACGTAGGCGGCGCCGCCCTTGCCCGACTGGCTGGTGACGCGCACCACGGCCTCGTAGGTCCTGCCCACGTCCTGCGGGTCGACCAGCAGGTACGGCACCGCCCACGGCAGCTCGGACCGGTCGCGCCCGGCGACCGCCGCCTGCGAGGCCATCGCGTCGAAGCCCTTCTTGATGGCGTCCTGGTGACCGCCGGAGAAGGCCGTGTAGACCAGGTCGCCGCCGTAGGGGTGGCGCGGCGAGACGGCGATGCCGGTGCACTCCTCCACGATGCGGCGCACGCCGTCCAGGTCGCCGAAGTCGATGCCGGGGTCGATGCCCTGGGCCGCCAGGTTGAGGCCGAGCGTGACCAGGCAGACGTTGCCGGCGCGCTCGCCGTTGCCGAACAGGCAGCCCTCGACGCGTTCCGCGCCGGCCAGCATGGCCAGCTCCGCCGCCGCCACGCCGGTGCCCCTGTCGTTGTGCGGGTGCACCGACAGGCAGCGGTGCGGGCGGTGGCTCAGGTGGCGGTCCATCCACTCGATCTGATCGGCGAACAGGTTGGGCGTGAAGCGCTCGACGGTGGTGGGGAAGTTGAGCGTGATCGGCCGGTCGGGGCCGGGCTGCCAGACGTCCATGACGGCCTCGCAGACCTCCAGGGAGAAGTCCGGCTCGGTGTCGTTGAAGTGCTCGGGTGAGTACTGGAAGCGCAGGTCGCACCCGTCGAGCAGCGAGTCGGCATATTTCATGACCAGGTGGGTGCCGTGGACGGCGAGGTCCTTGCACTCCTGGCGGTTGACGCCGAGCACCAGCCGCCTGGCGGCCGGCGAGGTGGCGTTGTAGAGGTGCAGCGTGGCCCTGGCGGCGCCGCGCAGGCTCGCCATCGTGGCCTCGATGAGCTCCTCGCGCGCCGGCGTGAGCACCGAGACGAGCACGTCGTCGGGGATGTGGCCGCGCTCGATGAGCAGGCGCACGAAGTCGTGCTCGTCGCGGCTCGCCGTGGGGAAGCCGATCTCGATCTCCTTGTAGCCCATGCCCACGAGCAGGTCGAACATGACGAGCTTGCGCTCGGGCGACATGGGCCTGGACAGCGCCTGGTTGCCGTCGCGCAGGTCGGTCGAGAGCCATCGGGGCGGCGCGCCGAGGGTGGCGTCCGGCCAGGAGCGGTCGTCGAGCGGGATCCGCGGGGGCGAGCTGTACCTGGAGGCCTTCATGTCGATCAGATCCTCGAACCGAAGTAAGTGGAATAGGAATACGGCGAGAGCCAGACCTGAATTTTGTACTCGCTCGCGTCCTGATCGCCCAGCATGCGGAACGTCACGCTTATCTCCGGATAAGCGGAGCTGAGCCCGAGCGCCCCGAAGTAGCGCTCGCCGAAAAATACGACGCGATAGAGCCCGCGGCTCAGATCGAGCGTCAGCCATTCTTCGACATAGCCTTCATGACCGATCTCGGATTTCCCGTCGAGCACCCACTGGGTGTCGGCCATGCGTTCGAGGCGCACCTCCATGCCCGCGGCAGGGCGGCCGTAGACCGCGTCCTGCGCCTCTACCGAGATTCCCATGTCACCACACCCATCAGGGCTAGAAACGAGCTACCGCGGGCACCTTGCCCGCGTGTTCTCCCCCACCATGCACAGCCCGGCTATCGCCCGCCCTTTCGTGTTCTATCGAACCGCTATCGCCGGACGATAGCGAGCCGAAGGCGGGGCGATGGAACGCCATTGCGAAGCGATAGTCCCGCGCTTCTACCAGTGCCGATATCCGGGTGAAAGCCGCGCGATGCGGAGTGAATTGCGGCTGCTGTGAGCGTCGTCGCCGAACGCACAACCGGTGCGAAAGACGACACGGAGGTAGATCGAAATGAGTACACGCTTCAGCAAGCTGGCGGCCCTGATTCTCATCTCGATCGTCGCGATCTTCGGCTCCATCGCCGGCCTGGCTTCCCCCGCCGCCGCCGCCGACAGCCCCTGGGAGATCGACAGCCCGTGGGAGATCGACAGCCCCTGGGAGATCGACAGCCCGTGGGAACTGGCCGACAGCCCCTGGGAGTAGCGGCGGACTGCAAGCTCAAGCCACGCAGTAGCTGGTAACACATCGCCCAGCGATGTACGATCCTGGACAACCAAACCAGGGTCCGCCCAAAGGCAAACAAGGTGTCACACTGCGAGCAGTCTGCCCTATCGCCTCGGCCGTCCCAATGGCGGGCGGCCGTACGGGGGTGCTGGACCACTGGCCTTACATCGACTGTGAGCTTATTGGACCACGCACGTCAGAACGACCATCGTTGCGGACAATCTCTTCGAGGAGATATGCGTGGAATTTCGTGTACTGGGGGCCCTCGAAGTATCCGCGGACGGTCGGCAACTCGGCCCTGGCGGAGCGCGACAACAAATCGTGCTCGCGGTGCTGCTGCTCAACGCCAATCGTTCGGTCACGCTTGACCGCCTGGTCGAGGCGATCTATGACGATGATCCGCCAGCGACGGCGCGGGCGCAAGTGCAGATCTGTATTTCGGCGCTGCGCCGGCTGATCAACAGAGACGGTCACGCGGAAATGATCGTCACGACCCGGCAGGGATACACCTTACGCGCGCCGATGGAGTCCATCGACGCGCACCGCTTCGACAACCTGGTCGGCAGGGCCCGCAAGGCCCGCGAGCAGCGGCAGCCCGAAGAGGCCATCAGCCACTACCGCAGCGCCCTCGCGCTGTGGCGCGGGCCCGCGCTGGACGGCATCGAGAGCAGGTACGTGCAGGCGCTGGGAAGCTGGCTCACCGAGCAGCGGATCACCGCCAACGAGGAGTGCGTCCAGCTCGAACTGGACCTCGGCCGCCACCAGGAGCTGGTCGGCGAGCTGAGCCGGCTGGTCAAGGAGAACCCGCTGCGCGAGGGGCTCATCGCCCAGCTCATGACCGCGTTGTACCGTTCCGGCAGGCAGGCCGAGTCGCTGCAGACCTACCGCGACGCCAGGCGCAGCATGGTCGACGAGCTGGGCATCGAGCCGAACGAGCGGCTCCAGCAGCTGGAGGCCGCCATTCTCGGCGCCGACGACAGCCTCGCCGCGCCCAGCCCGCCCGCGGCGGCGGCGGCGGTGACGCCGGCCGCCGAGCCCGTCGCGGTCACGCCCATCCCCGCCGTGCCGCGCATGCTGCCCGCGGACATCGCGGACTTCGTCGGCAGGCAGGACCAGATCGACCGGATCAGCAGGCGGCTGACCATGCCGCTGGACGGCGACGCCCGCTTCGCCGTGCCCATCGTCGCCATCGCGGGGCGTCCCGGCATCGGCAAGACGACCATCGCCATCCACGCGGCGCACACCATCGCCGAGCACTTCCCCGACGGCCAGTTGTTCGCCAACCTGCACGGCGCCCTGGCCAGGCCGGTCAGCCCCATGCAGGTGCTCGACCGGTTCCTGCGCGCCTTCGGCGTGCGCGGCTCCGAGCTGCCCGAGACGCTGGTGGAGCGGGCGGAGATGTTCCGCATGCTGCTGGCCGACCGCAAGGTGCTGATCGTGCTCGACGACGCCGAGTCGGAGAGCCAGGTGCTGCCGCTGATGCCGGGCAACCCGCCGTCGGCCGTCATCGTGACCAGCCGGCACCGGCTCGGCGGCCTGGCCGGCACGACCCAGGTGGGCGTGGCCGAGTTCGACGTCTCGCACGCGGTGGAGCTGCTGTCGCACATCGCGGGCGAGGAGCGGGTGCTCTCCGAGCCCGAGTCCGCCGCCGCGCTGGCCGAGCTGTGCTGCTGCCTGCCGCTCGCGCTGCGCATCGCGGGCGCGCGGCTGGCCGTGCGCATGCACTGGGGCGTGGACCACCTGGTCGACCGCCTCAGGGACGAGGCCCGCAGGCTCGACGAGCTGAGCCACGGCGACATGGGCATCAGGGCCAGCCTGTCGCTGACCTACGAGAACATCAGCGCGCCGGCCCGCTGCCTGTTCAGGCGGCTGGCCCTGCTCGACTCGCCCGTCTTCTCCGCCTGGGCGGGCGCCGCGGTGCTCGCCCAGCCGCTGACCAGCGCGCAGGACCTGTTCGACGACCTGGCCGACGCCCACCTCGTGGAGGTCATCGGCACCGGCGGCGCCTCCCGGGTGCAGTACCGCTTCCACGACCTCATCAGGGTGTACGCCCGCGAGCGGCTGGCCGCCGAGGAGGACCCTGCGGAGCGCACCGCGGCCCTGACCCGGGTGCTGAACGCGCTGCACTGCCTGCTGAAGGCGGCCCACGACCGCGAGTACGGCGCCTCCGACCAGTCGCGCGAGAAGGTCGGCATCGACTCCTGGCTGCCCGAGGCGCTGGTGGACAGGCTGGTCTCCAACCCGATCGGCTGGTTCGAGCGCGAGCGCCACCTGCTCGTCTCCGGCATCAGGCAGGCCGCCCAGGCGGGCCTGATCGAGCTGTGCTGGCGCATGGCCAGCAACGCCGAGCCGTTCTTCGAGCTGCGCGGCTACCTCGACGACTGGCGCGAGTCGCACGAGATCGCGCTGGACGCCGCCCGTCAGGGCCGCGACGAGCGCGGCCAGGCGGAGATGCTCATCGTGCGCGCCTCGCTGGCGCAGACCGAGCAGCGCTTCGACGACGCCAGGCGCGACTTCGAGGCCGCGCTGACCATCTTCGAGCGCATCGGCGACGTGCCGCTGGTCGCCAGGTCCACCCGCAACCTGGCCTTCCTCAAGCGCATCGACGGCCAGTTGCACGAGGCGATGCACCACCTGGAGCAGGCGCTGATCATCTTCACCGACATCGGCGACCAGCTCGAAGCGGCGATCACGCTGCAGAACCTCGCGGCGATCAGAGCCGAGTGCGGCGACATCGACGAGGCCAAGATCCTGCTGGCCGAGGCGCTGGTACGCGGGCGCGACGGCGGCAGCAGGCGCATCGTCTCCCAGGTGCTGCACCGGATGGGCCGCATCCACCTCCAGGCCAACGAGTTCGGCCTGGCGGCGGGCGCGTTCGAGGAGTCGCTCACGATCGTGCAGGAGATCGGCGACACCACGGGCGAGGCGTACGCGCTGCACGGGCTCGGCGTCGCCAACGTGCGGCGCGGCCGGCTGGCCGACGCCGACACCCTGCTGGACAAGGCGCTGGCGCTGGCCAGGCGGTCGCGGCACAAGCTCGTCGAGGCGCACGCGCTGGCGGGGCTGGGCGAGCTGGCCGTGGCCGCCGACCGGCCCCGCGACGGTGTGGAGAACCTGCGCAAGGCGGCGCTGCTCTACCGCCAGACGCGGATCCCGCTGCTGGAGGCGCGCACGCTGATCAAGCTGAGCGACGCGCTCTGGTCGATCGGCGACACGACCGCGTCGGACCGGGCCGTGACGCGGGTGATGGAGCTGGTCGAGCACGTGGACGAGCGGACGGGCAAGCTGGTGCTCGACCACCTGGCCTCGGTCAGCCACCGGGCGGGCCCCGCGGACCTCCCGATCACCGAGGCCACGTCCTGACAGCGATCGTCAAGCGACGAGGCGGCGTCCGGCGCGGGAGACCGACTCCTTGATGATCCCGCAGACGGCCGCCACGTCGCCCGGCCCCACGGTGGGCCCGGTCGGCAGCGAGAGCACCCGGCGGGCCAGCGCCTCGGCGCGCGGCAGCGGCAGCGGGATGTGCCGCTCGGGCGCCGACCGGTACGGCTCGACCTGGTGGCAGATCGGCGAGAAGTAACGCCGGGCGTGCACGTCGTACCGCAGCAGGTCCTCCAGCACCGTCTCGGGCGGGATCCCGGCCACGGCCTCGTCCACCTCGATCACCAGGTACTGGAAGTTGGCGCGCTCGCCGGGCGCCTGCCCGCGCACGCGCACGCCCGGCACGCCGTCCAGGTGCTCCTCGTAGACCGCCTGGTTGCGCCGGTTGGCCGAGACGATCGAGTCGATGGCGTCGAGCGAGGTCAGGCCCATGGCGGCGCAGAACTCGTTCATCCTGGCGACGGTGCCGGGGCCGGCGATCCGCCCGGCCGGGTCGATGCCCTGGTTGCGCAGGGCCCTGACGCGGGCGGCGTAGGCGTCGTCGTCGGTGGTGATGACGCCGCCCTCGACGCTGTTGACGAACTTGGTGGCGTGGAAGCTGAAGATCTCCGCCGTGCCGAACCCGCCGACCGGCTTGCCGCGGTAGGTGCAGCCGAGCGCGTGCGCGGCGTCGAACAGCAGGGTCAGGCCGTGCTCGGCGGCCAGCCGGGTCAGCGCGTCCACGTCGCACGGCCGGCCGAAGACGTGCACGGCGAGGATGCCGCGCGTCCTGGGCCCGATCAGCCGGGCGACGTGCTCGGGATCGGCGTTGGCGGTGGTCTCGTCCACGTCGCAGAAGACGGGGACGATGCCGATCCACTCCAGCGCGTGCGCCGTGGCGACCCAGGTGAAGGAGGGGACGATGACCTCGTCGCCGGGCCTGATGCCGGCGGCCCTGGCGGCGATCTGAATGCCGGTGGTGGCGTTGCAGGTGGCGACGGCGTGCCTGGTGCCGGCCACCGCGGCGATGCGTTCCTCGAACTCGCGCACCAGCGGGCCGTTGTTGGTCAGCCAGAGCCGGTCGAGCACGCCGTCGAGGCGCCGCATCAGCCGGTCGCGCTCGCCGACGTTGGGCCGCCCGACGACCAGGGTGTCCCAGGACGCCATCACGCCACCCCGTCGAGCATGCCGACGAAGAGCCCGGGGCTGTTAGGGCGGCCGTTGGAGAGCTGGAAGCCGGGCAGGAACTCGGTGCGGCAGCCGGCCGCCTCGAACGCCGCGGTGTACTGCTCGCGGGTGAACAGGCTGGAGTGCAGCACCTCGGAGAAGTCCTTGAACCCGGCGGCGTCGGCGACGCGGAAGCGCACCTCCAGCCGGCTCTTGCCGCCCTCGCGGCGCGAGTGCGTCATCCTGGACACGACGCGGTCCTCCTCGACGTGCAGGTGCCCGCCGACGTGGCCGTCCAGGAAGTTGTCGGGGAAGTACCACGGCTCGACGACCAGCACGCCGCCCGGCGCGAGGTGCGCGGCCATGGCGCCGATGGCGGCCCGCAGGTCCTCGGGCGAGCCCAGCTCGCCGACCGCGTTGCCCATGCAGGTGATGGCGTCGAAGACGCGGCCGAGGTCGAAGTCGCGCATGTCACCGGGGTGCACGCGGACGCCGGGCAGCCGCTGCCCGGCCACCGCCCGCATGTCGGGCGACAGCTCCAGCCCCTCGACGTGGTCGAAGATCTTGGCGAACGTCTCCAGGTGCGCGCCCGTGCCGCAGGCCACGTCCAGCAGGGACGCCGCGCGCGGCGCGCGGGTGCGGACGATCGCGGCGAGGTCTTTCGCCTCGCCCTCGAAGTCCTTGCCGCGGCTGCGGAAGATGAGGTCGTAGTACTCGGCGTGATCGGACCCGTATTCCATCGGACGACCTCCTTCAGGCCACTGCCGCGGCCGGCTCGGCGGCGACGACTCTCGGCTGCGGGATGGGGATGATGAACCGCCCGCCCCGCCGCAGGAAGTCCTCCTCCTTGGACAGGATCTCCGCGGCGTAGTTCCAGGCCAGCAGGAGGTAGTAGTCGGGCTGCTCGGCGCGCGCCTGCTCGGGCGAGTACACCGGGATGCGGGTGCCCGGCAGCAGCCTGCCGTGCTTGAGGGTGGTGGTGTCGCTGCAGAAGCGCAGCTCGGCGGGCCCGAGGCCGCAGAACTGCAGCAGCGTGGTGCCCTTGGACGGCGCGCCGTACCCGGCGACGACCTTGCCCTCGGCGGCCAGGCCGCGCACCAGGTCGCGGACCTGCGCGATCACCTCGTGCGCGCGGGCGCCGAACTCCAGGAAGACCTCGTCTGACTCCAGGCCGAGCTGGCGCTCCAGGGAGTGCATCCGCGCCACGACCTGCGCCGGCTCGCGCTGCGCGGTCTCCCTGGCCGCGAAGACCACGATCGAGCCGCCGTGCACGGCGGCCCGCTCGACGTCGATCAGCCGCAGCCCGTGCCGGGCGAACAGCCGTCCCAGCGTGTGGACGGAGTAGTACGACAGGTGCTCGTGGTAGATGGTGTCGAACTGGTTCTCCTGCAGCAGGTCCACCAGGTAGGGCACCTCGATGGCGAGCACGCCGTCCGGCGCCAGCACGGCCGTCACCCCGTCGAGCACGTTGTGCACGTCGTCGATGTGCGCGAAGCACTGGCGGCCCAGCACCAGCTTGGCCTGGCCCAGCTCGGCGGCCACGCGCCTGCCCTGGTCGCCGCCGAAGAACTCGGGCAGCGTGCGGACGCCGCGGGCGTTGGCGATCTCGGCGAGGTTCTCGGCCGGGTCCACGCCCACCACCCGCTGACCCCGCTCCTGGAACATGGCGAGCTGGAGGCCGACGTTGCTGCCGAGCTCCACCACCAGGTCGCCGGGTGCGAGCCCGGCGCGGCGGTCGCACCACCTGACGATGCGGCTCATGTGGCCGGTCATCTGGTCGGACTCGGAGGTGACGTACACGTAGTGGCGGAACAACACGTCGGGCCGGATCACGTGCCTGATGGCCATCAGCCTGCACCCGCGGCACACGATCACGTCCACGGGGTAGGCGGGTTCGTGCGCGGGCAGGTCGGCGGGGTCGAGGAAGCCGTTGGCGAGCGGCACCGGCCCGAAGGAGGTGACCTCCAGCCAGTCGTCCCCGCCGCAGACCCGGCAGGTGTCAAGTCGTCGGACGATCTCCTGCATGACTACTCCTAGTGATCTTCAGCGGATGGCGGCCGCGAGCTCGCGGTGCTTCAGCGGCTCCCACCAGGACCGGTTGTTCCTGTACCACTCGACGGTCGCGGCCAGCCCGTCGGTGAACGCGACGGCGGGCGCGTAGCCCAGCTCCCGCTGGATCTTGGAGATGTCCAGGGAGTAGCGCAGGTCGTGGCCGGGCCGGTCGGGCACGTGCTGGACCAGGTCCCAGTCGGCGCCGCACGCGTCGAGCAGCAGGGCGGTCAGCTCCAGGTTGGTCAGCTCGCAGCCGCCGCCGATGTGGTAGACCCCGCCGGGGCGCCCGCGTTCGAGCACCAGGCGGATGGCCCGGCAGTGGTCGGAGACGTGCAGCCAGTCGCGCCGGTTGTCGCCGTCGCCGTAGAGCGGCACCGGGCGGCCCTCCAGCAGGTTGGTCACGAACAGCGGGATCACTTTCTCCGGGAACTGGTAGTGGCCGTAGTTGTTGGTGCACCGGGTGACCACCACGTCCAGGCCGAGCGTCCGGTGGAAGGCCAGGGCCAGCAGGTCCGAGCCGGCCTTGGAGGCCGCGTAGGGCACGTTGGGCGCCAGCGGCGTCTCCTCGGTCCACGAGCCGCGTTCGATGGAGCCGTACACCTCGTCGGTCGAGACGTGCACGAACCGGCCGACGCCGTGCCGCAGCGCCGCCTCCAGCAGCGTCTGCGTGCCGAGCACGTTGGTCCTGACGAAGTCGGTGGCGCTGATGATCGACCGGTCCACGTGCGTCTCGGCGGCGAAGTGCACGACGACGTCCTGTCCCGCCGTCACCTCGTCGACGACGAGCGGGTCGGCGGTGTCGCCGTGCACGAAGCGCAGCCCGGGGTGGCCGGCGACGGGGTCGAGGTTGGCCAGGTTGCCGGAGTAGGTGAGCTTGTCCAGGACGGTGACCCGGGTGGCCGGCTCGTCGCGCAACGTCGCCCTGACGAACTCCGAGCCGATGAAACCGGCACCGCCGGTGACCAGGATCCGCACTTGTCCGTCTCCTCTGAGGATTGAAGGGTCGCCGGTCATCTGGCGGCGGCGGTCAACCGCTCCAGCTCGGTGACGATGTCGGTCGGACTCGGCGTGGCCAGCCAGTCCTCGTGGATGCCCTGCGCGCCCTTCTGGAAGGAGGGCTCGTCGAGCACGCGCCGCAGCTGCGCGCGGATGTCCGCGGCGGACTGCGTCTGGTGGTTCAGCCGGACGCCGGCGCCGCGTTCTGTCACGTACCGGGACGTGCGGCCGGCGGTGAGCTGCTTCTGGCACTTCAGGTCCCAGTCGATGCCGCCCTCGACGGGGGTGCCGACGATGCGGCTCGGCTCGTCGGTGTCGCAGATGAGCTGCGGCACGCCGGCGGCGGAGGCCGCCACGAACGTGCCGATGGAGCCGTGGTGGATGATCGCCGAGCAGGTCGGCAGGAGCTGGTCGAGCGGCACGTACTCCAGCACGCGCACGTTGCCGGGCGGCGGGCCCGGCAGGTCGAGGAGCTGGTTGGCGTCCAGCGTGGCGATCACCTCGATGTCCAGGCCGCCCACCGCCTCCATCAGCTTGGCCAGGCGGCCCCAGTCGCCCTTGAAGAACGACCGCATGGACACGCCGAGCGACAGGGCGACGCGGGGGCGGGACGGCGGCCTGCGCAGCCAGTCCGCCATGAGGCCGCCGCCGGTGTACGGGACGTACCTGGCAGGCAGCCGCGTGACGCCGGTGGGCAGGCGCATCCCTGCCGGGAACGGGTCCACGGTCCAGTGGCCGAGCAGCAGTTCCTCGTCCACCTGCTGGCCGTAGCGCTCCGCCAGCGGCTCGACGACCCCGATGAGGGGGTTGCGCTCGCCGCTTCCCGCGTACTTCTCCGTCGCCCAGGCCGTGTAGTCGGGCGAGTGCAGCACGCGGGCGTGGGCGGCGCCGCAGGCGCGCGCGGCCACCGCCCCGCAGGGGAACCACGGGTCCCACAGCACCAGGTCGGGCCGCCACTCCTTGGCGAACTCGACGACGGCCACGACGTCCTGGCGCGGCACTGGAGGGTGGTAGTTGCGCATGGTGAGCAGCGCGAAGTGGTGGAAGACGTCCCAGGGCGCGCGTTCGGCCGGGCTGATCCCGAGCGCGCCCACCAGCCGCTCGCTCTCCTCGATCGTGGGGATGAGGTCGGCGAAGCCCGGATAGCCCCGGTCGTGCACCGACAGCCGTTCCGGCTCGCCGCACGACACCGCCGTCAGGCCCGCGGCGGTGACCGCCTTGTGGAAGTCGGGCACGGCCACCCCCGTGGCCACGCCGGGCGGCGCGGCCACGCAGACCTGGTGCCCGGCCGCCTGCAGCGCCCACGCGTAGGGCACGATGGGCAGGAAGTGGGCCGGGGCGGGGAAGACGGTGAACATCACGCGCATCGCGATCACTCCATCGGCGAGTCGGGCGCGGCGACGCCGTAGCGGAGGATGCCGGAGAACTCCGCCACCATCGACATGATCGAGCTCTCGGTGAACAGGTTGCTGTTGTAGGCGAAGTTGCCGTAGATCTCGCCCGACGGGTCGATGTCGAAGGTGAGCAGCGCGCCGTCCGGGATGTCGGTGCCGTTGGGCTGGGAGAACAGCCGCCCGCGCACCTCCTGCACCTCCAGGTCGCCGAACCGCTCGCCCTCCATGACGGTGGCGAACTGCCAGACCTGCAGCGCGCACAGCGCCTTGTCGTCCAGCGCCGCGTCGGCCATCAGCTCCGGGGACTCGGCGGCGATCTGCAGGAACGGGATCTCCCGCGCGTACGCCTCGACGCAGGTGCTCCTGGTCCTGTCGACCACCTGGCGGAAGGTCTCGCACCCGGTGATGTCGGTGCGCAGCGGCAGGAAGTTGAAGAACGGCCCGACGGTCTCCTGGAACTGCGGCTGGCTCCGGCCCGAGGTGATGGCCGGGATGACCAGGTCGGTGGCGCCGGTGAGGCGGTGCAGCAGCACGTTGTAGGCGGCCAGCAGCACCATGAAGGGTGAGCTGCGGGTGCGCTTGGCGAACGCCAGCGCCTCCGCCGACAGCTCCTGCGTCAGCGTGAACCGGTACACGGGGCAGACCTTGGCCAGCCCCGCCGACCTGGCGTGGTCGGTCGTCACCGACAGCATGCGCGCGCCGCGCAGCTTCCCGCGCCAGTACGCGCGCGCGGCCACGGCGCTCTTGGACTCCGCGTTCTCCTGCTGCCAGGCGGCGTACTCGTGGTAAGGCCGCGGCGCCGGCTGCTCCGGCACGTCGTGGCCGCGCCTGCGGGCGTAGCAGGTGACGATGTCGCGGATGAGCAGCTGCATGGACCAGCCGTCGCCGGCGGTGTGGTGCACGATCAGCGCGAGCACGGCGTCCTCGTCGTCGAAGCGGCCGAGGACCGCCCGCAGGTGCGGCAGCTCCTGGAGGCTGTAGGAGCCGGACTCGATCTCGGTCAGCAGCTCCTCGGCCTTGCGCCCGCGGTACTCGGGCGACGCCTTCGGCAGGTCGACCACGAGCAGCCGGGCGGGCGAGGGCGGCTGGATGCTCTGGTGGGCGACGCCGTCGCCCCTGGTGATGACGGCGTTGAGCGAGTCGTGCTTGGCGGCGACCTCGCTGATGGCCTGGTGCAGCGTCTCCACGTCGAGCCGGCCGCGCACCCGCCAGCCCACGACGATGTTGTAGCGGGCGCTGAACGGGCCCTGGCCGTCGCCCTGGTCGAACAGGCGCAGGAACTGCTGGGTGAACGACAGCGGGTGGCCGGTGGTGGTCAGGGATGCAGTCATGCTGCCGCCTCCGTACGGGTGTCGCGGTGGTTGGCGCGCTGGAGCTCCACGGCCTGGTAGAGCGCGGCGATGTTGCCGCTGCCGAAGGAGCGTGCTCCCAGCCGCTCGATGAGCTCGAAGAAGAACGTGCCGCGCGGGTGCGCGGAGCGGGCGAAGATCTGGTAGAGCTGGCCGTCGTGGTCCTCGTCCACGAGGATGTTGCGCCGCCGCAGCTCGTGCGGCGGGTACTTGACGGGCCGCAGCCGGTCGGTGAGCAGGTCGTAGTAGGTGCCGGGGGTGGGCAGGAACTCCACTCCGCCGCCGCCCGCGGCGTCCACGGCCGCGGTGATGTCGACCGTGCTCATCGCCAGGTGCTGGACGCCGGCGCCGCCGTGGGCGGCGAGGAACTCGTCGATGTGGCCCGGCTCCCTGGCGGCGTCCGGCTCGATGAGCGTGAGCGTCACCGACCCGTTCTTGACGACCTCGGTCCGCATGGCCTGGTCGCCGATGGTGATGCTCTCGGCGAAGATGAGCTGGAAGTCCAGGACGTGCCGGTAGAAGTCCACGGTGGCGGCGAGGTCGCCGGAGGGCACGCACACGGCCAGGTGGTCCACCTCGGTCAGGCCGGCGTCGAGCCCGCCGGTCACCGGAGGGAGGGGCGTGCAGCCGGGCAGCGCGCGTTCGTCCGCGCCCGCCGGGCGTTGCACGAACGTGTGCACCAGGTCGCCGGCGCCCCGCACGGTGGCGGTGACGAAGCCGTCCCCGGCGTGCGGCGGGGACACCGGGACGGCGCCCCGGTCCACGGCCGTGCGGAAGGCGGTGGCCGCGTCGGTGACGCCGAGCGCGATGTCGGCCACGCCGTCGCCGTGCCGGTCGAGGTAGGCGGCGCCCGGGTGGTCGTCCGCGTCCGGCTGGGTGAGCACCAGCCTGACCAGGCCGCCGCCCACGGCGACCGAGTCTCCGGCGGTGGATCGGGCGTAGGGCTGGAGGCCGTAGCCGCGGCTCAGCCTGCCCGTCTCGGCCGCCAGGTCGGCGGTGTAGTAGCCGATGTGGTCGAGGCGCAGGTCGTCCTTGCTCATGGCCTAGCTCGCCTCCATCCGGGCGGCGAGGCTGCGCGGGCGCAGGTCGGTCCAGTGCGCGGTGACGTAGGCGACGCAGGACGGGCGGCCGGACGGGCCGTACACGCTCTGCCAGCCGTCGGGGACGTCGGCGAACGCCGGCCACAGGCAGTGCTGGTCCTCGTGGTTGACCAGCACGCGGAAGGTGGTGTCCTGGTCGTCGAAGGGGTTGCTCATCTCGTCTCTTCTCACTGGCTCGGCACGGCGGACCCGAGCCACTCGTCCAGGCTCGCCACGGTAGGGGCGTCGAACAGGTCGCCGATGGTCAGCTCGACGTCCAGGGTCGTGGAGATGCGGTTGACCAGCCGCATCGCCAGCAGCGACTGCACGTCGAGGTCGAAGATGCTGTCGTCCACGCCGATCCGGTCGACGCCGAACACGTCGGCGAACACCGAGCACAGCACCTCCTGGCGAGGATTGGCGGGCGCGCGGTAGGCGGTGGCGGTGTCCGGCTCGGGGTCGGGCAGCGACGCGCGATCCACCTTGCCGTTCGCCGTCAGCGGCAGCGCGTCCAGCAGCACGAACGCCGCGGGCACCATGTAGTCGGGCAGCACGGTCTTGACGTGCGCGCGCAGCGTGCCCACGGCGGGCGGCTCACCGGCCGGCACGACGTAGGCGACCAGCCGCTTCTCGCCCTCGTGCAGCTCGCGCGCGACCACGGCGGCGTGGGCGAGGCCGGGGAAGCTCGCCACCGCGGCCTCGACCTCGGCCAGCTCCACGCGGAAGCCCAGGATCTTGACCTGGTCGCCGGCCCGGCCGATGAACTCGATCTGCCCGTCGCCGTTGCGCCTGACCAGGTCGCCCGTGCGGTACATGCGCGCGCCGCCGCCGGCGAACGGGTCGGCGACGAACCGCTCGGCGGTCAGGTCCGCCCGGTCGTAGTAGCCGCGGGCCACTCCCCTGCCGCCGATGTAGAGCTCGCCTTCGAGGTCGCCGGGGACCGGGCTGAGGCGGTCGTCCAGGATGTAGAGCCTGACGTCCTGCATTGCCCCGCCGACCGGGACGCACGTGTCCGAAGCGGCGCCGGGCCGCAACTCGGCGGTGGTGGAGAACAGGGTGACCTCCGTCGCGCCGTACATGGCGCGGACCACGGTGTCCGGGCAGGCGGCGTGCACCTGCCCGACCGCCGACGGGACGATCACGTCGCCGCCGGTGAGCACCTCGCGCACCCCGGCCAGCCAGCCGGGGCCCTCCTCGGCCACGACGCGGAAGAGCCCGGCGGTCAGGTGCAGGGCGGTGATCTCCTCGCGGGTCACCAGCTCCTTCAGCCCGGCCAGGTCCAATTCGCCGGGCGGCGCCACGACGATCCGGCCGCCGTGCAGCAGCGGCACCCACAGCTCGTAGGTGGAGACGTTGAAGGCGTACGGGGCGATCATGAGCACGCGCTGGTGGTTGCCGGTGTCCCAGCACCGGTCGAGCGCCAGGCCGAGCACGTCCCAGTGGGTGACGGCCACGCCCTTGGGGCGGCCGGTCGAGCCCGAGGTGTAGATGACGTAGGCCAGGTTGTCCGGCAGCGTGGTGTCCTCGGGCGCCGTGGACGGGCGCGCGTCGATCTCCGCCCGCTCGTCCGGCTCGTCCAGGACGAGCGTCCTGGGGGCGGACGGCAGGCCCGCGCCGGCCTTGGCCTGGTCGGCGAGCAGCACGGGAGCGCCCGACGAGTCGAGGATCCACTGCTGCCTGTCGGGCGGGTAGGCGCTGTGCACGGGCAGGTAGCAGCCGCCTGCCTTGAGGATCCCGAGCAGCGCCACGACGAGGTCGGCCGAGCGCTCCATCAGGACCGCGACCGGCGTCTCCGGCCCCACGCCGAGACCGCGCAGGCGGTGGGCCAGGCGGTTGGCCCGCTCGTCGAGCTGCCGGTAGGTCAGGGTGGCGGAGCCGTCGCGGACGGCGATCGCGTCCGGCGTCCGCGCCGCCTGCCCGGCGACGTGTCCATGAACAGATGTCGGCACCATCACGCGCTCCGTCAGTCGGTGTGGAAGATGTCGTGGACGCCCGAGACGCCGGAGAGCATCGTCGCGAAGTCGATCTTCCGGGGGCGCAGCCTGCGCGGGTCGAGCAGCTCCTGCGCCTTCTCCCAGTACTCCTCCTTGTGGCGGGTGCGGTCGTAGAAGAAGCGCACGAAGGCCAGCAGGGAGTTGAGGAAGGTGCGGTAGTCCTTCTCGTAGCGCGCCAGCACCTGCTCCTCGCAGGACGGGTCGCGCAGGGCGGCGTCCACGGCGCCCGCCAGCCCGAGCGAGCCGCGCAGGGCCAGGCCGACGCCCGTGGACAGCAGCGGGTCGATGAACGCCGCCGCGTCGCCGACCAGCGCCCATCCGGGGCCGTGGAAGCGTTTGCAGGTGTAGGACCAGTCGCGGATGCTGCGGAAGGCGGCCGCCCGGGTGGCGCCCTCGGTCAGCGCCCTGACCTCCTCGGCCCCGGCCAGCTCGGAGGTGAACAGCTCCTCCAGGCTCTTGCCCGACTTCTTGTACTCCTCGATAGGGGTGACGTAGCCGACGCTCACCGTGCCGTCGTGCAGCGGGATGAACCAGAACCAGCCGTTCGGCCTGTTCTCGGTGACCGTGTCGCCCGCCCTGGTGCCGCCGTAGCGCTTGCAGCCCTGGAAGTAGGACCAGACGGCGATGTTGCGCAGGTCCTCGTGGTATTCGACGAGGTCGAAGTGGCGGGCCAGCACGTGCTGCTGTCCGGAGGCGTCCACGAGCAGGCGGCAGCGCGCGGTGCGCGGCTCCGGGTCGCCCTTGACCGTGTACGTGACGCCGGCGACGCGCTCGCCCTCGAACAGGAAGTGCTTGACCGTAGCCTCCTCCAGGACCGTCGCGCCCAGCTCCCTGGCCCTGGCCAGCAGGACGGAGTCGAAGTCGGCCCGCCGCACCTGGTAGGTGTGCTCATAGTTGGCCGCCTCGGCGAAGCGGAAGTCCCAGGTGCCCTGGTTCTTGCCCCACAGCAGCGTGCCGCCGTACTTCTTGACGAAGCCCATCTGGTCCAGCTTCGAACGCAGGCCCAGCTCCTCCAGGGCGGGCATGGACCCCGTGATCAGCGACTCGCCGATGTGGTAACGGGGGAACTTCTCACGTTCGAGCACCAGCACGCGATGGTTACGTTTGGCCAGCAGTCCGGCCGTGCTCGATCCGCCGGGCCCGCCACCGATCACGACAACATCGAACTCGTCATGGGTACTGATCACCGTGCTCCTCCATTCGCCGCCATGCGACTCGGAGCCAGGGTCACATTTCCCTCTTCGATCACTCATCCTCTGTATTGCTGTGTCGTTTCACGCAACAGCGCACGTCACGAGATGTGCGGGCGCGGGGCCGTGTTCATGATGAGGCGATGACAACGGTCGTCAACGTCTGGCTGGCGGAGCATCCGCTGCCGGGCTACCTGGATCCGATCAAGAAGATGGCCGCCGGTTTCGAGGCCGCCCATCCGGGCTACCGGATCGAGGTCACCGGGCACGGCTTCCGCGAGCTGCCCGCCGAGGTGGCCAGGGCCGCCGCGCAGGGCCGCGCCCCTGACCTCGCCGAGTACTACGCCACCGCCACCCGGCTGGCCCTGGACACGCGCGGGCCGTCGGGGGCGCCGCTGTTCGTCCCGATCGAGCGGGCCGTCGCGGGCCGCGGGGAGATCCTCGGCGAGCGCGTCGTGCTGGCCGATCTGGAGCCCGCGGTGCGCGGCTTCTACACGTACGCGGGTGAGCTGGCCGCCGCGCCGATGACCGCCACCACGGCGGTGCTGCTCGGCAACACCGCCCTGCTGGAGGCCGCGGGCGTCACTGCGATGCCGCGCACCTGGGGCGAGCTGGAGTCGGCCTGCGCGGCCACTTCACACGGCGTGACCTGGGCCAACCACGGCTGGCTGATCCAGCAGGCGGTGGCCGGTCAGGGCGGGCTGCTGGCCGACCACGACAACGGCAGGTCGGGGCGGGCCGAGAAGGTCACGCTGGACTCCGCGGAGCTGCTGGCCTACGCCACGTGGTGGCGGCGGCTGCACGAGCGGGGCCACTACCTCGACACCGGGACGCCGGAGGACTGGGGCGGCACGCTGCGGGCCTTCACCGAGCAGCGGACGGCCTTCACCATCGCCTCCTCCGTCGTCGTCGGGATGATCGCGCGGGCCTGCGCGGAGGCGGGCTTCGAGGTGGCGGCCGGCCCGCTGCCGTACAACGAGGCCGCGCCGCGCGCCGGGCACCTGGTCTCGGGCCAGGCGTTCTGGCTCGCCGACGGGCTGCCCCGCGACAGGGCGGACGGCGCGCTGGCGTTCCTGCAGTACCTGCTCGACGCGGAGAACGTGGCCGAGTGGCACCGCGGCACCGGGTTCCTGCCGGTCACCGGCGCCTCGGTCGAGCTGCTCGATCGGGAGGGCTGGTACGACAGGCACCCGGTCCACCGGGCCGCCACCGAACAGGTCCGCGCGGCCGACGGCTCGCCGGCCGCGCTCGGCGCGATCCTCGGCGACTTCGCCGGGATCCAGGACCTGATGACCGGCGCCATGGCCGGCGTGCTGGCCGGCGCCGACCCGGGCGCGCGGCTCGCCGAGGCGACGGTCGCGGCGCAGCGCCTGCTCGACGCCTACAACGACGACTGCGCCCGCGGCCGCACGCCGCGGCGGCTGGCCGTCAAGTGAGCAATACGGAAGATGACCGCTCCGGGGTGGAATTGCCACGCTCGGAGCTGGCGATAGGAGTTCAGCCATGTTGAGCCGACGGCGCTTACTCGTTCTCGGCGGGCTGACGGGAGGCGCGGCGCTGGCCCCGTTCGTCCAGTCGGAGCTGTCCCCGTCAGGGGACGCGCGGCACGTGCACGTCCACGACCACGCGGGGCGGGTCCCCGCGGTCAGGTCGGGCCCCGCCGTCACCCCCTTCTCCGTCAGGATGCCGGTGCCCGCCACCCGCATCCCGTCGGTGCGGACCGCCGACACCGACATCTACCGGCTGTCGGTGCAGCAGGCGACGGCGCAGATCCTGCCGGGGCTGAGCACCCCCGTGCTGACCTACGGCGGCTCCTTCTGCGGCCCCACCATCCGCGCGCGGCGCGACCGCAAGACGCTGATCACCTTCGACAACAAGCTCGGCCACGACACCAACGTGCACCTGCACGGCGGCCGCGTGGCCGCCGCGCACGACGGCTACCCGACCGAGGTGATCGCGCCGGGCTCCGGCCGGGCCTACCTCTACCCGAACGCGCAGCCGGGCGCCACGCTGTGGTACCACGACCACGCGCACCACCTGGAGGCCGAGAACGTCTACCGCGGCCTGCACGGGTTCTACCTGATCGACGACGAGGCGGAGCGGAGGCTGGGCCTGCCGTCGGGGGGCTACGACGTGCCGATCATGCTGCGTGACGCGCTGCTCGACGACGCGGGCAACCTGGTCTTCGACCCCGCCGACCCCTACAACCGTCCCACGCTGCTGGCCAACGGCAAGCCGCAGCCGTACTTCGAGGTCGCGGCGCGCAAGTACCGCCTGCGGCTGCTCAACGGCTCCACCCACCGGGTCTTCGAGCTGACGCTCGACGGCGCGAAGATGACGCAGATCGCCACCGACGTCGGCCTGCTGCCCGCGCCGGTCGCGGTGGACAGGCTGGTGCTGTCGTCGGGCGAGCGCGCCGACATCGTCGTCGACTTCGCCAAGGTGCCGCTGGGCGGCCACGTCACGCTCAACGACGTGGCCGGCGCCGTGCTGCGCTTCGACGTCGTACGGCCGGCCGTGGACCGCAGCCGGGTGCCCGCCCTGCTGCGCCCCCAGACGCCGGCCCCGACGGCCGTGCGGGACCGCAAGCTGCTGCTCAGCCTGGACCCGGTCAACATCAGGGCGCTGATCAACGACCAGGTGTTCGATCCGGCCCGGGTGGACATGCAGGTCAAGCGGGGCACCACGGAGATCTGGGAGATCACCAACACCGACACGAACGTCGGCGGCTCAGGGTTCGGCGTGCCGCACAACTTCCACACCCACCTGTCGCACTTCCTGCTCCTCGACCGGGACGGCAAGCCGCCGCTGCCGGGCGAGGGCGGCTGGAAGGACACCGTACTCATCCAGCCGGGCGAGACCGTACGCCTACAGGTCGATATCGGCTCTCACCTGGGCCGATACGTCTATCACTGCCACATGCTGGAGCACTCCGCCCTCGGAATGATGGGCCAGATGGAGATCGTCGATTAGTTCTCAAGGAGGACTGGATGAGCACCACAGAAAGCATCACCACGACCCAGAAGAAGACGGGTCGCGGCAAGAACATCGCCCTCTGGGTCGGCCAGGTACTCCTGGCCTACCAGATCGGCCTCGGTGGCGTGCTGAAGCTGATCGGCGATCCCACGATGGTCGGCATGTTCGAGGCCATCGGCGCCGGCCAGTGGTTCAGGTACGTGGTCGGCGTCATCGAGATCGCCGGCGCGATCGGCCTGCTGATCCCGCGCCTGACCGGCGTGGCCGCCCTCGGCCTCATCGGCCTGCTGGTGTGCGCCGCCGGCACCAACGCGTTCGTCCTCGGCGGCCCGCCGATCATCGAGGCCGTCCTGCTCGTCGTCGCCGGCCTGGTCGCCTGGGGCCGCTGGTCCCGCGTCAAGGCGTTCTTCGGCGCCAAGTGAGTCCGCGACGCCCGGTACGCGACCCGGCGTACCGGGCGTCGGCCTGTCCGACCGAGAAACTTCTGGAGGAGACATGACGGAGACCGTCACCGACAACCCGCAGAACCAGTTCCCCACCCCCGACCCGGCGCTCGGCACGCTCGAACCGCTCGTCGGCACGTGGCAGATGACCGGCAAGGACTTCGGCTCGGGCGACCCCCTGGGCGGCCGGCTGTCCTTCGAGTGGATGGAGGGCGGCTTCTTCCTCGTCCAGCACCACGAGATGGACCACGGGCACGGCACCATGAAGGGCGTGGAGTACATCGGCTACGAGGCCGAGACGGCGACGCTGCGCTCGCGGTACTTCGACAGCACGGGCAACGCCTTCACCTACGTGTGGAAGCTCCAGGACGGCGAGCTGAGCATCTGGTTCGGCGAGGAGGGCTCCCCCGCCGGTTTCACCGGCACGTTCAGCGCGGACGGCGCCACCATCTCCGGCCGCTGGGCGTGGCCGGGCGGCGGCTACGAGGCCACGATGACCAAGGTGAGCTGAGCACGCGCGAAAGGTGGCGGCGGGCCCTCGGCCCGCCGCCACCTTTTCGCGTCCGTCAGGCGGGCACGCGGGTCCTCTCCTCCTCCCGCTCGGCCTGCCGCCGCCCGGAGGAGGCGACCAGGCGCTCGCGCAGCCGCATCGCGGGCAGCTCGACCAGGTAGTAGCTGATGGTGGCGATGATCACGGTGCCGACCAGCACGACCGTGAGCAGCTCCCAGAACCCGGCCTTGCCCATCACCGCCGGCATGGGCAGCGGCGCGGCGCCGAAGATGCTGCCGTTCTCCAGCCACAGGTACTGCAGCACGAAGTGCCACAGGTAGACGCCGTAGGAGATGCGCCCGAAGAAGCGCATCGGGCGGTTGGTGAGCACGCCGTCGATGACCGCGGACCGCACGTTCGGCACGACGACGGGCGCGATGATGAGCAGCGCGAAGACGAGGAACAGCACCATCTCCGCCAGCGCCTCCGGCACGGTGGCGTAGTCGGCCATGCCGGGCTTGCCGAACGGCCGGATGCAGTTGACCACGTAGATCACCAGCGCGCCGAGCCAGAACAGCAGCGGCCGGCGGGCGACCGCCTGGTAGAAGCGCGGCGTGGTGTTCGTGGCCTCCGCGTACGCGGCCAGGATCGCCAGCCCCATGCCGATGGCCAGGAACCCGGTGAAGCCGATCACCCAGAAGTACTCGTACGGGAACGGCCCCATGAACTCCAGGTGGGTGTAGACGGTCCAGGCCAGCCCCACGAGCACGAACACGGCGAGCGGGACGATGAGGCGGCGCGCCTTGCCGGCGGGGGTGGCGGCCTTCCTGGCGTACCTGTCGAAGATCCACGCCAGGATCGGCAGCGCCAGGTAGAAGGTGACCTCGGCGGGGACGGTCCAGGTGGGTTCGAGGCCCGCGTAGCCCAGCTCGGGGCCCGGCACGTAGTTGTGCATGAGAAGCAGCGGGCTGAGCACGTACCAGACGCCGTCCACGCTCTTGGCGTTGAGCAGCAACAGCGCCGCGACGGCCACCAGCCAGTAGGCGGGCAGGATGCGCAGCATGCGCTTGATGAGGTAGCTCCTGATGGCCGGGCGGGGCGTGCCGACGATGGTCGCTCTGGCGAACGGCCGGTACAGCAGCAGTCCGGACATCACGAAGAAGGGCGGCAGCAACACGTTGAATCCCTGGACCAGAACGGCCCAGATGCTGTCGGCGGGCTTGTCGTAGAAGCCGATGACGCCGGCGGCGAAGGCGACGTGCACGATGATCACGCCGAGTGCCAGATATCCGCGCAAGCCGTCGAGCCGTGGCGCGCGTTTCCCGCCGCCACCGCCATTGCTGATGATTTCCGGTGATGTCATGGCATGCTTCCTCGCAGTCCGTTCGTTGGTGGGACCTGGCGCCATAGTCACGCCGCGCTCTTCACAGGCGCATCTCGTGGCGTGCTGGATTCGCCGCGATGGCAGGAAGCGGCCGATCCCGCGCAGGTAGCTGCTGCTCACGGGCATGGTGCGGGCCTTTCCTGAGGCGCACCGTTATGCACATGACGGAAAAAACTGATCTCACGTATTCCTCGTACCTGGCGCTCGACGAGATTCTCGGCGCGCAACGACCGGTTTCCGACGCCCATGACGAGACGTTGTTCATCGTCGTTCACCAGGTTTACGAGCTGTGGTTCAAGCAGACGTTGCACGAAATGGCGGAGCTGCAACTGGAGCTGGCGGGCGGATTCACCGCGCACGCGATGCGGACCCTGCATCGGCTGCTGCGCATCATGAAGCTGGCGGCGGCCCAGATGGACGTGCTGGAGACGATGACGCCCGCCCAGTTCTCCGCCTTCCGCGGCAAGCTCGGCACCAGCAGCGGCTTCCAGTCGGCGCAGTTCAGGGAGATCGAGGCGGTGCTCGGGCGGCGCGACGAGCGCATCCTGCTCGGCCAGCCGGAAGGCGACCCCGCCCGCGACAGGATCGCCGCCGCGATGGCCAAGCCGTCGCTGTACGACTCCCTGATCACCTACCTGTACCTGCGCGGCTACGAGGTGCCCAAGGACAAGCTGCACCGGGACGTGACCGAGCAGCTCGAACCCTCCGAGGACCTGCAGAGCCTGCTGCTGCGCGTCTACCAGGACGACACGGGCGCCGCGCAGCTCTGCGAGCGCATGGTGGACCTCGACGAGAGCATCCAGGAGTGGCGCTACCGGCATCTGAAGATGGTGGAGCGCACGATCGGCGCCAGGCCGGGCACCGCCGGCTCCAGCGGCGGCGGCTACCTCAGGGCGTCGCTGGCGCCCTGCTTCCCCGACCTGTGGGCGATCAGGAGCGCGATGTGATGGACCAGTCCGCGCGGCTCGCGCCGCACTACTCCCGCTTCCGCGTCTCCGAGCGGCTGCTGCTCACCGGCCACTCGCACCAGGCCTGGCCCGACGTGGCGCTGGCCGGGCAGATCGACGCGTTCCTGGACGCCGCCAGGGACGCCGACGACAAGTGGGCCGGCGCGTTCAAGACGGCCGACAGGGTCAGGGACGGGCTGCGCCGCTTCCTCGGCGACCCGCACGCGGAGCTGGCGCTCGGCGCCAGCACGCACGACCTGGTGCTGCGCTTCCTGTCCGCGCTCGACCTGCGGCGCCGCCCCCGGCTGGTCACCTCCGACGGGGAGTTCCACACGCTGCGCAGGCAGCTCGCCCGGCTGGCCGAGGAAGGCGTGGAGGTGACCGTGGTGCCCGCGCGGCCCGCGGGCACGCTCGCCGCCCGGCTGGCCGCCGCTCTCGACGGCGGCACCGCGGCGGTGCTGGTCTCCGCCGTGCTGTACGAGGACGCCCGCATCGTGCCGCACCTGGACGCGCTGGCCGCCGCCTGCCTGCACCACGGTGCGGAGCTGCTGGTGGACGCCTACCACGCGCTCGGGGTGGTGCCGTTCACGACGGCGGGGATCGAGCAGGCCTGGGTGGTCGGCGGCGGGTACAAGTACCTGCAGCTCGGCGAGGGCAACTGCTTCCTGCGCCTGCCCGATCACGCCGACCGGCTGCGGCCGGTGATCACCGGCTGGTTCTCCGAGTTCGCGGAGCTGGCCGACGAGCAGCGGCCGGGCGGCGCGGTCGGCTACCCCGTGGGCGCGCCGCGCTGGGCGGGCGCCACCTACGATCCGACCAGCCACTACCGCGCCGCCCGGGTCTTCGACTTCTTCGCCGAGCAGGGGCTGACGCCCGAGTTCCTGCGGGCGGTGTCGCTGCGGCAGGTCGGGCTGCTCGACTCCCGGTTCGACGCCCTGGACGTGCCCGCCCACGTGGCCTGCCGCGACAGGTCGGGGCGGCCCGAGGACTACGGCGGGTTCCTGGCGCTGCGGTCGCCGTACGCGGGGCGGCTGCGGGCCGCGCTGGCGGCGCGTGGGGTGCAGGCGGACAGCCGGGGTGACCGGCTGCGGCTCGGGCCCGCGCCGTACCTGTCGGACGAGCAGCTCGAACGGGCCGTGGAGCTGCTCGGGGAGGAGCTACGCGACCTGGTGCGCGCGGTCGGCGGGCGCCCGTCTACGGCCGGAACAGGCTCGCGTCCATGAGCGTGACGCCGGGCGCCTTGCCGATCGGGAAGCCGATGTGCGCCAGCACGTCGCGCTCGACGTCCACGCCAGGGGCGACCTCGGTCAGCACCAGCCCTTCCGCGGTCACGTCGAAGACCGCGCGCTCGGTGACGACCAGCGCCGACTGGCCGGCCGCGACGCCCTCACGCAGCCGGTACGTCACGTGATCCACACTGGGCACCAGCTTGGCCACCCGCCCCTCCTCCAGGATCCGCAGGCGGCCGGCCGTGCACTCGGCCCTGAGCCCATCGGTGGTCAGGGTGCCCGCGAAGACCAGGCGCGCGGCGCCGTGCGCGATGTCCACGAAGCCGCCCGCGCCGGGGTTGGCCGCGCCGAAGCGGCTGACGTTCACCCGGCCGAGCGCGTCGATCTGCGCGAACGCCAGCGCCGCGAACGGGCAGCCGCCGCCGTCGATGAAGTCGAACTGGGCGGGCCCGTCGAGCAGCGCGCGCGGCGCGTAGTTCGCGGAGAACTGCCAGCCGCTCATCACGATGCCGCCGAACGAGCCGTGCTCGGTGGTGAACAGGTGGTCGCGCAGCCCCTCGCCGTCCAGCGCGCCGTCCTCCGCCATGACCAGCACGGCGTCCGACGAGGCGCCGAACCCGAAGATGGACGTCTCCCCCCTGCGCACCTCCCGCGCCACCCGGCGCGCGATGACCTTGTCGGGCCCGGCGGGCAGCCGGGGCACGCGCGCCACCGCGCCGGGCACGTGCCCCAGATAGCCGGGGTCGTCGCGCACGCCCGTCCCGGTGGGCGCGTCGGGGACCACCACCACCCGGTCGACCAGCGCGCCGGGCACGCGCACCTCGCGCGCCGGCCGCTCCTCCGGCTCCACCAGCCGCGACACCTGCGCGATCACGGTGCCGCCGCACGCCTTCACCGCCAGGGCGATCGCCAGCGCGCTCGACAGCAGCGGCTGGTCCTCGAACGACAGGTTGCCGTCCGCGTCCGCGCTGCCCGCGCGGATCAGGCCCACGTCCAGCGGCCAGGCCGGGTACCACAGGTACTCCTGGCCGCCCAGCTCGACGAGCCGCACCAGGTCGTCGGTGGCCAGGCGGGTGAACTTGCCGCCGCCGTGCCGCGGATCGGCGTACGTGCCGAGGCCGACGCGCGTCAGGTAGCCGGGGCCGCGCCTGGCCACCTCGCGCAGCCAGTGCATGGTGGCGCCCATCGGCCAGGTGTAGGCCTCGACGAGGTCGTTCTGGATCAGCTCCGTCAGCGCGGGCCGCGCGCCCGTCTCCGGGTGGCGCGGGTTGATGAACGAGCCCGACACGATGCGGCGCATCAGGCCCTTCACCGCCACGTGGTCCATGCCGCGGATGCCCACGCCGTCGCCCGTGGCGCACGGGAAGTAGAAGGTCAGGTCGCGGGGCGTGCCGCCGTTCCGGAAGCGCTCGCCGAGCGCGGCCAGCAGGGCGTCGGGCGTGAGCCAGCCGATCACGCCCGTGCTCGCGACGGCCTGGCCGTCGCCGATGAGCGCCACCGCCTGCGCCGCGTCGCACACCTTACCGATCATGGGGTGCCTCACACCGGTGAGTGGAATCGTGTCAGGCTCCTGCGGGCGGCCTCGGAGCCGCAGTCCGCGCCGAACATCCACGCGGTACGCGCGTCCAGGGTCTCCGCGCGTTCGCCGACGGCGTCGGCCAGCGCCCGCTTGGCCGAGGCCACCGCGTGCGCGGGCAGCCGCGCCAGCCCTTCCGCCACCTCCAGGGCGCGCTCCAGCGCCTCCCCCCGGACGGTCAGCTCGTCGGCGGCGCCCAGCGCGTACACCTCGCCGCCCGTGAGCGGCCGCTCGCCCCACACCAGGCGGCGGGCCGTCACCGGCCCCACCCTGGCGACCAGGCTCTGCACGCCCCACGGCGGCACCCAGCCGAGCTGGACCTCGGGCAGGTGCCAGCGGGCGTCCCCGGCCGTGACGACGATGTCGCAGCTCGTGGCCAGCAGGAAACCGCCGCCCATGGCGAAGCCCTCGACCGCGGCGATCACGGGGATGCCGAGGTGCTGGATCTGCCTGGCCAGCCGTCCCGTGGCGGCTTCGTGCCGCACCATGGCGTCACTGTCCAGGCGGGACAGCTCCTTGAGGTCGGAGCCCGCGCAGAACCCCGGCGGCGTGCCCGTCAGCACGGCCACGCGCACACCGGGGTCGTCGTCCAGGCCGGCGAGCGCGGCGCCGAGCGCCTCCACCAGCTCGCCGCCGAGCGCGTTGCGGACCCGCGGCCGGTCCAGCCGCAGGACGGCCACGCCGTCGCCGCGCTCCCGCAGCAGGCTCATCTGCCCGCGAGCTCGGGGACCGCCCGCTCAGCCGACCGCTCAGCCGGCCGCTCTGCCGGCCATTCCGGCGACCGCTCCGCGGACCGTTCCGCCGACCGCTCCATGACCGGCCGGGTGGGGGCCGGGCGGTCGGGGGCCAGCCACGCCACGTCCACGACGCCGGGACGCTCGTGCGCCCACGACGCCACCGGCCGCCAGCCGTGCGCGGTCATGTGCGCGGCGATGCTGTCCAGCGTCGAACCGCCGTTGTAGCGGGCCGACACGCTGCCCTCGATCACGGCCAGCCGCAACCTGCTCAGGTCGGTGCCAGAAAGCACGTCCAGCTCGGCGCCCTGGGCGTCCACGACCAGCACGTTGCAGCCGTGCTGCACCTCGCTGACGGGGATGACCGGCACGCTGACCTGCCGCACCACGGCCATCGGCTGCAACGGCTCCAGCATGCTGGACTGCTTGTCATAGGGCGTGATGTTCAACGTCGCCCGGCCGCGCACGCGGCCCGCCGCCGCGGCCACCACCACGCGCGGCAGGTGCCCGTCGGCCGGCTCCGGCAGCCCGGCGGCCAGGTGGTGCACGCGCAACTGCTCACGCAACGCCGACAGATGGTCGAGGTTCGGCTCCATCATCACCAGGCGGCGGAACTTGCACGCCGTGAACGCCGACACCTCCTGCCCACGGTGCGCACCCACCTGCACCACACCCTGCGCCGGCACGCCCACCTGCCCGAGCAGGCCCGGCAGGTGGTCCTCCCACCGGGCGGTCACCTGATCCCGCACGATTACCTGGTTGCGCATCTGCTCGTCTCCTCCCGGTGGATGGCTCAGGCCAGTGTCATCGTCGATCACGCCCCGAGCCCGCCGCATCTCGCGTATTGCGCGGTACGGGCAGCACTCCGCGAGATGCGGCGGGGCCGCCCACCCGCGCATGATGGAGGAACTTCGACTTAAGTGGAGGAGCCATGCGGCGACCCCATGACCGCGACCTGATCACCTACCTCGACCGGCTGGAGATCCGCGACCCCGGCGAGCCGTCGCTCGACGCGCTGCGCGCGCTGCATCGCGCGCACGTCGAACGCGTGCCGTACGAGACGCTGGAGGTCCAGCTCGGCCGCCGGACCACCCTGGACCCGCGCGAGTCGATCGACCGGATCCTGCGCGGGCGCGGCGGCTACTGCGTCCAGCTCAACAGCGCGTTCGCCACGCTGCTGACGGCGCTCGGGTACGAGGTGAGCTGGCACCGCGCCGGCGTCCAGGCCGGCAGGCGGGCACCGGCGGGCGACGTCTCCTTCGCGCCTCACCTGGCGCTGACCGTCACGCTGGACGGGCTGCCGTGGCTGGTCGACATCGGGCTCGGCGACGGGCTGCTGGAGCCGCTGCCGTTGCGCGCGGGCAGCTACCGGCAGGGGCCGTTCGAGTTCCGCCTGTCGGCGTCGGACGTGCAGCCCGGCGGGTGGCGCTTCGACCACGACCCCCGGGGGTCGATCGCCGGGCTCGACATGGAGAGCGAGCCCGCCATGGCGGTGGACTTCGTGCAGTGGCATCCGTACCTGTGCACCTCGCCCGAGTCGCGGCTGGTGCGCGCGGCCGTCGTGCTGCGGCGCGACGCGGGCGGGGCGGACGCGCTGGTGGGGTGCATGTTGCGGCGGATCAGCGGCGAGGGGGTCAGCGAGGTCGAGCTGGCCACGCGGGCAGAGTGGTACGACGCGCTCAGCTCGGTGTTCGGGCTGCACCTCGGGGACGTCAACACCAAGGACCGGGCCGAGCTGTGGGCGAAGGTGCGGGGTGCGCACGAGGCGTGGCAGCAGCGCAAGGCGGCCGTGGCTGTCGCGTGAGGCGTGAGGGCTGTGGCCGAAGCCACAGCCCTCTGTCGTTTCTCAGGACACCCTGATGAGGAAGCGGCGCAGCCCGCGCCCGACCCAGCGGTCCCGGTGGTCGGGCGGCTCCGCGGCGGCCAGCGCGGGGAACCTGCGCAGCAGCAGCGGCAGCGCGATCCGCGCCTCCATCCGCGACAGCGGCGCCCCCAGGCAGAAGTGCGCCCCGGCGCCGAAGCTGAGCGGCTGGATGTCGCCCCGGTCAGGGTCGAAGCGGGTGGGGTCAGGGAAGCGGCGCGGATCCCGGTTCCCGGCCCCCAGCATGAGCACCACCTTCGTGCCGCCCTCCAGCGGCGTGCCCAGCAGCTCCATGCCCGTCTCCGCCCACCGGCTGGTGGCCTGGACGGGCGTCTCGAAGCGCAGGACCTCCTCGACGTACGCGGTGGCCCGCTCCGGCTCCTCGCGCAGCCGCGCGGCCTGCGCCGGATGCTCGAAGGCCAGCCTGAGCCCGTGCCCGAGCAGGAAGCTGGTGGTCTCGAAGCCGGCGGTGAGCAGCAGCATCAGGTTGCCGACCAGCTCGTCGTGGCCGAGCCTGGCGCCGCCGTCGTCGTGCGCGCGCACCAGCGCGGTCAGCATGTCGCCGGCGGGGTGGCGGCGGCGGTGCTCGATGAGGTCGCCGAAGTAGCCGGCCAGCTCGTCCATCGCCTGGTCGGCTGCGCCGAGCCGGGAGATGTTGGTGATGCCTTCGAGGGCGATCGTCAGGTCGGAGGCCATCGCGCGGAACCACTGCTGGTCCTCTTCCGCGACGCCGATCAGCGCGCTGATGACCGCGATCGGCAGCCGGGAGGCGAACTCGGCGATGTAGTCGACCGGGGCGCCGCCCGCGCCGAGGTCGTCCAGCCTGTCGAGGAGCCGGTGCACCATCCGCTCGACCGACTCGCGCATGGCCGCCACGCGCGCGGCGGTGAAGCCGCTGCTGACCAGGCGGCGCATGCGGGCGTGGTCGGGCGGGTTGCGGTAGAGCATGGAGTCGGTGTAGCCGCGCAGCGACGAGTGGTCGCGCCAGGGCGGGTAGATGACGTCGTAGCTGGCCGCGTCCTGGACGCGGAGCCGGTTGTCGCGCAGCGCGCGGGAGATCTCGGCGTAGCCGACGACGACCGTGAGGCCCGGCCGGACCGGGACCACGGGGCCGTGCGCGCGCAGCGCCTCGTAGAGCGGGTAAGGGTCGCGGCGGCCTGCGGGCGACACCAGCGCCGCCACCGCCTCCCCGGGCGTCGTCCCGATCACACCGGCGGTGCTCACGCGCGTGCCACCAGACGGACGATCTTCAGGTTGTCGGCGGGATGCACGGACGCGACCTCCAGCCCCACGTCGGCGGCCAGCGGCCGCAGATCGCCGATCCCCCGCTCCCTGCCCCCGTAGTACACGAGCATCCGCAGGTCCATCCCGGTCCGCGGCGACTCGCCGTCCGCGCCGAAGTCCTCGATCACGAACACCGACCCGCCCGGCCGCACCGCCTGCGCGCAGCGGCCCAGGATGACGCGGGCGTCGTCGTCGCTCCAGTCGTGCAGGATCCACGACAGCAGGTACCCGTCGGCCCCGGCGGGCAGCGGGTCGAAGAAGCTGCCGCCCACGGCGCGCCCGCGTTCCGACAGCCCGGCCGCCTCCAGCGCCGCCTGCGCGGTGCGCGCGGTGTCCGGCTGGTCGAGCACGGTGCCGTGGAGCGTGGGGTAGGCGGTGAGCAGCGCGACGAGCAGCGAGCCGTTGCCGCCGCCGACGTCCACGAGGTGGCCGAGCGTGCCCCAGTCGTACCCGGCGGCGATGGCCGGCGCCCTGGCGGGCATCTCGGCCGCCATGCGGGCGTCGAAGGCGGCGGCGCGGGCCGGGTCGGCGGCCAGGTCGTCCCAGAAGGAGCGGCCGAACTGGCGGGGGAAGGCCGCCTCGCCCGTGCGCACGCTGTGCAGGAGGTGCGCGAACGACAGCTCGGCCCGCCCCTCCCAGCCTTCGAGGTCGAGCATGGCGCGCATGCCGGCCGGATGGTCGTCGCGCAGCTCCTCGCCCAGGGGGGTCAGCGTGTAGGCCCCTGAGGGGTCCCTGCCGAACACGCCCCTGGCGGCCAGGTAGCGCATGAGCCGTTCGAGCGCGCCGGGGTCGGCGCCCACCGCGCTCGCCAGCTCCTCGCCGGTGCCCGGCCCTTTGGCCAGCCGGTCGGCGATCCGCAGCGTCGCGGCCACCCGCAGGGCCATTGGTGTTCCCAGATGGGCCAGCGCCCACAGCCGTTGCTCGCTCACGCGGCCATCGTCACACCGGCCCTCGCGGCCCGGCACCTCCCAGAGTGCCGCAACAGCGCACGGCGCGAGATGGCCGCGGCGGGCCAGGATGCCAGGCTGGAGGGGCGAAAACGCCGCCTGGAGCAGGGAGATGCCGATGCCCGCGACGCGCCCGATGACCGGCAGCGAGTACGTCGAGAGCCTGCGTGACACCCGGGAGATCTACCTCTACGGCGACCGCGTCAAGGACGTCACCGAGCATCCCGCCTTCCACAACCCGGTGCGGATGACGGCCAGGCTGTACGACGCCCTGCACGACCCGGCGACCCGCGACCAGCTCACCTGCCCCACGGACGGCGGCGGCGAGGGCTACACCCACCACTTCTTCACCACGCCGCGCACCGTGGACGACCTGGTGGCCGACCAGCGGGCGATCGCCACGTGGGCGAGGATGAGCTACGGCTGGATGGGCCGCAGCCCCGACTACAAGGCCTCCTTCCTCGGCACGCTGGGCGCCAACGCCGACTTCTACGCCCCCTTCGCCGACAACGCCCGCCGCTGGTACCGCGAGTCGCAGGAGAAGGTCCTGTACTGGAACCACGCGATCGTGCACCCGCCGGTGGACCGCAACCTGCCGCCCGACCAGGTCGGCGACGTGTACGTGCACGTGGAGCGGGAGACCGACGCCGGGCTGGTGGTGAGCGGCGCGAAGGTGGTGGCGACGGGTTCGGCGCTGACGCACTACAACTTCCTGGCCCACTACGGCCTGCCGGTCAAGAAGCGGGAGTTCGCCCTGGTGGCGACGGTGCCGATGGACGCGCCCGGGCTGAAGCTGATCTGCCGCCCGTCGTACACGGTGGCGGCGGCGCTGACGGGCAGCCCCTTCGACTATCCGCTGTCGTCGCGGCTGGACGAGAACGACAGCATCCTCGTGCTGGACAAGGTGCTCATCCCCTGGGAGAACGTGTTCATCTACGGCGACCTGGGCAAGGTGCAGCTCTTCACCGGCCGTTCCGGCTTCATCGAGCGTTTCACCTTCCACGGCTGCACCAGGCTGGCGGTCAAGCTGGAGTTCCTGGCGGGCCTGCTGCTGCGCGCCCTGGAGATCACCGGCACGAAGGACTTCCGCGGCGTGCAGAGCCGGGTCGGCGAGGTGCTGGCCTGGCGCAACCTGTTCTGGGCGCTGTCGGACGCCGCCGCCCGCAACCCGGTGACGTGGAAGAACGGCGCGCTGCTGCCCAACCCGCAGTACGGCATGGCCTACCGCTGGTTCACGCAGGTCGGCTACCCGAGGATCAGGGAGATCATCCTCCAGGACGTGGCCAGCGGCCTCATCTACGTCAACTCGGGCGCGGCCGACTTCAAGAACCCCGACATCCGCCCCTACCTGGACAAGTACCTGCGGGGCTCGGACGGGTCGGGGGCCGGGGAGCGGGTGAAGGTGATGAAGCTGCTGTGGGACGCCGTCGGCTCGGAGTTCGGCGGCCGGCACGAGCTGTACGAGCGCAACTACGCGGGCAACCACGAGAACACCAGGATCGAGCTGCTGTTCGGGCAGATGGCGTCGGGCCAGCTGGAGGAGTACGCGGCGTTCGCCGACCAGTGCCTCAGCGAGTACGACCTGGACGGCTGGACGGTGCCCGACCTGTCCTCGTTCGACGGTTTACGACAGACAGACAGCCTCTGAGAAAGGGCGGAAGCATGCGGCCGTTCCGTATCGAGATTCCCGATCACGACCTGCGTGACCTGCACCGCAGGATCGACGACACCCGCTGGCCGGACGAGCTGCCCGGCACCGGCTGGGAGCGTGGGGTGCCGCTGACGTACCTCAAGGAGCTGGCCACCTACTGGCGGCACGACTTCGACTGGCGGGCGGCGGAGGCGGAGCTGAACCGCCACCCGCAGTTCGTCACCGAGATCGACGGCGCCACGGTGCACTTCCTGCACGTCAGGTCGTCGCGGCCGGACGCGGTCCCGCTGCTGCTGACGCACGGCTGGCCCGGCTCGGTGGCGGAGTTCCTGGACGTGATCGGGCCGCTGACGGAGCCGGACGGCGACGGGCCCGCCTTCCACCTGGTGATCCCGTCCATCCCGGGCTTCGGCTTCTCCGGCCACACGCGGGAGGCCGGGTGGCATCCGTACCGGGTGGCGCTGGCCTGGGCGGAGCTGATGCGGCGGCTGGACTACGACCGCTACCTCGTCCAGGGCGGCGACGCCGGCGCGGTGATCTCGCTGGAGCTGGCCAGGCTCGCGCCGGACGCCGTCATCGGCGCGCACGTCAACATGCTCATGGCCTTCCCCTCCGGCGACCCGGCCGAGCTGGACGGGCTGCCGCCTTCCGACCTGGCGCGGCTGGGCGGGCTGGCCCGGTTCGACCAGGAGCTGTCCGGCTACATGAAGCTGCAGTCCACCCGCCCGCAGACGCTCGCGTACGCGCTCACCGACTCTCCGGTGGGGCAGCTCGCCTGGATCGTGGAGAAGTTCCGCGACTGGACGGACTCCGCCCAGGCGCCCGAGGACGCGGTCGCCAGGGACCGCATGCTGACCAACGTGTCGATCTACTGGCTGACCGCGACGGCCGGCTCGTCGGCGCGGTTCTACTACGAGGGCGCGGAGGGGCTGCGGCAGGCGGCAGAGGGGCACACCCCGCCGCCGATCACGGTGCCGGTGGGCGTGGCGGTCTTCCCCCGGGACATCTTCGTGCCGGTACGCAGGCTCGCCGACCGCGACATCCCGACCATCACGCACTGGACCGAGTTCGACCGTGGCGGGCACTTCGCCGCGCTGGAGCAGCCGGAGCTGCTGGTCGGCGACGTCAGGGCGTTCGCGCGGTCACTGATCTGAGATCGAGAAGGCGCCGGCGGTCACAGACCGCCGGCGCCTTTCCCTTTCTGGCCGTCACCCCCGCAGCACCGGGAGCGGCTGGGCCGCCTCCTCCTCCGTCGCGTGCCTGCCGCCGCCGGCCAGCACGCGCAGCATCAGTCCTGGCCGCATGAGCGCCTGCGGCGGATCGACGAGCCCGGCCACCCGCATGAATGCGGCGGTGACCGCGCCGTCGCGGGCCGCCGCGGCGTGCAGCCGTCCCATGTAGGCGTTGGCCATCCGCACCTTCAGCGTGCGCGGCCCGCTCACGCCGGGGAAGGCCAGGTCGGCGCCCGCGGAGATCTCCCACGGCACGTCGATGACGCGGGAGATGTCCTGGAAGAACGCCTTCCACCGCGGCTCGCCGCCCCGCCGCAGGTGGTCGCGCAGGATGATGGACTCCATGGCGGCCACGGTCATGCCCTGCCCGTACACGGGGTTGAAGCTGCACGCCCCGTCGCCGAGCACCAGCAGGCCGTCGGGGAAGCCGGGCAGCCGCTCGTAGCGGCGCCGCACGCTGGCGGGGAAGGTGAAGGTGACCCCCTCGTCCAGCGGTTCCGCGTCGCGGATCGCCTCGTAGATGTCGGGCACGGGCAGGGACTTGGCGAAGGCCAGGAAGCCCTCGTAGTCGGCGGGCGGGTGGTCGCCGAGTATGCCGGTGAGCGAGAGCATGCTCATGTCGCCGGGCAGCTTGGGGAAGAACGCGCCGCGCGGGTTGGCCGGGGAGGCCACCGGGTTGATCGACAGGTCGTCGCCGTACGGGTCGGACCGCAGCCGGAAGTGGCGGGTGGTGTAGGCCAGGCCGATCTTCACCCGGTCCTCGTCCGGCCGCTCGTAGCCGAGCTCGCGCAGCCACGCGGGCGTGCGCGAGCCCCGTCCTGTCGCGTCGATCACCAGGTCGGCGGCGAGCGGCTCCTCCTGCCCGTCGCTGTGCCGCACCCTCACGCCCGTGACGCGGGCGCCGGTCACGGTGGGGGCCAGGATGTCGGTGCGTTCCAGGAAGCGCACGTTGTCCAGAGCCGCCACCCTGAGCCTGACCTGCTCCTCCAGGACGGGCCTGGTGGCCGATACGCTGACCAGCCCGCTGGGCGCCTGCCGCAGCCTGCGGCCGTTGAAGTACCAGCGCAGCCGGGTGGCCATGTCGCCCGCGGGCACGCCGTCGTCGATGAGCCGCTGGGTCAGGCCGGGGAACAGCTCGTCGAGTATCTGCTGGCCGCGGGCGAGCAGGGCGTGCGCGTGGCAGCCGTGGGGAACGCCTCTGCGCGGGCCGCTCGCCCCCGTCAGCGTGTCCCTGTCGATCACCAGGACCTCGGTGTAGAACTCGGACAGCACGCGGGCCGACAGCAGGCCCGCCATGCCGCCGCCGAGCACCACCGCGCGGTCCGCGACGTGGCCGGCCATGTCAGTCACGCGGGCTGTTCTGGTAGGCGGCCAGCCGCCACTGCCCGTCCTGCCGGACGACGAGCCAGGACGCGCGGATCGCCCGCTCGGCGGGAACCTCGCTCTCGCCCGGGGCGAGCACGCCGCCCTGGGTGATCAGCACGCCGCAGTCGTCGTTGAAGAAGCGCACGTCGATGGGCGTGCCGGTGACCCGGGTGCCCTTGTACGGCCCGGCGAAGGCGGCGGTCATGAAGCCGCGGATCTCCTCGCGGCCCTTGCGGTACTGGCCGGGGAGGATCATCGTGGCGTCCTCGGTGAAGACGGCGGCGAAGGCGTCGGCGTCGTGCGCCGCCCAGGCCTCGATCACTCGCTGCGGCAGCGCTGCCACGGCTGCCTGGTCGGGGGCGTGTGCGGGTGCGGTGGTCATGGTGTCTCCTCCGGGCGTGTTCAGATGTAGAGCGTGTCGGGCTCGAGGCCGCACAGGATGCGGCCGTACAGCTCGGCGTTGGTGTTGGGGTGCATGAGCGCGTGCTGGTTGACGGCGTGGATGTCGCGCGCGATGCGCTGGATCGGCACGTCGCTGTAGATGGACGAGCCGCCGCTCGCGGTGGCCAGGATGTCCACGGCCTCCTTGCCGAGCCTGCACACGGCGCCCAGGTCGGCGCGGGCGCGCACCCGCTCCTCGACGCTCCACGTGGCGCTCTGCGCGGCCTTGCCGTCCACCGTGGCGGCGAGCCGGCCGGCGTGGAACTCGGTCTGGTCGATCTTGAACGTGGCCTCGGCGACCTGGAGGTGGGTCAGCGGCGCGGCGCTCTGGCTCTCATACCCGGTGTAGGTGATCTTGCGCTGGGGCAGCCGCTCGAAGAAGACCTCCCTGGCGGCCTTGGCCAGGCCGAGCACGGTGCCGACGGACGAGGCGGAGGCCACGGGCAGCAGCGGCGGCCGGTAGATCGCCGAGCCGGCGCTGGCGCCGTCGGCGTGCGCGCCCTCCAGGATCGCGCCGAGCGGCATGACCCTCTCGGCGGGGACGAACAGGTCCTGCGCCACGGTGCTCACGCTGCCGGTGCCGCGCAGGCCGGAGGTGTGCCAGTCGTCGATGACGATCAGGTCCGACATCGGGACGAGCGCCATGATGGGCTCGGGCGGCGCGTCCTCGCTGAGGACGACGGCCACGATCTCCTGCCAGTGGCTGTGGTGGGCGCCGCTGACGAACCCCCACTTGCCGTTGACGACGATGCCGCCGTCGGTGCGCGCGGCCATCGCGGTCGGGCTGAGCGTGCCGCAGATGCGCACGTCAGGCGTGGCGAACACCTCGTCCTGGACCGCCTCGGGGAAGTGGCAGGCCATCCAGGTGGGGATCCAGTAGACGGAGGCGGTCCAGGCGGTCGAGCCGTCCGCCCTGCCCAGCTCGGTGGCCACCTCGACCAGCGTCCTGGTGTCCGCCTCGTGGCCGCCGTAACGGCGTGGCGTCCTCAGCCTGAAGACGCCCGCGTCGGCCATTGCTGCTATCGACTCCTCGTGGAGCCTGCGGTTCTCCTCCGCCCATGCCGCGTGCCCGCGCAGAACAGGGACGATCTCCGAGGCGCGGCGAACGAAGTCTTCCCGCGCCGGAGCATCGGTCACCAACACGATGTCCTCCCAGACGTCAGTCGAGGAACTGCCCACCTGAACGTCCCATTCGGACATTGACGTGCGCATCTCCTGACGTGCGTGATTGCGTGGCACGCCAGGAGATGCGGGCGGGCGCGGCGCGGGCGAGGCTGGGGAAAAACCCGAGACGAAGGGTCCGCGCAGCATGACAGTCGTCACCGATGCCCCAGGGGCTCCGCCCGAGCCCGGTCTCACCCCCGAGATGATCGTCGCGCGCGCGGAGGCCATGGTGCCCGCCCTCATCGCGCGCCAGGCCGAGACGGAACAGCGCACCTACTACGCGCAGGACACCCACGAGGCCTTCGCACGGGCCGGCTTCTACCGCATCCTGGTGCCGCGCCGCTTCGGCGGCTACGAGTTCGGCGTCGAGACGTTCCTGCGCGTGTCGATGACGCTGGCGCGCGGCTGCCCCTCGACCGGCTGGATGTACTCGCTGGGCACGGCGCACGCGCTGGCGGTCGCCACCCTGTTCGGCGAGCGGGCGCAGGCCGAGCTGTTCGCCGGCGGCGACTTCGTCTGCCCCGCGACGGTGGCGCCCAGCGGCGCCGCGACACGCGGCGCGGACGGCCAGTGGATCCTCGACGGCACCTGGAACTACTGCTCGGGCGCCCCCTACGCCACCCACTTCATGGGCCACGTGGTGGTGGACGGCGCGCCCATGCTGTTCGTCGCGCCGCGCGAGCGGTGGCGCCGCCTGGACGACTGGGGCAACCAGCTCGGCCTCAAGGGCAGCGGGTCGCACAGCGTCGCCTTCGACCAGGCCGCCGTCCCCGCCCACTTCACGCTGCCGCTGCACCTCAGCCAGACGTCCGTGGACGGCGGCACGCCCGGCCTGTCGCTGCACGGCAACCCCGAGTACGGCGGCGGGCCGCTCAGCTTCATGCTGCTCGACAGCGCCACCGTGATGCTGGGCATGGCCAAGGGCGCGCTGGACGCCTACGAGGAGCTGATGCGGGTCAGGACGACGGTGTTCCCGCCGTTCTCGCTGCGCGCCGAGGACCCTGACTACCAGTTCTGGTACGGCGAGGCGGCCGGTCTCCTCGCCACGGCGGAGGCGGCCTGGTCGGACGCTATCCGGCAGTGGCAGCGGGCCTGCGCCGACGGCGCCTTCACCCGGGAGCGCGATCTGCGGATCGCCACGATCAGCCGGGAGGTCGCCCGGCTGTCCTGGCGCGCGGTGGAGCGCTGCCTGTTCCCGACGGCGGGGTCCAGCGCGGTGCGCAACGGGGAGCGGATCGAGCGGATCTGGCGGGACATGTCCACGCTGCACAGCCACGCGGGGTTCGCCGTCTTTCTGTCCACGGTGGCCAACAGGGAGCTGGCCCGCGCCCACTTCGGCCTCGGCTGACCGGCCCGCCGAAGAAGGGGGTCCGCCCTGCGGGGCGGGCCCCCTTCCGTGTGGCATCCGACGCGCGCGGCCTTCCGGGCACGGCCTTCCGGGCACGGCCTTGCTTGCGGGCGCGGCCTTGCTTGCGGGCGCGGCCTTGCGGTGGTCAGGCTGTCAGGGCGGGCTCCTGCTCCTTCTCCGGTTCCGGGTGGTGGTGGCCGGCGAAGGGGGCCAGGTGGCGGAGCTGGGTCAGCGCCAGCAGGGCGAGCCCGGCGAACAGGACGGCGTTGACCGCCCCGACCGCGTGCAGCCCCGTCGTGAAGGCGGCGCGGGCGGCGTCGAGCAGGTCCGCCGCCTGCGCGGGAGGCAGCGCGGCGGCCACGCCGACGGCGCCGGTGATGCTGTCACCGGCCACGGCGGGCGCGCCGGCCGGCAGGACCAGCTCGCTCCGGTAGACGGCGGTCCCGAGCGTGCCCAGCGTCGCGATGCCCAGCGCCACGCCGAACTCGCCGCCCGTGGCCACCATCGACGCGGCCGAACCGGCCTTCTCCGGCGGGCTGCTGGCCATGGCGACCTGGTTGACCAGACCGCCGACGGGGCCGACGCCGAAGTAGCACACGGACAGGAACACGACGAGCAGGATCACCCCGCCCACCGCGACCTGGGTGATGAGGACCTGGCCCAGCACCGCGATGAGCATGCCGCCCCCCAGCACGTACGCCGGCCGCACCTTGGCCGCGACCTTGGGCGTGAGATTGATGGAGACGATCAGCACGAGCGAGGGGATGAGCAGCCACAGCCCGGCCACCAGCGGCGACAGCCCTTCGACCGTCTGGAGGAACAGCGCGACCTCCATGCCCGTGCCCGTCTGCAGCGAGCCGCAGAGCATCCCGATCACGACGGCGGCGGTGAAGGCACGGTGGCGGAAGAGCCGCAGGTCGAACAGCGGATGTTCCAGCCTCCGCTGCCGGTGGACGAAGACCGCGCCCACGACCAGCCCGGCGGCGACCGCGGCCAGCGGCCCGGCCGCCCAGCCGTCCCTGGCCACCGCTTTCAGCCCGTAGATCAGCGGCAGGATGGCGCCCAGTGACAGCACGACGCTGACCAGGTCCAGCCGCCCGCCGGCCGGATCGCGGAACTCCGGCAGCAGCGGCAGCGCCGCGATCAGCAGCAACATGACCGGCACGCCCATCACGAACACCGAGCCCCACCAGAACCGTTCGAGCAGCGCGCCGCCGACGGCGGGGCCGAGCGCGATGCCGACCATGAACGCGGTCCCCCACACGGCCATGGCCTGCCCGAACTGCTTCGGGTCGCGGAACATGACGCCGATCAGGGCCAGTGTCGAGGGCAGCAGCGTCGCTCCGGCGATGCCGAGCAACGCCCGGCACACGATCAGCATCTCGGGGCTGGTGGACATGGCCGCCACCAGCGAGACCACGCCGAAGGCCGCGCCGCCGACGAGCAGCAGCCTGCGTCTGCCGATCCTGTCGCCCAGCGAGCCCATGGTGACCAGGAAGCCCGCGGTCATGAAGCCGTAGATGTCGGTGATCCAGAGCTGCTGCGTGGCGTTCGCGCCCAGATCGACGCTCAGGTGCGGCAACGCCAGGAACAGCACGCTGATGTCCAGGGACACGAGCATGGTGGGCAGGGCCAGCGCCGCCAGCCCCATCCATTCCTTCCGCCCCGCGCGCGGGGCGCCGTCGTGGGTCACGTCCTCACTCCTCGTCTGTTGCCGGTCATGTGGTCAGCTCGATCCGGGTGTGATCGCCCACCACGAGCCGGTGGTGCGCCTGTCCGGGCGCCACGGTGGTGAAGCGTCCGATGAGCGAGCCGCGCAGGCTGGCCTCCTCGATCGAGGCGCCGTGGAGCACGATCGAGTCGGCGATGCGGGTGGCGCGGACCACGCAGCCCGTGCCGATGGAAGTGTTGGGGCCGACGTGGCTGTCCTCGATCAGGGTGCCCGCGCCGATGATCGCGGGGCCCTCGATCGTGGAGGCGACGATCCGCGCGCCGGGCTCGATGACCACCTCGCCGCGCACGTCGCTGATCGCGTCCAGGTGGCCGGCGATGCCGCGCGCCTGCGTGGCCAGCATCCTGCGGTTGCAGTCGAGGACGTCGTCCACTCGGCCGGCGTCGGTCCAGTACCCGTCGTAGACGCTCGCCCTGACCTCGTGGCGGTGGTCGACCAGCCACTGGACGGCGTCGGTGATCTCCAGCTCGCCGCGCCGTCCGGGGGTGATCCGCTCGACCGCCTCGTGCACGGCGGCGGTGAAGAAGTAGACGCCGACCATCACCAGGTCGCTGGCGGGCCGTTCGGGTTTCTCCGTCACGCGCAGGACCGCGCCCGCCGGGTCCGCCTCGACCACCCCGAACGCGCGCGGGTCCGCCACCCGGCGGACCACGAGCTGCGCGGCGGGCCGCAGCGCCCGGAACTCCTCGGCGATCGGGCCGATCCCGCCGGTCAGGACGCAGTCACCGAGATACATGACGAAGTCGTCGTCGCCGAGGAAGCCGCGGGCCAGCTTCACGCAGTGGGCCAGCCCCAGCGGACGGAGCTGGCGGATGTAGGTGACGCGCGCCCCGAACCGGGAGCCGTCGCCGACGACCTCGGCGATCTGCGCCCGCCTGTCGCCGACGACGAGACCGATCTCGGTCACGCCCAGCTCGCGCAGGCTCTCCAGCACGTGCTCAAGGACCGGCTTGTTCGCGATCGGGATGAGCTGCTTCGGCATGGAGTGGCTCAGGGGGCGCATGCGGGTGCCTGACCCGCCGGACAGCACCAGAGCCTTCATGGTGGCCAGAATCCCAACGCGCGGGTGCCCACATCATCTCTGACCGTGCTGGATGACAAGGGGTGCGGGCCTGTCCCGGACCTGGCTCGGCTCGATGCGGGTCCTGTCCCGGACCTGGCTCGGCTCGATGCGGGTCCTGTCCCGGACCAAGCTCAGCTCGGCGGCCAGGATGGGGCCGATGACGCTCAGCGGGCCTGGGCGCATCATGTCCACGTGGCGGCAGTCGACGCGGCGCACGTCCAGGCGGCCGTCGATGTGGCGCTCCCAGGCGCGCGGCGTCAGCGTGCCCCTGCTCTCCCTCGCCGCCTCCAGGTGGAGCACGTCGCCGTGGAAGGTGCCGGGCAGCGCGCGCCGTACGGCGGCGCGGGTGCCGAGCGCGGTGTCCACGAGTTCCGACAGCAGCCGCTCGCTCAGACCGCTGTGACGGGCCAGCCGCCGCAGGACTCGTGTGGCGTCCTCTCCTGGGTCCTGGCGTGCGCGGGTGCCGAGGTCCGTGGCGAGCGTGCGGGCCAGGTCCAGCCTGTCGCTCTCGCTGTCCACCGGACGCGGCTCCTCGCCTGTGCTCGGGAACGAGTCGAGCAGCGCCAGGAACGCGACGCGCGCGCCTTGCCGCTGCAACCCGCACGCCACCGCGTGCGCGATGCTGCCTCCCGCCGACCAGCCCATGAGCTGGTACGGCCCGTCCGGCTGCGCCGCGCGGATCGTGGCCAGGTAGTCGGCCACCATCGCGGCCAGGTCGCGTGCGGGCCGCCGCCTGGCCTGCAAGCAGTGGACGGGGCGGCGGCCCAGGTAGGGCAGCAGGCCCGCGTAGCACCAGCCGAGCCCTGACAGGGGGTGGACGCAGAACAGTGGCACGCCGGAGCCGGTCGTCCGCAGCGGCAGCAGCACATCGGTGTTCATGAGCGGTCAGTTTGCGTCCGGCCGGCCGCTCACGCACCCTCATGCGTGCGCCGCCGCTCCCCCGCGACCTCGGGAACGGCGGCCCGGTCGGCGGGGCGACCGATGGGACGGTCGGGGGTGCGGTCGGGGGTGCGGTCGGGAGTGCGGTCGGCAGCGCGGTCGGGGGTGCGGTCGGGGGTGCGGTCGGCGATCCCGGCCAGCAGACCGGCCAGCGGCCCCGGCGCGGAGATCATCGGCCAGTGCCCGGTGTGCAGGGTCTCGAAGTCCCAGGAGGGCGCCATCCGCATGGCCGTCACGTCGGCGGCGATCTGCCCGTCCACGTGCTCCATGGAGCAGACGACGTAGGTGGCCCGCTGGTCGGCGAGCGGCCGGGCCAGCTTCACGGGGTCGGCCACGGTCCGCCCTGGGTGGCCCACGAAGCGCCGGGCGAGCGCATGGGCCTGCCGCGCCGTCAGCCCCTGCCCGTCCCCCACCACGGACGCGTCGGGCGCCGGCCACCGGCCCTCGTTGTCGGCGATCTGCCGCAACTCGCTCTCACGCAACCGCTCGGGAAAGGCGTGCAACAGCGACTTGCCGTCGTGCGGCAGGAACCCCTCGACGTACACGGTGTGCGCCACCCGGTCCGGCATCCGGTCGGCGACCTGGCCGACCACCAGCCCCGAGTAGCTGTGGCCCACCAGCACGACGTCACGCAGGTCCCGCTCGTCCAGCACCGCCATGACGGCTTCCACGTGGCACTCCAGCCCGACGTGGGACACGTCCTCCCGCGCGCTGGCTAGCCCGGGCAGGGTGACGGCCAGCGCGTCGTGGCCGAGCTCACGCAGGCGCTGCGACACCGTCTCCCAGCACCAGGCGCCCATCCACGGACCGGGCACGAGGACGATCTGTGTCTTCATGGCGCTCTCCATTCACCAACTGCGATCAGTTCACGTCAATGCCTGTCCTCTCACTGTCGGGCCGGCCGTCGTCCTCCTCCACGGGAGCGCGTGGCAGGAAGGTGCAACGCGCCTGCAGCTTGCTGACTCCGTTTTATCTGGTTTGCCGGACGCCGGGATCGCAAAGTTGGAAGTGCAAGCGAGAACGGCTCCGAAAAACCAAACTTGAGAAAGAGGCAGTGAAATGACGAACGCGATTCTTTCCCCGCGGATTTCCGGCAACATTGTCAAGCTCGCGGCGGCGGTCGCCACCTTCGGTGCGGCTTTCGGACTTGGTGCCGGCGCGCTGGACCTGGTGGCGGAGCGCGGGATCGACTCGGTGCAGGCCGACCCGAACACCTGGCCGGTGCCCGCCGCCGCCCCTGACCCCAACACCTGGCCGAAGACGGTCGCGGCCCCCGACCCCAACACGTGGCCGGTCCCGGCCGGCGACCCCGGCAACACCTGGCCGGTTCCCGCCGACGACCCCGACAACACCTGGCCGTCCGCCTAGGAAGGAGTTTCCAGGAAATTGCGCCGGACATTGACGATGAAGGGAGCGATATAAAACGAACACCACGGAAAGACCCCCGCGGACGCCGCGGGGGTCTTCGTTTTTGCGCGCCCGGACAAAAGGCCGGGCGTGCGCGTTCTCACCGTCCTGCTGCGCGGCCGTCCCGGCGCGCCGTCCTGCTGTGCAGCCGTCCCGCTGTGGGGTCGCTGTGGGGCCGCTGCGGGGCCGCTCCGGCACCCGCGGCAACAAGGTGCCACGGCACGCCGAGGGGCTCGCCGTGTCGACGGCGAGCCCCTCGGCGCGGGTTCCTCGGCGCGGAAGGCGCGGCAGGCGCGGAAGGCTCCGCGCTCACCCCGACGGCTGCCGCTCCCACGCCCGGTACGCCGTCTCCCGCAGCTCCTCATCGGCGGTCCGCTCCACCCGCGCCATCGCCATGCGCAGGAGGGGCGGCGCCATGACGGACGTGACCACGGCCACCAGGATGATCATCGTGTACACCTCGACGCTGACGATGCCCAGCCGCAGCCCCACCATGGCCACCACGACCTCGATGACCCCGCGCGCGTTCAGCCCGGCGCCCAGGGCGAGCGCCTCCCACCGGTTGAGCCTGCTCAGCTTGGCTCCCGCGTACACGCCGAGGAACTTGCCGACGACGGCGACGGCCAGCACCGCCAGCCCCGCCAGCAGCACCGGCGGCTCGGACAGCGCGGTCAGATCCATGCGCAGGCCCGCCGTGGCGAAGAAGACGGGCGCCAGCGCGCCGAGCACCACGGTACGCAGCGGCGCCAGTCTGGCCGGGTCCACCTTGCCCGCGCCGCCGATGAGGATGCCCATCACGAACGCCCCGAAGACGGCCTCCAGGCCGAGGGCGTGCGTGGCCGCGCCGGCGAGCACGATGAGCACGACCGTGGTCGCCACCGTGGGCCCGGCCCCCTCGGATCTGGCGGCCAGCCGGAGCGAGCCGCGCACCAGCGGCCTGCCGACGGTGAGGGCGAACACGACGATGGCGGCGAGGTAGGCCAGGGACGTCAGCACGGTCCCGGTCGAGACGGTGTGCACGGCCATGGCGCTGACGATCGACAGCATGAACCAGCCGAACGCGTCGTCGATCATCCCGGCGGTGAGCGAGAGCTGGCCGACGTTGCGGTGGATGAGCTTCATGTCCATCAGCGTCTTGGCGAGCACGGGGATGGCGCTGACGCACATGGCCACGCCCAGGAACAGCGCGAAGACCGTGCCGTCGGCGCCGTCCGGGATGAGGGAGCCGGGGATGAGGAAGCCCGCGGCGACGCCGAGCCCCAGCGGCACCACGAGCCCGCCCACGCTGACGCCCGCCGCCGTCGCCGCGCGTCTGCGGACCAGGCCCATGTCCAGGTGGATGCCGGTCAGGCCGACCAGGAGGATCACGCCGAGCTGCCCGACCGCGTCGAGCAGGTGGAACTGGCCGGGCTGGGCGGGGAACAGCCACTGCTGGAAGTCCGGCGCGAGGTGGGCCAGCAGCGAGGGGCCCACCAGCACGCCGGCGAGCAGCTCACCCACCACGGACGGCAGTCTCAGCCGGGTCGCGAGGGCGCCCAGGGCGAGCGCCAGGAGCAGCAACGTCCCGATCTGGAGCAGGAAGATCAGCAATTGGTGTGCACCGATGGGCGCGACGGGGGTCATGACGTTCTCCTCAGATCGCGGCGCCGCGAGGGTGCGCGGCGCCCAGAAAAAGCACGGTAAAAGCCCGGAAAAAGCCGGAAAAAGTGATGGGGGTGGTCGTCAGGCGGCGATGCGCTTGCGGTCCACCTTGCCGGTGGACGTGCGCGGGAACGGGTGCTCGACCAGCCGGATGGCCGACGGGATGGCCGCTCGCGGCAGCCGGGTGGCGCAGTGCGCGCGCAGCCGCAGCCCCGACAGCCCGCTCGTGCGGGTCCTGCGGACGAACGCGGTGAGCCGGACGTCGGCGCCTTCGCCGTCCGGCACGACCACGGCCTCGACGACGTCGTCGTGCTCCAGCAGGACGCGTTCGATCTGCTCGGGATTGACGCGGACGCCGCGCACCTTGAGCTGGAAGTCGTCCCGGCCAACGAGGAACAGCCGCCCGCCGGGGTCGCGGCGGACCAGGTCGCCGGTGCGGAAGTAGGCGTGCCCGTCGGCGCCGGTGACGAAGCGGCCGTTCGAGGCGCCGGGCTCGGCCGTGAGGTACCCGGTGGTCTGGAACGGCGTGCGGACCAGCAGCTCCGCGGCGTCCGCACGTTCCGGGTCCGAGGGGCGTTCGAGGACGGCGACGACGCCGGGCAGCGGTTCGCCGATGGGCAGCGGGCCGGGGGCGGCGGCCTCGGCCGCGTCGAACTCGTACCAGAAGCTGTCGTTGGTCTCGGTGCAGCCGTAGACGTTGTAGTAGCGGGCGTTGGGGAACCTGTCCGGCAGGGTCGCCCGTACGGAGGCGGGCGCGTGGTCCCCGGTCACGATGACGTGCCGGACTCCGGGGAAGGCGCCCTCCGCGAGCAGCTGGTACAGCATGGGCACGCCCTGGACCACGGTCACGTCGCAGGCGGCGAAGAAGTCGCCGACGTGCCGAGGGTTGGCGGCCACGGCGGGGTCCACGAGGGCGACGCAGCCGCCGTGCCGCAGCGTGGCCCAGATGTCGAGCAGGCACAGGTCGAAGTTGAGCGGCGCGTAGTTGAGCACCACCTCGCCCGGGCCGAGGCCGAAGGCGTCGCCCGCCCAGCCGGTGAAGCCGCTGACGGCGCCGGCGGACAGCGGGACGAGTTTGGGGGTGCCCGTGGAGCCCGAGGTGGTCAGGATGAAGGCGGTGTGGGCGGCGGTGACCGGCGCGGGCTGGGGAAGGGCGGGGCCGTCCGCGCCGGCGATGACGCGGGTGACGAGGCCGGGGTGTTCCGCAGCCTGTTCGGGGTCGGTGGCGAGCACCTGGGCGCATCCGGCCCGCTCGCACAGCTCGCGCAACGCCACCGCGCCGAGGTCGATCGGCGGCAGCAGCACCGGCCGTCCCGCCGCGAGGCAGGCGAGCACGAGCGCGATCGCCTCCGGCGACTTCTTGGCCAGGACCGCGACCGGCCCGGGTGGCAGGGTGGTCAGCTCCGCCTGGGCGTGTCCGGCGAGTGCGGCGAGCTCGCCGTAGCTGACCACCCCCTTACGGGTACGCAGGGCAGGCGCGGCCGGGTCGGACTTCGTCCGGGCGAGGAAACCGTTCAGCAGTTCCGTTGTCGTCATGTGTCGAGCTTCGGCGACCGGGGGGCCGGGAACCAGGCGGAGGGGCGTCAGCTACGTGCCGGTGACCGTCAGCTTCCTGCCGTCAGGACCGCACGTCCTCCAGCTCGGGAGCGGGGGCGGGCTCGGCCTCGGCGCGGGTGGCCAGCACGGACCCGGCGAGGATGAGCACGAAGGAGGCGACGATCAGCCCGGTCAGCGGCTCTTGCAGGACGAGCACCCCGGCGGCGATGGCGACGGCCGGGTTCACGTACGTGGAGACCAGCGCCCGCGACGGCCCGGCCTCCTTGATGAGCTCGACGTACACCACGAACGCCAGCCCCGTGCAGAGCACCCCCAGCCCGAGCAGCGCGGCCAGCACGGCGCCGCTGGGCATGGCGGACGGCCAGGTCCAGGCGGCGGCGGGCGCGTAGACGAGCGCGGCGAGGCCGAGGCAGGCCGCCGTGAGCGGGATGGTGGGCACGTCGCGCAGGTAGCGGTCGGCGATCAGCGGGGCGATGGCGTAGGCGAGCACGACCAGCAGCACCTCGGTGATCGACCAGGCGCTCCCGCCGCCCAGGTGCGGCCAGGCGAGCACGGCGGTGCCGACGACGCCGAGTGCCAGCCCGGCCCAGCGGGCCCTGCCCAGGCGCTCCTCGCCGCCGGTCATGCGAGCCAGCAGCACGCCGAGGATGGGCGCGGCGGCGATCAGCAGCCCGGCGGTGGAGCTGGAGAGCTGCCGTTCGGCGTCGGACAGCAGCCACCAGGGGGCGAGGATCTCCAGGAACGCGAACGCGGCGACCGGCCGCCAGTGCTTCCTGAGCCTCCCGAGTTGCCCGCCGCGCAGCGCGAGGGGCAGGAGCAGCGCGGCGCCGATGGCGGTGCGGGCGAAGACCAGCACGGGCACCGGCACCTCGGCCACCGCGACCTTGATCAGCAGGTAGGGAATGCCCCACATGACAGATATCAGGGCGAACAGCACCCAGCCACGGCGACTCATGAGCTTCTCCTTCCAGAATTCGCCTGTACGGCGAATTTCTGCGTGCCGGCACTTCTTCGAGTACTAACACGGGAGCCAGCCCCGGGTCTTCTTCCAACGTGCTCACTTACGGGCGGACAGAGCCATTGACTTTGTTTGATGGATGCGGTCAGGATCGTCATTGCGCATGTATTGGCGGCCATCTGGCGGCAGTGTACGATCTGGCCCGTAGTCCCCGCCAGCGAAACGGAGGAGAAACACGATGGCCGACAAAACCCCGAATCCCGCGATGCGGCAGCTCGACGTTCTCGTCGGCGCCTGGAAGGTGACGAACTTCGACGAGAACGGCGAGCAGACCGACGAGGGCACCGTCAGGTTCGAGTGGCTGGAAGGAGGGTTCTACCTGATCCAGCACGTCGAGCTGGGCGTGAGCAGGTCGGTGGAGTACATCGGCTACGACCCGGAGACCGGCACGCTCAAGTCTCACCTGTTCGGCCAGTCCCACGAGATCCTCAAGTACACCTGGGAGGTCAAGGACGACACCCTGACGATCTGGTACGGCGACCCGGGCTCGCCCGCCCGTTTCACCGGCACGTTCGACGAGGACCGCAAGTCCAACACCGGGGCCTGGGAATGGCCGGGTGGCGGTTTTCGGTCGACCATGGTCAGGGCCTGACACTTTCGACCGTCCGTTTCCTGCGCGCGGTGCCGGCTGACCGTCCGGCACCGCGCATTCTGCGAGATGCGCCGGGCTGTGCGCAGAGGTGATGCTGCGATTCGTGGACATCACACAGGTGATTAGAGAATTCGTGGTGACGGAGTATCTTCCGGATACTCCCGCCGACGAGCTCGAGGTCGATTACGACCTTTTCCGCAACGGGGTGATCAACAGCCTCGATCTGCTGAGGCTCATTTCCTGGCTGAAGGATCATTTCGGCATCCCCGTCGACGAGCTCGACATCGTCCCGGAGAACTTCCGCACGGTGGCCAACATCCGCGATTTCGTCGCGTCAGCCCTGCCGGCATCAGCAGAACGGACACGCACATGATCATTCGCAAGATTTCCGACGTGGAGCCGGTCGAGTGGGGCAACGGCCTCAGCCGCCGTTTCCTGGTCGAGGACGACGGCATGGGCTACACGCTCACCGACACGACCGTCTGGGCCGGGACCAGCTCCCCCCTGGAGTACCGCAAGCACCTGGAGGCCTGCTACTGCATCAGCGGCGCGGGCGCGGTGGTCGACGCCGACGGGCGCACGCACGCCCTGGAGCCGGGCACCATGTACGCCCTCGACCAGAACGATCCGCACCACCTGATCGCCTACCCCGGCGAGGACATGCGGCTGATCTGCGTCTTCTCCCCCGCGCTGCGCGGCGACGAGCGCCACGCGCTCGACGAGGCCGCGTTCTCCTGCTACTGACGGATCTGATCTCGCATGTACGAGTGGAGCGAAGAGCATCGCGAGCTCAGAGCCGAGTTCGCGCACTGGTACGAGGCACTGGGCGAAGACCATCTCGAAGCCGACAGGGAAGCCGGGCTGCCCAAGTGGGAGCGGGTGCGGGCCTCCGGGCTGCTGCGCCTGCCGTTCCACGCCGAGTGGGGCGGCCGGGGGCTCGACCTGCTCAGCACCATGTACGTCCTGGAGGGGCTCGGCGAGGGCTGCCGGGACGGGGGCCTGTGCTTCTCGATCTGCACGCAGCTCGTCAGCGCCGGGATCCCGCTGCAGCGCTTCGGCAGCGCCGAGCTGAAGGCCCGCTACCTGCCGGGCATCTGCGACGGCGGCACGATCACCGCGCACGCGATCACTGACCCGCGTGGCGGCTCCGACGTGCTGGGCATGGGCATGACCGCCAAGCCCGACGGCGACGACCACTGGGTGCTCGACGGGGACAAGGTGTTCGTGACGAACGGCCCGGTGGCCGACCTGATCGTGGTGTACGCGGTCACCGACGCGAGCCTGGGCCCGTTCGGCCTGACGGCCTTCCTGGTCGAGCGGGGCACCGAGGGGCTGGAGGCCGGTCCCGACGTGCCGAAGATGGGGCTGCGCACCTCGCCGCTCGGCGAGCTGTCCCTGCGCGACTGCCGGATCCCGGCGGCGAACGTGCTGGGCAGGCCCGGCATGGGGTTCACGGTGCTGGACCACGTGATGCGCTGGGAGATCCTGTGCTCGTTCATCGTCCAGGCAGGCGCGATGCGGCACCGGCTCGACCGGTGCGTGGCGCACGCCACGAGCCGGCGGCAGTTCGGCCGGCCCATCGGCTCCTTCCAGATGATCGCCGACCAGATCGTGGAGATGAAGATCGGCGTGGAGACGGCCAGGCGCTGGCTGTACGACGCGGCGGAGGGCCTGGTGAAGGGCCGGGACGTCACCACCGACATCGCGATCGCGAAGGTGGTGGCCAGCGAGGCGAACGTCAAGTCGGCGCTGTCCGCGGTGCAGATCTTCGGCGGGCGCGGCTACCTGGCCGAGACCGGCCTGGAGAAGGACCTCCGGGACGCGGTCGGCGGCACCATCTACTCCGGCACCTCGCAGATGCAGCGGATCCGCATCGCGCGGATGCTCGGCCTGAAGGAGTCACAGACATGACCGCTGACCTGAGCGCTGACCTGAGCGCCGACCTGAGCGCCGACCTGAGCGCCGACCTGGCCGCTGACCTGGCCGCCACCGCGTTCCTGGACACCGGCCACCCCGCGGTGCGGGAGTTCGCCGCCCGCGCGACGGCGGGCGCCGAGACCGTCACCGAGCGGGCGGTCCGGCTGTACTACGCGGTCCGGGACGACATCCTGTACGACGTCTACGACATCGACATGTCCCGCCACGGGCTGCGGGCGAGCACGATCATCTCCCGCGGCAGCGGCTTCTGCCTGCACAAGTCGATCGTGTACGCCGCGGCCGCCCGCTCGCTGGGCATCCCGGCCAGGCTGGTGTTCGCCGACGTCCGCAACCACCTGGCCTCCGGGCGGCTCAAGGAACTGGTCGGCGGCGACGTGTTCCGCTTCCACGGCCTGGTCTCGGTCGGGCTGGAGGGCCGCTGGGTGAAGGCGACGCCGGTGTTCAACAAGACGCTGTGCCGCCTGTACCGGCTCAAGCCGCTGGAGTTCGACGGCACCGCCGACAGCGTCTACCACCCGTTCGACGAGTCGGGGCGGCGGCACATGGAGTTCCTGCGCTGGCACGGGGAGTTCGGCGACTTCCCGTACGAGCTGGTCCTGGACGCGTTCAGGACGGACCACCCGCGGCTGCTGGACGGCCACGACCAAACCGTGAAGGGCTCGCTGACAGCCGAGGCGAGCGTCTGAACATCGATCGTGTGAGGTTCACCTTGAACGAGCGCGTGAAGTACACCCTGTCCGAGGACGACATCCCGACTTCCTGGCTGAACATCGCCGCGGACTTCGGGGGCACGGCGGCGCCCATCCTGGACCCGGCCACGGGCGAGCCGGTCAGCCGGGACGAGCTGGCCAGGTCGATGGCGGAGCCGCTGATCGAGCAGGAGCTGAGCACCGAGCCGGAGTTCGAGATTCCCGGCCCGGTCCGCGACATCTACCGGCAGTGGCGGCCGACCCCGATGTACCGGGCCCGCAGGCTGGAACGGGTGCTCGACACCCCGGCCCGCATCTACTACAAGTACGAGGGCGTCGCGCCGAGCGGCAGCCTCAAGCCCAACTCCGCGGTCCCGCAGGCGTACTACAACAAGCAGGCCGGCCGGACCGGGCTGGTCACGGAGACCGGCGCGGGCCAGTGGGGCACCGCGATCGCGTCGGCCGCCGCGATGTTCGGGCTGACCGCGAAGGTGTTCATGGTCGGGGTCAGCTTCCGGCAGAAGCCGTACCGGCGGGCGCTGATGGAGGCGTACGGCGCGATCTGCTCCGCCAGCCCCAGCCCGGAGACCGCGGCGGGCCGGGCGATCCTGGCGGAGGACCCGGACCATCCGGGCAGCCTGGGCATCGCCAAGTCCGAGGCGATGGAGGTGGCCTGGGCCAACCCGGAGCTGGGGTACACGCGGGGCAGCTCGCTGAACCACGTGTGCGCGCACCAGACCGTCATCGGCCAGGAGGCGATGGCGCAGATGGCGCTCGCCGACGACTACCCGGACATCGTGGTCGGCCCGTGCGGCGGCGGCAGCACGCTGGCCGGGATGTGCTTCCCGTTCCTGCGGGACAAGCTGCGGGGCGGCCGTGAGATCCGGCTCATCGCGGCCGAGCCGGTCGCCTGCCCGACGCTGACCCGCGGCCGGATCGCCTACGACCACTCCGACGCGGCGCGGCTCACCCCGCTGTCGCGGATGCACACGCTGGGCCACCGGTTCGTGCCGCCGCCGGTGCACGCCGGCGGGCTGCGGGCGCACGACAGCTCGCCGCTGATCAGCAGGGCGGTGGAGAACGGGCTGATGGAGGCGGTCGCGCTGCGTCAGGTCGCGGTCTTCGAGGCGGGCATCATGTTCGCCCGCGCGGAGGGCATCCTGCCGGCGCCCGAGTCCAGCCACGCGGTCAGGGCGGCCATCGACGAGGCGCTGCGGTGCCGCGAGGAGGGGCGCTCGAAGGCGATCCTCATCGCGCTGTCCGGCCACGGGCACTTCGACCTGGCCGCCTACGAGAAGTACCTCAGCGGCACGCTGCCCGACGACGAGCCGAGCGAGGAAGTGTTCCAGCAGGGCTTGGACAGCATCCCGCAACTCGCCACCCTGTGACGTAACGCCCATGACGGGGGTCTCCTTACGGAGGCCCCCGTTTTCCCGCTCTGGTCGATCAAGTGCCGCTCAAGTATCTTTACGAACGGATTGACCGCCAGACGGCTTCGAGGAGCGGCCCATGCGCGTGGTCATCGCCGGCGCCGGCATCGCCGGTCTGACCGCCGCCCTGAGCCTGCACGCCGCCGGCATCACCGACGTGACCGTGCACGAGGCGGTGCGGGAGCTGCACCCGCTGGGCGTCGGCATCAACATCCTGCCGCACGCCATCCGCGAGCTGATCGAGCTCGGCCTGGGCGACCGCCTGGCGGCGATCGCCGTGGCGACCGCCGACCTGACCTTCCTCACCTCCCGCGGGCAGCGCATCTGGTCGGAGCCGCGCGGGCTGGACGCGGGCTACCTGTGGCCGCAGTACTCGATCCACCGGGGGCGGCTGCAGCTGATGTTGCTGGAGGCCGTGCGCGAGCGGCTCGGCCCGGACTCGGTGGTGCTGGGCTCCCCCGTCACCGGTCTCGACCACGACGCCGACCTGCTCGTGGGCGCCGACGGCATCCGCTCCGGCGTCCGGCAGGCGCTCTTCCCCGATGAGGGCGAGCCGCTGCCCGGCGGCGACGTGCTGTGGCGCGGCACCACGTACGCCAGGCCGTTCATGACCGGCAGGTCCATGCTCATGGTCGGCGACAGCACGCAGAAGCTGGTCATCTACCCCATCGCGCCGCCCGGGGACGACGGCGCCCAGCTCATCAACTGGGCCGTCCAGCGCGCGGCGCGCGTGGACGGCGTGCCGCGCGGCGACTGGAACCAGCCCGTCAGCGTGGAGAAGGTGCTCCCGCACGTGGACGGCTGGCACTGCGACGAGCTGGACGTGCGGGCGCTCATCGCCGGCGCGCACCAGGTGCTGGAGTACCCGCTCGTCGACCGTGACCCGCTGCCCTACTGGTCGACCCCGACGGTCACGCTGATGGGCGACGCGGCGCACCCGATGTACCCGACGGGCTCCAACGGCGGCACGCAGGCCGTGATCGACGCGCGGGTGCTGGCGTACGCGCTGGCGAACGGCCTCGGCCTGGAGTTCTACGAGGAGCAGCGGCGGCCGGTCACCAGCGGCGTGGTGCTGGCCAACCGGGGCGACGGGCCCGAGGTGATCCTGCGGCTGACGCACGAGCGGGCGCCGGACGGGTTCGGCGACATCGAGGACGTCATGCCGCTGGCCGAGCGCGAGGAGATCGCGCTGCGCTACAAGAAGCTCGCCGGGTTCGAACCGGCCACGCTGAACGCGCGCCGTAGCTGGTCGGTACACCCGCCCAAGCCCTGAGCCAGCCGTCTCGTCTCCCGTGTTTCGCCGTCGCGAGATTGTTATCGTTAACAGGTAGGCCCTGTCAATCACGCCTTTCCGCATCCAAGTTTTCGCTTCCAACTGGCCAGATGCCGCGCCGATGGTTGACGACAGCGCCTGTTAACGTTATCAATCTTCGGACAGTGAGACCGAGGGGAGATCATGAGAGATCAGGCGCGACCCATTCGCAGAGCGGCGGCGGCCGCGGCCTCCGCCGCGCTCCTCCTCGCGGGCTCGGCAGCCTGCGGCGGCGGCGCGTCCGATGGCGGCGGCAAGGTCGTCCTCACGCTGTGGCACGGCTTCACCGAGGCCGACGGCAAGATGTACGAGAAGCTCATCGGCGAGTTCAACCGCGAGAACCCCGACGTCGAGATCAGACCCCAGGCCAACACCTGGGACGTGATCGCGAACAAGCTGCTGCCCGCCCTGTCGGCGAAGCTGGGGCCCGACATCGTCGCGCAGCCCACCTCGTCCGCGGTGACCTACATCAAGAAGGCGGCGTTCGTCCCGCTCGACGGCTACTACCGCCGGCACGCCGCCGACGCGGCGAACTACGCGCCGGCGGCCGTCCAGGCCGCGGAGGTGGACGGCAGGAAGTACGGCGTGCCGTTCGCCTTCGCCCCCGACATGCTCTACTACAACAAGACCATGTTCGCCGCGGCGGGCGTCACCGAGCCGCCGAAGACCTGGGACGACTGGGTCGAGACGGCCAGGAGGCTGACCGCCGACAAGAACGGCGACGGCGTCCCCGAGCAGTACGGCCTGGCCCTGACCAGCCACGGCGCCGCCTCGCAGGTCATCTGGAGCGGCATGCTCGCCCAGAACGGCGGCGCCGTCGTCCGCGACGGCGCCGCCGTGCTCGACAGCCCGCAGAACGTGCGGACGCTGACCTACTGGCAGCGGGCGGTGCGCGAGCACCGGATCAGCCCGCCCGGCATGGACGACCTGGCGGCCACCGACCTGTTCGCGGCGAAGAAGGCCGCCATGATCGTGCTCGGCCCGTGGATGGCGCAACGCTCCAAGCAGGCCGGCATCGACTACGGCATCGCGCCCATCCCGGCGGGCCCCGTCTCGGCCGCGGTGGGCACGCACTCGATCGGCATGTACGCCACCGTCCAGGCCGGCGCGGCGAAGCTGGCGGCGGCGGAGCGCTTCTTCGCCTTCTTCAACGGCAAGCGGCGGCAGATCGAGTGGTCGGTCGGCTCCGGCTGGCCGCCGAACAGGATCGACGTGACGCCCGGCGAGCTGTCGGCCAACGCCGACGTCGCGGCGATCTCGACGTCCAGCGAGGACGCGGTGGTCGACTTCTCCGGCGTCGTGGACTTCACCGGCGTCGGCACCGACTTCGACACCGCCACCCAGAAGTCGATCAGCGGCGAGCCCGTCCCGCGGACGCTCGCCGACTCCCAGCGCAAGATCCAGGCGAAGCTGAACGAGGAGTAGGGATGACAGCCACGCAGCAGGGTGCGCGCGCCTACCGCGCGCCCCGGCGGCTCGGCGGCGACGGGCCGCCACGCGGCGGCGCGGCGGGAGGCAAGGGCGTGCGGGCCGCGTCGTTCCTCGCGCCCGCGCTCGCCCTCCTCGCCGTCTTCCAGTTCTGGCCCATCGTCTCGACGCTGCTGGTGTCGTTCACCGACTCCAGCGGCTTCAACGAGGCGAGCTGGGTCGGCCTCGGCAACTACGCCGAGATCGTCACCGACCCCGACGTGCGCAGGTCGTTCCTGAACACCGGGATCTACACGCTGCTGTTCACCCCGTCGGTGGTGGTGGTCGCGCTGCTCGGGGCGCTGCTGCTGAACCGCAGGATGCCGGTGCGCGGCCTGGCCCGCACGGTGTTCTTCATGCCGTTCGTGATGTCGTTCGCAGTGGCGGCGCTGGCCTGGCAGTTCCTGCTGGACCCGAACGTGGGGCTGGTGAGTTACTGGCTGAGCAACGCCGGGGTGCATCTGGGCGACCTGCTGGAGTCGCCGGCCTGGGCGATGCCGACCGTGGTGTTCGTGGCGGTCTGGAAGATGTCCGGTTTCTACCTGATCATCTTCCTGGCGGGGCTGCAGGGCATCCCGCGCCACCTGTACGAGGCGGCGATGGTGGACGGCGCCGGGGTGTGGCGCAGGTTCACCTCGGTGACGCTGCCGGGCCTGATGAACAGCCTCGAATTCGTGATGATCTTCGCGCTCATCGCCGCGCTCCAGGCCTTCGACCAGATCTACATCCTCACCAAGGGCGGCCCCTACCGCAGCACGGAGACCGTGGTGATGACGCTGTTCACGGAGGGCTTCGGCAACCTCGAACGCGGGCTGGCCTCAGCGCTGGCGATGACGCTCATGGTGATCACGCTGATCTTCAGCGCGATCCAGTACCGGTGGTTCGGACGACGTGAGGGAGACCAGGCATGACGGCCGCGACGCGCACCCGGGCCGGCCGGGCGCTGCTGCTGGTGCTCACGCTGGCGGCGATCGCGTTCATGGTGCTGCCGACGCTGATCGTGCTGCTGACCGCGTTCAAGCCGCAGGCGAGCATCGACCGGTGGCCGCCCACGCTGCTGCCGGGGGCGCCGACGCTGGACAACTTCGCCACCATCCTCGACACGCTGCCGTTCGGGCGGATGTTCCTCAACAGCCTCGTGTTCGCCACCGGGGTGACGGCGCTGACGCTGGTCTTCGACTCGCTGGCGGCGTACGCGCTGGCCAGGATCGACTTCCGGGGACGCCGGGCGCTGCTGCTGGTGCTCATCGCCACGCTCATGGTGCCGTTCCAGGCGACGCTCATCCCCGTCTACCAGATCGTGGCCGACCTCGGCTGGGTGAACACCTTCCAGGGGATGATCACGCCGCGGGCGGCCAGCGTCTTCGGCATCTACCTGCTGCGGCAGTTCTTCGTCGCGCTGCCCCGCGACCTCGACAGCGCGGCCAGGCTCGACGGGGCCGGCGAGTTCCGGGTGTTCTGGTCGATCGTGCTGCCCAACGCCACACCGGCGCTGATCACCCTGGGGCTGTTCTCGTTCGTCAACAACTGGAACGACCTGCTGTGGCCGCTGATCTTCACCACGACGCCCGAGATGGCCACGGCCGTGTCCGGGCTGTCGCTGCTGACGGGGCAGTCAGGGACGGCGCCGTACGGGGTGATGATGGCCGGCGCGCTCATCACCACCGCGCCGCTGGTGATCATCTTCCTGTTCTTCCAGCGCCGCTTCGTCGAAGGCGTCGCCACAACAGGAATGAAATAGAGGGGATTTTTCGTGAAGTGGTATGAGACCGGGGAGCTGCATTTCGCGCTCGGCATCGAGGACACCTTCGTGCCGCAGCCTGCTCCCGGGGCCCGCCCGATCGACGAGTACGAGCTGACCCAGCACTACGACCGGTGGCACGACGACCTCGCGCTGGCCGCGGAGGCCGGGGCCACGCAGATCCGCTGGGGCGTCCCGTGGCACCGGGTGCAGCCCGAGCCGGGCCGGTGGGACTGGTCCTGGCTGGACCGGGTCGTCGCCCGGTTCGGCGAGCTGGGCCTGACCCCGATCGTGGATCTGATGCACTACGGCACCCCGCTCTGGCTGGACGGGCAGTTCGCCGCGCCCGACTACCCGCTGCGGGTGGCCGAGTACGGCGCAGCCGTCGCCGAGCGCTACCGCGACCGGCTGTCGATCTTCACGCCGATGAACGAGCCGCTGCTGACCGCCCGGTTCTGCGGCCTGTCCGGCTACTGGCCGCCGTACCTGACGGGCGACGACGGCTTCGTCCGGCTGCTGAACGCGCTGGCCGCCGGGATCGTGCGCACCCAGCACGCGATCGCCGAGGTCAGCCCGGAGGCGAGCTTCGTGCACGTCGAGGTGTCCGCCCGGTACGAGAGCGACACGGAATCGGAGGAGCTGGAGTGGCTGCGGCACTCGGCGTACGCGGTCGAGGACCTCGTCACCGGCCGCGTGGACGCCGCTCACCCGCTGGCCGGATACCTGGCCGCGCACGGGATGACGGACGACGACCTGGCCTTCTTCCTGTCCCGGCCCGCCGTGCCCGACGTGATGGGCGTCAACTACTACCCGCAGCACTCGACGGAGCGCTACCTGCCTGGCATGTCGCGGCACGGCCGCCCGTTCGAGCCGCGCCCGCCGGTCAACGGGTGGACCGGCGGGCTGGCCGAGGTGCTGACCGGCTTCGCCGAGCGTTACGGCAGGCCCGTCCACCTCACCGAGACCGCCTGGACCGGCACCCTGGCCGAGCGGGCCGCCTGGCTCGACGCGTCCGTCGCCTGCGTGCGCGAACTCCGCGCCGGCGGCCTCGACCTGGTCGGATACACCTGGTGGCCGGTCTTCGACATGGTCGAGTGGACCTACCGCGAAGGTGACGGCGCCCCCATGGACTACCGGCTGCCGATGGGGCTGTGGCGGCTGGAGGAGCAGCCCGACGGGGCCCTGGCCCGGATCCGCACGCCGCTCGCCGAGCGGTTCCTCACACACACCAAGGGAGTGACATCGTGCTGAACGCGCGCGTGGCCGTCGATCGTGAGTTCCGGATCTCGCCGGTGCGCAGGAGGACGTTCGGCTCGTTCGTCGAGCACCTGGGCCGGTGCGTCTACACCGGCATCCACGACCCCGGGCATCCGACGGCCGACGCCGACGGCTTCCGCGGCGACGTCATCGAGCTGACCCGCGAGCTGGGCGTGAGCACCGTCCGCTACCCCGGCGGCAACTTCGTCTCCGGCTACCGCTGGGAGGACGGCATCGGCCCCGTCGCCGAACGGCCACGCCGCCTCGACCTGGCCTGGCACAGCACCGAGCCGAACACCGTCGGCGTGGACGAGTTCATGCGCTGGGCGCGCAAGGCGGGCGTCGAGCCGATGATGGCGGTCAACCTCGGCACCAGGGGCATCCAGGAGGCCGTGGACCTGCTCGAATACTGCAACGTCGAGTCCGGCTCGCACTTCTCCGACCTGCGCCGCCGCTACGGCGCCGCCGACCCGTACGGGGTGCGCGTGTGGTGCCTCGGCAACGAGATGGACGGGCCCTGGCAGGTGGGGCACAAGACGGCGCGCGAGTACGGCCGGCTGGCCGCCGAGACCGCGCGGGCCATGCGGCTGGTGGACCCGTCGCTCGAACTGGTCGCCTGCGGCAGCTCCAGCTCGGCCATGCCGACGTTCGGCGCGTGGGAGGCGACCGTGCTGGAGGAGGCGTGCGAGCAGGTCGATCTCATCTCGGCGCACGCCTACTACTGGGAGGAGGGCGGCGACACCGCCAGTTTCCTGGCCTCGGCCGTGGACCTGGACCACTTCATCGAGTCCGTGGTCGCGGCGGCCGACTACGTGCGGGCGAAGAAGAAGGCGGCCAAGCGGGTCAACATCTCCTTCGACGAGTGGAACGTGTGGTACCAGCACCGCACCGAGTCCGAGCCGCCGAAGGACGGCTGGCCCGTCGCGCCGCCGCTGCTGGAGGACCGGTACACGCTGACCGACGCCGTGGTGGTCGGCAGCCTGCTGATCTCCCTGCTGCGGCACAGCGACCGCGTGCACGCGGCCAGCCTCGCCCAGCTCGTCAACGTGATCGCGCCCATCATGACCGAGCCGGGCGGCCGGATCTGGCGGCAGACCACGTTCTTCCCGTTCGCCGACGCCTCCCGGCACGCCAGGGGCGACGTGCTGCGGGTCAGCCTCAGCTCGCCGCGCCACGACACCGCCCGCTTCGGTGACGTGCCGGTCGTGGACGCGGTCGCGACCCGCGACGAGGAGACGGGCGAGACGGCGCTGTTCGCGGTCAACCGGTCGACCGGCGAGCCGGTGCTGCTGGAGATCGACCTGCGGGACGCGAAGCAGGCCCGGCTGATCGCCGCCACCACGCTGACCGGCGACGACCCCGACCTGCGCAACACCGCCGAGCACCCGTCCGCCGTGCTGCCGCGCGGCAACCCCGAGGTGTCCGTGGACGGCCGGACGCTTCAGGTGAAGCTGCCGCCGCTGTCGTGGAACGTGATCAGGGCGGCCGGATGACCGGCACCCCCTCCCGGCGTCCTGACATCGTGCTCGTCCTGGCCGACGATCTGGGCTTCTCCGACCTCGGCTGCTACGGCGGCGAGATCGACACGCCGAACCTCGACCGGCTCGGCCAGGCCGGCGTGCGCTTCACCCAGTTCTACAACTCGCCCCGGTGCTCCCCGTCACGCGCCTCCCTGCTGACCGGCCTGCACCCGCACCAGGTGGGCGTCGGCATCCTCACCGGCGACGAGCGTCCGGACGGCTACCCCGGCGACCTGTCCGCCGGCAGCGTCACCGCGGCGGAGGCGCTGCGGGCCGCGGGGTACCGCACGTACCTGAGCGGCAAGTGGCACGTCGCGGCGGACATGTCGGCGCCGAACGGCGCCTGGCCGACCCGCCGCGGCTTCGACCGCTTCTACGGCACGATCGACGGCGCGGGCAGCTACTACCAGCCCGTCACCCTCACCCGCGACGAGCGGGACATCGAGCACGAGGCGAACGAGCCCGGCTTCTTCTACACCGACGCCATCAGCGACAACGCCGTCCGCTTCATCGAGGACACCCCTGCCGGCGACCCGTTCTTCCTCTACCTCGCCTACACCGCGCCGCACTGGCCGCTGCACGCCCCCGAGGAGGACGTCGCCCGCTACCGGGGCCGCTTCGACGCGGGCTGGGACCGGCTGCGCGCCGATCGGCTGCGGCGCCTGCGGGACGAGGGCATCCTGGACCCCGCCTGGGACCTCACCGGCCGCGACCCGCGCGTGCCCGCCTGGGACGAGGTCGCCGACCAGGAGTGGGAGGCGCGCCGGATGGAGGTGTACGCCGCCCAGGTGACGCGGATGGACCGGGGTGTCGGCCGCATCCTCGACACGCTCGAACGGCTGGGCCGCCTGGACGACACGCTCTTGCTCTTCCTCGGCGACAACGGCGGCTGCGCCGAGGAACTGGGCGACGACCGTCCGGGCTTCATTCCCCAGCACCCCACCATGCCGCGCCGCACCCGCGCCGGAGCGCCCATGCGCTACGGCAACAGCCCCGGCATCCTGCCCGGCCCCGAGGACACCTTCGCCAGCTACGGCCGGAACTGGGCGAACCTGTCGAACACGCCGTTCCGCGAGTACAAGCACTGGGTGCACGAGGGCGGCATCGCCACCCCGCTCATCGTGCACTGGCCCGCCGGGATCGGCTCCCCCGGGCGGCTGTGCGCCGCGCCCCGCCAGCTCGTGGACGTCCTGCCGACGCTGCTTGACGCCGCGAGCGTTACCGCCGGCCCGCCGCTGGAGGGATCCAGCATGCTCGATCTCCTGCACGGGCGGGAGACCGCGGAGCGGACGTTGTTCTGGGAGCACGAGGGCAACGCCGGGGTGCGGCGCGGGCGGTGGAAGCTGGTGCGCAAGCACGGCCGGGCGTGGGAGTTGTACGACATGGCGGCCGACCGTACCGAACTGCGCGACCTCGCCGCCGGCGAGCCCGGCGTGGTCGCCGGGCTCGCCGCCGCCTACGACGAGTGGGCCGCGCGGTGCGGCGTCATCCCGCGCGAGCGCATCCTCGACGCCTACCGCCGCACCGGGCGGCCGATGCCCCTGGACGCCTGAGTCGGCCCAGGAGTCAGCTCAGGACGACGCCTCCGGCCAAGCGCGCCACGAGGCCGGGCGTGTCGCCGCGCTCGACCTCCAGCTCCGCCCCGAGCGCCCGCAGGCGGCCTCGCGCGTGCCCCGGATCGGGATGCCGCCCCGTCAGGGACAGCAGCGGCACCTCCGGCAACCCCCGGTCGGCGGGATGCACGGTGCTGCCCCAGTCGATGAGGAACGGCACCAGCGGGTCGCGCGACGGCATGGTCAGCCGCCACTCCAGCAGGTCACCGTCCGTGGTGCGGCGCGACATGGCCCGGGGCTCGCCCGGGTCGACGCCGTGCCGCCGCGCCTCGGCGACGGTGGCGTCCAGATCGGCGGGCCGCGCGCACCAGTTGACCAGCCGCGGCCCGCTCAGCTCGTCGATCATGAACCAGCGCGGCCCGTCCGGCTCGGGCTGCTCGGGATCGGGCCCGATGATCTCCAGGTAGCGGCGCCCGCCCAGCCCGTACAGGTAGTTGCGGGTGCCGAGGCCCGGGTGCCGGCCGCCCTCGGCGGCCCGCACCCCCAGGGCCTTCTCCAGCGCTGCGACGGTGTCGTCGAGGGTCGGGGTGGCGTAGGCGAGGTGGTCGAGCATGTGTCAGACCTTAGTGAGATCGCGGTCGCGCGTCTCCGGCAGGGCCAGCACGCACAGCAGTGACAGCAGCGCCATGCCGCTCATGAACCAGCCCGCCCCGGTGGTGCCCGCGCTCTCGCTGATCTGCGCGACCAGCAGCGGAGCCACGCCGCCGCCGAGCACGCCGCCCAGGTTGTAGGCGACGCCCGCCCCGGAGTAACGCACGTCCGTGGCGAACAGCTCGGGCAGGTACGCGCCCATCGGCCCGTACACGATGCCCATGCACAGCAGGGCGCCGCTCAGCGCGACCGCGATCAGGAAGTAGTTCCTGGTGTCGAGCAGCGGGAAGAGCAGGAAGCCCCACACGACGCCGAACGCCGCGCCCGCGATGACGAGCTTGCGCCGCCCGAGCCGGTCCGACAGCCGGGCGACCAGGTACGTGCTCACGCCGAGCACGACCACGGCGACCAGGGTGAGCGCCAGCATCGTCGGCCGTGGGATGCCGAGCGTCTTGGTGGTGTAGGTCAGGCAGTAGGTGGCGGCGGTGTAGAACATCACGTACACCACGACGATGGCGCCCGCGCCGAGCAGCAGTTCCTTGGGGTTGCGGCGGACGACCTGGGCGATCGGCAGCTTGGCCGCCTCGGTCTTGGCGGTGAACGCGGCGAAGGCCGGGGTCTCGGCGATCTGCAGCCGGATGCGCAGGCCGACGACGACCAGGACGAACGAGAGCAGGAACGGCACCCGCCAGCCCCACGACTGGAAGGCGTCGGCGGGCAGCCAGGTCGACAGCGCCCAGAAGACGGCGGTCGCGACGAAGTACCCGACCGGTGAGCCGAGCTGGGGTGCGGAGGCGAACAGGCCGCGGCGCTCGCGCGGGGCGTACTCGGTGGCCAGCAGGGCCGCGCCGCCCCACTCGCCGCCCAGCCCGATGCCTTGCAGGATGCGCAGCAGCACGAGCAGGATCGGCGCGGCCACGCCGATCGTGGAGAAGTCGGGCAGCAGCCCGATCACCGCCGTGGACAGGCCCATGAGCAGCAGCGACACCACCAGGACGGCCTTGCGCCCGACGCGGTCGCCGAAGTGGCCGAACAGGATCGCGCCGAAGGGCCGGGCGATGAAGCCGATGGCGAAGGTGGCCAGCGACGCCAGGGTGCCCGCGAGGGGCGACAGGCTGGGGAAGAACGCCTCGTTCAGCACCAGCGCGGCGGCGGTGCCGTAGATGTAGTAGTCGTAGAACTCGATCGCGGTGCCGATGAAGCTCGCGCTTGCGACCTTGCGCATCTCTTTCGGAGACGCCGTGGGGACAGCGGTCACGGGTGGCCTGCCATGAAGTCGGTAATCGGATGCATTGTCGGGCAAGGGTAGGTTGCGGTCCCCTGGCCGGGCATTGTCCGATCCGACATCGCATGGCGGGTCCCGTTGTCCTGCCGGGACAACGGGCTCAGGTGGTCGTTCTCAGCCGGACTCGCCGGTACGGCGGCGGCGCCGCGCACGCCGACCAGGAGCGCGAGGTCGCCCGCCTCGGTGGGGTCGCCCGGCTCCACGACGACCACCCGCCGGATCAGCACGTCGGCGCCCGCGGGCGCGGCGAGCAGCTCGACCAGCGGGCTGCCCAGCGTGCCTGCCGGCTCCTGGAGGCGAACCCCGCCGTGGTGCACGTTCGTCACACGCACCAGGTCAGGCGCGGGCCTGAACGCTCCGGCACGCCCGGCCACCGGCGGCCCGGCGGCTCCTCACACCTGACCGGCCGCGCGCTCCTGCCCGGGGATCTCCACGACGACGTTGGTGGACTTGATCACCGCGACCGCCACCACCCCGGCTTCCAGGCCCAGCTCGTCGGCCGCCTGCCGGCTCATCAGCGACACCACCCGGAACGGCCCGGCGGCGATTTCCACCTGCGCCATCACCCCGTCGCGGATCACCTCGGTGACGATTCCCCGCATGCGGTTACGAGCCGACGAGCGGCCACCGTCGCCACTCTCCTCGACCTGCGCGCGGGCGAAGGCGGCCAGGTCAGTGCCCTTGACGCGCCGATGACCGTGCTCGTCGCGCTCGGCCCCGAGCCTGCCCGCGTCCACCCAGCGGCGGACGGTGTCGGTACTGACGCCGAGCAGCGCCGCGGCCTCACTGATCCGGAACGTCGTCACGAGATCTCACCCTATTCGCGGATCAGCACGCCGGATCACCCTGCCGCATCGATGCCCTGCCGCGTCCCGCGCGCTGTCGCTCAGCGGGCCGTCGAGGAGTTCGAGGGTCGCGGAACGCTCCCACAGCTCCACGACCCCGATCGCAGACCCGGGATCACGTCCCGCGATGGTAGGTGAAGGCGAACAGTCCGGCGCCGCCGGCCGCGTACAGCGCCGAGCCGTCCGGGTGCCAGGCGCAGCCGTACAGGTCGCCGTCCACGACGATCCCGCACTCGGTCGCGTATCCGGCGACGTCCCAGACGCGCAGGCAGCCGTGTTTGCCGGCGGTGGCCAGGCGGGTGCCGTCCGGGGAGAAGGCCAGATCGACGAGCCAGTCGTCCTGGCCGAAGCGGGCCGTTCGCGTCCCCGTCAGGTCGAACAGCTCGACGGAGCCGTCGATGGTGCCCGCCGCCACGTGGCCGCCGCCGGGGGCGACGGCCAGCGCCTCGACCAGGCTCTCCGTCTCCGCCGGCGGGCCCAGCGGGCGGCCGTCGCGGGTCCAGCGCCGCACCTGGTGGCCGGACGCGACCGCGAGCCAGGACGCGTCCGGGGCGATGGCCAGCGCGGTCACCTCCTCTTCGTGCGGCCCCAGGATGGCGACGGGGTCGAGGTCGCGGGTCAGGACGCGTACGGTGCGGTCCGCGGCGACGGCCAGCCACGTGCCGTCCGGGGCGATGGCCGAGGACAGCTCCACCATGGAGCCGGTCCCGGGCGGGGTCTCGGTGACGCGTACCGTGCCGTCCCGGTCGTACAGGCGGATGCCGCCCTCGGGGTCGAGGCCGAGCACGTACGCGCCGTCGGGGGCTACGGCCACGCTCCTCAGCCACTCCCGCGGGCCTCTGGCGCGTGCGGTGCCGTCGGGGTTCCAGAAGGTCAGACCGGACACGCTCACCGTGGCCAGGTACGAGCCGTCGCCCGCCACCGCGATGCCGCGCAGGTCGTGGCGGGCGGGGGGTTCCCCCGTGGTGGGCGGCACGTCCCAGAGGCGGACCGTGCGGTCGCCGCTCGCCGAGGCCAGGAGGGAGCCGTCCGGGGTGACGGCCAGGCCGGTGATCGTGGCGGTGTGGCCGTGGAGGCGGGCGCGCACTGTGCCGTCGGGGGTCAGGATGGCGATGTTGTCGTCGAAGTCGGAGACGGCCAGCCAGGTGCTGTCGGGGGCGATGGCCAGGCCGGTGCCGTGGGTGAAAACCGTGTCCAGCTCGGTGCGCGGGGTGCCGTCGGGGTTGAGGAGGCGGAGGGTGCCGTGCGGGCTGAGCAGCGCCAGCCAATCGCCGGAGGGCGCGACGGCGACCGCCTCGGCACCGTTGACGCCGCCCTCCTCCTCGCCCGTGCCCGCCGCATCGCCGTCCGGCCGGTCGTCCTCGTCCTCGTCCCTCTCCCACACTGCCTCGACGACCGTCCGGCGGCTCGCGTCCGCCGCCCACAGCTCGGTGACGTCCGGGCCGACCGCCGCCACCCGCGTGCCGTCGGGCGCGATGGCAACGTCCTCGTAATCCTCCACCGCCTCCTCTGGAGCGGCGCGCACCGTGCCGTCCGCGTGGAAGAACCACAGGAACCCCTGCCCGCCGGCCACTCCCCACTCGCCGCAGGGCGCGATGGCGACCGCCTCGGGCGTTCCCGGCAGGTCGTCGAGGACGGCGCGCGGGTGACCGTCCTCCTCCCACAGCCGGACGGTCCCGTCCCAGCTCCCGGTGGCCAGCCACGCACCGCCGGGCGCGACGGCCACGCAGGTGACCTCGTTCTCGTGCCCGAGCAGGGTCCGCATCCCCCTGCCGTCCATGCCCCACCGCGACACCCGCCCCTGGTCACCGGTGGCGGCCAGCCAGGCGCCGTCCGGGGACATGGCCAGGCCTGTCAGCCGTTCCGCCGGGGTGTGGTGGGTGCGCAGGAGTGCCTGGTGCGGCAGGTCGGGCGGGGTGCCGCGGTGCTCCAGCCAGGGCGATCCCCGTTCCGCCAGCCACCGCCGCATGTCCTCGCCCGCGCCGGGTGTGGCGTGCAGGCGGGCGGCGAGCGTGGGCAGCACGCCGACACCCAGCTCACGCGCGCTCTCCAGCAGATGGGACGAGCCCGTCAGAACGCGCGCGAGCGACGCGACAGCACCGTCACTCGCGCCGGCCTGGCTCTCCAGGCCACCGTCACCAGCCCCGGCCGGGCTCTCCAGGCCACCGTCACCCACCCTGGCCAGGTCTTCGAGGGCGGCGTCCACCCCCGAGTGGTGGATGCGGGACGCCAGCCAGGACACGTCGCACACCAGCTCCCGCAGCGCGTCCGCGTCACCCGCCTCCGCGTACAGCCGGGCCAGGTTGCGCATCATCCACTCCCCCGTGCCGGGCAGGTCCGCCCAGCCTTCGGGGGTCTGGCCAGGGTCGGCGTCGACCAGCGCGCGGCGGGCCCGTTCCAGCCCCTCGCCGCCGAGCAGCTCCCGCACCCGCTCCGCCACCCCGTCGGCGAGGCCCAGCACCGGATGGTCGGTACGCCGCCGCACCAGCCGCATTCCCTCCAGCCGGGCGATGAGCGCGCCGATCTGCCCGCCGGTGACGCCCCCGCCGGAGCTCCACAGCAGGGCGGCCACCCCGATGGGGATGCCCTCGCCGGGGCCGAACAGGCCGAGCTGGAGGAACCGTCCGGCGGCGGCGGGGTCCACGGTGCGCAGCCAGTCGAGCGAGTGATCGACGAGCGCCCCGATCAGGGCGGCCCGGGACGCGGGCGCGGTCAGGTCCGTGCGGCCGGGCAGCCGGGCGGCCAGGCGGGTGGCCGCCTCGGTGGCGGGCTCGCCCGTGACGACCTGGCTGACGATGAGCCCGTGCGCCATGGTGAGGGCGAGCGGCCAGCCTCCGGCGCGCTCCGCCAGCAGGGCGGCCGTGTCCTCGTCCAGGGCGGGCAGGTCGCGGCGCAGCAGCGCCGTGCCCTCCGCGACGCTCATCGGCCCGACACCCACCGTCGTCACGAACGACGGCTCCTCCCCGACGGCCCGCACCGTGACGAGCCACGTGCAGCCCGGCACCGTGAACGCCAGCGGCACCACCAGACCGGCGTGCCGCAGCCCGTCCAGCACCATCAGCCGCGAACCCGGCCGGAAGATCTGCCCCCGCAGCAGCTCGTCGGCCGCCTCCTCGTCGTGGGCGGCGCTGATCAGGTCGTCCGGGTCCACGTGCGAGAACGGCTCGACGTCCTCCCCGTGCAGGTTCTCCAGCACCTCGGTGAACTCGGCGGCCTGCTCGTCCGGGTGGGAGCCGCCGGCGTTCAGCCAGCCGACGCCCTCAGGGAAGCGCGCGACCACCTCGGGACGGCGCAGCGCCGCCGCCACGACCGCGGTGACCCCGAGCCCCTCGACGCCGTCCAGCTCGGGCGCCACCACGATCAGCCCGCTGTCGTCCGAGGTCAGCGCGGCCACGACCCGGTCCACGTCCGCCTCCCGCCCGATCCAACCGTCGATGCTCGCGATCGCCCCGGCCTGCGCCACGTACGCTCCCCTCCCGTGCCTGCCACACGTGGATCAACGAAGGGGCGGGCCGGAGAGTTCGCGAGGCGCCGGCCGGTGATGCGGGGGTGGACGGCAGGCGCGGTGAGGCGGACGCTGCTCCTACGGCCCCGCGCCACGATCCGGGGGCCGCCCGTACCACCCATCGAACGTCCGAGGAGGAAGCATGCCCGCGACACCCCATGCCGAGCACGTTGGCAGCCTCCTGCGCCCGCCCGAGCTGCTGCGAGCCCGGCAGGCGCGCGAGAGCGGCGAGCTGAGCGCGCAGGAGCTGGCCGAGCTGGCGGACGAAGCCGCGCTGGCCGCGATCGAGCTGCAGCGCCAGGCCGGGATCGAGGTGTTCACCGACGGGGAGATGCGGCGGCAGACCTGGCTGGCGGGTCTGCTGGAGTCGCTGGGCGGCGTGTCGCCCGTGCCGCTGCCGTCCACCGAGTGGTGGCGCGGCGACGGCGAGCCGGTGCCGCCGGAGGAGACCTCGTGGGACATGGTGGTGGCCACCGGCAAGCTCACCCAGAAGACGAACCTGACCGCCGTCGAGGCCGCCTTCCTGGCCCGGCACGCCCCCGGCCCGTACAAGATCACCATGGTGAGCTGCTCGATGGGGAGCCTGCTGTGGCGTCCCGACCTCAGCGCCGCCGCCTACCCCAGCCCCGCCGACCTGCTGCGCGACCTGGTCGAGCTGCGGATCGAGGAGATCAGGGGCCTGCTGGCGCAGGGCGTTCGGTGGATCCAGCTCGACTCGCTGGCCTACGACTTCGTCATCGACGCGGGCTTCCGCGCCCGCGTGCTCGGGCCGGGCGCGCCGGACGGGAAGGCGCTCCTGGACGCGGCCGTCGCCATCGACGCCGAGCAGGTGCGCGCGGCCAAGGCGCTGGACCCCGGCGTCACCGTCGCGCTGCACCTGTGCAGGGGCAACAACCGCAGCGCCTGGTCGGCCAAGGGCGGCTACGACCCGGTGGCGGAGCGGCTGTTCGGCGAGGTGCCGGTGGATCGGTTCCTGCTGGAGTACGACACGGAGCGGGCGGGCGGCTTCGAGCCGCTGCGGTTCGTTCCCGAGGGCACTGCCGTGGTGCTCGGGCTGGTGTCCTCCAAGGTGCCGGCGCTGGAGTCGCAGGACGAGCTGCGGCGGCGCATCGACGAGGCGGCCAAGTTCGTGCCGATGGAGAACCTGGCGATCAGCCCGCAGTGCGGCTTCGCCTCCACCGTCAGGGGCAACCTGCTCACCGTGGACGAGGAGCGGCGCAAGCTGGAGCTGGTGGTGGAGACGGCGCGGATGGTCTGGGGCTGAGCCGGGGCCGCGTCAGGCATCACCGGCGGCACACGTCGCGGAACGGCAGGCCGGGCACGTGTGCCGCCCACTCCTGAGGGGTGAGCGAGCGGGCCGCCTGGGCGCAGGCGGTGGCGGCGGGGTCGGTGGCAAGGGTGGTGGTGTCCCACTTCCAGACGGCGTAGGCGTCGCCGGTGACCTGCACGAGGTCGGCCGCGGCGGCGACCAGCGTCCTGCCGCCGGCCGTGAACGCCAGCGCGCGCACCTCGCCGCCGTGCCCGGCCAGCGGTGGTCCGAGCGGCTGTCCCGTGGCGGTGTCCCACAGCCTGACCGTGCGGTCCTGCCCGGCGGTGGCGAGGTACGCGCCGCCGGGGGCGAAGGCCACCGCGTGGACGCGTCCGGTGTGGCCGGTGAGGGAGGCACCATGCGGGCGGCCCGTGGTCACGTCCCAGAGCCGGGCCGTCTGGTCCTCGCTCGCCGTCACCAGCAGCCCGCCGCCCGGCGCGAAGGCCACCGCGGTGACCGGCAGGCTGTGGGCGCGCAGGAGGCCGAGCCGCCTGCCCGTAGCCGTCTCCACCAGCAGCACAGTGCCGTCCGAAGCCCCGGCGGCGAGCACGGCCCCGGTGGCGTCGAAGGCCGCCGCCGTGATCCGCCCCGACTGCCCGGCCGCGGGCTCGCCCCTGGCCCTGCCCTCGGGCAACGTCCAGACCTGCACCTCGGCGTCCGGCACGGTGGCGGCCTCCTGCACGGCTGTGGCGAGCAGCCGTCCGTCCGGGCTGTAGGCGAGGGGACGGCCGCGAACGGCGGCAGGCCCGTCGAGCACGGCGGTGGGGAGCCCGTGCCCGGCGTCGTCGCGGCCGGAGGCGGCCACGGAGCGGCCGTCACGGCTGACCGCGACCCCGTCCACGAGGTCGTCGGGCCGGATGCGCAGCCGTTCGCCGCGCCAGCGGGCCGCGCGCACGTCCCATGACCAGAGGCTGCCGAAGCCGGGCCGGGTGCCGTCGTACGGCTGGACCACGAGCCGGCCCGCGTCGGCGCTGAGCACGGCCTGCGTGTCGTCGGAGCGGTCGTACCAGCGCTCGGGGACCGGCCGGTCGGCCGGGACCGCGCCGCCTGTGCCGGGGAGGGTGAGCGGGTGGCGGGTGGCGCGCGGGATCCGCCACAGGCGGACGGTGGCGTCGGCGCCCGCGCTGGCGAGCAGGCCGCCGCCGGGGCTGAAGGCGACGGCGTTGACGGCGTGCGTGTGCCCGGTCAGCGGCTCGCCCAGCGGCCTGCGCCCCCGCACGTCCCACAGCCTGACCGTGTGGTCCTGGCCGGCGGTGGCCAGGACGCGGCCGTCCGGGCTGAAGGCCGCCGAGGTGATCAGCCCCGTGTGGCCGGTGAGCGGGCGGCCGGCGGGCCGGCGGGTGGTGACGTCCCAGAGCTGGATCTGCTCGCTGCCCGTGGTCCCGGCCAGCAGGCCGCCGCCGGGGCTGAACGCGAGCGCGGCCACCTCCTCGCGGGGCTCGGGCGTGAGGCTGCCGGCGGGCGGTTCGAGTGGGTCGCCGGTCAGCATGCCGGACGCGGCCTCGAACGTCCTGATCGGCCCGCCCGGGTAGGCGGCGGCGATGAGCGTGCCGTCGGGGCTGAACGCGACGGGCCCGGGAGCGCCTTCGAGCGAGCGCAGGGCGGCGACCTGCGTGCCGGTGCCGGCGTCCCACAGCCGGGAGGCGCCGCCTGAGCCGCCGGTGGTGGCGAGGAGGTTCCCGTCGGGGCTGAACGCGGTCCACTGCCTGGCCCAGGCCGCGCCGCCGCCGCCGGTCCAGCCCTGGCGGGTGGCGGTGTCCCAGACGCGTACGCCGCCGTCGGCGCCCGCCACGGCCAGGCGTCCGCCGTCGGGGCTGTAGGCCACGGCCATGCCGTCGCCCTGCTCCTCCCCGGCCGGCCAGGGGGCGGGGGCGAGCCGGGCCACGTCCCACAGGCGCAGCGGAGCGGCCCGGCCGGCGGCGGCGAGGGTGGCGCCGTCGGGGCTGAAGGCGACCGCGTGCACCTCGCCGGGGAAGCCGCGCAGCACCGCGAGCTGCGGCCGGGTCACCGCCGCCCGGACGGCGGACCGCGTCTCGGCGGACTGCGGGGCGATCCTGGTCGCGGCCACGGCGAGCAGCCTGGCGGTCTGGGGGTCGGTGGCGGCCAGGACCTGGCTCTGGGCGACGAGCGCGCGGGCGAGGGCCAGGTCGCGCTGGGCGAGGGCGCGGTCCCGTCCTGCGCCCGCCCGCACGTTCGTGACGGTCAGCACGGCGACGGCGGCCACGAGCGCCGCCACCAGCGCCATCACCAGGGCGATCGCGGCGGGTCTGGCCGATGAGCGCAGCCGGTCGAGCACCGCGGACCTCCACGAACGACAGGGGGCACCCGTCACGGTAGACCGGCGGCGGCCCGCCCGCCCTCACCACGGACGTCTCGGTTCCGTTCTCACCGGAAGGGGCGACACGTCCTGCCACACCGCCCCCCATGGCCTCACCACCGGGACCCGCCGCCCCCATGGCGCGCGTCGCCGGGGCGGTCATTCCTCCTGGCGGGCGGCGCGGCGGGCGGCGTCGATGGCCTCGGCGGGCGCCGACCGGGCGGGCCTGGTCAGGACGCGCCGCACCACCTCCACCGGCAGCTTGGGCTCCCGCCCCGCGGTCAGCAGCCCGTTGGTCTCCTGCTCGGTGTCGGTGAGCTGCGTCCAGCAGAACCCGGCCAGCTCGGGACTGTCCAGCACCGCGTCCACGAACTGCCGGAACTCCTCGGCCAGCTCCCCGGCGGTGGCGACGGCGGCGTACCCGTGCCAGGCCTCCCCCGCCTCCGGCCGCAGGCTGAGGCCGCCTATCTCGGACAGCACGACCGGCTGTCCCCGCCTGACGGGGTCGCCGAGCAGGGCGACGCGCCGGGCGGGCGGCCGGTCGCCGAGGACGCGCGCGACCGCGTCCCTGGAGGCGTAGCGCTCGCGGATGGACGCGCCGGTCGGCGCGTAGTCGTGCAGGCCCCAGATGTCGCTCTCGGTGTGCTCCCACCCGTCGTTGGAGATCACCGGCCGGGTGCCGTCGAGCGCCTTGGTCAGGTGGTAGAGCGCGGCGGTGGCGTGCCGCTGCTCCGGCACGTCGGCGGCGTGCCACACGCCCCAGCTCTCGTTGAACGGCACCCACGTCACCACGCACGGATGGCTGCGGTCGCGGGCGACGACCTCCAGCCATTCGCGGGTGAGCCGCTCGACGGTCCTGGGCGCGTACTCGTAGGCGCTGGGCAGCTCGCTCCACACCATCAGCCCGAGCCGGTCGCACCAGGCGAGGAAGCGCGGGTCCTCCACCTTCTGGTGGACGCGCACGCCGTTGAACCCCAGCTCCTTGACCAGCTCCACCTCTCTGCGCAGCGCGCCTGCGGGCGCGGCCAGGTGCGAGCCTGGCCAGTAGTTCTGGGCCAGGACCAGCCGCAGGAAGCGGGGCTGGCCGTTGAGCAGGAAGCGGCCGTCGCGGACGCCGGTGCTGCGCAGCGCCGTGTACGAGGTGACCGCGTCGATCGTGCGGCCGTCGCGCAGCACCTCGACACGGGCGTCCAGCAGGGTGGGGCGTTCGGGCGTCCACAGCAGCCGCGCCTGTTCGAGCTGGTGCCTGGCGGCCGGGATCGCGATCGTCCAGCGGCCGTCGCGGCGGCCGGTGCGGCAGGTCTGGTCGGCGAGGACCTCGTCCTCCAGGGTGAGGACGACGTGCACGTCCACCTCGGATTCGGGCGCGCGGGACAGCTCGACCTCGACGGTGACGGCGGCGCCGGGCACGTCGGGCGTCCAGTGCAGCCGCCGGACGTGCAGGCCGGGCACGACCTCCGCCCACACCGGCTGCCAGATGCCGGTGGTGCGGTGGTACCAGACGTCGTGCGGCTCGGCCCGCCAGTCCTGCTTGCCGCGCGGCTGGGTGGCGTCGTCGCACTCGTCCTCGGCGCGGACCACGACGACCTGCTCGGCGCCGGGCACGAGCGCGTCGGTGACGTCGAAGGAGAACGGCGTGTGCCCGCCCTCGTGGCCGCCCGCGTGCACGCCGTTGACCCAGACCTGGGCGCGGTAGTCCACGGCGCCGAAGTGCAGCAGCAGCCGCTCCCCCGGTCCGGGCGCCCGGTCGGGGCGCAGCGTGCGGCGGTACCACACGACGGGGTGCGGGGCGGTGTCGCGCAGGCCGGACAGCTCGCTCTCCGGCGGGTACGGCACGGTGATCGTGCGGGTGTACGGCGCGGGGTCGTCGTGCCAGCCCTCGGCCAGGCCGCGGTCCTCGTCGTCGGTGGCGAATCCCCAGGGGCCTGACAGGTCCTGCCAGTGCGGGCGCACCAGCAGCGGGCGGGGGTGGTCGGTCACGGTTCTCCTGATCAGAAAGACAGCACGGTCACCGAGTGCGGGGCGACGTCCCACCCGCCGCCGCTGGACGCGACGTCGCCCAGGTCGCGTACGGCGATCGTGTCGGGGGCGGCGAGCGTGTTGACCGCGTCCAGGGCAGGGACGTCGGCGCCCAGGGTGCGGATCCTGGCGGTGGCGGGCGTGCCGGCCTGGGAGCCGTCGAGCACGACCCGCAGCCGCACGGCCGCGTCGCGGTGCCGGTTGACGACGGCGATCCGCAGCGTGCCGTCGTCGGCGCGGGTGGCCGACACGTCCACGTAGGGAACGGTCATGGGCGCGGTGAGCAGCCGGCCGTCGGGACCGCGGTTGTCGCCGAGCGTGACGGAGGCGGTCCTGGCCGGTCCCGTCACCTCGCAGGGCAGCACGGTGCGCCCTGTGTGGTGCCGGTACAGGTGCCAGACGTGGTAGATGGCCGAGCGCAGCGCACCGCCGGGGCGGGCGACGACCAGGCCGTTGGCGTTGACCAGGTTGACCGGGTTGGCCATGGCGACGGGGGCGGGCAGCCCGGCGGTGCGGTGGATGGCGTGGAAGACGCCGGCGCAGAAGAGCGCGTCGCCGACCGTCCTGGGGCTCCACCGGTTGACCCGCACCTTGAGCGGGTCGTCCATTGGGGCGGTGTCGCGCGGGGCGACGCCGCCGTCGTCGCCGGGCTGCGGCCGCGGCCACTCCTCGGGTTCGAGGTGCCGCATCGTCCACTCGTCCAGGGCGAGCGCGGGCGGCCGGTCCAGGCCGGCTTCGGCGGCCAGGGCGGTGACGAGCTGGGAGTAGGTGTGCAGCTCCCGCTCGAAGTAGAGGGACTGGGCGACGACGGCGTCGTAGTCGTCGCCGGTCCACAGGTGGGTGCTGGCCCCGTACAGGTGCAGGGAGAGGTGATCGAGCAGCGAGCCGGCCCGCTGGAGCAGCGGGCGGGTCCACTCCTCCTGCCGCCACGGGATGCCGACGCCGACGAGCTTGACGTCCGGGTCGACCAGCCGCATGAACAGGGCGTGCTCGCGGGCGGCGGCGGCGTACTCGTCGGCCGTGCGGTGCCCCATCTGCCAGGGGCCGTAGACCTCGTTGCCGACGCCCCAGTAGCGCACGTTCCACGGCTCGGCCCTGCCGTTCCGCGCGCGGCGGGCGGTCAGGGTGGTGTCGCGGGCGGAGTTGGTGTATTCGATCCAGCGCACCGCCTCGTCCACGTCCCGGGCCGAGTGCACAAGGTACGGCTCCGCCCCGACCGCCTCGCACCAGGCGAGGAACTCGTCCGTGCCGAACCGGTTGCTCTCGCGCTCGCCCCAGGCCAGCTCCAGCCTGCTGGGCCGGTCGTCGCGCGGGCCGATGCCGTCCTCCCAGTGGTAGGCGGAGGTGAAGTTGCCGCCCGGCCACCGGATCGGGCCAGGGCCCAGCTCGCGCACCAGCTCCAGGACGTCGGCGCGCACGCCGCGCAGCAGGCCGGGCTCGTCGGCGGACAGGGGCGAGCCCTCGTCGAACACCCCGCCCTCGATGTTGCCGAAGAACGCCGACTCCAGGAAGTGCCCGTAGACGTCGTCGTCGATGCGGCCGGCCGGCCGGCGGGTGTCGATGGTGACGAGTGCTTCCCGCATGCCGGTGGGCTCCGTTTCTGTCATTGCTTCACCGCTCCCGCGAGGCTGTCGACGAACTTGCGCTGGAGCGCCACGAACACGGCGATCACCGGGATGAGCGAGATCACGGCGGCGGCGGCCATGCCCGACCAGTCGGTGCCCCGCTCGCCCACGAAGACGGTCATGCCGACGGCCAGCGTGCGCAGGTCGGGCTCGCTGAGCGTGAACACCAGGGGCAGCAGGTAGACGTTCCAGGCGAACAGGTAGGTGAGGATCACCACGGTGGCGGTGATCGGCCAGGCGAGCGGCAGCATCACCCGGAAGAAGACCGTGAAGGGGCCCGCGCCGTCGAGCCGCGCCGTCTCCTCCAGCTCCTTCGGCAGCCGCCGGAAGTAGCCCGCGTAGAGCAGGGTCGAGGCGATCTGACCGCCCGCGCCCAGCCCGAGTATCACGCCGGCGTGCGTGTTGAGCAGCCTGAGCTGGTCGGTGAGCTGCGTGATCGGGATGATCGTGTAGCCCTCGGGGAGGAAGAAGGTGACCAGGAACAGGCCGATGAGGAACTTCTTGCCGATGAAGTCGTAGCGGCCGAGCACGTACCCTGCCAGGGCGCTGCGCACGACCACCAGCAGCACCGTGCCGACCGTGATGACCAGCGTGTTGACGAAGTAGCCCGCGAAGCCGACCTCGCTCCAGGCGCGGGCGTAGTTCTCCCAGACGGGCTGCTCGGGCAACAGGCCGAGGCCGCTGCCGAAGATCTCCGAGGACGTCTTCAGCGACGCCGACACCAGCCAGACGAACGGATACACCCACAGCCCGCCCAGCACCAGCAGCAGGACGAACGTCACCACCTGCCGCGCGCCAGGAAGACGCAGCCGCGAGGTCATGGCTCCCCCCTCCTCCCGCGCGCCCACCGCATGCCCAGCGCCTGGGCGACGGCGAGCACCACGGTCAGCAGCCCGAACAGCACGGCGGCGGCGGAGGCGTAGCCGAGCTGGGGGACGGTGGCCTGGAAGGCCGTGCGGAAGATGAAGATCTCGATCACCTCGGACGAGAAGGACGGGCCGCCGCCGGTCAGGGTCTGCATCAGGTCGAAGACGTTGAACGCGGCCACGGTGTCGATCAGCGTGATGATCACCAGGAACGGCACCAGCAGCGGCATCGTCACGTGCCGGAACTCCGCCCACGCGCCGGCGCCGTCGATCATCGCGGCCTCGTGCACGGCCCGCGGGATCGTCTGCAGCGCGGCCAGCCAGTAGATCAGCGTGATGCCCAGCCACTTCCACACCCACACGGCGATGCCCGCGTACAGGGAGGTGCCGGCGTTGGCGGCGAAGTTCTGCGGCGAGTCGATCAGCCCGGACCAGACCAGCGACAGGCTGAGCGGGCCGCTCGCGTCGAGCAGCAGGGTGAACACGACGCCCACGATCGCGCCCGTGGTGACCACGGGCAGGAAGAACAGGGTGCGGAAGAAGCCCTTGAACGGCGTCTTGCGCGCATTCAGCACCAGCGCCAGCAGGAGCGCCAGGCCGACCCGCAGCGGGACGGCGATGACGAGGAACACCAGCGAGTTCCAGAACGCGTTCCAGAACAGGTCGTCGCCGATGAGCCGCTCGAAGTTCTCGAACCCGACGAACGTCCCCGTGCTGGCGAAGCCGGGCCAGTCGAGGAGGGCGTACCACCAGGAGGCCAGCAGCGGGTAGACGGTGTAGGCGCCGTAGCCGAGGACGGTCGGCAGCAGGAACAGGTAGATCCACCAGTCCTGACGCAGGCGCCGCGCCCGTCCTCTGGGCGGGGGCGGGGAGGTCGTCGTGGTCATCTCAGCGCCCGGCGTAGTCCTGCTGGCCATAGTCCTTCTCGCGGTCCCAGTTGGCGAACACCCACGCCTTCAGGTCCACCTCGACGCCCTTCTCCTCGCGCACCGCCTTCAGCGCGCGCTCGCGCTCCGCGCTGATCTGGTCGTTGAAGCGGCGGAGCTGGCCGCCGGCGTCGGTGGAGGCACCGGTCAGCACCGACTGGACGATGTCGCCGAGGTTGGGATGGACGTCGCGCATCTCGGCCAGCACCTGCCAGACTCCGGGGTTGCCCACCTCGGGCACCGGGCCGATCTTCACGTCCTCCTGAAAGTTGGCGACGCACTTCCTGTACGCGTCGTGCACCTTGGCGTCCTCGATGACCTCGGCGGCCAGCGCGGGCGGCTGGTCCATCGCCTCGGCCAGCCTGGTCTGGAACTCCTTGGTGGTCATCTGCAGCATGAGCTCGGCGGCGGTCTTCGCCTGCTTGGACTGGCTGGACACCCAGAACGTGCCGGACGAGGGCGGGCTGTAGACGAAGTTCCTGGTGGTCCCGGGGCAGGGGATGTGCCAGGTGCCGACGCCGCGCTCGACCGCCTCCGGCTCGTCCACCAGCAGGCCGCCGATGAACCAGGCGCCCCACAGGTAGATGCCGGCCTGCCCGGCGGCCCAGCGGGCGCGGGCGTCGCGCGCGCCCATCGAGGCCGAGGCGGGGTGCACGACCTTGTCCTTCTGGAGGCTGACGAGGAACTCGATGGCGTCGAGGTAGGGCTGGGTGTCGTAGACGTAGGCGCCGGTCGCCCAGTCGACGTTGCCGGGGCCGGGCGCGCCGGCGGTCATGGCCAGCCGCTCGACCAGCGTCCGCAGGTACTCCGGCTCCTTGCTCGGCAGCACCAGGCCGGCGGCGCCGCCGTCGTTGCCGGTGGCGACCTTGCGGGCGATCTCGCGGAGCTCGTCCCAGGTGCCCGGCTCCTCCTCGGGGTCCACGCCCGCCTGTTTGAGCATCGCGGTGTTGAACCACGGCACGGCCTCGTGCCAGCGGCCGGAGAACGGCGGGAAGGAGTAGATCTCGCCGTCGAAGCGGTGGATGCCGTCGTAGACGAACTCGCCGATCGGGCTGCCCGCGAAGTCGGCGAGCTTGCCGATCGGCTGGAACCAGCCCTCGCTCACCAGGGCGGCGGGCGAGACCGTGCCGAGGCCCGCCAGCGAGTGCACGTCGGGCATCTGGTTGCTGCGCCTGCCGACCTGGAGCGCCTGGCCGAGGTCGGGGGCGTCCATCTGGCGGCGCTCGACGGTGACGCCCGCGTGCGACTGCGTGAACGGGGTGAACAGGGCGTCCTGGAACATCTTCGTCAGCGGCCGGAACTGGTCCCACCACTGCAGGGCGCCGCCGCCGCTGCCCGCGCTCGCGCTCTTCTCGGCCAGTTGCCCGCCGCCGGTGCAGGCGGCCAGCGCCGCGGCCAGGACGGCGGCGCCCGCGCCCCCGAAGAGGCGGCGGCGGGTGAGATCGCCCGGGTGCCGACGAACGGGCCCAGCGCCCGTGGTTGCAGAGATCCGGTGGTGATGCCGCCCCATGGCGACTCCTCTATGTCTGTGTGTACGACTCGGTCACCGACCTGGTCCGCTCTCCCCGGCCAGCCAGGGATCCCCCGGAGCGGATCTATGTTTGCGCTAACTTAGGCTGCGGGCCTATCAGCGTCAAGAACATGTTCGTGAAGGCCCGCCACCGATGTAGCCTGTCGGCGTTCCACCTCGCGGCAGCCCCGTAACGCGCTGCCCTGATGAAGGGAGACAGCCGGGCGTGGTGCGACCACCGGGGACGAGGGCGTCCGGAGGCCCGTCGATGGCGGACGTCGCCAAGCTCGCCGGAGTCTCAGGCCAGACCGTGTCACGGGTGGTCAACGGCAACGACCGGGTGACCTCCGAGACGCGGCTCAGGGTCGAGGCGGCCATGCAGCAGCTCGGCTACCGCGCCAACATCGCCGCCAGGGCGCTGGCCACCGGCCGGTTCGGGACGATCGGCGTGGTCACGTTCAACCTCAGCGCCGTGCTGAACGTGCGCATCGTCGAGGCGGTCGTGACCGGCGCGCAGGCGCGCGGCTACTCGGTCAGCGTGGCCATCGTCGACGGGCCCACCGAGAAGGAGGTGCGCGCCGCCGTACGCGGGCTCACCGACCGCGCGGTGGACGGCGTGATCGTGGTCGAGGCCCGCGTCCTCGACACCCCGCACCTGCGGCTGCCCGAGGAGGTGCCGCTGGTCATCGCCGACAGCAGGGCGGCGCACAAGCACCCGACGTTCGGCATGGACGAGGCCGCCGGCGCCCGCGCCGCCGTGGACCACCTGCTCGGCCTGGGGCACGCCACCGTGCACCACGTGGCGGGCCCGGCCGGCTCCAACCCGGCGCAGCGGCGGCGGGCCGCCTGGCAGCGGCAGCTCAAGCGCTCCGGGCGCGCGGTGCCGCCGCCCGTCGCCGGCGACTGGTCGCCCCGCTCGGGGTACGAGGCCGCGCTGCGGCTGCTCGCCGACGACGAGGCCACCGCCGTGTTCGCCGCCAACGACCAGATGGCCGTGGGCGTGCTGCGGGCGGCGGCCGAGCTGGGGCGGCGGGTGCCTGACGACCTGAGCGTCGTCGGGTTCGACGACCTGGACTTCGCGCCGTACCTGACGCCGCCGCTGACCACCGTCCGGCAGGATCTGGAGACGGTCGGGCGGCGCTGCGTGGAGCACCTCATCGCGCGCGTCGAAGGCCCGCCCGGAGCGGCCTCGGCCCAGCCCAGCAGCCGTTTCGTCCGCCCCGAGCTGATCGTCCGCGCCTCCACCGCCCCTCCTCGCTGAGCCCTCACTCCGGCGGGACGGCCATTGACAGGCCGATCAAGTTAGCGCAAACATGAATCGCGCCGATGACGATCTCCCCCCAACCCGTCAGAGAGCAGGCACCTTGCTTCGTCGACTGTCGCTCGTCGCGCTGACCGCGGTCCTCGCCACGGTCTCGCCCCTCACTCACGCCGCCACCGCCGCTTCGGAGGGCAAGCCCGTGAACCGTCCGCTGCCCACCGCGTACGGCGCCCTCGGCGCGAACTTCAACCAGAACCTCGACGCCCTCGACTACCGCGAACTACGCGAGTCCGGCACCCGCTGGGTGCGCGGCTTCTACCCGATGCCCGCCACCGACCAGGGCGACCCCGCCGGCCACTTCGCCATCAGCACCATCACCGACGCGGGCCGGCGCGGCTACGACACCATCCTCAGCCTCAAATGGCCCTACAACGCGGCCTCCTTCCCGCAGCCCGGCAGCGCCGCCATGGCCACCGAACTCGCGCGACTGGACCGCGTGCTCCCCACGGTGCTCGACAAGGTGGACATCCTCGCCATCGGCAACGAGCCGTTCATCGAGAGCCTGCCCGCCGAACGCGACGAACGCCTCAACGTCTTCTACGAGACCGTCGCCCGGCACATCATCGGCCACCGCCGCGAACACTGCGGCCCCGGCTGCCGCACCACCCTCTACATGGGCGCGCTCAACCGCCTCGACCTCGCCGACCGCCGCACCCCGGCGGCCGAACGCTGGATGACCTTCGTCCGGGAGACGCCCGAGATCCAGGGCGTCGACATTCACCCGCACATCCCGGCGCCCGGGAACGCGCAGGCCTTCCTCGACTACATCCTGCCTCGGATGCGGGACGACCAGACGTACCTCGTGACCGAGTTCTCGCTGGTGTGGTACTGGAAGCAGCACCTCCAGGACACGGTGTCCGCGTCGTTCGCCGAGCGGTACGGGTTCGCCCCGGACACCCGGGTCTGGCAGGTGATCAAGGCCGCCATCGACTCGCCGTTCAGCCGGAAGCAGTGGTCCGACTTTCTGACCAGCAGTTCTTGGTTCGTGGAGCAGGCGGGCTTCTTGCGGGAGCAGATGGCGCTTTATCGGGGGACGGGGCGGTTGGCGGTGGCCACGTATGGGTTCAAGCAGGATGACCTGATGGTGCGGGACTTCGGGCCCGGTAAGGATCCGTGGCTGCTCAACAGCGTGTTCGCGCCGTACACGGTCAGGGGGCGGGGGGATGGGCTGTCGGCGCCGAACTACTGGCTGAAGGACTTCAAGGCGCTGCAGCACTGATCACGTGGCGGGCGCGAGGTCACGCGCCCGGCACGCACGGCCCGGCACGACACGCACGGCCCGCCACGCACGACCCGGCACGACACGACCCGGCACGACACGACCCGGCACGACACGACCCGGCACGACACGACCCGGCACGACACGACACGCGCGGCACGACACGCGCGGCGGCCGGCCGCGCGCCGCTACGACGGCACGTCGTTGGTTTCGAATCGGGTCAGCGCCTTCCTGCCGTCCGTCACCACGACGACGGAGTCCTCCTTCCCCATTACGAGCACCAGCTCATCATCCCCATCCCCGTCAAAATCCCCCGCCGCCAACGGCACCCCCTCCCCCACCCCGGCGACACTCGTCCCGGCACGAAGCCCGCCCGCCGCACCCCAGAACACCTTCGGAGCAGTGGCGGCCACCTGCGCCGCGCCCCCGAAGGCCAGGTCGTCACGCCCGTCACCGTCGAAGTCACCAGCGACGGCGGCACCCGACGTGCCCTTGAACGCCGCCTGCCGCCCGTCCCCGTAGTAGACGGTCAGCGTCCGGTCCACCGACGGCGGCTCGGTCTCGTAGCCGGGCTCGTTGTTGCGGCTCCCGTCGTCGCCGACCGCCACGTCCCTGGCCCCGTCCCCGTCGAAGTCGCCGAACGCGGCGGCCATGCCCGGGTTGAGCTTCCTGCCCGTCCGGGCGGGGCCGCCGGGCCCGGCGGCGAGCAGCAGGCCGCTGACCTGCTCGCCGTCGTCCCCCTGGTACACGATCAAGGCGGTGGCGCGGCGGCCGTCGATCTCGTCGGCGGCCATCCGCCAGAAGTCCTCGCCGGTCGGTGACGGCTGGACGCCGCTGCGGGTGGCGGCGCCGTCCCGGGTGAAGGGGCCGTACAGGACGGTCAGGTCCGCGGCGAGCCCGCCCGACCTGGGCGGGGTGGCCACGGCCACGTCGGCGGCGCCGTCCCCGTCGAAGTCGCCCGCGACGGCGCGGTAGCTGGCCGATCCGGAGATGGCGGGCAGCCGGACGGGGGTGGGGGACGCCGTCGCGGCGATGCCGTCCGGGCCGCCCCAGAGAACGTGCGGGCCCTGCGGCCGGCCGGGCGGCCCGCCGTAACCGAGGACGTCCCCGAATCCGTCGCCGTCGAGGTCGGCCCTGCTGCCGCCGCTGCCGATCAGCCAGGAGGTGAACGTGTCAGGCGGCACGACCGCGCCCTTCGACGGGACGAGCCCCTTCGGGGAGCCGTGGACGACGCCGAGCCGCCTGCGGTCGGCGGGGCCGAACTCCGCCACCAGGTCGGCGTACCCGTCACCGTTGACGTCGTCGGCCTTCCCGCGCGCGGGCCTGGTCGAGCCCGGCGTCGCACCGGACCCGGCAGGCGTCGCGGAGCCGGGCGGTGCACTTGACCCGGTTGGCGCGCTCGATCCGAGCGGCTCGCTCGATCCGGATGGCGCGCTCGATCCGGATGGCGCGCTCGATCCGGATGGCGCGCTCGATCCGAGCGGCTCGTCGCCGGGGCTGGGGTGCGAGGCGGTGGTGCCGGGGCGCGGCGACGCCGCCGAGCCACCCGCCCCCGGGTCGCCCCCGCAGCCCGCCACCACGAGGGCGGCCACCAGCAAGATCATCGCCTTTCGCGGCACAGCCCGACAGCTTAGGACAGCACGACCCACGTTCCCTCATCTGCCCAGAGGCCCCATCCTCATGTGGCGTTAAGAATGGTCGCTTAGCGTGTGCGGCTGTGCTGGTGCAAGAGGTCGTGGAGACGGAACGGCGGACCCGCCCCCGCCGGGTGTGGCGCAGGCGGCTGGCCGTGGCGATGGCCGTACTGTTCGCGGCGGGCACCGCGGTGCGGCTCGGCGGGCTGGAGTCGGGCGTCATCCTGGTCCCGCTGGTCTCGTTCACGCCGTACTTCGCCCTCGCCGCGCTGGTGATGCTGGCCATCGCGGCCCTCCTGCGCAGCAGGGCCGCGACAGCGATCATGCTGGCCGTGTGCGTGTGCCTGGCCTGGTGCGTGCTGCCACGCGCACTCGGCAGCAGCACCAGCGCCTCCGCGCCCGCCTCCGGCACCGCGTCCGGCACCGCGTCCGGCACCGCGTCCGGCACCGCGTCCGGCACCGACTCCGCGCCCGCCTCCCGCACCGGCACCGCGCCCGCCTCCGGCACCGGCACCGGCACCGGCACCGGCACTGGCACCGCGTCCGAGTCCGCCGCCGGCCGGACGTTGCGGGTGCTGACGGCCAACCTCAACGGCGGGCGCGGCGACGCGGCAGTGATCGTCGACCTGGTCCGCAGGCTGAACGTGGACGTCCTGAGCATCCAGGAGCTGACGTACTCGGCGCGGGACCGCCTGTCGGCCGCCGGGCTGGCGCGGTTGCTGCCGTACCACGTAGGCAGGGCCGACTACCGGGGCCCGGAGGGCAGCGGCGTGTACTCGCGCTACCCGATGACGGAGCGCACGGGCCTGTTCCAGCCGGTCGGGCACCACATGCCGGTGGTCGAGGTGGCTCTGCCCGGCGGGTCGGCCGTGGAGGTGGTGGTGGTGCACCCGGTCGCGCCCGTGCCTTCGACGGTGCCCGAGTGGGAGGCCGGGGTCGCGACCCTGCCGCCGGCGCCGTCCTCGGGGCCGCCCAGGATCCTGGCGGGCGACTTCAACGCCACCCTCGACCACGCGGTCTTCCGCCGCCTGCTGGACACCGGTTACACGGACGCGGCGGCCTCCACCGGTCAGGGGCTGACGCCCACGTGGCCGCACGGGCGTTCGCTGCCGCCGCTGGTGGCCATCGACCACGTGCTGACGGACGGGCGGGGATCCGCGGCGGCGACGCGGGTGTTCGACGTGCCGGGGTCCGATCACCGCGCCCTCTTCGCGGACCTCCGCATCCAGAGCTGACCCGCCACCTCTCCCGCTCGGACCCTGACCCGCCACTTCCCCGCTCGGACGCCGACCCGCCGCCCCTCCCCAGTCCAAGGCGACCCGCCGCCCCTCCCTCGGCCGCGCGGCGCACCGCCTGCCCGCCTGCCCGGGCGAGAAGAGGCGGCGCGCCGCGCGTACGGCATCACGGGCGGAAAGCGGTCAAGCAGCCGAAAAAGAATACGGCGATGTCCCGTTTGTTCCGGCCATGACGCGAATATGAGACTCCTGCAAAAAGTTGTTTAAGCAGGACGGGGAATTTATCGTCTACGTGCCGGCCGGCACTTTCACACCGAGGCCGGGGGTGGGCGGGAATTGTCGGTTTTGTTTCGTATGGGGGTTGCGCGAAAAATCGCGGCCGGGGTGGTCATCGCATGGGTGGCCATCGCCGTCGCGGCCGTGCTCGCGAGCGGCCCGCTGGACGACGTCCGCGTCACCAGCGGCAGCTCCATGCTGGCCAGGGGCGCCGAGTCGGCACGCGTTCTCGACCTGCTGGCCAAGCAGTCCGGCCGGGTGGTGCCCGCCCTCGTCGTCTACGAACGCCCCGGCCCGCTCCAGCGCGCCGACATCAGGGCGGCCCGGCAGGACCTGCGGCAGTTCGCGAGCGTGCCCGACGTGATCGGCATGGCGTCCGCGCCCGTGCCCAGCGCCGACGGGCGTGCGCTGCAGGTGACCGTGCTGCTGTCCGGCAAGCCGGGCGTGCTCGTCAGCCCGCTCGTCGAACGGCTGCGCCAGATCGCCGCCGAGGGCAGCCCCGCCGGGCTGATCAGCCACGTGAGCGGCGCGGGCGGCGCCGCGGCCGACTACGTCGACTCCTTCCGCCGCGTCGACGGCACGCTTCTGGCGCTGAGCCTGGCCGTGGTGCTCCTGGTGCTGCTCGCCGTCTACCGCAGCCCGGTCCTGTGGGTGATTCCCATGCTGGCCGTGGTGGTGGCCTACCTGTGCTCCGCCGCGGCGATCTACGCGCTGGCCCGCTCGGGGCTGATGACGCTGCGGGCCGCGACGCCCGAGGTGTTCACCGTGCTGGTGTTCGGCGTGGCCACCGACTACGCGCTGCTGCTCGTCGCCCGCTACCGCGAGCGGCTGCGCGCGACGGCCGACCAGGCGGCGGCGCTGAAGGACGCGCTGTCGGGCGGCATCCGCACGGTCATCGCCTCCGCGCTCACCGTGGCGGGCGGCGTCGGCTGCCTGGTGGTGGCCGACACGCACGCGCTGCGCTCCATCGGCGCGGCGGCAGCCGTCGGCATCCTCATCACCACGGCCGTGATGGTGACGCTGCTGCCCGCGCTGATGCTGCTGGGCGGGCGGCGCGCGTTCTGGCCGAGCACGCCGCGCCCCGGGGAGGTGGCGCGCGACGGGCTGTGGCGCGGCGTCGCGGGCTTCGTCGGCCAGCGGCCCCGCCTGGCCTGGGCGGGCTCCGCGCTGCTGCTGACCATGCTGTGCATGGGGCTGACCACGCTCGACACCTCGGGCATCCCGCCGTCGTCGCTGTTCACGATGCGCACCGACTCCGTGGCCGGCTACGACGCGCTGCGGCGGCACTATCCGGCCAGCGCGCCGGTCGTCGTCCTGGCCAGGCAGGACAAGAGCGCCGCCGTGGAGCGGGTGGTGCACGAGGCGGAGGGCGTGGTGGCGATGCGGCCCGGGCCGCCCGCCCCGTGGCGCACGTTCGACGTGGTGCTCGCCGCCGAGCCGAACACGCCGGACGCCCAGCGCCTGGTGGAGGACCTGCGTGGCGCGGTGCGCGGCGCGGCGGGCGGCGCGGCCCTGGTGGGCGGGTTCACCACCGAGCTGCTCGACGTGCAGAAGGCGGTCCTCGACGACGCGTTCCTCGTCGTGCCGCTGATCCTGCTGGTCGTCGGGCTGATCCTGGTCGTGCTGCTGCGCTCGCTGGTGGCGCCGCTGCTGCTGATGGGCACGGTGGTGCTGTCGTTCGCGGCCACGCTGGGCCTGTGCTCGGCGCTGTTCACCCAGTTCCTGGGCTATCCGGTGGTGGACGCGTCCTTCGCCCTGTACGCGTTCGTCTTCCTGATGGCCTTCGGCATCGACTACAACATCTTCCTGATGGCCCGCGTCCGCGAGGAGGCCGTCCGCCTGGACACCCGTGAGGCGACCCTGCACGCCCTGCGCGCCACCGGCGGGGTCATCACCGCGGCCGGGGTGGTGCTGGCGGCGGCGTTCTTCGTGCTGACCGTGCTGCCGCTGGTGCCGGTCGTGCAGCTCGGCCTGCTGGTGGCGATCGGGGTCGTCATCGACACCGTGGTCGTGCGGTCGTTCCTGGTGCCGGCGCTCGCCCACCACATGGGGCGGCGAATCTGGTGGCCCGCGCGTGCCACTTCCTGACCTCTCGCCCGAGGAGGCGCTCAGCCGCCCGCGCGGAATCGACGCGGCGTTTCGGCACGCCCCTGTCACGGGCACGGATTTCCGTGGCGGCTTTTTCGCGCGGGCCTATGGCCGCGGAGTCACATTCCGCCCCGCCGAATGGCTGATGCTGGGCTATTTCGCGATAATGGCGCTCATTGTGGTCCTGTTTCGTGGGCGCCTGGCCGACGGGCAGGCGTTGCTCGCGGGGTACGCGCTCGCGAGCCTGTTCCTGCTCGTACTGGCACAGGCCGAGCGGCGTTTCCCCCGCGTGAAGGCAGTGCGGTTCGTCCGGTTCTCCGGGCCGTTCCTCCTGCTCCCCTTCGCGTACGGCGCCGCCGCCCGCACCTCCCGCGTCCTGCACGGCCGCTACCTCGACGGCGACCTGCACGCCTGGGAGACGGCGCTGCTCGGCTTCGACCCCAACTCCGCCGTGACGGCCGCCATCGGCTCCCCGCTGACCACGGAGGTGCTGACCCTCTGCTACTTCTCCTTCTACGGCGTCTTCCTCATCCCGGCCATCCTGTACGCCTGGGGCAGGGTTCCGCTGGCCGAGCGGTACGTGTTCGCCGCGCTGGCCGTGTTCCTGCCCAGCTACCTGGGGTTCATCGCGATCCCGCTGACCGGCCCGGCCCTGGCGCTGCCCGAGCTGTTCGCCGTGCACGGCCCGTCCGGGTACGCGGTCACCGCCGTGCAGAACGAGATCATGGCCGCTTTCGACCCGCCCGGCGCGTGTTTCCCCTCGACGCACGTGGCGGGTGCCTGGATCACCCTGCTCTGCCTGCGCCGGCACGTCTCCAGGGCCGTCCGTGCCGTGCTGTGGGCGCTGACGTCAGGGCTGACGGTCGCCGTCGTGTACGACTGGTACCACTACCTCACCGACGCCGTCGCCGGGCTGGCGGTGGCGCTGGCCGTGCACGCCGTCATGGAGCGGTGCGCAGCGCGGCGAGCGCGGCCTCGAAGCCCCGGGTGAGCGTGGTGGCGGGGGCGAACCCCAGCTCGCGTACGGCGTCGTCCGGGGTGCACGTCCAGTCGGCGCGGCCCATCTCCCGGGCCTTGTCCCTGTTCAGCGCGGGGACGGCGCCCCGGGTGACGAGCTCGGCCAGGGCTGCCATCGCGTGCACGGCGGGCATCGGCAGCGGCAGTACGAGGGGGGTGCGGCAGCCGGCGGCACGGGCGAGGGCGCGGCAGATGTCGGCCATGTCGTAGGCGTTGCCGTCGCTGATGGGATACAGGCCGAGGCAGGACACAGGACTGGGGGCAGGTCGCAGGACGGGGCCGCGTTCGGCGGCGGCGAGCAGGGCCGTGCACAGGTCGTCCACGTACACCATCCCGAAGCGCCGGGGGCCGCACCCGGCCTGCACGACCACGCCCAGCCGCACCATGGGCAGCAACGCGGGCAGCAGCGCCTCCTCGCCGGGCCCGTACACGATGCCGGGCCGCAGGATGACCGCGGGCACCCGCCCCGCGTGCTCCCTGGCGACCTGCTCCCCGGCCCGCTTGCTGGCCCCGTACAGGGAGATCGCGGGGCCGGCGGCGAGCGAGGAGCACAGGACGAGGCGCGCGGGCCTGCGCTGGGCGGCCAGCGCGCGCACCAGCCGTTCGACGCCGTCACGGTTGACCGCCCGGAACCCGGCGGCGGTGCGCGCCCGCAGGGTGGCGGCCAGGTGGATCACCCGGTCGGCGCCCCGCACCGCCTCCTCGACGCCCCGCCCGGTGGCCAGGTCGCCGGGCACCACCTGGACGCCCAGCTCCCGCAGTGCCCTGGCGCGCGGCGACGGCCGGGCCAGGGCCGTGACGGTGCCGCCGCGCGCCAGGATCATGCTGGTCAGCCGCCTGCCGACGAAGCCGGTGGCGCCGGTGACCAGATATCGCGTGCCGGTGACGCCCGTGACCGGGCACCGCCTGCCGGAGCCGTCCATGACCGGGTACCGCCTGCCGGAGACGCCGGCGCCCAGGTCGTGCCCGTCGGTCACAGCTCCCGCCCGTAGATGCGGTACACCTTGGACCGGGTGCAGCCGAGCAGGGTCAGGTACCGGTTGATGGCCTGGTTGTCCTCCAGCGTCCAGCCGAGCTCCATGCCGCCGTGGTAACCGCCCGCCGCGATGGCCTCGTAGGCGCGGGCGATGACCGCGGCCTCCACGCCGTGCCTGCGCAGGGCGGGGACGACGCCGAACAGCACGCCGCGCACCCGGTCGATGCGCCGCGCCGCCAGGGTCAGCCGGACCCGGCCGATGGGCAGGCCGAAGCGGCTGAGGCGGCCTCGCGCCGCGGCGACGGCCTGGTTGAAGTCGGGCAGCACCAGCGCGACGGCCACCGGCTCGCCCGCCACCTCGGCGAGCAGGACGAGCCGCGGGTCCACGACGTCGCGCAGCCGCTGCTTGGCCGCGGCGAACTCCTCGTCCGTCATCGGCGTGAAGCCCCAGTTGCCCTGCCAGGCGCTGTCGAAGACGCGTTTCACCCCGTCGAGGTCGGCGTCGAAGCGGGCCGGGTCGAGGGATCGCACGGTGAGCCGGTGGCGCTGCTCGGCTCGCCGGGCGATGCGCAGCAGCCGCTCGTGCGGCTCCCGGCCCGCGCCGTCCCACGCCCACAGGTCCTTCACCTTGGCCAGCCCGCAGGACTCCAGCAGCTCCGGGTAGTAGGCCGGGTTGTACGGCATCATGACGCTCGGCGGCGCGTCGAACCCGTCGACCAGCACCCCGCACTCGTCGTTCATGGTGAAGTCGACCGGCCCCAGCATGGTATTCAGCCCGCGCCCGCGCAGCCACTCCGCCGCCGCTTCCAGCAGCTCGCGCGCGGCCCGGGGGTCGTCGGCGCACGTGAACTGCCCGAAGAACCCGTCATGCGTGCCGTGGACCGCGTTGTGCCGGGGGTTGTGCACGGCGGCGATCCGGCCGGTGACCCGCCCGCCGCGGCGTACGGTGAACAGCTCGGCCTCGCCGTACCGGAAGAACGGGTTGCGCCGCCGGTCGAGCAGCCGCCGGCAGTCGCCGCGCAGCGGCGGCACGAAGTGCGGATCGCCGCCGTGCAGCCGGTACGGCAGCTCGATGAACTCCGCGAGCCCGCGACGCCCTCTGACGGGCCCCCTGACGGGCTCGGCGGAACGCTGCGGCGAGAACGTGACCGGCATGGCGACCCCCTGCGACGACGGCGCGCGTCAGCCGGCCCGGACCCCGGCGCGGACCAGGACGGTCACGTCGCCGAGGGTGCGCACGTGCTTGGCGAGATCGAAGTCCACCAGGAGGTTGAAGCGGTCGCCGCTGGCCACGGCCAGCTCCGCCATGTCGAGGCTGTCGGCCTCCAGCTCCTCGCGCAGGTCGGTGTCGGGGGTGATGAGCGCCGGATCCACCGCGAGGATCTCGGCGCACAGGCCGCGCAACTGGTGGAAGATCTCGTCTTCTGTCATGCGTACGTCCTTGTCGGCTGTCGCTTGTCGGGACAATGACTGCCGGCGAGCCCCACACCAGCAGCGATTACTCTACTATCACGTTCAACCACTGTCAGCTACGATCGCCTGATGCGGAGTGAGTCGCCGGAATGCTTCGGACGGAGCCGGAAAGTGAGTGCCGCGTAGTGACGGACCCCTTCAGCAAGTGCCGTCTCCCGGAGGCCGAGACGCTGGCCTCCGCGGGCCTGTACCCCTACTACCTGCCGGTGGAGGGGCGGCCCGGCGGCGGTGAGGTGGTGGTGGGCGGCCGGCGGGTGCTGATGGCCGGCTCCAACGACTACCTGGCGCTGGCGGACGATCCGCGGCTGAAGGAGGCGGGCGCCGAGGCGCTGCACCGGCTGGGGTCGGGCAACTCGGGTTCGCGGGTGCTGAACGGCACGCTGGCCCTGCACGAGACGCTGGAAGGGGAGCTGGCCGAGTTCCTCGGGCACGAGGCCGCGATGGTGGTCACCACCGGCTACCAGGCCAATCTCGCGCTGAGCGCGCTGTTCGGGCCGCGTGACGTGCTGTTCGCCGACCGGCGCATCCACGCCTCGCTCATCGACTCCGCCCGTCTCGGCCAGGCCACGCTGCGGCGTTACCGGCACAACGACATGACCCAGCTCGCCGGCATGCTGGAGGCGGCGGACCCGCAGGCGGGGGCGATCGTGCTGACGGAGGGCATGTTCTCGGTCGGCGGCGATCTGTGCGACCTGCCGGGCATCGCCAAGCTGGCGGCGCGGCACGGGGCGCGGGTGGTGCTCGACAGCGCGCACGACGCCGGGCTGCTGGGCGCCGGCGGGCGCGGGGCGGCCGAGCACCATGGGCTGCAGTCGGCCGTGGACGTGCAGACGGTGACGTTCTCCAAGTGCTTCGGCACGCTCGGCGGGGCCGTCGCGGGGCCGCGGCACGTCGTGCAGTACCTGCGGCACAGCGCCCGGTCCGCGCTGTTCTCCGCGTCGCTGCCCCCGGCCTGCACGGCCGCCGCGCTGGCCGCCCTCGACATCATCCGCACGGAGCCGGAGCGGCGCAGGGCCGTCATGTCGGCGGCGGAACGGCTGCGTGCGGGGCTGGTGGCGCTCGGGTTCGCGCGGGCGGCGGGCGGCACCCCGACGGTCTCGCTGCGGGTGGGCGACCGGCTGACGGCCTGCCGATTCTGGGCGGGCCTGCTGGAGGAGGGGGTGCTGGCGAACGTCATGCTGCCGCCGGCCGTCCCTGAAGGTGAGGCGCTGATCCGGCTGAGCGTGACGGCGGCGCACACGAACGGGCAGGTCGATCGCATCTTGGCCGCGGTGGCCACCGTCGCCGGACGGCTCGGCCTGCTCGAAGACGCCTGACCACCTCTGCCCCGGGTCCTCCCGTTGACGAAAGGGCTTCCCTTAATTATTTTCTACCCGTTAGTTATTAAGGAGGGCCGCCATGCCGACACCGGTGCAGGACGTCCGCAGGCTGCACAGACGCCTCGTGCTGCGCACCCTGCGCGACCACGGGCCGCAGCCCCGCGCCGACCTGGCACGCCGGCTGGGCCTGTCCCCCACGACCATGACCAAGGTCGTGGCCCAGCTTCTGGACGAGGGCCTGGTGAGCGAGGGCGCCACGGACGGGCCCGGCACCCGCGTCGGGCGGCCCTCGACCGGCATCCGGCTGCGCGCCGGCGCCCGGCAGGTCATCGGCGTCCAGGTCGGCGCGGGTACCGTACGGCTCGGGCTGTGCGACCTGAAGGCCCGCGCGCGGGACGTGCGCTCGTTCGGCTTCGACCTGGCGGGCGAGCCGCCCGAACAGGTCGTGGCCCGCATCGCCGACGCCGCCGCGGCACTGGCCGGGCAGGCGGGCGACCGGCTGCTCGGCATCGGCGTCGCCGCCCCGGGCCCGGTGGACCCCGGGCAGCGCCGCAACGTGCTGTCGGTCAACCTGGGCTGGCGCGACGTCGCGTTCGCCGATCCGCTGGAACGGGCGCTGGGCGTGCCGGCGGTGGTCGATCACAACGTACGGGCGATGGCGCTGGCCGAAACCCGTTACGGCGACACGGGCGGAGCGGATCCGCTCCTGTACGTGTACGTCCGCACCGGCGTGGGCGCGGGCGTGGTGATCGGCGGGCAGCCGTTCAGGTCGGGCACCCATGGGGTCACGGAGCTGGGGCACCTGAAGGTGGTGGAGCGGGGCAGGCCGTGCGCGTGCGGCTCCACCGGCTGCCTGGAGACCGTAGTGGCGGAGCCGTACCTGGCCGAACAGGCCCGCGCCCTCCTCGGCCCGCTCATCACGGGGGGCCACAGCGGGGACGGCGCCGATCCTCTCGCCCGCCTGGCGTCCGCCGCCGCCGAGGGCGACGGGCGCGCGGACGCGGCGCTGGACGAGGTCGCCGGTCACCTCGCCACCGGCCTGGCCAGCGCGGTCAACCTGCTCAACCCTGCGCTGATCCTGCTGGGCGGCGCCTTCCGCACCGCTCCCGAGCCGATCTTCGACCGGGTCAGGCAGGCGTTGCGGGCCAGGGCGTTCCCCGTGCTGCGCGACGCCGTCCAGGTGCGGCGCGCCACCCTCGGCCCGGACGCCGGCGTGATCGGCAGCGCCGCCGTCGCCCTGGACCGGTTCTTCTACGACGCCTGAAAGACGAGGACGAAATGATCTCTCACGCTCCGCTTCCCGCGTTCGACCCGCTGGCGGGCACGGTGGTGCTCGCTCCGGAGAAGGACGAGGAGGGCTACTGGGCAGGCTGCCCCGGCGTGCTGCACGACGGTGAGCGGTTCTGGCTGACCTACCGGCGGCGGCGTCCCCGCGGGGCCGGGGCTGAGCGCGGGTGGCGCTGCGCGGTGGCGGTCAGCGACGACGGGGTGAGCTTCACCGACGTGTGGTCGGTGCACAAGGACGAGCTGCGCACGCCGTCCATGGAGCGGTTCTGCCTGACGCCCGCGGACGGGGGCGGGTTCCTGCTCTACCTGTCGTACGTGGACCCGGCCGACAACCGGTGGCGGATCGACGCGCTCGGCCCGGTGGCGCATCCGTCGGAGTTCGACGTGGCCACGGCGCGGCCGGTGCTGACCGCGGCCTCCACCGGGACCGAGGGGGTCAAGGATCCGTACGTGCTGCGGGTCGGGCCCGTCACGTACCTGTTCGCCAGCTACGCGGCGGCGCTGCCCGGGCTCGGCGGCGAGGCGCACGCCAGCGCCGACATCTACAACGTGGGCGCCACCACGCATCCCACGGGGCTGGCGACCAGCCTGGACGGCGGGGCCTGCTTCACCTGGCAGGGGGAGGTACTGGGGGTCGGCCAGGGATGGGACCGGTTCCAGGCGCGGCTCAACAGCGTGGTGGCCGTGCCGGGCGGGTTCGTGGGGTTCTACGACGGGTCGGGCTCGCACGAGGAGAACTACGAGGAGCGGTGCGGGGTCGCGGTGTCCGGTGATCTGTTCGGCTGGCGGCGGCTGTCGGGTGAGCGGCCCTGGGTGACCTCGCCGCACCGGAGCGGGTCGGTCCGGTACCTGGACGCGCTGGTGGTGGAGGGGCAGTGGTGGCTGTACTACGAGATGACCCGCGAGGACGGCGCGCACGAGCTGCGGGTGCTGCGGCTCCCGGCTGAGTGAGCGCTGCACGCGCGGCGGCGGGCTCGGAGGGGGGCGCGAAGGGGACGCGGCAGCGGGCGCGGAGGGGGGCGCGTCAGGTGCGGCGGCGGGCGCGGTAGGCGCTGGCCTTGGCGCGGTTCTGGCACGGCAGCCCGCAGAACCGCCGTGACGCGTTCCTGGTGACGTCGAAGAACACCAGCTCGCACCCGTCCGCCTCGCACGACCGCAGCCGCCGCCCCTGCCCTACCCCGATCACCATGGCCAGTGCGGTGCCGGCGTCGGCGGCCCAGGCGTCCGCCCACTCGGCGTCGGGGGCGTGGAAGGCGAGGACCGGCGGGTCGCCGTGCAGGTTGGGCACGGCGGCGTGACGCACCAGGGCCTGGTTGAGCGAGGTGACGTCGCCCGAGAAGGCGGGGTGCAGTTCGGCGGCCACCTCCGCCAGGCGGTCCACGTCCGCGGACGTCAAGGTGTGGCCCGGTGTCCAGTCCTGGCGGGTGAAGGCCTCCTCCAGCGCCGCGCGCCGGTCGGGCGGCGGCGTGACGGCCCGGCCGCGGGCCTGGGTGACGTGCAGCTCGTTCACGAGCAGGACGGCGAGCTCCGCCCACCTCCCGACATAACTGTCTATTTGCGATTGACCAGTGATGCGCCATGCCTCTATCGTCACTGGCATAGCTTATCTAGACAGTGAGGGATTCGTCATGAGCGCACCATCCAGGCTTGCCCGCCGCATGTGGCACCAACTGGAGCCGATCCACGCCGTGCTGTACTTCTCCCCGCAGGCGTTCGGGCGGGCGGCGGCGCTCGGCTACGACGTGGAGTCGCGCTGGCCCAGCTATTTCGCCTACCGCACGGCCCCGCTCGGGCGGGCCGGCGCGCGGCTGGCCACGGCCGCCTGCTACAGCTTCAGCCCGCGCATGATCGCCGAGCATTTCCCCGCCGTGTGGGAGGTGGCCGCGCCGGAGCAGGTGCTGCGGGCGCGGCTGGAGGCGGTGGACGAGACGTACCGCCACCTGCTGGGCGACCGCGTGGCGGGGCCGGCGGTGACGGAGGCGGCGGAGCTGGCCAGGCGGGTGGCCGAGAGCGTGCCGGTGGAGGGACGGCCGTTCGCGGCGGCCAACCTGGACCTGCCCTGGCCGGACGAGCCGCACCTGGTGCTCTGGCAGGCGGCCACCGTGCTGCGCGAGCACCGCGGCGACGGCCACCTGGCGGCGCTGGCCGCGGCCGGGCTGGACGGGTGCGAGTCGCTGGTGTCGTTCGCCGCGGTCGGGGCCGCGCCGGTGGAGAACTTCGCCGGGCGGGGCTGGAGCGAGCAGGAGTGGGCCGAGGCGCTGGAGCGGCTGGCCGCCCGCGGCCTGGTGAAGCCGGACGGGCAGGCCACCGAGCGCGGCAGGGCGCTGCGCGACCAGGTCGAGCGGATGACGGACGACCTGGCCTTCGAGCCGTGGCGGCGGTTCGGCGAGGAGCGGGCGGGGCGGCTGGGGCAGCTCGCCGCGCCGTTCCTCGGGGCGGTGTTCGAGGCGGGGCTGCTGCCGATGACCAGCACGCTCGGCATCGCGACCGTCCAGGTGCCCGACTGAGGCCGGCAAAACCATGCGGTCAGCAGGCCAGCAGGGTCTGTCGGGCCAGCGGGCCAGCAGGTCAGCAGTATCTGTCGGGCCAGCGGGCCAGCAGGTCAGCCGAGCCCAGCGGATCAGCCGGGTCCGGCTGGGCGGCCGGGTCAGGCGAAGCCCGGGGCGGGTTGCCAGATGCTGATCTCGGTGCCCTGGTCGTCGGTGCAGGAGCAGCCGCGCCCCGACTTGCTGTCGAGGATCTCGCCGGTGGTGCCGCCGAGCTCGCGCACCCGCTCGACGACCTTGCCGATGTCATCCACGTGGTAGTAGACGTTCGGCTGGGACGACGGCCCGCCCGCGACGAAGCCCATGGCGACGGCGGTGTTGGTGACGTGCAGGTACGTCTCGTGCTCGCGCCTGAACTCCCAGCCGAACAGCGCCCCGTAGAACGCCGCCGCCCGGTCCAGGTCCCGCACGGACAGGGTGTAGTAGCCGAGCTGGACAGCCATCCGCATACCTCCGCGATAATTGTTGCCTGAAGCGTTAACAGCCTAGCGGAAGTAGGCAACAATTAACACTAACGTTAACGAAATTGACGCGACGCTGGCGGCGCTCGCCGACCCCACCCGCCGCAAGGTGATCGACCTGCTGCGGGAGGGCCCGCGTCCCGCCGGGGAGCTGGCGCAGGCCGTCCAGATGAGCGCGCCCGCGCTCAGCAGGCACCTGCGCGTGCTGCGCGCGAGCGGGATCGTGCAGGCCGAGGCCGGCGGGGCCGACGCGCGGCTGCGCCTCTACACCCTGCGCCAGCAGCCGTTCACGGCGTTGCAGGCGTGGCTGGACCAGGTGCAGGCGTTCTGGGCCGAGCAGCTCGGCTCGTTCAAGGACCACGTGGAGCGCACCCGATGAACTCCGTGCGGGCCAGCGTCACCGTGCCCGTCGACCCGGACACCGCGTTCCGCGTCTTCACCGACGAGATCGACGCCTGGTACGTGCGGGGCCGCCACAGCTGGGTCGATCCGGCCCGCGCGGTGGGCATCCGGTTCCAGGAGGAATAGCGCTTCGCACCCGGAAAGACCCTCGGACCTGCTACGGAGTGCGATCTGTGGAGTGCGGTCACACTGGTCATTCCGCTTCTATTCCGGAGCGGCGTCCTGTAAATCATTCTTCCCCCAGCGCCTTTTCGATGCGCTGATTGGCGATCTCGCGCTGCCCGTCGATGCACTTGGCGTAGATCTTCAGGAGCACGTCCACGCTGTGTCCGGCCCGCTCAGCGACCTCGGGGGCGTGAACTCCGGCGTTAAGCCACAGTGACACCGCTGCATGTCTCAGGTCGTAGGGGCGCCCCGCCAGCGGGGAATCGACCTGCTCGGGGGTGAAAGCGAGTTCCCGTGCTTGTTTCCACACTTGCGTGTAGGCGGACACGGTGAAGGTGCCGCCGCCGCGGGTGTAGAACAGTCTGCCGTCCCATGCGGCGCCGAAGGTCTCGATGTGGGCACGCAGGATGGCGACCAGTTCGGGCGGGATCGGCACGGGCCGCTCCTCGTTCTCCGCACGGTGCTTGAGGCCGCGCTCGTCGAACAACCCTCCAGAGTCGGTGAAGTCGCTGTTGCTCTGCGGCCGAGTCTTGGACGGCGTGACCTGGCCCCATCCTTCGACCGGCAGGACACAGCCCTTCCTCTGAAGTCCTTGCGCCTCGGCGGGGCGCAAGCCGGCGAAGTACATGCAGGCGAACATCGCCGCCATCATTGGCCCACGCGTGCGCCCGACATACGTCACGGCGGTAAGCAATTCGCGCGCCTGGCGGGGGTTGACGACCGCCCGTCGATCCACCACGTTGGACAACTTGGCGGGCTTCCACTTGACGCGATCGAGCGGATTGAAATCGAGATCACCGAGTTCGACGGCGTGCTCCAAAGCGGTGTGAAACGCGGCCCGTCTGCGCCGGAATGACGTGGTCGCCGCCTTGGTGCCGTCCTGCACCACGGCCAGGGCCTCCAGTACCGCGCGGGTGTGGCGCGCCTCCTTGAGTTCGTTCATTGGCAGCGAGGCCGCGTTGAGCCACCGCAGCGCGGCAACAATCTGGGCGTCAGGGTCTGGCTGGCGTTCCTCGGGAAGGAACACATGCTTGCGCACCGCTCGTCGAAGGATCTCGGTGTCGGGTCGGCCTTTGCGGTCGAGCGTCAGCGTCATCGTGACCACGACAAGGCTCTCGACGATGTTCTCCCGGGATTTCGCTGCCAAGTGCGGCCACCGGGAGGTCATGTAGGCCCGCGCGAACTCCAGCCAGGTGCGCGAATTCTGGGCCTTGAGCATTGATTCGGGCAGGCCGGTTTCGGTGTCGAACCATTCGCCGCGCCGGGCGGCCTGGCGGAGGTCGGAGAGGAAGTTCTCGGCCAGTTCCTTGCCGCCGAGTGTTCTGGAGTTCTCCTTACCTTCGACGGTCCAGCGCACGACGTACGAGGGCTTTTTGCTGGAGGTGTTGCGCTTGATCTTCCAGAAGGTGACCTTGTACGACCGGCTCACGCGTCCACCTCCAGACCGGCCAGCCATGCCTGGTAGTCGTCGCGGTGGATGCGGTACTCCCCGTTCGGGAGTCTGAGCATCCTGGGTGTTTGCTTGCGGGTGTGCCACTTCTGCCAGGTGCGGCGGGGAACGCCGAGCTCGTGCAGGATCTCGTCGATGGTGAGCCATTGCGGGCCCTTGGAGCGGGACCTGCTCGGATGTGATTTGGAGCGTTCGTTGGCGGTTCCGCCAACTGGGGCTTGGCTGCGACCGGGTAATGATGACATGATGGTGAGTACTCCTATTCGTTTGTAGGCGGTACGGCCTCGGGTGGCAGCCCGGGGCCGTTTTGCTATTCGGTGGATTCCGGGAGTCGCGCCTCGATGTAGATGCGCACGTTGCGGCTGGCGCCACGGGACGGGATCGGTTCGGAGATCTCGATGACGTCGAAGGTGCGGGCGATGAGGTTGGCGGCCTGGGGCGCTTCGTCAGGCAGGCCGACGATGCGGATCTTCACGGCGCTCCTCCTTGGGGGCTTTTCCGCGCGACCTGAGAGATTGGAGGCCGCGTGACCGCGTCTTCCCTGCTACCACCGAGCTGATCACGTGTCGGCGTGCGGCGCGGGAGACGCGATCAGCGCGCGTCGCTATCACCATATGGTCGGCGTTCTGATTCTGTCTACTAACCCTGCGACCTGCTGCTTTGCTTGATCATTCGATCGTCGGAGCATTGGATCATCCGGCGGACACACCACCGGTCTCGGCCTCCACGAGAAGCTCCGAGTGACGCCTCCAGTCGATGGACGGATCGTCGTGCTCCTCACCCAGCCCGTGCCACCAGTTCGCGCTGCGCTCCTCCTCGATCTGGAGCGCGTGCTCGCGGCAGTGCCCGAAGTCGGCTTCCGGGTCCGAGGGGGCCCCGCAGTGCTTCGGCGGTCCCCAGTTGCCGTATTCGACCTGGTAGGAGCAGATGCCCTGCCGGAACAGCACCACCTCCTCGGCCAGCCACCGGCATGGATGTGTCTCCGGCGTGATCCGGGCGCCCGCCGGCCGCCCGTCCGCGTGCGCGTACGTCACGGCCTGGCCGCCTTCTTGCAGTCGGGGTAGGGGCTGTTGACTTCGGCACAGGCGTCCCGCTCCTGCGGGGAGACCCACACGCTCCAGATCTGGCTGTGGGCGTCCTCAACGTTCACGATGGGCCGCTCGTACGGGTCGGCCGCGTTGATGTCATCGCCGCCTTGAGAGCCGATGACGACACCGGTCAGCTCCTGCGTGGCGGGTTGGCAGCTCGCCGCCGCGAAGTAGCCCGCGGCAGCGAGGCCGATCAGAAGGCTCCGCATCAGTCCTCCAGCAGCGTTGCCGCTGCGAACCGCTCGGCCGCCACGACCACCCGCTCAGAGCAGCCGGACCGGGTGTCGTGGATCGCCTGGAGCAGGTCCGCCGCCGATCCGACCAGCTCCACGTACGAGGTGTGCTTGGCGTTGTACGGCTTGGCCACGTCAGCACGCAGTTCCTCGATCGCCGAGGGGATGTCACTCATCTCGCCACCGCCGCCTGGTGCTGGGCTGTGTGCGTACGCGCCGCCTGAACTTCCGCGCACGAGCTCGACACCATGACGCCGTCCGAGTCGAGATCCCGCTTCTGGCACCAGGCCGCGTGCAGGCCCTTCGTGCTGCCGGTGACGGGCCTGCCGACGACCTCTCGCACAGCGGCGATCATCTGGTCGCCGCGCGCGTTGGCCTCCTCTCCTCGGCAGCGGCCCGGCCGCATGTGCTGCCGCGCCTTCCGGCAGACGGTGCGGCGGTCGTCGGGACGGGCCGACATGTACCGGTCGCTGTGGTCGCCGTCGTAGTGGCAGCGGGTGCAGTGGAACGTCACCACCGGCACCGGGCCATCCCCGATCTCGCGCACGCCGGGAGAGAGCAGCGCGGGCCGGCCGAGCAGCTCGTACACGACGACGCTGCCGTTGCCGTCGTCGAACGAGTACTCGGTGACGACGCCCTGCCCGCCAGGGTTCCACGTCGTGTGGGGAATGAACGCGTTCCACGCGTCGCCGTTCGGCCACTTGTCGCCGTAGCCGCCGTGCTCGCCGAGTTCCCCCCACGGTACGGCCACCGGGTTGGCGACGAACCGGGCGATGACGTCGGCCGCGCCCAACCACATCAGCGAGTGCTCCTGGCTCTCAATCCCGGCGACGCCGAACGTGCTGGTCGGCCGGTACTCCTCGATGAATCCTGCAGTGAGTCCGTCCCACCGAGGGTCGGTGCGTTCGATGACGGCGGCCCAGCTCATCCGGTAGCTGTCGGCGCCGGTGACATAAACGGGATTGTCTTCCTTGACGTGGTGGACGTTCCCGGGCAGGTCGATGGGAGGCAGGGTCAGCACGGCTGAACCTCCGGCGGGTACATCGCGAGCACGGTCTCGGCTGCATGCTGCGCCACCGCCACCAGTTCCGGCGGCAGAGTGGTGCTGAAGGCGTCGAGCGTCTCCAGCAGGACCGCGATGGCGAGCTGGGCATCGATGATCTGCTGGTCGGTCAGGGTCTCGTTGTCGGCACGTAGCAGGGCGGCGGTCTTGCCCAGCGCAGTGACGGTGTTGCTCATGCGGATGTCCTCTCGATCTCCGTCCAGGCCGACATCGTCAGCCGGACGTCGCGGGTGTAGATACGGACGTCGGTGAACTCGGAGCAGTGCTCCGCGAAGTGGTCGGCCAGCCAGCCGGGGTCCTCCGGTGAGCTGCATGTCCTGCTTGCCGGTGTCGGCGCTCGTTCAGGTGACGAGCCCTTCGGTTCGGCTGCCCTCGAACGGGGTCTCGCCGGTCAGGTGCTTGGTGTCCAGCCACGCGAGCGCGGTGAAGACGTCGTCGCCCGGATGCTGGTAGGCCTGCTGGTGCGCAGCGTCGATGTAGCGCACTACCCCACCGCCAGGGGCCGCGCGATCAGCTCGTGCACGAGCGGCGTGTACTCCGGATGCACCTCAACGAGGCCCGCAGCGGCCAGCCACAGCAGCCACACTGGCTCGATCCCCGGACGAGCGCGGAACTCCTCGTTGGAGACCAGCCTGTAGGCGTGCTGGAGCGTGCGCTGCGTCAGCGACTGCAGTTCGGCGGGGCCAGCCCACCGGGCGTTGCGCGTCTCCCTCGCACTCGGCGCGAGGTCACCGGTGACTTGCATCCGGTAGATGGCCCAGTGGTGACCGACACCGGCCGGGCCCGGCAGCCGGCGGCACTGGTTGGGCTGCCACTCCTCGGCGATGAGGTCGAGCGTGGTCACGGTCAGGCCGACCTCCTCGGCCACCTCGGCGATGACCGCGTCGGCGGCGGTGCCGTGGTCGTCGATGTGCCCGGCGGGGCCGGCGACGCCGGGCGGGTCGGTGTTGCGGTCGAACACGAGCAGCCGCCCGTGCTGGTCGAGGATGATGGCGCCGACGCTGGTGTTGTCGCAGGTCTTCATGGGGGTGTTCGGTCTCCTTGATGGTCGGGGCTGGCGCGGCAACGGCTGTGCCGCGCCAACCCGGTCGGGTACTACTCCTGGTCGGTGACGGTGACGGTGACGTCGGTGTCGGTCTGCGTTTCGTCAACGCCGAGGATCACGGTGGCGCCGTCGCCGATGGCGACACCCGACAGCGAGATGGATCCGCCGTTCGAGCAGTAGATCCCGGTGTTGATCACCATGCGTTTCCCTTCGTCCGTGACCCCCGAGCGGGGCCGGTTCCCCTCCGGCCGGGCGGCCGGAGGAAGCGCGAAAATTAGTTGGCGGTTTCGCCAACATGGAGACAGCACGGCCTCCTGTGCTGTACGGGAAGCCGGGCGGCGCTTACCCTGCGGACATGCAGGGTTCCCACGCGCAGTCGTACGCCCAGCTCATCTCCGAGCGGGTCGCGGAGATCCCGCTTCCGGCTGAGGCAGCTTGGTTCCGCGATCCTGAGGTGCTCATCGCCGGTGACGGCATTGAGGTGGCGATCGCCGCGCCCGTGGCAGGTCGGCCGCGGCCGGTGCTCACGGTGGGTGAGCGTCTGGCTGTGGAGGCGCCGCGTGACGTGGTGAAGGGCATCGTCGCCGTGCACTTGGCCCGTGTCCACCTCGGTACGCCTGAGCTGGCCGGGTTGTGGGCGCCTTTCTTGCTGGGGTGCAGCACGATCGTCGCTCTGTTCGGGCTGCTGATCGGGCTGGCCCCGTTCCTGTTCGTGGGCGGCATTGGCCTGATTTTCAGCGTGCTGGGGTGGCGTTCCCGGATCGAGTCCGCGCACGCGCTGCGCGGCCGGGTGCATGAGGCGGACGAGCTGGCCGTCTCCTGGGTGGGGCGGCAGAGCGTGACAGAGGCTCTGCGGTGGCTGGCTGGCCGCTCCAACCACAGCCATCTCGGCGGCGGGCGGCTGGACCCGCCGACCCTCAACGATCGGCTGACGCGTCTCGGTGCATGACCACCCGCCGGTCATGACGCCCTCCTCACGCGCCGATACCGTGTGCCGTGTTCGTCAACCGGCTTGATCTCCGCCTTGCCCTCCAGGGAGCGCACGGCGATCAGCACGGCCATCGGCTGCATCTGCGTGGCCAGCTCCAGGTCAGTGAGGGTGAGCCCCTGCTCGGCCCCGTCGAGCAGGGGCAGAATCGCGGACTCGGCCACCGCGAGTTCGGCCGGGTCGAGCTTCACGAACTCGATCAACTGGCCGATGTCGGTGGGGTCGGCGAGCAGGCTGGCCGAGTCGTCGCCGAGCGTGGGCGTGTTCTCTGGCAGGTCGTCGCCCGTCGTGTCACCGCCCGGATCGTTCTCATCGGTGCTGGCCGTCATCCCGGTCACAGGTGGGGTGTCAGCTTCGCCAGGCGCGGCAGGCAGCCACGTGATCGGTGCGGGCGGCGCGCCGCCCAGCACGGCGTGCAGATTGTCCACATCCCTGATCCGCATCATGACCGGCCGCTTAGTGGCGCCCTTCACGTAGCCGCACCCCTTCGTGTGCCCGCCACCGGGGAAGGTCAGTTCGATCATGTGCGGGTAGACGTCCATGACGTCCCCGATGGTGTCGCGGGCGATGGACGGGTCGCCGTTGCGGAGCAGGATCGTGTTGCCCGCGTTGAGCAGGCCCAGCATGTCGCCGCCGCCAAACGAGGCGACGTAGGAGTTCTGGTCGATGATCCACGGGACGATGCCGGTCTTCGACCCTTCGGCGAGGATGTCGTACACCAGGTCCACGATGTCGGGGTCGCGGGCCACCTTGTGGAACTCGTCGATCGCGAGCACCAGCATGTCGAGGCCGTGCGCGCCGGGCCGGTCGTAGGACTGGACCCCGCGCACCCTGTTGCCGTGCCGGTCTGTCCGCTCCACCGTGGCCAGCATGCGGCTGCGTCGCTGCATCTCGGCGTGGACGTACTCGACCAGAGTCTTGATCCCGTCCAGGCCGAGCCCGACGCCGTTCTTCGGCAGATACGGCAGCAGTTCGGGGCAGGACTGGCCGTTCATGGGGTCGCCGTACAGCAGCCGGATCGGCTTGTCCTTGAACTCGCACGCGGCCGACCGCAGCAGCGTGGATTTGCCGGTCCGCTGCGCGCCGATGATCGTGACCGGCAGCGGCCCCGACTCCGGCTCCCACAGCTGGAGGGCAGCGTCGCCGCGCCCGTCCGCGAACGGGCCGATGCGCCAGACGCCGGTCTCCATGTCCAACCCGGGCTGAGTCCACCACTGCACGTCTTCGACGGCGAGCTTGTTCAGGAAGGTCACCTCGGCCGCGTTCAGCCGCCGGTCCGAAGGCGCCTCGATCTGGATCTCGTCGATCGTGACGCCGAAGTCACCACAGACCTTCTCGCGGGCGGAAGTGGCCTCTCGGGTGATCTGTCCATCGAGGATGAGCCGGTAGTGAATGCCGCGGGCGCCGCCGTACGCGAACGGGGTCCGCTGGGTGAGCTTGGATCCGGGCAGCACGCCACGGTTCGTCTTGCCGGTGGTGGCGTCCCATCGGACCACGTACGGGTCCGGTGCCTGCTCCTGCGGCTTGTCCGCCGTGGGCAGGGCTTCCCGCCGTGGCCGTGTCGGCAGGCTGATGCGGGTTCGGTAGCGGTAGATGCGCGGAAGGACGGTGGCTCCGGCGCCGAGAAACATCAGCGTCTGCATGAGCCCCGTCGCGCCGACTTCGGAGGCGAGGGTGAGCCACACGCCGGCTCCCGCCCACCACAGGCGGGATGCGAGCGTGGTGCGCAGCTTCGGCCACAACGTGCGCACGAGGGCGGTCACTCCGTAGGCGGTGGCTCCGCCGGCGGCGACGTAGAAGCCGGGCACGCCGAGAGCGTGGAGGAGAGTGCCTGCGCCCCAGATGGCGGGTACGGCGGCGTGCGCGGGCCAGGTGTGGCGGAACCGGTGGCGCCGGTTCAGGATCTGGTTCCAGTTCCAGGCGGTGGCGTTGGCCAGCCCGGACTGGCTCTCCTGCTGCGGTGGTGCAGGAGGGCTGGTCGGCGGCACCTGCTCCGTCTGGGGCTGCGCGGGTGCGGTGGGCGTGGCGGCCACGAGATGTACTCCTTCAGGGTGATGCATGGGCGTGGGTGTGAGGGGGTTAGCGGCGGTACCAGCCCATGTCGCGGACGGGTTCGACGGTCATCTTGCGCGCGGCGGCTGCCATGCCGCCGTGGTCACGTTCGAGCGCTTTCATTGCGGCCTTGATCGACAGGGGGACTCCGCCCGAGGCCCGGACGAGTTCACCGGTGTAGATGGCCACGTTGTAGGCGGCCGAGGCCTCGCGGTGGGCGTGCATCCAGGTCGCCGTGCAGTTGCGGATCACGTGCGGGCCGAGCCTGTCGGCTTGGACGGCCAGCAGCAGGTTGGAGGCGATCGCCAGTTTCACCCGAGCGCGCTGGGCGTGCCCGAGTGCCATGCGGTGCATGCGCTGGGCGTTGCCGAGATCGTCGCCGTTGGCTTTGCGGAAGGCTTTCAGCCAGGTGTAGAGGATGGTGTAGCCGATGGTGCGCATCGCGGCTTGGATGCCGTGCGGCGTGGGGACGCGGGCCATGGTCCTGCGTCCGGTGGGCACAAGGTCCACGTCGTCCACTCCTTGCAGTTCGATGGGGGCGATGACCTCGACAGGTTCGATCTCGACGACGGAGTCGGCCGGTGGAAGGGCAGGGGGCGGCGGCGCGGTCGGCTCGCCGGTCCCGATGGTTGCCACGTCGGGGAGCCGTTCGACTTGCACTTCCGGCATGGCCGGAGCGTCGGAGGCGGGCAGGCCCGGTAGGCGCGGTTCCGGGAGGCGGCGGGGGTCTGCGGTGATGTCGAGCCAGTCTGGGTCCGGCCGGACCGGCTTGATCGGCGGCGGAGGTGCGTCGCCTGCGCTGCCGAGCCAGTCCCGCACACGGTCGAGCAGCCCGCGTTCGATCGCGACGGCCTCGGCCGCCGGAGGGTTCTCCGGCGGCGAGGTCGTGTCGGGGGCGGGCCGGTTGACCTCCACCTGGACGTCGAAGTCGCGCAGGTCGGGCAGGTCGTCGAGGTCGGCCGGCGGCGTCCACTCCGGCCCGACGTCGTCTTTGGGCGGAGGGGGTGGTGGCGGTTCGATCGCTGGCTTGTCCCGGCCCCCGTTGATCACCTGCTTGATCCAGGTGAGCGCAACGTTCGTCGTCCGGCCGGATTCGGGACGATTGACGGTGACGGCGACTGCGGTGCCGCCCTCTTCGACCTGCGGTGCTTCCTGCCGCTGGGGTTCCGGCTGTTCGCGCTCGCGGCCGATCACGCTGAAGAAGTAGATCGCGACCGGCACGAAGAGGGCGATCGTGACGATGGCGGCGAGGACGGTGTTCATCGGCCGCCCTGTGCCACGTTGAAGACCTCGGCTTGGGTGACCTTGATCTGGTTGACCAAGGTGTCGTGCACGCCAGCGCCGAGGAACGCCCCGAGCGCGATCATGACGATCTGCGGGCCGCAGATGCACGCCAGCAGCGTGCGCCGGTCGGGCACGCCGTCCTTGAGATCAAGAACCACCCCGGCCACGAGCATGCCGGACGTGGTCGTGAGCACGATCGCCGCGAGAATGAAGCTGACCGCCAACCACGACCCCATGCTGGCCGCCCAGCCACCAACGATCGTCAACGTGCCGAGCAGACTGGACACGAGCAGTACCAAGGCGGCCCACATGCCGAGCTTGCCGCGTGCGGCACCACGGGCGCCCCCGCCCGGAGCGGCGCCGGGGGCACCCTGCGCCGCGGCGCCCCCAGCGGGGCCGTTGAGCGGCTTGTTCTTGTCCTTGCGGCGGAAGCGGCCCATGACCAGGCCGACGCCGAGGAGGAAAGCGGAGGCGAAGTCCCACCAGTACATGAGATGTCCCTTTCACCTGGAGAAGACCGATAGAAGGCCTGCGAAGAAGGGCGCGAAGAAGGGCCGCAACAGCGACCACAGTGGCGGCCACCAGAGAGGGCCAGTCGCGGGGAACACGTAGCACAGCGTCACCGGCAGCCGGGTGATCTTAAGGTTCGTCCACGCCACCGCCGACCACCCCGCCACCCACACGCGGGAGAACCCGTGGAGGGCGTCCAGCGGCGGGAGCTGCGACCGGCACAGGCCGGGAAGCCCCTCCTGGCGGAATTTCCGCAGGCGGCGGCGGTAGTCGCCCGCGCCCAGCCACGCGACCGCCGTGAAGATGAAGCACCACGGCGTCGCGATCCACACCCCGTGCACGCGGCAGACCGCAGCGAGCAGGCCCGACTCCCACGGCACGTAGCCACCGTCCGCGTGGTAGGCGCGCACGACCGCCGTGGACGGCAGTCGCTGGGCGCCGAGGGCGGGCATCCGGGCCTCCAACCGGGCCAGCCACGTGCGCCGCGGCCGGGCCGGCGACGACGCAGGCTGCGCGGCGGGTTCGGGCTGCTCGACGGGCTGTGCGGTGGGCGGCGTCGCTGCGGTGCTCGCCGGGGCCTGGGGTTCAGCGGCGTCGGAGGTGGGCGCGCTGGCGAATGGTGATCTGATTCTTCCGCTCATCATCTGCCTCCTTCCGGGTGTCGTAGGCGACCTTCTCGATGTCTTCGACGAGCTCGCGGCAGACCTTGTCCTCGCGGGCGGACTGGAGCTTGGCCAGGTCGGTCAGCTCGGCAAGCAGGAAGTCCAGGGCCGCGTAGAGCAGTTCGCGGCCGGTCGTGGCCTTGTTCTTGAGCCGCTTGTACTCCTCGTCTCGGACTTCCTGCCGGATCTGCGCCCGAGTTGGTCGCGCCATTTCCGCCTTCCGAGTTGTGACCGTGCGTAGTTGCGGATACGATGCCCTCGCGCGCCTGTCCGCTGGCGCGGGGGCGCGAGGGCGCGGTACTGCGTGTAGGGAGCCCTCTGAATGCGCTGATGGAGGGCTTCCCGGAGCTGTGAGGCTCCCAAGCCATGTCACGAAGAGTCACATTCACTGGTGTCCCCCGAAGAACCGAGCGGCCTCCGCGTCCCAATCCGCGACGGGCAATTCGACGCCCTCGGGCGCGACGTTGGCGGCGGCCGACAGGTACGGCAGCAGCCAACCCGTGCCGACCCTCACCAGCAGCACGGTCTCCCGCTCCCCGTCCGGGCTGAGCTGGGACAGCTCCCACACCACGGAGACGCCTCCCGCCTGCGGGAACATGGTCAGCCGCAGACCGCCGTCCAGCTCGGCCCGCACCGTGCGGGTCAGGCAGCCGGCCAGGTCCGCGTGCGCAACGAGGAGCGGCGCGCGGCCCGGCAGGAGGACGATCACACGGTCGGGGTCGGTGCCGGGGCCGTAGACGAGTTCGCCGGCGAGGATGTCGCCGGTGGCCATGTCCTCGACGGGCAGCGGCGTGTAGCGGGCGAGGAGGTCGGTGGCGGCCATGTGGGGGACTCCTTGGGACCGGTGCGGGGAACTGGAGAGGGGAACTCGGGAGGGAACGAAGAGGGAAGTCGAGAGGGAACTGGTGCGGAACTGAGGAGGGAACTCCGAGCGGAACCGGGGCGGAACCGGGGCGGAACTCGGAGCGGAACAAGCGGGGAAACTGGAGCCTCGGCCCGGAGGAAAGAAGGGCCGGAACTCCCGCTACGGGACCGCATGCAGGCGCACCCCCTCGTCGCCTGATTCGTCCGGACCGTTTCCGCGACCGGGCACCAGATCCTTGATCAGGTCGCGGGCGTATTTCGGCGTGCAGTCGAGGGCGGTGGCGAGGTCGCGCGCCGTCATGTCGGGGGTGTTGCGGAGGAGGGCTTCGGCGCGGTCGCGCATGCTCACCTGCGGCTTGCTTTCGGTCTTGGCGCCTCGCCCGATCGCTCTCTGCCGACCTTTACTGGCGGTGCCGTTCTTGGTCAGCTCCAGTCGGACGCGCGCCTCGGCCGCGATCACCGCCTGCTGGACGCGGGCCTCGGTTTCGGACTCGGCGGCCTTCCGAATCTGGGCCTCAGCCTGGTTCCAGCGGGTCGCGAACTCACCGCGGAGGGCCTGTTCCTGCTCGGACAGTTCCTCGCTGTGCGCCTGCTGGAGCTTCGCGAGTTCCCTGCCCTGTTCCTCCGTGAGTCCCCTCCGGACCTCTGCGAGTTCCGTCCCGTGTTCCTCCGCGAGTTCCCTCCGAAGTTCCGCGATTTCCGCGTCCTTGTTCCGCCCGAGTTCCGCCCGCAACTTCTCCTCGCGGGCGGCCTGTTCCACCGCGAACTTTCCCTGGAGTTCCCTCTCCAGGATCGGCTGGAGTTCCGCCCGGAGCTCCTCCATCTGGAGGGCCCGGTTGTAGGTGTAGCCGACCCCGGACAAGGCCAGGAGAGCCATCACGGTGGACAGGTCGAGCACGATCGGGAAGAGGATCGCCAGGAAGTGGTTGCCGCTGACGAACGGCAGAACCACCTCTTGCTGGGCGTTCACGCTGAGCGCCATGCCGCCCACGAACACCAGCCCGACGCCGGCCTTCAGCAGGTTGTGGGCGAAGGGGTCGGTGAGCAGGTGAGCGAGGAAGGCTGCGGCGATGACGGGGGCGATACCGATGAGGAAGCCCTTCACCAGAGCCAGCTCGTCCCCTGCAGCGGCCTTCTCCATCGCGTGCATGACGCTCAGGGTCAGGGAGATGGCCCCGCAGAACACGAGCAAGCCCCAGAGCGGCCATCGTGTGTGGCCTTGGGTGCTGGGCTGGGTGGTCACGGGGTCATCTCTCCTTGTGTCGTCCTGGTCGTGGTGTCGTGTGGGTCAGGGGGATACGGAGGTCGCCGAGGTGGCGGCCGTGTCGGGAACGGGGCACTCGCCGATGGCGCTGTACGCGTCGTCGCCGAGGTAGATCACGTGCAGGATGTCCTCGGATCCAGGCATGCGGTACTTCGAGCACGGCACTCCGCCGGGACCCGCGTGGTCGCCGAGCGAGTTCCGCACGTCCTGAGTTGGGTCGCTCCTGCGGTGCCCCAGGTTGAACAGGCTCATCGGCCAGCCTCCTTACAGGCGCGCGGGGTGAGCTTGGCGACGATCTGCTCGGCCTCGTCTTCGTGCTTGGCGTAGGCGTTTGGGTATGCGGAGCGCTGGACGGCCTGGGCCGCCTCGGTGAGCGGCCTCTTCTTCCACCGCTTGACCTTGACGAGTTGGTCGTAGAACTTGCCCGCCGCTACCTCCGGGGTGGTGGCGGTCTCGACGGTGCCCCAGCCGGATACGGGCCGCTGCTGGAAGATCCCGAAAGCGGTCCCGTCGTCCCCGACGACGCCGTTGTCGAGGTACGACTCCTGGAGCGTCGTCGCGATGCCGATGACGGCAGCGCGCCGGGGCAGGTCCCGCTCGACGGCGACGCGGATGACGATGACCGCGTTGCGGGTCTGCTTTTTGTTGAGGCCTATCTTGCCGATTTCGTTGGCGGTTCCGCCAACTTTGCAGATCGCGCTGGAGGGCGTTGCCGTCTCGCCGGCCGCAGGCGGCTTGCATGCTGAGGTGGCCAGGGGCAGGGTCGCGATGCCTACGACTGCGAGGGCTCGCTTCGCGATCATCGGAGCGCCCTCCCCTGCAGAATGTCGGAGAGGCGGTCGGGCGTGTAGATGTAGGTGCGCTTGGGGTCGTCTCGCCACCGGACCTTGACCATGCCGGTGTCGAGGCAGTGCCCGACCTCCTTGTACGGCTTGGCCCGCCGGTACGAGGCGACGACCAGAACGGTCGGGCCCCCCACGGTCATCAGTAGGCCGAGCACAGACAGGAGTTCGTTCATCACGCACCTCCCGTGCAAGAGGGGACATGGGACTCGGCGTCGGCCAGCGAGCCGGGCTTGTCCGTGACGGGGCAGCCGGTGCAGGTCCAGACGCCGTTGCCGTCGAGGCTTGGGCAGTGGTCGGCACAGATCGCGGTCCAGGTGACGGTGGGGCCGTCGAGACCGCCGAGCGTGACGAACCGCTCGTGGTGAGTGCTCTTGTCGCCGCCCACGGACCGCATGAGGTGGCAGACGCTGCCGGGCTTGCCGGGAAGGGCATCGAGCACATCGTGGCTGTCGATGTGCAGGCCATGGTCAGCCGCGAGGATCATGAGGCCGTCCCCGCCTTCGCGGCCTTCGCAGTTTGGCTCTTGCGTTCGGCGTTGGCGCAGGCCTTCTCGGCGCGGGCCATGCGCTCGATGATGATCCGGTCCGCCAACGCTCGCACGGTCGGCCGCCTGACCCGGGCGGTCACGCCGCCGCGGGTGCCGGACACGACCCAGTTGCGGGCGTTGATCGTGTGGCGCTCGGAGTCGGCGAGGACGAGTGCCTCGTCGATGACGGCCACCGTCCCGCACTCGACCGTGAGGGGACAGCCCTTGCAGAGGGCGCGGGTCTGGCCCTGGTCCAGGTTGTCGTCCCAGCGGGACGGGTCCGAGACGCAGAGCCGGTCAGGGTTGTTGAGCAGGTGCTGGAGCGCGTGCCGCTGGTGGCGGAGGCGCATCTCCAACGGCAGCTGAGGCCGTTCAGGCGGCCTGTGGTTCACGCTGGGCGGGCTTGGTGCGATGATGGACAACATCAGGCGATGACCTTTCGCGAGGAGAGCCTGATACGGCGGCCTCCGGTGTTCCCGCACCGGGGGCCGTTTGCTGTTGTGCGGAGACTTCCGGCGCTGGTGCGCTGGAAGCCTTCCTGTTCCGGAGCCGCGGCGTTCCCGCGCCACTGCTCACCATGTGCTATAGGTACTTCCTACGCTTCCATAGGTACTACGTCAAGCTAGGTCTTGAGAATGTAGTACCTACCGCTAGGGTGTTGTTCATGTTCTTGATGAAGGGGCTGGCATGACGTCGTCGGAACGCGGCGCGAGCATCTACCGCGAGCTGGCGCGAGACATTCGCAACAAGATCAAGAACAGCGTGTATCCGCTGGGCAAGAAGCTGCCGACCGAGGTGGACCTGGCCGAGGAGTACGGCGTCACCCGCGTCACCGTTAACCGCGCACTGGCCATCCTCCGCGCGGAGGGCTGGGTTCGTGTCCATCGCGGAGTCGGCACCATCGTTCGCGACATACCCCCGCTCATCCGCGATGCCTCCGCACGACACAGTCGATCCCATCGGGAACGCGGCGGCGCGCGAGGTGCCTTCGCCGCCGAGCTGGCCGACCGCGACTACAAGATGGACACCCGCAACATCATCGATCGCGTCCGCCCGCCGCAGAACGTCGCCGACATCCTGGGAGTCAGCTCCGCTGAGGTATCCACGGTGATGCGGGCGCGCTACATGAAGATCGTGCCCGCGCCCGACGGCCGCAGCATCCCGTACCAGATCGCTGTCAGCTACATCCCGCTCGCCATCGCCGAAGGTACGCAAATCGAGGACGAGGACACCGGCGTCGGCGGGATCAGCAGCCGCTTGGCCGACCTTGGGCGCGCCCAGGCCAGCATTGAGGAGACCGTCGATGTCCGGCCGCCCGAGCCAGAGGAAATGAATTTCCTCGAAGTAACCGAAGACCAGCGGGTGTACGAAATCCTGCATGTCGGGGAGGACGACGACGGCCAGCCTGTAAAGGTGACAGTGTTCGTCATCCCGACGCACCTGACCAAGCTGCGCTACCGGATGCGCTTGGAGGACTAACCCGACGATCGGAAGGTCGGTGCGCATGCGATGCATGTGCTGACCGTCCACCAGACAAGACCCCGATGGCTAGACGACATCCGCAGATGTCGTCTACTTGTCGCCCTCCATGATCTTCCTTTGTGTTGCACATTGGGTACGAACACGTCTGGACTCCCCGCCACAGGAGGTAGCACATGGACGACCGTCCCGCATGGGCACGGCGCATCCGCAACGAGCGCCTCGCGCGAGGATGGACCCAGGACGACGCTGTCCACGCCTTGGCGGCCAACTCCGCAGAGCAACTACCTGACTTCCCCTCGCTCAAGAGGTCATGGCAGCGCTGGGAGGCCGGAGAAGTCCACCCGGACCACTACGCGCCACTCATCGCCAAGACCTTCGGCACAGTCACCCACGCGATGTTCCCCCTCAGCGCGCGTGACCACGGACGGGACGCGTCGGCGGCCGAGCTCGACACGCTGGAGATCGTCACCCGGTTGCGGGCCTCGACTGTTGATGACGCCACGATCGACGGCCTCCACATCACCGTGGATCAGCTCTGCTGCGACTACCCGCACCTGGCCGCCGGACAGCTTCTCGTTGAGGGCCGCCGGTGGCTCGCGCGACTAACCACACTGCTCGACCATCGGCTCACCCTCGCGCAGCACCGCGACGTGCTGAGCCTCGCCGGGTGGCTCGCCCTGCTGGTGGGTTGTGTGGAGGCCGACAACGGCGACGAACGCGCCGCCGAAGCGACCCGGCAGGCCGCGCTGTCCATGGGTCTCGAGTCCGACAACAGCGGAGTCCAGGCATGGGCGCATGAGATGGCCGCCTGGTTCGCGCTCACCCGTGGTGACTACCGCAGCGTGATCGCAGCGTCCGACCGGGGCCTGGCCGTGGCCGACGGGCTCGGTGTAGCGGTGCAACTACACGCGCAGAAGGCGAAGGCCTGGGCCCGCATCGGCGATCGACGCCAGGTCGAGGTTGCACTCGACCAGGGCCGTAAGGCTCTGGAGAGCCTGCCGGTGCCGGAGAACCTCGACAATCACTTCACCATCGACCCGTTGAAGTACGACTTCTACAGCATGGACGCCTACCGCATCCTCGGAGAGAACGAGCGTGCCGAGGTATACGCGAGCGAGGTGATCCGGGCGCACATGAGTGCGGACGGTGAGGAGTTGGCGCCGATGCGGATCTCGGAGGCGCGGTTGACGCTTGGGGTGATTGCCGCCCGGCGCGGCGACGTGGAGCAGGCGGTCAGCTTTGGTCATCAGTCTCTCAAGGCCCAGCGGAGGTCTGTCCCGCATCTGATCATGTCGTCCAAGGAATTGGTGCGTGCGGTCGGCTCAGAGCATGCTGATCATCCGCTCGTGCGGGCGTACCTAGACGAACTGCGCGACCTCACCTCCAAGCGCGGACGAGGGCAGTTGGTGTCCCGTCAGTGATTGCCTCCAGAGCTGGTGCTCGGTACGAGGGATGAAACGTGAACATCGCGTTCGAAACGCTTGGCGGCACGACCGAACGAGCTAACGAGGACTGGGTAGCAGCAAGCCCCGACGCCGTGATCGTGCTCGATGGAGTCACGGCACCGCGCGTTGCCGCTCAAGGCTGTCGCCACAGTGTCGCGTGGTTCACCCGAAATCTCGGTGGGCGCCTGCTCATGCTGCTGAGCGAGGACATTGACATGCCCACTGCCCTGGCGCTGGCGATCGACCAGGTGGCGGAGCTGCATCGAGATGATTGTGATTTGAGCGGGCCTGGCGTTCCCGCTGCGGCGGTGGCGATGTTGCGCAAGCGTGCTGACGGTATGTTCGACTACCTCGTACTGGCGGACACCGTCATCGTGCTCGACATGACCACGGAGATGCAAATCGTCTCCGACACGCGGGTTGAGCACGCCGCTCCGGAAGCCCTGGCCGCCACACGTCAGGAAGCCATCGGCACCCCCGAACACCAAGCGGCAGTGGCGCGAATGTCCGTCGAGCAACTGAAAGCACGCAACGTGCCCGGCGGCTATTGGGTCGCTGCGGCCGAGCGCGAGGCCGCGTTCAACGCGATCGCCGGCGAAGTACCCATGGATCAGGTTCGACGAGTTGCGATCTTCACCGACGGGGCATCCCGCGCAGTGGACACGTTCGAGGAAATGGACTGGACGGCCTGCCTCGATCACCTGCAAGAGCACGGGCCCCGCAGTCTGATCCAGCACGTACGGCGCGTGGAGGAGACCGACCCAGCAGGACAACGCTGGCCCCGCTTCAAGAAGTCCGACGACGCCACAGTGGCCTTCGTCGAATTGGTCGAGGCTCCCAAGCCACGCTATCTGGAAATTACCGATGCCCTCCGGGCAAGGGTTGATGCAGGCGAGTGGACGCCCGGAACTCCGCTTCCCCTGGACGATCTCGCTGCGGAGTACCGCGCCGGCCGTGACACCGTCGCGCGCGCGATCGACGTCCTGGAACGGGAGGGCTACCTCTGGTCCGTGCAAGATGGGGGCACCCTTGTCCGCCACGGCATGATGCGACTGCGTAGACCACGTGGCAATCTTGTGAAGCGCAACAAGGCCACCGACAGCGCCGGCTACTCCTTCCCCTCGGCCTCCAGCCAGGAGAAGTGGAAGCACCACTCCACGCCCTTGGCCGGATATGAACCCCTGACCGACCCGAGAATCGCGAAGCTGCTTGGCGTCGAACCCGGCACGCCCGTGATGCGGCGCTTCCGCGTCACCGGCCCCGAATCCGAGCCGCCCTTCCAGATCAACACTTCGTGGATACACCCGCGGGGCGTGACCGACGTCCCTGAGGTCGCCTCCGAAGACCCCGGCCCAGGTCACTGGTTGTACCTGCTGGAGAGGGCTGGCCACTGGCCCATTAGTTGGACCGAGTTTCACCGGGCGCGCACACCAACCCCTGACGAGGCCAGTCTGCTGGAGATCCCTGTGAGCCTGCCTGTCCTGGAGATCGTCCGCGTCGGTACCTCCGGAGGTGACGGACAACCTATCGAGGTGACCGAGTACATCGTCGCGAGCGACCGGGTAGAAACGGTGCACGTCCTGCACCGCGACGCGTCCACACAATCCCCCTGGCCCGATATGCAAGGCCCGCCCGACGAAGTCGAGACCGACAGGTGAACGCCCATGAGCCCTCGCACCGTTGAAGCGTCCGCGCGAACCCACGTCGGGCTCGTGCGCCGTCGCAACGAGGACGCCGTCTACGCCGGCCAGAACCTGTTCGCCGTTGCTGACGGCCTGGGCGGGCATGCTGCCGGGGACGTAGCCAGCAGCACCGTGATCGACATGCTCAAGCCCTACGATCGTTCACACCCTCCTGCGGAGCTGTCCACACTGCTCGGGCAAGCGATCCACTCCGCCAACCAGACCTTGCGTCACCGGATCGAGGCCGAACCGAAACTGGCGACCATGGGCACCACGCTAGTTGCCCTGCTCTGGTCGGGGACCACGGTCGTCGTCGCCAACATCGGGGACTCGCGGGCCTACCTGCTGCGAGATGGCGAGCTGATCCAGATCAGCGAAGATCACACGTACGGGAACCTCGTCGCAGACGCGGCCGATGTTCCGCATCTGCCCGAGAAGATCGCTCGATTTCTCGATGGCCGCGCCGATGGACGATCCCCCGACCTGACCTCGCGCGAGCTGCGCCCTGGTGATCGGTTTCTGCTGTGTTCCGACGGCCTCAGCGGAGTCGTGCCGCCGGAACACATCCGCAGCACCCTGCTGGATATCGCGGATCCAGCCGCAGCCGCCGATCGGCTCATCGAACAGGCCCTCGACCAGGGCGGCCCTGACAACATCACGGTAATCGTCATCGACACACACGATGGTTGAGGCTGGGCGCCACGTGGCGAGCCTCTCCCCCGCGTCAAAGGGGCAATCGCAAGACTAGACTTGTGAGGCTACGAGACGCCCATGCGCGGGAGAGACCACCACCGTGCCCACCCAGTACGGACAGATCGCCGCCGACCTACGACGGCGCGTCAAGCAAGGCGAATGGCCACCTGGCACGGCGCTGCCCACCCAGACCGAACTCTGCGACGAGTACGGCGTGGCCCGCGCCACCATGACCGCCGCCCTCAACCAGCTCCAAGGCGAACGCCTCGTCACCGGAGTACGTGGCCAAGGCACCTTCGTCCTCGACTGGCGGCCCGTCCGCGTTCCCCTTCTGCGCTACCCAGCCATCATCGAACCCGAAGGACAGCTCGGCGCGTGGAAAAACGCGTGCCAGCAGGCCGGCGCGACCGGCTCCATGGTGACCGTCGAAGTCGCCCACGAACCCGCCGACGCCGACGTCGCCAACGCACTCGGCCTCACCGAAGGTGACACGGTACTCCGCCATTCCCGGCACGCCACCCTCGACGGCAGCACCTGCCAGGTACACACCGCCTACTATCCCGCCCATCTCGTCGAGGGCACACCGCTCGCCAGCCAGGGCAAGACCATCAGCGGCGTCTACGACGCCATGCGCGCCGCCGGCATCACCCCTGCGAGCGCGGACGAGCACCTGTCCGCCCGGCCAGCCGCCGCCGAAGAAGCGGCCGAGCTCACGCTCATGACCGGCTTCCCCGTCCTCACCCTGGATCGGCTCACCCGAGACCAGCAGGGCCGCCGGATGGAGTGGCTGCGCATGGTCATCGACCCGACTCGCGTGATGGTCACGTACGACGGGCTGCCGCCTACTTGGCCCGCTCGGAAGTCACCGCTGCATGATTTCGCTCGTCACAAGTAACCACTACAGGACGGACCCACCAGAGAGTGCGGTTCAGATCGTTTCAAAGTCCACCCGTGCACCGATGATCCCGGGCCACGCTCGGGACGGTGACCTCCGCGATGTTCCCCCTCAGCGCACGTGACCACGGACGGGACGCGTCGGCGGCCGAGCTCGACACGCTGAAGATCGTCACCCGGTTGCGGGCCTCGACTGTTGATGACGCCACGATCGACGGCCTCCACATCACCGTGGATCAGCTCTGCTGCGACTACCCGCACGTGGCCGCCGGACAGCTTCTCGTTGAGGGCCGCCGGTGGTTCGCGCGACTGACCACGCTGCTTGACCATCGGCTCACCCTCGCGCAGCACCGCAGCTGAGCCTCGCCGGGTGGCTCGCGCTGCTGGTGGGTTGTGTGGAGGCCGACAACGGCGACGAGCGCGCCGCCGAAGCGACTCGGCAGGCCGCGCTGTCCATGGGTTTCGAGTCCGACAACAGCGGAGTCCAGGCATGGGCACATGAGATGGCCGCGTCCTATCGGCGACCTGGCCGTCACTAGCAGCGCAATGCTGGTGAATAGACGGACTGAACCTTTTTCGTGCGCCCAGCAGAGCAGGAGGTGAAGCCGTGACGTAGCGGTGGATCTTGTTGTTCGTAAGCTCGTCGTCGCTTGCCGGTGAAAGTCCGGTCCGGGTAGCTGCCAGGAGGCCCGGTAGCAGGCTGGCGGTTTCGTCTGGAAACGGGCGGGGTCGAAGCCCAGCGTCAAAGGCCCTGATGGGGGAGCGATGGTGCGGTCCGTAGCATGAAGCGAAGCCTGCGGCGTCGTTACTCAGCCCGCCCTTCGGGCGGGACGAGGGAGTGCCGAGCCTCTCGAAATCGGGGCGAAGGCCATGGACGCGGTGAAGATCCTGGATGTGCAGCCGTCAAGGACTCCCCGGCGTATGGGGCGCGGAACGCATCGATAGTGACGGCGGGAACTGGGGAGGCCCTCCCCGGCCCGGTGACCTGCGGAATCATGTCATTGGAGTAACGCGCCCTATAACCGATGATCTCGGGAAGTGGGTGGTGAGCCGGGTGGGCGTCGGAGGTGGCCGTAGTACTGCTTGAGCCGACCGGACAACACAACCGGCGGTGAGGGAAGGGCCACTACTTCGTCGATGCGCAGTGTCTGTATGGAGGAGGCCCGGTGAGTGCCGTTCCGGCTAGTCCCACCGCTTCGGGATCGCGTCCGCGTGATCCGGTCCGTGCCTTGCAGCATGCGCTCTACCGGGCGGCCAAGGCCGATCCCGGACGCAGGTTCCACGCGCTGATGGACAAGGTCTATCGCAGAGACGTCCTGGCGCGCGCGTGGGTCATGGTGCGAGCGAACAACGGCGCACCCGGCATCGACAAGACCACCCTGAGCCAGGTCGAGGAGTACGGGGTCGCCCGGCTGCTCGATGAACTGGCTGCTGAACTCCGGGAGGGGCGATACCGTCCATTGCCCGCTCGCCGGGTGCTGATTCCCAAGCCGGGAGTCAGGGACGAGTATCGGCCGTTGTCGATCCCGGCGGTTCGGGATCGGGTCGTGCAGGCCGCCGTAAAGATCGTGTTCGAACCGGTCTTTGAGGCGGACATGCTCGGCTGCTCGTTCGGGTTCCGCCCGAGGCGGTCGGCGCACGACGCCCTGCAAGTGCTTGTGGATGAGCAGGCGAAAGGGCGCCGGTGGGTGGTCGAGACGGATATCGCCGATTGTTTCTCGGCGATTCCGCATCAGGAGTTGATGCGAGCGATCGAGGAACGCATCTGCGACCAGTCCCTGCTGAAGCTCCTGCGACAGATCCTGCGCGCCGGGGTGATGCAGGAGGGGCAGGTGCGACGTGAGGTCACCGGCAGCCCGCAGGGCGGGGTGGTCAGCCCCGTCCTCTGCAACGTCTATCTGCACCGGCTGGACCGGGCATGGGACCAAGCAGACGGGACGCTGGTCCGGTATGCCGACGATCTGATCGCGATGTGCTGGTCACGCAGTCAGGCCATGCGGGCGCTGGCCCGCTTGACCCAGCTGCTGGCCGAGCTGGGGTTGGAGCCCAAGGCGGCCAAGACGCGCATCGTCCATCTGGAGGTCGGCGGGGAAGGCCTGGACTTTCTGGGCTTTCATCATCGGCTCGTCAGATCCAGAGGCCTCAACGGGAAACGACCTTTTGTGTTCCTCGCCCGCTGGCCCGCGGACAAGGCCATGCAGCGCGCCCGGGACCGGATCCGGGAGATCACCGCCCGGCGTCGGATGCTGTTGTGGCCGGAGGCGATCGTGCAGGACCTGAACGACTTCCTGCGCGGCTGGGCCGGGTATTTCCGTTACGGACACTCAGCCCAGCGCCTCAGCAAGATCAGACGATACGCCCAGATGCGGCTGGCGCACTTCATACGACGGCGTCACCGCCGCAGCATGGCGTTCGGTTGGTGGGTGCTGACCCGCTCCCAACCGGCCGATCTGGGACTGATCAGCTTGTATGGAATCGTCGTCGCACCCAGGGCTGGTAAGCCCTGGCGGGAAAGACCGAATGCCGGCGGTGAACGACGTCGGTGAGCCGTGTGCGGGAGAACCGCATGCACGGTTCGACGGGCGGGAGCTGGAAACGGAGCCACGAACCTGGCCATGGTCATCGGGGAGAGCACAGCCGACCGGGAAACCGGCGGAAGACAGGCTCCGAGCCCTACCGCCAGGAGACGCCACCGCGCCAGCTCCCGACCCTACAGGCTCCGTGGCGGCTGCCCTGGTCACGGCATGATCGCGATGCCGGTGTTCGGCCGGTGACATGAAGAAGCTCCTGGTAGACGGATTGATCACCACAATCCACACCGTCGCAACCAGGAGCTTCAGGTGCTGTTCTACCGTGCTGCCGTCGATTTGTCGCCTCAGACGCTGAAGTACGTCGCCGGGATGATCCGACGCCATCGGAAGGCGATCGGGTCGCTCTGGCGGCGGCTGAACCCCGGCCGGCAGGCATTGCTGGTGCTGGTCCACCTGCGCAAGGGCGAGACATTCACCGAGCTCGGGGCTGGGTTCGGGGTATCGACGGCGACCGCGTGGCGGTATGTGGAGGAGACGGTGATGCTGCTGTCGGCCCGCTCGCCCAAGCTCGGCCAGGCGCTGCGCAAGGCCAAACGGGACGGGCTGCACTACCTGGTGCTGGACGGCACCCTGATCCACATCGACCGCATCGCCGCCGACCGGCCCTACTTCTCCGGCAAACACCGCGTGCACGGGATGAACGTGCAGGTACTCGCATCACCGGACGGGACGATCCTGTGGACCTCGGGGGCGCTGCCGGGCAAGGCGCACGACCTGAGCGCTGCCCGCATCTGGGGCATCCTGCGCGCGCTCGAACGTGCGGGCATCATCACCCTGGCCGACAAGGCGTATCAAGGTGCCGGAGGCCCCGTCCGCACCCCGTACAAGGGCAAGAAGAAACCCGAATCCCAGAAGCAGGCCAACCGCGCCCACGCCCGCCTTCGCGGCCCCGGCGAACGCGCGAACGCGCAGCTGAAGAGCTGGAAGATCCTCCGCAAGCTACGCTGCAGCCCGTCCAAGGCTGGCCACCTCTGCAAGGCCATCGCCGTCCTGCAGAACCACCGCGTTGCTCAGGCGTCCTGAGGATGAAAAGGGGTCACTGAGAGTCACGTACTTGGCATCCCAAGAGCACCACTGGTCAGCTAGTCTTGCGTTCTATGACACGCACCTCTTCCAGCCCTCCCTATAACATCGCTGAGCTGTTCCCCACCATGAAGGCATACGCAAGAACAGCCGTTCGTCTTCACCCACGTCCTGGCGAACCGAACATTCACGATAGCCACATCGGAGGGCCACTGATCTGGCCCGCTGATGAGCCATGGCCAACGTGCGACCGGACGATCGCACTACCTGATGACGATTGGAAGCATCGCATTCCTGAAAGCCCGGTGCCGATGGTGGGAGTCGCGCAACTCTACGCGCGCAACATACCCGAGATCACTTTCCCCAACGGCACTGATCTGTTGCAAGTACTGTGGTGCCCCAATGAACATCTCCTGGAAGATAACCATGTGCCGTTTCTCCAGCTGATCTGGCGCCGCATATCAGACCTCACGGGCTACCTCGATGATCCCCCGATGCGACACCATGAGACTCCGGACAGCCCACCAGACGCTCCCGCCAGCGAACTCAGTCTTGAGTATTATCTGCCGCGTCCTTGCTTACTAAACCTAGAGCGGGTCACCGAATACCCTCACTCAGCGACACTCCCACAGCAACTCCAGGCGGCCTTGAAGAGGTGGGATAACGAAGCTGGCGTCATGTATCAATCCCTCCTTTCAGTCGCACCGGGCTGCAAAATCGGCGGGTGGGAGTCCTGGCATCTCACCGACAAATACGAGCTGCCTTGCCATGTCTGCGGTGCAGAGACAAAGTTTCTCATGGCATTCGCCAGCAAGGAATGGGACAGCGAGAGCCGACTTCGCTGGCAGCCTCTAGAGGAACGTCATCTGGAGCCGGGAACTGTCAGCTACGAGGAAGCTCACGAACCCACGACACTTGAGCTCGGACGCTACGGGGCTCTTTACCTCTTCGTCTGCCCCCACTCTCCTGATCACGGCTACCGCTTCACCATCCAATAGCAAAAACCAGCGATTTCCGACATCGCACAGCAGCGGCTGCAGCCCGGTAGTGAAACTTAATCAAGTAAAGGACCTCGGGAGACTGCACACCCTTCCCGAGGTCATCTCATTCCGCAGCGTCCGTGTCGTCCTTCCGACTAACTTGCGTCCGTTCTGCTAGAGAGCCGGTCATGTAGTTGTCAGACGGTGAGGCGGTAGCCGTCTTGCTGTCGGGCGATGACGTGGAGGTTGTGGACGACGGCGGTGCGTCGTAGGTCGAACAGGTTCTTTCGGGTGCCGTGGTAGCGGGCGCGGCGGTGTTGCCAGCGGCCGATGTGGGCCAGGGTGTGTTCGACCGCGACGCGCTGGCGGAGCTGGGCGCGGCCTGCTGGGGTGAGCTGGCGTTCGCGGAGTTCGGCCAGCAGGGGTTCGTCGGGGTGGATGCTCACGCTGCGGCCCCGGCTGCTGGTGGTGCAGCGTTCGCGTAGCGGGCAGGCGGCGCAGGTCTGGGCGGGGAAGTGCACCGTGCGGCCTGGCTGGAACGGCATGCTCACCTGGTGGGGCAGGTCAGCTGCCCGGTGGCGAAGTCCAGGGTGAACGCGGTCTTGGCGAGCCGGTCGCCGGGTGCGCGGACCCGCCAGGCCCTGCAGAAGATCTCCAGGCCGGGGTCGCGCTGGCGGACCAGGTGGGAGGCCAGGTAGGCGCGGTCGATGTGCAGTTCGGCCAGGGTGGCGTGCTGGGCGGCCAGGTCGGCGGCGATATCGTCGGTGACGGCCGCCTCGGGATGTTGGCCGGGGTGAGACCGACCGCGGCGACCAGGCCGCTGTCCAGATCGGTCAGCACATGCCGCTTGTAGCCGTCGAACAAGGTTGAGCGGGACTTGCGGCCGTGGCGCATCTGGCCGTCTTCGACGCTGATGCGACGGTCCCTGGCCACGCCCCGGTTCAGGGCCGGGCTGTCGCCGTCATCGAAGGTGACGTCCTGGTCGCGGACCTGCGCGGCGACGGCCACACAGGCCGCCGCCTGCTCGACGGCCGGCCCGGCCGGTTGCGCGGCGAGGAACGCCTCCACCGCGTTCAGGCAGTCCAGCACCACCGACAGGGCCTGGGCGCGGGCGGCCGGGTCGTCCCAGTCGGCATCGAGGGCGGCCTTCAGGCTGGAGGCGGCCAGCTGCGGCGCCCCCGCCGCTTGCGCGACCCGGCCGATCGCCTCCTGCGCACTGTTGTCCGCCGGCCCCCGCCCCTGCCGGCGCGCGATCATGCCCACGGCTTTACGCAGGGCATGTCCCATCAGATTCCAGGTGTCCTCCACCCGTCCGGCACCCCACAGCGGGCTGGAGTCCAGCGCGGCGCGTAACGCCCGCGGCCCGAACGCCCCGGTCGCCGAGGCGATCTCGATGGTCCGCTCGATCAGCCGCCGATCGGCGTTCGCCGCGATCAGCCGCCGCCGGAAGCCGACCAGGGTGCCCTTGGCGAACGGCGGCCGCTCGGCGTCCAGGCAGTCCAGCACCAGCTGCCAGCGCCGGTCCATCACGGTGGCCTCGATCACCTCGTCATCGGACACCCCGGCATAGGCCTGCAGGATCACCGCCAGCGCCAGTTGCGCGGGCGGCACCGGCGGATGTCCCTTGGCCGCATCCTCATACAGGCCGGCCAGCTCCTCCTGGAAGGCCTCGTCGAACAGCTCGTGCCGGTGCAGGCGCAGGAAGACGAACAGCTTGGCCCGCCGGATCGCCTTCAGGATGGTCTGCTCGGCCTGGGACGGCTCCACCGGCGGTTGCCACGTTCTGGGACGCATGAATCACGGATCCTCTCCCTGATCCCGACCAAAGACGCGATCAGGAAGAGCTACCACACATCCCATCAGAACTACATGACCGACGCTCTAGTAAGGGCCGACGGGCGTGGCCGAGGTGTTCGAGCAGCTCAACACCGCGCTGGCGGGAAAGCTCGCCGAAGACAGGCTGCTGCTGCGCGGATGCGAACTGCGCATCGATACCACCGTGGTCGAGGCCGACATCGATCACCCCCACTGACGCCGTAGTCTGAGGCGACCGACGCGTGCACCCGCGTCTGGCCGCCCGATGGCCCTGGACTCGCGACATCCTCACCCGTCCTGACCCACGGCTTCCCGCATCAATGATCAAGGCGGCTCGGCCACGCCGTGAGCTTATATACAAGTGCTCCCGCTTGTCACAGTTTTACTCATGTCATTATGAACGCAATCGTCGAGGAAACCCACGCCGTCCAATGACGCTTCCATGCGGAACCGATCCGGCATTTTATTCTGGCCCTTATAGAAGACAGTCACTCGATAATCTACAACACCTCTTCCGTTGGCCTTTTTAACCTCGTTGATGACACGCCTCTCCCTGCTCTTCATTGGGCCATTGTTCACCACGGAGAGGCATGGGACAAGATTCTTCGCCTCCTTACCCGTCCCTCCCATTTTGTTAGCTATAATGTGACATCTATTATAAGTATATGCTCCCGAATTCGGTAGTTTCGGATTCGCGCTCGGCCAATACTTAGGGTCCACCGACGCATCCGATCCGCCGTCCAGGTCAGATCTATTGCAGAACCGAGCCACTCCGCCAGTGGGACGACCATCGCGGGGATCTAGATAGTTCTCCTTGAAAGGCGCACAGTCAGGCTCTGGCCCTCCCCCAGGAGGCGGGTCTCCCGGATCGGGCGCAGGAGCCGGTTCAGTGTCAGCCACCGGCTCCGTTGTGGGCCGGTCGCGAGTCGGAACGAAATCAGCGCCGTCATTAGGGTCGAATCCCTCTAGAGGAGCGAGGTCTCCATCGCCGATAGGGATAATGGGGGTACGGGGTTCCTCGTCATCCGCAGCCGGCCGAGGCTCCACCATGCATTTCTTGCCACAATTAGGTCGATCGACTGGGACATAGCATAGCACCGCGCATGGATCTTCCTTGGGCCCTCCACCCGTCGGATGAGCAACGGGTGGGGGGTTATACACGGGCGGAGGCTTCGGAGCTGCATTTGGTGTTGACGAGGCATTAGGATGCGAGCTTTTCCCCTTGCCCGATCCTCCATGGCCATCCTTGCCCTTGTCTTTATCGGGCCCACCGCCGCTCCCGCTAGAGCCACCACACGGTCCCGTATTGCCGTATTGGTCTTTGCAGTCACCCCACGGGCCATCATCTGAGACGCAGGAGGCACCAAATTTGTATTGGCACCAAAGATCCTCTACCGGATCAGGGCGGTGCCCGGAGGGGTCGGCGTAGGTCAGAGGGGTGGCTTGTCCGTAGCTGTAGCGGTTCATCCTTGCAGAGGGGCTCGGTTCTAGCGTCCAGGTGTCGCGACTGGTGAAGGCGCCGGTGCCGGGCTGGTACCAGCGGGCGTGCATGTTGACCTTGCCGGTGTCCGGGTCGGTGTACTCGCCCTGGTAGCCCAGCGTCGGTTCGGTGCCGGTTTGGGCGGTGACTTCGCCGAAAGGGTTGTAGGTGGTGGTGCTGGACAGGGCGGTGCCGGTGAAGGTGCCGACCAGGTCCTGGTGCAGGTCGGTGAGCGCCCCCGTGGCGGGGGCGGCGCCTTCCTTGACGCTGATCAGGCCGCCGAAGGGGTCGCGTCCGTAGCTGGATTGCACGGCGCCGGCCTGGTCGGTGATGGCGATGATGTCGTTGTCGAGGCCTGCGTAGGCGAACCGCTGGGTGCCGCCGTTCTTCTGGCGGGTGAGCATGCGGTCGAAAGCGTCGTAGGTGTAAGTGGCGTCGCCGTCGTTGATCAGCCGATCGAAGGCGTCGAAGGTGAGCGTGCGGGTGTTGCCGTTCTTGGTCTGGGTGGCGAGGGTGCCGCGCGGGGTGTAGGTGTAGTTGCTGCCGTCACCTTCAAGCAGACGGTTGCGTTCGTCATAGGTGAAGGTCTTGTCGCCAGCCTTGGTGCGGTTGCCGGCGGCGTCCCACCCGTAGGCGGTGGTGGTGCCGTCGGGGCCGGTCCAGGAGGTGAGCCGGCCGGCGTGGTCGTAGCCGTAGGTGTTGCTGCCCGCTCCGGCGAGGCCTTCGGTGGCCTTGCTGGTGAGGTTGTCGTCCTTGTCCCACCCGTAAGTGATCTTCGACAGTTGGCCGCCGCTGCTGTTCTTCAGCGTGTGCGTCTCGACGCGGTCGAGGGCGTCGTAGGTGAAGGCCTGCGTGTTGGCCGGGTTGGCGGAGGTGATGGTGGTGAGCCGGTCGGCCTTGTCGTAGTCGTAGGTGTTGGTGCGTCCGCTGACCGGATCGGCGACAGTCTTGAGCCGGCTGTCGGCGTCCCAGGTGTAGGTGGTGGTACCGGTGACGTCGATACGCTGCGTGGGGTTGCCGAGCGCGTCGTAGGCGTAGGCCGTGCTGGTCCCGGTCGGGGTGGTGAGCTTGGTCAGCAGGCTACGGTCGTTGTATTCGAGGGTGTTGCCGCTGACCGTGGTAGGGCGGTCGGCCAGGTCGTAGCTGTAGGTCTTGTCGTCGGCGACGATCCCGGCCCCGGATCCGCTGACCTTGGTGAGGCGGTTGAGGTTGTCGTACTGCTTGTCGTGGCGGACGCCGCCGGGCTGGATCAACGCGGTCTCGTTGCCGGCCACGTCGTAGACGTGGGTCCAGGTGCGGTCGGCCAGAGCGGGGTGGGCGGTGGTGGCCGGCTCGGTCAAGGTGTCGATCAGGCCGAGGGTGTTGTAGCCGGTCCAGGTGGCGTTGCCGCGGCCGTCGGTGAGGCGGGTGCGGGCGCCGGTGGCGTCGTAGCCGAAACTCGTGGTGATCTGCTCGCTGTCGGAGACCGGTTCGACGAGCTCGGTCAGCAGGTCGGTGGCGTCGTAGCTGCGGCGGGTGACGTGGCCCTCGCCGGAGGTGTAGCGGGTGGCGTTGCCCGCGGCGTCGTAGCCCAGGCCGACCGTGCGGACCGTTGCTCCGTTCTTGTCCAGGCTTTTCACGCTGGTCAGGCGGCCCGCCAGGTCGTACTCGCCGACCATGGCGTTGTCGAGCGGATCGGTGGTCTTGGCGGGGCGGCCGAGCGCGTCGTAGCTGTACTTGGTGATCTCCCGGGCCGGGTCGGTGACCGATTCGACCTCGCCAGCTGCGTTCACGACGAAGTCGGTGGTCTTGTTACCCGGTAGCACTTCCTTGGTGAGGTAACCGGCGTCGTTGTAGGTCAGGGTGGTGACGTACGCGGCGCTGGCGGGCTTGCGTTCGATCACCGTCTGGGTGATCTGGCGGCCCAGGTCGTCGTAGGTGGCCTGGACACGCGCGCCGGTCGGATCGATCGCGGTCAACTGCTCGCCGACCCGGTTGTACTCCGAGATCCACTGACCGGCGGGCTGACCTGCGGCGGCGGGCGGGTCGGTCACCCGGACCGGGTTGCCCAGCGCGTCGTACTCGGTCGTGGCGACCTGCCCGCGCGGGTCGGTGACCGTGGTCAGGCGGCCTGCGGCATCGTAGCCGTAGCCCATCGTAGGGGTGACCTGGGTGCCGCCGGGCGGCGTGTACGGCATGGCGGTCAGCGAGGTGCGGCGGCCCATCCGGTCGAAGCCGGTGGTGGCAAGGCGGCCCTCCGGGTCGATGACGTGGGTCTGCCAGCCCGCGTTGTTGTAGCCGATCCGGGTGGTGGGGCGGCCCTGCTGCGCGTTGCCGGCCTTCTCGATGGCGACGGTGGGGGCCTTGATCTCAATCAGGCGGCCGAGCGCGTCGTAGCTGTTGGTGGTGGTGTAGTCGGCGGCGGTGGCGCCCGCGGCGTTGCCCCGCGGGTCCGTGGTGGAGACGGCCAGGCCGCGATCGTCCACCGCCCAGGTGGTGGTGAGGTCCTCGTCGCCGTTCTCGACCGTCTGCCGGGTCAGCACCCCGGCCGCGTTGTAGCCGTAACTGACGCTCTCCGCACGCGTACCGCCCGCCGCACCGGTGTAGGTCTCCTTGACCGTCTGGTCGTTGGCGTCGTACTCGAAAACCGTCTTGCGCTGCAGCTTGGCCGGATCGAGGGTGGCCGAGCTGAGCCGGCCAGCGGCGTCATAGACGTACTCGGTGGCGGTGATACCACCGCCGTGCACCTGCTTGGTGAGATTGTCGGCCGCGTCGTAAGTGTTCTCCTGCAGCACCACGTCGGTGGGTGTGGTCGAGCCGTTGAGCTTGACGTCGTCACCGATCACTCGGTAGGGCAGGCCGTGGTCGTAGTACTGGTAGGAGGTCTTGCGGCCCATCGCATCGACTTGGGCCGCGAGTCGGCCGGCAGGGTCGTAGGAGTACGACTCCAGCGTGATCTCTGCGGCCGGTTGCGGGCTGACCGGGCTGCCGGTCCAGTTCTTCAGCGTCCGGGCGGCCAGTTGCCCGCGCTCGGTGTAGGCGTAGCCGAACACCGCGCCCACCTGATCGGTGACGGTGTCTTGCAGGCCCAGCTTGTTCCAGGTGGTGCGGACGACGCCGCCTTCGGCGTCGGTGGTGGTCTCCTCGTGGCCGTAGGCGTCGTAGGTGTAGACGCTCTGCCGTTCCGCGTCGCCGCCGGTCAGGTCCTTGGTCGTCGCGGTGAGCGTGTTGCCGTCCGGGTCGTAGGTGTAGCTGGTCTGGGCGGTGTGCGTGACGTCGGTGATTTCGTTCTTCACCCCTGGCGATGTCTGGGTGGCCAGCCGTCCCGTGCCGTCGTAGGTGAAGGTGGTCTTCACCCCCGTGGGCTGGGCGTCGGAGATTTGCGTCTGGCTGATCAGACGCCCCAGAGCATCGTGTTCCCGCTTGGTGATCAGCCCGTTCGGGTCGATCTGCTCGGCGAGATCTCCGGCCGCGCTGTAGCCGAACGTGGTGGTGTTGTTCTTGGCGTCGGAGCGTGTCTTGATCAGCCCGGCCGGGGTGGTGCCGCCGCCGACCGCGGGCTCGGTGCCGTCGGTGTAGGTGACCGTGGCCGAGCGGCCGTTGGGGAAGTCGAGGGTGGCCGGGGTGGTCTGTTTGGTCTGCTCGCCGTAGGAGTTGTACTCGTAGGTGGTGGCGTAGGTGTTGTCGGTGCCCGAGGACGAACGGCCGTCACGGAAAGCGGTCAGCCGGTCGTTGCGCGGGTCGAACGGGTCGTCGTCGTTGACGTGGAAGCTCCACCACCGGTGGTTGAACGCGGCAGGCTCGCCGGGAGAGGGGAAGCCGAAGCAAGCCAGGGGCAGCCCTTCGGCGTTGTCGGCCCGGCATTGCACGGAGTACCGCAGGTTGCCACGGTCATCGTGGCCGGTCAGGGTGACCACACCGTTCGGATCCTTGACCAGCAGGGGGAAGCCTCTGGCGTCGTACTCCACGGTGGTCTTGAATCCGGCCTGATCGGTGTGGGCGATGGTGCGGTAGCCGCGCCAGGCATCGTGCTCGAACGTGCTGTCCTTGCCGGCCGGGTCGGTCACCGTGACGACGGAGGAGCCGGTCTCACGGTCGATCCGGCTCGGCTCGGCGATCTTCCACAGGCCGCCGTGTTCGTCGGTGTGGGTCAGCAGCCGATCCTTGCCGGCGTCGTAGGTGTTGTCCGCCCAGATCCGGCCCGACGGAAGAGTGATCTTCGACAGCAGGTGCGGAGCGGCGACTCGGGCCGTATAGTGCGTGCCCACGTCTGCGGCGCCGAGCGCGCGATCGTAGAGGGAGACCTCGTCGATGTGGCCGACGAACCCCCACCGGGTGAAGAAGTAGTCGCCCGAGCCCAACGGCTTGCTGGCCGGCCAGCCGGGATTCGTGAGGCCGTGGCCGATGGAGGTGTAGGCCATCCAGTTGTGGTCGATCTTGCCAGTCAGGGAACCGACCGCGGCCCCGTCCAGGTAGAGCGTCTGGCTGTTGCCCGCGCCGCTCAGCACCGCGTGATGCCATTGGCCGTTGTTCACCGCCGCGGGTGAGGTGATGGGGGTGGCGATCTCCACCCCGGTGGAGGTGAGGGTACGGAACTGGCCACGCAGTTTGCCGTCGGTGCCGACGTACAACACCGGCGTCCCCGCAGGGGCCAGGCTGGGCACCGAGGGAGGCCGCTGCGCGGCGGTGTAGGCCAGGACGCCCGAAGAGGTGGTCTTGAACCACAGCTCCAGCGACAGCTGATCTTGCAGGCGGGCCATGACGCTGTCCGGCAACTCCATGGAGGACTCGCCGGTGAAGCCGGCCGCCGTGTCCGTCGTACCGGCCAGCGCGCCTGGCTGCTGCAGCGTCAGCCCGCTGTAGCCGGCGGGCCCGGCTCCCCACCCCAGATCGCGGATCTGCGCCGGTTCCTGCGGACCGCAGAGGATGGGATTGATCTCGCACATCGGATTGGTGGGCGTCGGGGTCGGAGCGGGCGCCGTGTAGGGATCGCCCAGCCGCCAGTAACCCAGCGGCTCGTCGTCTTGGACCAGGCCTCGATATTGCGAGCCGGTGCTGTAGCCGTAGGTGGTGCACTTCGGCGCCAGGCCGGGGCTGCAGGCGGTGGCGAGCTTGTCCCCGTCATAGGTGTAGGTCCACGTCAACGGCGCGCCATCGACGGCGTCGGTGGACACGCTGCCGACATGGGCGCCGTTCCAGACGAACGTCAGCGACCTGCCGCCCGCGCCCGTGACCGTGGCCAGCTTGCCGTCGCTGCCGTAGGCGAGCTCCTGGGCCCGTCCCCGCGCGTCCACCACGCGGGTCAGCCGGCCCTGGGCATTGAAGTGGTAGACGGTGGAGGTCTTGTCCATCAGCTTCCACCCCCCGCCCGGCAGCGCAGCCAGACTGGCATGCATGCCCGGCGGAGGCTGGAAGGTGCCGTCCCCCTTCTGCGCGAACCGCAGCCGGCGGCCGTCGGGATAGGTCACCAGAAGGCTGGCGCCGGACTCCGCGACGACACGCATGTCGAACCGGGTCGACCAGCCGGCACCGAACAGGCCGTCACGGCGGGCGTCCATGCTGTTGTATGTCCGCACCACCGACAACGCCGGACCAGCGGAGGCGACCGAGGCGTCGGCCACCGTCGTGGTGTAGTTGCCCGACACCGCCTGAAACTCCTGCCCGCCCTGGTCACGGGTGGCCAGCAGCGAACCGATCAACGGCTGCCGCACACCGGTCACGAAGGTGCGATACGCCGAGGTCACCTCGGCCCCGGCCGCGTCGGTGACCGTCACCTTCCACGCGTAGGTGGCCCCCCACTCCAGCTCTCCCACGGGGATTTTCCAGCTGTTCACTCCCGGCGCGAGCTGTCCCGACCACGGCGGCACGTACCACGACCCATCGGGTTTCTGACGTACGCACCACAGGTCGTATTCGTACTGGTAGGTCACCTTGGCGTCTTCCTCGGGCGCCTCACACACGGTGAATTCGTACCGGTACGGCGCGCTGCCGCCCTCAGCATGCGCCAGCAGCGTCGGCGACGCCGACACCGATCTCGCGCCGTTCAACGGCCACATGTCCTTGACCGCCGGGCCGGCCGCCGCCGCCACATCCTGGGCCTCGGCCCGCGCCGTCCCGGACGGCAGCTGGCGCTCCACCCGCAGCCGGCTCTGCGTCCGTGGGGCCGCGTCCGGAGCGGACATCTGCCTCGGCAGCCGGACCTTGCCGGAGGCGATCTCGCTCTGCGCCTTGTCCGGAGCACGTGTCGTCTCCGCCGGGACCAGCGACGGCAGTCCTTGCCGCCCCACTCCCATCTGCTGCCGGGGAATATCCAAGGCGCCCTGCGTGGTCGCCGTGGTGAGATCCCGGGCAACGGCCACCGCAGGAAGAGCAGCGGCTTGCACCAGGCCCGGCAGCAACACCAGCAAAAGCGCGATGCGCGCGCCTAACCAGCGGCGGCCCGAACGATTCCATGCCGAACACCGGCGCATACGCCGTCACGCTCCGAACCACAACGAGGCACCCGCAGGGGGGTGCCAGCCGTCGCTCCACCCCACCCGGCAGGAATCCCGGCTCGTGCGGCTCTGGAGCACTTGATCAAACGGACAGAGCGTAACTTTTGTAAGATCACCCGACAAGAGCGACTTCAGTGATCAAAAGGGTGCGGAACGCGACGCACCCGAAGGTCGTGACCGGCGTCGCCGTCCCGATGTGGATCGGGATGAGCCTGTGAACGCGGTCACGTCGAGGTGGGCCGGGCTCGGCTGGGTGCACTCGCCGTCAGCCTGTGCGGCGGGGTCCCTGCGGTGGTCACCTTCGGCGCGGTCTGCAAGGGGTGGGTCGGCGACTGGCACATCGGCGAGCGCTCCCAGCGGTCAAAGCTCGTCGCGGTCATCGTCGCCCTGCTAGTGCTCGCGCTCGCCCTCCCGGCGGTGCTCGGCGCACCCCGAGTAATGATCGCCTGACCATCATGCGCGCCACGCTCGCCGTGGTGAGCCCGATCACTCTCCGCTAGAAGATCTCGTTACTCGCGGTCGTCTCGGCGATCGTGAACGGTGTGGTGGCCCTGGTGACTATTGGGGTCGCCTGGTGGGCTCGTCGCGCACGGGTACGAAGCCGGGGCGGTGCTCGGGGGCTCGCCGGCCTGCTGCAGTTGAGGCGCTGACCGTGTGGCGGGCGATCCCCCGGGGGCGGCTCGCCCTCGGTCCTGCTCGCGCATGCCGAGTTCGTGTTCGAGCTCGGCGATCCGCGCGTCCCCCTGGGCGATGCGCATCGCGTGATCAGGCGGCCGGTGATCATCCCTGCCGAGTTGAGCGCCACCTTTCTGCTGGTGTCTGTGGAGGCGATCGGGTGACGGCGGCACCGAGGTTCAGGCTGTCACTGGCTGCTGTCCGAACGTGGGCGCTGCGGAAACAGCGCTTGCACGGCCTGACGCACCTCCGGAGGCACCTCCTCGGTCGCCATGATGTGCTCTTCAAGAGCGGCTTGTAGTCGCACGGATGCCAGGCGGTCCTTAACTTCTTCCGGGTCCATGGGCAACATGCTCGACCCGGTACGTGATCAACCGCAGGCGTGTCCGCATCATCCCCGTGCGCGAGGCGCTCGCCTCGCAGAGCCATGATGCGCCTACCATCGCGGCGTAGCCTGAGGCATGCTCGACGACCCTCGCGTGACAGCGGCCATGCAGAACCTTGAGGAAACGCTGCTGGCGTTGCGGAACACCCCGGACGAGATCGACGCCGTGAAGAAGGCAACGGCAAAGGTCCGGAGCGCGGCATTCAGGCTGGATGAGGATGTCAAGGCGTTGCGGGCACGACGGCGGCATAGGCGGGCTGGGCCGGAAAGTGCATGACGCCGACAAGATCGGCGAAACTATCGACGTGCCAGAGCCAGGGTCATGTGCGGTTTGGCGAATTGGCCGTTCCGACCCTGGTCGCTCACTTGACGATGCGCCGTACCTGGCGATCCTCCGCTCGGTCGGTGCGATGAGCCCCCGGAGGGGTGTCCTGGGCTGTTCGTCGGCACCGCCTCGGTGCCGAGTTCCGGTTCGGAGAGGACGGGATAATTCCAGCGCGATAACGCGCCCGTCGCCGTTTCCGCAGCGGGGCTGCTTGATGGGAGACCTCATGTCAACTCCCGGCCTCTCCGCTCAGCCCCGCCCCGCCCTCCGCACCGGGGACCGCCAACCGGAGCGTCTGCCATCCGTCCGTCCCGTCCATCGCCCGCCAGCACGGCGGCCACTCCCGGTGCACATCTGGCGCTGGCGCCGCCCGCGCGCCATCCAGCTCCGCCCGTTCCAATCCCGTGGCCCCGTCGAAACCGACGTAGCGGGTGAAGATCGTCCTGCCGAACCAGGCGTAGCCGCTGAAGGTCGCCCCGGCGAACCGGGCATCACGGGTGAAGGTCGCCCCGGCGAACCGGGCATTGCCGGTGAAGTTCACTCTGCGGAACCGGGCTTCGCCAGCGAAGGCCGCGCCGCCGAACCCGGCGTAGCCGGAGAAGATCACCTCATCGAACTCAGCATCGCCGGAAAAGGTCGCGCCGCTGAACACGGCGTCGCCCGTGAAGGTCACGCCGCCGAACTCGGCGTGGCGCGTGAAGATCGCTCCGATGAAGTCGGCGGCGCTGGTGAAGGTGACCCTGCCGAATCTAGCGTCGCCGGTGAACGTCACGCCGCCGAACTCGGCAGAACGGGTGAAGGTTGCCTGGTCGAACTCGGCATCGCCAATGATGGTTGCCTTCACGAATCTGGCGTCGCCGGTGAAGGTCGCCCCGACGAAGCTGGCCTCGCCGACACGGCAGTGCCTCAGATCGAAGTCCATCAGGGTGGCGCCTGTGAGGTCGAGGCGGATACCGGACCAGTGGCGGGTGTCAAGGACGGCGCGGGGCTGCCACCAGTGGCGGACGGGCGGCTCCTCATGGCGCAGGTGGTCGGCTAGGATGCGCTGAGCGGCCAGTCGGACCTGACGCTCCTCCTGGGGATCGCGACTTGCGGGCGCAGAGACACCGCCGACGGCGGCGCGCGGCACAGCGGGCTCGACCCGGCCGCTCCCGTCAGGAGGCGGCGCGAACGGCATCCGCAGGTACGCGCATATGACGTCCACGACGCGTTGCCGCAGCGCTGGAGTGTGCTCGCCGAGGCGTTCCAGGGCGTACAGGCCGGCCAGGCGGACTGGGGCCTGATCGCTGCCGAGTTGGTCGGCCGCCTTGGTGTACAACTCGGTGGTGCGTCGTTCGGCGGCGTCATGGGTGGTGTGCGCGGTGGCCAGTTCCTGGTGCCGCTGGCGGCGTACGGCCAGCATCAGCGTCACCGCCGCACCCACGCCAGCCGCGGCAGCCAGTGCGGTACGGGCAGCCTCGATACGCGCCGAGATCTGCTTATCGATGGGTAACCTATCCACGTCCTGAAGCAGCCAGACGGAAGTGGCCCAGGCTGCAGCGCCGATCAGTAGGGCCGCAGGGAGGATCCACCACCACATCGAGCTCGGCGGGCGCAGCTCGGGCGGTTCTGCGTGTGTCTTCGAAAAGCGTGAGATTAGTCCCATGACCCATTTCACCGCCTTCATGCAGACTCTGCGTGCCTGAGCAGCGCGCCACGATAGCCACCGAGGTACTCTGCCGCATCGGGCCAGCGCCGAACGCGACCGGCACCAACAAGGCTGGAGCGGAGGGCGGATAGGCAACCGGCCGACAGATCACTCCAAGGGAATGTCGGGACGCCCAACTCGGACACCCAACCGCTTCCGCAGCCACTCAACGAGCCCGAAGAACGCGATCCCAGTGACGAGGATAAAGACGATCCCCGCACCCGGCCCCGTGTCAACGGCGGTCTCAAGACCGCCCCAGAAGCTGAGACCGAGGAGCGGCGCCCACGTGCGGATCTGGGAGCGCAGGACCCAGCACAGGTAGGCGACGCATGGGGCACCGGCCCGTCTCGCCAGATGGGTGGCTCGCGAGTGGAGGGCTGCGTACAGCAGGCCTGCGGCGAAGCAGATGACTTCGCGTTGGGTGCCTGTGGCGGCGAGGTCCTGGAGGGCGTTGCGCCATTCCTCGTCACGTTCGGGTTCGACGGCGATTGAGGAAGCCATCTTCGCGAGCCGCCGCGCGCTTACGGGGGGTGTTCGTGAGGCGGTGTCGCTTCCATCGACCGTAGAGGAATGGAGTATTTGAGGCTTGACTCCCACCCTGAAACTTTCCAGCTCCGCGAGGAACCTTGTCGGCTCCATGGAGGAGATCGTCTGGGCGAAAGCGACCTCGGGAGGCGTTAGCTCTTGGACGGCGGTCGTATCATCAGTCTTTATTACGACTATGTTGCCCATCATTATCAAACAGCTTCGGTTGCCCTCTAGCTCTGCTAGCAACTTGCGTACGGCATAATCCCCGCACGCAGTAACCTGCGGCTTCATCCCAACTAGCGTTTGCCTCTCAAGCGTGGCCCGCACCTGCACTTCCAGCAGTAGATTCGCAAGACGATCTTTGTGGCTGAATTTGCGCCAGAAGGTCATCGCACCCACCCGAGACGGTTGAGGAGCCCAGGAGGAGTGGCGAATCCGGCGATCTGGGAGCGCCCCTCGCCTGTGAGCTCGTACATTCGCCGGCGCGGGCCTCGCGCCTCGTCTTCGCTCCAGTAAGCACGGACCCAGCCGATGCGCTCAAGACGCGAGAGGATCGGGTAGACGGTGCCCGAACCGAGGCCCGTCGCCTTACAAATCTCCAGCCCGTACGTAGCTTGCCCCTGCAGAGCCGCGCCTTGGAGGATCTCCAGGACGTCTTTGGTGGTGCGGGTCATGCGGATAGGTGCGGCCATGGCACCTCCGGGAGGGTCGTCTTCGACCTATGTCGAGATAGCGTACCTTCTCAACGCGCGACTGCGGCTCTCAGTTCCCCCGCCTGCCATCCCAGTTTGGGAGACCGCAGGAAGACCGACAGTCGCACACGACCTCCATCCTGGGCGAAATCCCAAGCGCACCCTCGAGGACACATGGCGCCAACCAGCGGAACCTTGATTCCGCGACACATCGCGACACCCCTCGACCTAGCCACGGACTCATAACCTGTGAGTTGCTGTCGACAGTGATGCTCTACCAGGTGACGTGGCCGACGGGCGATGGACACGGCGGTGACCTCCCGCCACGTCACCAGGCCTGTGCTACCGAGCGAGACGAACGTCTTGCGGACGATCAGGCGCGGGCGTCCGCGTTGGTCAGCATCATCGCGTGCAGCTTCTCCAGCGCGGCCCCGCGACTTGCCCGTGCCGGCTGGGCCCGAGAGGAGCACCTCGGGAGCGCGGCAAGCGAACACCTCCGCCGCGGCACCGCGTGGCCGGCAGTGGTGACGCAGCGCGATGCTCATATCACAAGGCTACGCTGTAAGTTCCATGCTCATCCGCCCGTGAAGCACCATCCCCGCTCAGAAGTAGAAGCGAGCCTCTACATCCGGTAGGAATTTCTTAAGCACCGGACGCCTATCACCATTCTTTCCCCAGTAGATTCGTCCCTGCGTATCCATCTCGAGGAATCTCTCCTGGAGAACCTTCCAACCTCGTTGTGGTGACGGCATGAACACCCGCCCGGAGGGAGACGTCACGGGATACTGAAAATCGGCACCCTGTGCTCGTTCCGACCCGCTAGTCAAATCCGCGAAAATCCATGGGCCGCGAGGGTCATCGTCACTGTTCCGGTAGGCCCTGCTCTGGCCGACCGTTTCGAGGATCAACTCTTTGACAGCAGCGCGCTCCGGCTCACTCAAAAGATGGATCATGCTTTCGAGCGTGACGACTTCCAGCAGACTGTCAGTCGACGCCTGGTCGGTCTGCTTCTGAACGGATTCGGCTTCCTCGATGGTGGAGTCGCTGACTTGCGCATGTAGATGCGCCTTGGCATGGGTCAGAAACGTCTTCACATTCACAAGATGGAAGGGCTGGCCAGTTCGATCGAGCATCTCATCAACCAGCTCAGGGCGTGGACCACGCGCCCGTCCGTCCTCCTTACGGATCCAGTCCTCCTTGCCGTCGTTGCTAACGATCAGAACCTGAATCTTGCGCTCTCGCGCCTCGATAATCGTCTGCTCCCACAGGAAAAAGTCTCCAAGAGCCTTATCAGAGTTCTTCTCGCGATCAGCGTAGCCAGGCGGCACCTCATCCTTCAGCCGCTGGTTTCCGATCTTCGCCATCTCCCCCGGCTTCGCGAACGGAGGGCCGACCTTACCTGCCGTAATCTGATCGATCTCCTTGAACAGATCGTCGTTTTCGATGCTCGACTCCAGCGAGACACCGAAGTCGTACAGATCGGCATGACGCCTGAGGATGTCCTCAACAGCAGCGTCGATCGCATCTCTGATGCCTCTGACGTCCTCACCTTGGAGACGGCGATGCTCTTGGAGACTCTGAACTTCGCCGTGCAGCTTCTTCGCGGCCTCCCTGAATCTTGCGGGAAAAGCCGTGCCTGCCTTGATGACGATGGCCCGTTGCCGCATGAACTCAAGGCCGACCTGATGCGGGATGAACAGCCTGTCGCCGAGAAGACGGAGAGCGGCAAAGAACTCGGCTCGCGCCGTGCCAGTGAGCTTGTAGGCATCGAGCAGAGTGTTCGAGTCGAGGACGACCATCCCAGCCGTCAGGAAGCCCCGCGTCTGTTCGTCGTTCGGCGGAAAGTATCCCGGGAACGTCTCCCGGAGAGATGACAACTGGGCGCGAGTCCGTGGGGGTCCTGGCTCATAGTGAGTCAGGGTAGGGCTCGCGCGGAAGGTCCGTCGGAAGACACACCGGCGAAATTTCTGCTCAGCGCGGCAGGCGGCCACTTCACGGGCAGCCGGCGCCGGCGAATCCCTTGTCGCACACGATCGGGCACGGCCCGGGTGCGATCGGGGTGACGTGCAGCAGGTGCAGCGCCTGCTTGCGTTCGTCGAGCTCTTTGGGGCAGGCCAGGCTGAAGGCGGTCACCGCGCCGTCGGCGGTGGTGATCAGCATCAGCTTGGCACCCCAGTAGAAGGCGTGGTGGGACTTGTCCATGCCGTATCCGGCGATCTCGCCCAGGCTGGAGCGGTTGACCGTCACCCGCGAGGCGCCGCACCGGACCGGGGTGCCGTCCATCAGCCGCGGCGGTTCGTGCCAGGTCGGGACCTGGCGGGCCAGCCACAACGCCGCCGCCGACATCTGCGGGCCCAGCTCTCGCAGCTGCCGGTTGTAGACGGCCTGGGACGGCAACCGCGGGAACAGATGACCGATCCGGGCCGACGCGACCCGCAGCCAGTAGCGCTCCTGATCGCATCGCAGCAGCACCTGCGCCACCGCCACCTCCACCGCCTCGGCCGAGGTCAGCACCGGCGGCCGGCCCCGTCCGCGAGGCCGTCCCCGCGAAGGCATCACGTGATCGTCCAGATAGACATAGAGTGCGGTCAGAAGGGCGTCCAGCTCAGTCTTCACAAACCGATCTTGGACGCCCTTCCCTATGTCCGCAGGCGACCAGCGAATTTCACATCAACGATCTAGCCCTTCCACCTCTGGGACGTGAAGACCGACCCTTCAAGGCGCTTTTCCGGTGTGGCGACGCGGCCGACGTCAGGTTGCTGCGGTGAGCGAGGTTGGGCGTTGAAGGTGGCGTTCGCGGGGATCCTGAGCAGGGCGCATTCGACGCCGTAACGGATGGTGTCGCGGATGTCCTCGGCCGTAGCCAGCAACCGGTCGGCGAGCTCTTCCGGAGTCGCGGTGACGGCGCCGACCGGGCTCCACACCGCGAGGGCGGCAAGGTCGGCAGCGAAGGATGTGTGGCGTTGGCGGGCGTCCTGCTGCCGGATCATGGCGACCTCGTCGGCGGGCAGTTCCAGCACCTCCTCGGCTCGCGGCGGGTCCGGGGCCAGGCGGTAGCGGGTCACGCCGCCCGCCGTCTCGGTGATCAGCACGCCTGCGGCCACCAGGAGCGGGAGCAGGTCCCGGCGGGTGGCCGGTGCGAGCACACCGAGCTGGGCGGCGAAGCGCGACAGATCGTCGATGGGGGAATTCCAGTCGCCCGAGCCGCTGGACCACGGCTGGTAGGCGGCGGCGATCCGGTCCTCGGTGGCTTCGCCGGTGGCCGCCGCAAGCCGGACGGCGGACAGCACCTCCTGACCCGGCAGGCCGAGGCACGTCCGCCAGCCGGTGCTGGCCGAACGCACGGCGGGCCGACTGCGGGCCAGCCAGCGGGGCGGCTCCAGGGCGGTCGGCCAGAACTGCATTCGCCACAGGTCGCCCTCCGACGCCTCGAAGCCGGGGATCTCAGGAGGCGTGTGGCGGCAAGCGACGCGGACCCGGTACAAGCCTGGAGCGCCGAGTTCCAGCGGGATGTCAACGTAGAGGTCGCTACTCATGACGCTGGTCAGATAGACGGCTCCGGTACGGGCCTGGTACGGCGTCTCCACCACGTCGTCCCACCCGTCATCCAGGGGCGGGGGAGCGTCATGGGCCTCCAGGTGCACGCAGTGACGCCCGTCCCGCGACGACGCCTGTAACCACCCGGCGCCAGCCTTGGCGATCGTGCCTGAGGGCTGCGCGTCCAGGTCGTGCTCGCCGAGCAGAGGCAGCTCTGGTTCCGCCACCGTTTCCTCCCCCCAGGTGTCGCGGACGACGATCGTCCCGTACTCCGGCCAGTAGTCCTTCACAGTGATGATCTCCATGCGATGACCGTAACCCGTGAGGAGGCTGTTCTCGCGGAGCGTTTGCCGCCTTCGACCTCCAGCGGGACAGCGACTCCCTCCGGCCCCGAAGTGAAGGCGCGGGAGAAAGCTCGACGGTGTGATGGGCTGTATCGCCGGGGCCGTTGGAACAGGAGTCGCCGAGCCGTCCTCATGCGTGCGCGCGGAGGCAGATGAGGGTTCCCGACAACGAGGAGAGCTTCGAGTCCGGGAGGTCTCGGGGCGCTCTACCTACCGCCGCGCACGAGAGGATCCTGATCAGGATGACCTTAGGGTGACTATCAGGCAGTGCAGAACCTACCCTCGATACACGCCGCACGTGGGAGGACCCGTGAAGCTGCCCATCATCTGTACGCGCTGTCACTCTCATTTTGATGCCGAAGTTGATGTTTCTTCACATCCGCTCCCTTTCACCCAAAATCCGGATGAGCACCTGCCGCAGGCGTTGCCGCCGGTTGACATGATCTGCCCGTTCTGCGGGCTCCACTGTGGAAGTGAAGCCATTAGGGCCACGCTGCGAATCATCCGTGCCGCCGCTGGAGGTGTTGAGCTTGACCGTGAAGAGAAGCTTCGTCTTGCCGACGGGATCGAAGGGTTGGCGCGTCAACTCGATGACCTGCCAGGGGCAATCGATCAGTTGCTGCGTGATCAGCCGAAACTGAGTGGTCTTCGACGGCTGGTTCCACAGGGGCAGGAGATCGCCTTCATTTCTCTCGTTGTCTCGCTGCTCACCCTTCTGGAGAACACGCTGGCCGACCAACGCGACCTCAACGCCACCCTGTTCGGCGAAGAAGCAGCGCATGAGGACAAGCTGCCGGGCGATGCCCAGGAGAGGCAAGAGGCATCGCAGGTACCGATCACTGTGGAAGTTGGGCCGCCGTCGCTGTGGTGGGAGGGTCGCCGATTCACCATGCATGGAACGACCCGCCCCTTGGACGCCAGCGAGTCCTTCATTGCCTTCTGCTTCGGCGCCACACCCAATGGGCGGGCGCTTCGCCTTGGCTACCTGTTCCTCACCCGCTTAAATCCTGGAATTTGGCGTTTGCCGATGACAGTCCCCAAAGAATTCAAGATCGCGTTCTTTGGGCTGGCATTCTGCGACCGCGGCGCCCTGCTGAAGCGCGTGCGGCATTGGGAAGGCCGGACAGTCCGCGGACCTGTTCCTCTCGCTAAGTTGCCCAAGCTCTTCGACCTTCCCCTTGCCGAAGGGGGGCTGGTGTGGCGTTTACGCATGGGTGGAGGTTACGACCCGGTGCGGACGTCACCGGAAGGGAACACCATGCGAGACTTCATGCCTCGGTCGTGGCAGCCGTTCAACATGTCGTGATGATCGCCGAGGTGTGGCGACGGCCCTGAGTCCAGTCCAGCGTCCAGAGAGGTCTCGGGCGGTCTACCCTCCACTCGTGCGCTAAGGATCTCGGTGTTGGCCCGCTGAGAAGCAGTAAGGTCTGGCGCTGATGACCATGCAGTTGGATCGTGAGACATGACATCAGGGTGGATCACGCTGCTCAGCACGGCACTCGGCGGCCTCCTCGCCATCGTCGGCGGGATACTCGGCACCATCTACGCGGCCCGGCATCAAGCCCGCCTGCGGCGGCAAGAAGCGGAAGCCGCAGCGAGCGAGGAGCTGATCATGATCTTCAACCGGCTGCGATCAGCGTACAACCTTCAATCGGCGCTAACCCCCGACCAGCGGCGAGATCGCCGATCGGTGATCGAGATGGAGCAGGAAGAAGGCACCATCAACGACGAGATCAGCCGCTTGGCGATCCGGCTCAGCGACAAGGAACTACGCCAGACGATCGCCCAGTTCGTCAGATGGCGCGGGTCACTTGAGGAGGGCGGCGACTACGCCGTCCTTCTGCAACTCCTCATTGAGCGGTGCGGGTACGTGGTGCGTGGCGAGAAGAGGCCGCTCAGCATGAAACCAGTCCAGGACGCCATCGGCTTTCACGACCCGCACAGTGCCTACAACAAGCGCATCCAGGCCGCACACGGACGGCGCCCCACGCAAACGGAACCAGTCGGTGATGAGCCCGGCCTGGGATTTCGCCAGAAGGACCAGGCCAGCGCAGACGAACATCCCCCAGAACTTCTGGATGTTGGAGACGACCGCCGCGGCGAGGAAGGTGACTAGAGCGAGGAGGACATCCCATGCGGCGTGCGTTCCCTCCGCCGGGATGGCCCCATGCCGTCCGGCGCGAATAGTGGGACGGAGAGACGACGAACAACACTCTGGTGTTCAGGCAAAGCCGGACACCCAGTTCTAAGCATTCAGCCGACGCATACGAACGACGCGCGAGATCGCGGGAGCGCCGAGCAGCCTCAGGCGCTGGCGTTCAACGAGTTGATCTCTGCTGCGTAGTTCTCGGAACCCGATAGACATCCGGCATGTTGCGCGCGTAACATGCCCGCATGGCCGAGAAGCCCGTCCGTCGCTACCAGCAGGTCGCCAACGACCTCCGCGAGAAGATCCTCAACGGCAGCTACCCCGTAGGCCAGCCCCTTCCCCACAGTCGAGACCTGCTGCGCTCCTACGGTCTCGGCTCCGACAACGTCCTCCGAGAGGCGTACAAGATTCTCAAAGCGGAAGGGCTGATCCGCCGCAACGCCGCAGTCGGCATGATCGTCCAAGACCCCAGCCCCGTCGTCGTGGACCTGGTGCTGCACAACCCCACCGGCCACGGCCCCCTCCCCTGGCCTGAGTGCTGCAAGCTCGCCGGACTCGACGGACGCATGGTGACCGACTCCGTCACCCCCGGCCACGCCAACCAGGACGTGGCTGCGCTCCTCGGCATCGAGCCCGGCACCGACATCGTCACCCGGGCCCGGACCGCGTTCGCCGGCGACGTCCCGGTTCGGCTGGACGAAGCCATCTACCCCCGGCAGGTCGTCGAGGGCACGCCGATCGCGACCGAGCGTGCGGTGCCGGGAGGGATCTACGCGACGCTGGCCCACGCCGGCCACGCCCCCGCAGTGGTCGCGCGCCGGACGGTGCGGGCCCGGCTCGCGACTGGTGATGAGCCCTCACGGCTCAGGCTGGCCACGGGCTCGTGGGTGCTGGCCGCCGACCAGGTCATCGTGGATGAGTGCGGCCGAGCGGTCGAGCTGCTGCGTATTGTCGCCAATCCGGCCCGTGTACGGTTCACCGACGAGCGCATGGCACTGTGATCCTCTCCTTAGTGAGCGGACATCCGAATTTGAGTTTTCGGACCTTTCAGATGGCTACATTCAAGACGCACGGATCGGTCGCCTACCACTTCTACCCACCTTGACAGGTAGCGATACGATGCGATCGCACGATTACAGAAGTATGAGCGAAGCGCATGAGGCAGCCCAGGGCGCCCGACAGAGATCTTCGTCAGCAGGTGTCCAACCTCGTAGCATCCGGAACTCCGATGAATTTTTCGAAGCGTTTCGGAATCTCCGCAATTCCAGTGGCCTCTCAACGGACGATCTCGCCAGGGCGGCAAATGTCGGTAGAACGGATGTAAATGCGCTTACAAGTGGCCAGTATCTTCCTGCTCCGTTCGTCGTTCGAAATCTCCTCCTGGCGCTTCATCTTTCTCAAGATGCAATCACTGACTGGATGAAAGCGCTCGATCGGGTCCGTCAAGGACACAAGCCGACCGCATCTGGTACAGCCCAGGCTCAAGAGGCCGCCCGCCGCGATCTCTCGCGTGTTGAGAATGAGCTCATCGTCGCAGACGAGTTGACGCTGCCAGCGCTGTGGAAGGTCACTCATGCACGACTGGACTATTACCACGAGATCGCTACCGGACAGGCCCGTCAGTCGTTTCGCAATGCGCAGATTGCCATGACGGTTGGGTTTCTTCTTCTGGTCGTCTTCGCAATCTTAGCGCTCGCTGCCCAAACCTCAACGGGGGCCGTCGTCACCGGTGCGCTGGGCGCAACAGCGGCGGCGTTTGCTGCCTTCATCGGTCGGACCTTCGTCCGCTCACAGGAGAGCGCTGCGGCACATCTGCGTTCCTATTTCGACCAGCCGTTGGAGTTCTCGCGCTATCTGGCGGCCGAGCGTCTCCTTAATGGCATTGAGCGATTGGAGCCCAACCAGCAGGCCACCATCACCACGGAGGTACTGCGCGGCATGTTGTCCGCTAGGAGACCGGACGACACGGATTTACCCCGCGGCACGGCGAGTGAGTGACAAAATTTGCGCAGAGCGGCACAGGCTCCAAAGTTCAGCTGAGCCCCTTGGCCAGCGGGCGTCCGCCCCACAGCATCTTGACCGTCCTGGCTGGCAATGGTGGAGAATCATCCATTTCTGCGGGTGAAGTGGAACGAACGTCAGGCGGGGTCGGATCGGTGTGACGGTCGTACCTGAAGGCCAGTCGATCTGGCAATAGAGCCCGAGCCACACACTGACCTCGTGAAACACGAACGAGCCCCGTCCACCTCCCATAGGAGGTGGACGGGGCTTCGACCTGCCGACTGAAGAACTTATGGCAGCTTCTCCTCCACGACGACCACGTGCGCAACCGGCCCGGCCTTCGGGCTGACCTGGCCGCGCAAGGCCAGGCCAAGCACCGCGGACAGCAGCAGGATGAACGCCGCCGTCTGCGCGGGGGTGAGCACCAGCCAGAAATGGGAGACGCCGGTGAGGACCGTGGACACGGCGCCCGTCAGCGCCGAGATCACCCACGGCCGGGTCTGCCACGCCACGATGAGCGTGAGCACACCCGACCCGATGGTGGACACGTAGCCCGCGGCCTCCTCGGTGAGGCCGAGCTGCGGGATGGTGACGAGGAACGCGAGCAGCGCGTTGAGGATGTACGCGATCGCCGCGGGCTCCTGACCCAGGATGGTGAGCTTCTTCGCAGTGGAGCTGACCATGCAGGTCTCCAATCTGTTGGCGTTCACGCCAACGAGAGGGGTTAAGGGGTGACGCAGGCGAGCGTGGCGGTGTCGGCCTTCCAGGTGCACTTCCAGGGGCCGTTGCCGGTGAACGTCATGGTGAAGGGGGCGCCGTCGAAGCTGCGCCCGTCCTTGCCGTCCTTGCCGGGGGCGCCGGTGTCGCCCTTCGGTCCGGCCGGGCCGGTGTCGCCCTTGGGGCCCTTGGCCGCAGTGGTGGGGAGCTGCACGCGGGTCTCGCCGGACTTGCACTTGCCCCACTGCGACTTGGCGATGTTCTTCGGCTCCAGCAGGCGGAGCGCGCCGCCGGTCTGCTTGGCGCAGAAGCCGAGGGCCTTCGGCTCGGCCGCCGCCAGCGCGACGGCTCCGCCGAGCCCGGCCGCGAGCAGCACGGCGACGAGGGCGGCGAGCACGGTGGACACGAACCTGAGCATGATCACTCCTCGCGGTGTTAGGACACGCGGACGAGCGCGGGCCACGTCTTCGGCCCAACCACGCCGTCCACCTTGAGACCGGCGTGGCGCTGGAAGGAGCGAACCGCGTCCTCCAGCGCGGCGCCGAACACGGTGTCGTCCACGCCGCCGCCCACGCCGAAGCCGCGGGCGTGCAGCAGGTAAAAGACCGTCTTGACGTCCCACCGGGCCGGGTCGTTGGGGTCCTTGCCGTCGCCGCGCCGCAGCGTGGGCAGTTCCTTCATCATCGTCTCCGTCCAGGTGAGTGCCGGAGCGGCGGGAGGCTTCGGCGTGGCCGGCTCGGGCAGGTAGGCGGGGTAGCCGAACCCGGCCACGTTCGCCAGCGAGCGCACTCGGCGCATGACGCGGTTCTCGGTGTTGCCCTCAATCGTCACGATGGTCCGGCCACCGTCGCGGACGGCCTCGACGATGCCGACGTGGTCGATCGCCTTGATGTCGCGGGTGCCGCCCCAGTCGAAGAACACGATCGCGCCGCGCCGGGGTGTGTGCCCCCACTGGCCTCGGTCCTTGAACCAGGCGGCGTGAGACGGCGTGTAGGCGTGATCCCCGACGACGGCGATGAGCCCGGCCTGCGCGGCACACCAGGCCAGGAACATGTCGCACCAAGCGGCCACCGCCCAGGCGGCCGACTTGTCGTGCCGCTTCGCCCACCAGGAGCCGTACTTCGTCCACCCGGTCGGCGACTCGGTCTCCCCGAGCTGGGAGCGCACGACGGCCAGGAGCCGATCGGCGGGCTTCGCTGACGTCTTGGCTATCATGAGCGCTCCGGCGGCCAGTGCCACGCGCCGGGTCCGTCGCCGGGCGGCACGTTGAACTCCCAGAACGAGCCGCGCGCCCCAGGAGTGAACACCAGCAGATGAACATGCTCGGGGCTGTCGAGCGCGGGGACCGTCCCCGACCGCACTCCGGCGGGGTCGAGAGTGTGCACGTCGGCTACCACGACTGCCGCTCGGACAGCCTGGAGACCATGTTGGCCGCGATAGCGGACGATGTCGCAGGTCATGGGCAGCCGGTCAACCGTCATGCGTGGTCACCTCCTCCTCGTCGTCGATGGTGCTGCCGGGGTCCTGGGGCAGCCCGTCCTGGCTGGGGTCGAGCACGGTCGTGCTCGCGTCGGCGAACGGCGGCATCGGGAGTGGATCCTGGCCGTCGAGGACATCGATCGGCTCGGGCGAGGGCTGGGGCATGGTGATCTCCTTGAGGGCGAGCCAGTCGGCGACAGTCATCTTCAGCTCGTCGTGGCTGACGCGGATGGGAAGGACGGCGGGCACGAGGAGCACGCCGTCGCGGGTGGGCAGCACCAGCAAGGCCACTGGCACCTTTCTGGTTGCGGCCGGACAGGGATACTCGGGTTATGGCGAACAACAGCAGCGGTAAGAGCGCACGTAGCGCCAAGGGCCCGTCCGCGAAGGAGAAGGCCAGCGCGATGCGGAGCGCGTCACGTCACCCTGACGGCGCCCTGGCCACGTCAGGCGCGGCACGACGCATCCAGGCTGCGCACGACCGTAACCAGGCACGGAAGTAGTTCAGCCTCGCGTCAATGCGATCAGCGCGATCACCGCGCTGGCCACGGTGACGAGCACGCCCACGACGGCGATGATCTGCCGGGTGCGGTCAGCGAGCTGGGATCGTGTCACGGCCTCCCGTTCGATGTTGTCCAGGCGGGCCTCCAGCGCTGCATGGCGAACGTCAGCGGTCATGCGGTCCTGCTCGACGCGCTGGGCGAGCTTGGCGTGCTGGTCGTTGACCTGCTCCAGCTCCTGCCGTACCAGCGCGATCTGGCCGTTGACTTGAGCGAACCCCACCTCGACCAGACGACGCAGCGTCTCCAGGGACAGAGCGAGGCTGGTCGTGTCGTCACTGGTCAAGCGGTACCGCCCGCCCGGGGCTGCGTCCCCACGAACGTGGCCGGAGGCTTGAGCTGGAACGTCGGCTGCGGGAGCTGGTCGCCGCGTTCCGCACGCAACCACTCGGTGGCCATGCGCCGCGACTCCACCCGGACAGGGTCGAGCCGGACTAGGGACAGGATCGGCTCCAGCGGATCCGGCGGCGCGACCCGGGCCGAGCCGACGTAGGCGAGCGCTTCGGCCCGCAGCGCCCGCGGCGCCGGCTTCAGGCGGACCCGGTGCTCTTTGACGAGCCTGATCCGCTCCACGTAGGCCGCGCGCCGCTCGTGCTCGGGGACGCCGGGGGTCCAGCAGGTCGGCAGGCCGCGCGTGGCTTCCAGGACCTTCACCGCGCCGGGGTCCGTACGAGTCAGCATGTCGTTGCGGTCGGGGATGTACGGCTCGTGCATGGCGATGTCGAGCAGCGTCGGGACATCGTCCGGGTCGAGCCCGTACAGGGCGCATCGCCATTCCAGCAGCGTGTGCGGGAGCGCGTGGTGGATCTCTACCGCGTTCGCGGGGGCGTACTGGTAGACGCACCACAGCGGTTCGGCCCCGTCCGTGTGCGGCGCGACCGGTGTCCCGGTGTCTCGGAGCGGAGTGTGCGTGTAGGACAGCTCGGCGTCCCACACCTGCACCAGCTCGGCAGGCATGATGAGTCCCCTCGTGCAGGATGGGCAAGGGTGGGCAGGTCAGTGGCGGTGCGACCACCAGTAGATGGCGAACCCGTCCGGGAACGAACTGGAGATCCGGAACCCGGTCTGGAGCGACTCGGTCTCGTACCACGACCCTGAGGGCGTGTGCGAGGTCGGGCTGGACAGACCTCGCCGCAGCACGCAGACCGGCCCCATGTTGCCGTTCATCTCCGTCCCGTACGACAGGAAGCGGATGTTGGCGCCGGACCCGGCCGAGGCGAACACGATGGAGCCAGCGAGGATGCCCGCGGTGGAGCCGAGGTTCGTGAAGTCCCACCACTTGCCGACGTGGCGGGTCCGGCCGCTGGAGTCGAACCAGAAGTACTGCTCGTCGGACGCGTTGTGCATGTAGCCGTAGCTGGCGTACGACTCGGCCACCTCCATCAACCCGCCGTTGTCGCCGGTGAGCGACGCGTCACGAACCTGCATCTGCATGTACCCGGCCGCGATGGTCGTCTGGCTGGCGGCGGTGACGGAGCTGTTGGTGCCGGAGGTGACCTCGAACGTGGCCTCGCCTGCGAACCGGTCGTCCCGCGTCCTCAAGCGGGTGAAGTTGGTACCGGCCCCTGCCGGGATGAACCTGATCTCCGGGTAGGTGCTCCCGGGTGGCGCGAACTCCAGCCGCCGGCCCGTGGCGGCGGTGCGGATGAACGCCCCCGTGATGGTCTTGCCGTCGATCGCCGTGGCCGTGAGCTTGGCCGCGTCCACCGATCCGGCCGCCAGCTTGTCGAGCGTGACCGCGTTGGCCTTCAGATGCGGGGTCTCAATCGCGAGTGCCTGGATCAGCTCGCCGGTGATGGTGTTGGCGATGAGCGCGTCGGCCGCGTTCACGGTGCCGTCGATGATGTTCGCCCCGTCGAGAATCTTCCCGATCAGGTCGCCGTTGACCAGCGGCTGCGTGGCAATCGAGGCGGCGGCCGAAGGAGCGGACTCGTTGCCGCGCCGATCGAGCGCCGTCAGCCGGAACCAGCGCAGCTCATTATACGGCTGGTCGGCGACCAGCCCCTGCCCGGCCGCGCGCAGGTGATCCACCACCTCGTACGGGCCGGCCTCGTCGGCGGCCATATGCACGCGCACGAGCTCGAAATCGGACGGCATCGCCGCGCCCGTGAAAGACAGGCCGTCCCAGGCCACCTCGATCACGCCCAACCTGGTGGACAGGACCGGCATCGAGGGGACCGGCGGCGGGGTCACGTCGTCGGGGATGAGCACCACGAACACCGCCGAGAACTCCCCCGGCGTACCCTGCGCGACCGCGCGCACCTTGAACCCGTACGTCTCGTCCACGACCAGCGGCGAGTACGTCGCCGTGGTGTCGTCCGAGGAGGCGATGAGCCGCCACACCTGACCTGCCTCGTTGACGCGGGCGTACAGCTCGTACCGGTCCGGGTCAATGACCACCCCGGCGGTGTCGGCGGTGACCGGCGACCAAGTCGCGGTCACCTGACCGCGCGCGAACCCGTACTCGTCCACGTACGCGGCCGGAGTCACGACCAGCCCCTGCGGCGGCGCGGCAACCCGCCCGCCCGGCAGCTCCGGCGCGGGCTCCCCTCCGGTGCCGCCGGATGAGACGCCACCGGCGAGGATCCCGGCCGCCTGACGGGCGAGCCGGATCTCACGTTCGATGAACCGGTCGTTGAGCACGAGGTTGCCGCTGAGCGCGCCGTCCGCCGCGCAGGACACGGTGATCTGCCGGACTCGGAGCGGCTCCATCGCGCCGGTCTCCCCCGGCGCGAGCACTACGTCTCCCGGCCGGTAGTGCGCCAGCGGCAGCCATCGCGCCGCGCCGACGCGGATGCCGCGGGTGAGCTGGGTGCGCTCGCGCCCGGCGCGCTGCAAGGCGTTGTCCCCGAGGAGGATGGCCGTGCCCTGGTCGGTGACGCCGCCCTGCGACTGCGGCGCCTCCCAGCGTCCCCACGGTGCGGGCGCGGACGGGTTGGTCCGCTCGACGGTCAGCCCGGCGTCGCCACGCACGAGGATCGCGGTCGCCAGATCCTCGAGAGTCGCCGTGGCGGGGGCGTCGTCGATGTCGCGGCCGAGCCGCAGATCGACGGGGGCGGGGCCGCTGGCCAGGTCCTCAGCCAGGACGGTGCCCTCGTTGTAGACGCGCAGCGTCCGGCCGGCCATGGTCCAGTCACACACACCCTGCTCGGACAGGTTGAGCAGGAGGGTGAGCAGGTCGGTGCCGGGCTCGATCTGGAGCGTCAGCGTCTTGTTCCACGGCTGACCGGCGGAGTCGTGCGTGGTGGAGAAGCTGACCGCGAGGCCGGGCAGCGCACCGCGCGCCTGGCCCTCGTCGATGAAGGTCCGCAGGATCGCCCCCGCGCTGACCGCGCTGAACGGGCGTTTGCCGTCCGCCATCACCAGCCCGGCGTACAGGACGAGCTTGCGCAACATCCAGCTGTAGCCGGGGCAGTCGTAGGTGCGGGCACCGGTGGCGTCGGTGGCGTTGCTGCCGCGCTTGATCCGCAGGAAGCGGGCGTCGTTCGGCTCAAGCCAGGGGCTGCCGCCGACCGACACCTCCACGGCGAGCTCCACCGGCTGCGCCAGCCACCCGGAGCCCGCGCCGGCCGCCGAGTACGTCATCTTCAAGGACGGTACGTCGTTGAGTGGGAGCCCGGCCTCGAACCCGAGGTGGTGCGGCAGCGTCCCGAGCCTGCCGCCGTTGGGCACGTAGGCGGCCAGGCGCAGCGCATACGGCTCCGGCAGTCCGCGCGTGATGACCTGCACGAATCCTCCAGAAAGGGCGTCACGATCGTCCGCCTGCGGTAACGGTTGCAGCACTCGAAGCACCCACCACGCGAAGCACGGGTGCAATGAGGCCATGTCAGCTAGACACTTGCGGCCGCCCGCCCGGCAGGTCATTGCAGCAGCGACCACAGCGAAGGCACGTCGGATGGCCAGAGCTGAAGCCGAGCCTCTGCCAGCCTCCGTTCCGGCCGAGATACCTGCTCGACGACGGCTCCGGCGCTTACTGTGGCTGGCTCCGCTTCTGCTGGGAATCGCCGGAGCCTCCGTCGCCGCGGCCATCGCGACCATCCCAGAGTGGGGACGCTGGACCCTGGCCGGTACCGCACTAGCCGGAATCTCCGTCCTCGCCATCGCCGTACTCGTCGGACCCGCCGCACGCCGCCTGGCCGGCGAACGCCACCCGCTGACGCCGACCGAGCGTCAGCAGATGACCGCCACCGAACGCGTCGAAGCTGTCAACGCAGCCCGCCACACCCTGATTCAGGCTGCCACCGGCTTGGTCGTCATCGGCGGTGTCGTCTTCACAGCACAGGGCCTGTGGTACACGGCGCAGTCCCTAGACGCTTCCCGGCAGGCTCAGCGGACAGCGGAACAGGGGCTGATTACCGATCGGTACACCAAGGCGGTCGAACAACTCGGCTCCACTACGCTGGACGTCCGTCTCGGGGGCCTGTACGCGTTGGAGCGGCTCGCGCAAGACTCCCCGCGCGATCATGGGACCGTTTACGACGTGCTGACCGCGTTTGTTCGCGAGCACGATCCGAAACCCAGCGTCAAAGCGAAGGATCTCCCTGACAAGCCAGCCACTGATGTCCAGGCGGCGTTGACCGTCATCAGCCGTCGAGACGGTACCCGAGCTGTACGTAGGCCTAATCTTGCCGAGATCCGGACTCCTGGGGCTGCTCTACGCGGTGCGAACCTGCGCGATGCGACTCTGAACCTCGCGGACCTGACCGGCGCGGACCTGACCGGCGCGGCCCTGCACCACGCGACTCTGATCGAGGCGACTCTGATCGATGCGGTCCTGACCGATGCGGTCCTGACCGATGCGGTCCTGACCGGCGCGGACCTGCACCACGCGGGTCTGAGCGCATCTGACCTGACCCGTGCGGATCTGAGCAGTGTGGACCTGCGCGGCGCGGACCTGAACCTCGCGGACCTGATCGGCACGAACCTGACTCTCGCGAACCTGACCGGCACGAACCTAACCCGCGCGAAATTCACCGAAGCGACCCTACGCGTCACGAACCTGAGCGGTGCGGACCTGCGCGGCGCGGACCTGATCGGCGCCAACTTGAGCGGTGCGAACCTGACCGAGGCGGACCTGCGCGGCGCGTACCTGGGCGAAGTAGTTGGAGTCACGGAGGACGAAATAAGAAAGGTAGCTCTAGTCGATGAAACTACGTTCTTCGTCTGATCACCCTGGGGCTATGGTCTGATCGACATGCCTGCGATGCGGCGGCGTAACCGGATCTCCTGGTCGGCGAGCCGGTCATCGAGGACGAGGTTCCCGGACACCACGCCTCGGTCGGTGCGGGTGAGGGTGATCTGCCGGACGCGCAGCGCGACCCGCTGCCCTGCGTTGCCGGGGGCCCAGATGCGGTCGCCAGGCAGGTAGTCCCGCAGCGGTAGCCAGCGTGCGCCGTGGGCGAAGGACAGCTCGCGGGTGCGCTGGACCCGCTCGACCGCGCCGCGCACGAGCAGGGAGTCGCCCACCAGCGTGGCCGCGGTCGCCTCGGTCACGCCGACCTGGCGGACGCCGACCTCCCACCGGCCCCACGGCAGCGGCGTGCCGATGTTGACGCGCTCGGTGCGGAAGCTGCTGTCGCCGACGACGTACGCGGCACTGGCCAGGTCTTCCAGGGTGCCGACGTCAGGGGCTGTGCGGACGTCGCGGCCGGCGGCAAGCTCGACGGGCGTGGGGATGGTGGTGAGGTCGCGGAAGACGGCGGTGCCCGGCCGCCACGCGGACAGGGTGCGGGGACCGGTCATGCGGATGTCGATCAGGCCCGCCTCCACCAGCGTCAGCAGCACGGCGAGCACGTCGGTGCCGAGCGGGATGCCCAGGCCGAAGGTCTGGTTCCAGGTCAGGCCCGCGGTGTCGAGGCTGCCGGTGAACGTCCAGGCGAATCCGGCCAGGGCGCCGCGCGCCTGCGCCTCTGTCAGCAGCGAGTTCATGATGAACCCGGCCGTCGCGTTCGGCGTCGGGGAGCCGTAGACGCGCTGGCCGTTGACCGGGGCGATGGAGGCGTGCGCGTACGTGACTGCCTTGCGCAGCACCCACAGGTAGGAGGGGCAGTCGAACCGCCAGAGGCCGGAGCGGTCGAGCTGGTCGCCTTCGCGGCGGGCCAGGATGAAGCGGCCGTCGCCGTTCTCGATCCAGATCGCGCCGTCCGCTGACCACTGCACGCCGATCTCGCACGGCTGAGCGAGGAGGTGCGCGCCGACCGCGTGGGTGCTGTACGCGAACTTCAGCGAGGGGACGTCGTTGAGAGGCCAGGCGACCTGGATGAACAGAGGATGCGGAAGGATGCCCAGGCGTGCCCCGTTGGGGGTGTAAGCGACGAGGCGGAGATCATACACACAGGTCCCCCGTCCCATTATCTATATTTGACGCGACAGCGCATTGAAATGAAAAGAAATCGCGTTCGGATCTCTCGAAAAAATCGGTACCGAGTAGCTCAAATCGGGCGCAAGTGCGCAAAAAAACTTTTGGATGTGATGCTGAAATTTGCCTCGCGAACTCCCGCGCCCACTACGATTCATTGACATGGAGGGCATGCAAGTCTCACTGAGCCGGTCGGCGACTCCCTAGGGGCCGACCGACACGGACCGCGGTCACCCACAAGGCACCAAGCCGGTCCGGGAAAGAGAGATCTCTGCCGTGTTCCCCCTTCACGAGGGGCCAGATGACAACGACGAGGAGAAGCTGCTGTTGCTCTTGCAGCTGTTGCTGATCCTTCTCGACTGGTCGCTCAAATACGGAGGACTCAGCTAGCTACCACCTCGCGGTGGCACCCAGCTGAGCCTCGCGCAAGGCCCCGATCCGACGTCTGCAGGCGCTTGGGATCGGGGTCTTTGTGTTTCCCGGCGAAATTCCCGGTGTCGCCTAGGTTAGCTGAACCTTTGACGAGGTGCGGGAAGTCGAGCATTACTTTGTGCGGCTCATTCCGCCAGGAGTGTGCGAAAGACTACCATGTCGCCCTGCCCTGCGCTACCTTTTGCTCACATCCGGTTACGGTACGTGATCGCCGGGGGAAGAGGCTACTTCTAGTTATTAGATTTATCCCACCGCGTTACAGAGCATCTTCACTCCATTAGAGAAATGACCGCCGCGCCCGAAGCTCCAGCCGGGACGCGGCGGTGACGCCGGAGCCGGAGCACGAGATGAGTACCGCCCGGGAGAACGGGTCACCGAGTGCCACGGCTGGGGTGAGGTGCAGCCAGCGCGACGCGCTTCCTGGCCCGAACACGGAGACAACCCCGGTCCGATCGCTCCCGGCCGCGAGGTCCCAGGTGTCGGTCGTGACGAGCGCGGCGCGCATGGCGGCGCAATCGAGCAGCAGCCGCTCCCCCGCCGCCAGACTGTTCGAGCCCGGCGTGAGCAGGCCGAGCTTCCCTTGGGTGGCCACGTCGGTCACGGTGATCGACGAGATGGGGCCCGTGACCCGGATGACCGAGTCCACGATGGGCGCGGTCGAGCCGGCCAGGGTGGTGATGGGCTGGTCGTCGGCGTCGGCATTCCCGGCCCATGTGGTCGTGGTCTCGTCGCGCCAGTAGACGGACGGCACCTCGACGACCGCCGTGAGGCGGGCGCGGGCGGCGCCGACCCACAGCTCCGGTTCGCTCGCAGCGACGATGGTCACGTCGGCGACGCGGACGATGCCGCCCGCGGTGTAGCGGAGGCTCATGAGCCGGTGCCGCACCCCTAGCAACGCGCTGAGGGCTTCGAGGTTGGTTTCGAGCTGGGCGAAGCCGCCGTCCGCCCCGGCCGGGGTCGCGCCGGTCACCGAGAACACCAGGCTGAACGAGGTGAGCTCGTGGTCCAGGCCCGTGATCGGCAGCTCCCCCGCGCGGCCGGGCACGGTGACCCGCACCGCACGTGCGCCAGGGAGCGGACGCCGCTGGGTGCCCTTCTTCAGCCGCCAGCAGCCGCCGGGATGGTCGAGCGGCACGCCGTCCAGGTGGTACTGCGGCACGGTCAGATCACCCCCAGTGCGCCCGCGAGCTGGAGCCCGCGGTTGACGGACGTCGAGGTCGGTTCGGCCTGCGGGTAGTAGTTCGTCTGGTGGATCACCGTCCGTGCCGTGCCGCCGAGCCCTCCCGCCGCGCCGCCGCCGGGGACGGCGAGGCCGGGCATGGGCACGTCGGGGATGCCCGCGCCGGCGACGATCCCGGCCATGCGCTGGACGGCGGCGCGGACGAGGCCGCCGCCGCGGGTGATGCCGAGCGCGAGCCCGGCGGGGACCTGGCGGCCCATCCAGGCGAACAGCTTGCTGGGGCTGGCGATGCCGAGGAAGTCGAGGACGGGCTGCGGGAGGATGGAGCGGAGGAAGCCGACGATGCGGGATTTGATCTGGTTTCCGGCGGCGACGATGCCGTTCCAGAGCCCTTCCATGAGGGCTTTTCCGGCGTTCGTGATCGTGTCGCCGAAGCCCTTGATGGCCGACATGATCGATTGGAGGGCGCCCCGGAAGTCGCCTTGCAGCAGCTTGACCACGGCGGTGATGATCTTGATCCAGACGGGCAGTAGCGCCGTCCCGATCTGCACCAGTGGTGGGATGATCGGCTGAATGACGCCGAGGATCTTGGACAGTTCGCCGACCCACGACGTCACCAGCGGGATCATGGCCTTGACCAGGTCGAGGATCGGCGGCAGCAAGCTCTGGGCGAGCTGCAGCAACGGCGGCAAGATCATTTTCAGGGCTTGGGCCAGGAGCTGCCCGTAAGCCGCCGCGAGCGGGGCCGTGGCCGCCGCCAGCTCGGTGACCGCCTGAGACAAAACCGGAAGAATAGGCTGCAAACTGGACGAAAGGGCAGAAATCACGGGCCCGAGTACGGCCGACAGATTGGCCAGCGCGGCGCCCAGGATCTGGCCCAAGATCCCGGCGAGCTGCCCGATCACCGGCAGCAGCGGAGCCGCCGCCGTCAGCACAGCCGAGATCCCTTGACCGAGCGCAAGCAGCCCCGCCTGAAGGAGCGGATTGGCGAAGGCCGCCGAGAGCATCTGCGCCACCACGGTCAGCCCAGGACCGAGCGCCGCCAGCGCAGGCCCGAGCGCACCCACGGCGGCGGCCAGCCCCGGCCCCAGGGCGACCGCGATGGCCGCGACGTGCGGCGCCACCAGCGCCAGTGACCCGGCCAGCGCGGTGAAGATCGGGAAGAGGGCCCCTCCGACCTGCGACAGCGACTGGAAGATCGTGACGAGGATCTGCTGGCCCTGCGCGCTGTTGACGAACGCGTTCACCTGGCCGAGAAGCTGCCCGACCACGCCGAGCGCTCCGGTGCCGCCGGTCTGCATCGCGGAGAAGACCCCGCGCAAGATCCCGATCACGTCTCCGGCGATGCTGGCGAGCTGCCGGAACACGGCGACGGCGCCCTGCATCCACGCGAGCGCCTGCCCGGAGGCGGCAGCGTTCGACAGGAACTGGCCGAACCGGGCCGCCGCCGCGGCGATGCCGGGAACGAGCCCGGCCGAGAAGCCCGCGCCGACGACGGCCAGATCCCGGAAACCGGCCAGCAGCGGCACGATCGCGGGCTGGATCGCGGCGACCGCCGACCGCAGCGCACCGAAGATCGACGTGACGGCGGCCGACGTCTGCGCGGAAGCGGCGAACCGGGCCGCCTCCACCGCCGCCAGCCCCATCTGGGAGGCCGCCCCGGACATGCCGGACGTGAGCGGCCCCGACAGAGCCGACGCCACGGCGGTGATGTGGCCGGCGAGCGGCGCGAAGAACGCATCCTGCACCGACGAGCGCAAGGCGTCGATGGCGGGCTTGGCCAGCCGCAGCTCCATCGCGGCGGCGCGGGCCGCCGGTGACAGGCCTTCCAGCGCCTTGGCGAACTTGGCCGGGTCGTCGGCGAGCGCGGCCTTGAAGGCCTCCTGCACGCCGGACAGCGCGACCTGGAGTGTGATCATCGCGGCGCGGGAGAGCGCGATGGCCCCCGGCAGCGCCGCGACGATCCCGATGGCCGGGGCGAGCGCGGCGACCAGGGCGACGCCGCCCTGCGCGGCCGACGCCAGACCGGCGGCGGCCGACGCTCCGGCCACCGACAGGGCGGCGAGCCGCGTGCCCATCTGGGCGCTGCCGGACGCGATGGATCCGGCGTGGGAGGCGAACTCCTTCGCCTTCGACTTGAAGAAGTTGAGGGCGCGGCCGAGCGCGTTGGTGAGGTGGTCGCGGAGCCGCAGCCTGGCGAACAGTTCGCCGACGTTCACGACGGCCACCGCCCTTCACGATCGACAGCAGGTCGTGGCGGTGGCTCGCTGGCGGTACCGCCAACGAGAGAAGAGAGGGAGTGGTTAGCGGCGGCGGCCGGGCCGCTCGTCGCCAGGGTCGAGCGCGCGGGCGAGGCGCGAGTCACACACGAGGAGCCCGGCGATCCGGGTGCGGAGCCATCGCCACGACCGGCCGCGCAGCATGGCGGACCGGTCGAGGTCGATCCCGTACTCGGAGTGGAGGTCGGCTTCGATCAGCTCCCACCGCGTCAGCAGGTCCACCCAGGACACGGCGGGCCCGCCGGTCAGTCCGAGCCCGTCGTCCGGGTCGTACCACTCCGCGAGCCCCGTGATCGGGTCGATCGGGCCTGCGCCGCCGCCGCCCGGCGAGTCCTCCGATTCGGGGCCGCCGCTTCCCCCGCGCCGGCGTCCCAGTGCTTGACGGCGGCGTCCACCCCTGCCGCGACCCAGATGAGCACCGTCTCCCCGACGTGCTGGATGACCGGCCAGTCCAGCCCGTCAGAGAACATCTCGTCCCAGACCGGGCCGAGCAGCCGCTGGTAGAGGTCGGTGTCCTTGCTTTCGTTGGTGATCACGGACTCGGCGAGGGCGCTCAGCCCTTCGGAGTCCACCTCGTGTCCGGCCTCGGCGGCGATCCCGGCATGCATGAGCCGCTGCACCAGCAGGCCCACCTCGGCGTCCGGCGGCGGAACGACGTACGTCTTGGCGCCGATGGGCAGCGGCAGGGTGGGATTGAAGAACTCGTCCAGGTTCCGGAACTGGGCCATCATGCCGCCAGCGGGTTGTCGATCTCGACGTCCTCGCCGGAGCCGAGCAGGGTAAAGGAGAACGGTTCGAGGTCGGTCTTTTCGCCGCCCATCTTGAACTCATTGACCTGGCACAGCCCCTGGTACGCCTCGTCGGAACCGTCGCGCCGGTACCAGCGGACCTCGATGAACGCGCCCAGGCCGACCTTGCGGGCCGCCTGGCGGATGTACTCCTGCCCGGCGTCGGGGGTGAACACCTGCGTGTTCTGCCGCTTCCTGCGCCCCTCGGCCTCGATCTTCCACTTCCTCTCGGTCACCACGTCGGAGCCGTAGCCCGTCTCGTCGTCGAAGTCGCCGTCGTCCTCGACGTTGTCGTCAGTGGACTTCTCGAACTTGGACAGCCCCCGCACGATCACCCACGCGGGGGTGGCCGCGCCCGGCCCGGCGGTGTTGACGTCCATGCGCCAGTGCTTGGCGAGCATGCTCACCAGAGCCATGATCGTTACTCCGTTCGTGCGAAAAGGTGGAGGAAGAGAGCGGGGGCTATTCGTCGTCCCGCTGGACGGTGGGCCAGTGCACCATCAGCTCGTAGGAGTCGGCGCGCTCCCACCGGCCGGAGGAGTCACGCGACGGCGGCGCCACCACCGTCCGCCGAGCGAGCAGCACCAGCACTCCGGACGGTAGCCGCGTCTCGGTCAGGCCGTGCAGCACCGAGAAGACCGCATCAGCGTAGTCACCAACGTCACGCGGGTCGCCCTTGGCCCGCATCCGGAATTGCACGAGGACGATCGAATCCCCGCCCTCCAGGTCGTCACCGGCGGTGCCGTACACCGCCAGTGAGATCGCCGTGTCCGGGGTGGAGGGCAGGCCGCCGATCGTGAGCGCGAGCTGGTCCGCCAGGTACTTGCCGATGGGCGACCAGACGCCCACACCCCGAGCAGCGAGCAACTCGGCCAGCCCGTTCAGCAGAGCACGGGAGAACTGACCAGGCAGGGGCGTCGTCATGAACGCAGCGCCCGCCGAATCTGTGTAGCGACGATGCGCCTGACCGTGGCCATCTCCTCGTAGAGCGTGAGCTCCAACCACTTGGGTTCGCCCCTGAGCGGATGGTCCCAGTCCAACTCCTCGTGCTGCGCCACCGCGTACGGGGTGTCGTAGCCGATCATCCCCTCCAGCTTGCCGTTGTCTACGGCGATCGATCCGGGCCGGCTCGTGGGGTCACCAGAGCGCTCCAGGTCGCCGGACTGATATGGCACACGCGGGGACGCGGTCGTCAAGACGTGCTCGCATGCCAGGTACAGGCCCTTGGCTGCCGCACGTCCTATCTCACCGGCCAGTTGCTCGGGGGTGACGTGCAGGTCCAGCCGCACGTCCACCTCGATCACGCGCTCGCTCATCGGCACACCACCTCTGTGTGATCCGGTGTCGGGAGTCCGCCGCCGTCGCGGTTCTTGGAGGCGATGACCGTGGTTGTCCGCCCGCCGACCGTGACCCGGCTCCCCGCCGGGTAGTACGCGCCGGCCCGCAGGAAGATCGTCATATCGGACACGACCTCCGACCCTTCGGCGTTGCGGACCAGTCGCCGCTCGTCGTCCACGAGGCACTTCTCTGTGACCGGGTCGCCGTAGATCGGGCCATAGGCGCCGTCGCCCTCGAACGGCTCAATGGTCGCGGTGTGCCTGAACATCCACTCAGGAATCAGCACCACTACCACGCGCCTTGATCGATCACGTAGCCCGGCAGCAGTCCTGCGGTCCGCAGGATGCTGGCTGCGTCCGGAGCATGGCGCGCCGGTCCAGCGCCGCCGCCGTTGGTCGCCTTCAGGTTGACAGAGCCGATCTTCACCTCTGAGTACGCCGACGCCACGCCGTACGGGTCGCCGACCGCGAGCGACCACGCGGCCTGCGCGCACGTCGCCCGCGTGATCGCCTCGGCCTCTGCAGGGTCGGTCGGCATCTGCGTGACCGGGTCGGTGTCGTAGAGCGCCGCCACGAGCAGTTCGTCGATTCGCTCCGACGCCCGCGCCAGCACCGCGTCGATCCCGGCTGAGGCCGGCTGCCCGGTGTAGGTCGCGTAGTCGGCCGCGGTCGCGTACACCACCACGACGGCCTCCTCAGGGCAGCTCGTACACGGCGATGGTCAGCCCGGCCGGGTCGTCGTAGTTGAGGTGCACCTTGCCGTCGCTCTGCCGGAATACGTCGCCGAGCGGCGGGATCAGCACGTCCCCGGTGGTGGCCGGGATCGTGTACGGCACGTCGGGGAGCGGCTGGCCCTCCAGCTCGCCGGGGATGACCGCGGTCACCGTGCGCGGGGTGCCGCCGGAGTTCTTCACGCGGACGAATCGCTTGGCGGACTGGCCGAACATGTGGCCGTCCGCGATGGCCGCCGTGGGCAGCGCCCCTGCCAGGCTGAGCCCGGCGCGCGGCATGGGCGTGATCGGCAGGTCAGTCCTGGCCATCGCTGCTCCCCTCCTCGTCGTCGTCGGAGTTCTCGCCGAACTCCTCGATGAGCGCGTCCTTGCGCAGCGCGCGGGCGTCGGCCTCGGCCATGCCGCGCGCCACGGCGTAGGCGATCCACGCGTCCTTCTTGGCGCCCTCCGGCGGGCGAATGCCCTGTGTGGCCGCCGCGACGACATCGACCAGCGACGGCGGTAGAGGCGACCCCGCGCCCGCGACGGCGGGTTCGGCGGGGTCGCGGGTGGCCGTCCAGTTCGGCAGCATGTCCAGGCACGCGTCCCGCTCTGGCACGTCCACGACCTGGCCGGTGTTGGCGTTGGTGTAGCGCCACATCAGGCCGCAACTCCGTGGATCAACACGGCCCTGTTCGGGTCCAACGTCTTGACGTCATAGAGCGTGTCGATGCTCACGACGTCCTGCTTTTTGGTCTGGTCGTAGCCCATGACCACCCTGAGCGCGAACCCCTTGTAGCTCTCGACGTGAGCGTTGGCCGCGCCCTGCGGCAGAACCAAGGGCCTGGTCACGAGGGCGAACGCCGTCTTATGAAACGCGACGCCGATCTCCGTGTTCGGCTGACCGGACGCCGGCGTGCCGGTCGGGCCCTTGATGTTCTGCGTCTGGTAGCCGTCGTGACCGAAGATGCGCCTGCCGAGGTTGGCCTCGCGGAGACCCTCCGTGTCGCCTCTCGTGTCGGCCTGGTGGAACAGCGGGTCGCCGAGCCACTGCGCCTCGATCTCCGGCCCCACCACCACGTTCCGATCGGTCGGCGGCACGTTCCTCTGGTTGAGCACCCGGCGCGCGTCGATGACGACGCGCGGGTTGTCCCAGGCCCACTCGTTGGTGCCGGTCACGCCGGTCACCGTGGAGCCGGCGACCCCGGTGCGCTGGACGATGTCGCTGCGCAGGGTCAGGATGTCGCGGTCGATCCGCTGCGCGATCGCCTCGACCGCGGGGGCGAGGAGCTGGGCGTTGAAGTCGATGATGTCCAAGGTCAACTCCTCGGACGTCACCGCGAAGCTGACGTCAACGAACTTGTCGAGGGTGATCGGGATCGATCCCTCCGTCGCGTTCTGGATGACGATGCCCGTGGTGCGGTTGAACTGGGTCGCCTCGAAGATCGCGGGCTTGCGGATCGTGATCGTGTCGCCGATCCGGTTGACGAACTCCTCCTCATAGTCACGGTGCACGAGCTGGCTCATGACCGTGGTTTCGTAGAGGTTCGCCAGCGCCTGCCGGGCGATGATCGACGGCGTGAGAAACGTGTTCGGCATCGGGCCTTACTCCTGAACATGCGAGCCGGTTGGCAGGACCGCCAACAAGCAGGGCTAGGACGGCTTCTGCTTGGCCGCCGCGCGGCGCTTGCGGAAGTCGTCGATGGTGGGCTCGGAGCCGCTGGGACGCCCGCCAGGCCCGCCGGCGAACTCCCCTCCGCTCCTCGGGGGCGGCCCCGCCAGGGAGCCCGCCTTGTACTTGGGGTTGTCATCGAGCGCGAGCTGGATGATGTCGCCTAGCGCCGTCACGAAGTCCTCGGCGTCAGGGTCCAGGTCGCGGATCTTCTTCACGAAGGACCGGCTGTCGAGGAGGGCGTCAGGGTCGGCGCCCATCTTCGAGCCGGCGCGGTGCACGGCCAGCTCGACCAGGGCGCGGCGGTGCCGCCCCTTCTCCTCGTCGCGCTCCTTCGCGGTGGTGTCCCGCTCACCGGTGAGCTGTTCGATCACCTGCTCGGGGGTGAGCTTGGTGTCCTGCTCGTCAGTGACCAGCCCCAGCGCCTTGCCGATCTGCGCCGCGAAGTCGGCCTGCACCTGCGCGGTGATCTCCTCCGGGGACGGGCCCTTCGCCTTGGCGGCGTCGTCTGCGGCCTTGGTCGCGTCGGCCAGCTTGGACCGGTAGTCGGCCGCTTCCTTGCGCAGGTCGCGGAACAGCTTCTGCCCCCACGACGGGAGCTGGTCCACTTTGATGGCGTCCGGGTCGATCGGCTCGTCCGGGTTAATCCATGAGGACCTGTCCGGCTGCGTGACCCCGGCCGCGGTCGTGCCGCCGCCCTGCTGGGCGCCGTCTTCCTGTGGCTGGCCTTCGCTTCCGCTCGGGGATCCGCTTCCGGCTCCCCCGCTGCCGGTGCCGTCGCCTTCGCCGTTGCCTCCCGCGATGAGACGGATGGGCCGACCGGATTTGCGGTAGCCGATGATCGCGCCAGGCGTCGTCGGCAGCTTGTGATCGGACATCGGTGCTGGCCCTCCCGGAGCCGGACATGAGAACGGGCCCGCGCCAGGCGGGCCCCGACAAGACAGGGCAGGTGATCAGCTCCGGCGTCAGGCCGGTGGCCGGTACCTGCGGTAGATGCGCAGCCACAGCACGGCGAGCGCCCGGGAGCGGGCGTCACCGGCGGCGTCGTACGGGCATTCCGTGACCGGCCGCGACCGCTGCGCGGCCCACCGCGCGGTCGTGATGGCCGCGCGCCGGTCGAGGTCGGTGAGGCTCATCGGCGCTGCTCCCTCGCTCGCTGGGCGGCTCTGCGGTCAGAGGCGCGGCCCAGCATCTGCGCCCGGAACTCCACGAGCGTCATGCGCGGGTGCTGCTCCCACCACGCGCGCAGCTCGTCGGAGGCGTACCGGTCGGCTCGTGCCTGCGGCCCGGACAGCAGCGTCCGGCCGTCTATCCCGGCTGCGCGCCCGGCGGCGTTGACGAGGATGCCGCGCGTGTACCGTTCGGCCGCGACGAACTGGATCTCCAGCCATTCGTCGTACAGCCGTCGTGCCACCTGGTCGAGGGTCTCCCCCGGCCGCCGCATCTGCTCGGCGACCTGGCGGGACTCCTGCCTTCGCATCACCTCGGGATCGAGGCCGTACACCTGCGCGTAGGCGTCCATCGGGTCGATGCCGTCGTCGATGAGGTCGGTGACGGCGCGGTCCTCTGCGGTGTCGTCGGCCCGCCACGACCACGTCGGGTTCTCCTCGCGGGCGTCGAGTTCGGCCAGCAGCCGCTCCAGCGCCACGGTGTCGCCCGCCTCCGAGAACTGCCGCACCAGGTCCAGCACCTGATCGTCGGAGGCGTTCACGAACTCCGGCGGCAGCTCGGCGACCGCCTCCCGCACCCGCTCCTCGCGTTGCTGGTCGCGTTCGGTGTCGCGCCGCTCCAGCACGCCGGTGATGCGGGCGACCGCCGCCTCGTCGTTCCCCCATCGGCCCAGCAGCGCGGCCAGGTCCTCGTCCGGCAGCCGGTCGAGGTCGCGCGGCAGCGTGTCCTGGCGCTGCCGGTCGGCGCGGGACGGGATGCCGGACGCTCTGGCATGCTCCCGGATCTGCTGGGTGAGGCGGGCGGCCCGCGCGTCGGCCTTGCGCCGCTGCCCGGCGTCCAGCGCGACCCCCGCCTGCCGCTTCGCGCTACGCAGCTCCGACTCCAGGCGGCGCATCTTCTGCGCCCCCTGGTAGGTGCCGCGATGCGGGGCCGGGCGGGGCGGACGCGTCGCGCCAGGCAGGTAGGCACCGAGCGTGTGGCCGCAGCCGGGATGGAGCAGGCCGGCGGCGCGGGCCTGCGCGACGGTGCCCTCAACCAGCACGTCCACCATGTCGTCGGAGACGGCCGACTCGACCTGGCGGAAGCCGATCGGCCCCTCCTGGGACAGGATCTTGCCCTCCCAGCGGGCGCACCGGTCGCACGTGTACGACAGCCGGGACACGATGACGAGGTCGATCCCGTTCTCGGCGAGAGTGGCCAGGTGGCCGTCCGTCGCGGCCTGCGCCATCGCGGCCCGCACCGCCGCCTCCGCGTACGCGGTCACGGACCAGACGCGGCCGGACGTGTCGGTGAACCCGGTGATCCCTCTCCTGGCCACCTTGTCCAGGGCGCGGGCCTGGGCCTGGTGGCGGGAGATCGCGCCGGTGAGCGCGAGCGCCGACACCTCGTTGACGATCTGCTGGAACAGGAACTCCGGCGACGACCGCATGCCCGGCTGAGTGGAGGCCACCAGGCGGACACCGCGGCGGGCGAGCTCGATGACGCCCTGCCCCTGCGGGATACCGCGCTGGGCGCCGAGATGTGCAAGGTCGTCCAGAGCGCGGGCGGTGCCGCGCCGCCACGCCGCGTTGACACCGGTCGTCACCAGCCGCTCCGACAGCCGTTCCAGGCGGCCGACGACGCGATGGGCCTCGCGGCGCAGCGCCCGGAGTTCGGCGAAGCGCGGGCCCGCGTACGCGGGTTCGCCCTCCCGCTTGGCCAGCGCCTCCGACACCACGCGCAGCAGTTCGCGTTCGGCCTGCCAGTACAGGGCGGCCACGGCTCGGGCGTGCTCCAGCGCAGCCTCGATCTGGGCAGCCTCCTGCGGCCCGGCCGGGAGCGCCAGCGTCGGCGTGCTCACCGGCGGCTACTCGTCGCCGGCGGCGCTGGGCACGAGCACGTCGTCGAGCCGGTCCGGGTCGGGCACGTTGAGGCCGAGTTCGTCACGCAACCGGTGCGTCTCCTCGCGCACTTGGTCGTCGTCCCACTCCGGGTGCACGGTGCGGATCTTCGTCTCCACGCTCATGGCCTGTGCCCGGTTGAACAGCTCCACGGTGCGGCCGAGAGCTTCGGGATCGGGCTGGACGCCGTCCGGCCAGTGCACCTCGACCTTGTCCGCGCTGACCTTCCGCCCGAACACCTCGCGGTCGATGGACAGCAGCACGTCCGGTGTCCATTGCAGGGTGGGATTCCAGTACCCGGTCTTCCGTCCGCGCGTGGAAAAGCTCTTACGCTCGCGTGCGTGGACCTCGGTCGCGGTGATCTGCTGCCCGGACCCGTCCGACTCGCCGAACGACTGCGCCGAGTATCCGGCGCCGCGCAGGATCTGCGCGGCGAGCGCCTTCCCGCCATCCACGTGCTCCTTCACCCGGATGGCGAACTGCGTGATCGTCAGCATGGAGTTGGCCTGGGCGCCAGGCGGCGGCAGCATGCCGAGTCCCGCGTAGATTTCCCGGTCCGGATCCCACGCCGCGCCCTGGCCGCGCCCGAGTGAGTCGAGGAAGATGTCTGGGACGATCACGCGGCCCTTCCCGATTCGGAAGTCGCGCATGAAGCTCGTCCACACCTCATCCAGGGCGTCCATCAGGTGCTCGACGCCCTGGTAGTCGGACCGGCCCAGGCTGGTGCCCCTGATCAGCCGGTGGGGGCGCATGTTCGGGATGTACGACACCAGCAGACCGCGCGGAAACCGTGAGTCGAACCCGCCATCCTCGTCCACCTCGTCGGCGTAGATCTCGGTTTCCGGGTGGTCAGCCAGCGGCACCTGGTGGCCGAGCCGATCCGGCGTGCCCAGGTACAGGCCATGCAGCACTCTGCCCTTCTCGTGGCGTTCCAGGTGCCGCCACACCTGCCGGTCGCCGTCTTCGGCGAGCACCCGCCAGAACGTGACGGCGCTCAACCTGCCGTACCTGAACTCCGGCACGGCGGCATCCGGCGGCAGCACGCTCATGACCGGGTGGTCGTACATCTCCGTATCCCACCCGGCCCGCAGGTAGGCACCACCGTACGCGGAGCCGATCTCGGCCGCTTCCAGCAGCGAACCGTAGATGCCCGCGTCGCGCATGACGCGGTCGAGGCGGGCCTGCGACTTCTTCCCGGCGATCCTCAGCGTGGGCGGCTCCGAGAACAACAAGTCCGCGCTGGTCGCGGAGATGTCCCCGGCGATCGGAACGTGCAGCTTCGTGGAGCGGACCTGCCCGAGCGGGACGGGTGCACCCCAGAACCAGCGGGCGGCGCGCTGGATCCATCCGGTGAACCCCTTGGACGGCCGGTCCCAGCCCTTGGGGTCCAGGCCGATGCCGTGCATCATCCCCGTCGAGCCGTACACGTCGGCCAACTCGTCCGGGTCGCCCGCGTACCAGGCACCCCACTCGCGGTACAGCCGCATCTCGCGCTTGAGATGCGGCGGCGGCCACTCCTGATCATTAACCGGAAGCGGCATGATCTTTCGCCCTCATTCCTTCTCGAAGGGACGCAGCGTGTAGGGCAGCACGGCAAGCGCACACAGCAGGGTGCGGCGGGACTGCAGATGCGAACCGTCGTGAGCGCCTTGGCCTGCAACGAGTCCGCACGACTCCTGTAATGCCGTCGCGGTGGGAGCGGATACCGGGGGTGGACATCTTTCGGAGAGGGGCGAAGCCATGGCGAGAGTCGTCTCAAAGTGGGCCGGTGGGGTGGCAGCAGGACTCTCGGTCCTTCTGATGCTCTTGGCCTCACCCTTCGCGCTCGATCGGCTCGCCGACGCGACGGGTGTCAACTGGGCCTTGCTCGCTGACGTCGGTGACGCCTACGGCTCCGCCGTCGCGCTGTTGACCGCGACGTCAATCTTGGTGCTGGCCGTTTCGGTGGCTTTTCAAGCGCGGGCGGCGCGGATCTCGTCGGAGACCACCGTGCGGATGCTCCATGTCGAGATGATGCGTTTCGCGATAGAAGATCCGTCCCTCATGCAGATGGAAGGCTCGATGTGGGATGGCACGGAGGAGGGGCTTGAGGAGATGCGGCGGTGGGCGTACACCAACATGCAACTCGCGCTCCTCCGGTCGTTCTACGCGCTCAAGGAGACGACGACAGAAGCACTCCGGATGCAGGCGTCCGCCAGGTTCCGGTCGCGGATGGGCCGCGAGCACTGGGAGGTCAACCGGACCTGGTTCCGGGCGAGCGAGCGTAACCATCACGATCGACGGTTCGGCGAGATCGTCGAGGAGGAGTATCAGAAGGCTGTACAGGCGGGTGAGGCGGTCGCTGAACGTTCGCGCCTGACCCGAAGTGAGCCGTCTCGGGGTCTCGTGCTGAGTGGGATGGCGGTGGTCGTCGCCGTTGGGGTCGGAGTACTGCTCGGCAGACGGCGCGGCGGCCCGGCCCGATCAGGGATCAGATGACGTCGATCAGCCCGGCAGGCAGAACCGGGAGTTGCGGCGGCGCGGTGACGCGCACCCACGCCTGCCAGGTGCCTTCCGGGCGGGAGGTGGTGCCGCCGAGACCGAACAGGATCTGCGCGGTCGCACCGCGCTCCCCGGCCGATCCGGGCTTCCATTCGGCCGCCTTCCAGTCGCCCGGCGCGGGCTCGACGCCGGGCGTAGTGAACGCGATCTCCACCTGCTCGGTACCGGTCGCGCCGCGCACGAAGAACGGCAGGTACTCGCACGACAGCGACGAGATCGACTCAGCCATCACGGCTCCTTCGTGCGCGCGGCGGACCAGGTACGGCGAGGCGGGTCGGCGCTCCAACTGCGGCGCGTCAGCGTGGCACCCCACGTGCGGTGCGGCCCTTCTGCGCCGGTGACCTCGCGGCCGAGCCGCCGGAGCGGCTGCGCCTGGTCGGCCTCCACGACGGCGGCGACGAGCCGGATCTTGCGGCGGCCGACCGGCTGCGCCTGCCCGGACTCGACGGCCTGGCCCACCGTGCGGGCCCTCGCCGGCCGGACCGTGGTGGCCGTGCTCGCGTCGAGGGCGGTCCCGAGCGTCCGCGTCTTGCGCGGCGTGATCGGCAGCGCGAGGTTCGCTTCGGTGGCGACGCTGAGGAACGTGCCGTTCGTGATGGGCTGCGCCTGGTCGCCTTCGGCGGCTGGGCCGACGAGGCGGCGGTGCGCGCCCGCTACGAGGTGCGCGGTGTTGGTCTCGTGCGCGGTCTGGAGGGTGTGGATCTTCGACGCGGTGACCGGCAGGGCGGTGGCGGCTTCGGCGGCTTGCCCGAGCGTGCGCCGCCGGATGGGCCGGATCGAGGCCGCCGTCTCCTGGGACGCGGGGTGGCCAAGCGTCCGTTGCTTGAGTCGTCCCACCGCCTGGGCCTGCTCGGTGGTGGCGGCGGCCTGCACGACGATGGCCGGGTTCGACGGGAACGCCGCGCCGAGCTTGCCCTGGTCGGAGACGGCGAAGTCGTCGGCCGTGAGCGTGTAGCCGGGCAAGTAGACGACCGCGGCCTCATCGATGAGCGTGGTGCCGACGTTGACGCCGGTGGCGCTCGCCTGCAACGTCGTGGTTGCCGCCTCGGGCGTCTGGTACACCCACAGGTTGACCTGCCCGTTCGTGGTGGTGGTGCCGACCAGCACCCGTGCCTCGATCCGCGCCCACTGGCCGGCGGTGACGGCGGCTGGGATGGAGCACAGGATGGGGTTGTTGATGTCGCGCCGGATGGCGATGGTCCCGGTTGGGCCGACCGTGAGCCGGGCCACGGCGGTGGAGGTGGCCTGCTGGTTCAGCTCGAACCACCAGTCTTCGGCCGAGGGGAGCGACGCGAACATCACGTAGGTGCGGATCCACAGCTCGCGCCCGGCGGTGACGATGTTCCGCCATTGCACCGTGTCGGGGTCGTTAAGCGACGCGGCGAGCGGCGCCCGCGTGCCGGTGGCGGCCACGTACGTGGGAGACCCGTTGGTCACCTGGAAGGCGTCGCCAGAGGTTCCGCCCGAATTCGCGACGGTGACGGACGTCCCCGCGGTGCCGCCGTTGAAGGAGTTCCTGCGCAGCACGGCCCGGCCTACAGGGGGGCAGCGCGGAAGAACCCAGTGGCGGAGATCTGTGCCACGATGTCAGTCCCATCCGGTGCGATCACGAAGTCGTGACAGGTGAGGGGGACGATCTGGGCGTCGGTCGAGGCGGCGGCGGGCTTGTAGCAGATGACGAGCTTGGACCAGCCTCCCGACGCGGCCAGCACGCTCGCCCACGTCTGGTCGGGGATGTCGAGGTCGGTGCGGTCGTTGACGTCGTCCGGAGCGACCGGGTTGAGGTCGGCCGCGACGATGCTCTTGCGGGCGTAGCCATTGCCGACCGGGACCTCGTTGGTGGTGCCCGCGACGAGGTCGGCCAGGGTGTCCTTGTCGCGCAGCACCGCGTCCGACTCCAGGCCGGACGTGGCCAGCGCCACCACGATCAGGCTGGAGCCGGCGGGGTCGCCGGTCTTGACCCGGTTGACCAGCTCGACGGCCCGGCCGAGCGCGATGTTACATGTGAAGTCGGCCACGACGGGTTCTCCCTCAGGTCACGGGGTGGTGGGGGTCCAGCGGCGCGGGCCGGGGCCTTTCGTGCTGCCCCTCAACAGCAGAGGAGGCGTGCGGCCCGCGCCGGGTGCTCGACACGCGTACGGGGAAGCCGCGCGGAGCAGACGCGCCGCCGCAGGGGAGGGTCCGACCGCCACAACCGGAACTCCCCTGGGCGGCGCGCGTCTAATAGGCAGGCACGGGTTCGAGCAGCCGCATCCACACCGCCTGCGTGGTGTGGAGGGCGTACCGGAGGGCGTCCACGGAGTGGTCGTGCTCCTTGACGGGGGCGTCCTCGCCCGCGGCGGCCTTCTTGTCGTCCCAGGCGTAGCCGACGATCTCGTCCAGCAGGTCGCGGCAGGAGGCGTGGACGCGGAGGTGGTCGGCAGCCATCAGGTTGGACACGGTCCTGATCCCGTCCAGGACGGAGTTGTCGCCCTGCTGGGGGCGGAACCCGTCGTGGTGGAGCTGGGTCACGAACGAGGCCGCGCTGGGGTCCACGATCAGCCACGCCGGTCGGACCCCGCGCGTGCCGGGGCCGTAGGTGTCGGGGATGGCGTCGAGCCAGTCGGCCAGCCGCACGCTGTACTCGGCGTCGGTGAGCTGGCGGCGCTGCTGGCGGGAGTCCCACCGCCACTCGTTGGTGACGTAGATGCGCCGCTGGCCGTGGGCGTCGGGGACGGACACGCCGACGAGCACGGCGTCGAACGGATTAGCGGTGCCGTAGTCGATGCCGAGCGCGAGCCACTTCTCCATCAGTGGCAGGCTGGTGACCATGTGGCGGTCTTCGTCCCACATGTCGAAGATCGCGCCCTCGGCCATCACCCACGCCCCGAGGACGAATCTCTTGTACCAGAGCCCGGTGTACTCCTTCTTGAGCGCGGCCACGTACGCGGCGTCCAGGGCGTGGTTGTCGTCCAACCTGAAGTGCCACGACCGCAGGTCGAGCTCGCCGGCCCGGTCGAGGAAGTCGCGCTTCAGCCAGTGGGAAGGGCTGTCGGGGTTCGTGCTCCCGAAGAGTTTCGCGCCCGGCACGCTCAACCTCGACAGGAGCATGTCCCAGAACGGCCGCTCAATCAGCGTGATCTCATCCACGTACGCGCCGACGCCGGTCATGCCGCGCAGCCGGGTCTCGGCGCGGGCGTCCGCGCATGAGATGATCTCCACCTTGCGGCCCAGGATCGTCGCCGTGGGGGCACCCCTGGTGTAGGAGATCCGCGCCGCGAGCGGCCCTGTGATCGCTGCGTCCATGAGCGGGTCGAAGATATTCCGGCTGATCGTGTCGGCGGTCTTGCCGACGACGATAAGGGATCCGCCGCGCGGCGCGTTCGCGACGAACGCCAGCCAGCGCAGCAGCGAAGCGATCGTCTTCCCGCTTCGGATAGCCCCCTGCCAGATGTTCAGGCGTGCCGTCGATTCGGCGATCGACCGTTCCTGCTTGGGCGACAGCCGCACCGCCAGCCCGAGCGCCTCGGTCATGCCTCGCCGCCGGCGTCGTCCCACAGCACTTCGCCCGTGACAACGTCGGCCTGCACGTCGGCCGAGGCGATGGCGTCAAGGTCCGGGTCGGGCACCTGGTAACGCTGCTGGAGCTGGGCCAGCATCGCGCCGAGCAGCGACGCCATGTCGTTGTCCGGGGCACCGTGGCGGTTCAGCTCGGACACGCCGGTCAGCGACGCCCGGGTCTTAATGATTTTGTGGCAGACTTCCGCCGCCTGTACCTCGCCCTTGAGCACCTTCGGCCACAGCGCGGCCAGCATCCTATCCAGCCGGGACAACTCCAGATGCAGCAGATGCTCGGCGGCGAGCCCCTCCACCTTCGCGGCCCGCTTCAGCGCGGCAGTGATGTCCCCGGACGCAGCCTGCGGGCTGTTGTACCCCAGCCGCTCAGCGATCAGCGTGGGCGAGACGCCGGCGATCCGCATCTGGAGCGCCTGGTTGCGGCGCTGGGCGAGTTCGAGCTTCCGCTTGTCGTCGGCCACCCGGGCACGCCTCCTTCTGGACGCTCGTTGTCGGTTCCGCCAACGCTCAGGGGCCGTCCACGGTCTCGGCCGGGCCGCCCATCGGCACGTGATCCACGATCTCGGGTGGGAACTGGTCCACGATCTCCACCGTGTGCGCGGTCACCCACACGCCGCGGGCGTCGATCTGCTCGGCGAACACCGCCAGCGCGGGCATCGACCAGCCGTCCCCCTCGGGCGGGGCCTGGTTCACGATGAGCGCGAACGGCTCCTCCGACACGCCGCCCAGCTCGTAGAGCGGCAGCCGCAGCACGTGGATCCGCACTACTCCCCGCCCTCGTCCTCGCCGCTCTCCTCGCCGGCGGGCGCGACGGGGGCGTAGCTGCGCTGGAACACCGACCGCGACACCTTCCAGAACGAGCCCGCACCGTCCGTCACCACGAAGTCGCCCAGGACCGCGCGCAGCATCCCCTCGGGCGTCTGCAGGTCGATGTACTCCGCCGACCGGCCGCGCAACGCGGTCTGCCCGACGATGCCCTTCAGCTTGGAGGTGTCGTTGATCCAGACGACGATGTCGTCCAGGTCGAGCCCGTTCACCTCGACCGCCTCCACGACGGTGTCGAGGGGCTCGTATCGGTGGATGTGCACAGCCATGGTCAGTTCTCCGTTCCTGCTGCCGCGCTGGGCGACGGCGGCCTGCATCGGGTGCGGTGCCAGGCGCGTTCGATGAACGCGCCGATGGTGTCGAGCGTCGGCCGACGCTCCAGCCGCTTCACTGGCTGGGGTCGGCAGCGCGACGTCGCATGCGCAGCGGGCTTGGTGACATCCGGCCGCAGGATGGCAGTGGAGTGGCCAACGCCCGGCACAGAGTAGAACGTGGCGGTCACGCAGGCGCGCTCCAGCGCGCGGTACAGCAGCCAGCTCTGGCCGTGAGGAACGAGCGTGTCCGCCTGGCCGTGCACGATGAGGATCGGCGGGTCGCCGCGAGAGACGTACGTGATCGGGTTGGCCGCGCGAGCGCGAGCCGGACAGGTCTGAATGGCGCAGCCGATGAGCTGCGACTCGGGAGAGCCCGGGTCATCATGGCAGTCCGTCACTCCCATCTGCGCGTTGAACGTCTGGCAGGCCCCCGGAAGCATCTGCGCGTTCATCGTCAGGAAGTCGGTCGGCGAGTACACATCCACCGCTGCCTGCACCGCGCTGGACACGCCGGTGACACCCACCGCTCCTTCCAGCGCAGGTACGTCGCCCGTGACCGCCACCATGGCGCTCGCCCAAGCGCCGGAGGAGTCCCCCATCATCGCGAACCGGTTCGGGTCGAGCCGGTATGTGGCCGCGTTCGCCCGGAGCCACCTGACCGCTGCCTTGGCATCATGCACCTGGGCCGGGAAGACCGCCTGCTCACTGGAGCGGACGCTGACGCCAGCGACCACGTAGCCCGCTGCGGTGAACCGCGGCGCGATCTGGGCCGCCCACTCTTTGCCATCGTCCCTACGCCAGGCGCTGCCGCCCGTCACGATCAGAACCGGTCTCAGCGCACGGTGTGCCTGGGTCGGCACGTACAGGTCGAGCAGGTGACCGCGGCTGCCCTCAGGTTGCGCGGGTGCGTAGGCGATGTCCTTGTGGACGGCTACCCCGTCCGTGGAAGCTGCGGCTGCGGGCGGCTGCGCGACCGCGCTGGCGAGGAGCGCGGCAGCGGCAACCACCAGCCCCAGCGTTCGCCGCATGCCGGTCGGCTGCTCGACGGCCATGGTCATCTCTCCGTTCTGCGAGGTTGTTGGCAGAGGACGAGGAATCTGAAGCGCGCTGGGGCGGCGGATGCGAGCATGGCGGCATGACGAACACGGACGCGGCGACCGATGTCCGACCCGTTTCGGCTGTGATGCTGGAACAATGACGGCGTGACCGACCTGCCCCGCCCCCTGAACCGCGTCTTCCCCGAAGGCATCGACCCGCTGTACCCGGTGACGATCGTCAAGACGCGCTACAGCGGCAGCTACGAGGGCGGCACCTTTGCCGCGTTCCTGACGGAGCCGTGGGACGTGCCTCAAGACGCCTTCGCGGACGACCGGGTTGCGTACGGCTGGTGGAAGGAGCACGGCGGCATGATCGGCGTCGGCGACACCCCGGACGAGGCACTGGCCAGCCTGCGGAGCAAGCTCACCTGACCGGGCGGCTCGGCCGCGCGGGCGGAACGTACTCGAATGAGACGAGCCCGAGCCGGCGCGGGTCCAGAGTGTTGGCGTGCTGGTTCCGCCGCTTGCTGCTGGTGTGGAGCTTGGTGGCGCGGCCCTGCCTCTGCCACCGCGGGCTGCGCTCCATGTAGGCGATCAACGCCGGGTGCGACGTCACATTCCGGTACCGGAACCCCTGCGCATGCAGGTGCTGGCCGATCCAGTCCTCCAGGTGCCCGCCGATCGACAGTCCTTGGAAGTCCGGCAGCACCACCAGGCGGTGACCGAGTTTGATGTCACGCACCTTCGGATGCTGGAAGTGCCTGTAGGCAGCGAAAGCTACCGGTTTGCCGTCGATGCACCCGGCGAAGCATTGCGCGGCGTTGCTGATGTCGCTGCTCAGATAGTGATGGTGGCGAAACAGGCTCCACAAGGACCGGTCGGCCGCGTGGATGTCAAGCTGGACGGCTGGCCGGGGTTGAACCGACCTCCACGCGAACGAGCCCGCCGCCAGGTCGTAGATCCAGTCCGGTTGCAGCCAGTCTGTCACGTCGTAGTGGCAGGTGACCGCGACGAGCTGCCGCCCGGCGCGGCGAACGGACTTCGCGACCGCGTGCGACGCGACCTTGGCGACCTGCCGGTCCACCACGCTGGTGAACTCGTCCACGACGAGCAGGCCCTGGTGCTCGGCGAGGGCGCGGGCCATGGACGCGCGGAACGCCTCCCCGTTGGACAGCGTCTTGTACGGCCGGAGCCACGCGGGTGGGCTCGAGAGTCCCACGGCGGTCAGCAGGCCGACGATGTCCTTGATGCCCATTCCCGGCGGGAAGTCGTCCACGAGCGCCCGATCCCCCCAGGGGTGATCCCGGACGAGCCGGCCGGGCCAAAGCTCGTTCGCGATGGTGGACTTCCCGGACCCGGACGGGCCGACGAGCAGGCCGACGTTCCACCGGCGGTCCTCGACGGGCAGGTTCACCTGCCAGGAGTTCGTCAGCTTCTCCTCCAGCGGCACGTCGAACAAGCCCTGCAACTGGAGGACGCGGGCGGTGCGGTGGACGGGGGTGGCGAGCGTGATGTCCGCGCGCACGAGCGCCTCCTCATTCCGAGTTACGATCCCATCACTGAGCGTCCGCACGGCAGGCTGTCGGGGCATCATCAGATTCATGGGCGCGGCAAGCACGAAGCGGTATTTCTGACGGTGAAACCTTCCTCGATCATCGTCGTCATGCTGGCGCCCATTGCTGTGCTGACGTTGACATGGATGCTCGGTCCGGGCGCCATATGGGTGCTGCGAAACGTTGACGGGATCACTCTCAACGATGACGTTCGGCCACCAGCATCCTTGCCACCAAACGAGCTGACCGGTAAAGACTGGGCCGCCGCCGTCTCTGCCGTACGAGGGAATGTTCTGGCGATGGCCACTGGCCTGGCCGCACTGCTGGCCGTGTTCTACACCGCCCGCAATGCTGACACGGCCCGGCGAACCTTCCGACTCAGCGAACGAGGGCTTGACGTAGACCGGTTCAGCAATGCGGTGGAGCAACTCGGCAGCGACCAAGCTCCCATCCGACTCGGCGGCCTGTATGCCCTCGAACAACTCGCGCAAGACAATCCCGAGTTACGGCAAAGGGTTGTGGACGTGATCTGCTCCTACTTGCGGATGCCATGGACACCGCAGCGCGAGGCCGACCAGCAGCAGAGGATCCGCACCGCCCAGCGAACCGCGCGCACTGGGCTTACAAGCCGTACCACGACACGAACTGGCCGAAGCACTGACGAAGAACGTCAAATTCGGCTGACCGCCCAACGCCTGCTGGCCGATCACCTACGTTGGAGCAAACGCCGCTGGTGGAAACGCTCTATCGCCGTAAACCCTCTCTTCTGGCCAGGAATCCGGCTCGACCTGACTGATGCCACCTTGCTCGACTTCGACTTCATTGGCTGCCATGCTCATCACATCGATCTCGATGGGGCTACCTTTGTCGGCGACGCCTTGTTCGTCACGGCTACCTTCACCGGACGCGCCTGGTTCGAACAGGCCAGATTCACCGGCGACGCCTGGTTCACTGGGGCGACGTTCGCCAGCAACGCGTTGTTCAACGGGACAATGTTCACCCATCATGTCTGGTTCGACGGAGCGAAGTTCACGGGCAGAGCTTGGTTCGATGCCGCAACCTTCGCCGGCGATGCGCGCTTCGACGGAGCGAGCTTCACGGGCAGAGCTTGGTTCGGCGCCGCAACCTTCGCCAGCGATGTCTCGTTCGAGAACACGCAGGGTGCATGCGTCGATCTGGGCGGGGCCCGCGTGACGCAGGTTGAGGGGATGCATACGTGGCCACCGGGCTGGCGACTGGTGAGCGGGCCTGCTGGCGCCCTACTGAGACTTGGCGATCTGCCCGCCACGAGTACAGCGAAGGAGCAGTCAGGCGCGGAGCCTACGCTGCGCACTGGACGGGCAGGTGATGGGCCTACATGAGGGCTCGGACAGAGCGGCCTTCGGCGGCCAGCCGCTCCAGAAGTTCGACCTGCTCCTCCTCGCTGTTGCAGGTGATGATGACGCCCCACACGTCCGGCGGCTCGACGCGCTCGGCCGGCCCCGGCGTTGGCACCGGCGCGGGCGGCGCGTCCCCGAGGTCGGCGGGCACCAGGTCCTCGATGTCGGTGGGGTTGTAGCCGGTCGCGGCCAGCAGCTCCTCGTCGGCCTGGAAGATGTCGGCCAGCATGTCGGCCAGAGCGCCGCGGTCCCACCCGCCGCGCTCGGACGTCGAGTTGTTGGCCACGAGGTACGCTTCCGCATCCGCGTCGGAACGGGAGGACCAGCCGCGCACGATGGGCGCCAGCCACACGCCGTCGTCGCCGACCTTGACGCCCTCGGGCGGCGACTTGCCCTCGCCGGCCATCGCCTCCAGCACGAGCAGCCGCCCGTGCCCGGCGACGAGGCGGCCGGTCCGCTCGTCCAGCTCGCCCGCGACCGTGCAGCCAAACTTCTCGATCGACTTCCTGATGGAGCCGAGATCGTGCTCCTTGGGATTCCGGACGGCCCGCACGATCTCGGGGAGGGGCATGTACTCGATACGACGCACCAGTGCCTCCAGATCGATCAATGTGATGGCGCGATAGTGGCCCGCCGGATCCAGCAGGAGCCAATACCAGCGGTGATCCGTTCAGCGTTCGCACACGAATCAGGGCAGACCACCGCACTATCGAAGGCGAACTCCTCACGCACCGGGGGACTGCATGAAGAAACTGCTCGTCACGCTGCTGACTGGTGGAGCGCTACTGATCACCGCAACGTCCGCGCTCGCCCAGGACGCCCGGCCCATGCCGGATCCATATGGCGATGGCACGGTCAGGTCCGGCATGACCGGCCCGATGGTCGAGATTTCGTCCGTCCGGCCCCCGTACGTCAAGTATCCCCGGCATCCGAACGTAGTGTGATCTTGTCGTGAGCCAGGGAGGCGCTGAGAGCGAATCTCAGCGCCTCACCTCGCGAGCGACGCTGGCCATCAGACCAGGTCAGTCAGGCCGCGAGCGGCCTCCATAATGAGCATTCCGCGCATGCCTGGCCGTTTGCGGAACCGCCAGCACGCGAAGATCCTTTCGTGCGGTGATCACGACTCAACGGTCACCCAAACTTGGCCGCCAGCCGCCGTTCGATGCCCGCGACCTGCTCCTCTGTCACTATCCGCAACGCCTCCTGACGCGAGATCGGGTTCACCGGCTCGCCCCGCCATTGCGTAAGCAGCACCCGAGCGAACGCGGACGCCAGCGTCCAGCCAAGCTCGTACTCGAAGGCCTCACGGTCGTCGAGCGGACCGTGGCTGAACTGGACTGCCTGATCTCGGACCCAGGCATGGGCCGACCGCCACGTGTTGCCGTTCTCATGATCGGCCTCTTCGAGGCTCCGCTTCACCTGGGCGACCGCCTGGCGGGCGGACGGGGCCTCGACCACGATCCCGCCCTCCTCGATGCAGGCGGCGGTGACCACCCACCAACGGCGATCCATTACCGGCGGCCCCGCATCCGAGCCCGCCGCCGATCTTTAAGAACCTCGATCAGATCATCGAAGACCGTACGGGGCGTAGGCACCTCGGGCCCTATCTTCCGCCGACCCGCGTGAACCGCAGCGATCCGCTTGGCTGATCCGGTGTCGATCACGCGCCACCGCCACGGCGGCCCAGCGACCGAGACCACATCGAACGTATGCAGCAGCTCCACGACGCCCTGGGCAAACGCGCGCACCTCGGCTCGAAGGCGGTTCACGACGCGGCCCCGCGCCGTTCCAGCTCGGCCCGGCCCGCGTCGGTGAGCACCGCCTTACAAGCCGTACCGCGATGACCGCTCGGCTCCCCCACACTGATCAACCCCAGCGTGACCAGAGCATCCACGTCGGCCTGGGCAAGACCGTACTCCGGGATGTCCTCGAACGAAGCGTACAGCACGACACTGCCCTGCTCGCCAAGGAGGCCCAGGAACTCCAGCCGGCGCGGAGTGAGACGCGGGGTCATGCCTGGCCCCGCGCTTGGGCGAGCACCACGGCGATCCTCGGGTCAGCGGCGTTCTCATCGAGGACCTGGAGGATGGTGTCGATGACGGCCTCGCCTACGCTCTGCTCCATGTCCGTCATCATCTCGGGGAAATCGTCCGGGTTGAGCCCGTAGTCCTCCACGATGCCGCTCGCGCAAGGCCACCCCAGCGTGTAGGCGGAGACGACCACGCAGCCGTCGCTCACCCACCGCATCCGGCCTTCGCTCATGCTTCACCTCGCGCTTCGGTGAGCACCGCAACGACACGGGTGTCGAGCACATCGACAGAAGAACGGCACCATCGACTGGGGTCGCGACCGTCCTTGTGCCAGTACGTGTGCAATTCGCTGCCGTCGCCGTGACGAGGAACATGCACCCGCACAGTGCGCCCGCACGAGCACTCCGCTTCCCGCTGTGCCGTCACATGCCACCCCCGACCGACCCTACCGAGTCATCCTCGGCGGGGTCGTACTCCATGTCCGCTGCGGTGAGGAAGAGATCGGCAGACTTCGGCAGGGCGTCGATGTGCTTCCGCTGGGCCTCGACCAAGTCAAGGCCACGGGCGAGCCAGTTCACCTGCGTATCGGGGCATGGCCACGGCACACCGTGGAGCGGGCAGAGATCGTAGCCCTCGTGCACGTTCGGCGGAGGGCACGGCGGGACCAACCGCGCGATCCGCTCCAGCCGCTCCGTCTCGGTAAGCGCCATCACGCACCACCGCCCGTAGGCTCGACCGGCTGGGCCGCGCCCCCGACACGGTTCTCGACGTACTCCTGATAGATCCGCTCGCCGAGCTCATCACGCTCGGCCTGCGTCATGGCGGCCCAGTCCGCGACCGAGATCTCCGAGTCGGTGATCTCTTCGTCGTAGCTGTTCCTGATGTCCCGGATCTCGGACCAGACACGGAACTTCACGGTGTCGCTCATCGGGCATCACCACGCAGCCACAGGTCGCTCCAGCCCGGGACCGTACCCCGCACACCATGATGGCTGACGTAGTGGTCCAGCGCGGTCAACGCCCTGATGAACAGGCTGTCGGAGTCGTAACCCTCCAGAAGACTGGGGATCTCGGAACGGATCTCCTCCAGCAAGATAGTGCCGGTGCTGGCCAGACAGGCGAACGCGTCACCACCCACGGCGAATTGGGCGGCAATGACTCGGGCTCCTGCGTCGCTGATTAGCCGCCCGTCTGCGGTGGCCGAGTCCAGCTCGGAGGCGATGAGTGTCTCGTCGTCGGGGGTGTAGGCCGTGTTGCTCATCGGGCCTCACCCGATTCGAGCATCTCGGTCGTCAGCGCGACCATGCGCTCCATGTCTTGCGTCGCGGCGGCCCGGACGAACTCCTCCAGGTTGGCGCGCGGCAGGAACCGGGACCCGACGTCGGTGGGGAACATGTTCTCTCCGACCATGAACCCCGTGTCGTCCCAGCCGCCGGTGCCGTCGTTGTAGGTGGTGCCGGTCCGGTCGGCCCGGTCCATCAGCTCGTCCACGATGGCCGGAGGGATCTCCATGCAGAGCCGGTCACTGATCTCGGCGCGGTCGCCCATGCACAGGGGCACGTCGTCTTCCGTCCGGAAGATCACGTAGGCGTCGCGGCCGGGGGCGGTCTTGTAGACGATGAGGCTCATCCGGCCTCACCGCTCGACTCGTCGTACTCGCCGAACAGGGTGATCCGACCGGCCGGCGCGAACTCCTCAGCCTCTTTGATCACGGCCTCGTACATGTCGGTGTGGCCGCACGGGTTGTTCCACACGTCCGGCCAGTAGTGCACGCCATCATCGCACTGGTGGATCCGCCGGGGCATGCCACGCGGGCAGCCGCACACCACGCAGTACGCGGAGATGACAATGGCGCGGACCACGGGGTTGGTGAGCCCGACGCCCCACGGGGCCTCGGCAGAGTAGTCCCGCACCTTGACCCTGATCTGGCCGGTCTCGCGCGCTGTCGTTTTGAACTCCACCCATGCGTCCAACTCGGAGCGGGCATCGCGCCGCGCCTCATCGGTGGGCGCGGCCTCGATGCGGGCGCACCCGGCCTCCCAGGTGGTGATCTCGGACTTCCAGCCGGGGTCTTCCTCCCACTCCCCGTCCGGCAGGCGCCGCATGAGGGTGACGTCCGGCGTGATCTCCCGCTCCTCCTGCCAGGCCCGCCGAGTGCGGCACCAGGCGTCGGCGGCGGCGCGATCGTGCGCCTCGTTGGTGCTCATGACGATGACCGGATCGCCGTCAGCGTCGTTGGACCGCATTCCGTACTCGTAGGGCAGTCTCACTGGACCTCACCACCCGCCAGAGCGACGACCGTCACTGACTCCACGAGGGTCAGGTGCGTGCCGAAGTTGCCCTCGGCGTCGGCCGTGACGAGGTACATGCCCGACGCCCGGTCCGGGTCCTGGATCGCGTCCTCCCACAGCAGGTCGATCTGCATGATGTTCGGATCGCTGTGGAAGCCGATGACCTGGGTCGGGTTGCCCTTCCACTTGTCCTGGCGGCCGATCATGCCGGACTCGTCGGCGAAGTACGGGTAGGGCAGCTTGAGGTCGGCGCCCTCTGCTTTCTGAATGACGAAGGTCGTCAACGGACGTCCCGCCCCTCAGCGCGCAGCTCCTCCCGAAGCTCCGCGATGAACGCGGAGTCGGCGTGCCGGACATCGACACCCTCGTCTGTCTCAGAGAGGGAGAGGGTGGTGGGGTCGGATCCGAAGATGCCCCGGAGGATGGTTTTCGCTTCATCGAGATCGACGCGCTTGAGGATGAAGCCGTCGAGCAGTGAGTCAGCGAGTAACCGGCGTCGCTGGGCGGCTGCCATCGCGTCGAGCAGTTGCTCCGTGACGGTGTGAGCTTCGCTCATGATCATCTCTTTCGCGAGGAGAGTGATTTCACTCGCGATCGTAGCTTTCGTTGGCGGAACCGCCAACGAAATGCCAGACTTCAGATACTTGTGAATATAAGAAGCGCGCTCCAGGTACGGCTTCCGATATTTCGATTCTCCGAGGTCAACAGGACACCAATATGACTTCCGATATCAGAGACCAAGATCCCACAACGTATGAGCGCCCCAGCCGCCGACGTCCAGGAGCCACCGCCACACCCGTACCCGACCGCTACACCGACGTCTACGCCGCCTATGAAACCGCCGTCAATGACCCACTTCTCCGGCTCGACGACGACACCCGCCGGAACTACCTTTCTCGCGTCCGCCAGTACCTCGCCTGGCTCGACGCGACCGACCTCGACGGCGACCCGCTCATCGACCCCGCCACCCGCGACTGGGCCGCCCGGGACTACCGCGCCCATCTCCTGACCGTGCTCAAGCGCAAGCCCACCACCGTCAACGCGCACCTGACCGCCATAGACGACTTCAACCGCCGTCTCGGCCTCGGCCCCGCAGCCGCCAAACGCACCGCGCTTCCCAACCTCGCTCCGCGTTCGCTCGATCAGCGAGCCCAGTTGCGATTCCTGCGCGAGACGGCGCTGTGCGCACCCCGCGACCGCGCCATGGGTTACACCGCCTTCTACGCCGGCCCCCGCATTCACGAGCTCGTCGCGCTCGACATCGACGACTTGCACATCAGCGCCCGTAAGGGCGTGCTCATCATTCGCATGGGCAAGAACGGCAAGTACCGCGAGGTCAACATGCACGTCAAGCTCCGTACCGAGTTGGAGACGTACCTGACCGAGCGAGCCAGCCTGCGCGGCGCCGACAAGACTAAGGCGCTGTTTCTCAACACCCGTGGTGGACGGCTCTCCGCCCGCTCCGCCACCGACGTACTGAACGGCATCGCTGACCGGGCCGGGATCGAGGTCGGCCGCGACGAAGACTTCACCAGCCACGTCCTGCGGCACACCCTCGGCACGAAGCTTGCTCGCGAAGGTGAGGATGTCGTCACTATCGCAGAGCTGCTGGGCCACTCGCTCGAGACTGCCCGCCGCTACACCCTGCCCACCGACGCCGACCGCCAGGCCGCCATTGACAAGCTGACCGTGGACGAATAGGGATCACCATGAACGACAACTCGCACAAGCGTGTCCGCATCGGTTACCTGTGCGCGTGTAGGTATGTGCGCCCGCTCCAAGATCGCAATATGATCACGGAGGCAACGTAGGTCACGGTCGGCCGCTGCAATGGAGTGATGCAATGGCTTAAAGATCACAAGGCCCGCATCGGTCTCGCCGCCCTCCTGGTGGGCGCGATCTTCGGGATGTCATATGCTGGCGACGCGATCGGTCTAGAGGAGACCATTCGTGGCTGGACTGCGGGCTTGCCTCTGGTGATCAAGATACCTCTCGGGTTTGCTGGCCTGGTGTTTCTGCTTGGGGTCGTCCACGTCTTTGTCAGCTTTCTCGGCAGTGACTGGGACTCTGCCGACGAGGACCCCGGCGATCGGCTTCGGCACCGCATCAAGCGGGTCAACGAAGCCTTCGGCGAGGCGGCGACCCTGATGGACGAGTTGGATCGTGATCTACGCGCGCAACAGGCTGCTCGTGATGCGCTCTTGTCTCAGGCTGCCGAGCAGGAACGCCTGCTTGAAATTGACAAGGAGCAGGCCGAAAGGATCCGCCAGATCCTCGTCGGTGAGACGAAGGCCACCATCCGCGCGGAGCGACGTACTCAGTGGATGTTCTTTGCGCTGGGCGCGGCGGTTTCGATCCCGATTGGCGTTCTAATCAACATCCTCGTCCCGTAACGCGAATCTCAGCGGGCTCCCGACATGATCTAGGTTCTGGTCGTACCGTGGCGGCGGCTTCCTCGCGAAAAGGACACCCGCCATGCTTCAGGACATCAGCTCGTTCCAGGTGACCGGCCACTCGTACACCGTCACCTACAATTTGCACGACCCGAGCAGCTACACGATCCTCCACGAGGACATCCCGATCGCCACGTTCGAGCACCTGCCGTACTCGCCGGAGTTGCAGCAGGAGGTGAAGGACCTGGCCCGGAAGGCGATCACCGGCTGACCGGCCCTGCACACCTGAAGCCCGCCGCGCGTCGGCGGGCTTCTTCGTGTCTCCGGCCAGATTTCAGCAGGCTCGCGACTCGATCACCACGCCGGCCGTACGGTGGCCCCCATTCCTCGCGAAAGGACAAACGCCACCATGAACGACTACCTCGACACCAAGACCCTGCTCTACACCGCGCCGGACGGCACGTACTTCGACGTCATCGACGCGCTCCCCGACGCCCCGGCCGGATCGGTCATCGTCAACGTCTCCGGCATCCTCTTCGGGCTGGAGCCGGACGACCTCGCGCAGGTACTCGCCATGCTCGGCCCGAACGCCCAGCACGGCCAGATCACGATCCCGATCTCCGACCCGGACGGCACGCTGTGGCTGACCGCCACCTCCGACCCGCACGGCCTGATTCTGAACGTCAGCTTCCCGGCCTGCGGGAGCAACGGCCAGGTGACGCTCCCCCACGACCAGGCCGACGCCGTGCGCGCCGCCGTCGAGGAGGTCACGAGCGGTGAGTAAGACGAACCCGGAGACCCCTCGCGTGATCACCTACCCGAGCTGGGAAGAGATCTGCTTCCCGGACGGGTGCACGCCCTGGGCCGACCAGGTCCCCGCCAGCGAGGGCGAGGAGGTCACCAGCGATGAGTGAGCTGAATCCCACCGAGTGCATCACCCAGTGGCTCCTCAACGCGCCCGACTACGTGCGGGAGGACGCCATCTACCGAGCACGCCACGCCACCGGCCACCCGGACCCCGGGATCGAGTACCCCGGCGACCGCCAGCAGTACCTCACTGAGCTATACACCCTGGTCAGCTACCACTGGAACCCCGACCGGTCGGGAATCAACGACCACGACACCCGCCTCCACACCGACCTCACCCACGAGCAGATCGAGGGCGCTGACTGGCCTGCGGTGGCAAGAGCACTGGTCACCGTCTGGCAGGCGGAGGGGGGCAGTACGGGTGACTGACATCCTGGCCCTCTGCCACTGCGGCGAGCTGTACGCCCAGCACACGACCTGGGAACAGCGGCTCGCCTGCGCCGACAACGACCCCAGCATCAAGGCGGCGCACCTGCTGGAGATCGGCGACGTCATCCTGCACCCGATGTTCGGAGAAGGCGACGAGCCGGTCATCGTGGTCGCCGACCTCGCCGACAACGACGGTCTGATGACCATCACCCCGCACAAGGGGCCCGCGTTCCAGTACGCCGCCGACCTGGGCGTCCAGCTCTACACCGAGCGAGAGGCCGCAATCTACGGCGCGCTGAACGGACTGCTGGAGGCGGAGCGGGACCGGATCCGCCTCCAACGGGCTCGCAGCGAAGGCTGTCCTTCCTGCGGTCGGCCGCTGGCGGAGCACACGACTGCACTGGAGTGGACGGAGTGCGACCTCCCTCAGCCCCACCGGGCGCCAGGGGACGAGCCGCTTCCTCCCGTCAGCGAGGGAGACGCCGGTGAATAAGAGGGCACCGATGTTCATCACCCTGGCTCGCCTGGAAATGGCAGTATCCCTCGCGTTCCTCCTGCTCGGCCTGGCGGCCATCAGCAAATGGAGTACGTTCGCGTGGCTGCTGCACGAGCTGGGGCTGGTCTACCCGTACTGGCGGTGGGCGGCCTGGGTGCCCACGCTCATCACCGCCGGCTTCTGCCTGCGCGTCACCTATGGCGTCTGGCGGTACGGGGAGGTTCTGCTCCGGTCGGCCACCGTAGGCGGGTTGGGATGGGTGCTGCTGCTGGCCCTCGACGTGGTGTGGTGGTCGAGATGAACACGCCCATCTACGCCGGCCCGGACGGCACCTTCCTGGACGTGCGGGCCGCGGCCGACGACGCTCGATACGGGTCGATCGTCCTAGACGTGTCCGGCCAGCCCATCCCCCTTGCACCGATGGCGGCCCTGTGGGTTATCGACCTGCTCTCGACGCCCAAGCCCGGCGTCCCCTCGCTCGTCATCGCGCTGGGCGACGAGGACGACAGCCCGCTGCTCACGTTCTTCGTGGAGGAGGGCGGCATCGACGTGCATCGGACGTTGGACGGCCGGACCACCCACCGGGTCATGATCCCGTTCGGCCACTTACCGGTGGTCGTGGCCTGCATGTACCGCATGGGGACGGGGGCGCGCTGATGGTCAGCTTCGCGTGCATCGCATACGTGCTGGAGCGGGCGGCCGACATTATGCTCGGCGACCACGGTCTCGACCCTGAGCAGGCGCTCACCCGCGCCATCTGGGGTGACCAGCCAGCGCACTGCGACGACTGTGGCCAGCAGGCGCGGTACCAGGTCGCCGCCCGCGCCTTGGAGCTGCACTACGCCAGCGCCACATTCAGCACCTTCGACGGCCTCACGAGCGTGGACGTGGCACACATCCCGACAGGTAGCGCCCGTAGCACGGCGCGTGAGGTGGCCCGCCTGTTCCGGCAGGTCGAGGACTGGTCACACCAGAACGTCGAGGGCAGCGATCTGGACGAGGTGGCGCAGGCCATGTGGGGTCAGGCGCACGCCGTCGAACTGGCGAGGTGCTCATGAGCACCGACTGGGCTCGCGTGGCCGACATGCTGGACACGGTGGCCAACCTCCTCGACGGAGGGCCCGGTCTGAGTCCGGATGGCGCCGTACGAATCGCACTGGCCGGGCACCCGAACGCCCAGATTCCCGACGACTACTCGGAGGTCAGCCGCTTCTACGACGAGGTCACCATGGCGCTGGTGTGCGATCACGCTGACCTGTACCTGGGCCGAGAGAGCGACCCGCTGCCCGCTGACGAGATCAACGCGGAGGAGGGAGCCCGCGCCGCGCGTGCGGCTGCTGTCAGACTGCGCAGCTACCTTCATTAGGAGGAGGTCTGGTGCCTCTGTTCGAGTTCGAGATCCCCGAGACCGGCGACCACCAGTCCGTTCGGGCCCCCGACGAGGACACCGCTCGCGCGTGGGTGGTGTCGCAGGTCTACCACGACGACCCCGATGGCGAGGACGACCACCTGTATACGCCCGAAGAGGCCGAGCAGATGAGGCAGGTCCGGGCGGAGCGAGCCGCCGCGCTGCGCCTGATCTGATTGACGGTCTGGAGCCCGCCGTGTTGTCGGCGGGCTCCGCCATTTGCATCCCGAGGACTGGTCAGTCCGGCGAGAAGCGCATGATCGCACCTGTCAGGTGACATCTGATCTGGCCTTTGAGCATGGCGTGACCTCGCGCTGGCCACTTTGGATGGCACAGTCGGCGGGCGATGCGTTGCCATCCAAAGTGGCCAATCTCCGGCGAGATGGGTCCTTTGAGGGATGGCACCCCTCGCCGAAGATGGAGCCGGACACGGTATACGAGGTCCCCGGTCGTGCTCGCGAACTCAGGCTGGCGGAGCTTCTGCGTGGCCGAGTTGAACCAGGAACGCCGTTGCGTCATAGAAGAGATCAGCGCCGATGACCTGGCCGTCTGCGTCGTAGTGGAAGACCTCACACAACGGCACCCCGACCGTGCTGCCGGTGGCCGGAAACGGTCCAAACGGGCCGTCGTTTGTGCCTCGCATCGTGCAGAACGAGACGCTGTGATCGGTGCCGTCCAGGTACATCCCATCGGCGAAGACCGCGTCGGAGAAGGCAGTCGTCCACCCCTTCAGGTAGTCGATGGACTCGGCCGGACCGTTGGCGGTGAGTTGTCGCGCCCGATCGCGGTATTCGGTGCTTGGGTGCTGCTTCGCAGCCACTTCATCGAAATTCCTGCGCGAGAACGCCTCGTGTATCGCCCGGTGAGTAGCAGCATGCGTCACGGAGAGTTTCCTTCCTCTTCTCGGGGTGACTTACGGTCAATCGCGATTGCGAGAAGCAGCCATCGCCCAAGTAGCGCGCACAGCTCCCAACGCGGTGGCGCGTCGGAGCTGTGCGCGCCTGCAAGCCCTGCCTGCTGTCGGCGGGGAGTTCGGTTAGGAGATGGACAGGTAGAAGCCGGTGTCCCCCGAATTGCCTTGGTAGGTGACGATGCTCACGGCGATGGTGTCGGCGGCGTTGCCGCAGTTAGGGGAGGGAGTGACGGCGCTCCCAATTCGAGACCCGTGGACGGTGACGTGGATGACCGCGTTGGACAGGTTGATCCGGTCGTCGACCTGGACGCAGTAGCGGCCGGTGGCGGTGCGCCTGGTGGAGACGATGTTCTTGCCGTGGATCAGGTTGCCGTCCGCAGCAACGGAGGCGGCGGCCCGCGCGTACGGGGCGTCGGTTTCGGCGGTGGCGGGGGTGGCGACGCTGGTGGCGGCCGTGGCGGCCAGCGCCAGTGTGGCCAGGGTGCGGAGTGATCGTGACGTCAAGGCATTGTCTCCTGTACGTAGAGCAACCGAAAGTCAGGAAAAGATTACTCTACGTAGCGTCAGGGCGGAAGTCATGCACTCCCACGGCGAAGGTCCATTCCGTACGCTCGGCTACCGCGCTGGCCACTTCCGATGGCAGCGGCCAATTGTTTGGCCACTTTGGTTGGCACGCGGCCAGATGCCGCGTCACCTGACAGCACCGGTCGTGATAGCCAGGTGCAGCCGCATCCAGCCGTCCGCGATGGCCACGCAGTTCTTCACGGCCCCCTCGTCGAGGATGTATTCCTCGGCCTTGTCCAGCAGCTCTGCCGCCTTCGTGGCGGCGATCTCGGCGGGCGTCACTTCGCTGCCCCGGCCGCCGCGGGCCGGCTGCGCTGGTTGCCGCCGCGGTGGCGCAGCTCGACGCTCGCCTCCTCCAGCAGCGTGTGGACGAACCCGTACGATCGGCCGATCGCGAGGGAGAGCGCGCGGACGGATTCCCCCGCCTGGTAGCGGCTGGCCAGGTGCTGAGCGAGCTGGTGGCGTTCGGCGCCGACGATGCGGACGCGCGGTCGGATCTCCATAAGGGGGCCTTTCGTTCAGGAACCTATACCGGACCGCACAACCGAGCACCCATCACACCTCTACCGGCGGTTGCCACGCTGGAGGCATCCACCCCCCGAGCTGAGGAGGAAGCCATGCAGGTCAGCACCCAGATCTTGCGAGAAGCGATCAAGTGCTGGGGCACGACGCTGCGCTTATGCGTGATCGTATTGACGGTGAGTGTGCCCGTCGTCGTCGCTCTGCTGCGGTGAGGCAAGGACAGCGCGGCCGGGCCGGTGGGAGGATCGGAGCATGAGCGACGACATCGAGGTGCCATGCACGACGGTCCTGCTGATCAAGCCTACTCGTGCCCGGCGCGACACTCGTGAGTTCTGAGAGGATCAGCCATGGTCTGGTATCTCTCCTTCCTCTCCCAGAAGCTCCACGAGAGTGCCCTGCAGATCGACTGGGTGGTGCACTGCTCCGACGTCGCACACCTTAACGGTGTCGAGGAGGAGTTCACCGTCCAGTTGGCGGATGGGACCACCTACCTCGTACACCTTGAGGAGATTCCCGCAGACTGAGATCACGTGGCGGTTTCTCGGCGAGCGGCACGAAGCTCGTCGCGGTCCTCCGGCGTGGCCGGGACCTCCTGGCCGTCCCAGATGCACCATTCGATCGTGGCCAGGTCCCCGTAGTCGTACACGGTCTCGCGTCCGGCGCGGCCGAGGGCGCGCACCTTGTAGCGGTGCGCCCACTGGCGGATCGTGCACGGCTCCCGTTCGAGTCGTTCGGCGGCCTGGCGGGCGGTCACGGGGGTCACGTTCACCCACTTTCGCTGGTTTCGCCCGGAATGATCGACGCGCTGAGGCGGCCGTAGACGCGCGAACGCGACCGGCCGCATAGGAGGAGGTGGGGGCGGCACACGCCCTGCCAGAGACGCGCTCAGCATCACGACTCGTATACGGGCAGGTCGGGGGCTCTGCCGATAGGCATAGGGGTGCCGCCCGCACGAAGTGTGACACAGAAGGTCGTGCGAGCACAACCGTTGGCGGTCCCGCCAACGCGCTGTTTGGCGAAACGTGTGCGAAACCGCCAACAAGCCCCTCATGATGGCGGAGACACGAAAGCTCTCCTCGCGAAAGGCAGAACTCATGTCCGCACGTAACGATCACACGCCGGACCCGATCGGCCACTCCGACCCCGAGGCCGCCGCCGCGCTGTCCGACGAGACCCGCAAGCTCATCGTCGAGACGGCCGCGGCCGACCCGACTCTCACCCCGGACCAGATCGCCGAGACGCTGGACACCGACGACGAGGAGGTGACGCCCGGGGCGGTGACCTCGGTGCTGCTGTCCGCCGCCATCGAGCAGGCCGGACACGCGCTCGACGATCTCTCCGATGTCAAGGCTGGCGCTGAGCAGGTCCTGAGGAGCACCACCATGACCGGGCACAACGACCACAGCCACAACGACCACCCGGTCGAGTCCACCGTCACGCCCGACCACGAGGCCGCCGCCGCCCTGGACGACACCACCTGCGAGCTGATCCTGGACGCCTACGGTGACGACTCCTCACGGACCCCGGCCGCCATCAGCCAGATCCTGACGGACGAGTACGGGACCTCCGTGACGCCGGAGGCCGTCGAGGCCGTGCTCCGGCCCGCCGGCCCCGTCGCGGAGGTCGTGCACTCCGTCGAGTAGACCCGCACTTCAGAGGCCCGTCGCGAGCTCAGCGCGGCGGGCCTCTGTTCATGTCCGGGGTCAGGCGTGGATGTGCTCGGCGATCTTCGCCTGGAACGCCTCGACGGCCTCCTCGTCGCGGGCGAGCGGCCACCCGCCGGACAGCGTGTACTGCCAGCCGCCGTCGTGGTCCGCGATGTGGAGCAGGTGGAACATCTCCGTCCCTGCCCGGTAGATGAGGCCCACGTACTCGACGTCGCCACCGCGGGCACCACGCACGAACGTGAAGGCGTCCACGGTGCAGTCGAAGCGGCTCTGCACGGCGTCGATCAGCTCGTGCATGTCGTGAGAGAACGAGCGGGGCAGCTCGACCACGTCCTCGTCGGCGGGGTCGAGCCGGAGCGTGAACGTCCCGAGCAGGTCCGCGTTGCCGGGCTCGACGTCCAGCCGAAACCTCCCGGCCAGACCGTCCAGCTCGATGTAGAACCCGAACCAGCTCCGGCCCATCGCGAACGCGCCGAGCTGCTCGCGCAGGTCGTCGGTGCGGTGATGTCGAGGTGGAACGGCTCGATCTCGTGGCCGCCGAGCCCGTGGTCGCCGAACTCGATGAGGTAGCGGCCTGCGCCGACCTGCGTCCACTCGGCAGAGTTGGCAGTGAAGCCCGCGCCGGCGGGGGCCTGGGCTGTGAGCGCGGCGTGGGCCTGCTGGTACGAAAGGCCGTTCTCGGCCGCGTAGGCGCGGACACGGTTCTTCCAGGCGGCGTTGCGGGTCATGGGGGGGTGTCCTTCCAGGTGGCGGTCCTACGCACCCCACCTCGAAGACACGAGCACCGGCCGCCGCGTACGCAGCGTCGAGGGCGAGCGGGGTACGCGATCCACGGGGACCTTCGCCTCGTCGGTGCTGTGTCTCGGCGTAGGCGAGATCAGCTCGGAGGCAGGCACGCGGTAAGCCTGCCGTCAGCGTAGCCGAAGCGCGGCGCACGTGAGCGGCACGCACCGAAACCTCACAAACACGCAGGTCAGACGTTGGTTACGCGCTCTCGTCGTACTGGCCACGCTCACTGATTTCCCGCTGAAGCGTCTCCGGGCGCGCCACGGCGGCGGCCACGGGCAACCCCGGCAACCTCACGTACGGGGCGGCCATCTCCCGCACGATCGGCTTCATCACCGCCACCTCGTCGTGCGCCTGCTCCCACCTCGTCAGGTCGCCGCCATCCGGGCGGTCGCCAGCGGCACGGATGCGGGCGGCGGCCTCGTCCCTCAGCCGGACGGTCAGCTCGTACTGGTCGAGGAACGCCCCCGCCGCCACTCCACCTCTGCGAGCACACGCGACGGGTCCATCGCAATGTTGCTCCTGCTCAACCGCCGGGCCGGAAGTGGCATGAGTCACATTCCACCACTCCCCATCACACAGGGAGATGTCGAATCACTCTCATTCACCGAAAGCCCAACACGGAGCTGAGACAAGCTCCGGCGCAGGCCTCATGAGCCAATGCGAAAACGACAAGAGGAGAAGTACCGTGCGATTCAAGCGCTACACAACCGCCCTGCTTACCGCCGTGGCCGGTGCCGCCATGCTGACCACACCGGCCACCGCCGAAGCAGTCACGGGCCCAACCCCCCAGACGTCCGGGGTGGTCGTCGTGGCCGACTTGAGCGAGTGCACCCCCGGATGGCTCTGCGTCTGGGAGTATCCCAACCGCCAAGGCGACAGGTATTCACGCAAGTCGGCCGGGACCATGGAACTGGGCGGCGTCGGCTGGCGGGATCGGATCAGCAGCGTCTGGAACAGGCGTAACGCCAGCGTGACTCTGGTCGATTCCCGGAGCGGAGTCGTTCCCGATGTCACGCTGCCCGTCCCCGCTGGTCAGCTCATCCCGGATCTCGGCGATGTGAAGTATCTGAGCAACCTGGCCGACTGGAACAACAAGGTCGATAAGATCATCCTCAAGTGATCGGATGAGCCGCCTGAGGGCCCCGTCCCACGGCGGGGCCATTAGCTTGTGCCGTCCCACCACGGGACTGAGTCACCCTGCCTCCTGCGTGACCGCTTCCATCGCCTCGGCCTCGCCGACGTGGCGGGAGCAGTTCCCGCACACGTAATAGCCGGCCCGCGGCTGCCACTCCAGCTCCCGTAGGCCGCATCCGGGGCAGCGCGCGTGTGTCTGGCCGGGCTCGTCGTCCACCAGGCGCCGCAGCCGGGATTCCCAGGCGAGAGCCCAGTCCACCGGGCCGAGCTCCACCGGGGCGCGCTCCTCGTCCTCGACGCTCGACAGCACCGTGAGCCCGTCGAGGGCGAGCAGCACGTCCAGCTTGTCCACCAGCCACGTGACCGACCGGGACCGCACCACTCCCGACCGGCCGGCGGGCACCTGGTCGGCCAGCTTCAGACGGCGGGCCACCTCCCGGCGCAGGCGCAGCAGCTCCCCCGTCACCGTGTGCACGACGTCGCCCTCCCCCGACATGCTGCCGTGCGGCCTGGTTCCCTTCACCCGCGACCAGCGGGTTTGCGCCTTCACCACGCCCGGCCGCGCCGCCAGGCTCGCGGCCAGCTCGTCCACCAGCAGCAGCGCACGACGGCACGTCTCCCGGCAGAGCCCGCAGTGCAGCGGCTCCCCCGGCCGCCACTGCAGGACCGGCATGGGAGGCTCGGGCGGCGGCTCGCCCCGCGCACCGTCCGCCACCCAGCGGTCCACCGCATCCGCGTGCGCCTCCCGCGCCGCCAGGAACGCAGACCACGCCGCGCGAGCATGCCTGTTGCACGGCCCCACGCACACTCCATCCGCCATCCCGACCCCTTCCCGGCCGCCGCACCCGATGAGACTCGGACACCCTACGACCAACCGGCAAGATCAAAACCAATCCGGATCAACACAAGCAAGGCACCACGGCCGGACCGGCGGGGAGGGGGTACCGGGGGTGATCTTGGACATGGGGAAGCCCCCGCGCGGGGTCGCGCGGGGGCCGGTCGGCGGGGAGCTAGTTGCTCTTGCCGCGCGTGTCCTGGGCGGCGGCGCGGAGCTTGTCCAGCACGCGCGACATGCGGTGAATCCCGAGGGCGTTGCCCCGGCTGGTGGCGGTGGCCAGGTCGGGGAAGGTGCGCAGCGTCGCCGCCGCGTAGGACCCTTCGACGGTGTCGGCGGTCTCCGCGACGCTCAGCTCGTGTTCCCAGGTGGCGCGCGGGTAGGCGAACGTGCACGCGCCCAGCCCGTTGATGTCCACGATGATGGGGACCACGATCCCGCACATGGCCAGGATCGCGGCAGCCTCGCGGGCGGCCTCGCGGGCGGGTGCCAGCGCCTCACCGGCTCCGGGGTGGAGCACGGGCGCGCTGCTGATCTCGGACAGGTGCGCGTGCCGCATGGCCATGCCGCGCGGGCGGGTGAGCCGGTACGCGGTGTGATCACAGTCCGCGCACGTGTCCGCGACCCACCATTCGCCGTGCAGGTTGCGGACCTTCCCGGCGTAGGTGATCATGGACGTACGCGGCAGGTACGCCAGGAGGTTGGAGCGGGAGCGCTGCACGCGCGCCTGATGATCGGTGAACATCTCGGCGGCGCGGGGGCATTCCTGGTCCGGGCGGCACATGGCGCACAGCTCCGCGTGCCGGGCGCGGTCGGCGGCGCCCAGCCGGACGGCGGCGGCGGACCTGACGGCAAGGTCTTGCAGGGTGGTCATGATCTCCCCTTTCGGATCGTCGGTGGTGGTGGGGTGCGCTCCCCGCGCGTGGCGGCGCGGGGGGCGCGCTGTGCTGCTACGCGGCGGGCGGGGTCAATCCGGCGTTGGTGAACGCCTGCCGGAGGTCGGCGGCGTCCGCTCCCTGCTCGATGGCCTTCGCCCAGACCAGGGCGGGGTCACCGCCGAAATCAGCGACGGCCTTAGCGGTCTTGACCGCGTCCTTGATCCGCTGCTCACGCTCGGCCTTGATCCGCTCGGCTTCCTTCTTGGCCGCTTCCGCGTGGATCTCCGCGAGCTTCGCGAGGGGCTCGGCGGACCCGAGCGCGGCCTTGACCTCGGACTGTCCGGGGGCGAGCGTGACGGGGTGATCCTCGGCGAGTCCGTACCGGGAGAGGGTCGCGGCGACGCGCGCCCCTGCTCCGGCGCGGTCCGGGATGTGGTACCACGCGGCGCGCTGCTCGTTGGTGACCTTGCCCATGGCGGCGAACTCCGTGCGGCTGGGGCCGTCGTAGATCCGGAGTCCGGCGGCCAACCAGTCCATGACCTCCGCGAGGCTGAGGCGGAAGCCCTGGTGACGGTAGGCGTTCTCTACGAGGTTGTTACCGGTGTGGCCGGTGATCGCCCCGTCGATCTCCACGAGCGCGGCGCGCACGGCGTCGGGCAGGCTGATCGCGGGGGTGGCGGGGGTGTTCTTGCTGGCCATTACTGGGTCCTTTCGGGTTGGGTGCCCCGGCTCCCTGCGAGCCGGGGCGGAAGGGCTGGTTACTCGTCGTTGTCGTTGGCGGAACCGCCAACGAAAGTGCGGGACCACTCGTCATGTGCACGCTGACGGCGACGGTAGATCACGATGCACACGATCGCGACCGTGAGCAGGATGAGCCCGAGCACGCCGATCAGGTACCGTCCGGTGTCCCACTCGGCGGAGTTCTCCGCCTTGGCGGCGTTGGCCGTGTCGGAGGTGTCCGGGGACATGTCCGCCGTGGGGATGGTGGAGGGCGTCTCCGATGCCTCCTCGAACGGGGGCACGTCTTCCCGCGTGACGGAAGATGACTCCGGCGCGGTGCCCGGCATGCCGGGCTGTCCGGGAAGTCCCTGCCCGCCGCGCGGTCCGGTAGGTCCGGGGCTGCCCGCCGCTCCGCTGGGACCGGTCGGCCCGGTGGTGCCGGGACGTCCGGACGCGCCCGCCGCGCCGGTAGCTCCGGCGGGCCCCTGCGGTCCCTGGGGGCCCTGCTCTCCGCGCGGACCGGTCGGGCCCGCGCTTCCTGCGGGTCCAGTGGGGCCCTGCTGCCCGGTCGGGCCTGCGGGTCCGGTCGGCCCTGCGGGGCCCTGCTCACCCTGGGGGCCCTGCGGTCCCGGCTCGCCTGCCGGACCCTGCGGGCCCTGGGGGCCGACGATGCACACGACCGGGGGATCCTGGTCGGGGCACGTGGCCATGATGGTGGGATCGGCCACGCGGGAGGCAGTGAGCGCCCCCATGTGACCCGCTGTGATGACCATGGACGCGGCGAGAGCGGCGGTTCCTACCGCGCTCCCGAGCGCCTTGGCCGTACGTGTGATCTGCATGCCGCCGAGCATGTTTTGCGCATAACAGAGGGTCTAGTTTTCGGACAACACCGAGATCGCACCGTTACGGAGCTGGAGCCCCAGACCGTCAACCAGCGATGACCCGCCACCACACGACCAGCAGAAAGACCAAAAACCGGTCTCGATTACGGACACGACAAAACCTCTAGACGTCAACCAAAGCTGACACGCGAGAATCGAACACCACCGACCCCAACGGCATGCTGGCGGCTGCTGTGTTCTCTGCGCCTCCTTATGGATCTTGTCTGTGAGCGCTTCTCAGCGGCTCTGGCGGTGGCCTGGTCTCTCCGTGCCAGGCATGGCGTGTAAGGCGCTCACCGTCCACCATGATGGCCATTCCGAGCGAATCGCGGCGCACTGCTCGCGCGTCTCTCGCGTCGCCGGTGCGGTCCGCGACGGGACAAGCAGTCAGCGACGAGGACGACGAGCGCCCCCGCCTGCCTGGTCGTCCTCGTGCGGCTGATCACTGGCTCTGCTTGTCCACAGGCTCACGGCGGTGATCTTCGCACTTCCACCTGTAGGTGTGTGGACCTCAGCCAGAGCCATAGGGATAGAGGTTTTGTAGGGACATATGTAGGGACATGGGTCACGCTGGGACGTGACCTGCGGGTCACGCTGGGACGTGACCCGTGCGGGTCACGTCCAGACGTGACCTAACGCGCCGCTGGTGATCGTTTCGGTGGTGGTTATCCACAGGTCAGGAGGCGCGTGAGCCGCGCCGTGCCGGTGGCTCAGGAAGGCTCACCGAGGCAGGCAGATCCGGCAGCCGGTAGTCCGTCGCGTGGCCGCGACGCGCGTACATGATCACGCCGTTGCGGTCCTTGCCGACCGGCACCCGCACTTCCAGGCCACGCCGTGCCAGGCGCTGCACCGTGTCGGCCAGCCCGCGCGGCGTCAGCCCGGCCCGCGCCTGCAGCAGCTCCGTCAGCGTGATCTTCGTGCCGTCGTCACGCCGGTCCGCCCGGAACGACACCATGCGCCGATCGGTGTCCCGGGCCCGCTCCGCGATGAGCAGCAGCACGAGCCGCTCGGACTGGGTCATGCCGTCCGCAGCCGCAGTTTCCAGCCACGCGGCGACCAGCCCGAACAGGCGTGCGCTCACCCGATCCTCCCTCAGACACGGCGATGGGGGCTCGCCCCATTGAGGGAATGGGTGAGCCCCCACCGTAAGCGGTACCGCCAACAAGCGTCACGAGCCTCCGAGGACCACCATGGCCAGGCGGCGGACCGCGGCCGGGGTGACATCATGCTCGTGGTCCGGCGGATACACCTTCACGTTCGGCGCGTCGCCGCGCACCCGGCCGGCGCCGACGAGAGTGCCGTCCGCGAGGCCGCAGTACAGCAGCCGCGCGTCCTTGCCCGACAGGACGACCACCTCATGAGCGAGCGCGACGGCGACCGGAGTCAGCACCGGTTGCCCAGCGGTACAGAGCGCCGCCGGGTCGATGCGGTCGAGGGCGTCGGCGGGCAGTTCCCCATCGTTGATCCACGCGGAGGGGACGACGGGAACGGGGACGAGCAGATCAGGGCCGACCGTGTGCTGGTTGGTGTACGTGCAGATCAGTATGAGGGTGGGCTGGACACCCCAGTCTCCGGCGTCCTCGAAGTTCTGCTCCAGGCCGCGCACGTACTGCGCGGCGATGGCAGTGGTGAGGTCGGTCATCGTGTTTCCGATCTCTCGTGATGGTGGGGGTCATGGCTGGTGTGGCGTGAGCAGCTCGAGGGCGTTCTGCCACGGGTCGTTGCCGCTGGAGTGCTCCCCGATCTTCTCCACGGGGGCGACACGGTAGGCGAACGTGTCGAGCAGGTCGTGCATCTGGTCACGCTCGTCGATGACCTTGAGCATCTCGCGCTCGTGCTCCGCCTTGACGCGGGCCAGTTCGGCGTGGAGTTCCTCGGCCTCGGTCAGTCCCGGGCGGCCAACGCTCGGGTCGCTGGGGCCTTCCTCCGGTCTCGGTTCGGTCAGCGGCGTGCCGGTGACCATGTGAAGGCGGAAGCAGTCCAGCACGTTGTCCACGGTGTTCCAGTCCTGCCCGCGCGCCTCGTACTCGTCGCGCTCCCGCTTGAGGAAGCGCTCCACGTCCTCGATCGGGAGGCAGGCGTCCCCGGCGTGTCGCTTGAGTTCGTCGATGACGGTCAGGGAGTCGATCTGCAACGCCGTGCCCAGGATCTCCACTGCCTTGTTGAGGCGGTCCACCTCGGCGAGCAGGTCCTTACGAGCGCTCTCCAGTGCCCACACGTCGGGGTTGTGCGGGGCGTCGGCGGTGCAGGAGCCCACGTGGAGGTCTCGGATTTCGGCGAGCCGGTCGGCGGGCGGTGGCGTGTGCTCATGCATGATCTTCTGGTTCCTCTCTGGTGGTGGCGAGCAGTTCACGGGCGTGAGCGTGTGGGCAGCGCGGATAGGTGAACGTCGGCCCATGGGCCTGGCATCCGCCGTCATGGTCGAAGTAGCACGGCTCCGGGTCAGAGAGAGCGTCGAGCAGTTCGACGGGCACGAAGACGAAACCCGCACCGGCCGCGGCGATCTGCTTGCCCGGCTGGACCCGCCGGTTCATCTCCGCGATGACCGCGAGCACGACGGGCGCCAGCAGGTCGTCGGCGTCCATGCCGACCCGCCACTTCGCCGCGGCGAGCCCGCGCCGGCCGGCCTCCAGGAACGGGTAGAGGTCGCGCGCCTGCTCGGGAGTGAGCTTCCTTGGTGCGTCAGCCATGCTCCCCGCCTTCGCTGAAGAGGTCGGCCTGGCCGTCACACCGAGCCAGCGGGTGATCGGCGGGGATCGGCCACTCGGGGTGCGCGTACGGAGCGGCCTCCAGCACGGCGTCGGCCATGAACGGCCCCCACATGAACATCACGTCGTAGTCGTCCACGGTGCCGCCGTACTGGGTGACGACGTCGGCGCGAGCCCGCTGCCACAGCCAGTGGCCGAGGTAGGCGGCGACGGCGCTGTCGCACTCGCACGAGCCGAGCGTGTTGAAGTACGTCAGCACGTTGGCGCCGCGCTGATGCTGGAACTGGGCGCGGAATTCGGGCCAGCCAGCCCGATAGTCGGCCAGGTACTTGTTCAGGTAGGCGGGGATGTCGATGACGTTGCCGTAGGACGGCTCGTACTCGGGTTTGCGCCAGTTCACGGCCTGGTAGTCGTCGCCGAGCAGCGGCAGGCCCTCGCCGCGCGGCAGGCCGTCCTTGCTGGCCCGGTGCGCCATGACCCACAGATGGTTCGGGTCGAACCGCTCCGCGTCGCCGTCGCCGGTCACCTCCTCCTCCGGTGGAGCGAGTGCGGCCTGCGGCGGCTGTGGCTCCTCGATGAGCGTGTGCTCGGGCGGCCACGCGGTCAGCCACATGCGGTCGAACAGGTGCGGCCCCAGGTGGAGGTCGCCATCGCCGACCGACACGAGGCCGTCGTCGGTAAACCCGACCACAGTGACGGACTTCTCGGCCACGTCTCTCACCAGGGCTCTTAAGTGCTCGGCACCAGGTAGGGACTCGCCGTCGCGCTGTGTCCAGGTCTGCCCGATGCGGAGGACGGCGCCGGAGTCGGCGTCGTCCACCAACTCGGTGGCGTAGCGCCGGGCCGCTGCGGCGGTCATGCCGTGGGTCAGGGACAGCCTGTCCGCGTAGTTGGTGATGAGGCGTTCCCGCCGGTCGGGGCCGATCACCATGAGCGCGAGCTGGGCCCGTTCAGTGTCCGTGCGCCAGTCACCCATTGCCGTTTCCCACCTTCCGCATCTCGGTCATGACGTTCTGCGCCGCGTACGACAGGCGGCCCATCAGCTCCTCCACGCGAGCCTGCCGCTGCTGCAGCCGGATGTGGTCACGGCAGTCGGCCAGCGCCGACGCCAGCTCGTACGGGGTCATCCGGTCCAGGCGGGTACCGTCACCCCATCCGAAGTCGTCGAGCGTCGCGCCGAGCAGTTTCTCCAGCTCGTCCAGGAGGTTCAGGCGGCGGCGCACGTACTCGCCCAGGCCGGTCTGCGCTGCGTGCTGCCGGGCCTCGGTGCGGGCCTTATAGAGTGCGTCGCGGTGCTGCTCACGCAGTAGGTCCATCTCGGCCAGGCGGGTGTTGTCGGTCCGCCTGGCCAAGGTGGCGAGCAGCTCCAACGAGAGCTGGGGCTCCTTCACCGCCGCGTCCACGACGGTGGTGAACCGGCGGCGGTTCACGGACGTGGGCGGCTGCAGCAATCCCCACCCGGGCGGCAGCTCGTTCGTGTGGACGACCCCGGCCGGAGCGACGACCCAGAAGCGGGAGCAGTGCGGCCACCAGGCGTCGGCCTTGCCCGGGTCGGCGAGTTCGCGTAGCCAGTCCGCGCGGGTCACCTTGAGCTCGTGGACGTCGAGCGCGTACCCGCGTGATGGCCAGAGCCCGATCCGGATCAGGTCCGCCTGCCGACCGCTGCCGGGGGCGGGAACCTCGCGGATCAGGATCTCGCCCTGATGGGCAGCGCCGGGCTTGCGGTAGTGGCGTTCGAGCGCCTCGTACAGCATGGTCGTGTTCACCGCGGCCTCCTCGCCCAGCGGAAGACGAGCGTGGGCAAGGGGCAGTAGTAGATCGCGTCCTTGCCGATGTAGAGCCCGCGCCACAGGTCGCGGGGCTCGATGTAGAGCTGGAAGCGGCCGAAGCGGAGTCGGTACCTGGCCACACGCCCCAGCCACGTGACGATCTTCCTCATGCCGGGCACCCCATCTCGAACAACGGCTCTGTCTTCACGGTCATGTGACGACGGCGCTGAACAGATCCAGGCGCGAGGAGACGGATCACGCCCACCTCCGCGCGCAGCCGCAGCTTCCTGAGCGTGAGCGTGCACTTCGCGCCGTTCACGGTTTCGGTGAGGATCGACACGTCCTTGCCGTGCTCCTCGCGGAAGCGCTGCTCCTCGGCCTCGGCCAGGGCGTACCGCTCCGGGAACTCGCGGAGCGTGAGAAGCCACTGAGCCTGTCCCGCCCGGACACAGCTGCCCTGGCAGTTGTGCGTGAGCAGGTTGCCGTCGAGGGTGAACACGTGGCCGTCAGGGACGACCGCGCACATGACCTCCTCGACACGCCCGGTGGGGACGACCTCGACCACTTGCCAGTCACCTGGTCGTTGGGGATTCTCGCGGGCGAGGAACTTCTCCCGGTGGTGGGGCAGGAGGAAGAAGTCCTCCCGGAGCGTGGCCATCACCAGCGTCACGCTGTAGATCGGGCTCCGCTCGGTGTTGTACCCGGTCCGGTGCGCGGTGCGGATGCGGCCCGTCGCGATGCCAATCCTGGCCGCCACATCTTGCACGGTCTCGAGCCGGGCTTGGTTCGCCGAGTAGATGACCGCGCTGCCGCCGCTCATGCTGCCGTCAGCGGCGAAGTACCCGGCCAGCCATCCGTACAGGTACGACTGGGATTCCTCCAGCGGCGGGGGTTGCTTCCACGACCTCGGCAGGTCCAGGACCTTCAGGACACGGGGTCTGTCCTCCTTGATCCGGCAGCCCGCGAAGTACGGCAGCATCGCCTTGTCCTTGTCGCCACACAGATAGGCGCGGGCCGGCTGGTTCTGCCCGTTGACGGCGGGAGCGGTGCCGTCGCCGAAGGTGAACCCGGCCATGATGCCGATCGTGGACGGCACCACGTTGCTCCGGACGTGGCCATACATGCCCGCGATGCGGTCTCCTGCACTGAGCACGAGCGTGTGCCGGAACTCGTGGGCGTTCCGTCCAGCCCGCTTGCGCACAGGCCAGAGATGGTCCCCCGTGGTGATGACGGTCATCTCGTCGTCGTACCGTCGCAGCCGCAGCTCGTAAGTGGGCTGCTCGCCGAACGACCGGATCTCCGCCTCCCGCCAGCCGCCGCCGCGGCCCAGGACCTTGACGGTCTGTCCGCACGTCTCGCGGAGGGTCTTGATGCCCTCGCTCGTGATGTAGCGGGTGTCCGGGTGCAAGCAGTTGTTGTGGGAGAACCCCAGTTCGTACATGCGGGGGATGGTGATGCCGAGCTTGGCGCACTCGGTCTTCATCCGCTTCTTGTCCCAGGTCTTGTCGTCCATCAGGGGGAACTCGACTCGCCACGGCGTCCATCCCTTGATGACGCCGGGCCGGCGGCGCTCCTCGGCCGCGTCGAGGCCGACGTACAGGATGGTGTCGGCCGGGTCGCAGTGCTCCTCCAGCCAGCGGCGGCAGGGCTTCTGCTTGAGTTCCTTCGTGCACGGCGCGATCCGGGAGTTTCCGAGGAAGTGCTGGTCGAAATACACCTGGAACGGGTTGCGGCCGTCGCACACGATGATCGGGGTGATGTCGAGGTGTTCGCTGGCCTGCCCTAGGAAGCGGTACGTGTCGGGGTGTTCCCACAGGGTGTCGGCGAACAGAAGGACGACGTTCTCCTTGCCGTATACCAGGACGGCGAAGACGGCGGCCCAGAACGATCCCAGGCCGCCGCTCATCTGGACGACATGGTGCGTCACGACAGCTCCGCTGTGCTGCGCAGGCTGGCGAGCCTGATGTGCGCGGCCACGTGCTCGACCATCGTGATGAGCTGGGCGGCGAGCCGTCCGGGATCGCCGTCCAGCATGTCCTTGAGCAGACTGTCGAACCGGGGCTTGTCGCGGGCCACGTAGGCCTGGATGACGTGGCTGGCCCAGATGAGCGCGGGGTCTGCCTCCGTCTCGGGGATCGGTTCCCCGGTCTCCGGGTGGATGTAGGTGAGGGTGAGTATGACGCCGAACGGGAGCCCGATGCGGGCGTGGATGGTTGCGCACCACACAAAGACGGCATCGAGGATGCCGGGCAGGCCGGTCTCGTTCACGATCGTGGCGACGAGTTGGGCCGTGGTGTCGTCGTCTTCGTGGAGGGCGGCAGTGATGGCCTGCTTGGCGTGTGAGACGGCGAGTGGGTCGTACGGCTGGGGAATGTTCTGCTCGGTCACCGCGTGTCCCTCTTCGAGAGGTCGTGCACGGTCTGCACGATCAGGCGCGGCTCGTTCTCCTCCAGGTCGAGGCGGCCGGTGAACCGCAGCCTGTCCTCGCTCGGCAGGAGCCGGTCGGCGCCCACCTCCGCGTACAGAGGCGGCTCTACGAGCGCGGTCATCAGGGCGGTGCCGTCGTCGAGGGTGAGCACCGCGCGCAAGCCCTGGCTGGTCTGCTGCTCGTCCTGGATCATGATGCTGGCTTCGACGGTGTACTCCCGGCTGGGGTCGAAGCATCCGTGGAGGTGGGTCAGGCGGGTGTAGGTCATCGGGCGTTCGCCTCTCGGCTCCGGCGGGCGTGGCGGGCCTGCACGTGGTCGAGGCCGACCGCGGTGAGCGCGAGCACGCGCACCTTCGGCCCGAGCAGCTCAAGCGTGATGAGCTTGTTGGTCGCGGCGGTGTTGATGGTGCCGTCGCCGCAGGTGTGCTCCCCGGCCTGCCATCGGCCGCGCGCGGAGGGGATGGGCGTGTAGGTGACGACGCCGGTCTGCTTGTAGTCAGGGTTGGCGGCGATGGCGTCGAGGAGGCGTTCGACGGCCTGGGGAAACTGCGGCGGTCGCGCGGCGGTGGTGGTGGGGTGGCTGGTCACTGCTGGCGGTCCTTCCTGGCGGTTCGGCTCTGGTGGTGGTCGAGGTAGTCGCGCCCGGCCTGAGTGATGCGCACGGGGTTGGTGAACCCGTCGCCGACGTCGATGAAGCCGCGGGCCACGGCGAGGGTGTGGAACGTGCTGCGGTTGACGGCGTAGTCGGAGCCGCGCAGCGTCCACCGGCCGTACGGGGCCGGGTCGAACATGACGCCGTCGCCGTCGTCGTGTTCGGCGATCGTCTTGAGCAGGGTGTGTGCCCCCGGCGGGAGCCTGCGGAGCGTTTCGTGGCGCGTTGTCATGGCTGGTCCTCTCTGATGTGGCGGATCAGGGTGGTCAGGTCCGGCGGAAGGTCCGCCTCGGGCTCGCCCATGGAGAAGGCGACGCGCACGAGCTGGACGACGTGCTCGCGGTCGATAAAGCGGGCCGCGGCCTCCTCAGCCGGGCTCGCCGGCAGCTCGCGTTCGGCGGCGGGTTCTTCCTGCTCGTGGAAGGTCTTCAGGGAGATGCCATATCGATCGCGGCGGACGAGCGGCACCCACGTGGCGCCGACGACGAGCCCGTGGTCGCTGATCGTCCCCTTGATGACGCGGGCGAGGTCGTCGGCGAACATCGGGAACGTGGCGGGCCCGTGCGGGTCCTTCCACGTCACGGGCCGGGTGATGCCGCGCAGCGCGCGAGCGTCATGGAGGTGGAGCGGTTGGGTGAACGGGTGCGGAGGCCGCCAGGTGATGCGGTCAGGGTCCACGCCCGCGGTGGTGGACAGCAGGTTGCCGTACTCGTCGTACGGCACGGTCGCCGGAGTGTGGCCGGGCTGCTCGTGCGCGGGCCTGGCCGGGCTCACTCCTCGTCTCCCTCGGCCTGGCTGATCACGGCTCGCTTCTCCATCACCTTCGCGAGCTCAGCAAAGGCGAGTGCGGCGCCCCGCTGCGCCGCCGCGGCAGGGTCGGCGGCGCTCCTGCGCGCGAGCGGGTTGACCCGGGCAGCCGGCGTGAGCCGCCAGCCGTGCCCGTTCAGGTCGAGCATGAAGCGGCGCGTGAACACCTCGACCGCCTCACGCTCGTCAGCGGGCGTCGCCGCCCACTCGCGCATGCGCTTGGCCAGAACCTCGGCGGCCTCGTCGATGGCCCTCATCTGGGCGTCGGCTCGGGTGCTCACGGCGCTGTCCCTTCTGCGCGCCGCCGCCGGGCGGCAGCGGTCTTGCGCTGGTTCTTGCGGCGCTCGACGCGCCGCTCGTCCTGGTCGGTGTCGGCCCAGATGCCGACCTGGTCGCCGATGGGGAAGCTGTGGATGTAGACGTGGCAGTTCCGCCGGACGGGGCAACCGCGGCACATCGCGCGGGCGCGAGCCTCGCGTGCGACCTTCTCCTCAGTGGTCTCGCGCAGTTCGCGCGGCAGGTCCGAGGCCGGGCCGAAGAATAGGTCGTGCCCTACGCGGAGGCAGGCGGCGTCTCGATGCCACGAGGGCGCTTGCGGTATGTTCACCGAGCCGGTGGCGCGCAGGTCAAGGGCGGTGCGGTAGCGGCTCATTCCGGCGGCTCCTCCGTGTCGGGGCTGAGCAGGCCGAGCACGTCGGCGGCGGCCAGATAGCGGTTGATCGTTCGCTTGTCCTTGCGCAGGCACGCCGCGATCTCGTCGCGTGCTTGGCCCTGCCGGGCGAGCTGGGCGGCCCGCTCGACCAGGTGCTGCGCCTCCGGCGTGCTGGGCATCCACGCCGGGGGCTGTGCCGCCTTGATCTCGAACCCGGCGGTGCGCAGCGCCCGCAGCAGACGGCGCGGGGTTGGGTCGGGGCGTGCCAGTTCCTCGGTGAGGACGGCGACCGGCGTGGTGGTGGTCATCTCCTACTCCTGGAAGCTGGTGTGGCGGTGGTGGATGTTCGGCTGGGTGGCCAGTCGCCGTGCGGCGTCGAGGTCGGCGGCGGTCAGGTGGCGGCCCTCGACGACGGCGACCGGGCGGGTGCGGTCGCCGTTCCAGACGGCGGCGCGTGGCCGGTCCGGCATGCGTGGTCGTTGGCGTTTCCGCCAACGAGCGTCGTCGGCGACGTCGGATGGGGTTTTCACGGTCCTTCCTTCCGGTGCAGGGTGACGTGGGCGAGCACGTGGCGATGCTCGGCGGGGACGTGGACCTCGGGGTGGCCGAGGTGGTCGAGGAGGAGCCAGCGCGCCCAGGCGGCGTCGCATTCGTCCTCGGTGGGGAAGGTGGCGCCCGCATAGGTGCGGGCGGCGTCGGCCATCTGCTGTTTGGAGGCGTCGCCGTCCCCGGTCGCGTACAACTTCAGGTGTTTCAGGTTGATGACTGCCACGGCGATCCGTGCCCGCCAGCAGGCCAGCCGGACGGTTCCGCCGATCTCGGCGAGCCGGTGCGTGGCCGAGGACCGCTTCTGGAAGGCGTAGTCCTCGATGCCGATCGCCTGCGTGCCCGCCTCGATGATGCGGCGGACGGTCTCGGCTTCCACATGGTCGATGCGCCGCATGTTGTCGGTCAGCGTCCGCCGCGCGCCCTTCCGTGCTCTCACCTTGGGTGCGGTGACGAGGCTCGTCGTGCCGTCCGGCAGCGCCAGCCCTGTCTTCTCGGCGGCCTGGTCGAGGCCGGACACGCGCGGCGTCGTCACGGGCGCTCCTTCGGGGCCGGGATCGTGTGCAGCTTCTGATCGCGAACGAAGTCCATCCAGACGCGCAGGCCGTCCTCGCCCTGCACCGCGTCCGGGGTCTGGGCCCGAGCACGCTCGTCACGCCGCCGCCGCTGCTCGCGCTGGTCGGCGCGGTGCGATCGCCACGCCCACACGAACCCGGCCGCGCCTGCCGCGAACACCACCGTGCCGAGCACGGTCATGGCCGCCCAGAACAGCTCCACCAGCTTCTCCAGGAGATCGATCACTGATCCACGACCTCCCTGGCCGCCTCCTGGCCGCGTTCGGCACGCAGCCGGGCGAGCTCAGCCTGCGCCTCGTGGAGCGCGTTCTCCGCCCGGTAGAGCCGGCCCGTCTTGTCCGCTTCGCCTGCCTGGGCGCGGCGAGCCTGGCTGTAGGCGCTGTCGCAGTAGTCGCGCAGTGCGGCGACCTGGCGGGCGGCGCGGCGGTAGCCGACGTAGTCGCCCACGCCGAACGAGGCCCCGGCGCCGATGCATAGGCAGACGACGGCCACGACGAACACGGCGACGCCGGTGTGCACGAGGCCGAGGACCCACACGGCCAGGCCCACCCCTGCGACGATCGACAGCATCGGCAGGGAAGGCCTGGGCGCGGGCGGCCGGCTGGGCGCGGTCATGCTTTCTCGACGGCCGGGGGTTCGAGGGCGGCCAGCACCTGCTCGGGCGTGCGGTCGCACCAGTCGTTCCACTGCGTCAGCCACCAGCGCGGGGTCAGCTCGTCGTTCTCGGGGTCGCGCCCCAGGTGGGTGGCGAGCTCGTCGATGAGGTTGTGCGCCGCCTCCCACTGGGGGTGCAGGTGGGCGTCGGCGCGGCGGAGCTTCTTGCGGGCGAGCGTGAACGGAGGGAGCCCGGCGGCGCGGCCGATGGCCTCGACGAGGCACACGCCGCGCTTGCCGGTCCGCCGGTCGGCGTAGTTGTCCTGGATCCAGCCGTCGCGGCGCAGCACGGCCTGGGCTTTCGGCCGGATCATGTCCGGGGTGACGTCGGTCACGTCGGTGGTGGTAATCATGCCCTCTCCTGGGTGGTTCCTGCGTTGGCCAGGTCTTCGGGGCCGCAGGGGGCGACACCGACCTCCTGGCCGGGATGGTTGAGGCCTGCCTGGACGAACGCTGCTGCCGCGGCCAGCAGCGGCAGCGGGTGCTCGGGGTTGAGCGCGACGTTGTTCACGAACACGAGCCAGAAACCCGTGGGCGCCGTCGCGGCGGGCGTGGAGACCAAGCCGTTCACGTGATCGGGCCCTCTCCGCCGGCGACGCGGCCCGGCAGTCCGAGGAATCCGAGCGGCGGCATCTGGCACGCCTCCATGGCGGGCAGGCGGGTGCCGTTGACCTCGTGCACGGCGCCGTGCACCGGGTCCAGGACCGCGAGCCGGGCGCAGGAGCACACGAGCGTTGGCCGCGACTCCTCGCTGCCGGGGTCCCGAGACTCGTTCTTGCCGACGAGCGCGAGGAGCTGTTCGCGGCTCTGGTGGAGGCCCGCGAGGTGGCGCTGGGCGGCGGCCTGCTGCTCGGCGATCTCCGCGTGGACGGCCTCGCGCCGGGTGTCGAGATCGGCGAGGTGCCGTTCGGCGCCGGTGATGGCGTCGTTGACCTGCTGGAGGCCCTGGGTGAGGAAGTTGCGGACGGCAGGCGTGTAGAGGGCCGGTGTGCCGGTCTCCTCGGGGAGGGCGTCGATCGACATCCGTGTGTCCTTTCTCAACGGGGGGTGGGGGTGCGCGCCCGTGCACGGGGCGCGGTGAGGATCAAGTAGTGCCGGTCTGCGCGGCGATGGCCTGCCGGTACGCGTCCGGCGTGATCTGGCCCTTGTCCGGGGCGGCGGACAGCGCCGTGAGAAAGGCCGCAAGGTGGACGTTGGACACGTCGTCCAGGCTGGTCGCGGGCTGCTTGCGGCGCCGGGCGTTTGCGTTGACCCACAGGCACAGGGCGGGGGTCAGCTCGTCCTTGGTGCCGTCCAGGTCGGTCCACACGGTGACGATTCGCACCTGGAGATCCTTGCGGCGGGCCTGCACCTCGGGTTCGAGCTTGCGGATCGCCTCGTCGGCCTTCGCGACGGTGAGTTGGGCGGTCGAGGTGACTTCGACGTTGCAGGCGCCCTGAAGCCACAGGAAGCGGGCGTCGTCACTGATGCCCGCTTCGGTGAACAGCGTGTTCAGCTTCGTGAGCGTCGCTCTGTTGGCGGCACCCACAGGCCGCCGCTGCTTCTGGGAAGCGGGGCCAGGCGTGGACTCAGCGGCCGGAGCCGCGGGTGGCTCCGACGCCGCTTGGGAGGCAGCGGCCTCGGTGGGCTGAACTTGTGGCCGGGCCGCCTGCGGAGCGGGAGGGTCCGGAGTCTCCCCGTCCAGGAACAGGCTCCTGCCGATGGCGGCCTGCACCTTCGTAATGTCGTCGCGGTTCAGCTCCCTGGGGTCGCTGACCTGCCGCTTCAGCACCTTGGACAGATACGCGAGCATCGCCGGGCCGTTGATGCCCTTGTTCAGCAACGCGGTGCCGAGATTGGCCAGCAGTTCCTGCTTGGTCGGCTCGTCGTCCCCGTTCTGCTCGCCGTCCGTGATGGCCCGCTGAGTGATCAGGGCGACGACGGAGCGGGGCTGATGTGTCGGCTGCTGCCCGCCTTTCTCCTCGGACGCGTCGTCTTCGTCGCGGCCGGGGTGGACGGTGACTTGGAGGATGTCGGCGTTCGGGTCGTCGTCGGTTCGAGTGCCCTCGTCGGCGTACGCGGCGGTGACCAACTCGATCGTCTGCGGCAGCAGCTTGACCAGCCGCGCTCGGATCATGGTCTTCTTGCCCTGCTCGTCGAACTCGGGCGAGTGCTCGCCGCTGTCCCACCAGGGACCGCTGGTGCGGGCCATGGCGTATTTGTTGCGGTGGCGGACCATCTGGGCATGCGTCATGGGCTCGGTGACATGCACTTCGCCTCGGTACTTCGCGATGGCGAAGTAATCCTCGGTCGGCCGCTGGTCGCGGCCAGCGTCGCGCCGGTTGGGCTCGTACTGGACGCGCCACACCCCGTCGTCGAACCAGGTCCGGAAGGCGTCACCCTCCTTGACCACGTACGCGCCCAGCATGGTGGTGTCGCGGTCGCGGTAGCCGATATCTGTCAGCCCCTTGTAGCCGACGATCAGCGTCGCATCGAGCCGGCCGCCCGCCTTCTTGTTCCGCATCGGGATCAGCCACGCGTGCCCGAGCGCGGGGACGTGCGGGCGGAGGTTGAGCTGCGCGCACGTCACTAGGCCGCCGATGACGCTGGGGGCGTAGACGTTGGCCAGGTCCGGGTTGTTCGCGAGCGCGTTGTGCGCGTCCTGAAGGAAGCGCTCGATGCGGATGCCCGGCGGCAGTGCCTCGCGGAATACCCGCTCGTACTCCACGATCTGGTCGTCCAGCTTCGCCAGCCGGTCCTTCTGCTGCGGGGTGAGGTCACTGCCCATCGGGGTCTCCTTCCAGGGCGGGAAGCTTGATCTTGTGGAGGTTCCGGACCGCCTGCACATGGGGGTGCGGTCCACGATTACGGCGGCGGGTGGCGATGACCTGGCCGTTCAGGTACGCCTTCTTCGCTCGCCCCATCTCGTCGGCGATGGCGGCCTTGGCGCCCAGCAGCTCGTTCTCGGCCGCGGCGGCGGCAATCTCAGCGTTGACGTAGCGGATGCCGACCGGGTCGGACACGCTGATGGACAGGCTCTCGTCGATCTCGGGGTGCGCTGCGCGCAGTGTTCGGTAGGTGTGCGGGTGGTGGTCGAGCGGCGGCTTGATGCCCCACAGCAGGTTCGTGCGGAACTCAGCCGCCTGCGCGACCAGCGCGCGGGCCGCCTCCTCGTCGTACTCGACGACGTACTCGGCGAACTCCAGGCCGGGCCCGATCATCACGACGTACCAGTGCGCCAGGCCGAAGATGTGCAGGTACCACATGACCTGCACCCAGTAGCCGAGCGGGATCTCGTCGGTGCCGGGCTCGCCCCACTCGTCGCGGTAGCGGGCGCTCTTGTACTCGCCGCCCGCCACGAGCCGGCCGCCCTGGTACACGAGGGCGTCGGGGTTGGCGAGCTTCCAGCCGCGGGCGTACGTGCCGGGGTGGTCCACGATCTCCCACTCCGGGTGCATCTTGCGGAAGTAGGCGGCGAGGGACGGTTCGAGGAGATAACCGCGTTCGGCGTCGTCGCTCGTCTCTTCGCGTTCGGCCCGGCCGGTGAGAATCATCGCCAGGCCGTATGGGGAGATGAACGTGTTCGCGCCGACCAGCGCGCCAGCATCGGTGCCGCCCAGCCGTGGCCCGTCCGGTCCCGTGCGGGCGGCGAGCCATTCGGGACTTCCCGGCTCGAACCGGCCGAGGAACTCCAGGGTGTCGGTGACGGTGCTCATCAGAACGGCGGCTCGTCGCCGAGGTCGCGGTGCTCGGCTTCCCTGCGTTCCCGGCCCTTGTACGCGATCCTCCAGGGGCTGTGCAGGGGCAGCAGTTCCTCGGGGTCGCTGGCAGCGTGGTTGCCGTGTTCGGTCACGAGGGTGACGGGCGTCCCGGGCTCGTCCTGGACGGCGAACCATTCGCGGTCCTTACCGTCTGTCCAGACATCGCCCCGCATGGGGGGCCAGTGGTGCGGGGTGTGGACGTCGATGGTGACGTCTCGGCTGTCCAGAGGAATCTTGAAGGTCAGCCGGGGAGTGTGGGACGCGGGAACGGTGACCCATAGATCCTGGCCGTCGAGCAGGTTCGCGTCGCAGACGATGGTGACCCGGAGGCGGTCCCCCGGCTTGATGTTGCGGCTCATCGGCGTCAGGCCTCCTGCTCCGCGAGGACGGCGCGGGCGGCAGCGATGAGCTGGCGGGCGGACTTCGGCCCCACTTGCGTGATGAGGAGGTCGCGGGCGGCGTCGGCGTAGGAGCAGTCCGGGTGGCTCGCCATGAGGGCGAGGTCGGCCGCGCGGTTGGCGGCGTGGTCGGCGTGGGGGCTGGTGGTCACTGCGTCTCCCTCGGGGTTCGTTGGCGGTTTCGCCAACGGGCCGGGTGCGGAATGTGGCGTTTCCGCTAGTGGTGGTGGTCGCCGCGAGACTCGTTGATCTTGGTCGTGCGTGTCTCGCGACACCTCCAGCCTACGCCTGAGCGACGCGCGTGTCACGCTCTGAGTGCGTCTCTCGCGCCTATCGGCAGGCGGCCAATCCAAGATCGACAAGAGCAGTAAGAGATCTTTACAGAGGCCAGCAGACGCGACCGGCGCGAGCGTGGGTGATACGCTCGCGTCGATCCCGGTCCGCCACGAGGGGATGCCGCCACCATGCCTGCCACCAGAACAACCCAGCTCAGCCCCGCCCTGGCGCTCCTCGTCCGCTACCGCAAACGCGAGGGCAGCCCCGAGCCCGAACTTCAGGTCCGCCCGCTCGCCCGCAAGATCTCCGAGGCGTCAGGACACAAGTTCAACGAGCAGTTCTGGCGACGACGAGAATCCGGCACCGTCACCGACATCACGGACAAGGACCTCGCCTGGTGGGCCTGGGGCATCGGCGTCCCCGCCGACGAGCTGGCCGCCACCGGCCGCACCGAAGCCGCCGACCTCCTGCGGCAGATCCTCACCGACCGGGAAGCCAAGGACGCCGCCGCCGAGCGGGCCGCCGACCGTGCGGCCGACGCCGTGGAGGGCTTCCTGCGGGACGCGTACGCCGAGATCGACGCCCTGAACGCCAGCGGCCCGGAAAAGGAGCGCATGAAGCGGTATCTGCTGGAGCGCGCCCGCCAGGTCCTCGACCGCGAGCAGGTCAGCACCACGAGTCTCGACCGGCGCTGACTCTGCCCTTCCGCCCGGACGGGGGACACCGGCGCGAGCCGCTGTCCCAGCATGCCCGGATGGTTCATCATGCCCCGCTCCTACCGTGCTCTGTGGTGATCGCCGCCTTGTGTGACGCCTGTGAGGCCGCGTTGGTTGGCGCGATCCGTGGGAATGTTGTGGCGTTGATTCTGGCGAGGCGGCGGGCATGCCGCGCGCCGGAGCGCGACGCTGACCACCACCTGAGCCCATAGTGCACGTCCGCGATCACACGCGTCCCGGCGTAGAGCGGTACCACCATCCATGCGGCAAGCAGCAGAAGAACCCGCGGGCTCATCTCATGCGCGACGGCTAGCACGAGCGCGGGCGCGGTCATTCCCGCCATCATCGACGCCACGTCAGCCAGCCAACGACGACGGTGCCGCGACCGGGTCTGTGCGTGCTGTGAGCGTCCTCCAGCCGAGTTATTCACTACGGGACTCCCAAACGGGTAGCGGAGAGGGCATTCGCTTGAGAGGCAACAGCTAAGACCATTCTCGTTTCTCGTTGCCGATGAGCGACAGTACGGAGAATCGGCAGGATGTGGGGTTAGTGAGCGGTTAGGATCCGGTTTGCCTTTCGCGGGTTCGGTCATGTTCTCCCAGGCACAGGGGCTGTCTCCTCTTCGCGCAGCACAGCCTGTCAGTCAGCGGCCTGGATCGTGAGCGCCGAAGTGCCTACGATTGCGGCGTTGTTGGCTGCTTGCCGCTGTGAGGCGCGGAAATGAGTTCGTCGGCGCCCCAACTCGAAGGTGGAATATGTCATCGATCGACCAGACGAAACCCTCCCCCGCACGCATGTACGACTTTCTGCTGGGCGGCAAGGAGAACTTCGAGATAGACCGGCAACAAGTGCAGATCGTGCTTCAAGACGCACCGGAGGCCCGGGACGCGGCGGTGATCAACCGCAGGTTCCTCGCAGCGGCGACCGGCTACGCAGCGAGCTGCGGCGTCAAGCAGTTCCTGGACGTCGGCTCCGGCCTGCCCACCCAGGACAACGTGCACCAGGTCGCGCAGCGGATGGTGCCTGACGCGTCCGTGGTGTACGTCGATAACGATCCCACGGTGCTCCTTCACGCCCAGGGGCTGCTCAATGACCCCAGGACCGGCTACATCAACGGGGACGTGATGACTCCCGCCGAGATCATCAGCAACCCCGTGACTCAGGAACTGATCGACTTGACCAAGCCGGTCGCGCTCCTGCTGGTGGCCGTCCTGCACTTCGTGCCCGACGGGAACGACCCGTACGGCATCGTCCACGACCTGATGGAGCAGTTGGCGCCCGGGTCGATGCTCATCCTCTCGCATGTCACCACCGACGAGATGAGCCCCGTCGTGTCCGAGCGGATCTCCCGGCAGCAGTTGGCAGTCCCGCTGAACCTCCGATCCGGAAAGGAGATCCTGCGGTTCTTCGACGGACTTGACCTGGTAGACCCGCCCGGCTTTGTGTTCACCGAGCAGTGGGCGCCCGGCAAGGTGTTGTCTGCCGACGCATCCCAGCCGCTGAAGCTCCGTTGCGGGGTCGCCGTCAAGCCGTGACTTACGTCACCGCGGCGAACTTGCGCTTGCAACGTTCGGCGTGATGGTCTGTGCCTTCGCCCTCGTACTGCGTAGCCGCTGCGGCGTACCGCTCGGCCGCCTCCCCCTGGCGGCCGAGCCTCATCAGGGCGTCGCCTTCCATCTCCAGGTACGTCGCGTCGCCGGCCACATGCCCGAGCGGGCTCACGAGATCGACGCGGCGCCTGCAGAGGTCGAGCACCGCGTCATAATTCCCCGCCGCCAGCTCGACTCGGCCCATCATCCACAGCGTGTAGGCCAGGTAGGCCTGCTCCCCTGTTCCGGTCGGCATCGTCTGGGCCAGCCTCACCGCCTCCTGGGACCGGGTGAGCGCCTCGTCGTACAGGCCGCGCTGGGCGAGCACGAACCCCAGGACGCGCAGGCAGGCCACCTCCGTGTGGATGTCGCGTGCTGTCTGGGCGATGTGCAGGCCCTGGACGGCGTCGGCGGTTGCCCGTTCGAGATGTTCTGCACGCCCCTCCCCGTGCACCTGCTCGCCCGCCCAGGCCCGAGCAGCCAGCGATCGTGCCAGGCCGCGCCGATCGACTATCGATCGGAACACCTCGGAGCTGAGATCGAGCATAGGTATCGCCCGCTCGCCCCCTCCAGGTGACCGGATGATGAGGATCGCGAGCCGAAGCCGGGCTTCGGCCGCCAGCCGTGCGTCACCGGCGGCGGTGGCGGCCTGCATGATGAGTCGCCACATGTCCTGGGCCGCCCGGCTGCGGCGGGCCCAAAACAGGTACGAATGGATGCGCAGCGCGACACTGGTGGCGCTTTGGACGCGAAGCTCGTGGCAGGCGAACCGGACCACCTCCAGGAGGTTCCCGATCTCGGAGGCAAACCATGCCTGCGGGTCAGCCTGGATGAGACGCCGCGCCAGAGGCGGTGCGTACAGGGACGCGCTGAGCCGGGCCGGAGGAGGGTTGTTCGGCTCATGCGGGATCAGCGAGTCGGCTAGGTCAGCCAGTTCGAGCCAGCCAAGGAGGAGCCGGTCCACCACCGCGTCGTTTTCAGCGACACGCTCGGCCAGCCGATCAGCGGCGAAGGCGCGCAACAGCCCGTGCTGGCGGTAGCGCGGGCGGCCGAGGGCGTCGGTGCCGGCGGGCGCGACGAGACTGTGCGTGATCAGCGTTTCCAGCGGCTTCTCGGCGTCGGCCCCCATCAGCATCGTGGCGACCCAGCTCGGGAAATCACCTGGGCCGGCCAGCGCCACGGCGCGGAACGCGCGGCGAGCGTCTTCTTCCAGGGCGCGGTAGCTGTCGGCGGCGATGCTCGCGGACACCCCCAGCTCGTCGGAGTCGAGCTCGGCCAGACGGTCGGCGAAGTACCGCAGACTCCAGTGTGGCTGTGCTGTCAGGCGCGCCCCCGCCACCCGGATTGCGAGCGGGAAGCCGTCGCACGCAGCCGCCAGGGCAGCGGCGGCCCCTGTGTCGGAGGCGATGCGGTCGCGGCCGATGATCTCCCCAAGCAGGTGCAGGGAGTCGTTGGGGCGAAGCGGGTGGAGCCGCAGGCGCATCATGGCGCCTTCGGCCAGGTGCCTGCGGCTGGTGATGATGACGCCGCACCCGGCCGTGCCCGGTAACAGCGGGTTGACCTGGTGGGATCCCAGCACGTCGTCCAGAACGAGCAGCACGCGCCGGTTGGCGAGCAAGGAGCGCAGCAGCGCGGTGCGCTCGGCCGGAGTACGAGGAAGGTCTTGCGGGTGGACTCCGAGCGAGCCGAGCAGTTCAGCGAGGACCTGGCTGACATTACGCGGCCGTTCTGAGAACGCCTCGACGCGGACGTACAACTGGCCGTCCGGGTACGCGTGACGGACCAGATGCGCGACATGGACCGCCAGCGCGCTTTTCCCCACGCCACCGGGGCCCGTGATCGAGGCGATCCGGACGCCGGTGCCTTTCTCGGCCGAGGTGAAATAGCCGACGAGCCGCTGCACCTCCTCCTCGCGCCCGGTGTAGTCGGTGACGTCAGGGGGGAGCTGCGCGGGCGGCGGCCAGGCGAGCGGCGCGGCCGATGCGCGGGAACTGCTGGTCACCAGGCGGTCCTCGTCGTTGGCGATCTCCTCCCGGAGGTGGCGCAGGCCAGCGCCAGGGCCGACGCCTGTTTCCCGTACGAGCAGCGTGCTGACGGCCTCGAAGTGCTGGAGCGCCCGAATGCGTTCGCCACTGCGGTGCAGGGCGGTCATCAGCAGAGCATGCAGCTGCTCCGACAGCGGATCGTGAATCAGTTCGTGGCGCACCGCGCTCACAATCTCGCGATGCTGCCCGACCTGTAGCCGGGCCTGGAGCAGCGCCATCACCGTGTCTCTGCGGTCGGCCAGCAGGTCGTCACGCGCCACCACCAGCGTCCCACCGCCGCCGGGCGCGTCCGCTAACGGCGGCTCACCCCACAGGGCCAGCGCCCGGGAGAGCACGTTCGCCGCCCTCGCGTGGTCGCCGCGTTCCGCGAACGCCTGGCCGTCGCTGCGCAGAGCCCGGTATTCGTTCAGGTCGAAGCTATCGCTGGGCAGGAGATCGAGGCGGTAGCCGGCCGGGCCGCCCGCGGGGATACGCTCCGGCAGGAGGAGACGCAGCTCAGACACCTGAGTTTTTAGGCCCCCTTCGCGGCCCCAGTCGTCGCCCCACAGAGCCTTCATCAATTCTTCGGCGAGGATGCCCGCTGGGCCCGCCAGCAGCAGCGCCGCGACGAGGCGGCGTTTGAGAGGAGACAGGGCGATCTGCTGGCCCTCGGCGTGGACGGTGAGACGCCCCAGCACCTCAAACCGCATGTGGTGTCCCCCTCTCTCCCAGGTATGAGCGGGTGGTGATGGCACGATCAGTAACCCACCTGGGGGGAAGTCACAATGGTGATCGTGTCCGCCATGGTGCCGCACGATGTGCCCAAGAGCAACGACGAGTGCTTTCCTCTTCCGAGCGCCGGTCCGGAGACCCTGGCGTCACGTCACGGTGACCCCGTATCGTCACTACGGCCATGCAAGCCGATGTCTGTGATCGCGCCCCACAGGGGACACCGAATTAGCGCAACCACAGGGGGTTTCATGCACCGGTCAGCCCGGATCGCCGCCACGGCCATCGCCACCGGGGCCGTCCTCACGCTCCTGGCCAGTCAGATCGGCCAGGTCGCCCCGGCCGTGCTTGCCACGGCGGCCGGACTCACGCTCCTCGCCACAGCCACCACGGTCCACGCGATCCTCCGGCCTGCCCAGCGGCGTCCCGTGGACGAGGCGTACGTCCGCTCCTTCGACCGGGTCAGCGCCCGGTTGGACCGCATGCGCTAGCCTCGGCGGGCCGACGAGCCGTCCGCGCGCACCGCGAGCCTTCGGCGGAGCGCGAAAAGGCCCCGGCCGGAAGGGGTGGATTTCCGGGCCGGGGCCTTCGCTGCGCGGGAGTATGCAGATCACGCGCGTGTACGGGGCACTCTATGCGTTCAACTGGCCGCTTCGCCAGACAGTTCCGGGGTCCACGCGGTAGGCAGGCTGCCAGCCGAGCCGGACAGCGTGATTGTTGACCAGCTCCCGCCAACCCTCCGGAGCGGGCCAATCCGGGAGTCCGCCGTCGCCGGTGAAGTACACGGTGGCCGCGTCCGACCATGCGATGCCCATCTTCTCGGCGTCGGCCTTCACCGTGTCGATGGCGAGGGTCAGCGAGTCCACCTGGTCACCGCCCCCAACGAAGTACCGCGTCCGCAGCGTGCCTTCCGTGGAGATCCGGCCGCGGCCAGGGTCGTCGTCGCCGTGCCCGTCGTCGTAGAAGTCCACCTGCGCACCCCAGCCGTCGCGGCCGTCGCAGCTCACGGTGATGCCGGTGGCCCAGTACCGGGGGCCGATCATGTCAGGTCCCTTCGGTCGAGCTGGGCCTGCACTGCGACCTCCACTTCCGGCGGCACATCCCAGACGTTCTGCCAGCCCCGGCACGGCACTGGCTCGGCAACCGGCCGCACGTTGGCCAGCAGCCAGTGGCACTGGCCCGGCGCCGCCCAGGGCGACGGCGAGTCCCGGACCACGTCCACCAGCTCGGCGACGGCCACGATGGAGCCGAACTCGAACCGGTCGTCGCGGAGCAGCGGCCCGGCGAGCTGGCCGGCGGCGGCGATGATGCGCGGGTCGGCCGCGCCGTACTCGTCCCAGGGCTTCCCAGCGTGGATTGCGAGCTCGCCGCGGTGGCGGGTGCCGCGCGTTCGGTTCTCGACGTCCTTGTCGCCGAACGCGATGGCCCAGGCCCAGGGCTGGTAAACGGTCAGCGCCTTCACGCTGCTGGCTCCCATCGTGCTGCCGTCCGCATCGTGGCCACGATGACCTCCAGCGGCCGGGCGATTCCGACATGGCCTCCGGCGTCCGCCCACTCACCGACACCGCTAATGATCGCTTCGGGACTGCTGTCCCCCGGCGTGACCAGCCCGTGGTGCTCCAGGTACTGGACGAGGTGCCAAGCGGCATCCTCGGCCGCTTGGAAGCGGGCGTCGTTCCGGTCTCGGTTTCCTTCCGCCCACGCGTCCGGCTCCAGATCGCACGCGACCGCGATGGCGCCCAGGGGGCATAGCCTGCGCGCGGCCTTGTGGTCGGCCTCGCTGTCGAACGCCACCCCAGGGAAGGTCTGCTCACGGTCGTAGTAGAAGTGGCGGACCAGGCCGTTGTGTTCGATGACGCCCGCGGCCCGCTCCAGTACGGCTCTCTGTGACACGTCGATCACTCGCCGCCGCCTTCCGGGGCGAACACGAAGTGGTTCAGGTGCCTGCTCGGGGAGTTCTCGGAGATCGTTAATACGGGCCCCTCGAACGCGAACTGCGTGCCTGCGGCAAAGCTGAATGACCAGCCGCCGCCACTGAACTCCAGGCCCAGACTGGCGTCCCCGAACGTGACGACCTCGATCGGTGAGGTGAGCGTGCACCCGACCGTTACGTGCGGGATTCCGTTGTCGAAGGTGGGCGAGGTGCGCACGAGCACGAACGGCTGGTCTCCGAGCGTCGCTCGGAGCCGGTCGGCGACTCCATGGATGTTCTCCGCCGTGAGGTGGCCGTGGTGGCTGTGGCTGTCCAAGCTCATAGTCCGTACGCCTCCGTGAGCAGGGTGATGATCTCCTGCGCGGCGCGGCGGTCCGCGACCGGGTCGTCCTCCTCGATGAGCGCACCAGGGTGCTCATACAGCTCGGGGTACGTCTCGTCGTTGAGCTCGTCGCCGAGCGAGGCGATCTGGTGAGCCGCGCGGTGCACGCACACCGGGTTCTCCTCAACTCCATCGACGGTCGTGGAGCCGATCTGCACCTCCCCGTAGGGTGAGCCGTCACTGCCGCGCGGCAGAAGGAGCCGCCGCACAAGGGCGAGGAGGTCGTCGCGGGTCGCGTACGCGGTGACGTCGGTGCCGCTGAGGTTGGCGGTCTCGTTAATGCAGGTGGGCGTGGCCATGAGGTTCCTTCTGGCACATCGGAGGTGGTGTCGGCATCGTCGCGGGAGAGGAGCCCGGCGTCGGCCAGTGCGGTGTGGATGCGGCCCGGCAGGTCCACGCCGGCGGCCCGCAGGGCGGCGGCGGCCTGGACGGTGAGGCGGGTGAGGAAGGCGGCCAGGTCGTCGGCGGTGCCTTCCTCGATGGCGAGCAGGTGGAGGTTGTCGTCGTCGATGAGGGTGAGGGCCCACTGGCCCGGCCGGGGTGGAGGGATGAGCTCGTCGTCCTCATCGACAGGGCTGGGGCGCGTGTCGTTTCCGTCCTGGATGACGATGCGGAGGACGTCGGGGTGGCTGCCGAGCGTGCTGTACGGCATCAGGAGCCTGCCTCGGGGGTCCAGGCGGCGATGTAGGCCGTCTTCTCTTCCTCGGTGAGCCTCGTGACGTCGCCGGGGTTGATCTGGTCGTTGGCCAGGTGGCCGTGCCAGTCCACGGACAGGTCGCCGTTCTCGAAGACGGCGACGACGGTGCCGACGTGGTCGGGCCAGACGAGGCTGCGGACGTAGTTGCCGGGGAGGATCGGGGGGGCGGTGGTGGTGGGATCGGTCATCGGCATTTCGTGGTCCTTTCTCGTTGGCGGTATCGCCAACGATTCTGCCGGAGATGGCCGCAGGCGGCGCTGTGGTGGTCTGAGATGGCGTGATCGACTCTCTCCTGGAAACGGATATACCGGACACGGCTTTGTCGCGAGACACGTACAGGAATACGGTAGAGATCGCACTCAAGCCGCCACCGCGCCCACACGCCCCACCCCAGGAGCAGCCCACATGACCCGCGAGGAAGATCAGAACCCCCTACAGCTCACGTTCCTCGAACCTGATGCGCTGTCTCAGTTGGCGGGCTCGCGAACGGCCACTCCTCACCCTGCTCCGGAACGCCGCCGCGCTGCCACCTGGATGAATCTCATCAATACCGGGACACGCCTGGATGCGGTCACCAACGAGCGACTTACCCACGTCTGCAAAGCGACCGGGCAGGGGCTGCAAGACGTGTGGGAAGCTGCGATCAACTTCTATTGCGACCAGTTCTATCCGCCCATTCCCAAGGAAATGCCGGACGAGACTGACCTCGACATCCCTCGTTTCACCCGCAGAACACACGCGTGGAACGAGGATGGGGACGAGGGAACTCTGGTCACAGCCCGACTCAAGCAGAACACCCGCGCTCGGCTGGTCGAGGCATGCCATCGCATGCGTGAGAACGGCAACGTGGTGATCACGGATGCGCTGAACGCGTGGTTCAACCACCTCGACAAGGGCGGCCGACCCTAGCCGGCTGCGAGGCCGGCTAGGGTCGGCGTCTCATTCAGGCGGCAACGCTCGACGTGCACGACTCGGCCGCCGCGATGGAGCCTGATCAACGCGCTCAGCTCGCACGCGCACCGGCCTGGCCGGTACCCAATCGTCGGGCATCGCGTCGAGGAAAAACCGCCCGCCTCCACCGCGGTGGCTGGCCCGGTTCACGCTTCCGGCCCGCAGGTCGGATTCCTCGCTCGCCAGGAGCCGAACCAGGCGGGCGACGACCTCGGCCGCCAGTTCGCCGTCGTCGTCCATGACGCGGATCTGTACCATTACACTCTCCCGATGTTGAGCAGGCCGGTTAGCCAGCCAGGGCACGTCACGATCGCGGACCGGTGGCAGGTCCACGCCCTCGTTCTCGTTGGCGATACCGCCAACGAGTCATTGCCTGCCTACGTCCTTGCCGGAGCCAAGTCGCCACCGGGTAACCGGTCGCGGTACGCAGAACTCCCGATCATCCCGGAAACCCGGCACCGACTCCACCAGGCACTCGCGTTCCATCCGCTCCAGCGTGGTCCGCAGCTTCGCCGTGACTGGTAGGCCCAGCACGCGACGTAACTCACCATGGGTGAACAGCTTGCCGGGGTAGGCCTCCAGGTGGGCGAGCACGCGCGGCATCCGATCCTCGTACGCCCGCGGCGACCGGGGACGGCCCTCCATCGCGACGAGGTGCCGGTAGACGCTGCGCTCGTGCATCCCGAGCCGGGCCGCGATGACGGGGACGGCGTAGTCGCAGGCGACGAGCTCGGCGATGCGCGCCCTTCGGTTCCTGGTCCGCTCCCACGTCGGCATGGCTACACCGCCTCCTGGGCCGACTCGACGGCCAGGGCGATGTCCGGATGGAGTTGCCACCAGTACACCGGCTGGTGTCGCGAGAAGATGCCGTCGTTGCGGGGCTTGACCGTGCACGTCACCAGCTTCTCCCGTTCCATCCGCTGCAGCGTCGAGGCCAGGACCGCAGAGTGGTCGCCCAGCACTCTTCGCGCCAGCTCGAACCCGGTGAACTGTGATCGCGGGTATCGGCACAGGTGCACGAGGATCAGCGGCATCCACTCGTCGTAGTGGTCGAGCTTGCGGCACCGCCCTTCCATGTCCCGCAGGTACCGGAAGACGGTGCGCTCGGTCACGCCCAGCCGGGCGGCAAGGCGACGCGGCGAGGAGATCCCCTCCCGTTGCAGGAGGGTTCGGCACTCGGCGATCCGCTCGTCTTTAGGGCTCATGGGGCCGCTCTCAGCCCGAGTTCGTCCATCAGTTCGCCCAGCCGGGTGCCGCGCGTTTCGACCTCTCCCTGCTCGGCGATGAGCCCGGCGGCACGGGTCTGAGCCTGCTCGATGGTCAAGCCCTCGGCCTCCATGAGCGTGGCCATGAACGCGTCCACGCCCCGCGCCGCGTCCTCGGCCGCCGCGGCGATGAGCTCCGGCACCCCGTCCGCGGTCGCAAGGGTGAGCTGTGTGAGGTCGCGGGCGACGCTGCGCGCGAGGTAGGCGAGGATGTCGGCGGGTTGGACCGGAGGCACCTCGACCTCGGCCGCTGTGGTAGCGGGGGTGTCGTTGAGCTGGGTCATGGGGTTCTCCCTCCGTAGATGGGGATGCTCGGCCGATGTCGCACGGCCGAGTTAGGAATGTCGCTGAAGCGGGGCAGCACCTGGCGGCCGGCATACAGAGCGGGCAGCTCCAAAGCGACGGTCTTGGGTGGGGGCGGGATGCTGGCCAGCATCCGCTTCCGCCACGCCAGGGCGTAGACAGGGCAGCTCGAACAGGTCTTGCCGCCGCGGGGATGGGTGTGCTCTGGGACGTCGATTCTGAAGTCGTCGGCGTTCTTCCGGGCGTTGGTAGACCACGCCATGGAGTCCGCCGAGACGAGGAGATGCCCGAACCGGCGCAGCCCGAGAGTCTTCACGCCGAACCCGTGCATCTTCAGGCCGAGACTGGCCAGAGCGGTAGGACACGGCCGATCTCGAGGGTGGACTGCATCCGGCACACCGAGCCGACACTGACCAAGGGCGCTCTCGTCAGGTCAATGCCGTACCGGTCGAACTCGTCCACGTGCCGCAGAAACGCGTCTCGGCCGTCGCCCTGGAGCGGCGGAACGAACAGCGACCTACCGTCCGGCGCACCCTCTAGAAAGCGCAAGCTCAGGTAGTTCTCGATGCTCCAGCGCTGATGACACCGCACGGAAGCGCCCGAGCTGGCCAGAGCGGGCGGTTCACACATCCAGTCCTGGCAGGCAGCCCACCGTAGACTGCCGATCTCGTCGGCGAAGCGCTTGACCGCCCGCACGTAGTCGCGCGGCGAGGTCGTGTATCCGCCGTGCGTGGTCACCTGGTTGAATCCGCCCGAGTCCAGCATCCACGGCACGACGGCGCGCGGCAGTTCGCCCTTGAGGTCGGCGAGGTGCCGGTAAGCGACACACAGCGGCACGCCCACGTCCGCACGCCGGAGCCAGGACCCGGTGTTGGCCCCCATGAAGAAGACCTCCACCGGGTCACCGTCCGGCCGCCATCGCAGCGAGCAGCAGGTCCACGTGGCACGCCTCATCGAGCTTGCACCGGCATGCCAGCGCCTGCCCGTCCAGCTCGGCGCGGGCACGTTCGACGAGCTCCGGGTGCGAGTGGAGGTGCTGGCGGTAGAGGTCGAGGACCTCGCGTCGGCTGTGCACCCGGCCGTCGCAGCCGGGCCGCCAGCAGCCGGCGCCGGAGAGCGTGTGTGGGTTCGCGTACGGCGACCGCTTCAGGTGCGGCCCTTCCCGGCCGCACCAGACCGCCCCGTCCGGGAGGCGGGGGTGGAAGAGGTCCCCGGTGACCTGGACGCGCTTGGTCTCACGCATCGGGGTACTCCGTCCACGTCTCGTCGTCGAGGACGGCGCCCGCCTGGTGCTTGCCGACGTTCTCCATGACGATGCGGTGGCCGTGCTCGTCCACGGGGTCGCCGATGTAGGCGAAGCGCGGACCCTGGTTGCCGACGCCGACCATGCCAGACGGTGTCCACGCGCCCCACTGTTTGAAGAAGAACGGCACGCCCGCCGCGACGCACTGGTCACGCAGGCCGCGCGCCCAGTCGGGGTGCATCGGACGAGCCTGGGGTCCGGACTCGCCGCCGGCCACGACCCAGTCGAGCGTCGCGGGGTTCTTCCAGGGGTCCAGCCATTCGCTTCGCAGGACGATGCGACCGAGCAGCGGTTCCGCCGAGATCCACCGAACGGCGATGTGCGGGGTGTCGAGCAGGATGGGGATACGAAGGTCGGCCCACTTCTGGTCCTCGACCGACACACCGATCTGCACGTTCGGCAGCGGCCGAACCGGCATCCAGTACCCGTCTGCGCTGGAGTCAGAGGTGAGTTGCATGGCCGACGCCGACCGGTACTTGCCCCGCACCTTCGCGAGCGCGATGCCGCGGCCTGCCTCGCCGACTGCCTTCCAGAAGTCGTCTGAACGGAGCATCGCCCGCATGCGGCCGGGCGTCTTGGTCAGGATGAGGTAGGTGTGCTGGGGGGTCATGGCCATGACCGCGAACGCGTGCGCGATCACGTCCTCGGGGACCTGGTCATCCCACAGGTCGGAAAGGCTGTTGACGAATACGCGGCGCGGTTCCCGCCACTTGAGTGGCTTGTCCAGGCGGTCGCGCAGGATGTTCACCTGGCCGGTCCAGTCGCGGCCGTGCTCGGTGCGGTGGGTGAGGCCGGCGAACGCGGTGGCCACCTTCGGGTTCGGGTTCCCAGCCCGTATGGTCGCCTGGATGATGGCGTAGCAGCCGCCTCGCTTGTCGCCTTCCCAGCGGGGCATGCCGCAGCCGGGCGACCGCTTCGTGCAGCCTATGACGAAGTTCCAGGTGGATCCGCGTCGCCCGTCAGGGCCTCGGAGCCATTCGATGTCGCTGTTATCCGACATGGGCGATCTCCTTCGTGGTGGTGGTGAGGGGTTCGGGGTAGCGGTAGACCCACAGGCCGCGCGCCCCGTCCGCGATCTCGTTCGCGGCGGACGGCTTCTGGCGGGGGCCGCCCATGGGGCCTTTCGAGGTGCGGAGCTTCTCCCAGCCGTCGAAGCGGTACAGGTTGCCGGGGGTACCGGGCAGCGAGGTGGACGACACCGCCTCGATGCGCGGCTGGCCACTCGACTTCTCGGCCGAGCGGGCGTCCCACCCGGTGTAGGTGCCGAGCCACAGCGGGACGAGGTACAGGCGGGTGATGCGCAGGACGGCCCGCAGGCATTGCTCGTCGCGCCGGTCCGGCGAGCGGGCGATTCTGGCTAGGTCCACCGTGTTGTAGCGGTGCAGGCCCCGGTCTTTGCAGACCGAGGTGTTCACGGTGCTGGCCAGGATCACGGCGGCGGCGACCCGGCCGCGGTCCTCCATGACGAACCCCAGGGAGCCGTACGGGCGCTTGTACGGTCGGCCCTCGGGGTGCTCGTCGCTGGGGAGGTGAAGCGGGTGACGCCAGCGGATCAGCAGCTCCGCGACCTCATCCACGTCCACCTGGTAGAACGCGACCACCGGGGACATGCGTAGGGCCAGTTGGCGGCTCATTGGACGTGCTCGCGCGCCCACTCCAACTGCGCGACGGTGGCGGAGTCGGGAGTGGACGAGCTCCACGAGTTCGCCCTGGCCGCTTCGAGGCAGGCGTCGGGGTCGCTTTCGATGTCGCCTACCTGCGCCCACCGCCAGCCCTGCCGGTAGCCGATCGGGACTCGGACGTATCCGCAGTAGCCGATGTTGTTCGGATCGGTGGTGCAGGTGGCGGACAGGATGACGATCAGCGGGTCAGGACCTTCCACGTGGTGCACGCGCACGGTGTAGACCCGGCCGTCGTAGGGGACGCTGCGTTCCATCGGTTTCTCCTTGGTGGTGGAATGACCGCCGCCAACCCGGTGACCGCCGGCGGCCGGGAGGCGTTAGCCGTTGGTGCGGGCGAAGTTGTGGCCGCCGTCGTCCACGGCGAGGTCGGCCAGGCGGAACCCTGCCGGGTTGCCCTTCCAGGTGACCGGGTCTCCGGGGGTGGCTGGTGTGCCGGGCGTGAGGGGGTGCTGGGACAGCCAGGCCCACAGGTCTCCGCCGACGTGGCAGAGGCCGCCGCCGTGGTCGGCGTCGATGTAGATGTCCGAGTTGCCGCCGTACCCGGCCGCGTCGTGCTCGGCCCACACGCACAGTAGGTAGCCGGGGGCGCCCGCCTCGGTGATGCGGGCGAGGACGGAGGTGATGAGGTGCTCGTCGTAGCCGTCCCTGAGGGCTCCGGCGAGGTCGGCGATCTCCTGATACCAGGGCGGCGCGTTCCGCATGATGTCCGCGTGCCGCTCAGCCAACCCGGACAGGACGACGCGGACATTGGCCAGGCATGCGTCACCGAAGAGCCGAATGTCCGTGAGAGTCAGTTCGTCGTGCTCGGCCAGGATGGCGAGGGTGCGGATGCCCTTCCGGAGGAGGCAGTTGCGAGCCTGGGCCTTCAGGTTGGGAAGGAGGCGAATGTCGGTGTTGCCGGGCAGGCCGGTGGCGTTGACCAGGTCAGCGATCGTCCGAGCAGTGGTGGCGCTGATCGACATGGTTCCTCTTTCATGGTTGGTAGGTCGTTGGCGTAACCGCCAACCTTTAGGCGCCGTGAAGGGCGATGCGGAGTCGGTCGCAGATCCACCGGCCGACCGCCGGGCTGACGGCGTTGCCGTAACCGTCGATCTGGTCGCGTGCGGAACCCCAGACGATGAAGGTGCCTTCGTGGTTGCCGAGGCTGACGTCGAAGCCGCACCCAGCCCCGACCTCCTCCTTGAGCATCATGCGGAGGTAGCAGTCCTCCAGCTTCAGGTTCGCGAGGACCTCGGTCCATTGGGCGTGGAGGAGCGCCGTCGTGTCGTGGGCGGTGACCGTTCCGAGCGCGTCGCTCAGGGGGTGCGGAGCGGTCTTGCCGTTCTCCTTGTACCAGCCGGAGAAAAGCAGGGCCATGGTGTTGTCTGCGATGACGGTCTTGAGCGGCTGGTCCACGCCTGCCACCCGCCGATCGATGCCCTGGTTGAACTGGATCTGGCCAGCCGCCATGAGCAGCCCTGGCACCTGATCGGACGTGACGGTCGGCATCGCTTCGGCGTGCGACGTCGGAAGGGTGTTCTGCCGGAACGGAACGACACCGGCCGAGAGCAGCGCCAGCGTCTCCGAGCCGACCTGCGTAGGCAGCGCCTCATCCAGACCGCGCGGTCCGCCCTGGAAGTTGTCCACGGCGGCGAGCAGGACCGCTTTCTCGTGCGTGGTCGTGACGGTGTCCATCGGCTGAGTAATGTGCTGGCCGTCGCCGTTGTGCCGGTGCGCGGCCATCACTTGCCCTGTCAGGGCAACCGGGGGTGTGAGCAGCGCCTGCGTGTTGGTTCCGGTCTGAGACGGCAGCGGTTCGCTCAGGTCACGCGTGCGACAGTCGGAACCCGGCCGCTCGTAAGTGTTGCCCGCGGCGGCGATGAGCGTGCCCGTCGAGAGGACAGCCGTCTCCTGCTGACTGGTCTGCGTCGAGAGAGGCTGCCACGGGTGGCGCTCGGACCCGTGCGCGGCCTTAGCGGGCATGAGCACTGCGGGGAACTCGGCGAACTTCTGCCTGCACCGCTCGGCGCGAGCCATGGTGGAGGGTGCGAGCCGGCTCATGATGGTCTTGCCGGTCTTCTTGTCCGTGAACTCCTTGAGCGGCCGGTCACCAATCTTCGTGCCCAGGTTGGAGAGGTCGAGCGCGTTGATCGACGGGGCGTACGGCGGGATCACGATCCGCCGACAAGAGGGGCACCGGTACTCGTACTGCTTGCCGTAGCGGACGCTGCCGGTGGGCGGGATGCCGGTCTTCCACGTCCATACAGCTTGTACGATCTTGCCCTCGAAGCTGCACCACGACTCGGGCCGGTGGTCCAGGTCCGGGGTGGGCAGGCGCTTGTCGCAGAAGATCCAGTAGCCCCGGTCGCGGGACTGCGGGACGTCGAAGAACATCGAGTTCAGGTAGAGCACCCTGCCCTTGTAGCCCAGCAGCCCAAACTGCTTGAGCCACCACTTGTAGGTGGTGCCGTCGCCGTACTTCTTGCCCGGCACCGCCGGCCCCCATGAGAAGAGCTCGGTGGTGCACTCGATGAGGATCATCCGAGGGTGATGCTCGGCGGCGTAGTGGAGCGCGCAGTTGGCCGTGGCCCGGTCGCGCTCCGACCGTGTTACCCGTTCCTCGAACTCGGGGTCGTCGAGCTCGAACAGCGCAAGGCCCTGCTCGTACGCCTTCTTGGTGTTGGCCTGCGAGTGGTTCACACAGGACACGCCCGCAAGCAGAAGATCAGCGGGGGGAAGGTCGCGGACGGAGTGGTAGTCGGAGGACTCCGGGTCCACCAGATCCGCGATCCAGTGCTCGGCAGTCGGGTTGTTGGCCTCGTGGACGTAGACCTTGTACTCATTGTGGTTCGCCGCGACGATCGTGGTGAACCCCGCGAGTTCGGCTCCCTTCGTGAGCCCTCCGAACCCGGAGAAGAGGTCGCACGCGATTAACTCGTCGTGGCGGAATCGGCGCTTGTGCACGGCCGGGCGATGGGATGCGGTGCGGCGCGGCTTCTGCTTGACGCGGCGGCTCATTCGGCCCCCTCATCGTCCGACTCCGGCGAGGAGCAGGGCTCGGTGAGCTGGACGAGCGCGACCAGCACGCCCTGGCCGTCGCCGATGCTGCGGCAGTAGTTCAACTGCTGGACGATCGCGTCCCGCTCGGTGGAGGTCTGTGGGTGATGGAACAGGTGGTGGCATGTCATGAGGGCCTCCGGTCAGATCGCGAGAGAGAGTTGAGGGGCGCCACGCAGGCCGGCCCGCCACGCTTCGGCGAAGGCGGGCAGCGTCTTGTCGTCGGCGAGGTCCGGGCCTGCCGTGAGCAGGTGCTGGGCGGTGGGATAGAACAGCTCGCGATGGCGCCACCACACCCGGCGGAACCGGCCATCGCTGCCAATGTCGAGGCGGCACCCGCGCAGATGCGCGGCGCGTTCGAGGCGCGCGACCGTTTCGGCGCGGCTGCCGACCGCAAGCCGCGCGAGACTCCGGCGGGTGGTGCCGCGCTTGGTGTGGTCTCCGCCTCTCGCGGCGTACGCGCGCCGCACGTCGTACACAGCCCACGGCATGTCGTTGAGCTGCTGCTCGAATAGAGCCAGAAGCGGACCGCTGCCCGGCGTGGAGGCGAGCAGGTGATACAACTGTTTGCCCGCGAGCAGTCCCTGGAGCGGGTTGACGGCAACGGCGAGGTATTCCATGACGAGCGCTTCGACTCCTTGGTGGGGGTTGCGCTGGAAGCGGCGGATCGACTCTGCCCGGCTGCCGAGGGAGAAGGAGAAGGGGCAGGCCACGCACGCTGACTTGGGCCACCAGACCTTGAAGTGGTCCCACAGGAACCACTCGCAGTCGTCCCGATCCCACCCCCAGGTGACGAGCGGATAGATGGGGATGCGGTTCGGAAGCCCGAGCGGCCCGTCACGCAGCACGCGTTCCAGTTCGTTGGCCTCGTAGCCGAGAACGTGGATGTACGGCTCGTCACCAATGGTCTGCGTCATCCACTGGTCGATGGCCCAGCCTTTGAACTTGATCGAATGCGTTCGTCGGCCGCCGGACTGTGGCACGGTCGCGTTGCTGGTCATCTCGCCGGGCAGAGTGTAGGTACCGCCGGTGGTGAGGCACAGGATCGGCTCGCGGGTGTCGTCTAGGACCACGATGCCGTCGCGCTCGTACGGGCCGGCGCGGGCGACCTGCACCATGCGGACTCGGTGTTTGGCCAGGAGGGGGTAGATGTGCTGCTCGACCAGCATGGCCGTCTCGACCCATTCCTGGCCGGGCTGTGCGGTGATGACGATGAGGTTCGACAGGTCCGGCAGTAGTTCCCGAGGGCGTGAGGCTGGCCGTTCGAGCCATTCCACGAGGAGCGCGGTCGAGTCCGCGCCCATGCCGTAGGAGACGACGACGTACATCAGCTCGGCGCTCCGGGGATCGGCAGGCCGTACACCAGGACGCGGCCCAGATCGGCTTGGTCGGGGTCACCCCATGCGACGAGTCGGATCTTCGCGTTGACGAGGGCGAGCGAGATGCCGCGCGGCCCCTTCCTGGCCGACATCTCCAGGCTGTACTCGTCCATCGGGAACCGCACCGAGTACCACGGCGTCGCGGCCCGGCCGGAGCGGACGATGGCGTCGGTGTCGGGCTCGTACGGCTGGCCGCACCAGCACCCCGCCGCCATCGTGCACTGGCGCCGCTGCGGCCGGGTCCGGTCGCGGTGGCGGTGCAGCCGGCCCGACAGCATGGGGCAGGCTCTGATTGAGTAGGCGGCGCACTCGGGGTGCTGAGCGGGTTCGGGGGTGTATCCGGCGCCGAAGTCCTGCGGCCGGGCCATGAGGACCGCGGCGTCGGCGAGTTCCTGGGCGCAGAGCTGGCAGAGACGGCCGGTGAGGCATTCGGCGACGCGGTTGTGGTCGATCTGCCCGAACTCGGGGGTGCCGTCGGCGTGCCGGAGGGCGATGTACGGGATGACCATCCCGTTGTGCGTGGGCGCGTTGGCCAGATGGATGGGGATCGCAGCGTTGGCCACTGCTCTCCTGCCTTTCGTGACGTAGCTGGAATGGCCCCGCTCGCTGGTGGGCGGGGTCGTACGATCGGATGCGTGGATGACGTGCAGGTGTGGACGGTCGCCTGGTGGGGGGACGGCTGGGGTGTGTGGCCGGGCGAGATGCCGGACCGTGACGAGCCGCCCGCGTACGCCACGTGCAACATCAGCCGTGGCGCGGCCGAGGCGGCTTCGCACTGGGCGGTCGGCGTCGTGCCGCCGCATCCCCGTCTGCGGGTGCGGTGCCCGTACGGTGGCGACCCGGACGGCGAGGCGCGTTTCCGCGCCCGCGCCGCTCGTCGCCGCTGGTGGCGGCCCTGCTAGCTGTCCTCGTACGAGGCGATGTCGCGCGGCTTGTCGCAGTTAATCCGTGCGGACTCCTCGACCGACGCCCGGTACTCCTTGCCGGTGTCGAACGTGCCCGCGACGCCGACCTTGGCCCGGTAGCGGCCGGACAGGCACGGGTGGTGGGTCAGCACGTACCGGTGGTCCGGGGCGACGTTCGGGAATTTCTCGCTATCGATGGCCAGCCAGGGGGCGCCGAACGTCTCCCGGTACTCCAGGGTGATGGAGAGCAACTGGGTGGCGATGCCGGAGGGGTTGGTGCACGCCTCGTTGACCAGGACGCGGACGCGAGGCTCGGCCGAGCCGATGCGGACGGCCTCGACGTGGACCGCGCGGTTGCAGCCCAGCGCGCCGGGCTTGTACGGGTCGGTGGTGGTGCCCTTGGCGCCGCATCCTGCGGGATCGGCGGCGAGGAGGATTGTCGCCACGGCGATTGCTGCGGTCTTCACGGGGTTGCTCCCTCTGCTGATTCCAGGATGGCCCCGCCGCGGTGGCGGGGCCGTACGATCGGTGTGCGCGAGCCCGATATCGGCGGGCTCGCGCGCTACAGCTCGTTCGGGTGGGCGGCCTGGTGGCGGTGCTCGGCCGCGCGCCGCTCAGCGTCAGCCCGGTGCTCGGCCACCTGCTGCTCGCGCTCGGCGAGCCGCCTCACCTCCTGCTCCGCCTCACGCGCCCGCCGCGCCGCACGCTGCCGGAACCCGGCCTCCTCGATCGCGTCGTACTCGACCAGGCCCCGGTAGTGCGGCAGGAGCTGCCGGATGATCTGGCTCATCCGCTCCGCCGTCTTCTCGGGCACGGTGCCGCCTCCCGCGCGGTACGGGGAGAACCACCTCCACTGCTCTCTGGACGGGTACACGATCGACGTCCCGGCGAACGTGATGGCGTTAATGGTGGGAGCGTGCGGCCCGGCCTGGTGACGGCGGCTGTCCCAATGCCGCTCGGCGGCGGGCACGTCATCGCCGTACTGGACGACGACCCCGTCGTCGCCGCCCTGATCGCGACGCAGCGAGTACGGGCCGATCCAGATGGCCCCGAGGTTGGCGATGGCGAAGCGGGCACCAGGGCGGTCGAGATCGACCGTGACCAGGTAGCGGTAGGTGCGCTTCTTCGTGCCCATGGTGAGCTTGAGGGTGTCCCAGGTGATGCCGAGGCTCTCATGGGGGTCGCCGTAGTCATCCTGTAACGGGTCCGGTCCAAGCGTGGCCAGCACTGAGGGGTCGAACCCGCCAGTGTTCTTGAGGGATTTGGCCAGCGCTTCCGCGACGTCCTCCCGTGTCGGCGGCGGCCCGGCCTGCGGCTGCCGTACAGGGCACGACTCGGGGCACGGTTCACCCTCGGGACCGTCGCAGAACACGCATGGTCCCCCTTTGGGAGCGGTTGCCTGCGCGGGGTAGATGTCCTCGATAGGCCAGATCTTGTAGGAGTCTTCGACCTCCTCGGTCTTGCCGGTCTCCTTGTTCGGGACCTCCTTGGTGAACGTCCGCTCCACCTTCGGGGCGACGACCCAGATCGCGGTACCGGGGTCGATGACCTCGCGGCCGAAGCCGTAGCCTCCCCAGAAGCGGCGCGGCTGGACGTGGGCGACTTGTGGATTCTGGCCATAGATACGCAGGCAGTTGCGGATGGAGTAGAAGCCGCCCATCCACCCACAGAAGCGGCGGAATCCGTCGATCGCGTCTGGGTGGTCGCGCAGCAGGGCGGCGATCTGCAGCTCGGCCTCGTACGCGCGGGCGCGGCCGGCGTCCTTGCGGGCTTTCCAGGCGGCTTGTTCCTCGTCGGTCATCTCGGTTCGCCACATGGCGGTCCTCCTGCTCGTGGTGGTGGTGGGGTGGCTGGCCCGCGCCGTGCGGGCCAGCCGGGATGGAGGTCAGTCAGGGAGGCGGCCCAGCCACGCCCGCAGGTCGTCGAGGGTGTTGCCACCTCGGAACAGCGGGTGCAGGTCGGAGTCGTCCTCGTCCTGGTCCTCGTCGTGCCGGGTGGGTTCGAGGCCGAGCAGCCGCATCGCACGGTCCTTCGCCTGAACCGCGCGATGCCCCTCGATGACGGTGACCTCGCTCTCGGGGTCGGTCTCGTCGGCCAGGACGTATTCGAGCCACCAGTACGTCGTGTGGTTGGGAAGGAGTTCACCGGCGAGGAACAGGCCCTCCTGGGTGCGAGTGGTCAGCCACTTGCCGCCGGTCAGCTCGATGGCGTAGCCCGCCACGCACAGGGCCGTGCCGCAGCGCCCTTCGTGGGTGAGGAACTCGCGCCAGAAGCACTGCTGCCAGGCGGTGAAGGACTCGTCGGAGGGGGCCTCGGACGGGCGCTCCAGGGCGGCGGTGTCGTTCTGGATCCGCGCGATGATGGCGGCCAGGAGAGGCCGGTTGCGCAGGCGGGCAGTTTCCAGCATCACGATCAGCTCCCTTCGTTGGCGTGAGCGCCAACAAGCATGGGGCGGGGACCGAAGCGGCGTGTGATGAGTTCCTCCAGCTTCGGCCTGGTGTTCGAGCCGTCGTAGAGGATGTGCTCGGCGGAGGACAGGCCCAGGAGGCGATCTGCCCTCGCGGACACGTGGATGACGCGCTTGCCGTGCGTCTCCTCGATGGCGTGCTCCGGGTCGGCGGGCTCGGCGATCAGGTACTGCCACGGGTCGTGGTCCGTGTCCAGCGCGGTGGGGTCGATGGGCGTGCCGTCGATGAGCATGGCGTCCGGGGTGATGGTGATCAGCCACACGCCGCCGTTGTCGATGGCGAGGTGGCCCGCGTAGCAGCAGCCGGTGCCGCACTCGGTGCGGTACGAGTGCTGATCCCATGCGAGTTCTGGTTGCCGGGTTTCGTCGGCGGCGGTGATGAGGTCGAAGGCCCGCCATGCCCGGACGGCTTCCACCGTGGGGCGGGCCGGAGTGGGGTGCTGGGTGTTGGTCATGATTTCCTCTTTCTGTTGGCGGTAGCGCCAACCTTGGTTGTGGAGGGCTGCCACGCCGTGGCGGCGGCCTCCAGGGCGGCGTACAAGTCGTCGTCTTGGGCTTCGGTGAACGTGTCGGTCCATTCGGCCACTCGCATGTACGCCAGGCGCGGGATACTGCGGTTCTTCTCCCGTTCCTCCCGGCAGCGAGGCAACCGGTGGAAGGAAACCAGCCAGGCAGCCGTGTGCCGGACGAGCGGCACGCGGACGGTGGGCCTGCCGCTCACGAACACGTCCCCGGCGATCGCGCTGATCGCGCCCATCGGGCAGAAACCGTAGCTGGTGGTGAGGCGGCCGATGACGAAGTCGCCGCGCACCCGCCACGTGGTGCGCATCAGCTCGATGGCGTCGCGGATCAGGTCGGCCGGGGTCAGCTCCGGCGCGTCGGTGAGCAGGTCCGTCATGCCGCTTCCTCGGACGGCCATTGGCCGGGGTCGAGGACCACGGCCATCGTCGGCCAGCCCTGCGCGATGAACTCGGCTTCGGCCAGCGCCACCGTCCAGGTGGCGACGTACCAGCCGCCGTCCTCGCCAGTAGCCGCGACGGCGAACCTGGGCCATGCCGGATCTCCCTGGTGAGAGACCCCGACAGGGGCGGCCGGGCGGTAGCGGCGCTCCCCAGACGGCAGAACCACATGGCACAGCCGGTGCGACATGCACGCCTCACACCAGGTGAACTCCTCGGTGGGGCCGAACCGCATGGCGAAGTGCATGTCCTCGCCGGTCCCGGTCCACTGGCCGCGCTGATCGGCGGGCACCTGCGCGAGCACCTGGCAGCCCTCGACGTGCACGACGGTGAGCGTGGCGCGCACCGGCTCGGTCCGCCAGGGCCGGGTCTCGGTGGTGATCGTGGTCGGGTAGGTGAGGACGGCGCCCGGCCGCCGGTACGGCTCGCTGTTGAGCACCTCGGACGGGAGGTGCTCTGTGGTGCGGTAGCCGCCCGTGGGCAGCTCGGGCAGCACAGGAATCACGGTCATCGGTTTAGACCTCCTCGGAGACGACGGGCGTAGGGATCTGGTGCAGGACCCGGACGACGGTCAGCCGCCGGTCTCCGTACTCGGCGTGGTACTCGCACAGCGGCTTCCGCTTCAGGGGCGCGCTGGCGTCGCGGGTGTACTCGCGGACCAGGCACATGCGGGTGCCGAGGTCCTCGCACTGCCAGCCCGCGCACTCACCCGCCGCGGCCGGGGCCGGCGAGAGGTGGACGGCGCTGGCCGGGCGGGGGTCGCCGTCCACGCCGTCGTCGTACACGACCTGGAGCCGGAACCGCCACGGGCCGGCCGCCGGAGGCCGGTCCTCCAGCCGGAAGCCGACGACGGTCCCGACCCTGCCACCTACGGTGACGCGCTCACCGATCGTGTGCAGGGTCATCTCCTCGCGGCTGCACTTCATCCACCGATCGACGTCGTCCACGGGGATGGTGTCGTAGTCGGCGCGGCCGGGTGGCAGCAGGCTGGCGGTGTCCGGGATGTCGCCGCTGTAGAGGATGAGGATCGACCACGCGTCGCGGGTGAGCGTGGCCGCGGGCGGGGTGCCGCCGCTGGTGAGAGTCCACCCGGTCAGCAGCGCTTTCGTGGTGAGCAGGTCCTGGTGCTTGTTCATGGCTTCCTCTTCGTGGTGGTGGTGGAGGCAGGGGTGACGGTGGCGCTTCACACCCGCCGGGCGCGGTTACGTGGTCGGGGTGAGGCTGGAGCGGCGGACGCACAGCAGCACCTCGCCGTCCGCGCGCTCCAGCTCGTAGCGGGGCCACAGGGGGCCGAACTGCTGGTCGAACAGGTCGCCCGCGCGGGCCTTGTCGCGTGGGGTCAGGGACCAGTACCACTGCTCCCACAGCTCGTCGAAGGCCTTGCCGCAGCGTTCGCAGTGCTCCCACTGGCCGCACGGCCCGACGACGGTCCAGATGCCGTACTGGTCGGGCAGCGACCCGTAGTAGACGACGCGCGTCCCCGGTTCGAGCGGCTCAAGCGTGCTCATCGGCCACCGCCGCTGTGCGCCCCAGGATGGCCGCGAGCTCCGTCTCGCCGTACCCGTCGAGCAGGTAGGCCAGCTGGGCTGCGAGGCCGTTGTTGTTGATGCCGCTGGCTTCCTTGTCGGCCTCGTTATGCAGGCGCTCGTAGGCGTCGTCCCAGGTGGGGTCGTCCCAGTCGCCACCGTTGACACGGTCGGCGGCGACCTCGTTCGTGGCGTCGTAGACCAGCAGGTCCAGGGCCAGCTCATCCAGGCCCAGCTCTTGCGCTCGTTCCAGCAGGCGAGCCACGGCTTCGGCGCTCGCGTCGTCGCCCGGGTCGAGCGGCTCCAGCCCGGTCACCGGCTGTCCGCCTGGTCCTCGTCGAGGATCCGCCGGAGGTCCTCGTGGGTGTGGCGCAGCATGTGGGTGTGGTCGGCGGTGGGGTCGTCGAGAACGGCTCCGATGACGGCGGCCAGGTTCACGAGCTGGTCGCGGATCCACTCAGGCATCAGCTCTCCAGGGTGAAGGCGGGGTCGAACAGGCGGCCGACGTGCAGGTCGGCCAACTCGGCGGCTCGCGAGTTGCGTGCGCTGGCGGCCTGGTAGTGCTGGGTCGCTCGCGCCCACGCCTCCTCCATCACCTCGTCGGCGTGATGGACGACGTCGGTGGCGTACTCGTAGCCGAGCGGGTTGAGGTCGGTGACCGCGGGCGGCCACATCACCGACCCGCGCGTGTGACCTGCGTCGAGCAGGTCGGCCGCCTCGTGCACGGCGACGCTGAGGCCGTGGATCTCGCGGGCGAGGTGCAGGTAGGCGTCGGCGTCGGCGTCGCCGGTGGCGACGAGCTTGCCCAGGTCGTCCATGTCGTGTCCTCTCACAGGCCTGGGTCGGCGTCGGAGATGTCCATGCCTTCGCACCAGGTGCTGGGGTTCTGCATGAGCACGCAGTCGGGCTGGCACTGGACGCCCGCGGGGGCGCCGCACTTGGGGCACGGCTCGCCGAGGTCGAAGAGGGCAGTCACAGCGCCTCCTGCGCGGCGACCCACTCCTCGTCGCTGTTGAACACGCGGGTGCAGCCGGCGGTGCCCTCGGTGCAGCGGGACTGGCGCGGCAGGAGGCCATCCTGCTCGGGGTAGACCGGCGGGTCGCGGTAGGCGACGCCGGAGCTGTGCGTGCAGATCCCCCGGGCGCGGAGTGCGGCGAGGCGGTTGCCCTCGCGCTCCATCGCCGCCTGCTCCAGATCGGCGTCGCGGCGCGCGTCCTCAATCGCCTCCATGTCGGTGCCCCAGTCGTCGTGCATGCTGGCTCCCTTCGCATCGTGATCGGATTCGGGGTTGCGGTGCGGCCCTCGCGGTGCGTTATCTTGGGAGCACTGCTCCCCTTCACGTGGTGGTGGTGGGGTTCATAGCTGGTTGATGAGCCGGACCCAGGTGGCGCTGGGTCCGGCTCAACGCGTTTCAGGTGCCGTCGCTGGGCTCGACCGGTTGCGGGCCGGCGGCCAAGGCGAGTCCCGCCAGCACCCATTGCGTGCTGCCGGTCCGCTCCGCTTCTTCGATGAGCCGCGCCGCCGAACTCGCGTCGTGACCCTCGATGTCGAGGACCTCGATCATGGAGGCGCGGAGGTCTCTGGTGACGTACTGGCTGATGGCGGGGTTGGCGTTGGCGCGGGCCAGCTTGTGCGCGGCCCACAGCATGTTGAGCAAGTTGAGGTTGGTGGGCTCGATCGCGCCGTACAGCGTGCCCACGGTGTCGGTGGTGTGGTCGTCCACTTTGGTGGCCTTTCCGGCTTTTGTTGGCGGAACCGCCAACGAATTAGCAGGCGTAGCAGTCGTACTGGGCGACGAGGTGCGCGACGTGATCGAGCATCGCCCCAAGGTCGTCACCTCTCACCTGCTCGTAGGTGAATCCCTCACGGTCTGCAGGGATGTTGAGGTTCTCGTCGAGCCAGCCGCGCGCTGACTCGTTCACGTCTGCGGCGATCTCGGGCAGCAGCTCGTCGAAGCTGGTGCCCGAGACCGTCGCCATGACGGAGGCGATGGCGACGGCGGCGGCGTCGAGCACGTGTTCGGGGCGGGTGCTGGCGACCCTTGCGTCCTTCATCACCTGGGAGGGGGTGATGGCCCCGATCTGGTCGGCGGGGATCGCGGTGGCGGGAGGGGTGGGCAGGTTCATGGCTCTCCTTTGGGGGTGTTGTGCCTGGTCACTGCCTTGTTGATCTTTCTGTGTGCCTACTTCCAGGATACCTCGCACACCTATCAAGTCTAGGGTTATGATCTTCCTGGTCAAAGCCATGATGATCTTGTCTGTGTGCGATTCTCAGCCAAGATCGTCGTTGGCGGTTCCGCTACCTCGGACCAGGCGCGTACGCCTGCCAGAGGCCACCATGATGAGCGCTCCGCGCACGCTGGCCGATCACGTCGCACGACCGTAGCGAGGATCGTGATCTTGGCTCGCGCCACCGATCGGCTGCTCACGAGGACCTATCCCCACGCTCCCGCCGAGCGCGAGCACGAGCCCGCGCCATCGCCAGGTCCCGCGCCAGCGCCTCCCGCGCAGCCTCGATCTCCTCCGCGCTCGGGCCGCTCGCCTGAGCAGGCTCCGTCGCCCACCGCACCCGGCTCAGCGCCTCCTCCGCCTCCCGATCCGCGCGCCTCCCCCGCCATTCGCCATCCGGCCGCCGCTCCCGGCGACGACGCGCCGCCTCCTGCTCCCGTTCCCGCATCGCCCGTGCCGCCCGCGGCGACGACGCCGCCAGCCACGTCCGGGCCAGGTCCGCCCATGCTCTCGCGTCCGTCATGACACCTTCCTCACGGGCCGCCGGGCCTGCCAGGTGGCCCACATCGCCTCCTGCGCCGCCGCCCTCTCCCGGCGGCGCCGCTCCATCTCCGCCCGCACCGCCCGATACTCGGCACTCGGGTCCGCCGCCGGCCCGCCAGGAGCGACAGACCGATCCACCGGCGAAGCGTCGTCCGCGCTCCGGTCCGGACCGAGCAGCCACCCGGCGGCTGCCGCCATCCGTGCCCACTCCCGCCTACGGGTCTCCTGGGCCGAGCGTCGAACCTCGTCCGCCCTCGCGCGCCGCTGCGACCGCGACGCCACCGGCCGCCCCTGCTCATCCAGCCACGCCGACAGCCGATACCGCACCCAGCCAGGCACATGCCGGATCTCCGCCGAGCTGGACCACGTGTACGTCCACCGCGAGTCGTCCGCCCGCACATCCAGCGCGTGCAGCACGTCGGCCGCCGTCCATCCCTCGTCGATGAAGGGGGCAAGCCACCAGCGGAGGTACCAGGCGGTGACGCGCCGCAGGAGCGGGAGTTCCGTGCGGAGCCGCTCACACAGGGCGATCTTGTCGCGTTTCGTCCTGGCCGTGGCGTGCAGGCTCCAGGTCGGCGGGATGCGGTGATGATCACGGAAGCGGTGAGGGGACTTCTCACGCGCGCGCGTGGGATCAGCTCTGTGTCTCTCAGGGAGAGACACAGAGGGGGGTTCACTTGTCCGTTCAGGCTGCTCAGCATGCTTGCATTCATGATCATTACGGTGGCGGAGACGATCAGCGCGGAAACGGCGCGGCACAGCCAGCACCCAGACGGCAGCCCGGTTGCCCAACCCGTCATCGACAAGGCCCGCGTGCGTGCCCTTGCGGTAGCGGACGGTGGAGCCCTGCTCGACCACGCCGAGCCAGCCCCGGACGCGTAGCCACCGCACCCACCGCTTCACGCTCGACTCGGACAGGCCAGTCACCTCGACCAGCCGCGCGATCGTCGGCCGGGAGCACATCGTGGACCAGTCGGCCGCCCACGTGATCAGATTCGCGATCCGCAGCAGATTCGCGTAGCCGTCGCAGCGCAGCACGAGAACCTCCGGGGCCTCCTTCAGGATGCGCAGCCACTCCTGCTGCGAGCCGGCCCGCCGCATGCCGCGCGGCACCGCGGCGGCGATGAGCGCCCGCGACGGCTGGGCGGCGAGGTTGGGCAAGTCGGAGACGCCGGTGAGGCGTCGAGCATCGCCCGGCCGGGCGGGGCGGGCGGGAGTGTGGGTCGTGCGTGCCGGACGAACAGCGTGCGGGTGCGTGCGTGAGCAGACGTCCGCAGGCGCGGCGCATGGGGGTGCGCCGCGTCGGGGCTGTCGTGGGCGGCTCGTGTCGGCCGCCGCCGTCATGGTGCCGCGACCGGGAACGCAGGGGTCACGGACGCCAAGATCATTCCGTACGGATTCCGCAACCAGCGGCACTCACGGGCCATCAACGGCACACAACGGCACACGCCGAATGTGAGTGGACAGCCGTTACCGCACGTCAGACCTGGGTTCCCTCTGGTCAGATAAGTGCGCCCCACACGATCCGAAGCGGTGGGCATCCGGTTCCAGGACGGTTACCTGCGCGAGCTGTGGTCCGACGGCGGGCACGTCGACACCGGGAAGGTGCTCGCCTGGGAGCCGCCGCGCCGGCTGGTCTGGGCCGACCTGCTCAACGACGGCGAGATGGAGATCGAGGTCGCCTTCAGCCCCGTCGAGGGCGGCACCGAGGTGCTGCTGGAGCACCGCGGCCTGGACACGCTGCCACCGGCGGTGGCGGGGCGGATCCGGCGCGGCTACTCCTGGAACATCGCGCTCGGCTGGTTCGCCGAGCACTGGAAGAGCTAGCGCCGGCCGTACTTCTTGTGGACCGCCTGCTTGCTCACCCCGATGGCGTCGGCGATCTGCGCCCAGGCCAGCCCCGCCACCCGGGCGCGCCGGACCTGGACCGCCTCCAGGCGCTCGATCTCACGCCGCAGCGCGGTGGTGGCGTGCAGGGCCACCAGCGGATCGTCGTCCTGCGCCTGCCTCATGAGGGACGCCAGGTCGTTCGTCATGCATCAAAGGTAGTCCAGGAGCAGCGCGTTGATCTCCTCAGGACGTTCGAGCGCGGGCAGGTGGCCCGCCCAGGGCAGCTCGACCAGCCGCGCCTGGGGCAGCTCGCCCGCCAGGTGGTGGGCGCTGTCGCGGAAGTACGGCAGGTCGTGGGCGCCGGCGACCACCAGCGCGGGCACGTCGATCTCGGCCGGCTTCAGCTCGCCCTCGGTCTGCTCGGGCCGGGGATCGGCGGCCAGTTGCACCTCGAACGCGTGCCGCTGCATCGCCACCACCCGCTGCCACGCCTCGTCGCCCGCCTCCGGCCCGAGCAGCGTGCGCGCGTTCAGCTCCGCCGCGCCGTGCACGTCGCCCGCCTCCAGGAGGCGCGACTCCTCCGCCCAGTACGCCCGCAGGTCAGGCGTGGGCTCCAGCGTGGACACCGGGTTGAGCAGCACCAGCCGCCCGGCCAGCCCGGCGGCGGCCAGCTCCAGCGCCGCCTGGGACCCGCCAGAGGAGGCGACGATCGCGGCCCGGCTCACGCCCAGCGCGGCCAGCACCTCGGCGACGTCGCCCGCGTCGCTGTACGGGCCGTCGGCCTGGTACGGAGTGCGCCCGTACCCGCGGAAGTCCACCTTGATCACCCGGAAGCGCGCGGCCAGCGCCTCTTCCTGGGCGTCCCACATGCCGGAGTCGACCGCCGTCGAGTGCAGCAGCACGACCGGCTCTCCCGTGCCCCGTTCACCGTGCCAGATGGTCAACGCGACTCCACCACCATCCGCACGCCGAGCCCGACGAGCACGACGCCGGAGATCTGTTCCAGCCGCCTCTTGACGGCCGGTCGCCCCAGCCATGCCTTGGCCCGGTCGACCGCCCAGATTAGCAGCCCGTACCAGATCAGATCGACGAGGACCCACACGACGGCCAGCGTGACGAGCGTCAGCGGCACGTTCTGCCCGGCCGGCACGAACTGCGGCAGGAACGACATCGCGAACACCGCCGCCTTCGGGTTGGCCAGGCAGGTGCCCACGCCTGCCAGGTACGGCGCGCGCCAGCCGGGCATGACCTGCCCTTCGGGTGCGGCCGGGGCCCCCTTGCGGGCCTGCCACAGCGCCTGCGCGCCCATCACGATGAGCAGCGCCGCGCCGGTCACGCGCATGACGTCGTAGGCCACCTGCGAGGCGACCAGCAGGGCCGACAGGCCGAACGCGGCGGCCAGCCCCCACAGCAGGATGCCGGTCTCGTTGCCGAGCGTGGCGGCCAGCCCTGAGCCCCGGCCGGCGCGCAGGGTCTGGCGCAGGATGATCGCGGTGCTGACCCCCGGCACCATGGCGACCAGGACGCACGCCCCGATGAAAGCTAGAAGATACATGGCGGGATGCTGACATAACGGCCGCAGGAATCTCGCCTGGTTTTCAGCCGTAGAGCTTGGCCAGCTCCGCCACCGCCTCGGCCATCATGGCGCGCAGCTCCGGCGGCTCCAGCACCTCCACGTCGGCCCCCATGCGCAGCAGCAGCCACCGCGCGTGCTGGATCGACTCGACCGGCACGGTCAGCGTGAGCCAGCCCTCGGGGTCGGGCCGGGCGGCGGCGATCGCGGCGGCGACGACGTCGGCTCCCATGGTGTAGGCGAGCAGGTCGCCCCGCCCGGGTGCGAGCTTGATGACGACCTCGGCGGTGTACATGCGCTCGCGGAACTCCTTGGCGTACTGACGCCAGAACTCTCCCAGGTCGAACCCCTCCGGCCGGGCGAACCGCCCCGGCAGCGTCTCCAGCGTCAGGATCCGCGCCACCCGGTACGTGCGCGGCGTCCCGTCGGGCGGCGCGGCGACGAGGTACCAGGAGCCGCCCTTGAGCACCAGCCCGAGAGGGTGGATCACCCGGTCCACCTCCTGCTTGCCCCAGCGCCGGTAGGTCATGTGCAGGGGCCGCTGGTCCCACACCGCCTCGGCCACCTCGCTCAGGTGCGGCACGTCGTCGCCCGACCGGTACCAGCTCGGCACGTCCAGCACGAACCGCTCGCGCATCCGGGAGGCGTGCGAACGCGGCTCGGGCGGCAGCGCGGCCAGCAGCTTCAGCTCGGCGTTGGCGGCCACCTCGGCCAGCCCCAGGTCGGCGGCCGGTCCGGGCAGCCCGGCCAGGAACAGCGAGGACGCCTCCTCGGCCGTCAGCCCGTTGAGCCGGGTGCGGTAGCCGTCGAGGAGCTGGTAGCCGCCCGCCGGGCCGCGATCGGCGTAGACCGGGACGCCGGCTCCGGACAGTGCCTCCACGTCGCGGTAGACCGTGCGTATCGACACCTCCAGTTCGGCCGCCAGCTCGGGGGCGGTCATGCGACCCCGGGTCTGGAGGAGCAGGAGCAGGGAGAGCAGGCGGCTGGCGCGCATGCTTACCATTGTATTGCGCACATATGTCGTGTTTGTATGAACACATGGAACGTGTGCGAGCCATCATGAGCACCTTGCGTACCCACGACAGCGTGTCCGTGGCCGAGCTGGCCGCTGAGCACGGCGTGTCCGAGATGACGATCAGGCGCGATCTGGACGAGCTGGCTCAGCAGGGCGTGGTGCGGCGGGTCAGGGGCGGCGCGCTGTCGCTGCTGCTGCGCGGCGAGGAGCCGCCGTTCGGGGTGCGCGAGCGCGAGGCGGTGGAGGTCAAGCGGCGCATCGGCGAGGAAACTGCCGCGCTCATCGCCGACGGCGAGGCGGTCGTGCTGGACGGCGGCACGACCGCGCTGGAGGTGGCCCGCGCGCTGGCCGACCGGCGGGTCACGGTGCTGCCGCTGGCGCTGCAGCCGGTGATGCTGCTGGCCGCCGCGCCGCGCGTGCGCCTGGTGCTGCCCGGCGGCGAGGTGCGCAAGGGCGAGCTGAACGTGATGGGCCCGCTCACCCAGAGCTCCATCGGGGCGCTGCGCTTCGACACGGCGGTGATCGGCTGCTGCGGCCTGTCCGCCGAGCACGGGCTGACCGCGCACGACCTGCCCGAGGTGGCGGTCAAGCAGGCGGCCATCGCCGCCGCGCGGCGGGTGATCGTGGTGTGCGACTCGGCCAAGTTCGCGCGTACGGCGTTCGGCGCGGTCTGCCCGATCGGCCGGCTGGACGTGGTGGTGACCGACCCCGGCATCCCCGCGGAGGAGCGCGACGCGCTGGCCGCCGCCGGAGTGATCGTCAAGGAGGCCGCGTGAGACGCGAGCGGGTCGCCGTCTACCTGCTGTTCTTTCTGTCGGGCACGGCCATCGGCACGTGGACGGCCCGCATCCCCGCCATCAAGGAGCGGCTGGAGCTCGGCGACGGGCAGCTCAGCCTCGCGCTGCTCGCCGTGGCGGCTGGGGCTGTCGTCGGCATGACGGCCGTCGGCCGCCTGGTGGACCGGTACGGCAGCGCCCGGGCCGTGGTCCCGGCGGCCCTGGCGCAGGGGGCGGTGCTGGTGCCGCCCGCGTACGCGCCGGACCTGGTCACGTTGTCGGGGACGCTGCTGGTGTTCGGGGTCGTGCACGGGATTCTCGACGTGGCCATGAACGCCAACGCGGTCGAGGTGGAGCGGGCCGGCGGTCGGCCGATCATGTCGTCGTTCCACGCCGTCTACAGCGTGGGCGGGTTCGCCGGGGCCACGGCGGGCGGGCTGTTCGCGCACCGGGGGCTGTCGGCGGCGGTCACGTTCTGGGCGGTGGGGGCGGTGATCGCGGTGCTGGCGGCATGGGCGGCGCGCTGGGCGCTGCGCTCCGAGCCCGCGCGGGAGAGCGCCGCCCCTGGCAGGACGGGGCGGCCTCAGGGGATCGTGTTCCTGGGCGTGCTGGCGTTCTGCTGCCTGGTGGGCGAGGGGGCCGCGGCCGACTGGAGCTCCGTCTACCTGCGGGAGGACCTGGCGGCCTCGCCGGGCGTCGCCGCCGCCGGGTACGCGGCGTTCTCCATCATGATGACGGCGGGGCGGCTGGCCGGGGACCGGCTGGCCGCGCGCTTCGGGCCCGTCGCGCTGGTGCGGTGCTGCGGGCTGCTGGCGGCGGCGGGGCTCGGGCTGGCGTTGCTGGGCGGGCACCAGGTGGCCGGGGTGGTCGGGTTCGGCTGCTTCGGGGCGGGGCTGTCGTGCATCGTGCCGCAGGTGTTCTCGGCCGCCGGGCACCGGGATCCCGCCTTCGCCGGGCGGGCGCTGGCGCGGGTGGCGTCGATCGGGTATCTGGGGATGTTGTCGGGGCCGGTGTTCATCGGGGCGTTCGCCGAGCTGACGGGGTTGCCGCGGGCGCTGGCCATCCCGGCGCTGCTGGCCGCGTTCGTCGCCCTGACGGCGACGGCGCTGCGCGTACGGGACAAGGAGCCGGCGCCTTAGCCGGCGAAGTGCTGCCAGCCCAGTCTGATCACCATCGCCACCACCACGCACAGCAGCACGATCCGGACGAATGAGGCGCCCCGCTTGAGCGCCATCCGCGCGCCGAACTGGGCGCCCGCCACGTTGCAGACCGCCATGCCGAGCCCCAGCGCCCAGTTCACGTGCCCTTGCAGGCCGAACACCACGAGCGCCCCGACGTTCGTCCCGATATTTATGATCTTCGCGGAGGCGGAGGCGGAGACGAAGTCGAGCCCGAGGATGGTGGTGAAGGCGATGATCAGGAACGTCCCGGTCCCCGGGCCCATGATCCCGTCGTAGAAGGCGATCACCACGCCCGCCACCGCCACCGCCGCGAACACCCGCGGCCCGGTGCGCAGGTGCGGCACGGGCACGGCGCCCATCGACGGCCGCAGCGTCACGAACGCGGCCACGGCCAGCAGCACCACCATGACGGCGGGCCGCAGCACGTCCGCCGAGATCGACGCCGCCGCCCACGCGCCCAGCCCGGCGCAGAGCACCGCCAGCGCCGCTCCCGGGACCGCCACCTGCCGGTCCACCTTGGTGGAGCGGGCGTAGGCGACGGCGGCGGAGGTGGTGCCGAACACCGAGGAGAACTTGTTGGTGGCCATCGCCTCGACCGTCGGCATGCCGGTCATGAGGATGGCGGGCAGTTGCAGCAGCCCGCCGCCGCCCACGACGGCGTCCACCCATCCCGCTCCTGCCGCCGCGACCAGCAACACGAGGATCTGATCCAGCGGCACGCGCCACTCCCCCGACTTTCCCCCGATAAAACCGTCATGAGTGTATAAGTCGGGCCTTAGTTACTCGGCCGCGCCCTGACCTCAGGCGTCACCCGGGGAAATTCGTTTCTTCGAGACAGAAGCGCTTCGGTAGGGTCGCAAACATGTCGATCTTCGGCCCGGTCATCGATGTCAGACCCCTGTTTCCCCTTGAGCGCCAGGCGCTGCTCGGCCTGCTCCGCTCGCTGACGCCGGCCGACTGGGCGCGGCCGACGGTCTGCCCGGGCTGGGACGTGCACGACGTCGTCGGGCACGTGCTCAACGACTACCTGCGGCGCCTGTCCGGGGCCCGCGACGGGCACGCCGGCGCCGTCTTCGCCGACGACGAGACGCTGCCCGCCTACCTCGCCCGCACCAACGACGAATTCGTCCGGGCGTCCCGCCAGCTCAGCCCGCGGCTGATGATCGAGCTGCTGGAGCTGCTCGGGCCGCGGCTCGACGAGGTGTGGGCGGCGCACGACCTGGAGGCGCCCGCCGGGCTGAACGTGTCCTGGGCCGCCACCGACGTGAACAGCCCGGGGTGGCTCGACGTCGGGCGGGAGTACACCGAGTTCTGGGTCCACCAGCAGCAGGTGCGCGACGCGGTCGCCCGGCCGGGAGCGGTGGAGCCCGAGCTGATGGCGCCGGTGCCGGCTGTCTTCGCGCAGGCTCTGCCGTTCACCCTGCGAGAGCATGATCGTCCTGAGGGGACGGTGGTCGTGCTGGAGGTGCTCGGGGCGGCCGGGGGGCGGTTCTGGGCGGCCTGGCGGGACGGGCGGTGGCGGATGGCCGCGCCCGGGGGTGAGGCCGGGGATGAGGCCGTGGGTGAGCCCGCGGCGCGGGTCGCGATGGGGCAGGACGCGTTCTGGCGGCTCGCGACCAGGGGGATCGGGGTGGCTGAGGCGCGGGCGCGGGCCGAGGTCAGCGGGGATCGGGAGCTGACCGACGCCATGACGACCTTGCTGGCCGTCGTCGCGTGAGCGTTCGGACGGTCTGGCTCAGGCGGTGGCGGGGCGGCCTGAGCCTCGCCCGATGATTCACTTCCCGGCCATCCGCGCGCCATCGCCCGCCGCGAGAATCTGCAGCACGGCAGCGGAACGGAACCGGGGAGCGGCACTGTGACCACCGATCAGCGGAGCCCGTCCCTCGGGTTCGTGCGGGAGTTCATCAGGTCGCCCATGCGCACGGCCGCGGTGCTGCCCAGCTCGGCCGGGCTGGCGGCGCAGATGGTGGTGGGCGTGCCCGAGCGCGGCGAGCCGACGGTGGTCGAGCTCGGCGCGGGGACCGGCGCCTTCACCTCCGCCATCCAGCGGCGGCTGAACGGCCGGGGCAGGCACGTCGTGGTCGAGCTGAACGACAGGTTCGCCGCCGAGGTCGCCCGCGCCCACCCCGCCGTGGAGGTGGTGTGCGACGACGCCGTGCGCCTGCCGGAGCTGCTCGCCGGGCTCGGCGCCGGGCCGGTGGACGTCGTGGTCAGCGGCCTGCCCTGGGTCGCGTACGCCGGGCGGCCGCCACTGATCGGGTCGGTGGCGCGCGTCCTGTCGCCCGCCGGGGTCTACACGCAGTTCGCCTACACCTGGACGCGCTGGGCCGCGCCCGCCCGGCGGCTGGCAGGGGGCCTGCGGGAGGCGTTCGAGGAGGTCGTGACGACCGCGACCGTCTGGCGCAACCTGCCGCCCGCCGTCGTGTACGTGGCCCGCCGCCCCCGTGTCCCTCCGGAGGCCGGGCAGGTCAGCGCCCCATGACCGCGGCCGTGCCGTCCTGCCTTCCGGTGAAGCGCTGCTGCCCCAGCACGGCCAGCAGCCGCAGCTTCTCGTACCCCTCGGTGCGCGGCGGGGCGGTCAGCACGAGCAGCGCCTGCGACTGGTCCTCGGTGAACAGCACCTGGCAGTCGACCTCGATGTCGCCCAGCTCGGGATGGACGAGGGTCTTGTGGTCCTCGAAGCGCTTGGCCACCTCGTGCCGGTCCCACAGCTCGGCGAACTCGGCGCTCTCCTTCCGCAGCGCCCGCACCAGCTCGCCCGCCCGCGACCGCGGCCCTCTCGTCCCGTGGGCGGCGCGCAGGTTCGCGACCAGGGCGCGGCTCTGCCGGTCGCGGTCGCCCTCCGGGTAGTGCAGCCGCTCCGCCGGGTCGGTGAACCAGCGGTAGATCTCGAAGCGGCCGAGACCGGTGTGGCCGGACCTGTCGCCGAACAGGGCCTGCGCCATCCGGTTCTGCACGAGCGTCTCGCCCAGGTCGGACAGGATGAGCGCCGGGGTGTCGTGGAGCCGGTCCAGCACGCGCAGCAGGGCGGGGGCGACGTGCGCCGCGTCCGTCAGCGAGGCCGGGGCGTTGTGCCCGGCGATCTGGAACAGGTAGTCGCGCTCGTCGCCGGTCAGCCGCAGGGCGCGGGCGAGCGAGGCGAGCATCTGCACGCTGGGCTGCGGGCCGCGCTGCTGCTCCAGGCGGGTGTAGTAGTCGGTCGACATCACGGCGAGCGAGGCCACCTCCTCGCGCCGCAGGCCGGTGGCGCGGCGGCGCGCGCCCTCGGGAAGCCCGACGTCCTCCGGCCGCAATGCCTCGCGGCGGCGGCGCAGGAAGTCCGCCAGTGCTGCACGATCCATGTGTCCATTATGTTCGCAGGTGGGAAGTGGCTCCGGCGCTCAGCCGGGTATCGCCGGTCCCTCCCTTGCGGGATGGTGATCGCCGTCCCGGCCCGTCCTCATTAAGGTGAGACACGCCGGCGAGAGCGGTGTCCCCCGGCATGCGCCGCCTTCGCCGTCCTGACGAGCAGGAGCCAGACGTCTGGAGGGTCGATGCTGGAAGAGCGCGAGATTCGGGAAGCCGCGGCACTGCTGGCCGCGCTGGGCGCGCGTGACCCCGACCATCCCCTGAGCCGCCAGGCCTACCGGATGGCCGCCCACCTGCGCTCAGCCGCCGCTCGTCCCGCCGGCCAGGGTGCCGGGCCTGCGGGCTCCGCCACGGCGCCGGCCGCCGAGCCGGCTCGCCGATCCGGCGGGCGGGCGGCGCCGGCCGCCGGGGAGGCCGCCGAGCTGGCTCGCCGGGCCGAGGAGCGGGCGGCGCTGGCCGAGCAGAGGTCGCGGCAGTCGGCCGAGAGGACCAAGCGGGCGACGGTGCGGCTCGTCACGCTGCGGCAGCGGCAGAGGTTCCTCGCCGTCCGCGGTCTGCTGCCGGGCGGTCACAACGGCGTCCTCGGCGCGGAGGCCGGGCTCAACGGCTGGGTGATCCGGGCGGTGCCGCCCGATGCCGGTCGGCCCCTGGCGATCGCGCCGCGCTGGGCCACGACCGCTGCGCCCGCCGCCTCCGGGGCGGGTGAGGGAGCACAGCTCGCCGATCGGACGGATATGATCCCTTCGCCGCATGGCGCGGGCCGGCGAACGGGTATGTCCCGACAATGAGGAAGCGGAGGGCATGAACCGGGCACCAGGCATGGTGGACGTGGCGCGCGAAGCGGGCGTTTCGCACGTCACGGTGTCCCGCGTCCTCAACAACCACCCCTCCGTCAGGCCGGAGACCCGCGCCCGCGTCGAGGCCGCCATCGAGAAGCTCGGCTACCGCCGCAACAGCGTCGCCCGCGCGCTCAAGAGCCGCCGCTCCTCGACGATCGGCCTGGTGCTGGCCGGCACCGAGCTGTACGAGCTGCCCCGCATCCTGCGCGGCGTGCAGACGACGGCGCAGCGGGCCGGATACTGGGTGAATCTGGCGAGCTGGCAGGGCGGCTCCACCATGGACCTGGCCGAGACGCTGCAACGGCTGACCGACCAGGCGGTCGAGGCCGTCGCCGTCATCGCCGACCGGCCGATGGTGGTGGACGCGCTGGCGGACGTCGTCACCGGCGTCCCGATGACCGTGATCATGTCCGGCGACGTGCCCAACCCGGACGTCGGCTTCGTCGAGCTGGACCAGGAGCTCGGCGCGCGGCTGGCCGTCCGGCACCTGGTGGAGCTGGGCCACCGCCGCATCGCCCACCTGACCGGCTCCCTGCGGACCTTCGACGCGCGGGCCCGGGTGGAGGGCTGGCGGGCCGGGTTGAAGGAGACGCCGCAGGCGCGCGGCGAGCTGCTGGAGGGCGACTTCACCGGCAACAGCGGCTACCGGCTCGCCCACTACCTGGTCACCCGCGCGGGGCACGAGCGCCCCACCGCGATCTTCGCGGGGAACGACCAGATGGCGATGGGCGTGCTGGCGGCCTTCGCCGAGCTGGGCGTGAGGGTGCCCGGCGACGTCTCGCTCGTCGGGTTCGACGACATCGCCGGGGCGGCGTACCTGGTGCCCGCGCTGACCACGGTGCGGCAGGACTTCGTCGCGCTGGGGACGCGATCGATCGAGCAGTTGCTGCGGATGATGCGGGGCGAGCCGGCCTCGTCCGAGCGGATCGCGCCCGAGCTGATCGTACGGCGCAGCACCGCGCCGCCCGCCTAACCCGGCTGGTAGTCGAACCAGCGCACGAGCGCGCGGCCGGCGCCGGTGGCGTAGAGGCCGAGGTGGACGCCGACGAAGCCGCCGGCGCGTTCGGTGCTGAAGAAGGGGCGCTCGACGGTGGCCAGGTCGGTCCAGTCGCCTGTGTCCGAGTGGCGGGCGCGAAAGGTGTATCCGGCCTCGTCGCCCTCGACGGCCAGCAGTGCCTCGCCCGGTGGGAGGGGCGTGGCGGCCAGCCTGGTGCTCTGGCCCGCTTCCCGGACGGTCAGGACCGCTTGCGGGGTGCCCGTCTCGTCCACGGTGAGGGCGAGGGTGGCGTGCTGGTCCTGGTTCTGGAAGACGGCCAGCCCGGCCTCCTGCCCCGGGTGCGTGGCCGGGAAGCTCAGCCTGGTGCGGGCGTGGAAGCGGACGTGCTGCTGGCGGCGGGCGATGAAGGCGGGCACGCCGGTGGAGGTGAGCGGCTCGGGCGTCGCCTGGATGGCCAGCCCGTCGGGGGTGGGCCGGACGAGGTGGGTGACCGGCCCGCGCAGGCTGCTCCACTCCAGGCCGGGCGCTTGCCGGGCGAAGTCCACCCGACCCGCCGCAAGAGGCTCGTCCCCAGGCGCGTGGCCCGGCACGAGGGGCAGGCGTTCGGTGAGTCGCACCCCGCCCGTCTCGGGGGCGAAGACCGGCCCCTGCGCCGTCCACTCGACCGGCACCAGGAAGACCTCGCGCCCCAGCGTGTGGGTGCCCTCGACCGGCCGCACCCCGAGCGCCACCGCCCACGTCTCCCCTTCGGGGGTGTCCACCAGGTCCACGTGCCCGACGTTGTGGATCGGCTCGCCGGAGCCCCGGTGCCGGTGGGTGAGGAGCGGGCTGCGCGGGTCGGTGACGTACGGGCCGGTGACGTCGCGGGAGCGGGCGGCGGTGACGCTGTGGTTGCGCTCGGTGCCGCCCTCGGCGGCGATCAGGTGGTAGACGCCGTCACGCTTGTACAGGTGCGGCGCCTCGACCCAGGCCCCGCGTACGGCGCCGTGCCAGAGCACGTGGGTGGGGCCGACGAGCTGGAGCCGGTCCAGGTCGAGCTCCCGCATCCACAGCTCGCCGGGCCCGCCGCCGTCGAGGGCGTCGCGGCAGGCGGTGAACCAGCAGCGGCCGTCGTCGTCGAAGAACAGTGACGGGTCGATGCCTTCGGCCTCCAGCGGGACGGGGTCGGACCAGGGGCCCGCCGGGTCGTCGGCGGTGACGACGAAGGTGCGGCTCCCCTGCCGGTTCACGGCCACGGTGGAGACGACGTAGAAGGTGCCGTCGTGGTGGCGGACGGTCGGCGCCCAGACGCCGTCGGAGACGTCGAGCCCGTGCAGCGGGAGCTGTCCCGGCCGGTTCAGCACGTGGCCGAGTTGCCGCCATCGCACCAGGTCACGGCTGTGGAACAGGGGCAGTCCTGGGTAGTACGCGAACGACGAGGTGACCAGGTAGTAGTCCGCGCCGACCCGGCAGACGGACGGGTCGGGATGGCAGCCGGGCAGGACGGGGTTGCGGAAGGTGGGCACGGGGGCGGGCTCCGGGAGGTGTGTTACAGGAGGGGGCTTGACAGAATGACAACGTTAACATCAGGTTAGATCCCAACGCACGACCCGGCAGTCCGCCGGATGCACCACCTGTCCGAGGAGATCGTCATGACCCCACCGTCCCTGCCCTCGCTCCGGCGCGCCCGGCGCCGGACGATCCTGGGCGCCGCCGCACTGGCGGTCGCCCTGACGGCGTCGCTGGCCGCCTGCTCGTCCGGCGACACCACGTCCGGATCCACGGCGAGCGCCTCCGGCCCCGTGACGCTGGAGTTCTGGACCTGGAGCCTCAAGGGCAGCGACGCGGCGGCCCAGGCGATCGCGGACAAGTACCACCAGCTCCACCCGAACGTCACGGTGAAGCTGTCGGAGGTCGGCGGCACCACCGAGACCGCCGCCAAGCTGCTGGCCGCCGACCAGGCCGGCGACACCCCCGACGTGGTGCAGATCGAGTACCGCGGCCTGCCCGCCCTGGTGGTGGCCGGGGCCGCCAAGGACATCACCGCCGACGTGGCGGGCGTCAAGGGGAACGTCGACCCCAACGTCTGGGCCCAGACCACCTTCGGAAACCAGGTGTACGGCGTCCCCCAGGACATCGGCCCGATGGTGCTCACCTACCGCCAGGACCTGTTCGACAAGTTCGGCATCAAGGTCCCCACCACTTGGGACGAGTACGCCGACGCCGCCGAGCAGATCCGCGAGAAGGACCCCGACGCCTACATCGCCAGCTTCGCCGCCAACCAGCTCGAGTTCTTCGCCGCGCACGCCGCTCAGGCCAACGCGCAGTGGTGGAGCACCGACGGCAACGCCTGGAAGGTCGGCATCGACAGCGAAGCCTCGCTGAAGACCGCCGACTTCTGGCAGGACCTGGTGGAGCGCGACCTGGTCAAGGTGGAGCCGCTGCTCACGCCGGAGTGGAACGCCAAGGTCAACGACGGCAAGATCCTGAGCTGGACCGCGGGGGCGTGGGCTCCGAGCGTCATCTACTCGGTGGCGCCGGACACGGCGGGCAAGTGGGCGTCGGCACCGCTGCCGCAGTGGACGAAGGGGCAGGCCGCCGTGCCGTTCCTGGGCGGGTCGGCGTACCTGGTGCCGGCCAAGTCGCAGCACGCCAAGGAGGCGGCGGCGTTCGCGGCCTGGCTGGGCGCCTCGGACGAGGGCTCCAAGCTGCTGCTCGGCCTCGACCTGTTCCCCGGCGCCAACGCCGGACGGCAGGCGACGCTGACCCACGAGCCGCCGAAGCTGATGCCGCAGCAGAAGGACTTCTACCAGGTCACCGACCAGGTGATCAAGAACACCACGATCCCGGTGACGTGGGGGCCGAACGTGAACATCGCCCAGACCGCCTTCGGCGACGCCCTCAACAAGGCCGCGCTCGACAAGACCTCCTTCCGCGCGGTGTACCAGGCCACGCAGCAGGCGGTCGTCGCCGACCTGCAGAAGTCCGGCTACACCGTCACCAAGTAGCCCGATCCCACTCTGGACGTCTGATGCCCGCCACCTCCGCACGGCTGAGCACGCGGCTGCGTGCCGCCGCCACCCCATGGCTGTTCGCCTCACCGGCGATCGTGTTGTTCACGTTGTTCCTGGTCATCCCGATCGGTTATGCGATCTACCTGAGCTTCCGCGGCTTCCGCGTCGAGGGCGGCGGCGCGTTCGGGCGGCGCGTGGAGACCTTCGTCGGGTTCGAGCACTACGCCGCCGCGCTCGGCGACCCCGAGTACGTGGCCGGGCTGGGCCGGGTGCTGCTGTACGGCGTGATCGCCGTCCCCAGCGTGCTCGGCCTGGCGCTGCTGTTCGCGCTGCTGCTCGACACCCCGCGGGTGCGGGCGCGCGGCTTCAGCCGTACGGCGATCTTCCTGCCGTACGCGGTACCGGGCGTGATCGCCAGCCTGCTGTGGGGCTTCCTGTACCTGCCCAGCACCAGCCCGATCAGCTACATCGCCCGGCAGTTGAACGCGGGGCCGCTGGACTTCTTCGGCTTCCCCGCCCTGTACTTCTCGCTGGCCAACATCGCGCTGTGGTCCGGCGTCGGCTTCAATATGATCATCATCTTCACGTCGCTGCGGGCCATCCCCACCTCGATCTACGAGGCGGCCCGCATCGACGGGGCGAGCGAGCTGCAGATCGCCTGGCGCATCAAGATCCCGCTGGTGGCGCCCGCGCTCGTGCTGACCGGCCTGTTCTCGGTGATCGGCACGCTGCAGCTCTACAGCGAGCCGGCCACGCTGCGGCCGATGACGCCGGCGATCAGCACGACCTGGGTGCCGCTGATGAAGATCTACCAGGAGGCGTTCAGCAACGACAACCTGGGCGGGGCCGCGGCCGCCTCCGTGCTGCTGGCGGTGGGCATCCTCGTCCTGTCGCTGCTCCTGCTGCGGTTCTTCCAGCGCCGGACCTTCGGAGACAACGCATGACCGCCATCACCACCACCGGCGACCGGCAGTTCCGCCGCCGTCCCCGCGCCCGCCGCCGCCCCAGGCTCCCGCTGCTGGTTTTGCTGCTCGGCGCGCTGTACTGCCTGACCCCGGTGGCGTGGGTGGTCATCGCGGCCTCCAAGACGCCGCGCGAGCTGTTCACCACCTTCTCCTTCGTGCCGGGCAGCGGCCTGCTGGACAACCTGGCGAGCCTGAGCGCGTACGGCGACGGCCAGTTCTGGCGCTGGGGGCTCAACTCGCTGCTGTACGCCGGCCTCGGCTCGGTGCTGTCCACGCTGGTGTCGGCCATGGCCGGGTACGCCCTGGCCAAGTTCCGCTTCCGCGGCCGGGAGGCGCTGTTCTCGGTGATCCTGGCCGGGGTGCTGGTGCCGGGCATCGTGCTGGCCGTGCCGCAGTACCTGCTGCTGGCGAGCGTCGGCCTGGCGGGCACCCACTGGTCGGTGCTGCTGCCGGTGATCATCAACCCGTTCGGCATCTTCCTGTGCCGCGTCTTCGCCAACGCCGCCGTCCCGGAGAGCACGCTGGAGGCGGCCCGCCTGGACGGCGCGGGCGAGCTGCGCATCTTCGCCACCATCGTGCTGCCGATGATGGTGCAGGGCCTGGTCACGGTGTTCCTGCTGCAGTTCGTGGGCATCTGGAACAACTTCCTGCTGCCCTTCATCATGCTGTCGGACCAGGACAAGTATCCGATCACGCTGGGCCTGTACACGTTCCTGGGCAAGGGCGCGGGCGACAGCGACCTCTACCCGCTGGTCATCATGGGCTCGGCCGTGTCCGTCATCCCGCTGATCGCGCTGGTCCTGGTGCTGCAGCGGTTCTGGCGTGCCGACCTGCTGGCCGGCGGACTGAAGGGATGACCCGCACGTGAAGTTCACCGACGGCCTCTGGCAGTTGCGGCCCGGCGTGACCGCGCTGTACGCCGCCGAGGCCTACGACATCCGCACCGAGGACGACGCGATCACCGTGACCGCGCCCACCACGGTGATCACCCGCCGCGGCGACACCCTCAACCGGCCGGTGCTGTCGCTGCGGCTGTCGTCCCCGCTGGAGGACGTGATCCGGGTCCGCGTCGAGCACCACGCCGGCGACGGGCGCGGCTTCGACCTGGTCGGCGCCGAGGACGGCCACGGCGTCGTCAAGCCCGACGGCACGACGATCACCAGCGGCGCGCTCAGCGCGACCGTGGCGCCCGGCGCCCCGTGGAGCCTGACCTTCTCCGCCGATGGCCGCCCGCTGACCTCCAGCGGCCCCAAGTCCATCGGCTACTTTCGGCTCGCCGCGGACGCGCAGACCGACCCGGGGCCGGTCGGCAAGCCGCGCACGGGCCCGTCCGCGCACCTCGCCCAGCAGCTCTCGCTGGGCGTCGGCGAGGTGGTCTACGGGCTGGGCGAGCGTTTCGGGCCGCTGGTCAAGAACGGCCAGACGGTGGAGATCTGGAACGCCGACGGCGGCACCTCCTCCGAGCAGGCCTACAAGAACGTGCCGTTCTACCTCACCAACCGCGGGTACGGCGTCTTCGTCAACCACCCAGGCCACGTCTCCTACGAGGTGGCGTCGGAGGCGGTGCAGCGCGTCCAGTTCTCCGTCGAGGGCGAGAGCCTCGAATACCTGATCATCTACGGGCCGTCCCCGAAGCGGATCCTGGAACGTTACACCGCGCTGACCGGCCGCCCGGCCCTGCTGCCCGCCTGGTCGTACGGCCTGTGGCTGTCCACCTCGTTCACCACCGGCTACGACGAGGAGACGGTCACCTCGTTCATCGACGGCATGGCCGCGCGCGACCTGCCGCTGTCGGTGTTCCACTTCGACTGCTTCTGGATGCGCGAGTTCAACTGGTGCGACTTCGAGTGGGACCCGCGCGTCTTCCCCGACCCGGAGGGCATGCTGGCCCGCCTGCACGACAAGGACCTGCGGGTCTGCGTGTGGATCAACCCCTACATCGCCCAGCGCTCGCCGCTGTTCGCCGAGGCCGCCGGGCAGGGCTTCCTGCTGCGGCGGCCCGGCGGGCGGGTCTGGCAGTGGGACCTGTGGCAGGCCGGCATGGGCCTGGTCGACTTCACGAACCCGGACGCGCGGCGGTGGTTCCAGTCGAAGCTGCGCGCGCTGCTGGACCAGGGCGTGGACGCGTTCAAGACCGACTTCGGCGAGCGCGTCCCGCTGGACGTCGCCTACTTCGACGGCTCCGCGCCCGAACGGATGCACAACCTGTACACGCAGCTCTACAACGAGGCCGTGTTCGAGGTGCTGGAGGAGCGGCGCGGCCGGGGCGAGGCGGTGCTGTTCGCCCGGTCGGCGACGGCCGGCGGGCAGCGGCTGCCGGTGCACTGGGGCGGCGACTCGGGATCGACGTACGAGTCGATGGCGGAGAGCCTGCGCGGCGGCCTGTCGCTGGCGTTGTCCGGCTTCTCGTTCTGGAGCCACGACATCGGCGGCTTCGAGGGCACACCGGACCCCGGGGTGTTCAAGCGCTGGGTCGCCTTCGGGCTGATGTCGTCGCACTCGCGGTTGCACGGCTCGTCGTCCTACCGCGTGCCGTGGGCGTTCGACGAGGAGGCCGTCGAGGTGACGCGGCTGTTCACCCGGCTGAAGCTGCGCCTGATGCCGTACCTGTACCAGGCGGGCGTGCACGCGCACGAGACCGGCACGCCGGTGATGCGGCCGATGGCGATGGAGTTCCCCGGCGACCGCACCGCCGCGCCGCTCGACACGCAGTACATGCTCGGCCCCGATCTGCTGGTCGCGCCCGTCTTCAGCGCCGACGGGACGGTGGAGCTGTACCTGCCGGACGGCACGTGGACGAACTACCTGACGGGCGAGCGGGCCGAGGGCGGGCGGTGGCGCACCGAGCGGCATCCCTTCACCTCGATGCCGATCTACGTGCGCGAGGGCGCGGTCCTGCCGGTCGGCGCGCGGGACGACCGGCCCGACTACGACTATCTCGACGGGCTGACCCTGCGCGTCTATCCGGGGCCGGACGGCGAGAGCATGCTCACGGTGACCGATCACGTCACCGGCGAGCCCGCGCGGTTCACGATCAGCCGCTCGGGTGGCGAGGTCTCGGTGACCTCCTCGCTCGCCTCGGGGTGGACGCACGAGCTCGCGTGAGACGGTCGGCGCGCGTGGACGCCTGGCCGTGGCGGCTCAGCGCACCTCCTGGATGCGGACCAGGTTGCCCGCGGGGTCGCGGAAGGCGCAGTCGCGCACCCCGTACGGCTGCTCCACCGGCTCCTGCACGACCTCCGCGCCCGCGCCCTGAACCTTCTCGAAAGTGCCGTCGAGGTCGGCGGTGGCCAGCAGGATCCAGCCGTAGGTGCCCTTGGCCATCATCTCGGCGATCGTGCGGCGCTCGTCGTCGGTGATGCCGGGGTCGGCGGCCGGCGGCGCGAGGAGGATGGAGGTGCCCGGCTGTCCGGCGGGGCCGACCGTGATCCAGCGCATCTGGCCCCGGCCGACGTCGCTGCGCACCTCGAAGCCGAGTGCGTCGCGGTAGAAGGCCAGGGAGGCCTCAGGGTCGTCGTGCGGGAGCGAGCTCGTGTGAATGGTGATGTCCATGGCCTCACGTTAGCTGTGGCACGGCGGCGCGCGCCGCAGGCCTCCTGATCGGCCTGGTCACCTGCTTGGCGACGCAGGACGGCAGGCCCGCCGCCGCGCGGGCCGCCTCACGCCGGTACACGCTCGGCGGCACGCCGACCAGCTCGGTGAAACGGGTGCTGAAGGTGCCCAGCGACGAGCAGCCGACCGCGAAGCACACCTCGGTGACGCTGAGGTCGGCCCGGCGCAGCAGCGCCATCGCGCGTTCGATGCGGCGCGTCATCAGGTACGCGTACGGCGACTCGCCGTAGGCCCGCCGGAACTCGCGGCTGAGGTGCCCGGCCGACATGTGCGCGCCGCGCGCCAGCGCCTCGACGTCCAGCGGCCGCGCGTACTCCCGGTCGATCCTGTCGCGGACGCGCCGCAGCCGCGCCAGGTCGCTCAGGTGGTGCGCCGTGGTCAGCGCGCGGCTCCACGAAGGGTGGCACATGGGGTCGTCGTTCCTTTCACAAAGAGGTACGGGACGCGCTCTGCCAGGCGAAGCCGTCAGGGTCGGTGAACTCGCCGAGGTCGCCGCCGATGACGATGCGGTGGGAGCCGGTCCCGTCGGCGGGGATGCCGGCGGTCTTGGCGAGGGCGCGGCGCCGATAGAGGCCCAGCTTGACGGGGCTCGCCCCGCTGTCGAACTCGACATACATGCGGCCGAAGCTCTTGCCGACGGTCAAGCCGCGTTCGAGGTAGAACCGCTTGCTCGCGGCCACGTCAGCGACGCCCAGCAGCAGGACGAAGCCGTCGAACTCCCGGGTGGCCGGGCCGGTGTCCTTCTTCGAGGTGGTGGCGATGTTCCAGATCGCCCCGTCCGGGCTGCGGACGACGCCGCCGTAGCCCCACAGCGACTTCGCGGGCGGCTTCAGCGGCATGGCGCCGGCTTCCAGGGCGGTGCCGATCAGGCTGTCGACGGTGCCGGGCTGCGACACCGTGAGCGACAGGGTGAAACCGCGGAAGCCGGTCGTCGGCGCGTCCGAGGTCTCGAAGCGCACGTGCGAGTCGAGGTCGAAGGCGGTGGTGTAGAAGCTCCGCGCGGCGGCGGGGTCGGCTACTTCGAGGGTGACGGAGTCGATGGAGGTCATGGCGAAGACGCTACGCGTGAGCGCCTGACCAGTGCTTCTCGATTCCTGATCGGTCCGGGACGTCACGGGAGGAGCCTGATCAGCACCTGCGTGCCGCGTTCCGTCCGGTACCAGAACATGCCCTGCTGGGCGTGCAGGGTGGGGGACGCCTTGTCGCCGCGGCGCGTCGGGATGCGGAACAGCGTGCCGGTGCGCCCCGTCGCGAGGTCGTGCACGGCCGCCGCTCCCCCGCCCGTGGCGTCGCGCTGCCGGAGCATGACGTAGCGGCCCGAGTAGAGGTCTCCCACGGCCTGGCCGGGGAGGGCGCGCAGGCCGGTGCCGTCGCGCCGCCAGGTCTCGACGCCGCTCAAGCACCACGTCACCCCGCAGTCCTTCCACGAGGTGCGGCCCGAAGGCGGGGTGGCGTCCCTGGTCTCGCCGGTGCGCACGTTCTTGAGGTGCTCCATCGGCCGCGGGATGGGGTGGTCCACCGAGCGGTCGTCGCGCGGCTCACCCGCCCAGGGCCATTCGAGCAGGTGGAAGCCTCTCGTGCCGGTGATCAGGGTGGGGGTGCCGCCCTTCAGCGGGAGGCGGTAGACGCCGCCCTCCGCCGGGGACCACCACACGGTGCCGTCGGCGATGGTCAGGTTGCGGGCTCCGATGATCTCGTTGTCGCTGGTGATGGTGGCGGTCACCGCGGCCAGGCGGCGGGGGGCTCCGCCGGTGACGGGCACGGCCCAGATCTCCAGCTTGCGATCCCGCAGGACCGTCCACGCGACCTGCCCGTCGCCGAAGACCACGGGCTCATTGGTGATGTACCTGCTCGTCAGGGTCGTGATGCGGGTGAAGCGGCGCTTGTCCACGTCGTAGGACCAGATGCTGTCCGGCCGGTTCCTGGTCAGGCCCCGCCCGGCCACGACGCGGGGGCTGATGAACACGTCCGGCTTGAACGCGCGCTTGCCCGGTGCGGTGGCGGGGATCTCGTGCACGGCGTCCGGCCAGACCTGCTCGACCGGCGGGGCGAGGGGGCCGACGTACGGGGTGGGCCGCTGGGCCGGGTGCGGCGTGGGCGGGGTGACGGCGCGGGTGGTCGCGAAGGAGATCGCCACGACCAGCACGAGGGTGGCCGCCACCGCCAGCGGCGCCCACCACCGGAAGGCGGCCAGGCGCGAACGCGGCGTCCGTCGGTTCATGGCGGCCAGGCGCGAACGCGGCGTCCGTCGGTTCATGGCGGCCGGGCGGGAGTGCGGCGGGGGCAGGACACGCGGGCGGCCGTCGTCGCGCACGCTCCCCGCCTTGGCGGCCAGCGCGTCCCTGAGCCGATCCTCGATGCCTGTCATGCCTGGCCTCCCAGTTCACGCTGGAGGCGGTCCAGGGCCCTGGAGGCGGTGGACCGCACGGTGCTCTCTCTGACGCGCGTCATCCGCGCGATGTCGGCGTCGGGCAGATCGAGGTAGTACCGCAGCACGAGAACCTCGCGCTGCCGCCGCGGCAGCCGGCTCAGCGCGGACAGCATCTCCTGCCGCGACTCCCCCAGCAGCGCGGCCGTCTCCGCCGAGTCCACCGGCTCGCCGGACGGGCCCGGCGCCGCCGCCCTGGCGGCCACGCCGCGCCGCCGCAGCACCGAGCGGGAGCCGTTCAGCACGCAGGCACGCACGTACGCCAGGCTCAGCGCGTCCGGCCGCTTGCCGTGCAGCCGCGAGAAGACGTCCTGGACGACGTCCTCGGCGCTCTCCCTGTCACCGACGAGCAGCACGGCCAGGCGCACCAGCGCGAGCCAGTGCTCGCGGTACAGGTCCGCCAGCTCGGCTCCACGGTCCGGCGGCGCGGGCGCGCGGGCGGCTGTCTCACTGTTCATGACCTACTAACGCGCGCCCTCCCCGATCCGCTGCTTCCGCACACCGATGAGTTCGCGCGCCCGCGGCGGTCATCACCTTCATGACAACCTTCGCTCTCATCCACGGCGGCGGCGGCAGCGCCTTCGACTGGCACCTGGTCGAGGCAGAGCTGCGCGACCGCGGGCACGACACGGTCGCGGTGACCCTGCCGATGTCCGACCCGGAGGAAACGCTCTGGGACTACGCCGGCAGCGTCGTCCAGGCGATCGGCGAGCGCCGGCCCCTCGTGGTGGTGGCCCACTCGTGGGGCGGCTTCATCGGCCCGCTCGTCTGCGCCCGGGTCGAGGCAGCCGCGCTGGTCATGCTGACCGCCATGATCCCGAGCCCGGGCGAGACGCCGGAGGAGTGGTGGGGACGCACCGGCCACCCTGCCTCCGGCATCGACGACGAGTACCAGCTCTACCTGCACGACGTCCCGCGTGAGCTGGCCGAACGGGTGCTGGCCCACGACGGCGAGCTCGCCGCGAAGATGAGCATGGACCGCGCCTACCGGCAGCCGTGGCCGCTGGACGCCTGGCCGGACGTTCCCACCCGCTACCTGCTGTGCCGCGACGACCGCTTCTTCCCTCCCGAGTTCGTCCGGCGGCACGTGGCGGAGCGGCTCGGCGTCATCCCGGACGAGATGCCCGGCGGTCACATGGTGATGCTGTCGCGGCCGGGCGAGCTGGCCGACTACCTGGCGGGGATTCCCGGGTGAGCGGCACGGCTCAGCATTCGCCGTCGGCCAGCACCCAGTGGCCGGGGCCGGTCTGGCGGAGGCCGTGGACGACGAAGGTGTTCCACAGGCCCATGGGGTCGTTGGAGCCGTTGGCGTAGGTGTAGCCGCCTTCCTGGTGGGCGCGGCCCGCCGTGGTGTGGGCGTAGTTGCTGGCCCGCACGCACGCGCCCGGCACCGTCGGGGTCGGGGTCGGGGTGGGAGTGGGCGTCGGGGTCGGGGTCGGCGGGGTGTCGCTGTCCAGGCCGAAGAAGCGGGCGTCGTGGTAGGCCGAGCAGATGGTGTCCAGGAAGTAGGCGGCCGCGGCCCCGCACTGGCCGGTCGCGGTCCCCGGGTCCACCGGCAGGCCGTGGCCCATCCCGGCGATCTCGTACAGGCGCACGTCGTCGCCGCCGTACACGGTCATGGTGGTGCCGCCGGTGAGGGAGCCGGTCGACGTGGGCGTCTGGGACACGCCGCGCACGTCCGTCCACTGGTCGCGCAGTTGCCTGCCGTTCGCGGGGACCACCGTGTAGTCCGACTGGCCCTGCCAGATCGCCACCCTCGGGTACGGGCCCGCGTAGCCGGAGTGGGCGGCGCGCACCAGGTCGCCCCACTGGCGGGAGGTGCGCTGGGTGGGGCCGTACTGGCAGCTCGACGCCTGGGTCAGGCTGGAGGCGCACCGGTAGGCCAGGCCCGCGCCGATCGAACCGGCCGCGAACACGTCCGGGTAGGTCGCCAGCATGACCGCCGCCATCGCGCCGCCCGCCGACAGGCCGCTGACGTAGGTCCGCGCCGGGTCGGAGCCGTACGTGGCGGCGGCGTGGGCGACCATGGCGCGGATCGAGGCCGCCTCGCCCTGGCCGCGCGTGGTGTCGCCGGTCTGGAACCAGTTGAAGCAGCTGGAGGAGTTGTTGGCGCTGCCGGTCTGCGGCAGCACCAGGGTGAAGCCCCACTGGTCGGCGTACTGGCGCCAGCCGGAGCTCGCGAAGTAGCCGGCGGCGTTCTGGGTGCAGCCGTGCAGCAGGACGACCAGCGGGCGGCCGGTGCCCGCGCCGTCGGGGCGGTAGGCGTACATGGTGAGGTTGCCGGGGTTGGCGCCGAACGAGGTGACCTGGACCAGCGCCGCCGCCCGGGCGCCGTGCTGGGCCGGCAGGGCCGTCCACGACAGGACGGCGAGCAGCAGGAGGGTGAGGGTGCGGCTGAGGAGAGTGGTGGCCACGGCAGGCTCCCTGCTCTTCTGGGGGTGTTGCAGCGCACGTTAGACGGCTGGACGGGCGTGGGACATGGTGCCGGTTCACACCTTTGGCACCGCCCGCACGGGCGGCCGTCACGTCACCCGCGAAGCGCCGCGCGCGGCGGTCGCGTCACGCCGGGGGGCAGCGTTCCCGGTCGTGCTCCAGGATGCCGTCGGCGGACGGCTCGGGCAGGACGTCGCCGGACGGCCGCAGGCTCGACAGCAGCAGGGCCAGGTAGCGGCGCGGGTCGTGGTGGGCGGGATCGCCGGGGTGGGCGGTGGCCAGCGCCATGATGACGATCGCCGCGAGATCCCTGACGACCAGGTCGCCGCGCACCTGCCCCGCGCGCTGAGCCCGGTCGAGCACGGCACCGAGCGGCCGCATGAAGCGCGCCGCGATGTCCACGGTGGAGGCGCCCGACTGCCGGGCCGCCTTCAGCAGCCCGTGGTGCGCGGCCAGGGTGCCGACCGCCGCCGTCAGCGCCCCGGCCAGCCCGTCGCCGGGGTCGGCGGCGTCGCGGGCGGCCATCACCAGCGGCTCGACCTCCTCGGCGAAGTACGTCTCGAAGGCGGCCCTGATCACGCCGTCGCGGTCGCCGAAGCGCCGGTAGACGGTGGCGCTCCCGATGCCCGCGTGCCGGGCGATCTCCTCCAGGGAGACCTCGGGGCCGCGTTCGCGCAGGATCGCGATCGCGGCCCGGACGATCTTGTCCGCGTTACGCAGCGCGTCGGCTCGCTGTCGCTGCTCGTACACACGGTGAACGCTAGCAGCCGGGACGGAATGGGTGGTTACCAGGCGACTTCGAAGGCGGACAGGCCGTACACGACGTTGAAGGAGCGGAACTGCGGCGCGGTGCCGGTCTCGCGCAGCCCCGGGAAGCGCTCGAACAGCGCGGGGAAGGCGATGCGCATCTCCATCCTGGCCAGCGGCGCGCCCAGGCAGTGGTGCACGCCGTGGCCGAAGGCGACGTGGCCGAGGTCGCCGCGGGTGATGTCGAGGCGGTCGGGCTCGGAGATGTACGCCGGGTCGCGGTTGGCGGCGGGCAGCACGCACATCACGACCTCCCCTGCCGGGATGCGGACGCCGGACAGCTCGACCTCGGTGGTGGTGGTCTTGCTGGTGCCCGAGTGCACGATGCTGAGCCAGCGCAGCAGTTCCTCGACGGTGGCGCTGATCCGCTCGGGCTCCTTCCTGAGCAGGTCGAGCTGGTCGGGGTGGCGCAGCAGGGCCAGGGTGCCGAGCCCGAGCATGTTGGACGTGGTCTCGTGGCCGGCCAGCAGCAGCAGCGCGGCGATGCCCACCAGCTCGTCGGTGGTCAGGTCGTCGCCGTGCTCGCGGACGAGCATGCCGAGCATGTCCTCGCCGGGTTCGGCGCGGGCGGCGGCGACGAGCTCGGCCATGTAGTCGCGCTGCTCCTGGCTCGCCGCCGCGCGCCGCTCGAACGGCAGTGAGATGTCGAGCAGCTTGCCGGTGCGCCGCTGGAAGTCGTCGCGGTCGGCGTACGGCACGCCCAGCAGCTCGCAGATGACCAGGGACGGGATCGGCAGCGCGAAGGCGGAGACCAGGTCGGCGGGCGAGCCGGCCCGCTCCATCGCGTCGAGGTGCTCCCGCACGATCTCGTGGATGCGTGGCTCCAGGCGGCGCATCCGCCGCATCGTGAACTCCGGCGTCAGGATGCGCCGCAGCCGGGTGTGCTCGGGCGGGTCGAAGGCGAGCAGGTTGCCCGCGCGCGCCCGTTCGCGCTGCTCCTCGCTGTACTGCTCGCCGGCCGGACGGAACGCCATCGCGCGGGCGTTGCTGAAGCGGGCGGGGTCGCCGAGCACCTCCCGGACGTCGGCGAAGCGGCTGACGAGCCACGCCTCGACGCCGAACGGGGTGGGCACCCGGCGGACGCCTTCGTCGTCGCGCACCGAGGACAGCTCAGGGACGGGGTCGAAACCGTTGCGCCGCATGTGCAGGGGCAACGTCATGGCATCGCTCATGTCATCTCCCGGACGATCTCCACTGACCGCTTGTCACAAAAACGAGAGTAGCCCATCAGTTCCTGGGTCGCGCGGCTGCCGCGTGTAGATCACTGAACGGGGTGGCACAACTCCGAGGGTGAAGCGGGTGTCCGAGCTGCTCGGAGCCTCGGTACGGCGCGCCGCCCTGATCGCTCTCGCCACCGGGCTCGCCGCCGTGGCCGCGGTGGCGGCGGTCGCGCCGCCGGCGTACGTGCCGTTGATCGGCTGGGACGTGGCGGCCGTGGTGTTCCTGCTGGTCACCTGGGCGCGGATCTCCCGGCTCGACGGCCCGGGGACGGCCGCCGACGTGAACAGGGAGGACCCCACCCGCGCCGGCTCGGACGTGGCCGTCGTCGTCGCGGCGGTGGCCAGCCTGGCGGCGGTCGCGAACATGATCGTCCAGACCGGCGCAGGAGTGGTCCTGGCCGTGGGGCTCGGCGTCGCCAGCGTGGTGGCCTCGTGGGCGGTCGTGCACACGATCTTCACGCTGCGGTACGCGCTGATGTACTACTCCGCCGGGACGGGCGGCGCTGGTGGCGGCGTCGACTTCCACGACAGCGACCCCGGCGCCCAGCCGTGCTTCACCGACTTCGCCTACCTGGCGTTCACCGTCGGGATGACGTTCCAGGTCTCCGACACCGAGCTGAACAGCGCCGCGTTCCGCTCGGCGGTGCTGCGGCAGGCGCTGCTGTCGTACCTGTTCGGCACGGTCATCGTCGCCCTGACCATCAACCTGGTCGCCGGTCTGAGCCGATGAGCTGAGCCGCCGGAGTCGCAGCCGGCGGGAATGCCCGGCGCCCCGCCCGGGTGGCAGCCTGGAGGCGTGGAGTTGCTGCTCCTGCTGCAGTGGGTCCGGCTCGGCAGGGGACGCGGGGACGGCCGTCCCGCCTGATATTTCCACCTATATGATCGCCTTTAAGCATAAAGCTGCATGAACCTGCCTGAATCGGAAACCCGGAGCTCTCACTCGCATGGACCCCGCCACGCGCCGGCGCCGTCAGGCGTTGTTCCTGTTCTTCCTCCTCCCCGGCATCGCCCTGTCCTCGTGGGTCACCCGCACCCCGGACATCCGCGACGGTCTCGACGCGTCCACCGGCCAGATGGGCTGGATCCTGTTCGGCCTGTCCCTCGGCTCGATGGCCGGGATCCTGAGCTCGGGCCGGCTCGTCTCCCGCTACGGAACCCGTCCCGTCATCGGCCTGGGCACCGCGCTGGTCGTCGTGAGCCTGGCCGTCATCAGCGCCGGCGCCCTCCTGTCGTCCGTGCCGCTGGTGATGGCGGGCCTGTGCGGGTTCGGCGCGGGCACGGGGGCGGGCGACGTCGCCGTCAACGTGGACGGCGCCGACGTCGAGCGCGTCACCGGCCGCACGACGCTGCCCGCCCTGCACGGCTGCTGGAGCCTCGGCACCGTCATCGGCGCCTGCACGGGCATCGCGGCCACCGCCGCCGGCTTCCCCGTGCACTGGCACCTGGCCGCCGTCACCCTGATCTCCGCCGCCCTCCTCCTGTACGCGATCCGCTCCGTCCCGGCGGGCACCGGCCTCGGCACGCCCGGCGAGCCCGGCGCCGGCGGCCCGCGGCCGGCGCTGTGGAAGGACACCAGGCTCGTCCTCATCGGCGCGATCGTCCTGGCGATGGCGCTGGCCGAGGGCGCCGCCAACGACTGGCTGCCGCTGCTCATGGTGGACGGGCACGGCCTGGACGCCACCGCCGGTTCCCTCGTCTACGCCGGTTTCGCCGCCGCCATGACCATCGGCCGCTTCGCCGGCACGTTCTTCCTGGACCGCTTCGGCCGCACCACCGTCATGCGCGCCAGCGCCGCCTCGGGCGCGCTGGGCCTGCTGCTGGTCATCTTCGCCGACAACGCCGTCGTGGCCGGGGCCGCCGTGCTGTTCTGGGGGCTCGGCGCGTCGCTGGGCTTCCCCGTCGCACTGTCGGCGGCGGGCGAGACCGGGCGCGAGCAGACCGCCCGGGTGAGCCTGGTGGCCACGATCGGCTACATCGCCTTCCTGGTCGGCCCGCCCGGTCTCGGCTTCCTGGGCGACGAGTGGGGCCTGCGCCCTGCCATGCTCGTGGTGCTCGCCTTCGTCGCCGCCGCCTTCGTCCTGGCCCCGGCCGTCGACACCCGCCTGCGCACCGCCGCCCCCCGCGAAGACACGGCCTGATCCCCTACACCCCCGCGTACACCTTCCTGGCGTTGCCCGCCAGCACCGCCGCCGCCACCTCGTCCGGCACCAGCCCCGCCACCGCCCGCGCGTTGGCCGCGACGCCCGGCACGCCAGGCCAGTCCGTGCCGAAGATCCACCGCCGGGCGAGCCGCACGAGGTCGAAGCGCGCGTAGTACTCGGGCAGCCGTTTGGGCGGCAGCCCCGACAGCTCCAGCCACACGGTCTCGTGGGACAGCGCGAGGAAGGCGGCGGCGTCGTACCACCAGCCGCGCCCGCCGTGCGCGAGGACGACGTGCAGGCCGGGGAAGTCGCGCAGGACGGGGATGAGGTGGCGCGGGTCGGCGTTCTCGTTGGCGGAGCCGGGGAAGGAGCTGGTGCCGCAGTGCACGACGAGGGGGACGCCGCGCTCTTCGAGCAGGTGGTAGGCGCGGTAGAGGGCGGCGTCGTCGCAGCGGAAGCCGCCGTGCACGGGGTGCAGCTTGAGTGCGGCGGCGCCGAGGCCGAGCTGGCGGCGCACCTCGTCGGCGAGCGGGAAGTGCAGGTGCGGGTTGACGTTGGCGACGGGACGGAAGCGGGACGGGTTGTGCTCGACGATCGGCAGGAGGTCGTCGAAGGCCTGGATGCCGGTGGCCTTGGGGCTGTATTCGCAGAACAGGAGGGCGACGTCCACTCCCTGGGCGGCGAGGAGCTCGTCCAGGCGGGCCGGGCGCGGCCGGCCGGCGGCGTCCCAGACGTCCTGGAGCAGGCCGTCGGGGCCGAAGTCGCGGGCCCAGCGCAGCCAGGCGGGCTTGAGGGTGCCGAGCAGGGGGACGTGGACGTGCGCGTCGATGAGCGCCATGCCGTCGATCATGTGATCACACGCGTTCCAGGTCGTAGTCGCCCTTGCGGCCGGTGCCGTAGCGGCGCAGCGCGCCGTCGGGGCCGGAGGCGTTCGGCCGGTTGAAGATCCAGTTCTGCCAGGCGGTGAGCCGGCCGAAGATCTTGGTCTCCAGGGTCTCCGGGCCGGCGAAGCGGTGGTTGGCCTCCATGCCGGTCAGCGCGTCGGGTGACAGGGAGGCGCGTTCCTCGACGGCGATGCGCAGCTCCTCCTCGAAGTCGAGGTCGTCCAGGGCCATGGTGACCAGGCCCAGCTCCGAGGCGGCGGCGGCGTCGAGCGGCTCGCCGAGCCGGGCCAGGACAGCCGCCAGCTCCGCGTCGTGGCCCCAGAAGCGGGACCGGAGGCGGGACAGGCCGTTGCCCATCGGGTGGTCGCCGTCGTTGGCGGGCGTGAGGACGACGGCGGCGGGGGCGGCGTCGTCGTCGCGGTCCTCGTAGACGCCTTCCAGCATGTACTGGCGGTCGGCGGCCAGCGCCAGCTCGGCCAGCAGCCCGGCGAACGCGGTGCCCGGCTCGATGACGGCGATGAGGCTGCGGCTGGTGACGTCGAGCCGTTTGAGCGTGCGCTTGTAGTAGTGGCGCACCTCGGCCGCGAACCAGTCGTCCGCCGCGTGAAGCTGGGCGTCGTAGGCCAGCACCCGCCCGGCGTCGCCGGCGGTGCGCAGCAGCCAGATGCCGAGGCCGGGCTCGTTGGTCCGCAGGTGCAGGACGAGGTCGTCCAGGGCCCGGGTCATCGCCAGGGGCCAGTAGTCCGCGCCCTGGGCGGACGGGTCGGCGGGCGGGGCGTCGTGCGGGCCGGCCACGGTGATCTCGACCTTGCGGCCCGAGCGGTCGAGCCGGGCGGACACGTACGGGTAGGTGATGGTGTCGCCCTCGTCCTTGCGGGTCAGCGGCGTCAGGCGCACGCCGCGCGCGCCGGAGGGGCGGGGCGAGGTCGCCGCCGCCTCCTCGGCGCGGCGGGCCACCTCCCCCGCGAACGAGTGGCGCGGCACGGCGGCGTCCACCAGCCCCCATTCGGCGGCGGTGCGTCCGCGGAGGCCCTCCGCCCTGGTGGCGAACAGGTCGGCGCGGTCCTTGCGCACGTGCCGCTTGTCCACGACGCGGGTCAGCCCGCCGGTGCCGGGCAGCACGCCGAGCAGCGGCACCTCGGGAAGGGAGACGGCCGAGGAGCCGTCGTCGACCAGGACGATCTGGTCGCAGGCCAGCGCCAGCTCGTAGCCGCCGCCGGCGGCGGTGCCGTTCAGCGCGGCGATCCAGGTCTGCCCCGAGTTCTCCGTGGCGTCCTCGATGCCGTTGCGGGTCTCGTTGGTGAACTTGCAGAAGTTCACCTTCCAGCCGTGCGAGGACTGGGCCAGCATCCGGATGTTGGCTCCCGCGCAGAACATCCGGTCCAGGCCGCCGGTCAGCACCACCGCCTTGACCTCCGGGTGCTCGAAGCGCAGCCGCTGGACGAGGTCGTACAGCTCGATGTCCACGCCGAGGTCGTAGGAGTTGAGCTTCAGCTCGTAGCCGGGCACCAGGCCGCCCTGCTCGTCCACGCGCAGCGTGACGGTGGCGACCGGGCCGTCCACCTGGAGGCTCCAGTGACGGTAGCGGTCCGGTGAGGTGGCGAAGGTGACGGTCAAGGCGCACTCCGGAAGGTTCGACTTGTTTTATGTGTGGCGTCAAGTTTTTGTAGCATTTAAGAGGCGGCTCGTCTGACCTGAGAGAATGCGCGTCACGGCGATGTCGTACGAGGGAGGGAGGGAGCGGTGACCACGAGCGAACCGCGTCCGCAGGACAGGACGTCCGCCAGCGCCCGGTCGCTGCTGCTGACCGTTCTCGGCGAGTTCGTCATGCCCCGGCGCGGCGAGACGTGGACGGGCAGCCTGATCGAGGCCCTGTCGGCGCTCGGCGTGGAGGAGAAGTCCGCGCGGCAGGCGCTGTCGCGCACCGCGGCCGAGGGGCTGCTGCAGTCGGAGCGGCACGGCCGCAAGGTGCGGTGGAAGCTCACCGACGCGGGCGACCGGCTGCTGCGCGAGGGCGCCGGGCGCATCTACACGTTCATGCGCGGGCCGCACGCGTGGGACGGGCGCTGGCTCGTGCTCACCGCGGGCGTGCCCGAGAGCCAGCGGCAGCTCCGGCACCGGCTGCGCACCAAGCTCACCTGGCTGGGGCTCGGCTCGCCCGCCCCGGGCCTGTGGGTGGTGCCCGACGCGTCGAAGGAGGCCGCGGTCCGCGAGGTCGTCCGTGAGCTCGACCTCGACGACCGCGCCTACGCCTGGACGGGACCGTCGGCGGGCATCGGCGACACCACAAAGATCATCACAGCGGCGTGGGACCTCGACGACGTCGAGAAACGCTACGTGGCCTTCATCGAACGCTTCGAAGGCCTCCCCGTCCGCGCGGACCGGGAGGCGTTCGTCAGCCAGGTGCTGCTCATCCAGGAGTGGCGGCGTTTCCCGTTCCTCGACCCCGACCTGCCCGCCGAGCTGCTCGACCACGACTGGCCCGGCCCCCGCGCGGCGGCCGTCTTCCACGACCTGCACAACCGGTGGCACCGGCGCGCCCAGGCCGAGTGGGAGCGGATGGCGGAGAGCGCGGCCACGCGGCACTAGAGCAGCCCCTCTTCCGCGAGGTGCACGTAGTCGAACTCGACCGGCTGGTCGTTGATGCCGGTCTTCGGCGGGGCGATCCAGCCGGCGAATTCGCCGTACTCGTACTCGGGGACCATGAGCGAGGCCACCTGCTCGCGGTCCTCGCCGGTGGGCAGCCAGTCGCGGGCGCGGGCCTGCCAGTCGGCCTCGTCCACGACCTCGCCGTGCGGGGTGACGTGGTGGCCCGCGTAGACGCCGACCTTGCGGTTGAAGCCCTCGTGCGGCAGGTACAGCCGCTCCTCCAGGCCGGCGTCCGCCAGGGCCTGGTTCCAGCGGCGCACGCCGTGGGAGCAGTCGGCCACGTACTCGTCGCGCAGGTCGAGGTTGAGCGCGCTGAGCATGGGCACGGTTCTGGTCCTGATCTGCCCGTCCTGGACGTAGCGCAGCTCGCGGGTGTCCTCCAGCAGGACGTGGTCGTCCTTGCGGCGGGTCTCCATCCAGCGGCCCTTCAGGCCTGAGGTGTAGTAGTTGCCGGCGTTGGTGGACTGCTCGGAGCCGAACAGGTCGAGCGAGACGGAGAACTGGAAGTTCAGGTACCTCTGGATGACGTCCAGGGGGATCCCGCCGTGCGGGAGGATGTCGGCGGTGCCGTGCCGCGCCATCAGCTCGGCCGTGCGCTCCAGGGTGCGCTGCACTCCGGTGGTGCCCACGAACATGTGGTGGGCCTCCTCCTTGAGCATGAACTGGCAGGTGCGCGCGAGCGGGTCGAAGGCCGACTCCTTCAGCGTGCCGAGCTGGTACTTGCCGTCGCGGTCGGTGAAGTAGGTGAACATGAAGAACTGCAGCCAGTCGGTGGTCGCCTCGTTGAACGCGCCGAGGATGCGTGGCGCGTCGAGGTCGCCGGAGTTGCGCTTGAGCAGCTGCTCGGCCTCCTCGCGGCCCTGCCTGCCGAAGTAGGCGTGCAGCAGGTAGACCATGGCCCACAGGTGGCGGCCCTCCTCGACGTTGACCTGGAAGAGGTTGCGCAGGTCGTAGATGCTGGGCGCGGTGTTGCCCAGGACGCGCTGCTGCTCGACCGAGGCGGGCTCGGTGTCGCCCTGGATGACGATCAGCCGCATCAGGTCGGCTCGGTGCTCGCCGGGCACCTCCTGCCAGGCGGGCTCCCCCTTGTGCTTGCCGAAGCCCACCTTGCGGCCGGGGTCGCGCTCGGCCAGGAAGATGCCCCAGCGGTACTCCTCCATCGGGACGTGCTCGAAGTGCGCCCAGCCGTCGCGGCCGACGGCGACCGCGGTGCGCAGGTAGACGTCCTTGGTCGGCAGGGCCGGGCCGAGTGTTTTCCACCAGTCCAGGAACTTCGGCTGCCAGCTCTCCAGCGCGCGCTGCAGGCGGCGGTCGCTCGCCAGGTCGACGTTGTTGGGGATGCGCTCGCCGTAGTCCACGCGGCTCAGCGGGCCGGTGGGGGCGGGCGCCGCACCCGTACGGGGATCAGGAGTCGTGTCCACCTCCTCAACATGCCACAGGATTCTTGCGAGACGAAAGAGCGATGTAGCAAGTTATGTCGGCCCGTTCCGGCCTCTTTCGGCACCGGGGCACGTTCGTGCCGCAAGGCATTGACGTCACGACACTTGTCTGTAGATCCTGAGCCAACCGACTCAGCGCGGGGGCGCCGAGCCCACCCCCAGGAGTGTCACCATGCACGTCTTACGGAACAGCGCTGCCGCCCTCGCCCTGGCCCTCGCACTCGCGGGGTGCGCCGGCTCCAGCCTCGACCAGTCCGGCGGCGGCCCGACCGGCGGAACGGTGAAGATCGGCCTGCTGGTGCCGCTGTCGGGCGTGTACGCGCCGCTGGGCGAGGACATGCGCAACGGCTTCCAGCTCTACCTCGACCAGCACGGCGGCAAACTGGGCGGCCGCACCGCCGAGGTGGTCAGCGCCGACGAGGGCGAAGGCCCGCAGACGGGCGTGCCCGCCGCGCAGAAGCTCGTCACCCAGGACCAGGCCACCGCGGTGGTCGGCGTCGTCAACTCCGCCACCGCGCTGGGCCTGCGGGACTTCTTCGACGAGTCGAAGAAGCCGCTCCTGGTCGCCAACGCCGGCGCCGACGACATCACCGGGGCGCGCAAGTCCCCGTACGTGTGGCGCACCAGCTTCGCCAACGGCAAGGTCGCGGCCCCGCTCGGCCCCGCCGTCGCCGAGGAGGTGGACGGCGGCGTCTACCTCATCGCCGCCGACTACGCCGCCGGCCGGGAGATGATCGCCGGGTTCCGCAAGACGTTCGAGGCGGCGGGCGGCAAGGTGGCCGGCGAGAAGTACACCCCGTTCGGCAAGACCCAGGACTTCCAGCCGTTCCTGTCGGCGATCCGCGGCTCCGGCGCCAAGGCCGTCTACGCCTTCTACGCGGGCGCCGAGGCCGTCAGCTTCGTCAAGCAGTACAAGCAGTTCGGGCTGGCCGGCGACATCCCGCTGTACGGCACCGGCTTCCTGACCGAGGGCGGCGTGCTCGACGCCCAGGGCGAGGCCGCCGCCGGGGTGAAGACGTCGCTGCACTACTCCGCCGAGCTGGACACCCCGCGCAACAAGGAGTTCACGGACGCCTACCGCAAGGCTTACAACGAGGCGCCCACCGTGTACGCGGTGCAGGCCTACGACGCCGGAGCCGTCCTGGACAAGGCCCTGGCCGCCGCCCCTGGCGGCACCGGCGACGAGGTGATCAAGGCGCTGGGCTCCGTGGGAACCGTCGACAGCCCGCGCGGCGAGTGGAGCTTCGGCGCCGACCAGGACGCCCAGCAGAAGTACTACCTGCGGGAGGTCCGCTCCAGCAGCGGCGCCATGGTCAACGCCGTCGTCAGCGAGCTGGGCTGATGGCCACGTACCTGGTCAGCGTGCTCAACGGGCTGGCGATGGGCGCGTTGCTGTTCGCCATCGCGCTGGGGCTGTCGCTGGTGTTCGGCATGATGGACGTGCTCAACCTGGCGCACGGCGCCGTCTACCTCGCGGGCGCGTACGTCGCCGTGGCGCTCGTCCCCGGGAACGCGAGCCTGGCGGCCTTCGTCGCGGCCGTGCTGGTCGCCGCCGCCGTGGGCGCCGCGCTCGGCGGCGTGCTCGCGGGGCTGACCAGGGCCACGCCCCGCCACCTCGACCAGGCGCTGCTCACCCTCGGCGTCTCCCTCGTCGTGGCCGAGGTGCTGTCCATGGTGTTCGGCGACGACGTGCACTCCGTCGCCGCGCCCGCGCCGGTGGCGGGCGGCGTCGCCGTGTTCGGCCAGACCTATCCCGTCTACCGGCTGCTGGTGATCGGGTTCGGCGTTCTGCTGGCGGTGGGCGTGCACGTGCTGGTCGAGCGGAGCCGGCTCGGGTCGCTGATCCGGGCCGTCGTCGCCGACCGGGGCATGGTGGCGGCGCTGGGCATCGACACCGGCAAGGTGCTCGCCGGGGTCTTCGCGGCGGGCGCGGGGCTGGCGGCGGTCGGCGGGGTGCTGGCCGGGCCGATCCTGGGGGCCGCGCCAGGGCTGGACGAGAAGGTGCTGCTGCTGGCGCTGGTCGTGGTGGTCGTGGGCGGGCTGGGGTCGGTGCGCGGGGCGTTGCTGGGGGCTGTGCTGATCGGGCAGGTGCAGGCGCTGGGGACGGCGTTGCTGCCGGAGTACGCGTCGTTCCTCGTCTTCGGGGCGATGGGGCTGGTGCTCCTGCTGCGCCCGGCGGGGCTCCTGCCTGCGCGGACGGCGGTGCCCGCATGACGGCGGCGCGCGTATGAAAGTGGCCCACGAGACCGGCGCGTCCGAGGCCGAGCCCACACCGGCGAGGCCCCGGCGCGGCGTGGCCAAGCCCCTCGTGGCCGCGGCGGTGCTCCTGCTCCTCGCCGCCGCACCCCTGGTCCTGAGCGCCTACCCGATCTCGGCCATGACCCGGATCCTGGCCTTCGCCGTCCTGGTGCTCAGCGTCGACCTGCTGACCGGCGTCACCGGCCTGCCCACCCTCGGGCAGGCCGCCTACTTCGGCGCGGGCGCCTACACCGCCGCGCTCGTCGGCATCCACCTCACCCCGGACGCGGGCGTGCAGGCGCTGGCCGGCCTGGCCGCCGGTCTGGTCACCGCCGCGCTCACCGGCTGGGTCGCCGTGCGGGCGCGCGGCATCGTCTTCCTCATGCTCACCTTGGCCATCGGCGAGACGGCACACCAGGTGGCCGGCACCTGGAACGCCGTCGGCGCGGGCAACGGCCTGGCCGGCATGCCGCCGATCACCCTGTTCGGCGGCCCTGCCCTGCTGGCCGCCGGATACGTCTACTGGTGGGTGCTGGCGGTGGCGGTCGCCGTGTTCGCCGCGATGACGCTGGTCGTCCGCTCGCCGTACGGCAGGACGCTGCGCGGCATCCGCGACAACGAGCCGCGCATGCGGGCGCTCGGTTACCGGCCCGCGCTCGCCAGGTACGGCGTGTTCTGCCTGGCCGGGGCCGTCGCGGGGGCGGGCGGGGCGCTGTGGGCGGCGCACGCCAGGTTCGTCTCCTCCGGCGATCTCGGCTTCGAGGTGGCGGCGCTCGCCCTGCTCAGCGTGGTCATCGGCGGTGGCGGCACGCTGTGGGGGCCCTGCCTGGGCGCGGCGCTGGTGCTGCTGGTGCGCGACTACCTGTCGGCGTCCATCGGCGGGCACGGGCCGCTGGTGCTGGGGCTGGTGTTCGTGGCCGTGGTCTTCCTGCTGCCGCGCGGCATCGCCGGCCTCCGCCGCCGGGCCGGTGCCGAGCGCCGGAGGGGGCGGCGGCCATGACTCCCCTGCTGGAGCTGCGCGGCCTGACCCGCGCCTACGGCTCACTGAAGGCCGTGGACGGCGTGGACCTGCCGGTCCTGCCGGGCGAGCGGCACGCCCTCATCGGCCCGAACGGCGCCGGCAAGTCCACCCTGTTCGCCACCGTGGCCGGAACCCTGCCCGCCACCAGCGGCACCGTGCTGTTCGACGGCCACGACATCACCGGTCTCCCCGAGTCGGAACGGGCCCGGCGCGGGCTGCTGCGCACGTACCAGCACTCCAGCCTCTTCCTGGACTGCTCGGTGCTGGACAACGTGGCGCTCGCCGTCCAGCGGGTGCACCGGGTGGCCCACCGGCTCGACCGGGCGGCGTGGCGTTTCCGCCGTACCGAGGCCGAGGCGAGCCGCCACCTGGAGTCCGTCGGGCTGGCCGGGCGGGCGGGCGACCGGGCCGCCGCGCTGTCGCACGGCGAGCGCAGGCAGCTCGAAGTGGCGATGGTGCTGGCCGCCGAGCCCGCGCTGGTCATGTTCGACGAGCCGACCGCCGGCATGTCCGCCGCCGAGACGGAACGGTTCGCGGGCCTGATCGAACGGCTGCCGGACAGCCTCACCCTGCTCATCGTCGAGCACGACCTGGACGTGGTGTTCCGCCTGGCCGGCCGCGTCACCGTCCTGCATCTGGGGCGGGTCCTGGCGTCCGGGACGCCCGAGCAGATCAGGGCCGACGACGCGGTGCGGGCCGCCTACCTCGGCTCGGCCAGGACCGACGACCTGTTCACCGACGACCCCCTCACCGGAGACCTCTGATGGCGGACCTGCTGACCGTGCGGGACCTGCGCGCGGGCTACGCGGGCACCACGGTGCTCGACGGCGTCGATCTCACCGTGCCCGCCGGCGCGGTCGTGGCGCTGCTCGGCCGCAACGGCGCGGGCAAGTCCACCTTCGTGCACACCGTGATGGGCCTGCTCAAGCCGTACTCCGGCAGCGTCCGCGTCGGAGACAGGGAGCTCGCCGGAGCCGCGGCGCACACGGTGGCCCGCGCGGGCGTCGCGATCGTGCCGCAGGGCCGCCGCGTGTTCGCGCCGCTCACCGTGGCGGAGACGCTGGCCCTCGCGTCCGGCCGCAGGAGCCCGAGCTGGACGGTGGAGCGGGTCTACGAGCTGATGCCGGGCCTCGCCGAGCGCCGCGCCCACCGCGGCGACCAGCTCTCCGGCGGCGAGCAGCAGATGCTCGCCATCGGCCGGGCGCTGCTGCGCGATCCGCGGCTGCTCCTGCTGGACGAGCCGTCCGACGGCCTCGCGCCCGCCGTCGTCGAGCAGGTCGCCGTCGTGCTGGAGGGGCTGCGCGGCGCGGGCATCGCGGCCGTGCTGGTGGAGCAGGACCTGCACCTGGCCTTCCGCCTGGCGGACGAGGTGGCGGTCATGCGCAAGGGCCGGATCGTGCACCGGAGCCCGACCGCCGAGTTCCGGGCCGATCGGGCCCGCGCGCACGCCCTGCTCGGCGTCGGCTGATCGGAATTCCCTTTCGGGAGATGAGGCGGCACCGCCGTTAAGCTGATTGACTTAGATCGGCACCGTCTACGTCTCTGGAGGGCACGTGACCGTCGAGCAGGTTCCGCACTACCCGTTCGCCAACCCCACCGCACTCGAGCCGCCACAGGAGTGGGCCGAACTGCGCGGCGGCTGCCCGATCGCGCCCGTCAGGCTGGCCAGTGGCGACCAGGCGCTGCTGCTCACCCGCTACGACGACGTCAAGCAGGTGCTGTCCGACCCGCGCTTCACCCGGCAGCTCGACGCCCCGGGCGCCGCCAGGGTGACCGCCAACGAGTCGGGCGGCGTGTTCGGCAGCGGCGGCAGCAGCATGAGCGGCGATGAGCACCGCGCCTGGCGGCAGCTCGTCGGCAAGGCGTTCACCGCCAAGCGCGTCATGGCGATGCAGCCCAGGATCGAGGCCATGACGGTGCGGCTCGTCGAGCGGATGGTCGCCGAGGGCGCGCCCGCCGACCTGGTCGGCCAGGTGGGCTTCCCGCTGCCGGTGTGGGCCATCTGCGACCTGCTCGGGGTGCCCGACTCCGACCGGGAGAAGTTCGCGTACTGGTCGGACACCATGCTCAGCATGACCAGGTTCGCCCAGGAGGAGATCGACACCGCCCAGGCCGAGTTCGACGGCTACCTCGTCGCGCTCGTCGAGGGCAAGAAGGCCGAGCCGGGCGACGACCTGGTCAGCGAGCTGCTGGCGATGGTCGAGGGCCTCGACGGGCGGCTGACCGAGCAGCTCATGCTGGGCACCGCCAAGGGGCTGCTGGTCGCCGGGCACGAGACCACCGCGAACATGATCGGCAAGATGGTGTCGATGCTGCTGGCCGACCGCACGCGGTGGGAGGCGCTGCTGGCCGACCGCGCGCTGATCCGCCCGGCGGTGGAGGAGGCGCTGCGCTTCGACGCCAACCCCGGCTTCGGCATGCCGCGCTACCTCAGCGAGGAGGTCGAGGTCGGCGGCGAGAAACTGCCGGGCGGCACCACCGTCATCTGCAGCATGGCCGCCGCCAACCGGGACGAGCGGCAGTTCGAGCAGGCCGGCGAGATGCGGCTGGACCGCTCGCCGAACCCGCACGTGGCCTTCGGCGTCGGCCCCCACTCCTGCCTGGGCCAGTCACTGGCCCGCACCGAGCTGCAGACCGTGCTCAAGGTGCTGCTGGACAAGCTGCCCACGCTGGAGCTGGCGGTCCCGGCCGGGGAGCTGAAGCGCCGCGAGGGCCTGATCGTCGGCGGGCTGGAGCGGGTCCCCGTCCAGTGGTGACCTGGGCACGTGTTTCGGTCCGCACCCCCACCCCCTGCGAGCGAGAACGGAGCCTGTGATGCGAGGACTGAACGGCAAGAGGATCGTCGTGGCGGGCGGAGCCACCGGCATCGGCGCCGCCACCGCCGAACGACTGGCCGAGGAGGGCTGCCGCGTCCTGATCGGCGACCTCAACCTGGCCGGCGCCGAGGCCACCGCCGGGCGCATCACCGCGGCCGGCGGGACCGCTGTCGCCGCCGCGTTCGACCTGGCCGACGAGGAGTCGGTGAAGGCGCTGTTCGAACGGGCGGCGGCCGAGCTCGGCGGCGTGGACGGGCTGTTCAACGTGGGCGCCGACCTGTCGCCGGACACCATCGGGCGCGACGCCGACCTGTCGGGGATGGACGTGGCGGTCTGGCGGCGGACGCTGGAGGTCGATCTCATCGGCTACGCCCACACCTGCCGCACCGTCATCCCGTACCTGCTGGAGAGCGGGGGCGGCGCGATCGTCAACACCTCCTCCAGCGCCGCCTTCGTGGGCGAGCCGCTCCGTCCCGCCTACGCCGCCGCCAAGGCCGGGGTGAACGCCCTCACCCGGCACGTCGCCTCGCGGTGGGGCAAGGAAGGGATCCGCTGCAACGGGGTGTCGCCGGGGCTGGTGCTGTCGGAGACGGGGCTGGCGACGATGAGCGAGGAGTTCAAGGCCGCCGTGCTGGGGGCCATCCGCACGCCGCGCCTGGGCAAGCCGTCCGACCTGGCCGCGGCGGCCGCCTTCCTGCTGTCGGACGACGCCGCCTGGGTCAACGGGCAGACGTGGTCGATCGACGGCGGCGGCTCCCTGCACGACTGACGCCCACCCGCCGCCCCGCCCGGCAGGTCAGGCGGGTGGGGCGGTGGAGCGGCGGGCGACCAGGGTGGGGGTGACCGAGAAGCGGACGGCCGCCGCCCGCCCCCCGATGCGTTCGAGCAGCAGCCGCCCCGCCGTCGTGCCCATGATGGCGCCGTCCTGGTCCACGGTGGTGAGCGAGATGTGGGCGAGGCGGCTCATGCGGGCGTTGTCGTACCCCGCCACGGAGATGTCGCCGGGCACCGTGAGCCCCGCCTCGTGGATGGCCGCCAGCACGCCGAAGGCGGCCTGGTCTGCGCCGGCGAAGATGGCGGTGGGCCGCGGGTGGCGGGCGAGGAGTTCGCGGGCCCCGTCGTAGCCGCCTTCCTCGGTGTAGGAGGTGGCCGCGATCGCGAGGTGTTCGGCCAGCCCGTGTTCGGTCATGACCTGCTCGTACGTCCTGGCTCTGATGGCTTGGAGCAGGACGGCGGAGCGGCGGGTCGCGGTGTCGCGCTGGGTGATGTGCGCGATGCGGCGGTGCCCGAGGGCGATGAGGTGTTCGACCATGAGCTGGGCGCCGAGTTCGTCGTCGTCGAGGACGCAGTCGTAGAGCGCCGACCGGTCGTGGCGGCCGAGCACGACGAGGGGCGTGTTCCTGGCGACCTCTTCGAGCTGCGCCCTGGAGCAGACGGGGGCGACGGAGAGGATGCCGTCGACCTGGCGGTCCATCAGGGCGTCGATGGCGCGGCGTTCTGCGTCGGCGTCGAGGTCGCCGCTCTGCACCATGATCGCCTGGTAGCCGCTGCCGGAGATCTCGTCCGTGAGGCCGTCGACGATGTCGGAGAAGAACGGGTTCCTGATGTGCGGTAGCTGCACGCCGATGGTGAAGGTGCGCCCGCGCATGGCGCGTGCCGCGTTGTGCGGGCGGTAGCCGAGCTCGTCGATGGCGGCGCGGACCTTCTCGCGCATGGCGTCGCTGACGCCGTAGGCGTTGCGCAGCACCTTCGACACCGCCGTGGTGGACACCTGGGCATGGCGGGCCACGTCGGTGATGGTCACTCTCGCCTGCCGGCCTCGTGTCGCCATGTGCCGCCTTTCCTCGGACCCCGACGTCGCCCGATTGTACGAGCCAGCCGCATCGTACGCGATGGGTAACGTTATCCAGACTTGCCGTCCCCACTTGAGCAAGCCGCCTCTTGACATTAGTCACGATTGGAAACCGTTCCCCAATCGGCCTCTTGACGCTCCGCTAGGTAACGCCTACGTTAACTCGCATCGGGGGACGCTTAAAACGTTTCAACGAACCGGAGGGGCGTCGTGAACACCTCGCACCGAATGACGGGAGCGGTCCTGGCCGTTCTCGCGATGGCGGCCCTGAGCTCGTGCGGTTCGGGCTCCGGCACCGAGTCCGGCGGCGACGCCGGCGCCGTCACCTTGCAGTTCCTCATTGACAACAGCCAGGCCACGGTGGACACCGCCAAGGCGCTCACCGACGCCTTCATGAAGGCCAATCCGACCATCAAGATCGAAACGGAGACGCGGCCGGGCGGCAGCGAGGGCGACAACATCATCAAGACCCGGCTGTCCACGGGCGACATGTCGGATGTGTTCTGGTACAACTCCGGCTCGCTGCTGCAGGCGCTCAATCCGGCCCAGACCATGGTGGACCTGACCGGCGACCCGGTGCTGGCCAACGTGCAGAAGGACTTCCTGCCCGTGGTGAGCCAGGACGGCAAGGCGTACGGCGTGCCGGGCGGCACCGCCATGGGCGGCGGCATCCTCTACAACCGCAAGGTGTACGAGCAGCTCAAGCTGGAGGTGCCGAAGACCTGGGCCGACTTCATGGCCAACAACGACAAGATCAAGGCGGCCGGCGTCGCCCCGGTGATCGGCACCTTCAAGGACACCTGGACCTCGCAGCTCTTCGTCCTCGGCGACTACTACAACGTGCAGGCCGCCGTGCCGGACTTCGCCAAGAACTACACGGCCAACCAGGCCAAGTTCGCCACCACCCCGGCCGCCCAGGCGGGCTTCGACCACCTGGCCGAGGTGCACTCCAAGAACCTCATGCAGGAGGGCTTCGGCTCGGCCACCGCCGACCAGGGCCTGAAGCTGCTGGTCGATGGCAAGGGCGCGCACTACCCGATGCTCAGCGCCCAGCTCCCGCCGCTGGTGGCGAGCCTGCCGCAGGCCGCCACCGACGTGGGCTTCTTCGGCATCCCTGGCACCGACGCGGCCAAGAACGGCGCGACCATCTGGGAGCCGGCGGGCATCTACATCGCCAAGACGTCCGAGCACGTGGACGCCGCCAAGAAGTTCCTGGCGTTCGTCGCCTCCCCGGCGGGCGCCGAGGCGACCAACAAGGTCGTCCAGCCGGCGGGCCCGTACCGCATCCAGGGCGCCAAGCTGCCCGACGACGCCATCCAGGTGGCCAAGGACCTCCAGGTGTACGTGGACGAGGGCCGCACGGCGCCGGCGCTGGAGTTCGTCTCCCCGGTCAAGGGCCCGTCGCTGGAGCAGATCACCGTCGCCGTCGGCTCCGGCCTGACCCCGGCCGCAGAGGGGGCGGCCCAGTACGACAAGGACGTGGAGAAGCAGGCCAAGCAGCTGGGGCTCGCGGGGTGGTGACGAAGCAGGACGCCGGGCCCCGCACGGGGCCCGGCCCGGCATCCGGGCACGCCCGCGCGAACGTCAGGCGCAAGTCGGCCTACCCGTACGCGCTGTACCTGCCGGCCGGGATCGTCTTCCTGGTGATCTTCCTGGTGCCGACGGTGATGGCGTTCTACTTCGCGCTGACCCGCTGGACCCTGTTCGACAGCACCTTCGTCGGCCTGGACAACTTCCGTGACTTCCTGGCCGAGCAGAACCTGCGCATCGGCTTCGCCAACACGATCATCTACGCGGTCGTCACGTCCGGGCTGAAGGTGGTGCTCGGGCTGCTGCTCGGCGTGCTGCTCACCAGCAGGCTGCGGCTGCGCGGCTTCCTGCGCTCGGTCGTGTTCTTCCCGACGCTGGTGTCCACGGTCGCGGTCGGCATCACCTTCGCCATGCTGCTCAAGCCGCAGACCGGCCTGGTCAACCAGGCCCTCGCGCTGGTCGGCGTGGACGGCCGCGACTGGCTCGGCGACGCCGCCACGGCGCTGCTGTCGGTGGCGCTGGTGGACGTGTGGAAGGGCGTCGGCCTGGCCACCGTGATCTACATCGCGGGCATCATGTCGATCCCGACCGAGTACTACCAGGCCGTCGCGGTGGACGGCGGCGGTGCCTGGCACCGCTTCCGCCACGTGACGCTGCCGCTGTCGTGGCCGGCCACCTACTCGGTGATCATCCTGTCGTTCATCGGCGGCCTGCGCTCCTTCGACCTCATCTGGACGATGACGCGCGGCGGCCCCGGCTTCACCAGCGACACCATCGCCTCGATCATCTACAAGCAGTACCAGGCCGGCTTCTTCGGCCTGTCCACCGCCGGCAACGTGATCCTGTTCATCGTCGTCACGGCCATCGCCGTCCCGCTCAACTACTGGCTCGGCAAGAGGCAGGTCGCCGCATGAGAACGCTCAAGAGACTCAGCGCCGAGACGATCACCCTGGTCCTGGCCACCGCGATCTTCCTGGTGCCGTTCGCGCTCATGCTGCTGACCGCCGTGAAGGACCCGCAGCAGGCCATCGACCTGGACTTCGCCTGGCCGACGAGCTGGCCGGTGGTGGAGAACTTCATGGCCGTCATCGAGGCCCGCGACTACGTGCTGCTGCGCGCCTACGTCAACAGCACGATCATCACCGTCGCCTCGGTGGCGCTGCTGGTCGTCTTCGCCGCCATGGCCGCGTTCGTGCTGCAGCGCCGCCCCGGCAAGGTCGCCAGGCTGGCCGACTTCCTGGTGCTGTCAGGGCTGATCATCCCGCCCGCGGTGGTGCCGACCATCTGGCTGCTGCAGGCTCTCGGCCTGTTCAAGACGCTGCCCGGGATGATCCTGGCCGAGGTCGCCTTCAACCTGTCGTTCGCGATGCTGCTGTTCCGCGCGTTCATCGCGGCCATCCCGCGCGAGCTGGACGAGGCCGCCCAGATCGACGGCTGCAGCGGCATGCGGCTGTTCTTCCGGGTGATCTTCCCGCTGCTGCGGCCGGTCACCATCACGGTCATCCTGGTCAGCTCGGTCAACATCTTCAACGACTTCGTCAACCCGCTCTACCTGCTGCCCGGCGACGACAACGCCACCGTGCAGGTCACGCTCTACAACTTCCAGAGCCAGTACAACACCCAGTGGAACCTGCTGTTCATGGACATCGTCCTGATCACGATCCCGCCGCTGGTGCTGTTCGTCTTCTTCAACCGCAAGATCGTCGCCGGGATGACCGCCGGCGCCGTCAAGGGCTAAGGAGCACCTTGCTTAACGTCACCGCGCCCGCCTTCGAGCACCACACCGACCCGCTCGGCGTCGGCGAAAGCGCGCCCCGCCTGTCCTGGACCGTCACCACCGACACCGCCGGCTGGGCCCAGGCCGGCTACGAGATCGAGCTCGGCGACGGCACGGCCACCGGCCTGGTCGAGTCGGCGGAGTCGGTGCTCGTCCCCTGGCCGGGCGCGCCGCTGGGCTCGCGCGAGCGGCGCGGCGCCCGGGTGCGGGTGCACGGCGCCGACGGCTCGGTCAGCGACTGGAGCCCGTGGTCGCACGTGGAGACCGGGCTGCTGGACCCGGCCGACTGGCGGGCCTCGGCCGCCGCCCCGTCGCTGGAGCTGCTCGGCGTCCCCGACGGCCCCGCGCTGCTGCTGCGCCGCGACTTCCCCCTGCGCGGCCCTCTCGCCAAGGCCCGCCTGTACGTCACCGCGCACGGCGTCTTCGAGGCGGAGCTCAACGGCCGGGTCGTCGGCGACGAGGTGCTCGCGCCCGGCTGGACCAGCTACCGCAACCGCCTGCGCTACCGCACCCACGACGTCACCGGGCTGCTGCGCGAGGGCGCCAACACCCTCGGCGCGACCCTCGCGGACGGCTGGTACCGGGGCAGGATCGGCTTCCTCGGCGGCAAGACCGACATCTACGGCGACCGTACGGCGCTGATCGCCCAGCTGGAGATCACCTACGAGGACGGCACCCGCGACCTGATCGCCACCGACGAGCACTGGCGCTGCGCCACCGGCCCGGTCACCTCGGCCGGCCTGTACGACGGCGAGAAGCACGACGCCCGCCTGCACCCGGCGGGCTGGTCGCAGCCGGGCTTCGACGACTCGGCCTGGCTGCCGGCCGAAGCCCTCGCCCACGACCCGGCGCTGCTGGTCGCGCCGACCGGCCCGCCTGTGCGCCGCACCGGGACGGTGTCCCCGGTCGAGGTGCTGACCGGCCCGTCCGGCGAGACGATCCTGGATTTCGGCCAGAACCTCGTCGGCCGCCTGCGCATCCGCGTCCAGGGCCCGGCCGGCCACACCGTCACCCTGCGCCACGCCGAGGTGCTGGAGAACGGCGCCCTGGCCATCCGCCCGCTGCGTGACGCCGCCGCGCTCGACCAGTACACCCTGCGCGGCGACGCCGAGCCTGAGGTCTACGAGCCGCGCTTCACCACGCACGGCTTCCGCTACGCCCAGCTCGACGGCTGGCCCGGCGCCTTCGACCCGGCGGACGTGGTGGCGGTGGTCTGCCACACCGACATGCGGCCGATCGGCACGTTCGAGTGCTCCGACCCGCTGCTCAACCGGCTGCACGACAACGTCGTGTGGAGCATGCGCGGCAACTACGTCGACCTGCCCACCGACTGCCCCCAGCGCGACGAGCGGCTCGGCTGGACCGGCGACATCCAGGTCTTCGCCCCCGCCGCCGCCTTCCTCTACGACTGCGCGGGACCGCTGTCGTCGTGGCTGGCGGACCTCGCGGCCGAGCAGGCCGAGGTGGGCACGGTGCCGCACTACGTGCCGTGGGTGCCGCTGGTGTTCGACGTCTCCCCCACCGCCGCCTGGGGCGACGCCGCCGTGCTCGTCCCGTGGGTGCTCTACCAGCGCACCGGCGACCTCGGCCTGCTGGGCTCGCAGTACGCCAGCATGACCGCGTGGGTCGACCAGGTCGGCGCGCTCACCCGCGGCCACCTGTGGGACAGGGGCTTCCAGTTCGGCGACTGGCTCGACCCGGCCGCTCCCCCGGACGACCCCGGCAAGGCCCGCACCGACCACGCGCTCGTCGCCACCGCCTACCACGCCTGGACGGCCCGCGTCGTGGCCGAGACGGCGGCGCTGCTCGGCCACGACGCCGACGCCGCCCGGTACGCGGAGCTGGCCGAGCGGGTGCGGGGGGCGTTCCGCCGCGAGTTCGTCACCCCGTCGGGACGGCTGGCCTGCGACACCCAGACCGCCTACGCCCTGGCCCTGACCGTGGACCTGCTGGACGGGCCCGAGCAGCGTGAGCGGGCCGGGCGCCGGCTGGTCGAACTGGTCGCCGCCGACGACCACCGCATCGGCACCGGCTTCGTCGGCACCCCGCTCATCTGCGACGCCCTCTGCTCGGTCGGCGCGTACGACACCGCCTACAAGCTGCTCACCCAGCGCGCCTGCCCGTCCTGGCTGTACCCGGTGACCATGGGCGCCACCACGATCTGGGAGCGCTGGGACAGCATGCTGCCCGACGGCTCCGTCAACCCGGGCGAGATGACCTCGTTCAACCACTACGCGCTCGGCGCCGTCGCGGACTGGATGCACCGCACGGTCGCCGGTCTGGCCCCGGCCGAGCCCGGCTACCGCAAGCTCCTCGTCCGGCCGCGGCCCGGCGGCGGGCTCACGCACGCCCGCGCCACCCACCTCACCCCGTACGGCGAGGCCGAGGTGGCGTGGCGGCTCGACGGCGAGCGGCTGTCCGTCACCGTCCGGGTGCCGCACAACACCACCGCCGTCGTCGACCTGCCGGGCGAGCCCGCGGTCGAGGCCGGGCCCGGACAGCACGTCTTCCACTGCGTCCCCACCCCCCAGTAGAAGGAGCCACCCATGCGGCTGTTACGCCTGCTCCTGCCCGTAGCACTCGCCGCCGTGGTCGCGCCGCCGCTCCAGCCTGCCCTGGCGGCGGCGGCCCGCGACCCGTACCCGGCCGAATGTCCCTGGATGAACACCCGGAAGAGCGCCGGCGAGCGGGCGGCTCTGCTGCTCGCGGCGAGCACGCCGGAGCAGCGGATGCGCTGGCTGGTCGAGCATCCGGCCAACCAGCCGTCCGGCACCACGTTCAGCGGCGTGACCTACCCGCCGCAGGTCCCGTGCACGCCGAACGTGACCTACACCGACGGCCCCGACTCGGTGCGCGGGCCGGCGGGCGTGACGACGTTCCCCGCGCAGATCGGCCTGGCGGCGAGCTGGAACGCCGATCTGGCCTTCGCCAAGGGCCGGGCGCAGGGCGCGGAGGCGTTCGGCAAGGGCAGGAACGTGGTACTCGGTCCCGGCCTGGCCTCGGGGCGCACCCCGCTGTCCGGCCGCACGCCCGAGTACCTGGGCGAGGACGCCCTGCTCGGCGGCACGCTGGCCGCCGCCCACGTCAACGGGCTGCAGAAGGGCGACCCTGAGCGGCCGGTGATGGCGGTGCTCAAGCACTACCTGGGCAACGAGCAGGAGCTCGACCGGCAGCTCAGCTCGTCCAACATGGACGAGCGCACCCTGCGCCAGGTCTACGACCTGCCGTTCGAGGTGACGCTGGGCGGCAGCTCGCCGGGCGCCGTCATGTGCTCCTACAACCAGGTCAACGGCGTGTACGCGTGCGAGAACCCGATGCTGAAGGAGGTGCTGAAGGACGGATTCGACGGCTACGTGATGTCCGACTTCGGCTCCGTGCACTCCACCGGCCCCTCGGTGGCGGCCGGGATGGACCAGGAGCTGAACCGTCCGCGCTTCCTGACGCCCGACCTGCTCAAGGCGGCGATCGCGGCGGGCGAGATCTCCCAGGCGCAGCTCGACGCGGCGGCGTTCCGCGTGGTGCGCGCCTATCTCAAGGCCGGGCTGTTCGACCATCCGGTGCCCGCCGTCCCCGCCGAGGACGTCTCCACGCCCGAGCACAAGGCGGTCTCCCAGGCGATCGCCGCCCAGGGGTCGGTGCTGCTGAAGAACGATCCCCGGATCCTGCCGATCTCCAAGCGGGCCGGGCGGATCGCGGTCATCGGGCCGACCGCGTCCAACACGCCCACCAACGGGGTCAGCGCGAACACCGTGTGCGGGATGCGCGGCTTCGGCGCGGGCGACTGCAAGATCACGCCGGTCGCGCCGCTCGACGCGATCACGCGGCGGGCCGCCGCCCAGGGCGCCACGGTCACCTTCGACAACGGCGCCGACCTGGCCTCCGCCGCCGCCACGGCCAGGGACGCCGACGTGGCGATCGTGTTCGGCTACTACACCATGGGCGAGGGCGCCGACCGGCCGAACCTCAACCTCGACAACGGCGGCGACGCCCTGATCGAGGCGGTCGCGGCGGCCAACCCCGAGACCGTGGTCGTGCTGGAGACGGGCAGCGCCGTGCTGATGCCCTGGCTCGGCCGCGTCAAGGCCGTCCTGGAGGCCTGGTACCCGGGCGACCAGCAGGGCACCGCCATCGCCCGGCTGCTCTGGGGCGACGACAACCCGTCCGGCCGGCTGCCGATGACCTTCCCGAAGGACGTGGCCGACCTGCCGACGCGCACGCCCGAGCAGTATCCGGGGGTGTTCGCCGACGGCGGCACCGTCCGCCCGCCCGGCGACCGCACCAGCATCCGCCAGGTCAACTACACCGAGGGCCTCAAGGTCGGCTACAAGTGGTACGACAGCGAGGGCGTCGAGCCGCTGTTCCCGTTCGGCCACGGCCTGTCGTACACCTCGTTCGCCTACGAGGGCCTGCGGCTCGACCGGCACCGCGACGGGTTCACCGCGCGCTTCCGCGTCAGGAACACCGGCGCCAGGACCGGCACCGAGACCGCCCAGCTCTACGTGACGCTGCCGGGGCGCGCGGCCGAGCCGGGCAGGCGGCTGGCCGGGTTCGAGCAGGTCACGCTCAGGCCGGGGCAGTCACGCACGATCGAGGTGAAGGTGCGCGCGGACGCGGCCGACCATCCGCTGTCGGTCTGGGACACGGCGGCCGGGCGCTGGACGACCGTGCCGGGCACGTACCGGGTGCAGGCCGGCCGGTCGTCGCGGGACCTGCCGCTGAGCGCCGCCGTACGGCTGCCGTAGGGCGACCGCCCGCCACCTGCCCCGGCGCGGGTGGCGGGCACGCGCATGGCCCGCCGCCTCATCGCCGCGTCCGGACGTCATCCGCCCCTGCGCCGGTGAACATGTCCACGACGCTCCGCGGGGCCCCGTCGCCGAGGTACCTCGGAAGGAGCTGCGACGCGTCGGCGGCGGCCTTGCCCAGCTCGGCGCCGTCATACATGGCCAGGTTCGCGCCATCGCCGGACGGCACCGTCAGATGGGCGGCGTCGCCGAGCAGCGTCACGCCCGGGACGTGCTGCCACCGGTGCCCGTCGGGCAGGGCGTGCAGGAGCCGCACGACCGGCGCGGTCTCGCCGTCGGTGATGAGCGCGGTCAGCTCCGGCGCCCAGCCCTCGAACTCCTCCGCGACCAGGGCCCTGGCCGTGCCGGCGTCGGTGAGGCCGATGCCGTCGGCCCACTCCCTGGGCTTGTTGAGCTGCACGTAGGTGTGCAGGACGCCGCCCGGCTCGCGGTGGGCGGCGATGCCCTTCCCCGGTGCGAGCGCCAGCATGGAGCCCCCGCCGCCGGCCGCGCGGCACCTCGGGCCGCCCGCCCTGGCCGTCGTCGGGCTGGTCGAGGAGCACGGTGCCGTGCTCGTCGAGGAGCCGCATGGCCTCGCCGCCCTCGTGGACGAGGCCGGTGAACTCCTCGAACAGGCCGGCGTCCTTGAGGGCGTGCTGCCCGTCGTGGCGGTGGATGTCGAGCATGCCGCCCTGCGCGCGGGCCTCCGGCGAGGACTCGGCCTCGTAGACGGTCGCGGGGATGCCGTGGACGTGCAGGACGCGGGCGAGCGTCAGCCCGCCGAGCGACGCGCGGACGCTCTGTCCCGGGAGCGCATTGTCGAGGCGGCCATCGAGCTGCTCGACGACGGGGGCGAGAGCGGGCTGACCTTCCGGCGGCTCGCCGCCCACCTGAAGACCGGCCCTGGCGCGATCTATCACCACGTGGCGAACAAGAGCGAGCTGCTCACCGCCGCCACCGGCACCGTCCTCGCCTCCACGACCGGCGCCGCCGGCTCCTCGGACGCGGGTGAGGAGCCGGTCAGAGCCCTCGCGCTCGCCGTCTTCGACGCGATCGACGCGCACCCGTGGGTCGGCACGCAGCTCTCCCGCACCCCGTCACAACCGGCGATGCTGCGCATCTTCGAGTGCGTCGGGCAGCAGGTGCGGGCGCTCGGCGTGCCCGCCGGCGCCGGGTTCACGGCGGCGTCGGCGCTGCTCAACTACATCCTCGGCGTCGGCGGGCTGAACGCCGCGAACGCCCGCGCCATGGAGCCCGGCGCGGACCGGACCGCCTTCCTCACGACGGTGTCGGTCGCGTGGGCGAGCCTCGATCCCGGCGAGTACCCGTTCATCCGCGGCGTGGCGGGCCAGTTGCGCGACCACGACGACCGGGAGCAGTTCCTGGCGGGCGTCGATCTCATCCTGGACGGTATCCGCGCGCTCGGCCGGCGTGCCCGCTGACGGGCTCAGCCCTGGACCGGCAGGCGCAGCGCGATGACGGCGATGTCGTCCAGGCCGGTGGTGGGCAGCCCGCTGAGCAACTGGTCGCAGAGCTTGTCCACGGGCTGGCCCGCGAGCGGCTCCGCCATCCGCCGCAGCCGGTCCAGCCCACGGTCGAGATGCTCGCCGGGATGCTCCACGAGACCGTCGGTGTAGAGCAGGAGGGTGCTGCCCGGCGGCAGCGGCGCGGTCCGCGAGGCGCGGCCCTCGCGGGAGGGCAGGCCGAGCAGCGGGCTGACGGCGTCGTCCAGGTAGCGGCCCCGGCCCTCCTGGGTGATCAGCAGCGGCGGCGGGTGGCCGGCCGTGGCGTACCGCAGCCGGTGGCCGTCACCGCACTCCTCCACCCTGGCGTACACGCAGGTGGCGGTGATGTCGCCCGACAGCGACTCCATCGCGATGTTGAGCCGGGTGAGGATCTCCCCCGGCGGCTCACGGCGGTCCATCGCCAGCGCGCGCAGCATGTTGCGCAACTGGCTCATCGCCACGGCGGCGCTCAGGTCGTGGCCGGCCACGTCCCCGATCACCAGCGCCGGCACGCCGTCGGGCAGCAGGAACGAGTCGTACCAGTCGCCGCCCACCTCCGCCGCGGCCGGGCTGGCGCGGTAGCGGGCGATGATCTGCATGCCGGGCACCTGGGGCGGCTCGGCGAGCAGGCTGTACTGCAGGGCCAGCGCGATCTGCTGGGCGCGCTGGAAGCGGATGGCCCTGCTCAGCGCGTCGTGGGCGTTGACGAACATGCGGTTCAGCAGGGAGATGTCGGCGCGCCTGATCGCCGGGCGGTTCCCGCACGTCACCGCGCAGACCAGCGCCGACACCGCCCCGTCGACGATGACCGGGAGCACCACCACGCCGTTGGCGTCGTTCGCCTCCAGCCACGGCCGCGTGCCCTGGGGCACCAGGCCGGGCGGCGGCGAACCGGCGGGAAAGGTCTTGAGCAGGGGCCGCCGCTGCCGGATGACCTGGGCGAAGGTGTTGCTCGCCGCCAGGCGCTCCTCACTGTACGGCGGCAGCCGCACCAGCCCAGGACGCGCCGCGGTGGCCAGCCGCTCGACGACGAACAGGTCGGCGCCGTCCCGCTGGCCGATCAGGTCGGTGACGAGGTAGACGCCGCAGCCGTCGGCCAGCTCAGGCACGATCACGTCGGCCAGCGCGCCGAGCATCTCCTCCAGGCTCCGCAGTTGCGCCGTGGCGATGACCGCGCGGTCCAGCAGGCGCTGGCGCCGCTGCTCCTGCCACTGCTGCTCGACGTCGATGGACGAGCCCACCCACTCCACGACCTGCCCGTCCTCGCAGATCGGCACCGCGCGGAGCTGGAAGTGCCGGTAGCCCACGACGGTGCGCAGCCGGTAGACGTGCTCCCACAGCTCGGTGGCCCGGCCGACGGCCCGCAGCCAGGACTCCACGGTGGCCGGGCGGTCGTCGGGGTGCACCGTGCGCAGCCAGCGCCGGCCGCGGTAGTCCTCCCACCGCTGGCCGGTCACCCGCTCCCAGCTCGGGCTGGGCTCGGACACGTACCCGTCCCTGCTGGTCACCCAGAAGATGTCCGCGCTGACCCGCATCAGGCTCTCGTAGCGGCGCAGGATGTGGCGGCGCTGCTCGGCCAGGTCCGTGACCTGGCGGGCGGCCGTGGTCTGCTCGGTCACCTCCATCACCACGGCGAGCACGCCGTGGTCGCCGGGCCCGAACACGACCTGTGACAGGCTGCGGGTGAAGAAGCGTTCCCGGGTCTCCGGCTGCCCCGGCCTGGACGGCTCGGGCTCCGCGGTGGTGACGACCGGCTCGCCGGTGCTGTAGACGCGGTCGAACTGGCGACGGTAGTGGCGCCGTACGAAGCCGGCGAACGCCTCGTCGAGCGGCACCTCGCCGCGCGGGTCGCTGAACTGCGACCGGTACATGGCGTTGGTGTAGACCAGCCGGTGGCCGGGGCCGCGCGTCACCGCGATCCCCACCGGCGCGAGGTCCAGCGTCTCGAACGCCAGACCGCTGTCCCCGTCGTCGCCAACCGCACCCATGGTGACCTCCCCCGAGGGCCACGAACACCAAGGCTCTACCCGGTCATGGGCAGGTGAGAACGCTTTTTGCTCAGCCCGTACGATGGCCGCCGTCCAGCAGGCGGCTGCGCACCGCGTCGAGGATCCGCTCCGACAGGGCCTCGCCGGCGCAGGCCCGCGACAACATCAGCGCCCCGACCATCGCGGACAGCTCGGCGAGCACCGTCTCCTCGTCGGCCCCGTCGAGCTGCCGCATCGCCTCGACCAGGTCGCGCAGGCCGTCGGTGAACGCCTGCCTGAGCGGGTCGCCGGGCTCCGCGCGGCCCGCGTCCACCGCCAGGGCCGCGCCGGGGCAGCCGAGCGCGGCGTTGTCGCGGTGCAGCACGGACAGGTAGCCGTCCAGGAAGGCGGCCCTGGCGGGGGTCTCGGGGTCGCCGCCCTCGGTCAGGTCGTCCAGGGCCTTGACCCGTTCGGCGAAGGCGGCCGAGCAGGCCCGCGCGATCAGGTCGTCCTTGGAGGCGAAGTGGCGGTAGAAGCCGCCGTGGGTGAGCCCCGCCGCCGCCATCGCCTGCGGGACGCTCACGTTCCCCGCGCCGTACGCGCGTACCAGCTTCGCCGCGGCCTCGATCACCTGCTCGCGGTGCCGCTCCGCGTCGGCCCTGGATGCTCTGGGCATGTCGTCCGCACTTCCCTCGTGATATAGATGATGCTCATAATCTATTCTACCGGAAGGAGGCCCCATGGTCGCGATCAAGAACGCGGTGGCGCTGGTGACCGGCGGTCAGCGAGGTCTGGGCAAGGCGATCGCCGAAGCGCTCCTGGAGCGCGGGGCGGCCAAGGTCTACGTGACCGCCCGCAAGCCCGCCCCCGACGCAGATCCGCGCGTCCACCCCGTGCCCCTCGACGTCACCGACCAGGACGCCGTCTCGGCCCTGGCCGAGACGGCCCGCGACGTTAACATCGTGGTGAACAACGCGGGCGTCCTGCTCCCCGCCCCGCTCCTGAAGGCGGACATGGCGGACGTGCTCGCGACGTTCGACACCAACGTGTTCGGCGCCCTGCGCGTGGCGCGCGCCTTCGCCCCGATCCTGGCGGCCAACGGCGGCGGAGCCCTGGCCGACCTGCACTCCGTGTTGTCCTGGGGCGCCGGCGCCGCCGCCTACGGCGCCTCGAAGGCCGCCCTCTGGTCGATCACGAACTCCCTGCGCATCGAGCTCGCGCCGCAGGGCACGCAGGTCGTCGGCGTACACCTGGGCTTCGCCGACACCGACATGGTGGCGGCCATCACGGCCCCCAAGGTCTCCCCCGCCGAGGTCGCCGCGGCGGTGCTGGACGGCCTGGAGAACGGGGACAGCGAGGTCCTCGTCGACGACTACACCAGGCGGATGAAGGCGGCGCTGGCCGGCCCCGTCGAAGGTCTCACCGTGTCCATCTGATTGGAGCGAACATGCCGCTGTGGCACGTCTACCATCCCGCCGATGCCTTCTCCGAGCAGCACAAGCGCGAGTTCGCCGAGGAGGTCACCGGCTTCTACGCCCGGTTCGGGCTGCCCAGGTTCTACGTCGTGACGCTCTTCCATCCGGTCCCGCGGGAGTCGTTCCTGGTCGGCGGCGTGCCGTCGGGCGACACCGTGCGGGTCGTGATCGAGCACATCGCCCGCCACGCCGACGACCAGGGGCTGCGCGAGCGCATGGCCGGGGCGCTGGGCCGCCTGCTGGCCAGGCACACGCAGGAGCGGGGGCTGCACTGCGAGTTCCACGTGGACGAGACGCCGCGAGACCTGTGGATGATCGACGGGCTGGCGCCGCCGCCCACGGGCAGCGAGGAGGAGCAGCTCTGGGCACGCGAGAACAAGCCTGTGCCCTACTGATGACGTTCCAAAAGGGTATTTATGGCGAAGCCTGAACAACGCGTTGATCTTTGCCCCATCCTTGGTCCGCAGAGCGGGCTCCCCCTCTTACGGAGCCCGCGCCGATCATCGATGGGAGTTTCATGGTCAACCGATATGGGGCGCTGCTGACGGTCGCGACGGCCCTGGCCGCCCTGGGAGCCGTCGCCCCCGCCCAGGCGTCCGCGGCGGCCCCGGTCAGCGTGTCGTTCGCGGCCACGGAGGACGTGTTCGTCAGCCAGGCGGAGCCCGCCAAGAGCTTCGCCACCGCGACGTGGCTGAGCGTCTGCGGCTCCGGCTGCGGCGGGACCGCCACCGGGCAGCGCCTGGCGCTGACCCGCTTCAAGGTCACCGGCATCCCGGACGACGCCGAGGACGTCAAGGTCACCCTGGACGTCGTCTCGGCCAGGACGACCGCCACCACCGTCTCCGCCTTACCCGTGACGGGCTCCTGGACCGAGGCCGCCACCACCTGGAACACCCGCCCGGCCGTCAGCGGGAGCGCCGTCGCCACGCACACCGGGTTCACCACCGGCGCGACCGCCAAGCTGGACGTCTCCTCCGCGATCGACGGTGACGGCACCTACGCCTTCGCCCTCACCGGGACGTCCGACACCACGACCGTCCTGATGTCCTCGCGCGAGACCGGCGAGCGCGGGCCGAAGCTCACCGTCACCTACACGCCAGGGACGGGCGAGGAGCAGACCGCCGGGCCGCTGCCGTTCACCCTGGCGAGCACCTCGGCGCTGCGGGCCACGGGCAAGAAGGTGTTCGCGCACTACTTCCCGCCCTACCCGATCTCCTTCGACAACGCCGCTACGGAAAACGATTACTACGCCCGCAACTACCTCAAGCCCGAAGGAGAGAGCGGCAAGCACGCCGCCTACGGCGGGCTGCTGCGCGACCGCCCGCCCGGCCGCTCCCCCATCACCGGCGACTACGCGCTCGCCGACCTGAAGACCGAGGTCAAGCAGGCCATCGCCGCCGGCCTCGACGGGTTCACCGTGGACATACTCTCGGTGACCAGCGCCAACTGGACGCGGGTGCAGAACCTCGTCAAGGCCGCCGAGGCCGTCGATCCCGGCTTCAAGATCGTGCTCATGCCCGACACCAACGGGCTGGCCTCCGTGGACAGCGCCACCCTGGCCAAGGCCATCGCCGGGCTCGCCGCGTCCGATTCGGTCTACCGGCTCGCCGACGACCGCCTGGTCGTCGCCCCGTTCAAGGCAGAGGGCAGGACCGCCGCCTGGTGGGCCGACTGGATGAAGACCATGGAGACGACGTACGGCATCAAGGTCGCCCTGGTGCCCTGCTTCGTCGACTTCGGCAAGAACCGCGACGCCTTCGCCTCCATCAGCCACGGCTTCTCCAACTGGGGCAGCCGCAGCCCCGCGGCCAACGCCAACCTCACCACCAACATCACCACCGCGCACAACCTGGGCAAGATCTGGATGCAGCCGGTGTCGGTCCAGGACGAGCGCCCCAACCAGGGCATCTTCGACGAGGCCGGCAACACCGAGAACCTGCGCGCCTCCTGGAAGGGCGCCATCGACGGCAAGGCCGACTGGGTCCAGCTCACCACCTGGAACGACTACTCGGAGAACACCCAGTTCGCCCCGTCCAGGAACGCCGGGTGGACCTACCTGGACATCAACGCCTACTACCTGACCTGCTACAAGCTCGGCTGCCCGAAGATCACCAACGACGTCGCCTACCTCACCCACCGGGTGCAGCCGGTCGCGGCCACGCCGTCGTACGCGCAGACCAAGCTGATGAAGCTGCGCGCCGGCAGCACCGCCGCCCGTGACACCGTGGAGGTGCTCAGCATGCTCACCGCGGCCGGCAAGGTGTCGGTCACGGTCGGCGGCACCACGCAGACCTACGACGCGCCCGCCGGCGTGTCCGCCAAGACGTTCCCGCTCAGGGCGGGCACCGCCTCGGCCACCGTGACCAGGAGCTCCGCCACCGTGGCGAAGGTGACGTCGCCGTACCCGGTCACGGCGACGCCGTACGTGCAGGATCTGCACTACCGCGCCGCCTCCAGCGACCGCTGACGATCCAGGTCATCCCGTGCCCGCGTCCCATGGATCTTCCAGGATCGGGACCGCCGGGGACAGCAACCCGTCCGCGTGCTCGGTCACCTCGCCCCTGACGAGCCGGAAGACGCGGAACTCGTTCGCGTGCGGGCCGCCCTCGCCGTCCCACACGTACAGGAGGCCGTAGGAGCCGGGAGCGATCCGGCCGACCTCGGCGAACAGGCCGATGACCGCCGCACCCCACGTGCCGCCGCGGTTGGGGTTGCCGGCCAGGTGGACGAACGGCACGCCGTTCATCCACCGCAGGTCGGCCAGCCCGTAGTCGCCGAGCGTGGCCAGGCGCTCCCGGACCTCCTCGACCTGCCTGCGCAGCAGCGCCGGATCGTCGTCCGGGCCCGCGCTCTCGCGGATGGTCAGCCAGCCGTGATACTCGAACATCCCGGCCACGCTACCGATGCCCCCGCGACAGCGGCAGCAGGGCGGCGATGGACACCACGAGACCTCCTCCGTGTGAGCCAGATCACCGTTGTGGTTGACCTTAGGTCAGGGTGGAAGCTCGGCGCACCGGCCCGGAAGCGGGCCGGACCCGAGAAACTCCGAAGGAACGGAACCACCATGACCCTCACCGGCCAGGACAAGAGCACCTCGCGCACCGACACCACCGGGCCGGACCGCCCCGAGCTGCGCAGGACGATGGAGGAGCTCGTCGGCTCCGGCTTCCTCGGGATGTCGCTGCGCGTGCGCGACGAGCGCGGCGAGTGGACCGGCAGCGCCGGGGTCGCCGAGCTCGGCGGCGCCACCGCGCCGCCGATCGACGGGCACGTACGGGCCGGCAGCAACGTCAAGACGTTCATCGCCACCCTGGTGCTGCGGCTGGTGGCCGAGGGCAGGATCGACCTCGACGCTCCGGTCACGCGGTACCTGCCCGGGTTCGCGCTGGACGGGCGGATCACGGTACGGATGTTGCTGCGGCAGACCAGCGGCCTGTTCAACTTCAGCGGCGAGGTGTACGAGGACGGCACGATCGTGCACGGCATCCCCATCCCCTACGGCGCCACGGGCAAGGAGTGGGTGGACGACCGGTTCAGGACCTACCGGCCGCAGGAGCTGGTCGAGCTGGCGCTGTCCAAGCCTGCGCGGTTCGAGCCGGGCGCCGGATGGAGCTACTCCAACACCAACTACGTGCTGGCCAGGCTGCTGATCGAGCAGGTCACCGGCCGTCCGGTCGCCGAGGAGATGCGGCGGCTGATCTCCGGGCCGCTCGGGCTGACCGGCACCGTCATGCCGGACGACTCGCCGGAGATCCCCGAGCCGCACGCCCACGCCTACTACCGCTACGAGGAGGACGGCCAGACGCGGACGGTGGACGTCACCCGGCAGAACCCCTCCTGGGTCTCCAGCGGCGGCGACCTGATCTCCACCACCCGGGACCTGCAGACGTTCATCTCCGCTCTGCTGGGCGGCCGGCTGCTGCCCGCCGAGCTGCTGGCCGAGATGTGCACGCCGTACCCGACGGGCATCCCGAACATGGACTACGGGCTCGGCGTGTTCGTGCTGACCACGGCCGGTGGCGGCACCGTCATCTCGCACAACGGCGCCAGCGTCGGTCACGCCGCGCTGATGTACGGCACGCCCGGCGGCGGCAGGACCCTGACGGCCGCGATCAACTGCGTGGACGACGCCGACCTGACCGTCGCGGCGGCCTTCGCCTCCGCCCAGCACCGGCTGCTCGACGAGGTGTTCGGCGGCTGAGCCCCCGACCCCGCGGTTCAGCCGACCGGTCTGGCGACCCCGATGACGTGCCCGAAGTGCCGGAAGGCGAACCGTTCCGCGTTCTCGACGGTGAACCCCGCCTGCCGGATGGCGGCCAGCGTGTCGCGCGCCGGGTGGCAGCCTCCGGCCGCCAGCGCCCAGACCGGCGTCACCAGCCGCTCCGCCAGCGTCACCAGCGGGTTGCCCGAGCGCTGATGCTCATAGAAACGCAGCTCACCCCCGGGTGCCAGCACCCGCCGCACCTCGGCCAGCGTCTCCCGCACCCGGGCGGAGCAGCACAGCACCAGCGAGCAGACCACGGCGTCGCAGGAGCCGTCGGCGACGGGCAGGGCCAGCAGGCTCCCGTCCAGGATCCGCACCGGCCTCGCCAGCCGGTCGGCGACGCTTCTGGCCGCCGCCCGCAGGAACGGGTCGGGCTCCACCAGGACGATCTCCGTCACGTCCGCCGGGTAGCAGCTCAGCTTCACCCCGTCGCCCGCCCCCAGCTCCAGGACGCGCCCGCGCAGCCCGGCGAGGAGACGCCCGCGCTGCGGGGTCGGCGTGACCCCGTTCCGCACCCCGCGCGGGTGATGGAACTGTTCCATGCCCTCAGCGAGGCTCTGCCTCAAGAAGCCCTCAGCGAGGCTCTGCCTCAAGAAGGGCGGGGCCGCCCGGCCGCCCGTGTGCACGGTCATGTCTCCTCCTGAGATCCGCATTTCCACTATCGGGCCGGAAGGCTCAGGAGGGGCGGGGTCGCTACGTAATCCTGACGGATTCGGCCGGGATTCCTACGCGCCCTTGATGCCAGGCCGGTCGTTCATGAGCCGGGCGAGGCGATCCCAGGCCGGGGACGAGGCGCCGGCCTGGGACTGGGCGGCCAGCCTGGCGATGGCCGGGTTGTTGACCGGCCGCCCCTCGGACCGGCTGTGGTGCCGGCCGAACCAGTCGCGGGTGCGCTCGGCCAGGCCGGGCAGGCGGTCGTCGTCCGGCGACCAGTCGTAGGCGGCGTCGTGCTCCAGGTACAGGTCGCGGAACTCGGGGTCGGCCAGCAGTTCGGCCTTCTCGGCGATCCAGATGGAGGCGTCCTCGGGCGAGGCCGTCTGCATGAGGATCCAGCCGTCGCGTTCCAGCCGCCTCTGCCGCTCGCTGACGCCGAGCCGCCGCAGGTCGTCGAGGTAGTCGGCGACCTGCGGCGAGACGAACAGCCGGTCGCCGCCGTGCAATTGGGCGAGCTGCTCGCGGGTACGCCGCAACTGCTCGATGCGCTCTTCGAGGTCCTGGTCGACCTCGGCGATGGCCGCCGTGAGCGTCTCCTGGTCGGCGTCGAGCAGGTCCTTGATGCGGGCCAGCGGCACGCCCGCCTGCGCCAGCGTCCTGATCTTCACGAGGAGGACGGCGTGCTCGGCGGTGTAGCGGCGATAGCCGGAGGAGTCGCGGCCGGGCTCGGCGAGCAGGCCGCGCTCGTGGTAGTGGCGGATGGCCTTGGTGGTCACTGCGGCGTAGTCCGCGAGCTGGCCGATCGTGAGCATGCCGGACATCCTTCCACCCCGCCGTCAGGCGCGCCCGGCCAGGCGGCCGCCCCCGTTGCGGAAGCGCGCCCGTCCGTCGCGCACGTCGTGGTAGGAGACCAGCAGCAGCCGCAGGTACCCGTCGAACGTCTCCAGCGGGTAACCGGCGGGCGCGAACAGGCCGGGCCTGATCGGCACGTACCGCTGCGGCGGGGCGGAGGTCGTGCCGCCGGCGAACTCCGTGAAGATCCGCTCCTGCGAGGCGTCCGCCGGCTCGTAGGTGGTCCGCTCCTCCAGCTCGCCGTCCACGACGCTGACGTCGATGCGGAGCTGGTTCGATCGGTACGTGCCGACGTACGGGGTCAGGTCGACGTCCTGCTGCACCTCGGTGATCAGCGTGGGGATCGGGACGCCGAGATGGTCGCGCAGCAGCCACTGCAGGAGCTGGTCCTGCAGCATGAGCGCGCCCGGGGTGTTGCCGAACGCGGTGAAGACCAGGTCGTGCTCGGGCACGACGCACAGGATCGACACGCCGCCGGGCGAGGCGCCCGACATGGCCAGCACGGTCGTGCCGCCGAACGGGTACAGCACCCAGCCCAGGCCCATCGGCGGGGTGTTCGGGCTGTCCATGTCGTACGAGACCCGCTGCATGAGCGCGACCGACTCGGCGGACAGGACCCGCTCGCCGGTGGGCGACACGCCGCCCGCGAGGTGGGTGCGCCCGAAGGCGAGCAGGTCGGCGATGGTGCCGATCGGGGTGCCGCCGGCCGGGCCCCAGGTGTCGGGCAGCGTGAACATGCCCGTGACCCTGGCCTCCATGGTCTCGGGGTCCGGGAAGTGGCCGACCGCCGTGCTGCGCAGGATGGCCTGCTCGGCCGAGGTGCTGGAGTCCTTCATGCCGGCGGGCGCGTAGACCTCCCGTTCGAGCAGCTCGGGGAACGGCGTGCCGGTGACCACTTCCAGCAGCCGACCGGCGACGATCATGCCGCCGTTGGAGTAGCTGAGCCGCTCGCCCGGCTCGAACAGGGTGCCGCAGTCGCTCGCGAGCCCGGCGACGTACGTCTTCAGCGCCTCGCGGCCCTTGGCGTCGGGGAAGAACAGGTCGGCGTCGATGCCGTTGGTGTGCGAGATCAGGTGCCGGACCAGGATCTTGTCCGCCGCGCCCGGCACGGCCAGGGCGAACTCGGGCAGGTACGCGACGACCGGCGCGTCGAGGTCCAGCCGGCCCCGCTCGACCTGCTGCAGGACCAGCGTGGTGGTCAGGACCTTGGTGACGGAGCCGAAGAGGAAGCCGGTGCCGGCGAGCATGGGCGCGCCGGTGGCGGCGTTCGCGGTGCCGTGGGCGACGATGACCTGCTCGCCCGCGTGGTGGACGCCGGCGACGAACCCGGGGACGTGGCCGGTCTCGCAGTAGGCCGCGACCTGCTCGCGGATCTGGGCTTCGAGGGTGGTTTCGAGTGCGTTGTTCTCCATGCGTCAGATCGTGCAACCTTGCCCCTGGGGCAAGGTCAAGCGTGATTCCCGACCGAGCTATCCGGCGTTGCTCAGTACCGGTAGTGAGTGATACTTTCTACCGGTAGTCAGCGACACCGATTAGCTATGCGCCTACGGGGGGACCTGGACATGGCCACCGAGCCGAATGAGCCGAAGAGCCGCTACCTGCACTACCTGGAGGTCGTCACCGGGCCGCTGGAGGACAAGAAGCGCTTCCGGCAGTACAGGGCGCGCGTCAAGCGGCTGCCCGGCCACTACCGCGTCGCCGCCGAGGCGCTGGAGCGCTACCTCATGCACTTCGGGCCCGCCGACGGCAGCGGCGCCATGCAGATGTACGACGACCTCGCCGAGCTGCTCGAACGCAGCGCCGCGGACGGCACGCCGATCCGGGACGTGTTCGGCCAGGACCCGGTCGAGTTCGTCGAGGCGTTCATGGCCAACTACCCGCTCGGCCAGTACCGCAGGCGGGAACGCCGCCGCTTCACCGACGCCATCGCCCGCGCCGCCGGGGAGGAGCCCGCCTCCTCCCGCGGCGACGACCTTTCATGACCGCCGGACACCCCACGACGAACCAGCGGGCATCCACCCTCGAACGTCAGTCGTGACGCATCACGTTCCAGACGCCGGCTGCCCGAACCAGCCGGTGAGCGCTTCCCGCAACGCCTGCGCGGCGGTGCCGGCGGGCTCGTCGAGTGGCGCCGCCCAGGCGATGTGGGCGTCCGGGCGGATCAGCAGGGCGTCGGCGGGCCGCTCGCCGGTCTTGGCGGTGTGGACGTCGACGCGCCCCTCCCACTCCTGGGCGACCTGGCGCAGCTCCGGGCGTCCGGCGAGATCGAGCAGGACGGGCCGGGCGGCGCGCATGAGCTCGGCGACGCTGGTGACGCCCTGGTCGGTGTGCAGGGCCAGGTCGGGGGCGAACGCGCCGGTCAGCGGGTGGCCGTCGGCGCCCGGCATCGGGTAGCGGATGTCGGCCCCGGCGATGAGCGCGCCCATGCGGCGCAGCGGCTGCTCGTCGGACAGCAGTTCCTGGAAGACGGCCCGCAGCGCCTCGGCGGCCGGGTCGTGCCCGCGCCGCAGCGCCACCTGGGCGCGGGTGTGCAGCATGGTGCGGGCGCCGGCGAGGTGGCGTTCGTCGTGGTAGGTGTCGAGCAGGCCGGCCGGGGCCCGGCCGTTCAGGTCGGCGGCCAGCTTCCAGGCGAGGTTGACGGCGTCCAGCATGCCGGCGTTGATCGCCACGCCGGTGGCCGGGAACAGGTGCGCCGCGTCGCCGGCCACCAGGACGCGCCCCTGCCGGTAGCGTTCGGCCTGGCGGGCCTTGAAGGTGAAGCGCGACAGCCGGTGCGCCTCCCCCACCGGCAGGCGCAGGCCGAGCACGCGATGCAGGCTGTCCTGGAGCTCGTCGACGGTCATCGGGACGTCGTCGTCGTACTCGGTGGTCTCGTCCTCGATCGTGTAGAGGGAGACGCGCCGGGAGTCCGGCGAGGAGCCCAGCCCGAACAGGCCGTGGTCGGTGCGGGTGAAGCCGGCGCTGACGGTGCCGGAGCCGGGGACGTCGAGGTCGCCGTTGCCGAGCACGGTGACCGTGTCGGGCAGGGTGACCTGGGCGAGCCGGTTGACCTCCGGGTAGGTGACGCCGGGGAAGCCGATGCCGGCCCAGTCGCGTACCCGGCTGCGGGCGCCGTCGCAGCCGACCAGGTAGCGGGCGGTGAGCTGGTAGGTGCCGTCGGGGCCGCGCACGTCCACGGTGACCGCGGTGTCGTCCTGGCTGACCGCGGTGACCTCGTGCCCGCGGCGGACGTCGAGGCCCAGTTCGGCGGCGTACTCGTCGAGGACGCGTTCCAGCGACTGCTGCGGGAGCGGCAGGGCGTGCATCGGGGTTTGCGGCAGTTTGGTGAGGTCCACGTGCACGCCGCCGAAGGGGAAGATGGGCGGCGGGACGGGGTCGGTGCAGGCCGCCTGGAACCGGTCCAGCAGGCCGCGGTAGCGCAGCAGTTCCAGGATCTGCCCGCCGAGGCCGCCCGCCTTCGGCGTGTCGCGGCGTTGCGCCTTGCGCTCCAGGACCAGCGGGCGCACGCCGGCCAGGCTGAGTTCGGCGGCCAGCATCAGGCCGGTCGGGCCGGCGCCCACAATGATCACGTCAGTCATTCAGGTGTTTCCTTGGTTCGGTGCTGTCAAGCGCGTTCGGAGCTTCGCGGGGCGATCTCATCTCGGGGTCGCATAGTAGTGCAGAAGACGCAGCACCGGACTTATCGCGGTGGGTGGCCGGCGAGCCCGTCGATCCGGGCGCGCAGGGCGCCGGCGTCGCCCGGGGCCAGCTCGGCGACGAGGTCGAGGGCGCGTCCCAGGGTCTGCCGCCCCTCCGCCACGCGGCCCGCCGCCACCTGCGCCTCGCCGAGCCGCTGCAACGTCCTGGCGCCCAGCGCGCGGTTGCCGCCCCGCCACGACAGTGACCGCAGGTAGTAGGCGATGGCCTCCTCGTACTGGCCGAGCAGGTGGTGGATGTAGCCCATGCTGTCGAGGGTGGCCGACTCGCCCGGCTGGTCGTCCAGCTCGCGGTGGATGAGCAGGGCCTCCTCGCAGCGGCGCAGCGCCTCCCCGTACGCGCCGAGCCGGGCGTGGAACCAGCCGACGTTGTTGAGCACCCGCCCCTCGCCCGCGCGGTCGCCCGCCGACCGGTGCAGCCGCAGCGCCTCCTCGCACAGGGCGAGGCCTTCCGCGTAGCGGCCCTGGCGGTCCTCCAGCACGCTCAGGTAGGTGAGGCAGACGCCCTGCCCGACCGGGTCGCGCAGCGTGCGGAACAGGGTGAGGGCCTGGCGCAGGTGGGCGCCGCTCGTCCCGTCCTGGCCGAGGCGGATGAGCGCCTGGGCGAGCCCGACGCGGACGTGCGCCTGCGCGGCCGGATCGGCCAGCCGCAGGGCGGCCTCCAGCGCGGTCCGGTACATGGCCACCTGGTCGTCCGAGCGGCCCTCCTGCGACAGGAAGCCCCAGCAGGCGCAGGCGAGCTGCCAGGCGTGCGCGTCGAACCCGGCGCGCGCGGCATGCCTGATGGCCGCCAGCAGCGTCCGGTGCTCGCGGCCGAACCAGGCCAGGCTCTGGGCGCGGTCGGTGATGCGGGCCACGACCACGTCCGGCCCCGGCCCCGGCAGGGTCAGGGGCACCCGGTGCAGCATCTCCAGCAGCCCGTCGCCGAGGTGGGCGCTGTGCAGGTAGTGGTCCAGCAGCCGGTGCAGGGCCTCGCGGCGCTCGCCGTCCGAGTCGTGCAGGAGCGTCAGCTCCTCGGCGTACGCGCGGAGCAGGTCGTGCCAGCCGTACCGGCCGGGTGAGGGTTCGGCGGCCAGGTTCGCGCGGGTCAGCTCGGTCAGCAGGCGGCGGGCGTCGCGGACGGTGATCCCGGCCAGGCTGGCGGCGGCCGACGTGGAGATCTCCGGCGCCGGTAACAGGCCCTTCAGGCGGAACAGGCGGGCGGCGTCCGGGCTGAGGGCGCGGTAGGACCAGGAGAAGACGGTACGGAGGTTCGTTCCGGTGTCGCCGCCGTCGAAGACGTCGAGGCTGCCCGGCTCGTCGGGGCCGTCCGCCTCCTCCAGCCCCGTGATCAGCGCGTGCAGCGGGAACGCCGGGCGGGTGTGGGCGCGGGCGGCCACGATGGACAGGGCCAGCGGCAGCCCGGCGCACCGGGAGACGATGTCGTCCACGGCCTGCGGCTCGGCGCCCACCTTGTCCTTGCCGAGCCGGCGCGCCAGCAGCTCGCGGGACTCGGCGGGCGAGAACGACCGCAGCGACAGGGTGCGGGCCCCCTCCGCCGCGACCAGGCCGGTCAGCTCGGCCCGGCTGGTGATCAGCGCCAGGCAGCCGGTCGCGCTGGGCAGCAGCGGGCGGACCTGGTCGGCGTCGAGGGCGTTGTCGAGCAGGATGAGCATGCGGCGGCCGGCCAGCAGGCTGCGGTAGAGCCCCGCCTGCGCGTCGAGGGTGGCGGGGATCAGTTCGGGCGGCACTTGCAGGGCGTCCAGGAACAGGCGTACCGCCTCGGCGGGGGATCGGGCGGCGTGCGTGGGGCCGTAGCCCTGGAGGTTGACGTAGAGCTGGCCGTCGGGGAAGCGGTCGCGGGCGCGGTGTGCCCAGTGCACGGCCAGGGTGGTCTTGCCGACGCCTCCGGTGCCGGTGACGACGCACGGGGCGAGGGCCTGGTCCGGTCCTGGAGCGGTCAGCCGGTCCAGGGCGGCCAGCTCGTCCTGGCGGGCGGTGAACGGCTCGGTGTCCGGGGGGAGGTGGCGGGGGACGGCGGGGTTCTGCGCCGGGGCGGGAGGCGAACCGCCGTGTGCCGCCGTTCTGTCACGACCGGCCAGGATCGCCTGGTGCAGGCGTTGCAGCTCCTCCCCCGGCTCGATCCCGAGCTCCTCGGCGAAGCGCCGCCTGACCCCGCGGAAGACCGCCAGCGCCTCCGTCCGGTGGTCTCCCCTCGACAACGCCGTCATCAGCAGGGACGCCAGCCGTTCCCGCAGCGGGTGCTCCCCCACCAGCGGCGTCAGCTCGGCGGCCACCTCCTGGTGCCGCCCCTGCCGCAGGTCGAGCTCGACCCGTCGTTCGAGAGCCGCCAGCCGTTCCTCCTCCAAGCCGGGCACCACGACGTCGGGCAGCCACCGACCCGCCACGTCCGCCAGCGGCGGCCCCTGCCAGAGCGTCAGGGCGGCGCGCAGCAGGTCGGCGGCGCGTCCCGGGTCCGGCTCGCCGCCGGCGTCGCGCACCAGGTCGCGGAAGCGGTGCAGGTCGACGCGGTCGCGTCCGGCGGTGAGGCAGTAGCCGCGCGCCGAGGTCGTCAGCGCCGCCTCGGGGAACGGGGCGAGCAGGCGGCGCAGCCGGGAGATGTGCCCCTGGACGGCGTTGCGGGACGACTCGGGCGGTTCGCTCCCCCACAGCGCGGTCTGCAGCCGGGCCACGGGCACCGGACGCCCGGGTTCGAGCAGCAACATCGCCAGAACGGTCCGGTGCTGCGCAGTGGACGGGCCCAGGCGCCGCCCGGCGTGCCACGCTCCCACCGGCCCCAGCAGACGGAACTCCACGCCCTCGACGGTCACGTCGTCCCAAGCCTCCAGCCGCTTCCCCGGTGATCGCCGTAATTGATCACCGAGGGCAGCCTAACTGCGCGTTCAGCAGAAAATCAGCGCTATTTCAGTACCTCATCGCACTGTGGTCACAGTTGGCATCCAGCGCCACACGAACCATGAGGAGGCACATCATGGAGATCAAGGTCAAGAAGGTCGAGTCCGTCAAGGCTACTCAGAACCCCGCCACGTGAGGCGCTGACACCGCCTGACGATCTTACCCGCGGGGAGGGGCGGCACGCTCCTCCCCGCGGGCCCTGGCATGCGTACTTGGCCGGCGCGGGAGGCGCGATGCGTGTGGCGTTGAAGGAATGCGAGTGGGAGACGATCGGCGCGGATCTGCTGGTGGTCTTCGACGCTCGCGAGGCGATCACCCTGGACGACCCTGAAGGGCACGTGGCCGCGCTGCTGGCCGAGCTGCGCCGGGCGCCGCAGACCGCGGCCGAGCTGAGCGTCTCGCTCCAGCGGCGCGGCATCCCGCTCTCGGAGGAGGACGTCAGCGGCGGCCTGACCGGCCTCGACTCGCTGGGCCTGGTGGAGGACGCCGACGGCCGCACACTCGGCGACCCCGACGAGGACGAGCGGCACTTCTCCAACCTCAGCTTCTACGGCACCTACGCCGGTCTGGAGCGGCGGCGCGCCGGGTTCCACCGGCCGCTGAGCGAGGCTCACGTGCTGGTGCTCGGGGTCGGCGGCGGCGGTTCCTCCCTCGTCCAGTGCCTGGCCGGCCTCGGCGTCGGCGAGCTGACCCTGGTCGACCAGGACCGCGTCGAGTCCCGCAACTTCGCCCGGCAGTTCCTCTACCACCACGCCGACATCGGGCTGTCGAAGGCCGAGCGGGCCGCCGCGTGGGTGCGCGACTACGACCCGCGCATCAAGGTGCGCGCCGCCGACCGCTGGGTGTCCGCCCCGGAGGATCTGGAGGACCTGATCCAGGGCGTGGACCTCGTCGCGGGCGGGCTCGACGGGCATCCGCACGCCAACCTCTGGGCGAACGAGGCCGCGGTGCGCAACGGCGTCCCGTACGTGCTGGGCGGGGCCAACCGCAGCCAGCTCATGTACCTGTCCGTGGACCCCGGCCGCACGGCCTGCCTGGCCTGCGACTACGCCGACCGGCCGGTCGGGGACGGCCCGGACGCGGCCGCGTACCGGATCGTGGAGAACATGAAGCTGAGCAACCCGCTCACCGGGCCGATGGCGATGCAGGTCGGCTCGCTGCTCGCGCTGGAGGCGCAGCGCTACCTCACCGGGTACGAACCGCCGCGCGCGGCCGGTCACCGCGTCACCCTGGACCTGCGCACCGGCCTGGTGCCCGAGTGGCAGCCGCTGCCCAGGAACCCCGGCTGCCAGGTCTGCGCCCTGGCCCCGGCTCGCGGGAGCGAGCGCTGATGAGCGCCTCCGGCACCGCCCCGGTCAGGCTCAAGCCGCTCAGCGTCGTGCCGGAGGGCGACGACGAGGTCCTGGTGGGCGACCCCGCCAGCGGGACGTTCGTGACGATCCCGGCGGTGGGCGGGGTGGTGATCGCCGCTCTCCAGCGCGGCGCGAGCGTCGAGGAGGCGGCGGCCGAGGCCGAGGCGTTCGCCGGGGAGCCGGTCAACGTCCCGTCCTTCGTGGAGGTCCTCGGTGAGCTGGGCTTCCTGGCCACCGAGGAAGACGGGGACGCCGCGGACCCCGTCCGGACCGCGCCCATCCAGGCCCGCCGCTGGATGACCAGCGTCCGCCCCGAGCTGGTCCGCCCGTTCTTCGGCCGGGTGGCCTGGGCCTGCTACGCCGCCTGCCTGCTGTACGCGCTGGCCGTCTTCGCGCTGCGGCCCGGCCTGCTGCCCGACCCGGCGGTGGACGCGTTCCCGTTCGCGGACGTCGGGCTGAGCGCGCTGGCCTGGCTGCCGTTCGTGTGGTTCGCGGCGGCCAGCCACGAGTGCGGCCACTGGCTGGGCGCGCGGGCCCTCGGCATCCAGACGCGCTTCGGCGTCGACCGCCGCCTGTGGATGCTGGTCTTCGAGACGGACCTCACCCAGCTCTGGACGCTGCCCCGCCGTCAGCGGTACGGCCCCCTGCTGGCGGGCCTGGCCGTGGACTGCGTCCTGCTGGCCGCGCTGCTCACCGGGCGGCTGCTGATCGACACCGGGGTGTGGCGGGCGCCGGAGCTGGCCGGGAAGCTGCTGGCCGCGTGGGTGTTCATCAAGGTCATGCAGATGCTCTGGCAGAGCCTGGTCTTCCTGCGCACCGACCTGTACGCGGTGCTGGTCAACGCCCTGGGCTGCCGCAACCTGTGGCGGGTGAAGACGCTGATGCTCAAGCGGGCCCTGTCCAGGCTGACGGCCGGGGAGGCGGCGGAGCTGGCGGACGCGACCAGCACCGACCTGCGGGTGGGCCGCTGGTTCCGGTGGGTGTGGCTGGCGGGCTTCGCCGGCGTGATCGTCTGGTTCTGCGTCCTGCTGCTGCCGGTCTTCGCCGAGACGCTGAGCTGGGCCGCCGAGGGGCTCGCCGAGGGGCCGCTGACGGCCGCGTTCTGGTACCGCCTGCTCTGCGTCACCCTGCTCCTGGGGCCCGAGACCCTGGCGCTGGTCCTGGCCGTCAAGGAGTACGCGGGCCGCCTCACGGCCCGGCGCGCGGCGCGCGCGAGCTAGTCGGCGGACCTCAGCAGCATCGCCTCCACCTCGGTGCCCGCGTCGGCGGTGCAGACGTAGGTGCAGCTTCCTGTCGCCGGCTCGACGTAGTACAGAGTCGCCCGCTTGCCGCACTTCGCGCAGAAGGCGGAAGGCCCGCCGCCGAGCTCGGCCAGGCCGACCTTGATCTCCGGGATGAGAAAAGCCATGCGGGCAGCGTAGATCAGCGTGGCCGGGACTCCCGGGGCGACAACGGGTCTTGCCGGTTTCATGGCCCGCAGCTGGTCCGACAGGGAAACGACGGACCGCACGCGAGCGGTATTGATGGACATACTCGCGACATACCGCCCGTTCCTGCGGTGAGCCTGCCGGGCACCTGACGGTCTTGCGCGGCGGGCCGGGGATGTGCACCCTTGGACGGTGCCCGAGAGCGTGGACGGGGTGTGCGACCACCCGTACGGAAACTCGTGGATCCATCACACGGCCCAGCGGAGCCCCGTGGTCAGCGTGTCGACCGACGCCGTGCCGCGCCAGGACCGCCTGGCCTGGTGGGCGCACATGTCCGCGCACGAGATCGCGCCCACGGCGCTGTCCAGCTCGCACGCCGACGACTTCCAGGGCCGGACGCGCTCCGTCGACCTGGCGGGCGTGCGGGTGGCCGAGTTCGCGATGTCACCGGTGACCGGCACGCGCACCCCCACCCACATCAGGCGGCACGACCCCGACGTCTACCAGCTCTTCCTGGTGCACGACGGCCCCGTGCGGCTGGAGCAGCGGCGCACCGACTCCGTCCTGGAGGCCGGTGACTTCTCCCTGTTCAGCACCTCTCACCCGTACTTCACCACCTTCGCCGACATCGGCGCCCTCACCCGGCTGACCATCCTGTTCCTGCCGGGCGAGGCGCTCCCCCTGCCCCGCGGCACCCTGGAACGTCTCCTGGCGCACCAGCTTCCCGCCAGGACCGGCACCGGGGCGATCCTCGCCCGCTACCTCACCGGCCTGCACGAGCACGCCGCCGGCTGCGACCCCGCCGACCTCCCCCGCCTGGGCGCCATCGGCCTCGACCTGGCCGCCACCTTCCTCGCCGGCCGCCTCGGCACCGCGAACCTGCTCACGCCCGAGACCCGCCGCCGCACCCTGGCCGCCCGCATCGACGCCTTCATCGACCGCCACCTCGGCGACCCCGACCTCGATCCGGCGGCCATCGCCGCACGTCACCACATCTCCGTGCGGACGCTGCACCTGCTCTTCCAGGATCGCGCCGAGACCGTGAGCGCCACCGTCCGGCGGCGCCGCCTCGAACGCGCCCGCGCCGACCTCGCCGACCCGCGGCTGCGCGATCAGCCGATCGGCGAGGTCGGGCTGCGGTGGGGGTTCAGGACGGCCGCCGAGTTCAGCCGGGCCTTCCGCAACGCGTACGGCATGAGCCCCCGCGACCATCGGCAGCACGCGCTGAACAGTTGACCTGCCGCGCCCGCGGTGGTGATACTTGTCCCTCAAGCTAGCCAAATTTGGCTAGTCGGCCGGTGAGGGGTCTCATGAGTTCGGTACGGCTGCTGGTGCTGGGAGCGTTGCGCAGGCGGGGCCGCGCGCACGGCTATCAGGTGCGCGCGGATCTCGAGTCGTGGGGCGCCCACGAGTGGGCCACGGCCACGTCGGGCTCGGTGTACCACGCGCTCAAGAGCATGGCCGGTCAAGGCCTGCTGGTGGCGCACGGGCAGGCGCCCTCGCAGGCCGGCGGCCCGTCCCGGATCGAGTACGAGCTGACGGGCGACGGCGAGCAGGAGTACCTGACCCTCCTCAGCCGGGCCCTCGCCGACCGCACGCCCGACCTGGACGTGCTGGGCGCCGCCGTCGGCCTGATCGAGGACCTGCCGCGGGAGCACGCCCTGCGCATGCTGCGCGAGCGGGCGCACGCCATGCGCGAGTGGCGCGCGGGCATCACCGCCCACCTGCCCGCGGGCACCGACCTGGAGACGTGGGGGCCGATCGGCGAGGTGCTGTCCCTGTGGCTGACCACGTCCGACACCGGCGCCCGCTGGACCGACCGGCTCATCCGCCGCCTTGAGGAAGGCGCCTTCACCATGGCCGGCGAGAGCCCCGCACCCCGATAGCCGGAGACATCATGGCCAACGAGATCACCGTACCGCTGCTCCCCTGCCGGTCCATCGACGAGATGGTCGGCTTCTACACGATGCTGGGCTTCGCCCGCACCTACTACCAGACCCGCCCGAACCCGTACGTGTCGCTGCGGCGAGAGGACCTGCGGCTGGACTTCTTCGGCATGCCCGGCTTCGATCCCGAGGAGTCGTACGGCACCTGCGTGGTCCTCGTGCCCGACACCGGCGAGCTGTTCGAGGCGTTCGCCGCGGGCATGCGCCGGGTGCACGGCAAGCTCCTGGTGACCGGCATCCCCCGGATGACCCGGCCGCGCAAGCGGAAGAACGCCGACAACGTGTCCGGGTTCACCGTCATCGACCCGGGCGGCAACTGGATCAGGATCATGGCCGCCGCCCCCGTGCCCGAGGAGGAGACGGCCACGGGCAAGCTCACCACGACCCTGCACAGGGCGGTCGTGATGGGCGACTCCCACGGCAAGCACGTACGGGCGGCCCAGATCCTGGACGCGGCCCTCGACCGGGACAGGGACACCGCGACGGCGGCCGAGCAGCTCGAAGCGCTGGCCTACCGGGCCGAGCTGGCGCTGCGGGCCGAGGATCCGGCGGCGGCCGGCGACGCGCTCGCCCGTGCCCGCGCGCTTCCGCTGTCCGGCGCCGAGCGTGACAGGCTCGCCGGGACGCTGGCCGCCCTCGACGACGTGGAGGCCGCGCTCCGGCCCGCCCCCTGACCCGTTCGCTCGTGGACGACGCCTCAGAGATCACGACGGGGCGGCGCGCATCAGGCCACCCGCCTGGCGGCCGGGCGGGACATCGTGCCCGCCGGGTCGATGACGATGCCGGCGACGTCCAGCTCGGCGAGCATGCCGCGCAGCGCCGGCTCGGTGAGCACCGCCCACTGCTGGTCCGGTCCGAGCACCTGGCTGAGCTTGAGCCGCGAGGTGAACGCGACCGCCGCCCGCTTGCCCGCGGCGGTGCGGAACAGCCGCAGGGCCGAGGCGAACCTGCCCGTGCTGACGGGGACGAACAATCGGGGCTCTGACATCTGTTTCCCTCCTGCGAAGGTCGTACATGAGGGACGCTAGAACCGTTTCAAGGCGTGTTTCGCAATCGCTACGCAATCCGGATGCTCAACCCCGGAGATTCTGACGCGACGTTGACGGCGGCCGACCCGGTCGATGCGAGGATTGCCTGATGTTGTACGGGCGAGAGCGGGAGCAGCGGGAGCTCGGCCGGCTCCTGGCCGAGACGGCCTCCGGCAGGGGCGGCGCGATGCTGGTCCTGGGCGAGCCGGGCGGCGGCAAGTCGGCGCTGCTGCGGTGGGCGGGCTCCGGTCAGGAGTTACGGGTGCTGGGCTGCACGGGTGTGGAGAGCGAGGCGGAGCTGCCGTTCGCGGCGCTGCAGTCCCTGCTGTCCGGCGCGATGGAGCAGCTGCCCGGCATCCCCGGCCCGCAGGCGGAGGCGTTGCGGGCGGCGCTGGGGCTGGCCGCGCCCGGGGGCGACAACCGGTTCCTGGTCGGCCTGGCGACGGTGTCGCTGCTGGCGGAGCTGTCCGCGGACGGGCCCGTGCTGTGCCTGGTGGACGACGCCCAATGGCTGGACCGGCCGTCGGCCGAGGCGCTGGCGTTCGCCGCCAGGCGGCTGGCGGCCGAGAAGGTGTTCCTGCTGTTCGCGGCGCGCGAGGGCACATCCCTGCCGGGCGTGCCCGAGTTGACGCTCAAGCGGCTGGACCCGGTGGCCGCGCGGGCGCTGCTGGCCGAGCACGCGCCCGGCCTGCCCGCCCATGTACGCGACCGGGTGCTGGCCGAGGCCGACGGCAACCCGCTGGCCCTGCTCGAACTGCCCAGGACCGAGGACGGCGCCCCCGGCCCGCTTCCCCACCGCCTCCAGGACGCCTACCAGCGGCGCATCGCCAAGCTGCCCGCGCCGGCCCGTACGGCGCTGCTGGTGGCGGCGGCGGAGGAGAGCGGCGCGCTGACGGCCACGCTGCGCGCCATGGCCGGCCTGGGGCTGGAGGCGGACGCGCTGGCGGCGGCCGAGAGCGAGGGGCTGATCGCCGTGGACGAGCAGACGGTCGCCTTCCGGCACCCGCTCATCCGTACGGCCGCCTACCGGGGCGCGCCGTTCACCGACCGGCTGGCCGCGCACGCCGCGCTCGCGGACGCGCTGGCAGGCGACCCCGACCGGGCGGCCTGGCACCGGGCGGCGGCGGTCACGGGGCCGGACGAGCAGGTGGCGGCGGACCTGGAGGCGGCCGCTCTGCGGGCCCGGCGGCGTTCCGGGCACGCCACGGCCGTCGCGGCGCTGGAACGGGCCGCCCGGCTCACCGCCGGGGAGCAGGAGCGGGCGCGGCGGCTGGCGCTGGCCGCGGAGGTCGCCGTGGACGCGGGGCTGCCCGACCGTGCCAGGCACCTGGCCGGTCAGGCGCTCCGGCTCACCGAGGACCCCCGGGTGCTGGCGCACGTGGCGGTCGTGCGGGCCAGGGTGGAGTCGGAGCACGGCTCGCTGCGTACCGTGCACGAGGTGCTGGTCACGGCGGCGCGGCAGGTCGCGCCGCTCGACGCGGACACCGCCGCGTCCATGCTGGCGGACGCGTCTCGGGCGTCCTGGTCGGCCGGCGAGCCGCAGCGGGTGGCGCAGGCCCACCGCATCCTCGCGGAGCTGCCGCCGGACGCGGTCAGGAACAAGCTCGTCGCCTCCATCGGCGGGGCGCTGCAGCTGTACTCCGACGATGCGACCGAGGCGGCCGACGGGGTGGCGCTGCTGCGCGAGCACATCGCGCAGGGCAGGAACGGGCCGCCGGGGCTGCGGCTCAACGTGGCCTCGCAGGCGCTGCTGACCGGCGACTACGACGACACCCGCGACATCATGGCCGGCCTGGCGGAGGAGAGCCGCACGAGCGGGGCCATCGGCTGGCTGCCGATGGTGCTGTGCACGCTGGCGACCGCCGAGATCAACCTCGGCCGCCATCGCGACGCGGTCCAGTCGGCGAGCGAGGCGCTGCGCATCGCCGAGGACATCGGCCAGCCCAGCCGGGTGGCCCACGCCGAGGCGCTGCTGGCGTACGTGGCCGCCATCCGCGGCGACGAGCCGGGCACGCGTCCCGCCGAGCGGAGCCTGCGGCGTTTCCCCGCGCACGCCAACGCGCTGGTCGCGGCGTGGTGCGAGTGGGCGCTGGCGCTGCTCGACCTCGGCCGGGGCCGCTACGAGGCGGCGCTGGACCGGCTGGAGACGGCCACCCGCGGCCCGATCCGGCACGTGGGGCTGGGCGTGCACTTCGCGGCCGACCAGGTGGAGGCCGCCGTCCGGCTCGGCCTGCCCGAGCGCGCCGCCGAGCCGCTGGCCCGGCTGGAGCAGTGGGCCGCCGCCGCCCGGCTGCCCTGGGAGGACGGGCTCGTGCTGCGCTGCCGCGCGCTGGCGACCGGCGACGGCGCGCTGTACGCGCGGGCGCTGGAGCTGCAGGGCGAGGCCCGGCCGTTCGAGCGGGCCCGCACCGAGCTGCTGTACGGGGAGTGGCTGCGCCGCGAACGGCACAAGGCCGAGGCCCGCACGCACCTGCGCGAGGCGCTGGAGCGGTTCGAACGGCTCGGTGCCGTGCCCTGGGCCGAGCACGCGCGCGCCGAGCTGCGCGCGGCCGGCGAGAGCTCGACCCCTGCCGCGGCGGACGCGCTGGCCCAGCTCACCCCGCAGGAGCTTCAGGTGGTGCGGCTGGCGGCGACCGGCGCGACGAACAAGGAGATCGCCGCGCGGCTGTTCCTCAGCCCCAAGACCGTCGGCCATCACCTCTACCGCGCCTTTCCCAAGCTGGGCGTCTCCACCCGGACCGAGCTGGCCCGCCTCAGCCTGGAATAGGGGCACATGCCCGATACCGTCGGATGATCGCCGCTTCTACCGTCTTGACCAGGAACAAGATGAGGAGAGTGGCAGCCATGGAACTGGCCATCGAAGTGGAAGGGCTGGTCAAGTCCTTCGGCCGGGCCCGGGCCCTGGACGGGCTGGACCTGAGCGTACGAACCGGGGAGGTGCACGGCTTCCTCGGCCCGAACGGCGCCGGCAAGTCAACCACCATCAGAACCCTGCTGGGCCTGCTGCGCGCCGACTCCGGCCGGGCCGTGCTGCTGGGCGGCGACCCCTGGCGCCAGTCGGCCGCGCTGCACCGGCGGCTGGCGTACGTGCCGGGCGACGTGAGCCTGTGGCCCGGCCTGACCGGCGGCGAGGTCATCGACCTGCTCGGCCGGCTACGCGGCGGCCTGGACCGAGCCCGCCGGGCGGAGCTGCTGGAGCGCTTCGAGCTGGACCCGCGCAAGAAGGCCAGAACCTACTCCAAGGGCAACCGGCAGAAGGTCGCCCTGGTGGCCGCGTTCGCCTCCGACGCCGAGCTGCTCATCCTGGACGAGCCCACCTCCGGCCTGGACCCGCTGATGGAGGCCGTCTTCCAGCAGTGCGTGGCCGAGGAGAAGCGGCGCGGCCGGACCGTGCTGCTGTCCAGCCACATCCTGTCGGAGGTCGAGGCGTTGTGCGACCACGTCACGATCATTCGCAACGGCCGCACCGTCGAGGCCGGCCCCCTGAGCCGGCTGCGTGGCCTGGCCCGCAGCCGGGTCAGCGCCGAGCTGGCCTCCCCGCCCAACGGACTGACCCGCATGCCGGACCTGCACCAGGTGCGCGTGGACGGCAAGCGGATCTCCTTCGAGGTGGACCGCAGCCGGCTGGACGCGGCTCTGGCCGAGCTGATCCGGGTCGGCGTGCACGACCTGACCTGCACCCCGCCCTCGCTGGAGTCCCTGTTCCTGCGCCACTACGAGAGTGCGAAGGCGGAGCGATGAACGGCGGAGCACCTGTTACCGCGCCCCGACGAGAGCGCGAAGGCGGAGTCATGAACGGCACCTGGATCCTGACCAAGCTGGCGCTCAGGCGGGAGCGCTTCATCGTCCCGCTCTGGCTGCTGCTGCTCGTCGCGCTCGCGGCCGGGCAGGTCCAGCGCTACGCCACCGGCATCCCCGACATCGCCGCGTTCGCCCGCGAGATGGCCGCCAACCGGGCGCTGACCGCGTTCGCCGGCGAGGTGCACTCCGCCACCCTGGCCGGCATGGCGGTCTGGAAGAACGCCGACGCCATCTACACCATTCTCGGCCTGATCATGATCCTCACGGTCGTCCGGCACAGCCGCGGCGAGGAGGAGTCCGGCCGCGCCGAGCTGGTGGGCGCCGGCGTGGTCGGCCGCCTGGCGCCGCTGACCGCCGCGCTCATCGTCACCTGCGGCTCGGCCGTGCTGGCCGGGCTGCTCACCGCCGCCGCGATGACCTCCGTCAGCGGCGACCCTGCCGGGTCACTGGCCTTCGGCGCCGCGATCGCCGCCGCCGGGCTGGTCTTCGCCGCCATCGGCGCGGTGGCCGCCCAGCTCACCCAGACCGCCCGCACCGCCGTCGGCGTGGCCGCCCTCGGCCTCGGCGCCGGCTACCTGCTGCGCTTCCTGGCCGACGGCAGCGGCCTGACCGCACTGAAGTGGCTCTCGCCGCAGGGCTGGTCGCACCTGGTCCGCCCGTACGGCGCCAACGACGTGGCCGTGCTGCTGCTCAGCCTCGCCTTCACCGCGGCAGCCCTCGCCCTGGCCTACCGGCTGCGCACCCGGCGCGACCTCGGCCACGGCCTGATCCCCGAACGCCCCGGCCCCGCCACCTCCGACCGGCTGCGCCTGACCTGGCGGCTGCACAAGGGCCTGCTCCTCGGCTGGACCGCCGGGTACGCGGTCGCCGGGCTGGTCCTGGGCGCCCTGGCCACCTCCATCGAAGAGGTCGCCCGGGAGGGCGCCGCCGTGCAGGAGTTCTTCCACCGCTACACCGCCTCGCCCGAGGCCACCATGACCGACGCCTACCTGTGGCTCATCGTGCTCAGCCTCGGCTACGTCTCGGCCCTCTACCCGCTGCTGGCCCTGCTGCGGCTGCGCAACGAGGAAACCTCCGGCCGCGCCGAACTCCTGCTGTCCACCCCGGTCTCCCGGCTGCGCTGGGTCGCAGGCCACCTGCTGTTCGCCCTGGCCGGGACCGCCCTGATCCTCACCGCCGCCGGCCTGACCATGGGCCTGGTGGCCGGAGAGCCCGGCAAGGTCCTCGCCGGCGCCCTGGTGCAGGTGCCCGCCACCTGGATCCTGGCGGGAGTCGGCGTGCTGGCCTTCGGCCTGCTCCCCCGCGCCGCAGCCGCGATCTCCTGGGCGGCCTTCCTGTTCGTCAACCTCTTCGGCGAGGTACTCGGCCCGATCCTCGGCATCGACTACTGGATCGCCAAGTACGCCGTCCCCTACCCCAACCTGCCCATGCTCGTCTCCGGCGAGCCCTTCACGATCACCGCGATCGCGGTCATGACAGGCATCACCGCGGCCCTCATCACGGCCGGCCTGACCGCCGTCAGACGCAGAGCGGTCGGCTGAACGACGCCTCGCCGCACGGGGGCGCGGTCATCGGGCCGCCTGGAGCCGGTTCACCGCCTCGACGACGGGCGCCGCACCGTCCTCCGCCGAGACCTGGGCCGCGAGCGCCCGCGCCCGCCACCGGAACGCCGGATCGCCGACGGCGGTGCCGAGCGCGGCGGCCAGCCGTCCGGACGTGAGGCGGCGGAACGGGATCGCGGCCGGAGCCACGCCGAGCGCCGCCAGTCTGGACGCCCACAGCGGCTGGTCGTTCATGACCGGCACGGCCACGGCAGGCACCCCGGCCCGCACCCCGCTCCCGGTGGTGCCGCTGCCGCAGTGGTGGGCGACGGCGGCCATCCGGGGGAACAGCCAGTCGTGCGGCACGTCACCGACCGCGAGCACGTCGTCCGAGAGCGGTCCGCGCGGGCCGGTCTGCAGCACGCCGCGCAGCCCGGCCCGCCGCAGCGCCCCCACGGCCAGCTCCGTGTACCGCCCGGTCCGCGCGCCCGCCAGGCTGCCGAACCCGACGAAGACCGGCGCGGGCCCGGAGGCCAGGAAGTCACGCAGCACCGGATCCGGCTCCCAGGCCCGCGCCAGGAACGGCCACCAGTAACCGGTGACCTCCAGCCCGGGCCGCCAGTCGGCGGGGCGGGGCAGCACCAGCGGGCTGACCCCGTGGAAGACCGGCCAGCGGGTGTCCTCCCTGCGCCGGTAGAGGTCGCGCGGGCTCATCGGTGGCAGCCCGAGCCTGGCCCGCAGCTTCGTGTTCGCCCCGGCGAGCAGCGGCGACTCGAACCAGAGCCGGGCCGCCCGGCGGTTCCCCCACCGTCCGAGCGAGCGGCGGAACAGGCTCATGACCGGCGGGAAGTCCCCGGTGGGTTCGATCGGCTGCAGGTGCACCCCCATGCTCGGCACGCCCATCGCCTCGGCGACGTGACGGCCCGGCGCTCCCGCCACGCCGAGCAGCAGCAGGTCGGCGTCCTGCTCGGCGAGCCCGGCGAGGCCGTCCATGAGCCGCCTGCCGTACTCCTCGAACGCGCGGACGGAGAAGCGGCCGGTCAGCGCGGTGAGGGGGTCGCCGGGAAGCGGCAGGTGCTCCAGGCCCGCGCCGGTCACCAGCTCCGCGTACGGCTGGTGCGCGGCGACGGCCACTTCGTGCCCGGCTTCGCGTAAACGTGCTCCCAGCCCCGTGTACGGCGCCACGTCCCCTCGCGTACCGGCGCCGACGATCAGAACCCGCATCCCCGCCACCCCATCCCCGTTTATCATGCACTCGCATGATAAACCTTTTTTCATGCACTCGCACGAGAAAGTAACGGGGTAGATGCCGAAGATCGTCGACCATGACGCCCGGCGGCGGCACATCGCCGAGGCCGTGCACCGCGTCATCCACGACAAGGGCATGGAGAGCGTCAGCCTGAGGGAGGTGGCCGCCGCGGCCGGGATGCCCATGGGGACGGTGCAGTACTACGTCACGACCAAGGACCAGATGCTGCTGCTGGCGCTGGAGCACTTCAGAGTCTGGATCGGGACCAGGGTGGCGGCCGTGGCCGCGCGCCGGTCCGAGCCGCTCGGCCTGCTGCGGGACACCGTGCTGGAACTGCTGCCGCTGGACGACGAGCGCCGCTACCTGAACCGCGTCGGGCTGGCGTTCCAGGCGAGCTCGGTGGTGGCCGCCGACCAGGCGGCGGCGATGCGGCTCGGGCTGCCGCACCTGCTGTCCTTCTTCGCCGAGCAGATCAGCGCCGCCCAGGCCGCCGGGCAGCTCGCCGCGCACCTGGATCCCGGCAAGGAGGCGAGCATCCTGTACGCCTTCGCGCAGGGCATCGTGAACGCCACCCTGGTCGGCCACTACTCACCGGAGGAGGTCGTGGCGGCGCTCGACTACCACCTGGCTCGGCTGCGCGCCTGACGCCCGATCGGCGCCCGGCAGCACCTCGAGCTCCCCGGCCAGTCGATCCTTGGAACGCCGGGCGGGCCGGCTCGTAGGCGTCCTGGGAGCGGGTGGCGATCACCGGCGAGTGGGCGCCCAGCCCGAGGGGGATCCGCGCCGGGTCGTGGCCGTGGTGCGCCTGCTGGCGGCCGAGCCGTGCCACACGCGCCCCCACGCCGAAGCCGTAGTAGCCGATCCGCTCGGCCCACCCGGCCAGGTCCACGGCGGCGCGCAGCCGGTCGTGCTCGGTCTCGCCGGGCAGCGACCACGCCGGATCGGCGGACAGCGGGGTGCTCGCGAGGAAGCGCGGGCTCACCAGGCGCTCGTCTCCACGGTGACGGCCGGGACCAGGTCGTCGCGCAGCGTCTCCAGGAACGTGACGACCTCGGCGGCGACCGCGCGGTGCTGCAGGTCGTTGAGTACGTCGTGGTGGGCGCCGCGGACCACGGCGAGCCGTGCGTTGGGCAGGGTCTTGGCGGTGCGGGTGATCGTGTCGCGGTCGGCCAGCGGGTCGGCGTCGCCGACGAGCAGGAGGTGCGGGATGGGCGCCGTGCTCTCGTACGCCGTGGTGAGGAGGTCCTGGGGCACGGCGCCGGACAGTGCGCCCCGCCGCACGGACGCGTCGCCGGTCAGGACGCCGCGGTGGGTGGGGCAGTGGGTGCGGACGTCGAGCTCGTCCGCCCAGCCGCCGTCGGCCCGCGAGCCGCTGCCGGGCAGCCCCGCGAGCACGACCGCATCCGGCCACCAGACCGCCGCGCCCGCCGCCGCGCCCGCCCCCGCGCCCGCCCCCGCGCCCACCGCCGAGCCCACCGCCGAGCCCACCGCCGAGCCGAAAGCCGCGCCCGCGCCCGCCCCCGCCGACGCCGACGCCGACGCCGAGGAGGCTCTGGTGAGCAGGGCGGCGAGGGCGGTGGCGCCCAGGTCGGCGCCCACCAGGACCAGCGGCCGTGGCAGGCCGTCCGCCCCCTCGGCCGCGAGGCCCTCGACGGCCTCCGACAGCCGCCGGGCGAGCGCGTCCAGGAAGGGCGCGACCTCGGAAGGGTCACCGTCCGGCAAATCCACGACCCGCACCCGGTAGGCGTCGAAGGCGAGCCGCGCCCCGAACCGCGCGTACGTCGCGCGGGTCTCGCCGCGTCCCGGCACGACGATGACCGTGCCTCTGGTCCGCAGCCCGCCGGGGGCGTGGAAGTCGGTGTTCTGCGTCATGTCCAACTCCGATCGGTCATGGGGAGGGGGGTGGCGAGGGCGCGCACTTCCGCGCGCAGCGCCCGCCGCAGCCCGGGATCCGGCGGCCGCTCGTCGCGGATCGACGGCACGGACGTCACGAGCAGGCGGGTGTACGGGTGCCGTGGGGCCAGAAGGATCTCCTCCGTGGTGCCCGTCTCCACCACCTGCCCGTGGTAGAGCACGACGACGCGGTCCGCGACGCCGCCGAGCGAGCCGAGGTCGTGCGTGATCAGCAGGACGCCGATGTCGCGGGTCTCGCGCAGCCGCGTCAGGAGTTCGAGGACCGTGATGCGCGTCGAGGCGTCGAGGGCGCTGACCGGCTCGTCGCAGATCAGCAGCCGCGGATCGACGGCGACGGCGCGGGCGATCGCGACGCGCTGCCGCTGGCCGCCGGACAGCTCGCCGGGGTGCCTGTCCAGCAGGTCGATCGGCAGCGAGACGAGCCGCGCGACGCGTTGCGCCGCCTCCCGCAACTCGGCGCGACTGTGCCCGCGGCGCGCGGCGTTCCCCAACGCGCCGCGCCGGTGCCCGCCGCGCACGGCGAGCCCCTCGACCAGGGTGTCGAAGACGGTGCGGTCGGGGTCGAGGCTGCGCAGCGGGTCCTGGAAGACGTACTGCACGGCCCCGCTGCGGCGGAACGCCCGCAACGCGCCGCCGCGCAGCCCGCCGACCTCGCGCCCGTCCACCGAGACGGTGCCGCTGCGGGCCTGCGCGAGGCCGAGGACGGCGCGGGCGAGCGTGGTCTTGCCGGAGCCGGTCTCCCCGATCAGCCCGACGATCTCGCCGGGCGCCACCGTGAGATCGACGCCGTGCAGGATCTCGGTGCGCTTGCGTCCGCGGCCGAGCGCGACGTGCAGCCCGGAGACGTCGAGCAGTGCGGTCATCGGCGGCTCCCTTGCTCACGCACCCGGTCGATGCCGAAGCGCTCGTGGTCGTCGATCAGCTCGCGCGTGTACGGATGGGCCGGGGCGCGCAGCACCTGCCGGGTGGGCCCCGACTCGACGACGCCACCGTCGCGGAAGACGTGGACGGTGTCGCACAGCTGCGAGACGACGGCCAGGTCGTGGGAGACGACGACGAGGGTGAGCCCCCGGTCGCGGCGCAGCTCCGTGAGCAGTTCGAGCACCTCGGCCTGCACGGTCACGTCGAGCGCGGTGGTCGCCTCGTCGGCGATCAGCAGCTCGGGGTCAGCGGTGATCGACATCGCGATGAGCACGCGTTGCAGCATCCCGCCCGACAGCTCGAAGGGGTACTGCGCGTAGACGTGCTCGGGGCGGCGCAGCCCCATGGCGTGCAGCAGCTCGACGGCCCGCTGCCGCGCGGCCCGGCGGGCCAGCCCCACCTTGACCCGCAGCACCTCGGCGAGCTGGGCGCCGACGGTGATCGACGGGTTGAGGTACGAGGCCGGGTCCTGGAAGACGGCGGCGAGGTGGGTGCCGCGCAGGCGCGCCCGCTCGGCGGCGGGCAGGGCGGTCAGCTCGGCGCCCCGCAGGGTGATCTCTCCCCCGGTGACCTCGACGCCGGCGGGCAGCAGCCCGAGGATGGCGCGGCAGGTCAGGGTCTTGCCGCTGCCGGACTCGCCGACCAGCCCGACGGCCGAGCCACGCGGGATGTCGAGGTCCACGCCGTGCACGACCTCGGTGCCGTCGGCGACGCCGACGCGCAGCCCGCGTACGGACAGCAGCGTCTCGCGCCCCGCGTCGGCGACCGGGCGGACGGCGGTGGCGGAGTCAGGCGAGATGGACACGGCGCGTTCCCCTCCTCATCAGCGTCCGCGCACGCCCGTGGTCGCCGCTGGTGTCCCTGATCGCGTCGGCGAGCAGGTTGAGCGCGCCGACGGTCGCCATGATGAACAGGGAGGGGAACACCGGACCGTACGGCCGCTGCGTCAGGTAGCCGAGGTCGCTGGCGACGATGCCGCCCCAGGTGGGTTCTGGCGGCACGACGCCGATGCCGAGGAAGGTCAGCGACGAGACGATCAGCAGGCCGCCCGCGGTGGCGTTCGCGGTGGCCACGACGAGCGTCGGCAGGATCTTCGACCACACGTGCGTGCGCAGCACCCGCCACGTCGAGGCTCCGAAGAGCTGCGCGGCCGTCACGTACTGCGCGTTGGCGTGGCTGAGCGCGGCGGCCCTGGTGATGCGGTAGAACGACGGCGCGAGCAGGATGCCGACGGCGATCATCGCCTGGTGGACGGCGTTGCCGAGGAGCGCGGCCACCGCGATGGCGAAGATCAGGAAGGGCAGGGCGATGAGCCCGTCCATGACCCGCAGGGTGATCCACTCGTAGACGCGCCCGAGGTACACAGAGGTGATGCCGGGCACGACGCCGATGACCAGCCCGATGGCGACCGCCTCGAACGCGGTGAACACCGACCCCGGCGCGCCGGCCAGAACCCGGCTCAGCACGTCGCGGCCGAGGTAGTCGGTGCCGAACCAGTGGGCGGCGCTCGGCGGCTGGAGGATGCCGGGGCTGTTGCGCAGCGGGTCGTACGGCGCCGCGAAGGGCCCGATCACCGTGAGCAGCAGCACGGCCACCAGCACGATCGCCGCGAGGGCGCCCGCGCGGGTGCGCAGGGCGTCGGTGACGGTCCTCATATCTCCCTCCTGGCGGCGGGGCGCAGCTTGACCAGCAGGACGTTGACGAGCGCGGACGAGATGAGCACGACGGCGATCGTCACGAGCAGGGCGCCCTGCACGACGGGCACGTCGCCGCCGAGCGCCGCGGTCTTGGTCAGCTCGCCGATGCCCGGCAGCGCGAACACGGTCTCGACGATGACGGCGCCGCCGACGAGCCGCGGCACGTGCATGCCGAGCACGGCGACCGCGGGGCCCGCGCCGTTGCGCAGCGCGTGCACGAGCACGACGCGCCATCCCGGCAGCCCGCGCACCCGCGCGCCCACGATGTAGTTCTCGTGCAGCGTGTCGGCCAGGCCGGTGCGCAGCTGGCGGGCGACGTCCGCGGCGGCGTCCAGGCTCAGTGCCACGCTCGGCAGCAGGAGGAAGGTAGCCCAGGTCAGCAGCCCCTCGGACGGCGGCGCCCAGCCGCCGGACGGCAGCACGGGAATGAGCAGCGAGAACACCGTGATGAGCGCGATCGCGGCGACGAACCCGGGGACGGTGGCCAGCACGGAGGTGACGACGGTGACGGCGCGGTCCAGCCGGCCGCCCTGCCGGACGGCGGCGAGGACGCCGGACACGCCGCCGAGCACGACGGCGATGAGCAGCGCCCCGGCGGCCACGGACAGACTGACCGGCAGCCGCTCGGCGATGCTCTGCGCGACGGGGATCTTCGTGAACCACGAGGCGCCGAGGTCGCCGTGCAGGGCGCCCCACAGCCACAGCGCGTAGCGCACCGGCAGCGGCTGGTCGAGCCCGAACGCCTCGCGCATCCTGGCCACGTCGGCGGGCGTGGCGGAGTCGCCGAGCACGACCGACGCGGGGTCCTGTTCCGTCAGCCCGCCGAGCATGAACGTGATGAAGGTGGACACGAGCAGCACGGGGACCGCGATCAGCAGGGCGCGGCCGAGGGCGGCGGCGGTCCGCCCGGCGGCCGCGGGCGCCGTGACGAGCCGCACTCCGTTCAGCGCGGTCATCGTTTCTCCACCCAGACGCCCTCGAAGCGCTGGATGTCCACCCAGTGCCGCAGGCCGTGCACCTTGGGGGTGTGCGCGGTGAAGCGCGTCACCGTGAACAGGAACACGTTCGGCATGTTCGTCACCGCGATCTTGGTGGCCTCCTGGATCGCCGCCGGGTAGGCGGGGTCCTTCAGGTCGTGGCCGCTCGCCTTCGCGACCGCCTCGGGCAGCCGGTCGGGGGTGGTCTTGCCGAGATTCATCAGCCCCTGCGGCCCGAACAGCACCTGCAGCGCCTGCACCGGCGACTGGCGGGCGTTGAACTGGTCGAGCACGAACGGGTACCTGCGGGTGATGTAGTTGTTGACGCCCGGCGTCTGCACGGTGAGCGTGGTGCGGATGCCGGCGGCGTTCAGCTGCTGCTGGATCAGCTCGCCGACGGGGTCGTCGGCCTTGCCCAGCGCGAGCTGGACGTCGATGCCGTCCGGGTGTCCCGCCTCGGCGAGCAGCCGCCTGGCCTTGGCCACGTCGTGCGGGTAGAGGTTGTCGAGCCGCGGGTCGTGGGCGACGTACCCCTTGGGGAACGGCTGCCAGACCGGCTGGCCGTAGCCGAAGTTGGCCGTCTCGACCAGCGCCTGCCGGTCGATGGCCGTGCTGATCGCCTGGACGACCTTGGGGTTGTCGAACGGCTTGACCGTGTTGTTCACGTCGAGGACGCGAACCGGCAGCACGTCGGTCGTCTCGACCGGGAATCCGGCGGCCTTGACCCCGCCGACCTGCGAGGCGGTGAGGTCGGCGACGTCGAACTGGCCCGACTGGAGCCCCGCGACCGCCACGGACGGGTCGGGCGTCGGCTTGAGCACGAAGTTCGTGACGAGGATCTGGTCCGCGTTCCAGAACGCGGGGTTCTTCACCAGCGTGGCCTGCGACCCGGGCACGTAGCTCTTCAGGATGAAGGGCCCGGCGCCGACCGGCTGGGTGGCCAGCTTCGTGGCGTCCTGCGACGCCGCCGGGCTGACGATCTGCCCGGTCTTGCCGGACAGCAGCAGCGGGATCTGGTAGTCCACCTGGGTCAGGTGCAGCGTCACGTCGGTGGCGCTGTCGGCGGTGACGCTCTCGACGGTGGCCAGTTGCGGCGCGATCGTCGAGTCCTTCGCGGTCTTGCCGCGTTCCAGGCTGGCCTTGACGGCGGCCGCGTCGAGCTTCGTGCCGTCGGAGAAGGTCAGGCCCGGCCGGAGGTGGAAGGTGACCGAGCGGCCGTCCTCGGCGTAGGTCCACGAGTGCGCGAGCCCGGGGACGGCCTCGCCCTTGGCGTTCACCTCGGTGATCCCCTCGTAGACGAGGGTCAGCGCGTGGACGTCGTTGCCGACCGCGGAGGTCACCGGGTCCCAGGTGGAGGGCAGCGACCAGCCCCAGGTGAGGGTGTCGCCGCGCTGGCCGCCCGCGGACGCGGTGACGCCGTCGCTGCCGGCCGCGCGGGAGGCGCAGCCGGTGAGCGCGAGCACCGCGACGGCGGCGATGATCGCCTTTCTCACGCTCATCCCCCTTGACCTGCGGCGATGAGGGCTTCCTCGCGGGCCGCGGCGCCGGCGCGCAGCAGCGGGACCAGCTCCTCGCCCCAGTCGCGCACGTCACGCAGCGGGTCGAAGCCGCGGATCAGGAAGTTGCGGATGCCCAGGTCGTAGTACTTGAGCAGGGCGTCGGCGACCTGCTGGGGCGTGCCGACCAGGGCGGTGGAGTTGCCGCCGCCGTCGGTGAGCCGGGTGACGCCGAACCAGAGCCGCTCGTCGTGCACGAGCTTCTCGTCCGCCTCGTCCTTCAGCCGCTGGGCGCCGACCGCCGTGTTCTCGCCGCGGCCGATCCGCCACGTCCCGCCGCCGTCGCGGGCGAGTTCGTCCTCGAAGGCGCGGCGGATCCGGGCGGCCTTCTCCCAGGCCGCGTCCTCCGTCTCGGCGACGATCGGGCGTACGGACAGGGAGAAGCCGATCTCGCGGCCGTGCCGCGCGGCCTCGGCGCGGATCAGGTCGACGCGCTCGCGCGTCTGCGCCAGGGGCTCGCCCCACAGGGCGTAGACGTCGGCCCACCGGCCGCCCACCCGGATCGCGTCGTCGGACTGCCCGCCGAAGTAGATCGGCACCTCCCCCTGCGGCTTGACCGAGCTGAACGCGCCCTCGTAGCGGTAGAACTCCCCCTCGTGGTCGAAGGGCTCGCCGGAGGTGAGGGTGCGCCGCAGCACCTCGATGAACTCGGCGGTGCGCCGGTAGCGGGCCTGCTTGCCCGCGAAGTCGCCGTCGCGCCGCTGGTCGGTGTCGCTGCCGCCGGTGATGTGGTGGATGGCGACGCGGCCCGCGCCGGTGAGGTTGTCCAGCGTCGCGAGCTTGCGCGCGGTGAGGGTGGGCTGGATGAAGCCGGGCCGCTGGGCGATGAGGACGCCCAGCCGTTCGGTGTTGTAGAGCACGTGGGCGGCCGCGGCGAAGCCCTCGGGCGAGCTGGCGCTGTGGGCGACGAGCGCGCGGTCGAAGCCGGCCTCCTCGTGGGCGCGGGCGAAGTCGGCGAGGTAACCGGGGTCGACGACGGGTCCCCGCCAACCGGCGCTCTCGGAGCCGTAGGTGGTCGAGACCATTCCCAGGATCTGGATCGACAAAGTGCGAACCTTTCGAACGTGTGGACTGAGCCGCTCAGCTGGGGCGAACGGCGCGACGGCAGGCGCTGCCTCGCCGGCGACATCGTGTCTGCTGGGTCAGGGTGGCTGGCTGGTTCACGCCCCTCAGCCTGCGGTCATGTCCGCCGGGGTGTCCAACGACGATTCCTCATCACCACCGATCACGACGGCTAATAAACCTTTACATTTGGTAGGAATAATGGGTATTGTGGCGGGCATGAACCGTACGCTGGACATCGCTCCGTTGCGCAGCTTCGTCGCTGTCGCCGACGCCGGCGGCTTCCAGCGCGCCGCCGACGCCCTGCACCTCAGCCAGGGGGCGGTCAGCCAGCACGTGCGCCGGCTGGAGACCGCGATCGGCCGCCCGCTGGTGGAGCGGCGCGGCCGCGGTTCCCGCTTCACCGCCGACGGCGAGAAGCTGCTGAGCCTGGCGCGCGGCATCCTGACGCTGCACGACGAGGCACTGCGCGGCTTCGACCACGAGGCGCGCGGCACCGTCGTCATCGGCTCGACCGAGCACGCGGCGGCCCAGCTGCTGCCGCACCTGGCGGCCACCCTCGACGGGGCCGCGCCCCGCTACGGCGTCAAGTTCAGGATCGACCGCGGGACCAAGCTGCGCGAGAGCTTCGCGACGGGGACCATCGACCTGGCCCTGCTCATCGGGCCCACCGACGACCCGCGCGCCACCCCGGTCGGCGACCTGGCCCTCACCTGGTACTCCGCCCCCGGCTGGACGCCGCCCCGGCGCGGCGAGCCGCTACCCGTCGTCGCCTTCGACAACCCCTGCGCGCTGCGCGACCGCGCCCTGGTGACCCTGTCGCACCACTCGATCCCGGTCTCCATCGCCGCCGAGGCCAACCAGCTCGCCGGCGTGCACGCCGCCGTCAGCGCCGGCGCGGGCGTGGCGCTGCTGGCCACGCTCGGGCAGACGCCGGAGGGCCTCGCGCCGCGCGACGATCTGCCCCGGCCGAAGCCCCTGCCGCTGGCGCTGTGGGCCCGCCAGGGCGTCGCGCCGACCGTCGCCGGGCGCGTGTCGCAGGTGCTCCGCCGCCTTCTGACGACCCCGGTACTGACCCCGGTACCGATCGGGGTGCCATCCCTCGCCAAAGGAGCTTGATGCCTGTTCAGCCGTCCGACGGAGGCTTCGTCCGCACGCCCAGCGGCGTGCTCGTGCCCGGCGACATCGACCCGTTCCACCGGACCCTGCACCACGTCGCCCCGGGCGGCCTGATCGGCCAGACCTCGCAGACCTCGGGGATGAAACGGCTCGAAGCCGTCAGCGGCAAGACCGTCGGCGCGCGGAACCTGTGGATGGGCCAGACGCATGTCGCCGCCTCGACGTCGTCGGGCGACCACCACCACGGGGCGTCCGAGACCGCGATCTACGTGGTGTCCGGCAACCCCGTCTTCGTCTTCCTGGACGTGGAGGGCGACGAGCCGGTGGTGCACCGGATCCGGACCGGCCCCGGCGACTACGTCTTCGTGCCGCCGTTCGTCCCGCACCGCGAGGAGAACCCCGACCCGGACTCCGAGGCCGTCGTCGTCATCGCCCGCACGACCCAGGAGGCGATCGTGGTGAACCTCGACGGCCTCGACTGGTCCGCGGTCAGGCTCTGACCCGTCAGCGCCGGCGTCGAGCTCGAACGGGGCGGGCCCTTCCGGGTGGCCAGCGCAGCGTCTGGGCGCCGATGACGGACAGCACCCGCAGCTTCTCGTAGCTCTCACCGGTGTGGACGAGCAGCGAGTGCGCCTGGGCCGGGTCCGCCAGCCGCTGGCAGGTCAGCTCCAGGGCGCCCGCTCGATCTCGGCGTGGGCGAGGCAGCGGCCCGGTCGCGGCAGGCTCAGCCGTACCGGCAGCATGCCCGGCGCGGTCCGTGACGGGTGCACGTGCCGGAAGACGGCACCGTGCTGGCTGGTGACCACGGCCCTGCGTAGCGCCTCCGTCGCATGACTGGTGCGACCGCGAAGCGAACATCAGTCACGCGACGGAGGCGGCCGTCATCGCGATCTTCGTAGGGTGCGGGCATGACCAAGCGACCTGAACCCGCCGGCGGTCAGGTAGCGGCCACGAGCGTCGCCCTGGCGGTGGCGGCCCGGTCCCCGCGAGGGGCGGTGCGAGCCGGGTGCCGAAGATCTCGCGCGTACGGGCGGCCGCGCTCGCGAAGCGCTCGCGGCCAGGATCACAGCGGAAAGGATCACACCATGTCGAAGAACGTGCTGGTGACCGGCGCCTCCACCGGAATCGGCCGGGCCACCGCCCTGCTGCTGGCCCGTGAGGGCTTCACCGTCCACGCGGGGGTGCGCAAGGACGCCGACGGCCAGGCGCTCGGCCCCACCGTCACCCCGATCAAGCTCGACGTCACCGACGCCGGGCAGATCGCCGACGCCGTCCAGCGGCTCGGCCACCTCGACGCCCTGGTCAACAACGCCGGCATCGGCGTCACCGGCCCCCTCGAATTCGTCCCCCTGGACGCGCTGCGCCGGCAATACGAGGTCAACGTCTTCGGCCAGATCGCCGTCACCCAGGCCATGCTGCCGATGTTGCGCGCCTCGCGCGGCCGGGTCGTCACGGTCGGCTCGGTCGGGAGCTGGATCACCCTGCCCTTCGGCGGCCCGCTCTGCTCGTCCAAGCATGCCATCCGCTCACTCAACGACGCCCTGCGCATGGAGCTCAAGCCGTACGGCGTGGCGGCCGTCCTCATCGAACCCGGCTCCATCCACACCGACGCCGTCGACAAGCTCGAGGACGAAGTCAAGCCCCGCCTGGCCTCGCTCGGTGAGGAAGGGCGGCGGCTGTACGGCCAGGCGTACCGCACCATGACCACCGCCGGCCTCAAGGAAGAGCGCACCGGATCCAGCCCCGACGTCGTCGCCCGCGCCGTCCTGCACGCCCTCACCGCGCGCAAGCCTCGCTCCCGCTACCCCGTCGGAAAGAAATCCCGCCTGATGAGCACCATGGGGCGCATCGTTCCCCAATACACCCTCGACGCCGTACGCATGCGCGTGCTCGGCCTGTCCTGAACGGAGCCCACCATCATGACCCAGCTCTCCGGCGCCGAAGCCCTGACCGCCCTCGACCCCGTCTTCGCCCAGTGCGCCGTGAGCGCGGGCCACAACCTCTGGGGCCTGCCCCACCTGACCATGCGCGAGAAGGCGTTCGTCTGCCTCACCGCCGACCTGTGCCATCCCCACCTCGGCCAGCCCCTGGCCATGCACCTGCGGATGGCCCTGGACCACGGGGCCGACGCCGAGGCGATCCGGGAGCTGTACCGGCATCTGGCGCCCTATGCCGGCTATCCGATCCTGGTCACCGCGTTCCAGCGCCTGACCGAACTCGGCCTGCCGGAGGCGCGGGACGACAAGCCCGTCGAGCCGACGCCGCTCGCCGGGCCGCTCGCGCGAGCCGTACACGCCCTGGAGAACGTGGATCCTGGCCTGGCCGCTTTCACCGAGGACCAGCTGGCCCAGCGCTGGGCGCGTCCGCACCTCAGCGTCCGGGAGCGGGCCATCGCCTGCCTGGTGGTGGACGTCTTCTACCAGACGCTCGGGGAATCCCTGCGCCTGCACGCCGAGCTCGCCAAAGCGGCGGGCGCCACCGACGACACCCTGCGCGACCTGCTCCGCGGCGTCGCCGAATTCGGCCTCCCGAGAGCCTGGGCCGCCGCCCGAGCCCTGCACCTTTAGCCGCATAGGGGACAAGGGCGGGCCTTCCCCTCACAGCGAGACGAACGACCAGGACGATGCGGTTGGCGAGACCGAAGAAGCCCGAGGGTCTTGAGTTCGTCGGCGACAGCGACCATGAACGCGGCGAGCAGCACTCCAGCGGTGCGCTGGTTCTCGCAGCCGAGCGGGGCCGAAGTAGCCGAGGGAAGGATCAGACGATCACCACGCGACGGCGTCGTCCACGCTTCGGGGCGGCGGATTCTGCGGCTCTCTTCTCCGGGGACATGACTCTTCCCCAGCCTTCCCCGGACCGAGGGTTCCCGCGCACAATGGATCATGACATCGAGCGCACTCGTGGCGGGCGATCCCGCGCGTGTCGGCGCCTACGCCCTGGCGGGCCGGCTGGGCGCGGGCGGGCAGGGGGTCGTCTACGAGGCGTACGGGCCCTCGGGCGAGCGGGTGGCCGTCAAGGTGCTGCACGCCGCGTCCGCCGGGCTGCGTCCGCCGGACGGCGAGGTGGCCGCGTTGTCGCGGGTGGCACCGTTCTGCACCGCCCGGATCGTGGACTTCGATCTCGCGGCCGAGCGGCCGTACATCGTCAGCGAGTTCGTGCCCGGGCCGAGCCTGCGCGCCGCCGTCCAGCGGCACGGGCCGCTGCGGGGCGACCAGTTGCACCGGCTCGCGGTGGGGGTGGCCACGGCCCTGGTGGCCGTGCACCGTGCGGGCGTGGTGCACCGCGACCTCAAGCCGGACAACGTGCTGCTGGGCCCGGACGGGCCGCGGGTGATCGACTTCGGCATCGCCCGGCTGCTGACCGGCTCGGTGACCTCCGGCACCCGCGGCGCCGTGGGGACCCCGCTGTACATGGCGCCCGAGGTGTTACGCGGGGTCCCCGCGGGGCCGGAGGCCGACGTCTACGGCTGGGCGGCCGTGCTGCTCTACGCCGCGTCAGGCCGCCCGCCGTACCGGGCGCAGGCGCACACCGTGGAGTTCCCCGAGCCGCTTCGCTCGCTCGTGCCCGCCGGGCTGGCCGAACGTCCCGAGGACCGGCCGACGGCGCGAGACCTCCTGCTGAGCCTGCTCGAACGCCGGGCGGACCGGCAAGATCTGGCGGAGGCGGGCAACCGCGCGGCCGGTGCCGTCGGGTCGCGCGACGACCCGGTGGAGCCGCCGCTGGGCGAGCGCGCCGAGCTGGTGTTCGCGGCGCTGCCCGAGCCGGTGCAGGCCGCCGTGCCGGGAATCCTGGTACGGCTCGCCGGGCCGGGCGACCAGCTCAGATCCGCCGCCCTGGACGAGCTGGGCGACGACCCTGCGGTGCCGGCCGCCGTCGAGGCACTGTGCCGGGCCTCGTTCCTGACCGCGACCGGCACCAGCAGCGGAACGGGGGCCGGGACCGAGATCCGGATCGCCGCTCCCGCGCTGCCCGTCGCGTGGCCGCGGCTGCGCGGCTGGCTGGCCGAGGAGCGGCCGGGGCTGGCCGATCACGAACGCCTGCGCGACGCGGCACGGGCCTGGGCCGCCCACGGACGTAAGGACGCCGACCTGCACCAGGGCTCGGCACTCGAACGCGACAACCGGTGGGCAGGGCAGGCCAGGCGGAACCTGCGGCTCAACGGGCTCGAGCGGGAGTTCCTGGCCGCGTCCGCCGCGCTGGCGGGCCGCCGCCGGCGTCGCAGGCGGCTGTCGCTGATCACGCTGGCCGTGCTGCTCGCGGTGACGGCCGTCCTGGGCACGGTGGCCGAGACGCAGCGCCGCGTCGTCACCGCGCAGCGCGACGAGGCGATCGCCCGCAGGCTGGCGGCGCGGGTGCCGGAGCTGCGCCTGCACGCCCCCTCCACGGCGTTGTCGCTCAGCGTCGCCGCCTGGCGCGTCTCGCCGGTGCCCGAGGCGCGGGTCGGCCTGCTGGCCTCGCTGGGGCAGGCCGACGTGAGCACGGGCATCGACGGCGAGTACGTCGCCGTGCCGGGCGGCCACGTCCTGACCTGGAACGGCGACGGCGCGACGGTGCGGGATCCCGCGAGTCGCGAGACCCTGGGCCGGGTACGGTCGCCCCGCTGCTGCGCCGGCAGTTTCCTCTCCCCGGACGCGTCCCTCCTGGTGGCTCTCGACTCCACGCAGTTCACCACGCGCCTGTTCGACGTCCGCGGGGGCGGGCTGCGCCGTGAACTCGATCTAGGAGGAAACGACGCGGTCTTCAACGCCCGCGGTGACCGGGCGGTGATCCTCACCCATCAGTCCGACAGGCCCGTCTCGGTCATCGATCTGCCGGACGGCGCCCTGGTGGCCTCCCTGAACAAGCAGAACGTCACGGCGGTCGCCCTGAGCCCCGACGGCGGCACGCTCGCGCTCGCCGACGTGCGCCACCGCGTCGAGCTGGTGGACCTCGCGTCGGGCCGTGCCACGCGTACGATCGACGTCCCGCTCCCCGCAGGCGAGCAGGAGCCGTACCACGGCCAGGTGTCGGCACTGCGGTTCACCCCGGACGGCAGGACGCTCCTCACGCACGACGCCGAGCTGCGGTTCTGGGACGCGGGCACCGGCGCCGAGCGCACCGGCCACCCGGGCGCGGGGCAGCGCGTGGACGACTTCGCCCTGGATGCGGGCGGGCGGTGGCTGGCGAGCGTGGCGGACGACGCGATCCGGCTGCTGGACCTGCGCACGAGCAGGCAGGCGACCGTGGTCTTCAGCCTGCCGTCGCAGGTGGAGGAGCTGGCGTTCACGGGGGACGCGCGCGGCCTGGCCTACACGGTGCGGCCCGGAGGGGTGCGCTACGCGGACCTGTCGTCCTACACGGCGCCGCCACGGCTGTCGGGGCTGGGCGAGGAGGCCACGCACGCGGCGCTCGCGGTGCGGGCCGGGCGTGCGGCCACGTACGGACCGGACGGCGTCAGGGCGTGGGATCTCGCCACTCGCCGCCAGGTGGGCCCGGCCATCGTCTTCGCCGCCCCCTCGCCCGGCGCCGTGAACGAGCCGTCGCCCTGCGCCGAGCTGCCCGAACACGTGTTCCAGGGGGTGAGCCTCAGCCCGGACGGGACCCGCCTCGCGGCCGTCACGCCGGACGGGGCGGTCCGCGTGAGCGACGTCGCCACCGGCCGCGAACTGGCCCGTCTCCTGAAACGCCCGCCTCGCCGGCGCGGCGACCTGTGGGAGGTCAGCGGCGTCGGGTTCGGCCCCGACGGGAAGACGATCGCCGTCAGCGCCACCTACTCCGCGGCGGGCACCTGCCGGCGCGAGCCCGTCGTCCAGCTCTGGACCGCCGCGCCCTCATGGCGGCTCGCGCACACGACCTCACCCGCCCGCGGGCCGTTCGCCTTCCTCCCCGACGGGCGGCGGCTGGTGGTGCTCGACGACGACGGGCTCGTGCTCGTCGACGCAGGGTCGGGCAAGATCGTCCGGCGCGTCGGCACCGGCGACATCGGCATCGCCCTGGACGGTCTCGCGCCCGATCCCCGCTACGCCCTGACCGGCGTCAACGCCCTCTACCTCGCCGATCTGACGACCGGCCGCCTCGTCGAGCCGCCACTGATCGGCGACTCCGGCGTCGAGCTGGCCGCGTCCTCGCCCGACGGGCGCACGCTGGCCACGGTGGACAGCGCCCAGCGGGTCCGCGTGCGGGACACGTCCACGGGGCAGGCCGCCGACCTGCCTTTCCCGGGGGGCGCCGGTCCCGTGCTGGCCCTCGCCTTCTCCGCCGACGGGGCCACGCTCCACGCTCTGACGAGCGACGGCGTGCTGTTCGCCCATACCACCGACGCGGAACGGGCGGCGGCCCTGCTGTGCGCCCGCGTCGGCGGTTCCCCGCCGGCGGCCGACTGGTCGCGTTACGTGCCGGAGCTCCCGTACCGGAAGGTCTGCTGACACCATCGTCACGCTGATCAGGTCATTCGGGGCTCCGCCCGGCAGGCGTTCAGTCCGACGAGTTCGCGGTTCCCGCAGTGCGGCGCGTCCACCCCGCGGAGGCGGTCACGGGCCGGTCGGGATGGTTCCGGCGCACGCGCGGGTCGTGGTACTGCGTGGACAGGACGATGTGGGTGTCCATCTGGCCGTGCTTGCCGATCTGCTCCAGCACGCCTTCGAGATGCGCCAGCGACGAGGCCCTGACCTTGAGCATCGAGCAGTGCTGCCCGCTCAGCTTGTCGATCTCGACCACCTCCGGGTAGTCCTCGGCGGCTGAGCTCTTCAGCAGGCAGGAGCTCGGAGCGCAGCGCAGTTCGATGTAGGCCTGGATGGGGAAGCCGGCCGCGACGGGGTCGATCTGTGCCTGATAGCCGACGATCACGCCGCGTCGTTCCAGGCGGCGGATCCGTTCGGCGACGGCCGGCGCGGACAGATGCACCCGCCGGGCCAGTTCGTTGTAGGACAGCCGGGCGTCGGCCTGCAACTCCTCTATGAGCTTCCAGTCGAGGTCGTCCAGGTCACTTTCCGATCGAAAGGAATGCACGCCGCTCACTTTACAATCGCGTCCAACGATCACCTGGGTACGCCTCGATGGCCATGTCCTGTGAGCTCCTGGCTGCCTAGGGTGAAACCCGTGATCAGAGACGGGCAACCGAGCGGAGCCGACGTGCTGCCGGCCCGGGCCTGGCGGGACTTGGCGCGGCGGGTCACCGGCGTCGTGCTGATCGACGGTTCCGCCGGCTACGACGCGGCGTTCAGACCGGCCGGGCAGCGCTTCGGTGAGGTTCGCCCGCAGGCGGTGGTGCGTTGCCTGGCGGCCTCCGACGTCGTGGTCGCGCTCGATTTCGCCAAGCACAACGGCCTGCCGGTGGCGGTACGCAGCGGCGGACACGATTTCGCCGGGCGCTCCACCACCACCGGACTGCTCATTGACCTCGGCGAGCTCACCGGAGTCTCCCTCGAAGACGGGAATGTGCACATCGGCGCAGGTACGCGGCTCGCCGACGTGTACGGGCGCCTCGACCGGCACGCCCGCACCCTGCCCGCCGGGAGCGGCCCTTCCGTCGGCATCGCCGGGCTGACCCTCGGCGGCGGTCTCGGCTTCCTCGGCCGTGTCTGGGGGCTGACCTGTGATCGGCTCGTCGGCGCGCGTGTCGTCCGCGCGGACGGCAGCCTCGCCCACTGCGACGAGCGTGAGGAGGCCGACCTGTTCTGGGCCCTCAGAGGCGGTGGTGCCGCGGGGGTCGGCGTCGTCACGGAGCTGACGTTCGCGCCGGTTTCCTCCCCGCGGTGCACCGCGGTGGAGCTGCGGTGGGACTACCGGCACGCCGCCCAGGTCATCGATGCCTGGCAGAGGTGGAGCCCGGACGCACCGGACGAACTCGCCGTGAGCTTGCTGCTCACCGTCCCGGCCGAGCAGCACGGGCGGGCGCGGGTGAGCCTGTTCGGAGTGTCCGCCGGGTTGTCGCCCGCGCACACCGACGACCTGCTCGACGACCTCATCGCCACGGCCGGGGCACGCCCGAGGAGCCGGTGGCGCCGGCAGGCGTCGTGGACGGACACGCAAGCCACGCTTGCCGCGCGCGTGCCCGGCGGTGATGGCGGGCACCTGTTCAGCAGGTCCGGCTTCTTCCGGCAGGACATACCGCCGGGACCGCTCGACGTCCTGGTCGATCAGCTGGTGGCCGACCGGCGGGCCGGCGAGTCCCGCGAACTCGACCTCACGCCGTGGGGTGGCGCCTACAACCGCGTCCCGTCGCATGCCACAGCGTTCCCGCATCGGAGCGAGCGCTTTCTGCTCAAACACACCGCCACGCTGCGGCCGGCACCGCCCGGCGCCGTCCCGCCGGAAAGTGATTGGCTGCGGCGCTCCTGGCAGACAGTCCAGCCCTGGTCCAGCGGCGGCGTGTACCCCAACTTCCCCGATCCCACTCTCGCCGATCCTGGACGCTCCTACTGGGGCGGCAACCTTGCCAGGCTGGAGCGGGTGAAAGCGGCTCACGACCCGCACGGCATCCTGCCAGGCCTGCACCTTCGAGAGGATTCACCATGAGCGACCGGCCCGTCCAGCCCGACGCCTCACCGATCGGCGACGCGCCCAAGCCCCCGATCACCGACCGGGCCGTGTTCCAGGCCGAGCTGGACCGGCTTCGTATCCGGGAGAAGGCCCACACCCGTGAGGGTGACGCACTCGCCGCCGCCCGGCGCCGCCTGCCGATGGTCGCGGTCGATCCACGGACACCGCTGACCGGGCCGAAGGGGCCGGTGCCGTTGATCGAATTGTTCGACGGCCGGTCCCAGCTGATCGCCTACTTTCACATGTGGCACCCCGGCCGGCCCGCCGCCCAGCAGTGCGAGGGCTGCACCTTCAACACCTCCCACGTCAACGAGCTGGCCTACCTGCACTCCCGCGACGTCAGCTACGCGGTCCTGTCCGAGGGCTCGTACGAGGAGAGCTCCCGATACCGCGACTTCATGGGCTACACCGTTCCCTGGTACTCGGTGCCGCGGGAGTCGGTGGACCGGCTGATCGCCGGCCGGTACTTCGGCATCCTGGTCTGCTACCTGCGCGACGGTGACCAGGTGTGTGAGACCTACTGGACCTCCGGCCGCGGCAACGAGGCGATGGCGCCCTCGTACGGACTGCTGGATCGCACCGTCTACGGCCGCCAGGAGAACTGGGAGGACTCGCCGAAGGGCTGGCCGCAGCGCTGGGGCTCCAAAGGCGGCCAGTTCCGGTCGGCCGACGGCCGTCCGATGGCGCAGCAGCCGCGCCTGCGGGCAGGGCGCGACGACGACCTCGGCCCGCTGCCGGACGGGCCGACCAGATGCACCTGCCCGCTGCACGACTGACCGCGGCACCATGGCGGTCATCGCCGGCAGCACACGCCCAGGACGCGACGGCGAGGCCGTGGCCCAGTGGGCCGGCGACCTCGCGGGGCGGTCACATGGCCAGGAAGGGTCTCCCGTGCGAGATTCGCCGTGACGGTGGCGTCTTCAATTCCCCTCGTGGTCGAGGGCGGCGACCTCGCGTACGGCCTCGGCGATGGCGCGATAGTCCTTACGCAGGATCGAACCGTGGTTGCTGGCGACTTTCGCGCTGATCTGGATGTTCGGATTGCGGGCAGTCACAGCGGGGAGGCTGGCGCGTACCTGTTCGTGCCCGCCTTGGCTCCCGAAGGACTCCCCGGAAGCGACCACGTAGCGCGCCGGGACGGTGATGGCGTCCAGCACAGGGCCCAGGTCACGCTCGCGGGCGATCTTGCCGACCTCGATGTTGCTGTCTGCCAGCTGGTCGCCGGTCATCCGTGGAGCCATGCCGAACGGGCGCAGCAGCTGCATGGGCCACCAGATCCGCTTCCATATCTTGCGCATCCCCGGTTCCATGGACTCGTCGAACCAGTCATAGGGCTGCGCGCCCTCCACCAGGACCGCGCCCACGGTACGAGCCGGATTCCTGCTGGCCCAGTGCGCCGCGACGAACGCTCCATAGGACCAGCCCACCACCACCGCCCGGACCACACCCTGGGCTGCGAGGACAGCATCGACATCGCGGATGTTCGTCTCGAACGAATAGTCGGCCGAACGCCGCGACTTACCACGCCCCCGCATGTCGTAGGTGACATGCCGCCAATCCGGCCCCAACTCGGCGAGGACCCGCCGCCACTGCCGCTGAACGGCGGCGTGGCCGTTGAGGTAGATCACGGGGACACCGTCGCCGCCGGTGTCAGTGACGGCTAAGGCCGTATCGTCCACGGGGACCATGCCGGTCCTGTGGGATCGCTGGCTGGTCATGGTCTCTCCTCACTCGCAGAAGACGCGCAGGTGGCCATCGGGCGCCTCCATCTCCACGATCGTCTCGTCGAGGTGCTCCACGAGCGCCTCCAGCTGTGCGGGCTTGAGCTGGGTCAGGTCGATCGGCACGCCCGCCTTGACCAGCTCGGCGTTGGCCCGATCCAGCGCCCGCGGCGGGATCAGGGCGACGAGCCGTACACCGGCTCGCAGCAGTTGCAGCGGCACCCGCACGTTGAGCCGCCCTGACTCACCGTCCTCGAGAAACTCCATCTCCAGCCGCAGGTACTTCGCCCTGCCCTTCGGCCGGGGCTCGATGCGCGAAGCCGCCGGCGACTGGTCCCGTTCGAGCGCGACGAGGAGCCGCTCCGCCTCCTCGGCAGTGATCTTCTCCTCGACCAGCATGTCGAGGACGTCCTTGCGCTGTTCGTTCATCGAAACCTCTCCTACCGGATGGATACGAGCACCGCCGTACGGCTGTATTCGGCGTCGACCCGGGTGCCGGGCAACGCCGAGACGACGCGCCAGCCGGTGCCGAGCGCGCGCACCAAGCTGATGCTGAACACGAGGCAGGCCACGGCCGCGCCCAGAACGGCCAGGACCATGACCGGTGAGAGGACGAGCACCACGGGCAGGACCGGCACCCAGATCCGGATGGCCCGCTGGTCTGGGCGTTCGACCCGTACGGTCACCAACTGCGGCATCATGACCGGCCCTCCAACTCGGACAGGGCCTGCTGTGCGGTGATCTCGCCACGGCGCAGCCGATCGATGATGTCGGCCCGCGATGGGGACGGATCGGTCTCGACGAAGTCGAGCGTCTCCGAGATCCGCTTCAGCCGTCCCTTGATCGTCGGGTAGCTCACCCCGAAGATGCGTTCCATCTCCTTGATGGAACCGTGGCACCGTACGAACGCCGTGACGAAGACCTGATCCTCGACGCTGAGCTGCGCCAGTTGCGGCAGCTCGAACTCGCCCTCGATCGCGACGCCGCTGTCTGCCAGGCGCACCCGCTCGACGACGAACGGCCGGCCCCGGGTCAGGCTGGTGAGTTCCTGCCAGTCCATCGTCTCTTCCGTCATACTTGAAGTTATATCCGATGCGGCGTTAACTTTTATGATGTTGATCTTAATTTTTTTGAGGTGATTGAGCCTCGTCGCCCACTCCACCTCTACTGCCGACGGAGTGGACGCCTCCGCCAGTTCTCGCGCCGACGCGGTACGCGCGAACTTCGGGCACCCGCGACGAGCTCGCCACCGTCTTCGGCATCCCCGCCACCGACGGGCGCGTCATCTCGCCGTTCGCCGGCGGCGCGTCCGGCAACGCCGCCCGCTACCGGCCGCACACCGTGATCGCCGCCCACCCCGATGCGCGGCCCCGGCTACTCCACCGCCACCTTCCCTCGAAAGCGCCCTCGACGAACTCGCCCACGAACTCGGCATCGACCCCGTCGAGCTGCTGATCGGCACCGGCGTGGCATCCGCGGTCCACGACACCCTGCGCGCCCCGGCCCGGGCCCGGGCCCGGCTCAACGGCCCTGGTCGAATCCGCCACCAGTGACATGGGCCCCGGCGCCTACGCCTCCATGACCGTCAACGGCAAGAAGGATCGGATGGTCCCTGAAGAAGTACCTGAGTAGGCCACTCATGGGCTGTTGAGCCATCGTACGGAGACGCTGGACCGCTCCGCTGCTCGATACTTCTCCTGTGGTCAAACCGATGGCACGTATCGTTGCGGCGGCGATGTCAGCCGCCGTCCTTTCGGCGTGCGCGCCGGATCTCGAGGCGTCAGGTCCGCGTGGCCCGATCCCGAACACCTGGGATCGGGCCGCCCGTGAGGTCGCCATCCCGGGCGTCGACTTCGCTCTGGACAAAAGGGTGATACTCATCGATGCGCATCATGCGTGGGCGTACGTCGACGCGTGCCCGGAGACCTATCCGCTGAAGGAGTCCTGCCGGTCCGCTCTGGGTGTCACGGCGGACGGAGGCAAGACCTGGGAGCGGGTGACCATGCCCGGGCGAACAAGCGAGATGGAGTACAACACCGGGCTCGACGACTCCCCTCGATGGTTGCCGCTCAACGCCACCACCGTCTCCCTTGTCACCCGCGATGAGATCCACCTGACGCGCGATCAGGGGGACACCTGGTCCAGGTACCCCTTGAGCGAGCCTCCACTGGAGACCCAGCTCGCAGCGAATCTGGGTGACAACTTCGGAACCCGGCTGGGCGACCATGCCTATGCGTGCCCGGACACCGGCATGCTCGAGCGTCCGGACGAGAACTGCGAGTTCACGCTGATTCGGCTGGGCACCGGCCCGGTTTCGCCGCGACCACCGTTTCCTGGGCGCCCTGCCATCGTCCAGCAGGGCGGCGACGGACGGATCTGGCTGACCCGCACCACCGGCGAGAACGAGATGCGCACCTCCGTGAGCGCAGACGGCGGTAAGTCCTGGAAGGATCTGCCGCCGACGACCATCGGCAGCCTCCAGTTGTCGCCTGACGGTTCGAGGGCCATCATCAGCCATCACATAACGCAGTGGCGGCTCGACGGTGAGCGATGGGTGAAGTTTCCCGGGATGTATGGTCATCGTCAGATGGGTTCCGCGGTCGTGCGGGACGATGGGCAGATCGCCGGTGTGCTTGAGCAGAAGGCGGTCTACTTGTCCGCCGACAACCGCATCACCGAGATCGCCGGCATGCCCGCGGTGGACATCGTCACGCAGCTGGCCGATGGCGCAGTCGTCTTCCATACCTGGGTGGATTCCGACATCCAGTACGTCGGTACCGGCCAGGGCTGGTACACCTTGATCGCTTAGCCCGGCCGCAGTCGGCGGCCACGCCGCGATGGGCTCGCGCGCGAGAAGGCTCGGGTGCTGAGCGGCAAGTTGCTGGGCTGTGGCGCTCGATCTTGTCGTGATCAGGACTCGTCGGCGGAGTGGATCGAGGTCGGCCCGGCCGTCTTCATGGTGCACATGGGGCCGTTGCTCCAGGGCAGGGTGCGTCGGGCGGTGACAGCGGCCTGGTTCAGGCCGTGCACGACGCGTGAGGGCCCGCTGGAGGTCTGCACCTCCGCCGAGCCGAGGACCGCGGCGCGGCATGGGCGTTCGTGACGGTCGGACAGGCCAGGCGAAGGAGCACGGCGGATCGTCCAGCCGCACTGATCACCCGGACCGGGATTCGGTGACGAGGAGCCCCCCTTCCCGTTCATCCTCGTCGGCTCTCGCGGAGTATCCGGAGAACTCGCGAATGGCGATGATCGCCGTGTTCATCGCCCGCCACGCGTTCTGGAGCTCTCTCACCTGAGGATCGCGCTCCAACTGATCGATGGGAACCCGCTTGAAATGGTCATTCAACGGTCCGGAACGGGCGAAGGAGGGGCTCGCGCTTCGGGTCCCGGGTCGTTCGCTCCACGGTTTTGGTCCGGCCCGCCAGGCTCGGGGCCGGAACCCGTGGGCGATGTCGTCGGACTCGGCTCCGCCTACGGTGTGCTGGGAATGCAGTCGAGCGGGGCCGTCTCCGCGGACGCTGTGTGCGTGATGGCCGACACGCCGCCCGTGACGAGACAAGTAACCGCTGATAGGACACGCGAACGCACACTGATCACGTCCACCACTCCGACCAGGATGCGCACTGATGGGTGCAGTCTGGGGGGATAAAGGCGGCATGTGGTGATCAGTGCTGCCTTTCATCCTTAACACCAATATTTACTGGTGTCCGAAGATAGATTTCTCCCCTGCTGACACCTGCGATGAAGCGCTCCCCGCAGGTCTCCTGCGCCTGGGACATCCCGCGCTGGCCGGATCGACTACCTCGAAGGCCTGGCCGCCCTCATCCGGCAGGGCGTCCAATCGCAGGAGCCGGCACCGCCGCCCTGCGGAAACGTCCGCGGCCCGCCGGGCAGCGGATGTACGCCCCGCTGCGCGCCGCGGACGAGGCGGCGCGCGTCTGGGAGGTCTCCGATCAGCCGACCCGGTAACTCCCATCTAGCCGAAGCGCAGCAGCAGCTTCTCCGGGCCCTGGATCCCGAGCGGCCCCGGCCAGGTCACCGGCCCCGCCACCGACGGCGGCCCCAGCCGCGCGGCGAGGACGGACAACGCCTCCCCCACCTCGACACGCGCCAGCGCGGCCCCCAGGCAGTGGTGCGGCCCCGCGCCGAACTGCAGCGGCGGCGCGTCCCTGACCTCGGTGATGTCGAACCGCCCCGCGTTCTTGTACGCCCGCGGATCCCGCTGCGCGGCCTTCACGCACATCGTGAGGTACATCCCCTTCTCCACCGCGAGCCCCTTGTAGTCGAAGCTCTCGGCCGCGAACCGGTAGACGCTGCCCGACGACGGCTGCCAGCGCATCACCTCTTCGACGGCCTGCGGCGCCAGCTCCGGCTGCCGGCTGAGGAGCGTCCACTGGTCAGGGTGCCGCGAGAAGGCGATCATGGCGTTGGCGAGCTGGTGGCGGGTCGTGTCGTGGGCGGCGAACACGAGGGTGACCAGGAGGTTGCGCAGCTCGTCCCGGCTGACCTGGCCGTCGCCCGCCTGGTACGCCTCGACCAGGTCGGAGCTGAGGTCGTCGGCCGGGTGCGCGATCTTGTCGTCGATCAGGTGGTCGGCGTAGTCGTTCAGGCCGTTGACCGCGGCCTCCAGCCTGGCCACGATGTCGTCGCCGCCCGACAGGCTGAAGACCAGGCCGAGGTCGGCGGTCCAGGTGCCGAAGTGGTCGTAGTCCTCGGGCCGCACGCCGAGCAGCCGGCACATGACGGCGAGCGGCAGCCGGATGCCGAACTCGGCGACGAAGTCGTGCGTGCCGCCGTCGTCCAGGCGGCCGGTGAGCCGCTCGGCCTGCTCGTGGATGAACGGCCGAAGCAGGGCCATCCGGCGGGCGGTGAACGCCTTGTTCATCAGGCCGCGCAGGCGGCGGTGCTCTACGCCGTCATGGTTGACGATCATCGGCACGAACCAGTCGTAGATCGGGCCGCCGGTGATGCCGTGCGTCTCCATGTAGCGGCGGCCGTCGTGGGTGAGCCTGCGGTCGCGCAACAGGTCGTTGGCCTCTTCGTAGCGGAGCACGAGCAGGCCGAAGGGGCTGTTGGCGTACCAGCTCTCCGCCTGCGCTGCGTAGACCTCCGGGGCCTCGAAGTCGAACGCGGGGTCCAGGACGTCGAGGAACGGGACGTTCGGGGCTGCGGGTGTCGCCACGCCATCCTCCTGCGGGATTCTCACTTACGTGATGCGTGCGCTTCAGCCTCTTCCGGCATCGAGCGTCAGAAAAGTAACGCTCTACTGTCTCCGTGAATATCGGTCAGCTTCGCGGTGAAGATTCGCACGTCGCCGGATTTGGGTCAGCGTCTTGCCGGTGTGCGGGACGGCGTGCTGCCGCGATCTGCCCGGGGCCGCAGGAGGAGGACGGCGGTGAGGATCGCGGCCAGGTAGAAGCCGCCCGCGCCTAGCATGCCGCCGGTGTAGCCGCTGGTGAGCGCGTCTGGCAGCGGCGTGCCCGCCGGTCGGCTCGCGGTGGCCTCGACGGCGATGCCGGCCAGGACGGCCAGGCCGAGGGCGCCGCCGATCTGCTGGCTGATGTTGACCAGCCCGGAGGCGATGCCGGAGTGGTGCGGCGCGCGCCCCGCACGCCGCCGATGGTGGCCGCGACGAAGCCGATGCCCAGGCCGATGCCGCCGGCGAGCTGGGCGGGCAGCAGCACGAGGAGGGGGTTCTGGCCAGGGGTCAGCAGGCTGAACCAGCCCATCGCCGCGGCGGCCACCGCCATCCCCGTCACCAGGACGATCCGGGTGGAGGCACGGGCCTGCAGCCGAGGCCCGATGACGCCGGAGCCGATGCCGATGCCGACGGCGAACGGCAGGTACGCCGGGCCGGTGGTCATGGGCGAGTACTGCTCGATCGACTGCATGTAGAGGGTGAGGAAGTAGAAGGTGGCCAGTTGCCCGGCGCCCATCAGCAGCATGACCAGGTTGGCGCCGGCCCGGCCGCGGTCGGCCAGCACCCCCGGCGGCAGCATCGGGCTGCGCGCGCCGCGCTGGATGAACGCGAACGCCACCAGCAGCGCGACGGCGACCGCGCCGAAGGTCAGGGAGAGGCTATTGATCGCGTACACCAGCGAGCCGAGGGCCAGCGTCACCGTGACCGCGCCCGGCAGGTCGAGCCCGCCCCGCTCCCAGGTGCCGGGCACCGGGGCGAACGTTCCGGCCAGGACCAGGAGCGCGATGGGGATGTTGACGAACATGATCCACCGCCAGCCCGCGTACTCGGTGAGCGCGCCGCCCAGCAACAGCCCGGCGACCGAGCCCAGGCCGCCCATCGCGCCGTACACGCCGAGCGCCCTGTTGCGCGCGGGGCCGGCGGGGAAGGTGTCGGCGAGCAGGAGGCCGCTTCTCCCTGGACGGGGAGCGGTGTGCGTGGTCATGGTGCGGCTCCTCAGACGGCGCGGTGGTCGGCGGCGGGGTGGACGGCAGCCGGGTGGACGGCAGCCGGGTGGACGGCAGCCGGGTGGAGGGCGGCGCGCTGAACGGTGGCGCGGTGGGCGGCGGCGGCCAGGCGGTCGTGTTCCGGGTAGGACCAGCCGAAGCCGAAGCGGCGCCGGGTGTAGCCGAAGGCGATGCCGCCGCGCGGGTCGGCGAACGCCTCCGAACCCGCCGACCCGTCGTGCCCGAAGGCGTTCGCGCTCAGGAACCCGTACCGCAGCCCCTTGGCCTGGAAGCCGAGCGCGTAGTCGCCCTGGTCGCCGCAGACCAGGTCGCCTCCGGTGGAGTGCAGCTGGGCGAACTCGGCGACGGTGTCCGGCTTGAGCAGCGGGGGCCGCCCGTCCAGGCCCCAGACGGCCGCCGCGTACAGCCCGGCCAGCCCGCGCGCGCTGCCCACCCCGCCGGCCGACGCCTGGCCGTTCGCGCGGACGGCGCGGGTGTTGGCGAAGGCCACCTGATCGAGCGGCGGCGTGCTGTTGAGGCCGTACCCGATGCCGAGGATGCTGTGCGCGCCGGGCAGGTCCGACCAGAACGCGGCCTCCTGCTCCGGGGTGGCCGCCCACCACTGGACCGGCCGGAACCGGCCCTCCTCCCCCTCGGGCAACCCCATGAAGAGATCCAGCCCGTACGGGGCCCGGACGCGCTCCTCGTACACCATCCATCCCGATCACCCGGAGCGGTGGGTCAGCACGTCCCGCAGCGTGATCCCGCCCTTGCCCGCGGCGGCGAACTCCGGCCAGTGCCGCGCCACCGGCTCGTCGAGCCCGAGCGCCCCTTCCTGCACCAGCAGCGCGGCCACCAGCGTCGCGGCCTCCTTGGTGGAGGAGTAGACGCCGGTCAGCGTGTCGCCGCGCACCTCGTCCCCGGCCCACGGATCGACCACCAGCCGGCCGTGCGCGTAGACCGCCAGTTGCGCCCCTGCCTGGTCCGCCTGAGCCGCGGCGAACTCCTCGCGTACCTGCTCGAAGCCGTCCGCGACCGTCCCGTGAACATCCGTCCTGCCCATCGTCGGCAACCCCTCGTCAGTGCGTGTGTGCCGGTCGCCGGCATGACGGGACGGTCCCTCGCAAAGGTGACGCGGTCACCTTTGCGAGGTTCGCCGCGTCATCGATATGACGTTCATTGATGGAGAGGAATGCGATCGTGACGCCCCATGACTTCCTGGCCGACCGGTTCCAGGGGCACCGCCCCCACCTGAAGGCGGTCGCCTACCGCATGCTCGGGTCGCTGAGCGAGGCCGAGGACGCGGTGCAGGAGGCGTGGCTGCGGCTGGCGCGCTCGGACTCCGGTGAGATCGGCAATCTGGGCGGCTGGCTGACCACCGTGGTCGGCCGGGTGTGCCTGGACATGCTGCGCGCCCGCAAGTCGCGACGCGAGGAGTCGCTGGACGACCGCCTGCCGGACGTGGTGATCAGCCGCGCGGACGCTCGCGACCCGGAGCAGGAGGCGCTGCTGGCCGACTCGGTCGGGCTGGCGCTGCTGGTGGTGCTGGAGTCCCTGAGCCCGGCCGAACGGCTGGCGTTCGTCCTGCATGACATGTTCGGCCTGCCGTTCGAGCAGATCGCGCCCATCGTGGACCGCACGCCGGCGGCGGCCAAGAAGCTCGCCAGCCGGGCGCGTCAGCGGGTCCGCGGCGCGACCCCGAACCCCGACCCCGACCCGGCCGGTCAGCGCCGGATGGTGGACGCCTTCCTCGCCGCCGCCCGCGGCGGCGACTTCGCCGCGCTGGTGTCCATCCTCGACCCGGACGTGGTGCTGCGCGCCGACGGCGGTGCGCTCGCGGGCGGCATGACGGTTTTGCGCGGCGTCGCGGCCGTGGCCGGACGGCTCGACGTCTTCCAGCGCATGGCCACCAGCGCCGCCACCCACCCGGCGCTGGTCAACGGGCTCGCGGGGCTGGTCAACAGCATCGAGGGACGGGTCATCTCGGTCATGAGCTTCACCGTCTCCGGCGGCAGGATCGCCTCGATCGACATCCTGTCCGACCCCGATCGGCTGACCCGGCTCAACCTCACCCGCCTGGAGGCGTGACCCCCGATTGCGACGCCCGCGCGCCGCTCGGTCCGGCTCCGGGCCGCTATCTTTGGACGGTCCGCGCTCCCAGCTCCTCCTCGATGGGGTCACGGGCCCTCGGGCCAGGCGCCGAGCACCCGCGTCACCTCATGTCGCGCCGATCGCGCAGGATCGCGACGCCGTCACCGTCCAGCTCATCGCAGTAGACCGAACGCCCGGTCATGGCCATCACCAGCGCCACGGTCGTGCCGGACACCAGCGGGCCGGATCCCGTCGCGAAGGGGCCGTCGGTGGCGGCGAGCCGCAGGCCGGCGATCCGCCTCTTGGCGGCGACGACCAGGTCCGAGCCCTGGTAGTACTCGGCGACCCGGGTGACGGTGCCGATCGGGTAGTCGTGGCGGACGCCCAGCGGTCGCCGGATGTCCTCGGCGTGCACGATCGTCTCTCCCAGCATCGCCAAGACAGGGAGCGGCGGTTTGCCGGTGCTCGCGACGACGTTGCGGAACCTGTCGTACGTCTCAGCAGGGGTCGCGCCGAGCTGGGCGGCCAGCTGCATGGCGACCTGCTTGTCGAAGTCGAACCGGCAGCGGATCACCCCCGCCAGCCACCGCACCCCGTTGAGGCTCGCGCCCGCGGTGAGGTGCGCCAGCACCTCCCGCACGCTCAGCCCGGCGCACAGCGACGGCGTCGCCCACTGCTCGCCGGTCAGCTCCGCCAGGTCGTCGGCCAGGGCCGCTCGCTCGACGTGCACCAGCGGCCACAGATCGGCCGCGCGGCCACCGCGCGTCTCCGGCGCTGGATCGCTCATGTCAGACAGCCTTTCCTGCTCACTCAGGCATCAGGTCGGGGGTGGAGACTTCCGCCGGCGGGCAAAATCATCGCTGATCCACGAGCACCCGCCCGAACCTTCGCCCCCGGAACCCTCGCACTCCGCGCACCCGCCCGGACCCTTCGCACGCCCCGCCCGCGACCCGTAAGCAGCCTACGGGCGCGCACCGGCGCCACGACGTCAGCCGAGCTGCCCGGCGCGGATCACCGCCGTGACCCCGCCGTCCACCAGCAGGTCGGTGCCGGAGATGAAGCCCGCCCCCGGCCCGAGCAGGAACTCGGCGGCGGCGGCGATGTCGGCGGGGGTGCCGACGCGCCCGGCGTTGGAGGCGTCGATCATCGCCCGCATGACGGCCCCGTGGTCGCCGTCGAGCTCGGCCTGACCCATGGGCGTGGCGATGACCCCGGGGCTGATCGAGTTGACCCGGGCGCCCCTGGCCCCCCACGGCTTGCTGGCGGCCTGGACGCGCAGCAGGTTGGCGTGCTTGGCGAAGGCGTAGGCGTGCCCGGCGTCGGCGAACCGGCCGGCGGCGGCGATCGGCAGGGACAGCAGCTCGCGGGCCGGAACGGTGGCCAGGAGCCGGGCGTCCTCGGCGGGCAGCGCGGGATGCGAGTGCCCGGCCATGCTGGCGATGACCAGCCCGGCCCCGCCACGCGCGACGACCTTCCCGAACTCCTCCAGCACCAGGGCGACGCCCAGCAGGTCCACCCCGAGGATGGCGGGGATCTGGGCCTGCACGGGCGACAACCCGGCGGTGTGCACCACGGCGCGCACCTCGCCGAGGGCGGCGGCCCGCTCGGCGAGCGCGGCGACGGAGTCGGCGGAGGAGACGTCCACCTCCTGCGAGGTCACCTCGTAGCCTTCGCCGCGCAGCTCACCGGCCGTGGCCTCCAGCAGCGCCTCGTTGAAGTCGGCGGCCAGGACGTGGGCTCCGACGCCCTGCCGGCGGGCGATGGCCTGCCCCATGCCGCCGACGCCGATGACCACGACCACGTCTCGCGCCATGCCCCACACCTCTCTACTAATCCGACACATGACGGTTTTCCGACATGTGTCGGGGATACTACAGTAGGCGGGTGCCGGTTCCGCAGACGTCCGACCCTCGCGTCCACCGCTCCCGCTCCGCCCTGGAGGCGGCGCTGCTCGAACTGCTCCAGGACCACGAACTGGCCCGCGTCTCGGTGCTCGACCTCACCCGGCGCGCCGGCGTCAACCGCTCGACGTTCTACGAGCACTACGACAGCGTCGGAGACCTGGCGGCCGGCGCGTGCGCGGCCCTGTTCGACGAACTGATCACCGCCGCGCCCGTGCTGGGCGGACGCCCTCAGGCCACCGGCGACGAGGAGGAGGAACGCGCCGCCGCCGCCCTGACGGCGATCTTCACGCACGTCGCCGGGCACGCCCGCCTCTACCGCGCCCTGGCCGGCGACCACGGCAGCGCCCACGTCATGAACCACATGCAGGACCGGCTCGCCATCGCCATCCACGTCAACTTCCACCGCGACCGCCACGACGACAGCCGGACCCATGCCGACGACCCGTCAGCGATCGCCCACAGCCCGGAGGCTGCCTTCTTCGCGGGTGCGCTGCTGGGGGCCGTTCTCGACTGGCTGCGGCGCGGATGCCCTTGCCCGCCCGCGCAGATGAGCGCCGCGATCTGGCCCCTGCTCCGAGGCGCCGCCGGGGCGGTCCCGCCCGCCGGACCGGCGTAGGACCGCCACCGGAATTGTCGGTGGCGTGCGGCACAGTGGTCGCATGAGTAACTCTCCCGCCGAACTGCAAGACCCGCCCACCGAGGCGGACGATCGCGCCAGGAGCGCTCCCCAGGGAGCCGGCTCCCTGACCTGCCCCACCTGCCAGGGGGTGGTCGTCGGCGTGGACGCGGGAGCCTACACGGTGCTGCGCGGTCAGCTGATCCTCAGCAACGGCTACTGCAAGGGAGACCGCTGCGGCACAGCAGGATGACCGGGCGGTACGCGATCATGTAGTCCATGTCGGCCCCCCAACACGAGCCCGCACGTTCACCACGAGCCCGCCGGATCGGCTGCCTGGCCTGGGCGATGGTGCCGTTCGTGCTGCTCGGCGCGATCGTCATGGCTCCCGCGTGGTACAACGACCATCGGCTGGCGCTCATGGTGGAACGCATCCAGGACTATCCCCTGCCGGCCGGTGCGGAGTTCGGCTCCTTCGCCCCGCAAGCCGAGACGAGCGGCGGCGACTCCGGCGACTGCTGGTACACCATCCGCGTCCCGATCTCCACCGACCGGCCCGTCCACGAGGTGCTCAGCCACTACCGGCAGGCCAGGATCGAAGACCCTGACGGAGAGGCCGGCGACTTCTCCGTCAGGGCGTGGACGCTGGTCGGCGAGCCGGGCGACCGGACGGACGAGAGCACCGCGACCGGCCCGGTGATCATCGACGTGGACGGCACCTACTCGGGCGGCATCCTGGACGGCCGCTGCTGGTGAACCGGCCCGGCCCCGGCGCGTCGCCATCCGTCACCCTACGGATCGCATTGACAAGAACGGCCGGTCCGGATGAGCGCCGCGGCCACACCCCGGGGCCCTGCCGAAGCGAGCCGGCAGGTCCTTCCACGCGTATCTCGCCATGGGGCCGACTCCCGGTGGAGACGGTACGGCGTACTTGATCTCACTTACCGGGAATGCGACCTCCCCAGCGATCTTGTCCGATACGGTCTCGCCGGTGCCCGAGGAAAGTCGGTGACCACCTCACGAACGACAACCGTCCCGAGGACGCACCCACAAGTGATCCGCTGGAGAGGAACCGCGTGTAGTGGACATGATGGTCAGGGTCCTGGGGCCGATACAGCTGTGCGGCATCGACGGGCGGCCGGTGCGGCTCAGCGGCAAGTTACGCGCGCTGCTGGCCGCCCTGACCTTCAACGTCAACACCTTGGTCTCCAGGGAACGGCTGGTGGAGGCGCTGTGGGACGACCCGCCCCTGTCGGCCGTGAAGAACCTGCACAGCTACATCACCCAACTGCGCAGGACGCTGCCGGTCGGGGCGCGGCTGCTCACCAAGGAGGTCGGGTACCTCCTGGAGGCCGGCGTCGAGGAAGTGGATCTCCTGCAGTTCGAGGAGGCGCTGGGCGCGGCCCGCGGGCACACCCGGCAGGAGCAGTTGCAGGCCGCTGACCTGCAGTTCCGCAGGGCGCTGGGGTTGTGGCGGGGGAAGCCCGCGGAGGGCACCTGGCTGGCGGGGCCACTGCTCGCCCAGGTGAGCGAGCTGAACGAGCGGCTCGCCGTCGCGAGGCTCGACTGGGCGGAGACGAAGCTCGCCCTCGGCCGGCCCAAGGAGGTGATCGAGGACCTGCGGGTCTTCATCGCCGAGCAGCCGTTGAACGAGCGCGGCTGGCGGCTGCTGATGCTGGCGTACGCGCGGTCGGGGCAGCGCGACAAGGCGCTCGAGTGTTTCCGGCGGGCCCGATCGGTGCTGGTCGACGAGTTGGGGGTGGAGCCGGCCGAGGAGCTTCAGCAGCTCAACGCCGCCGTGCTGGGCGGCACCGTGCCGGTGCTCGATCCCGCGTCGCTCGCGCGGCGGGCCCATCCGGACGATGACGCCGGGGAGAGCGAGCCCGCCTCGCGACGCGCGCAGCGCCGGCAACGTGCTCTGGGTGAGGGCGGCGCCTCCGTCCAGTCCGTGCAGGAGGAGCGGTACGCGGAGGACGGGCCGGGCCAGGGCGGGACAGCCGAGTTGCTCGCCCGGGCGGGGCGAGGGGGTGGCGTCTGCCAGTTGCCGCCGGACATCGCCGACTTCGTCGGACGGCAGGGCGCGCTGACGGCGGCGGTGGATGCGCTGCGTCCCGGGAGCGCTGCCGCCGCCCTGGCGCTGTGCGTGATCTCCGGGCAGGGAGGTGTCGGGAAGTCCGCTCTCGCCGTACATGTCGCTCATCGGATGCGGGACGAATTCCCCGACGGGCAGCTGTACGTGAACCTGCGCGGCGGCAGTGTCCATCCAATCGATCCGGAGGAGGCGCTGGGCCGGTCGCTGCGGGCGCTCGGGGTGGACAGCGCGGCGGTTCCGGCGGGGCTGGACGAGCGGGCCGAGCTGTACCGTAGCATCCTCGCGGGCGGCCGTTACCTCGTGGTGCTCGACGACGCCGCCGACGAGGGGCAGGTCAGGCCGTTGCTGCCGGGCACGCCGGAGTGCGGGGTGCTGGTCACCGCGCGCCACCGGCTGACCGCACTGCCCGCCGCCGCCCTGATCGACCTGCCCGTGATGCCGCCCGCCGACTCGCTCGACCTGCTGCGGCACCTGATCGGCGCCGAGCGGGCCGCCGAGGCGCCTGAGGACACCGACCGGCTCATCCGCCTGTGCGGCGGGCTGCCGCTGGCGATGCGCATCGCGGGCGCCCGGCTGGCGGCGCGTCCGCACTGGGCGGTGTCCCAGCTGGTGACGCGGCTGAGCGACAGCCGCGACCTGCTGGGCCAGCTCTCGCACGGCTCCCAAGGGGTACGCGCCAGCCTCGCGGTCGGCTACCAGGGGCTGACCGGCCCGGCGCGACGGCTGTTCCGGCTCCTGGGCTTGCTGGAGGTGCCCGACTTCGCGGCCTGGGTGGCCGCCGCGCTGCTCGACCGTCCTTACACGGAGGCGGAGGACGTCGTGGAGCAGCTCGTGGACGTCCGGCTGCTGGACGTGACCAGGGACGACCCCACCGGCCGCGTCCGCTACCGCTTCCACGACCTGACCCGTGTCTACGCCCGCGAGCGCGCCGAGGCCGAGGAGCCCGGCGACGAGCGGGACGCCGCGCTGCGTCGCGCCATGCACGTCTGGCTGGCGCTGACCCGCCGGGCGCACGTCAACCTGTGCGGCGGCGACTACCGCCGCTCGCGCGGCCCAGGCCCGCTCTGGTCGCCGGCGGAATCGGTTCTGGACGACCACGTCGGCGGGGATCCGCTCGGCTGGGCCGACGCCGAGCGGGCGGGCATCGTGGCCGCCGTACGCCAGAGTGCCGTCATGGGCGCCGGGGAGCTGTGCTGGGAGCTGGCCTCCACCGCCGCGCACCTGTTCGAGACCCGCTGCCTGCACGACGAGTGGCGCACCACCCACGACATCGCGTTACGCCACGTCCAGGCGGCAGGCGACGTGCGCGGCCAGGCGGTGCTGCTCAACGGGCTCGGCAGGCTGTATCTCGCCCAGGACGAGGTGGGCCGCTGCCGGGAGGCGTTCGAGGAGGCGGCGGCGTTGTTCGAGCGGGCCGGTGATCGGCACGGGCGGGCGCTGGCCCTGGTCAACCTGGCCGAGCTGTACCGCATGCAGGGGCGGGGCGAGGAGGCGATGGTCTGCTACGAGCAGGCGGCGGGGCCGCTGGCGCAAGCCGGCGACCGGGGCACCGAGGTGACCGTGCTGCGCGGGATCGGGCGCGTTCACTTCTCGCACGGACGGCTGGAGCTGGCCGACCGGTACATCCGGCGGGCCATGCAGACGGCCTGCACCCTCGACAAGGGGCGGGCGTGCGAGTTCAGCCGGATCGTGCTGGGTGAGATCGAGCTGGCGCGCGGCCGTCACGCGGCGGCGGAGACCTGTTTCCGGCTGGCCAAGCAGCGCTTCGACGCGATCGGCTTCCCGCGCGGCACGGCGTACGCGACCTTGGGGCTGGCCATGGCGCGGCGCGAGCAGCAGGACCTCGCCGCCGCGCAGGACCTGCTCGGGCAGGCGCTGGCCGTCAACCGCGAGCTGGGCGATCACCATGGCGAGGCCCGGGTCCTGTTCGAGCAGGCCGGCGTGCTGCGCCGGCTGGGCCGTGACCGGGAGGCCGCCGCGATGCTGGCGGACGTGGTGGCGATCTGCCAGGCCATCGGCGTGCCGCGCCGCCACGGCCTCGCGCTGCGCGCTCTGGGGGACGTCCATCATGACGTCGGCGACACGTCCGCCGCCCTTGACGCGTGGCGGAGCGCGCTGGAGCTGCTCGACGCGACCTCCTCGCCGGAGTCGGCCGAGGTCGCCACCCTGATCGAGCGGTACTCCGCCGGTGAGAAACAGGCTCCGCGAACGCTGATGTGACGGCCAGGGATCTCTCCTGGCATTTCCGTGTTCGCGGACGGCGCCGTAGTGAATGCGCGCGAGTGATGTGCGGGCTGCACGGATGAGAATGCCGTCTCTATGGCGGATGTATGGCGCAGCGGAAGATCATTCCCGTGTGGTCTCGCACCGAGCATCACGTACGGCAAGAAAGGGAGTCATGTCGGAACAAGGCATCAATCGGCGTCGCCTGCTGACCTCGGCCGCGGCCCTGGGCGGCCTTTCCCTGGGGCTGGCCGCCGTCCCCGGCCTCGCGCAGGCCGCGTCCGCGCGCCGCGCCGCCCGCAGCGCTGACACCTGGGAGAACCTGGCGGACACGTCGTCCTTCGACAGCTGGACGGCCTTCAACACGCAGTGGGAGGTCAATTACCCCTGGGGCAAATACCACAACGGCGCCGCCATGATGGACGCCGGCCAGCTCTCACTCTCGGGGGGCGTGCTGACCATGACGGCGACCAGGCTCCCCAAATCCGAGATGACCAGCCCGAGCCCGCCTGAATGCCCCATCTGGTACAAGTCGGGGGCCATTCACGCCAAGCAGCAGATCATCGTCAACGACCAGTATCCCGAGTACGACATCTCAGGTGAGTTCTCCGTCGAGCCCGGGGTGGGCGTCTGGCCTGCCTTCTGGACCACCGGGGTCAACGCCTGGCCGCCGGAGACCGACATCCTGGAGTACGTGGGGCTCTCCTCCGACGAAGGGCCCGTCAACCTCTGCAACACCTGGAACAGCACCAAAACCGGGCAGCCGGGAGAGAAGGAGGACGACGCCAAGTGGGTCACGCGGACAGAGGTGCCCGTCTCCGACCCGGGCCCGTTCCGGAGATACCGGGTCTGGATGACCAAGGAGGGCAACGACGTCCTGCTCGACTACTACGTCGGCGACGGCGACGACGGCTGGGTGGCGACCCATAAGGCCGTGGGCTGGGTCGACCAGCCCATGTACCTCATCCTCAACCTGCAGATGGGCTCCTACGCCAGCGGCCTGAGCGAGGAAGGAGACCCCGGGTGGGAGGACCAGTTGCCCGCGCCCATGGGCGACACCCGCTTCCGCGCGCGCAACGTGTGGTTCGGCCGCACCGTCGTCTGATCGGCACGACCATCGCTCGGGGAGCCAAACGAGAATGTCATTCCAGCACTCTCTCCAGCCACGCCGTTCGCCGGTGAGCCGCCTGATCAGATGGGGCGGCGTCTGCGCCGCCGCGGTCCTCGTCGCCTCGATCCTGGTCGCCGGGCCAGGCACACGGACGGGCCAGGCCGCCGTCCACGACGCGGCTCCCGTCGCCGCCGTTGACGCGCGCCCCAACGACGGCTCCGGCTACTGGCCGGACTTCTCCAACACCGGCTACGCCAACACCCCCGCCGACGCGGGCGGCCTCGGGCTGGGCGCCTACCCGGGGCAGCTCACCGACTACGCGGCCGGCATGAGCCCGGACAAGCCGCTACGCGTCGAGTTCCCGGACAACAGCGTGATCGCCTTCACCCGCTTCACCGCCCTGAAGACGATCATCTACGGCGACAACCTCACCTTCGTGGGCTGCCTGTTCGAGGGCACGAACCCCAACGACAACCTGGTGCAGATCTACTCCGACACCAACGTCAAGTTCCTGTACTCGACGTTCAAGCCCAGCTCCTACGAGCTGCCGCCCGGCAACGACGGCACGGTGTCGTCCTCGCCCACCGAGCCGGGCACGCCGTTCGAGGACTCCTGGCAGCTCGTGACGACGATGAAGGAAGCCGTCGCCGTCATGGACCACAACGACATCTGGGGCAACGCCGGGATGATCATGGTGACGGGGTTCCCCGATCGCCCCTCTACCTGGACGAACAACTACATCCATGACATGGCCGACACCGCACACGACGTCTATCACCACGACGGCATCGGGCCGCAGAGCGAGGGCGACGGCGGCAACATGATCGTGCACCACAACACCCTGGCCTCCCTGGGCAACACCAACGCGCTCGCCCTGCAAGGACCGGGCGTCTACAGGAACGTCACCATCACGGACAACTACGTCTCCGGATGGGGCTACGCCCTGCACGTCGGAGACCTCGACAACGCCGAGAACATCACCGTGACAGGGAACGTGTTCTCGGCCGAGCTCCACCAGCTCTACGGCTTCCTGTACGGCAACCTCTGGGGCGGCAGCGCTCGCGGCTCCACCTGGCGCGGCAACCTGATCCAGGCAAGGCCCGGCGACGGCAACACCAGCTTCTCGACGGCCGACCACGGCAAGTACCTGTGGCCGTCCGGCACCACCAGCACCACCGACTACACCGGCTGACCCACCCCCGCGTCCGGCGCCCGAACCGCCGTCGCGCCGGCCCCGCGTGCGCTGCTCGCCCGCGGCGCCGGCGCGACGGCCGGGTTCCGAGAAGGTGCGCCTGGACGGCAGGCGCACCTTCGTCACCAGCGGCACCGGCGAGGTCGGGCTGAGCCCGCCTCGGAGCACACCAGGCGGCTCAGCGTGGGCGGGCGGTGACGGTCAGGCGGCTCACAGGACGTTGAGGATCGGGGCGGGTGTGTCGGGCACGGTCTGCGCCAGGTGCTGATCCACCTGCTCCCGGGTGAGCAGCCCGACGTCGTGCAGGATGTCGAGCGACCGCCGCCACCACTGCCACGCCTCGTCGTGGCGTCCCAGGTCGTGGCAGGTCTGGCCGAGCCCCCATGCGGAGGTGGCCACCCCGAAGTGATGGCCGCCCTCCTCCTGGAGCGCGATGGCCTGCCGGTAGGCCGACTCCGCCTCGCCGAGCTGCCCCGCGCTGCGATGGGCGTGGGCCAGCGTGTCGTGGGCGAGCCCCTTCCTGGCCGGGTTGTCGAGTTCCTGCCAGATGGCCAGGCTGGCTCGCGCGGTCGCGATCGCCTCGTCCAACCGGCCCAGCTTGTCGTAGATCACCGCGCGGTTGCTGAGGAAGATGGCTTGCAGGTCCGGGAGCGCGCCGGCTTCGGCGAGGGCCTGGCCGTTCTCCATGGCGGCGAGGGCGTCGTCGTATCGCCGCAGTTGGGCGTAGGTGATGCCGAGGCCGTTGTAGGTGGACATCATGCGCCGTGGCCGGTCGGCCCGTTCCCAGCAGACCAGGGCCTGCTCCAGGTGTTCGGCCGAGACGGAGAAGCGGCCCATCGCCTGGTTGCGGTCGCCGAGGAGGTGATGCTCCAGCCCTTGGGCGGCGAGGTCGCCGCTCGCCACGGCGATCTCCAGGGTGCGGGTGTGCAGGTCGATCAGTTCCCGGTCCAGGCATCTGCGGGCGAAGGGCCAGTAGAGAGCGCAGGCCAGGCCGATCGCGGTCCGGGGGTCGTCCTGGACGGAGGCGGCCTGGTAGGCGGCGGCGAGCAGGTTGTCGCTCTCCTGGTCCGTCCAGTGGTCGGCTTCCTGTGCGGTGGCGAGCGCCACGCCCGGACGGTCGCCGTCGTAGTCGGCCAGGGCGTGGGCCGAGGAGGGGTCGAGCAGCAGGCTGGCGCTCTTGGCGCCGGCCAGGTAGTGGTGGAACGCCCGGCGGACGGCGGCGCGGCGTTCGGGCTCCGGGTGGTCGAGGGCGGCCTGCTCGCGGGCGTAGAGGCGGATGAGGTCGTGCATCCGGTGGCGGTCGAGGCCGGCCGGTTCCAGGAGGCGGGCGTCCAGCAGGCGGTCCAGGGCCGCTTCCGCCCGGTGGGCGGGCCAGTCGGTCAGGGCGGCGGTGGCCGCCGTGGTGTGGGTGGGCGTGTCCAGCAGCCCGAGGAGCGTGAACAGCCGGGCGGCGTCCTGTCCTGCCGGTTCCTCCCGCAGGTGATGGTGGCTGACGGCGATGGCGGTGCGGACCGCCAGGTCGGCGTGGCTCAGGACGTCCAGGCGGCTGGTGGCGTCCGCGAGCCGTCCGGCGAGGTAGGAGAGGGTCCAGTCGGGGCGTGCGGCCAGCCGGGCGGCCAAGATGCGCAGGGCGAGCGGCAGGCCGCCGCAGAGGGCGGCGATCCGGTCGGCCTCCGCCGGTTCGGCCTGGACGCGTCGGCCGCCGGTGACGCGTGCCAGCAGCGCGGTGGCGTCGTGGTCGTCGAGGCCGGTCAGGTGGAGGTGTTCCGCGCCGTCCAGGGAGGCCAGGCGCCGGCGGCTGGTGACGATGACGGCGCAGCCGGGCCCGGCGGGGACGAGGGGGCGCACCTGGCTCGCGTCCAGGGCGTTGTCGAGGAGGACCAGCACTTGCCTGGTGGCGGTGATGGAGCGGTAGTTGGCGGTCGCCTCCTCCATGGTGGAGGGGACGGCTGCGCCGTCGACGCCGAGCGACCGCAGCAGCCGTCCGAGTACCTGGAGCGGATCCGCCGGCGGCAGGCCTGCCGTGGCGCCGTGCAGGTCGACGTAGAGCACGCCGCCGGGGAACCGGTCCATGGCGGCGTGCGCGGCGTGGATCGCCAGGGCGGACTTCCCGATGCCGCCGGGACCGTCGATCGCGGCGATCACCGGCGAGCGGGGCGTGGCGCGGGCGAGCGCCGACGAACCTGGCACGGAGTTGGCAAGCGCCGACGAGCCTGGCGCGGCGTCGGCGGGCGCCGCGAAGCCGGGCGCAACGTCGGCAGGCGCCGCGAAGCCGGGCGCAACGTCGGCAGGCGCCGGGGAGCCGGGCGCGGCGTCGGCGAGCACCTTGTCGAGCCAGGTGATCTCGGCCGTCCGCGCGGTGAAGGCGGGCGTGTCAGCGGGAAGCTCGGCGGGCACGACGCGTACGCCGGCGGACCCGGACCCGGACCCGGGGCCGGAATCGGGATCGGGGCCGAGGTCGGGGGCCAGGTCGAGCGCAGGGTCCCCGGCCAGCACCGCCCGCTGCAGCCTGCGCAGCTCGGCCCCCGGCTCGATGCCCAGTTCGTCGGCCATCGCCCGGCGCGTCTCCTGGTAGAGCGCCAGCGCCTCGGCGGGCCTGGCCGCCCGGTACAGCGCCAGCATGAGCTGCGCCCGGGGACGTTCGCGTAAGGGGTGGGCCTCCACGTGCGCGGTCAGCTCGCTCAGCACGGCGTGGTGATCACCGATGGACAGGCGCAGGTCGACGCAGTCCTCCAGCGCCGTGAGCCGTTCCTGCTCCAGCCGCGCCGCCTCGATCCGCGCCCACACCTCGCCCATGCCGTGCAGCGCCTCGCCGCGCCACAGCGCCAGCGCCCGCTCGTACAGGCCGGTCGCGGCGGCGGCGTCCCGGGTGGCGCGGGCCCGCCGGGTGAGCTGGGAGAAGCGGTGCACGTCCAGGTGCTCCAGCGGCAGGTCCAGCCGGTACCCGCCCGGCACGGTGGCGATGACCTGGCCCGGCAGCGCCTCACGCAGTTTGGAGATCACGATGTGCAACTGCTTGCCCACGGTGGACACGGGGCTGCCGCCCCACACGTCGGCCGCCATCCGCTCGGAGGAGACCACCTGCCCAGCGCTCAGTGCCAGCCGGGCCAGCACCCCCACCCGCCGCGCGCCGGCCAGCCGCACCGGGACGCCGTCCACCGTGACCTCCAGCGGCCCGAGCAGGTTGATCTCCATGCTCATGCAGAGCTGTCCCATTCCGTCGTCCTGCGAAGGGGCAGGAGTCTAACGAACCCGCCCTCGGCCCCGTCGGCTGAATGATCGAAGCGACGGTGCGGGCTGCTGGATCATCCGGACCTGGGTGATGGCGTGGCGATCTCGCTGACGACCTCTTCGAGCAGGTTCTCCGGGGTGACGATGCCGTCGGTCACGCGGTGCTCGTGGATGACGAGGGCGGACTGGCGGCGTTCGCTCTCGAAGCGGCGCAGCGCGGCGGCCACGGGCAGGCTGTCGAGCAGGCCTGTCGGGCAGGCTTTCCGGCAGGCTTTCCGGCAGGCTGTCGGGCAGCCTGTCGAGCAGGCTTTCCGGCAGGCTCTCCGGCAGGCTGTCGGGCAGCAGGAGCGGCGGGCGGGCGACGTCGGCGGCGGTGACGGCGCTTTCGTCGGTGAGCAGGTCGCGCGCAGGTTGGCGATGCCGACGGTGTCGTCCAGCGCGTTGCCGCGGATCACCGGTGACCTGGAGCGGCCGGAGGCGGCCAGGGCCTGGCGGGCCCGCTCGACGGGGGTGGCGGCGTCGCGGATGCAGCCGCGTCACGACGTCCCCGGCGGCGGGCGCAGGGGAAAGCAGGCGCGCCGCTGTGGGAGGATCTTTTTCGCCGCACTGGTCAGCGGCGAACGGATCGCCGACGACCCCTTGGGCCGCCCGCTGATCGAGTGCTGCGGCTCGGTCAGCGGGCCCTCGTCGCCCGGCCCGTCACGAGTCACCGCAGGTGAGGGCCCCTAGCCAGCGGTCGATCTCACCGGGCCGGTCGGTACGCGGCGCGTCGTCATGGCCGGCCGAGAAACGGCAGGTCCTGGCGCACCCGTCCAGGTGGCCCGCCCGCAGATCGGCGGTCGCCGGGCCGGAGATCTCGCTGATCGGCGTCTCCGAGGACACCGGGACCGAGAACAGGACGCCGCGGTTCTCGCTCTCGCCGCCGGACAGACGCAACTCGCCGCTCAGCGTGCCGCCCGGCTGGATCCGGGGGCGGTCAGGACGGTGTCCGCCGCAGGGCAGGACCACGACCGTCGAGTGCGCCGAGGGGTTGCGCAGACCCGACTCCGGCCGCGTCCGGCTGGCCGCTCTGGATCCGGTGGCCGACCGGGCCGCGCCAGGGCGGGCACCCAGGCTAGCCACGTCCGCGCCCTCGCCTCCGACCTCGTCGCCCCGGATCGCGGTCGGGTGGCGGGCGCGGGATCGGCAGTTGAGCATCTCGGTCGAGGTTGCCGGGGGGAGGTGCGGTTCCCGGGCGGCGTCACCTACCGGGTCGGGCCCGGCCGCTTCTCCTGGCAGCACCCCTTGCCCTGTTCTTCGGCGGGGGCCGCCCGGTCCTGACGTCGTCCGGGGCGCGGCGGCCGGAGATCGTGCCGGGGGCAGGCCGCAACCGGCCCGTGCTCCGGCGTGATCGGATCGCGGCAGGATCACCATCGTGAGGAGGCTGATCACCACTCTGGTGACTTGCGGCGCTCTGCTGACGAGCGTCGCTTCCGCACAAGCAGTGATCAAGGACCCGGTCCAGGCGCTGAAGGCCGTCCTGGGATCCGGAGACGGTGTGCGCTTCACCGAGACGACCACCCTTCTGGGCGCCGGCGAACCGGCGGAACGCCGGCGTACCGGGACCTTCGAGGGCAAGATCTGGTGGAAGGACCGCCACCAGTCGCACCTCTGGCACACCGAGCTGCTCGGCTACGACGAGCAGCTCGTCAATCGGCCGAGCCCACGACCCTGGCCGCCCTGATACAGCACGGCCGGCGGAGCGGCGACACCGTCACGGGCGCGATCACGTTCGACAGGCTGAAGCAGGTCTCCCGCTGGGCGGAGCACGCGGCCCACACCGGGTGGGAAGAGGGCGCCAGGCTCGCCTACACCGTCACGCTGAGCTCGTCAGGCCTGGTCAGCAGGGTGCGGAGCACGTTCACGTTCGCCGACGTCCTCGACGGGCTGGCGGCGAAGACCGTCCACGTGGACACCCGCTACGAGCAGTGGGGCGGCAAGGCGTCGATCAAGGCGCCGGATCCTCGCGGGACGACCGCCGAGCTCTGCGCCGAGGGCCGCTGCAATTGGCGCCTTCCCGGCTGACGTGCGTCGCCGGTGAGGTCCTGGGGGTGGAGGGCAGATGGCCGGGGCGCGCACCCGGCCATCTGTCGCCGCCGACCCGCGCAGAGGTCAAGCAGCGAGTGGTCGAGGGAGGACCCCCGTCAGGAGCACCGCAGGCTGACGTCGTCCAGCCGGACGAACTGCCTGGCTCCGTCGTCCTTGCCGAAGATCGCCTGGACGTAGACCGTGTCCAGGCGGCGCAGGTCGATCCGGCTGGTCCTGATGCGCTGATAACCGGAGCCCGGCAGGAAGGGCGCCGTGCTGGTCAGCTTGTGCCAGCCGTTGGGGTCCCAGATCTCCAGGGCGACCTGAGCGCCGCCGCCCACCGGTTGCGCGTAGATCTCCGCCACGCAGCTCGATCGCTCCGGCCAGCCGCCGACCGGCACCGCGATGCGTTGGGCCGCCCACCCCTGACCGGCGTACAGCCAGCCGTTGTCGGCGCCGGACCTGGCGAGGCCTTGGGCGAGGTCGAAGTCGGCCCTGCCGTCCCCGCTCGTCAGCGGCTCCCAGCGCTGCGCGGGGTTGCCCTCGAAGCCGTCGGCGAACCGGGAGGGGGCCGCTTGCGCGATGGCGGCGGGCAGGCCGGCGAACACCAGCCCGACGACCGCCGTCAGGGTGAGGAACTTCTTCGCGCCCCGCCTCGGGGTCCTGCGCTGGACGCGAGACAAGCGGGTCCGGCCGGGCAGTCCGGCGAGGGAGGCCGGGCGATCGGCTTTGTTGATCATGAGGTTCTCCTCCATGGATCGGGGGTGCCTTCGTGGTCTGCTCCGACTGTGCCTTCGGGCGGTGGGGCGGCGACATCACTGATGTCAGGGATTGACAGTGCGGGTCACGCCGTGCGGGGCTCAGCCCATGAGGGCGGCGGTCAGCTCCTCGCGGCCGGTGGTGGCGGGCTTGCGGTGCACCGCTTCGAGGTGGGCGTTGATCGTGTGAAGTACGCCCGGCGAACGGCATCGATACATTGAAGGCAACGATGGAGCAAGGCACCCGCGGCGAGCTGGTCACCCGGCTGGCCGAGACGATCAGGTCGGTTACGGCCGCGCACCCGCTGCGGGTCGCGATCGACGGCCCGCCCGCCGCCGGCAAGACCACGCTGGCCGACGAGCTCGCCGCCGTCCTGCGCGCGCAGGACCGCGACGTCATCCGCGCGACCATCGACGACTTCCTCGTCCCCCGCGCCCAGCGCTACCGGCGCGGCCGGTACTCGGCCGAGGGCTGCTACTTCGACGCCCACGACCGCGCCGCGCTGTGCCGGGTCCTGCTCGATCCGCTGGGCCCGGGCGGAGACCGCAGGTTCCAGGTGTCGGTTTACGACGCGGAGACCGACACCCCGTCGTCCCCGCCGGCCGCGACCGCGTCCGCGGACGCCGTGCTGCTCTTCGACGGCGTCTTCCTCCTGCGCCCGGAGCTGATCGACCGGTGGGACCTGCGCGTCTTCGTGTCCGTCCCCTTCGAGCGGACGATCGACCGCGCCCAGGTCCGGGGCGCGGCTGCCCTGGCCGGGTCCTCCGCCGACATCGAGCGGTCCTGGCGTGACCGCTACATTCCCTCCCAGCGGCTCTACTTCGCCACGGCCCGCCCGGCCGAGCACGCCGACGTCGTCGTGTACAACGATCAGCTTCAGCGGCCGGCGTGGGAGGTCCGGCCGCCGCGGGCGTGAATCGACCTGCGAAACGGCCGCATCTGCCGGCTCAGGGCGTGGCACGCGTCCAGCCTGCACACCCGCCGAGAAGCGTGCCGCGCGGGCGTTGAAGGCGGCGATGACCCTCCTGCCCGGCCCGTGGGCCGGCGCTGATGCCCGGACGCGAGGCGGGTCAGGGGTTCGCGCCGCTGCCGCGCAGAACGTGTGCGGCGATGTTCATCTCGGCGACCTCCGCGGCGCCCTCGGTGATCTCCATGACCTTGGCGTCCCTGAAGAAGCGGGCGGCCAGGCTGTCCCGTTCGCACCCGGCGGATCCGAGGAGCTGCACCGTGCCGCGGCTCACCGTGGCCGCCGCCCGCGCGGCGGCGTACTTGGCGATCATGGTCGCGGCGGGGGCCTCGGGATCGCCGTCCGAGCGCAGGCGGGAGGCGCGTGCGCACAGGGCCCGGGCGGCGGCCGCGTCCACGGCGGCCTTGGCCAGCGCCGATCGGACCAGCTGGTGTTCGGCGAGCGGCACGCCGCGCTGGGTCCTGCGGGTGACGTGCGCCGCGGCGAGCCGTACGCACGCGTCGGCCATCCCGACGCAGCCCCAGGCGGCGGTGAAGCGCCCGTGGTCGAGCGCGGTGGCGGCCACGTGCGAGAGCCCGAAGCCCGGCGGCGCGACCTGGTTGGCGAGCGGCACCCGGACGCCGTCGAACCGCACGTGGGCGATCTGCGCGGCGCGCATGCCGAGCTGGCCCTCGACCGGCTCCAGCTCGACGCCGGGCCGGTCCGCCTCGACGAGCGCGCACGCCGGGCGTCCGCCGGTCCGGCCCAGCACCAGGAAGACGTCGGCCACCTGCCCGAAGGTCACCCACTTCTTGGCGCCGCGGACGGTCAGTGAGCCGTCGTCGTCCTCGTCGATGCGCGTTTTCACCCCGGTCAGGTCCGACCCGGCGCCCTGCTCGGTGGCGGCGAACCCGGCGATCCGCGCTCCCCGCGCCAGCTCGGGCAGCCACCGCCCGCGCTGCTCGCCGCTCCCCCAGCGCAGCAGCGCGGCCGTGACCATGCCCTGGACGGTGACCAGCCCGCGCAGCGCGCTGCACACCCCGCCGAGGGACGCGCACACCTCGCCGAGTTCGTGCGGGGTGCCGCCCGATCCGCCGTACCGGGCGGGCAGGCCCACGCCGAGGAGCCCGGCCACACCCGCGGCGGCCCTGACGTCGGAGGGCAGCTCGCCTTCCAGGTCCCAGCCGGCGGCCCGGCCGCGTACCGCGTCGGCGAAGGCGGCGGCATCGGGCGTCATCGTGGCAGTACCCCCTGCTCGGTGACGATCAAGCGAGACGGCCGCGTCAGCGGGACGGACCTCGGCGGTTCGCCGGTGATTTCGCAACGTTCCATCACTGCGCCTCCTTGGACAGTGCACGTTCGGTGCGTTCACGCCGTCGTCGTCCCCGGCCCCGGCGGCGGCGGCACGCCCCGCCCGAGGGGCGCCGCTCTCACCGTGATCCGCTATTTCCTCATGAGTGTTCAAGGCGGCGCAAGCGGGGTGGCGCAGCTTCGGATGGCCGATTTCCGCCGGGGGCGCCGGCCCTGGGGCCGTACCCGCGGCGGTAGCGCCGCTCGAACTCGTCGAATGCGGCCTGCTCCCCGATCCGGCCGGCCAGGACGCTGTTGATCGACCTGGCCGCCAGCAGGGCGCTGTAGGTCGCCAGGTGCACGCCGGAGGAGAAGACCGGGTCCACGAAGCAGGCGGCGTCGCCGACGAGGACCATGCCGGGGCGCCAGAAGCGGGTCTGGTGGTAGGAGTAGTCCTTGCGCACCCTGATCTGGCCGTACTCCCCCGTCGTCACGCGCGTCGCGCCGTCCAGCAGTTCGCTGACCTCAGGGCATTCCTGGATGAGGGTCTTGAGCGCGTTCTCCGGGTCGCCCTGGATCCTGTGCGCCATGTCGCGGGCGACCACGGCGCCGACGCTCGTCAGCGTGTCGCTCAGCGGGATGTACCAGAACCAGCCGCTCTCGAACGCCGCGGACAGGATGTTGCCCGAGTTCGGCGCCGGCAGCCGCTTGCCGCCCTCGAAGTAGCCGAAGAGGGCCAGGCTGCGGAAGAACTCGGAGTACTTCCTGGTGCCGCCGACCTTGTTGTGGATCCGGCTCCTGTTGCCCGACGCGTCCACCACGTACTTGGCGTGGACCTCGGTCTCGGCGCCGTCGGGACCGGTGTAGCGGACGCCGTGGACCCGCCCGTCGGGGGCCGTGAGCACGTCGGTGACCGAGCACTGCTCGCGGACCCGCACGCCGAGCTCGCGGGCCCGGTCGAGGAGGATCTTGTCGAACTTCATCCGTTCCACCTGGTACGCGAACGAGGTGGAGCCGGCCATCTTGGGTGAGACCGAGAACAGGAACGTCCACGGCTTCGGGTTGGCGCCCCAGCGCAGGGTTCCGCCGCGCTTCACCGTGAAGCCCGCGCGGGCCAGCTCGTCGGTCACGCCGATCAGCCGGCACACGCCGTGAACGGTCGACGGCAGCAGCGACTCGCCGATCTGGTAGCGGGGGAAGGTCTCCTTCTCCAGCAGCAGCACCCGATGGTCTTGCATGGCCACCAGGGAGGCCAGGGTCGACCCCGAGGGCCCGCCGCCGACGACGATGACGTCGACTTCCTGAACTCCGGCGTCTTGAGCAGTCATTCTCGCCCCTTCGATCGATGGGCTGCGTTGGTTACTGGGTTACGGAGTCCCGCTGACGCGCCTTGACCCGCAGCGGCAGGTTGTTCACCCCGGCCACCTGGTTGGACACCACGTGCGCCGGTTCGCCCACCGGCTCGAAGCACTCGATGTCCGCGCGGAGCTCCTCGAAGATCAGCTTCAGCATCAGGCGCGCCAGCGGTGCGCCGACGCAGCGGTGCGGCCCGCTCCCGAAGGCGACGTGCCGGTTGGGCCGGCGGCAGTGGTCGAAGGCGTAGGGGTGGTCGAACACGTTCTCGTCACGGTTGGCGGAGGCGATCCAGGACGTCACCGCCTGCCCCGCCGCGATGGTCCTGCCGTGCAGCTCGACGTCCTTGCGGGCGCGGCGCATGAAGTGCGTGATGGGGGACGACCAGCGCAGGGCCTCCTCGACGAAGGAGTCCATGCGGAGGTGGGACGGCCATCGGCCCTCCCCGCCGTGCGCGTCCGCCAGCGCCATGAGGGTGGCGGAGACGGCGTGCGAGGTGGTGACCACCGCGCCGACGATCATGCTCAGGCAGTTGAGCAGCAACTCCCGCTCGTTCAGCCTGCGCCCTTCCACCTCGATCGACATCAGGTAGCTGAGCAGGTCCGACGAGGGTTGCCTGCGGCGCTCCGCGAGACGGCCGGAGAAGTAGTGCGAGATCTCGTAGTGCGCCCTGGCCAGGGTCTCCTCCTCGCCGCCGATGCGATAGAGCGGATCGCGTGGCGCGAGCGTGGCGTAGGCCAGGCGCATGAGCGGGTCCACGTCGGCGTCCGGCAGCCGCATGAGGTGGGCCGCGACCGCCATCGGGATGCGTTTGATCGCGGCCGCCGCGTCCCAGACGCCGCCGTCCCGGGCCGGCGCGACGGTCCTGCGCACGATCGAGCGGATGTCCTCCTCGTACGCCGACACCGCGTGCGCCGACAGCGGCCGGCCGAGCTGCTCGCGGAAGCGCTGGTGCCGGGGCGGATCGGTGGCCTGCATCATGAGACCGGCCCCCGGGTCGGGAGCGCCGAGCATCGCGATGCTGGTGCCGTGTTGCGAGCTGAAGGTCTCGTGCTCGCCGAGCACCCGCCGTACGTCGGCGCGCCGCGTCACCACCCAGAATCCTTCGCGCGGGTGGTCGTGCCAGAGCAGCGGTTCTGTCGTTCGCATGGACCGCCAGGCGAGATGGGCGTTTCCCGTCGCGTAGAAATCGGGGTCGGCCAGATTCACGCCGGCGTGCCCCGCCAGAATGTCGGCCTGCGGCTCAATGATTCTCATGCAATTCCGCTCCCGGTCGGCGGGCTGATGCTGGGCTGCCACGTTCTCTCGTTCTCCGCGGCCTTGCCGAATGCTTATCCAGCGACGCCGTATCAGGGCATGGCCGCGCTCCGGCGAATTCATTCATGACACTGCTGCGCAAGGTACTGGACCTGTTTTGTGTCCGCAACGAAAGGCTTCTGCCCGCTGAATGGCAGCGCGGGTGTTCGACCGCGGACCCGCACCAGTCGAACGTTTACGGCTGACCGATTCAGCTCTGCGCCTGTGACTGAAAAGCCGGGTCAGGCGTGCGTGGCGAGCAGGATGCGGTGCATGGGCGTGTCCACCAGCGCCGCCCTGCGCAGCCCCGCGACGCTCAGCCACTCGTCGTAGTCGCTCAGCGGATAGGCGTCCCCGCCCCCGGTGGCGAGCATGGACGCGGCGAAGAGCCGGAAGAACCTGTCCTGGACGCTGTCGGCGTCCGCCCTGTCGTCCACGATCTGGTCGATGATGGCCACCACGCCGCCGCCGGCCAGCGCCTTGCTGGCCCGGATGCTGAGCTCCCTGGCGGAGTCAGGGGTCTGCAGGTGGAAGATGTTGGCGAAGAGCACCAGGTCGAAACCGGTCCCCCAGTCCCGCTGCCAGAAGTCGATGGCCAGCGGCTGGAACCTGTCGCCCACGTCCATCCGCTCGCTCTGCGCCCGCGCGATGGACACGATCCGCTCCACGTCGAACCCGACGCCCGTCAGCTCGGGGAACTGCTGCAGCAGCAACTGGCTGTAGAGCCCGGTGCCGCAGCCGACGTCCAGCATCGCCGGCGCGGCGGGCCCAGCGGGCCAGCCCCGGTCGCGCAGGGCGCCGGCCAGGATCGACACGATCGGCGGCGCCCAGAAGTTGATGCCGCGCACCAGGGACTCGTACTCGGTGGTGGAGATCTGGTTGTGCTGGGGGACGGCGCTGCCGTCGCCCCGGACGGCCTGCGCCAGGTTCCGCCAGGCGGTCCAGGCCAGCATCCGGTCGTAGCGCACCTTCCCCGCGAGGCTGTACAGCCCGTCGGGCAGCAGGCATTCGCGCAGCCCCGCCCGCAGGCCGTAACGCACGCCGCCCGCCGAGGAGCCGCGGTCGATCAGGTCGTAGGCCGACAGCGCGTCCAGCAGGACCCGCATCCCGCGCTGATCCACCTCCAGGCGGCCCGCCAGCGCCTCGGCGGTGGCCGGGCCGTCCGCGAGCGCGGCGAACACGCCCAGGTCGAAGGCGGCCTCGATCGCGCCGGGGGCCCACAGCGCGATCAGGTGCTCGTAGACGTGGTGCGCGGCGGCGACGGTCTCGTGACCTGCTCCCACGTCGGGCAGGAGCCGCCGGTCGACCAGGGCGAGCGTGTCCCGCCGCATCGGGTCTTCCCTGCGTGCTGAAAGGTCCACAGTCATTCCGTTCTCGGGATGGAGTGTCCAGATGAGGTGGTCGGACGACAGGCCGGGCGGTCTCAGGAGGTCAGGTGGCCGCTGATTCGCGCGGATCCAGCCCGGCCCGGCCGCCGGCGCCGCGGAGCCCGCCCTCCAGCGTGGCGAGCTGCACGCGTTCGAGCCGGTCAGGCAGGCTCAGCTTGTACAGCGGCAGGGCGCTCGCGGTGGTGACGACGGCGACGAGCACCAGCATGGAGAAGAGCTGCTGGCTGATCATGCCCTGGGCCAGGCCTATGTTGACGAAGATGAGGATCATCAGTCCGCGCGCGTTCATGAGCGCACCCACCGCGTACGACTCCCGCCAGCCGAACCCCAGAGCCCGCATCGCCAGCGCGCACCCCAGGTACTTCCCGCCGAACGCGGCGGCCGCGATCCCGGCGAGCCCCAGCAGCGCGACACCGCCGGCGATCCCGCCGAGGTCGGTGTTGAGCCCGGAGAAGGCGAAGAAGACCGGCAGCAGCAGCGTGGAGACCAGGCCCATCATGCGGTCGTGCAGGGCCCGGCGGAACGCGGGGTCGCGCGGCATGACCAGGCCCGCGACGAAACCGCCGAAGACCGAGTAGACGCCGATCCCGTCGGTGATCCAGCCGGCGACGAGCGGCACCAGGATGATGACGTACATCGCGTCGCCGCTGAACTCCCCGCGCTGCGCGAAGCTCCTGCCCAGCGGGCGCAGCGCCCGCGCCACCAGCAGCAGCATGACCAGCGCGAACACCGCGGACATGACGATGGTGCGGGCCGCGCCGTCCAGGTCCGTGCCCAGGTGCAGCGCCGTCAGCACCGCGAGCAGGCACCACGCCAGCGCGTCGTCGATCGACGCCGCGATCAGGCAGAGCCGCCCGAGCGGAGCGTTCTGCATGCCCCGCTCGTACAGGATCCGCGACAGCGTCGGGAACGCCGTCAGCGACAGGGCACCCCCGACGAACAGGGCGAACTGCACCGGGCCGACGTCCGGCCGCGAGAGCGCGCCCCACAGGGCCAGGCCGACGGCGAAACCCAGCAGCAGGGACGGGACGAGCCCCGACAACGCCAGCACCGCCGACCGGCGGCCCTCCCCCGGCACCCGCGCGCCATGGTGCAACCCGGCGCCGACGAGGAACATGTACAGGGTCAGCCCGATGGTGCTCACGACGTACAGGACCGGTTTGACCTCCGCGGGGAAGAGCGCCGCCTGGGCCTGCGGGAACAGCCAGCCGAACAGGGTGGGGCCGAGCAGCACGCCGGCGATCATCTCGCCGACGACGCGTGGCTGCATCACCATGACGGCCAGCCGCCCGCACACCCACGAGGCCAGCAGGATGACGATCAGGGCGGGAAGGACCTTGAGAACCAGCGCGAGGTTGGGATCGGCGGCCTGTGCCGCGACACTCGCCAGGCCCCCTTGATCAGTGCTCATCCACGACCTCCCGCGGGACCGGAATCACCTGCCCGTCAGTTGTCACGCATCGCCTCGGCCAGGCTTTTGGGTCGCATGTCGGTCCAGTGCTGCTCGACGTAATCCAGGGCGGTTTTCCTGTCCGTTTCCTCGAGCGCGACCGTCCAGCCCTGCGGAACGTCCGCGAAAGCCGGCCACAGCGAATACTGGTGTTCGTCGTTGATGAGCACCAGAAATACGCCGTCCGGGTCCTCGAATGGATTGGTGTCCATCAGCACATCCCCTTCCCCCGGATATTAATCCGGGTTATCCGAGCTTGAACTGATTCGAGGCTAGGCTCGGCCGCCGTGCACGGCAAGGCGCGCTGTTCCCGGCATTTCCACGGGGCATTTCCATGCTTTATCCGGCCCGGCGGCGCACACCGTCCGCCGGTTGCCGGGCAGGCTCGGCGCCGTCCAGAATGAGACCGATCCTCACGCCGGACGGGCGGCCGCTAGCTGTCCTGCGAGCCCTGCGGCGCGAGCCAGGCCAGGGCAGCGGCGACCAGGGCCTCGACCCCGGTGGGCAGGGTAGGGAAGATCACCGGGGCGAAGGCGGGCGAGTGGTTGCCCGGCACGTCCTCCACCAGCCGCCCCTCCCGCTCCGCCCGCTCGTACCGCTCCGGGTCGGCCGACCCGAGCCCCCAGAAGACCGACGGGACGCCGGCGGCCGAGCCGAACACGCCGAAGTCCTCGCTGCCCATCAGCGGCGCCATGCCGGTCACCCGCCCGGCGCCGAGCCGGGCGATGAGGGCGCGCCGGACGCGGGCGGTGGCGTCCGGGTCGTTGGTGGTGAGCGGGAAGGAGTTCAGGGTGCGCAGCTCGGGCGGGCGCGGCGCGCCGGACGCCTGAGCCTCGGCCCGCACCACGCGCTCCACCCCGTCCAGCAGCGTGCGCCGCACCTGCGGGGAGAACGAGCGCAGGTTGATCGTGATGCGGGCCTCGTCGGCGATGACGTTCTCCTTGTGGCCGGCGTTGATCTGGGCCACGGTCAGCACCGCGCGCTCGAACGGCGACACCTCGCGCGACACGACGGTCTGCAGCCGCATGACGGTGGCGGCGGCCAGCACCACCGGGTCCACCGTGCGCTCCGGCTGGGAGCCGTGACCGCCCCGGCCGAACAGGCGGATCTCGATGCTGTCGGCGGCGGCCAGCACCTCGCCGGAGCTGATGAGCACCTGGCCGGCCGGGTTCGGGAAGACGTGCTGGCCGAGCACGACGGCCGGGCGGTCGAACAGGTCGAGTAGCCCGTTGTCCACCATGGCCCGCGCGCCGCCCGCGATCTCCTCGGCCGGCTGGAAGAGCGCCACCAGCGTCCCCCGCCACCCCTCGCGGCCGGCGGCCAGCTCCGCGGCGGCGCCCGCCAGGCAGGTGACGTGCATGTCGTGGCCGCAGGCGTGCATGACCGGGAGGTCGCGGCCCTGGTCGTCGCGGGCGGTGGCGGTGCTGGCGTACGGCAGGCCGGTCGCCTCGGCCACCGGCAGCGCGTCCATGTCGGCGCGCAGCGCCACGGTCGGGCCGTCGCCGTTGCGCAGGACGCCCGCCACGCCCGTGCCGCCGATCCCGGTGTGCACCTCGAACCCGGCCGCGCGCAGCCGGTCGGCGGCCAGGCCCGCCGTCCGCGTCTCCTGGAAGGGCAGCTCGGGGTGGCGGTGCAGGTCACGGTAGAGGTCGGCGAGGTCTTCTGCGGCGTTGCCAGTGGTCATCAGGATGCCCGTTCCAGTGCGGTGATCTCTGCGGCGAGTGTACGGCGAGCGGTCTCGGCCTGCTCGGGCGTGGGCGGTCCACGGCGGCGGCGGCGAAGACCGACTCCCACGCCGGCCGTTCCGGGCCAACGCCCGTCTCGCTGTCGCCTCGCGCGGCGCGGGCCGCCCGCGTGGCCTCCTCATCGACGACCAGCGTCCGGCCCGCGGCGAGCACCACGCCGTACGCCCGGGCCGCCGCCTCCACCGTGACCACGCCGCGTTCCACGTCGCGCGGCACCGCCTCGGGATCCCTGGTGAACAGATCCCCGTAACCGCCCGCGCCCGAGGTCAGCAGCGTGACGACGTCGCCCGGCTCCAGCGGCAGCGCGTAGATCTTGTCGTGACGGCGCTCACGCGGCGTGCCCGCGTTGACGATCAGCTCCGTCGGCGCGCCAGGCCCGCCGCCGCGCACGCCCTCCCCCCCGGCGGCGTGGCCCGCGATGGCAAAAAGGCCCCAAGCGGCGGGCAAAATGAGCCGCCACCCTGCTGGACGCCCCTTCCGACCTCGTGTGATGCTGGAGATGATCTCCGGTCGTGACGTGAACCGATGGAGAGGCGGACCATGGCTGCAGCGGACGACTCCCTTGCCGGCCTCGCGCTCATCCTGCGTCGATGCGACTCTCAAGGGACGCCGCCCGAGTTGCTCGGTGGCCTCCTGCTCTCCCCTGACGGCGACCGGGCGAACGTGCTGACGGCCGAGGAGGCACGGCAGGTCGAGGAGCGGCTGAACGAGGCCCTGGCCAGGGGCGAGCCGCTCGCCGGCCGGCGATATCCGCTGCACAGAAGGCAGTGCCCGGGCCAGGAGTGGGAGATCTCCGTGTCGGCGATCCCCCTGGAACCAGCCGCGGCCGTGCTGATCGACCTGGACGAGGGGCAGCCCGCGCGCCGGCGGCTGGATCTGCTCTACCGGGCGGCGGCGAACATCGGCGCGTCCCTGGACATCACTCGCACGGCTCAGGATCTCGTGGACGTGATCGTCCCGGTGTTCGCCGACTACGCGACCGTGAACCTCTCGGATGCGGTGCTGGCCGGCGACGAGCCGCCGCGGCCCATCCGCAAGGATTTCCGGCGGGTCGCGGTCAGCGAACCCTGGCCGGCCGGGCTGGTCCAGGCGGGCGACCCGATCCCCTTGCCGCCGGACCTGCCCGCGGCGCGCACCCTCGAACGTGGCGAACCGGTGCTCATGACGAGCCGCTCCCGGATCCTTCAGGAGCTGGCCGGCCACACGCGGGTCATGGTGCCGGCTGACGCCCGGTCCCTGCTGGTCGCGCCGCTGTATGCGCGCGGCCTGCTGCTCGGCGGCGTCGAGGCCTGGCGTACCGGCCGATCCGATGCCTTCGACGACGAAGACGTCCGGTTCCTGCAAGAGATCGTCTCCCGCGCGGCCCTGAGCGTGGACAACGCCCGCCGCTACACCCGCGAGCACACCGCGGCCGTGACCCTGCAGCGCAGCCTCCTGCCGCAGGCGCCGGTGGACCTCACCGCCGCGCAGACGGCCGGGATCTACCAGCCCGCCGGCGACCGGGCCGAGGTCGGCGGCGACTGGTTCGACGTCATCCCGCTGTCGTCGCTGCGCGTGGCGTTCGTCGTCGGCGACATCACCGGGCACGGCTTGCAGGCCACCGCCACGATGGGACGGCTGCGCACCGCCATCCAGACCCTCGCCGACCTGGATCTGCCGCCGGACGAGCTGCTGACGCATCTGGACGATCTCGTGCTGCGGCTGGCCGAGGAGTCCGGCGGGTCCGGGGAGGGCATCGGGGCGACCTGCCTGTACGTGACCTACGACCCCGTGACGCGCCGGTGCGCGATGGCCAGCGCCGGCCATCCGCCCCCGGCCCTGGTGCAGCCGGGCGCCGCCGCCGCCTTCGTCGACCTCTCCCCCGGCCCGCCGCTCGGCGTCGGGAACATGCCGTTCGAGCCCGCCGAGATCCTCCTGCCGGAGGGCAGCGTCCTCGCCCTCTACACGGACGGGCTGGTGGAGCGGGACGACCACGATCTCTCCGACGGCATGGACCGGCTGTGCCGGCGCCTGGACGTCCTGTGCCGCCCCGGCCGCGCCCTGCCCGAGATCGGCCGCCATCTGGTGGCGGAGCTGCCCGCCGCTCCGCCGGTCGACGACATCGCCCTGCTGCTGGCCCGTACCTTCGCCATGCCCGCCACCGACACCGTCGGCTGGGAGTTCCCCGCCGACCCCGCCGTCGTCGGCGACGCGCGCAAGCTGACCAGCGGCCAGCTGGCCGCCTGGCGGCTGGACGAGATGGCCCTGGTGACCGAGCTGGTGGTCAGCGAGCTGGTCACCAACGCGATCCGCTACGGCGGCGCGCCCGTGGGGCTGCGGCTCATCCGCGACCGCCACGTGCTCATCTGCGAGGTGTCCGACTCCAGCAGCACCCAGCCCCGGCTGCGCCGGGCTCGCGAGACCGACGAGGGCGGGCGGGGCCTGTTCCTGGTGGCCCAGCTGACCAGCCGCTGGGGCAGCCGGTACACGCAGGCCGGCAAGACCATCTGGACCGAGCAGCCCATCGGGGACCTCGCCGCATAAGAAGGTCAGGGGCGGTCGGGGCCGCCGAGGAAGGTCCGGCAGTAGCTGCGCATGGCGATCTTGACCTCGGCGATCATCTCGGCGCGGGCGGGCTCCGCCTCGTCCTCGACCAGGCGCAGCAACTGGTCGCCGATGCTGTTGGTGATGCGGGCGCCCATCGGGGTCAGCCGCAGCGTGCCGCCCGAGGTACGTTCCAGCAGGTCGGTGATGGTGCGGTAGATGTAGTCGTTGACCTCGCGGCCGGCTTCCTTGGCCACGGCGGTCAGCCGGTTGTTCAGCCACAGCTCGCGCACGGACGGGCGGCCGTAGAAGCCTGCGTAGGTGTCGACGACGGCGTCCACCACCGACTCCCAGCCGGGGTAGGAGCGGCTCGCCAGGGTGTCGACCAGCTCCCCCGCGCTCTCGAAGTAACGCAGCCCGAGGGCCTCCAGGACCGCTTCGCCGCCTTCGAAGTAGTGGTAGAAGACGCCGACCGTGACGCCCGCACGCTCGACGATCGGCCACGGGGTGGCCACGAGCGCGTCGTACCCGATCTCGCCGAGCAGCTCGTCGGCGGCGTCCAGGATGGCGCGGACCTTGGCCTTGCTGCGCTCCTGGGTCGGGGCGCGGCGCATCGCCGACGCCAGGTCGATCAAGGGGCTGCGGGTCACGTCTTGTCCTCCGAGGTCCGGACCACCTTAGCGGTCGAGATGGCGGGCCGGGCACGTCGCGATCTTGGGTGTCGGACCACCTGCGAAGACGACTCTTGACGGCCGGAGCGGTCATGCCACAGACTAACCGAAATAAAAATAGAGTCCATTTCGATTTCGGAGGCGCATCCGTGCCCGCACCCACCGCCATCACCATTCCCGACTGGTCCACGCCGCTCTACCATCCGGCGCCGCACCACTTCCGCGACTGCACCCGCGTGATGCTGCTCTGCGGCGTGGACGAGGGCGTCACCCGGCGCCTGCTGCCCGAGCCGCTGGAGCCCATCGGCGACTTCGTCGTGGTGAGCTGGCTGCTCATCGGCGACGTGGACGGCTACCAGGGCTCCCACAACGTCGCGTTCAACGTGCCGTGCCGCTTCGAGGAGCACGTCGGCAAGTTCTGCTCGCTCGAGTACATCGACATCGACATGGGCCTGGCGGCCGGGCGCGAGATGTGGCCGTGGCCCAAGAAGGGCGGCGAGTTCACCTGGGAGCAGACCCCTGACGGCCTCACCCTCGCCTGCCGCCGCCACGGCGACGTCCTCGTCCGCTCGGAGATCACCGTGACCGGCGAGCCGGCCGGCGCCTGGCCCGCCGGGCTGAACGTCCCCGACATGGGCCAGTGCAACCTCCAGGTGCGGCTCCTGGCCCAAAATCACGCCTCCGAACCGGAGATCGCCCAGGTCATCCGGGTCGACTACCCCAACAGCGTCCTGCACGGCAGCCTCCGCGCCGAAGGCACACTCACGCTCACGGACGGCCCCCGCGACCCCTTCGGCCCGCTCGGCGACATCCGCGTGCTCGCCGCCCGTCTGGACACCCAGGAGTTCGACTTCGACCTCGGCCAGGTCGTCGGCTCCCGGCGGATCTGATCCCCTCCCCCTCAGCCACAGGAGAACAACCATGCCGGCCATCACCTCCCGGGCCGCGGGCCTGCTCGGCGTCACGGCCCTGGGCCTCGGCCTGCTCACCGCGTGCGGCGGCTCGGACGCCGGGACGGCCGCCGACGGCTCGCCGTCCTACGGCGAGTGCAAGGTCAGCGGCACCTACGGCGCCCACAAGCTGACGACCGTCGACTCCGGCGTCCTCACCATCCAGGCCGCGCTGCCCGCCCCGGGCGACTACAACGGCGACACCCCGCGGAACGTCCGGAGCGGCTACTCCTACTGCCTGGCCGCCGAGATCGCCCACCGGGCCGGCATCCCGCGCCTGGAGCTGACGAACGTCTCGTTCGACGCCCTGGTCAGCGGCCGGACCAAGGACTACGACCTGACGATCTACCAGCTCTACAAGACGCCCGAGCGCGAGAAGGTCGCCGACTTCACCGACCCGTACCTCAACGTCAAGAGCGGCGTGCTCGTGCGGTCCGACAGCACCCTGGACGCCACCACGATCAAGGACGCCAGGATCGGCATCCTGCTCGGCTCCGTCCAGGACAGGTTCGTCAACGAGCAGCTCAAACCCGCCCAGCAGGCCAGGCAGTACCAGTCGATCAACGACATGATCACCGCGCTGCGGGCCCGCCAGATCGACGCCGTCGTCCTCGACACCACCCTGGTCATGCTGAACGCCCGGCAGATCGGTGACGCGGTCAAGGTGGCCGGGCAGTACCCCGTCGGCGGTGACGCGGCGATCATGCTGCCCAAGGGCTCGGCGAACACCGCCGGGGTCAACACGATCGTCGGCGAGATGAGGGCCGACGGCACCCTGGACCGGGTCTTCAAGGAGCAGTTCCAGCCGTTCCTCGGCGGGAACCCCGACGACCTGCCCGAGTGGTCGGTGTCGTGACCGCCGCCGTCGAGGCGCCGACCGGCGCCAAAGAGCCCGTGCCGCCACCGCGCTCCCGGCCGCTGAACGTCGCGGCCTGGACCGGCGTGGCACTGACGGTCGCGGTCACGGCGGCGGTGGTGGCCAACGCCGTCCACCGGCTGTCCGCCGGATCCGTGATCGTCCTGGCGGTCGCCGTGGTGGCGGCCGTCCTCGTCGGGATCCCCGCCTGGAAGGGGCTGCGCGGCTCCGCCGCGTCCGCCCGGGCGCTCTCGCGCGGGGCGATCACCGACGCGCGCCGCGACGCCGCGGCCTCCCGCGAGTCGTCCTGGACGGCGCTGGGCGTCGCCGGGTTCTGCCTGTGCCTCATGGCGCTGGTCCTCTTCCTCACCATCAGCGACGGGATCGTCCGCGAGACGTTCCTGCGCTGGGACCTGATGAGGACGAGCTTCGCCGAGACCGGCAAGGCGCTGTGGCACAACGTGCTCATCGCCCTCGTCACCCAGGCGCTGGTGCTGGTCATCGGCCTGCTGCTGGCGCTCGCCCGGCTCGCGCCCGGCCGGGGCGGGCGCCCGCTGCGCCTGCTGGCCATCGCCTACATCGACCTGTTCCGCGGCCTGCCCGCCATCGTGGTGATCTACCTCGTCGGCTTCGGCGTCCCGCTGGCCGGGATCCCGGTGATCAGCGACGCTCCCCCTGTCGTCTACGCCATCGTGGCGCTGACCCTCACCTACAGCGCCTACAACGCCGAGCTGTACCGCTCGGCGATCGAGTCGATCCACCCCAGCCAGGAGTCGGCCGCGCTGTCGCTCGGCCTGTCCCGCGCGCACACCCTGCGGTACGTGATCCTGCCGCAGGCGGTGCGGCGGATCGTCCCTCCGCTGCTCGGCGCGTTCGTCGCGCTGCAGAAGGACACTGCCCTGGTGAACGTCGTCGGCATCATCGACGCCTTCGCCCAGGCCAAGATCTACTCCTCCAACTACTACAACCTGTCCTCGGTCACCGTCGTCTGCCTGCTGTTCGTGGTCATCACCGTCCCGCAGACCCGGCTCGTGGACTACCTGCTGGCCCGCGGCGAGAGGAAGTCCTCATGAGCCCTCTCATCGAGTTGCGCGGCGTCACCAAGTCCTACGGCGACCACACGGTGCTGCGCGGCATCGACCTGGACGTCGCGGCGCACGAGGTGATCAGCCTGATCGGTGCCTCCGGGTGCGGCAAGTCCACGCTGCTGCGGTGCGTCAACGGCCTGGAGAGCATCGACGGCGGCGAGATCGCCGTGGACGGCGATGTGGTGTCCGGGCCCGGCGTCGACCTGGTCCGGCTCCGGCGGCAGGTCGGCATGGTCTTCCAGTCCTACAACCTCTTCCCGCACATGACCGTCCTGCAGAACGCCGTCCTCGCACCGGTGAAGACCGGTCTGTGCACCAAGGAGGAGGCCCGGGAGCGGGCCATGGCCATGCTCGGCAGGGTCGGGCTGGCCGACAAGGCCGGCTCCTACCCCGACCAGATGTCCGGCGGCCAGCAGCAGCGTGCGGCGATCGCCCGGACGATGCTGATGAGCCCCCGGATCCTCCTGCTGGACGAGATCACCTCCGCGCTCGACCCCGAGCTGGTCATCGAGGTGCTCAATATCGTCCAGGACCTCGCGGAGAGCGGGATGACCATGCTGCTCACCACCCACGAGATGGGGTTCGCCCGCGAGATCTCCGGCCGGGTGTGCTTCCTGCACGGCGGCGGCATTCTGGAGCAGGGGCCGCCGGCTCAGATCTTCGACGACCCCGCCGAGCAGCGCACCCGCGACTTCCTGCGCAAGGTATCCCAAGCCGGACGCCTGTGACGGCGGGGCGTTCGGCTGGGCCGGTGCGTCGCCCCGGCCCGCGACCGGCTGCTCCTTCACAGTCAGGAGTACAGGTCCGCCATGATCCGGCCCCGGAGCACCAACCCGGCCGAGCTCATCCCCGCTTCGTGAACAGCCCGCGGACCCACAGGTAGCCGATCACCGAGAGCACCGCGCACCCGGCGATCGCCATGATGACAGGGCCCGCCGACGGCGGGCCGGTCAGCAGGCCGCGCAGGGTCTCGATGAGCGGGGTGAGCGACTGGTTCCGCGTCAGCTGCCGCACCTCCGGGCCCTTCCGCCCCGCCGGCACGAGCCCGATGACGAGGCCGATGGCGATCAGGCCGCCGAGCAGGGCGTTGAACTGGGCCGGCGCGCTCCGCATCGGGTGGCGGAGGCCGAGGCCATCCAGGACGATCTTGTCCGCGTACGCCTTCCGCGACGCCGTGGCCGCGATCACTGGTCCGTTCATGGCCGTTACGATCGCGGACCGCTCTGATGCCCGGCCCATGTCGGGCTGACGCGGCCGCTGACACGGCCGCGACCTCCCGCCGGGGACCCGGGGAGCCGCTAGTCGATGAAGTCGATGTCCGGGTGCCGCGGGGACTCGCCGTCGAACAGGTGCCGGTCCCGGCCGCGGAGGTGCAGGTCGAAGAACGCGCCGAGGTAGTCCCGTTGCGCGGCCAGCGAGCGACGGGGATCGATGGTGCCGATGAGCGCCTCACGCTTGTCCCGCGCCACCCGCGCGCCGAGTTGCGGCACGATGATCTGCAGGTCGCTGTAGGCCAGGTGGGTGCTGCCGCCGCGCAGGAACAGATCCCGCTTCCAGCCTCGCTGGACGGCCCAGAAGTCCGCCCAGCTCCGGTCGAACGCGGGGTTGCGGTGCGTGTGCTCGAGCAGGTTCCCGTTCGCGTCCACGCCTTCGGCGCCCATCAGGAGGAACGGCCTGTCCAGGCCGCGCTTCGTGACCTCGCCCGGGACGTAGGGGGTGCCCGGCGGGTAGCCGATCGCGGTGGCCATCGCGCCGTCCAGGTTGACCCCGGCGTCGACGCGGCGGTCGTGGACCATCGTCTCGCCCGCGGTGAACCCGCCGGAGGAGTGCCCGTAGGCGCCCACCCTGGACAGGTCGAGCGACCGGCCGAGCCCGCGGGGCAGCGGACGCTTCCCCGCGTCGGGGTTCTCGCCCCTGGTCAGCTTCGTGAGCTGGTCGAGGACGAACCGGGTGTCGGCGACCCGGGCGTCGAGCGCCTTCGCCAGCTCGGGGCCTTCACCCTCGGACACCGCGAGTTCGAGCCGCCCGCCGGGGAACTCGACCGCCGCGCTCTCGTAGGTGTGCGAGAGCGAGGCGACCACGTAGCCGTGGCTCGCCAGGTCGTCGATGATCGCCGTGTACATCTCGCGCGGGAAGCCGAAGCCGGGAGAGAAGAGCGCGACCGGCTTCGGCGCGCCGTGCGCCACGGGGACGCCGGTCGCGGCCCTGCGCTTCGCCGACGCCCAGTCGATGGAGCCGGGCGGGAGAGCGAGGTAGTCGTCGCCCGCCAGCGCCTGGTCGACGACGGCGCTCATGCCGGGGGTGAGCCACGGCGCCCGCGGGCCTGCCGCGGACCGGCCGGCCGGGTAGGTGACGGTGACCATGACTTCCCTGCGCCGTTCCGGTTTCCACGGGTCGGGGCGGGACTGGTCGATGAGGTGGAGGTCGGTGGTGCCGACGTCGTACTGGCCGGTCAGGGGCGGCGCGGTGAGCTTGGCCTGATCCGCCGCAACGGCGGGAGCGGTGGCGGTGAGCCCGCTCGCGAGCGCGAGGCCCGCGATCACCGCCGAACCCCGCACCACCCTGCTGTGTCTCGATGACACTGCTGGAGTCCTTCCGGATCGGGGCGGCCCGGCGACCGCCTGCCCCCGACTCTGACAGCGGCCCGCCGCCACACGCATCACCCCCTGGATGGAGCCGCGCACTCACCCCTGAGGGGTACGGCGCGCACGTCCCGGCAGACCATGATCATCCGTGTGCCCGGCGAGGTGGCGCTCAGCGGTCGAGGACGTGCAGGGTGTGCGGGGCCGTGCCGAGCGGCAGCGCGCCGTCCTCCGCGCACAGCACGACGTCCGCCACCCTGGCCCCGAACAGGTCCGGCACGTGGATGGCGGGCTCCAGGCAGAACGTCATCCCGGGCTCCAGCGGCGTGTCCTCGCCCGGCCGAGGCCCTTCGTCCGGCCCGAGGCCGACGCCCCGGCCGGTGCGCGCCGCGGCGAACCGCCCGTACCCGCTGCCGTCGATCACCTCGGCCACCGCCCTGGCGACCTCGCCGGCCGGGACGCCGGGCCGCAGCGCCGCCAGGCCCGCCCGGTGGGCGGCGAGCACCACCGAGTACATGGCCTCGAAGTCCTCCGGCGGCTCGGCCACCACGAAGACGCGGGCCGCCTCCGCGCAGTAGCCGTCCCACCGGCCGCACACCGACACGCCCAGCGCGTCCCCCGGGTTGATCACGCGTCGCGTGGGCAGGTGCGCGGGCCGCGCGGTGTGCTCGCCGGCGGCGACGCGCAGCGACAGCAGCTCCTCGCACCCGGACTCCAGCAGCAGCGGGCGCAGCCGCGCGGCCATCGCCCGCTCGCTCTCCCCGAACCAGGCCAGCTCCGGCACCCGTTCCAGCACGCCTTCCGCCGCCGCGACGGCGCGCCGCAGTGCCTCGACCTCGTACGGTTCCTTGCGCAGGCGCAGCGGGGCGAGCACGGGGGTGGCGGGGACCAGCTCGGCCTCGATCGCCAGCCCGAACAGCTCGCGCACCCGCATCTCGGGGTCCACCCCGACCCGCCGCGCCTCCTGCGGCACCAGCGCGGCCGGGTCCGCGGTCTCGGCCAGGCCGTCCTGGGTGAGGACGAGGAACGGCCCTTGCGCGCCGCCGAGGAAGCGGAAGTCGGGCGACGGCCGCAGCACGAGCGCGTCGATCCCGGCCTCCACCATGGCCGCCCGCGCCCCCGCGACCCGCGCCGCAGCCACCGCCCCGGGCGCGAACGCCGGGTCGGGGGTGGCGGGGGGCCGGGGGTTCACTGCGGCTCGTGCAGCCAGCAGGCGACCGGCCCGAAGTCCGGTTCCTTGTCGCGGCACACGTCCATCACCAGCGGGCAGCGCGGGCTGAACCGGCAGCCGGACGGCGGGCTGGCCGGGTCCGGCACGTCGCCGGGCAGTTCCTCCGGCAGCACCCCGAGCCCGTCCGGCTGCGGGATGGCCGCCAGCAGCGCCCTGGTGTACGGGTGCCGGGGGTTCGCCCACACCTCCGCCGTGTCGCCCACTTCGACGATCTTGCCGAGGTACATGACCGCGATCCGGTCCGCGATCAGCCGCACCACCGACAGGTCGTGGCTGATGAACAGCAGCCCGGCCCCCGACTCGACCGCGAGGTCCCGCATCAGCCGCGCCACCTGGGCCTGCGCTGAGGCGTCCAGCGCGGAGATCGGCTCGTCGCCGATCAGCAGCCGGGGCCGCGCCGCCAGCGCCCGCGCGATGGCGATGCGCTGCCGCTGCCCGCCGGAGAACTCGTGCGGGTGCCGTCCGGCGAAGTCGCGCGGCAGCCCGACGCGTTCCAGCAGGTCGGCGGGGGACGCGGCGGTGTCGCCCGCGGTGCGCAGGCCGTCGGCGATCTGGTCGCCGACGCGCCGGCGCGGGTTCAGCGACGCGTACGGGTCCTGGAACACCATCTGGATCCCGGTGAGCCTGCGGCGGCGCAGCCCGAGCGGCGTGACCGGCTGCCCGTCGAAGTCGATGGAGCCGGCGGTGATCGGGTTCAGCCCGCAGACCGCGCGGGCCAGCGTCGACTTGCCGCATCCGGACTCGCCGACGAGCCCGACGACCTCGCCTGGCCGCACGCTGAGGCTGGCCCCGGCCACGGCCCGCACGACGGGACGTCCTGGGGAGCGGTGCTCGACGACCAGGTCGTCGATGGTGAGCAGGTCGTTCATCGCAGCTCCGCATCGGGCAGGGAGTCCAGCAGGGCGCGCGTGTAGGCATGCCCGGGCTCGCGCAGCACCCGGCCGCGCGGCCCCGACTCCACCACCAGGCCGTCCTTCATCACGCTCACCTCGTCGGCCACCGCCGACATGACGCCCAGGTCGTGCGTGACCAGCAGCACCGCCAGGCCCAGCTCGTCGCACAGGCCGCGCAGCAGCCGCAGCACGCCGGCCTGCACGGTCACGTCCAGCGCCGTCGTGGGCTCGTCGGCGATGAGCACCTTCGGCGAGCAGGCCAGCGCGATGGCGATGGCGATCCGCTGCCGCATGCCGCCGGAGAACTGATGCGGGTAGCGCCCGTACGCCTCCTCCGGCCCGGGGATGCGGACCTTGGCCAGCAGTTGCACGGCCCGCGCCGTCGCCTCGGCCTTGCCCAGCCGGAGGTGGTGGCGCATGTGCTCGGTGAGCTGCTTGCCGATGGTCAGCATGGGGTGCAGGCTGGTGGCCGGGTCCTGGAAGACCATGGCGATCTCGCCGCCGCGCACCCGGTTCAGCTCCTTGGGCGGCAGCGTCAGCAGCTCGCGCTCGCCGAGCCGGATCGAGCCGGTCACGCGGGCGCCGTGCGGCAGCAGCCCGAGCGCGGCCAGGCCGGTCATCGTCTTGCCCGACCCGCTCTCGCCGGCCAGGCCGTGCACGCGGCCGGCCGCCAGCCGCAGGTCCACGCCGCGCAGGATCTCCTTGCCGCCGATGGAGACGTGCAGGCCGGTGATGTCCAGCGTCACAGGGCACGCTCCTTGATCGCGCGGGCCGTGCGGGGGTCGAGGGCGTCGCGCAGCGTGTCGCCCAGGAAGTTGAACGCCAGCACGACCGTCAGGATGGCCAGCCCCGGGAACGTCGCCACCCACCAGCTGTCGAAGACCTCCACGCCGGAGGCCACCATCGCCCCCCACTCGGGGGACGGCGGCTTGGCGCCCAGGCCGAGGAACGACAGCCCGGACAGCAGCAGCAGGGCGGTGCCGATGTCGAGCGTGGCCAGCACCAGCACGGGGCCCGTGATGTTCGGCAGCACGTCCACACGCAGCGAACGCCACACGGAGAAGCCCAGCAGCCGCCCGCTCAGCACGAACTCCCGCTCGCGCACCCCCAGCACCAGCCCGCGCGTGACGCGGGCGTAGGCGGGCCAGGCCACCACCAGCACGGCCAGCACCGCGTTGGTCAGGCTGGCGCCGAGCGCGGCGGCCACCACCATGGCCAGGATCACGGTCGGGAACGCGAACACCAGGTCCGCCACCCGCATGATCGTCTCGTCCACCCAGCGGCCGAAGTATCCGGCGCACGCGCCGAGCAGGCCGCCGATCAGCACCGACAGGACCACCAGCAGCAACGTCAGCGGGATCGACACCCGCGCCCCGTACATGACGCGGCTCAGGATGTCGCGGCCGAGCTGGTCGGTGCCGAACCAGTGTCCAGGGCCGGGCGGCGCGAGGCGGGGCAGCTCCTGGGCGAGCGGGTCGTGCGGCGCGAGCCAGGGCGCGGCCAGCGCCACGACCAGCCACAGCAGCGCGAGCACGGCGCCGGCGACGGCCAGCGGCTGCCGCCACGCCTCGGGGAGCCTCTTCAGGAGACTCACGCGGGTCATTGCAGCCTCACTCGGGGGTCGATGACGCCGTACAGGACGTCCACGACCAGGTTGATGACGAGGTAGACGATGCCCACCACCAGGCCGACGCCCATGACGGCGGGCAGGTCGAGGGTGGTGGCGCTCTTGTAGGCGTACTGGCCGATGCCGGGCCAGGCGAAGATCGCCTCGACCAGGACGGTGCCGGACAGCAGGCTGCCGAACGCCAGGCCCGCCACGGTGATGATGGGCACCAGCGCCGAGCGCAGCACGTACCGGAACAGGACGGTCCTGCCGGGCAGGCCCTTGGCGCGGGCGGCGCGCACGTAGTCCTGCCCGAGCACCTCCAGCACCGCCGAGCGGGTGAAGCGCGTCAGCAGGCCGATCGTGTAGAGGGCCAGCACCAGCGCGGGCGTGATGAGGTGGCCGACGGCCGAGGAGAAGATGTCCCAGCGGCCGGCCAGCACGGCGTCCACCGTCTGCAGCCCGGTGACGGCGGGCGCGCCGCCGAGAGCGGCGTCCACCCGGCCGCTGCCGGGGGTGATCTGCAGGCGGTAGAAGAACACGTAGAACGCGACCAGCGCCAGCCAGAACGTCGGCACCGAGATGCCGATCAGGCTCAGCACCCGCAGCGCGTGGTCGGAGAGCCGGTCGCGGCGCAGCGCGGCCACGACGCCGAACGCCACGCCCAGCACCAGCGAGACCAGGATCGCCGCGCCCGCCAGCTCCAGAGTCGCCGGCACGAACTCGGCCAGGTCCTGGCTGACCGGGCGGTGGCTCTGCTGGCTCATGCCCAGGTCGCCCTGGACCAGCCCCTGGAGGTGGATCAGGTACTGCTGCCAGAGCGGCTTGTCCAGGCCGTGCTCGGCCCGCCACTGGGCGACGATGGCCGGGTCGCCCAGTGCCCGCTGGCCGAGGTTGGCGGCGACGGGGTCGCCGGGGACGAGGTTCGTCAGGACGAACGTCACCAGCGTGATGCCCCAGGCCATCAGGACGGCCAGCAGGACGCGGCGAATGAGGAACCGCGCGAGCGGAGGCACCTGGGACCGCCCCTACTTCGCGCCGAGGTCGGCGACGTCCACGGTCCAGACCGGGTGGTACTCCAGGCCGGTGACGGAGGCGGCCGTCACGATGTTCTGGCTCGGCTGGATCAGCGGGATGAACGGGCCGGAGGCGTTGAGCTTGGTCTGGACGTCGGCGTAGGCGGTCTTGCGCGCGTCGTCGCCGATCGTCTCGGCGGCCTTGGCGCCCGCCTCCTCGATCTCCTTGGCCGCGCCCTCCTTCCAGCCGGCCCGCAGGCCGACGGTCTTACCGGGCAGGAAGGCGAGGTAGTCGCTCGGGTCCGGGTAGTCGGGGCCCCAGTACCACAGGCCCATCTCCTCCTTGCCGTTGCGGTAGTTGTCCAGCGCCGTCGTGACGGGCGCGGGCTGCAGGTCCACCGTGATGCCGACCTCCTTGAGGTTGGCCTGGATGCGCTCGGCGAGCGGCTGGAACGACAGGCCGTTCACGGTCAGCTCGCTCGGGTACTCCAGCTTCACGGTCGGGTTGGACAGGCCGCTGGCGGCCAGCGCCGCCTTGGCTCCCTCGACGTCCCGCTTGGCCCCCTGGTCGGCGGGCAGCGCGCCGAGGATCTGGGACGGGATCACGCCCGGCGCCTGGGTCGAGCCCTCGCCGGCCAGCTCCAGCAGCCCCGCGTAGTCCACGCCCTTGCGCACGGCCTCGACGAACTTGGCGTTCGGCGTGGTCTTGCTGATCGCGGAGTCCTGGTTGGCCAGCAGGAAGATGACGTTCGCCGAGGCGGTCTTCTTGACCTGCATGGTGGCGGGCATGCCGGTCACCTGGTCGCCCGACAGGTTCAGCGCCACCTGGCTGTCGCCGCGCGAGACGTTCAGCTTCTGGGTGGCGGCCTCGACGTTGCGGATGACGACCTTGTCGTAGGCGGGCTTGGTGCCGTAGTACTTCGGGTTCGCCTTGAGCGTGACCTGGCTGCTCACGTTGAACGACTCGATGGTGTACGGCCCCGAGCCGGCGGAGTTGGCGTTCAGGTACTGCTCGGCCTTGTCCTGGGCGTCGGCGGTCGCGCCGTTCTGCTTGGCGACCTTGCTGTTGAGGATGCCCAGCGCCGGGTTCGGCAGGATGAACGGCAGCGCCGGGTTGGCCGTCTTCGACGTCAGCGTGATCGTCGTGTCGTCGGTCTTGGCCACCTCGACGCCGTCCAGCAGGAACGACGGCGTGCCCTTCATGTCGCGCACGCGGGTCAGCGAGAACACCACGTCGTCGGCCGTCAGCGGCGTGCCGTCGGCGAACGTCGCGCCCTGCTTGAGCTTGAGGGTCAGCGTCTTGCCGTCCTCCGACAGCTCGTACGACTCGGCCAGCGCCGGCACGGGCTTGGTCACGTCGGCCCCGTCGAACGTGAGCAGCGTCTCGTACACCGCCTTGCCGACGATGAGGCCGGTCGGCTCGTACGTGCGGCCGGGGTCGGCGGTCTTGAGGTCGAAGGACGTGTCGATGACGAGGGTCTTCCCGCCGCCACCGGAGGCCGCGGGGGTCTGTGAGGTGCCGCCGCCGCTGCCGCAGGCGGCCAGGGCGAGTGCACCGGCGAGCAGCACGGCCGCCGTCTGCGAGCGGGTCGCCATGAGAGTCCTCCAAGATTGGACGTTCAGCAGAAGGATGTCGAGGATTGTGCGGCAGATCGTCCAGGGACTGTGCGGTCGGCTGGACGTATATAAAGGTGGATGAGGTAATGATGAGTGAAATTTCCAGAAATGGTGTCAGCGGTGGCGGTCAGCCTGGACGGATCGGCATCGGTCTCGAACTGGACGACATCCACCTGAAGATCCTTGAGGTCCTGCGCGAGAACGGCAGGATCTCCGTCGCCGCGCTGGCCGAACGGGTGGGCATCTCCCGGGCGAACGCCTACACCCGCTTCGAGGCGCTGCGCGCCGACGGCGCGATCAAACGCTTCACGGCGGAGATCGACCACCTAAGGGCGGGTCTCGGCATCACGGCACTGATCTTCGTGACCGTGCGCCAGCAGATGTGGAAGCAGTTCAGGGCCGAGCTGGCCAGGATGCCGGAGGTGGAGTACTGCGCGATCACCACCGGGCAGCACGACGCGATGATCCAGGTGCGGGTCTCCGACGTGGCCGCCGTGCACTCCATGGTGACCGACCGGCTGGCCAACATCCCGGCCGTCAAGGCGACCGAGACCGTGTTCATCCTGGACGAGGTGCTCAGGCGGCCGTACGTGCTGCCCAGCGACCGTGACGCCGCCCGCGACCGGTCCCGCCAGCAGCGGCGGCCCGTCCAGGAGGCGCAGGGCGACGTGCCGCTCGGCAAGATGCGCTTCGTCGGCGCCGCCGAGGGCCGGGCCGCCCTGCGCAAGGACGACTGAGCCTTGCCTATGCGACCTCGGTGCACACGCTGACGTGCGGCGTGTCGTCCCCGTCGAAGCTGAACTCCTCCACCAGGCGCAGCAGCCCGTCGTCGCCCGTCTCGATGCGGCTGCTGCTCTGCCCGCCCGCCTTGCCGCCGGCCACCAGCGCGTGCGCGTAGGCGATCGAGACCTTGTCACCGTCGCGGGTGCCGACGAAGCGTCCGTGGGTCACCGTGTCGCCGGTGTACTCGCCCCACACGACCTCGTCGGCCTCCCAGTAGTGGAAACGGGTGGGGCTGTCGGGGTTCACCGCGCTCGCCGTGGAGCTGACCATCACGAAGGTACGACCGTTGAGATTCACGCCCTCTATGGTCCCTACATTTCCGAAATATCAGCATGCGGCTGGACATATGGTGAGGGCGTCCTGTCGGAGCGGGAAATCCGTCCAGCGCGGCAGTCGCCGGAGAGGGCGCGGGCACGGCTCAGTCCATCAGCGCGCCGCCGCGCGCCCGCCCGGCCTCCGCGACGGGCAGGCCGCGCGCCGGGCGAGCATCCGCAGGTCGGCGCGCCCGGACAGGTGCGGCACGAACGCCGGCGTCTCGATCAGCGCGCCGATCCGCCGCGACGCCCGGCCGTCTCCGGGCGGCCCGCCGAGGACCTTGACGGATCCCGTGCGGCTGCGGATCAGGCCCAGCAGGATCCGCATCAGCGTCGTCTTCCCCGCGCCGTCGGGCCCGAGCACCCCGTGGACCTGGCCGGGCTCGATCCGCAGGATCACGCCGTTCAGCGCGCGTACGGCGCCGAACGTCTTCGTCACGCCCTCCTGGACCACGCCGGCCGCGGCCTCATCATCGCCGACCCCAACCGCAGGCAGGTCGCGCCCGGCCAGGCCAGGGTCCTGCCGACGGTGCTCGTCGACGGCTTCGCCCGCGGCACCTGGTCCTGCACCGGGGGCGAGGTACGGCTGACGCCGTTCCGGCCACTGTCGGCGGCCGAACAGCAGGCGGTCGACCACCTGCTGCCGTCCCTGTCGCACCGCTGATTCCGACGAGCACGGCCCGCCGTTACTCGCCGGCGGCGGCCGGCTCCCAAGCGGTGACGCCCAGGCGGCCGGTCGAGCCGAGGTCGAAGTGGCCTCGGACACGGTGGCCGCCGACCACGAGGGTGGTGCCGAGCAGGGGAGCCTCCTCGGTGTCGCCGTACGTGTTGCGCCACACCAGGGCGAAGCGGGCGGAGCGGCCCGGGCGGAGGGACACGGTCACCGGGCCGGGGTCCTCGACCGCGGTCGTGATCCGTTGCGCACCCTTGTCGATCTCCAGGTCGAGCCGCTCACCGGCCTCGTCCAGGAGGCGGACGCGCGGGTAGCCGTGGACGCTGCGGACCTCGTCACCGCAGTTGGTGAGGATGATGGTCTGAACGCGGAGCCCCATGGCGGCGTTCGGCTGCTCGGCGGTCAGCGACGTGCCCGAGCGGGGACAAGCCGCGGGCGTGGGGCGCGGCGTCGGCCGCTGCACTGCCGTGGGGGGCGCGGGCGGCCGGTCTTGTACGGTGGCCCGCGCGTCCACGCCGCAACCGGCGAGGCACAGCACGGCGAGGGAAAGCGCCCGGACGGCGGACATGACGGTCATCGGGTCCTATTGTGCCGGACGGCACATAACCCGATATCGAATCCGGCTGGAGCCGTCCGGAGGGCTGCCGGCGGCGGCCCCTCGTTCTGCCGACGCTCTCCTCAGTTGTCGGGATGCACCATGAGGAGGACGGCGCGGTTGTGGGCGGCGTGGCCCCGGTACTGGTGCGGGCGGGCGGCGTCGAAGCGGATGGAGTCGCCTTCTGCCAGGTCGGTGAGGGAGTCGGCGGGGCCGGTGGTGACGCGTCCGCCGGTGAGCACGAGGCACTCCTCGACGCCGGGCAGGTGGGCGTCGGAGTGCTGGGTGTTCTGGCCGATGGCGATGTCGTAGACCTCCACGGTGCCGCGCACCCTGATGCGGTGCAGGAGCCGCGCGCTGACCGCGTCGCCGTCGACCTGCGGTCGCCGGTCGTCGGCGCGCACCACCTCGACGGCCGAGGCGGGCGTTTCGAGCAGCTCGCCGAGGGACGCCTTCAGCGCGGTGGCCAGGGCCCACAGGGTGCTCAGGGTGGGGTTGCCCTGGCCCTGCTCGATGCCGTGCAGCGTGGTCTTGCTGATGCCGCTGGCGGACGCCAGGTCGGCCAGCGAGATCCCGGCCGCCGCTCGGAGCCGGTGCACGTTCTGCCCCACCACTTGCGTCAGATCCATGCATATCAGCATAGTGGTATACGTGTACCAGCAAAACGGTTCGGAGGAGACATGACGGTGACGCGGCTGCGGGACATCCCGGGCATCGGCGTGGACGCCATCGGTGACGCGGCTGACGCGATGGGCGACCCGGAGTTCCTGCGACTGGAGAACCTCGACACCGACCTGCGTCCGCCCGCCGTCGCCCTGGCCGCCACGCATGCCGCCGTCGACGATGACGCGGCCAACAGCTATCTGCCGTTCCAAGGCCATCGCTCCCTGCGCGAGGCCGCCGCCGGGCACGTCGGGCGCATCAGCGGCCGCCACTACGATCCGGCCACCGAATGCGTCAGCGTGGCCGGCGGGCTGAACGGCATCCTCAACACGCTGCTGGCCACCGTGGAGGGCGGGCAGGAGGTCGTGTTGTGCGACCCCATCTACGCGGGCCTGGTCAACCGGGTGCGGCTGGCAGGCGGCGTCCCCCGCTTCGTCCCCGCACAGCCCACCGCGGGCGGCTGGACCGTCGACCCCCAACGACTCGCCGGCGCCGTCGGGCCCCGTACGGCGGCGGTCCTGATGATGGGGCCGGCCATGCCGACCGGCCTCGTCCTGGACGAGCGCCACTGGTCTGCCCTCGCCGACGCCTGCGAGCGCCACGACGCCTGGCTGATCTACGACGCGGCCATGGAACGCATCCGCTTCGACGGCCGCCCGCCCAGCCACCCCGCGGCCCATGAGGGTCTGGCACGGCGCACCATCACCGTCGGCTCGGCCTCCAAGGAACTACGGCTGATCGGCTGGCGCGTCGGCTGGGTCGCCGGCCCCGCCCCCATCATGGCCGACATCCGCCTCGTCGGCATGACCAATGTCGTCTGCCAGGTCGGGCTGGCCCAGCGAGCCGTGGCCGCCGCGCTGGACGCACCCGATGCCGACGCCGACGTCGCCGCCGCCACCGCCACGTGGCAGCGGCGCTGCGAGACGGTCCTGGACCAGCTCGCCGCCTACCCGGTCATCCGGCCGCACGGCGGCTGGTCACTCCTCATCGACACCGGACCCCTGCGAATGACGGCCGCCGAGCTGTCGCAGCGCCTGTTCGACCGGGCGAAGGTCGCAGCCACTCCCATGGACGGCTGGGGGCCCAGCGGCGGGCACTACCTGCGGCTCGTCTTCGCCAACGAACCCGTCGAACGGCTCGCCGGCCTCGGCGAGCGCTTCCGCCTGGCCATCTGACGGCCCGCCGCCTGCACAACCACTCCATCCGCGCCTGCCTCTGGGCGGCGGCCCACGGGCAGGCCAACGGCGTCACCTTCGACGCCGAACAAAGAGACGGGTGGACTAGATACCTACCGGTCGGTATCTTCGCCGGCATGACGTTGGAACGCCCCACCTGGCGGACGCTGGAGCCCTTGCACGGCATGATCTACTTCTCCCCCGAGGCGACTGCCGCGTACGAACAGCTCGGGCTGACCGGGCGGATGGGGTACTTCGCATCCCGGGCGGCCGCACTCGGCCCGGTCACCGCGGAGGCGGTGACCGCCACCTTCTACAACTTCAACCCGCAGCTCGTACGTCGGGCGATACCGGCCGCATGGCACCTCGCGTCTCCCGCCGACATCCTCGACGCCCGGCTCAACGCGGTCGACGCGACCTTGCGCCGCGTGCTCGGCGGCGCCGTCGACTCGCCGGAGATGACCCATGCCGCCGCGCTGGCCCGGGAGGCGGCCCGAGCGGTCTCCGACGAGCTGAGCGGCCGGCCCCTGTACGCCGCGCACACCGCGCTGCCCTGGCCTGCCGCTCCGCACCTGATGCTCTGGCATGCCGCGACCTTGCTGCGCGAGTTTCGCGGTGACGGCCATCTGGCCGCCCTGCTGACCGCCGGGCTCAGCGGGATCGAAGCCCTCGTCACGCACGCCGCCACCGGCGCCGTCCCGGCCGAGACACTCCGGGTCACCCGCGGCTGGAGCGAGACCGACTGGGCGGCCGCTGTGGACAGGCTCGAAAAGCGCGGCTGGCTCCGTGACGGCTCACTGACCGAGCAGGGCCGCGGGGAACGTGAGGCGATCGAGGAGGCGACCGACCGGATGGCCAGGGCGCCCTACGCCGCACTCGGCGACGATCGCTGTCAGGAGCTGCGCCTTCTGGTACGTCCCTGGAGCAGACTGGTGGCAGCCGAGCTGATGCCCTGGGGCACGGCCCCTGAGCGTCCAGGAACACCACGAACGGGCTGATCTTCATGTCCGGGGCTCACCCGGAACCGGGCGAGCATGCTCGTGTCATCTCTCCGCGCCGGCCGCCACCGGCCCGGCCCCGTCGCAGGCCTCGTCCGTGCAGGTGGACGTGCAGGTGGACGTGCGGACGGAGCGGCCCGCGAGCGGGGTGACATGCCGGCCGCCTGCCTGGGCAGGAACGGCATCCAGACAGTGCGGGCGCGGTGGGAGGGCCGATGAAGGATGCGGATACGCAGTGCCGGCGGGTGGCCCGGCAGGCTCTGGGCCTGACCGGCCTGCGGCCCGGTCAGCTGGCCGCGATGACCGCTCTGGCGCAGGGCAGGGACGTCCTGGTGGTGATGCCGACCGGCGGCGGCAAGTCCGCGATCTACCAGGTGCCCGCGCTGCTCCTGCCCGGCCCCACCGTGGTGGTCTCGCCCCTGATCGCCCTGCAGCGCGACCAGGTCGAGGCGTTGCGCGAGCGCGACGAGGAGGCGGTGAGCCTGGACGCCCGCACATCGGCCGGCGAGCGCAGGACGACCTTCGAGTCGCTGCGGGCCGGAGAGACGGAATTCCTGTTCTGCGCGCCGGAGCAGCTGGCCCGGCCTGACGTCATGCGTGACCTGGCCGCCGCCGCGCCTTCCCTCCTGGTGGTGGACGAGGCCCACCTGATCTCCTCGTGGGGGCATGACTTCCGCCCCGACTACCTGCGGCTCGGGCCGCTGGCCGAGGCGCTGGGCCGTCCGCCGATCGCGGCCCTGACCGCCACCGCGGCTCCCCCGGTGCGGGTGGAGATCGCCGAACGGCTGGGCCTGCGTGACCCCGTGGAGATCGTCCAGGGTTTCGACCGGCCCAACATCTCGCTGGCCGTACGCCGGATGCTGGACGACCCGGCCCCCGAGATCGTCGCGGCGGTGCGGGAGGAGACGGGACCGGGCATCGTGTACACGGCGGTACGCAGGCAGACCGGCCGCCTGAGCGAGCTGCTCAACGACGCGGGGGTGCGCGCGGCGGCCTACCACGCCGGGCTGCGCCGGTCCGAACGCGACGACGTGCACGGCCGCTTCATGGCCGGCGACCTGGACGTGGTGGTCGCCACCAGCGCGTTCGGCATGGGCATCGACAAGCCGGACGTACGGTTCGTCTTCCACGCCGAGGTGCCCGGGTCGCCGGACGCCTACTACCAGGAGATCGGCAGGGCCGGCCGCGACGGCGAGCCTGCCAGGGCGGTGCTGTTCTACCGTCCCGAGGACCTGGGGCTGCAGCGTTACTTCACCGCCGCCGTACCGGACCTGGCGACCTTGACCGCAGTGGCGCAGGCGATCGCCGGGGCGGGCTCCGGGATCGACCGTAAGACGCTGTGCGCGCGTACCGGGCTGTCGCCGCGCCGCCTGACGCTGCTGCTCGACCTGCTGGAGAGAACCGGTGCGGTACGGCTGGGCAGGCTCCGCATCGACTCCGTGCCCGGCGCTCCCGGCCCGGAGACCGCCGCGGACCTCGCCCGGCGGCTGGCCGAGCGGCGTCGTGACGTCGAACGTACGCGGCTGGAGATGACGCGCCGCTACGCCGAGACCGGCGACTGCCGGCGGCGTTTCCTGCTCGGCTACTTCGGTGAGCAACTCGCCGAGCCGTGCGAGAACTGCGACAACTGCCTGGCGGGCACCGCCGACCGGCAACCGGAGGAAGCCGGGCCGTTCCCCCTGCACACCCGGGTCGATCACCGCACCTGGGGGCCGGGCGAGGTCATCCAGCGCGGCGAGGACCGGCTGACGGTTCTGTTCGACACGGCCGGCTACCGTGAGCTGCAACTCGACGCGGTTCTCGAACAACAGCTCCTCGTCGAGACCTCGGCCGCTCCCTGAGGGGCGGTCGCGCGGGCCGTCGATCGGTCCGCCGAGTGCCGGCCGTTCGCATGCCCCCACCGACGCCGCGGGCCCGACCTGGACGTGACCATCAGTTCCTGGCCGTCGCGGGTGAAACCCGCGAAGGCAGCGATCTCATGCCGGTTGTGGAGGGTTCGAGGGAGTAGGTTCCCGTTTGTGAGTGATATTCGACGTCTCGGGCTCGACGAACTGCCCCTGTGCCAGCAGCTCGAAAACGATCGCGAGTGGTCCACCGACGAGGCCAAATGGCGGCTGATGTTCGAGGCGGGCGAGGTCTACGCCATCGACGCCGCCGACGGCGACGGCCTGGCCGGGTGCGTCGTGGTGACCCGCTACGGCGACTCGCTGGCCGATGTCGGCATGATGCTGGTCGCCCTCAGGTACGGCAGACAGGGGCTCGGCACGCGGCTGATGAAGCACGCTCTGGATGCCGCAGGGGACCGCGTCGTGGAGCTGACCGCGACCCGGTTCGGGCGGCCCGTCTACGAGCGGCTGGGCTTCCGTCCCACGGGCAGCCTGACGATCAACATGGGCCCGATGAAGGGGGCGGCGGGATCGTCCGCGGTCCGCGTGGCGACGGCGGACGACCACGCCGCGCTGCTCGACCTGGACGCCGAGGTCACCGGCGCCGACCGGAGCACGGCGCTGACCGCCCTGCTGGCCACCGCCGAGCGCACGGTCGTCACCGACGGCGGCTTCGCCGTGGCCTGGAACGCCGGCCCGCACCGGGTCATCGGCCCCGTCGTCGCGCCCTCGGAGGAGTCCGCCCGCGAGCTCATCCTGGCCGCCGCCCACGGCGCCGACCGCGACGTGCGGATCGACCTGCTGGACGCCTACCCGGGCCTGCGCTCCTGGCTCACCGGGCTGGGGCCCGCCGAGGGGCCCGCGGCCCTGCCGACGATGGTTCACGGCGCCCACGGGCACCCGGGTGATCGCGGGCGGTACGTCGCGCCCATTCTCATCTCGATGGGCTGACCGGCCGGCACCGTCGCCGTATCGTCGAGACCGAAGAGCATGTCGCGATGCCGCACCGCATGGTTGGCGCACTCGCCAGGCGGCTGTCCGACCGCACGGTCGGACTGGTGCATGTTAAGCACCTGCGAGACGCCACGAAGGGCCGCACGCTCCTCGCCGAGGTGAACGCCGTGTTCGACGACGGCCACCGGGGTCAGAGTCCTCTCGCGGCGGGCATCTCTACAGCGGCGGCCGGTCGAGCTACTCCGGATCGCGATGGTTCGCCCCGCCGACGCGGCCGGGCGCTGGCCGGTCATGGCCGCCGTTCGGGGCGACGACTGGTGCGGATCGCTCCACAGCGTGTACCAAGAGCCCCACAGGGGCCGCGTCACCCGCACCTCGTCCTTCCCCAGCGTGCGCCCATACGGGAAGCCGAGCCGGCGAATCGATCGTCCTCTCCGGGCATGAGCCATCCGACCCCTACGAGGAGGAGTACGCCGGACGGGAACATGGCTGCCCAGCGTAAGACCGTGCCGCTGGTGGTCGTCGGTTCCACGCGCGCATCTTCACACACTTCCGCGCATGCGCCGGTTTCTCCAGCAGCGGGCTGGGCTGCCATAGTCGTCACGATGAATCTTCGTTCTCGCGCCTGGGCTCAGCGACGGTTACGGTCCCTGATGTGGCTGGAGTTGCTCAACATCCCGCTGCAGGCGGTGATCTGGTTCGGCAAGGTGGGCTTTCCTGTGACCGCGGGAAACAGCGTGGGCTTCGCGTTGTTCGCGATGCTGCTGCTGGAGGGAGCGGGGTACTGGGCAGCCAAGCTGCGCCAGATCGCCACGCGAAGCAGGTCTCTCCCAGGAGCCGGTGCCTTCGTGTTCGCTCGCAGGGGTAACGTCGCCGTGCTGGTGGCTGGACTGCTGTTCATCGTCTGGGCGGTGGTGGTCGATCCAGGGGTAGGAAGCTGGCCAGGCCTGGCGTTCGGGCTGTTCGCGGTGCTGGAGCAGGTGAATTACTTCCACGTCCAGCTCATGTACGACACCGCTGCGGATCTCCGCTACTTGCGTTCGCATGGCTTGCGTCGTGCCCATCTGGCCCGCGATCTCGCAGTTCGGGCGGGAATCCGTTGAGGGTTGGCATGAGTCATCACGGGCAGGCCGAAGATCGACGCCAAGCACGTCGTCAGTTCTTCAGTCGGCAGTGCCGGTGGAGGCGCGTGGCCGGTTGTGAGGTGAGCTGCAGGTTCCCGCACCCGGAGCTGCGATCCCTGCCTCTCCCAACCGGGCAGAGCCGTCGTAATCGGACGAGTCGTGACGGGCGCGGATCTTCAGGTGTGCGAACTCTCCGGGGTCGGCGGCCGGCATCGTACGGATGCGGCGGGTGACGGCCGCCCCCTCGGGAATGTGCTCAACCATCTGGACCGGCCTGCCGCCGCGGTGCTCCTCTGTCAGCCCGGTGAGCACGTCCCAGGCGAGTGTCAGCTCCGTGAACGGTAGAGACGCTCCCGCTCGGCGCTCAGCCCCAGGCTCTCCAGGCTCATCATCGACTCCGGGTCTGGCCCGCGCACCCCTCGCGGGGCCCTCGGGCCGCGAACGAGATGTGCCCGGCTCGCTCAGCTCGTCAGGGCCGGTTGTTCTTGCCGTCCAGCCAGAGCGTGTCGGACTCGTCGCGGTGGGAGCCCGAGCTGCCGACGTGTCTGGCGTCGATCTTCGGCCCCTTCTTGATGACGTGCACCAACGCCATCGCGTGTCCACGTCCGAGCTCAAAGTCCTGTTTCAGCCAGTCAACGATCACGCCGGCTTTCACGGACGGGGCATCGAAGCCGCGTTCCTTCGCCAGAGTGATGAACTCCCGTGGCGTCAGTCCGGTCTTGTCCTCGATGTTGTCGAGGTAGGCCTGGAACGACATGCTGTTCTCCATTCTGCGGCGGAGATGGGACCCCGTGATGATCTCTTACGCGTTCGGGTGGTTCAGGCCGGCCGGTAGGTCAGTAGCGCCGGGCCGGTGGCCTGCATGAACCTGCTTCGCGACTCCGTGATCAGCAAGCTTGTCTTTTGCAAGTGAGCTTTGTCAACTGCAGCACGAGTTATGATCTGCATCATGGCGTCTCGGGAGTACGGACAGTTCTGCGGCCTGGCCCGCGCGATGGAGATGGTCGGCGAACGCTGGACCATGCTGATCATCCGCAACCTGCTCACCGGGGCCCAGCGTTTCACGGACCTGCACAAGGGGTTGCCCACGATCCCGACCAACATCCTTTCTGCCCGCCTCAAGCAGCTGGAGGAGGCAGGACTGGCCACCCGTCGCGCGCTGCCGCACCCCGACCGCGCCGTGGTCTACGAGCTCACCGACTACGGACGCGACCTCGAACCCGCACTGATCGCACTGGGCCGCTGGGGCGCGCGGACACTCACCGAGCCCCGCCCCGGCGAGATCGTCACCGCCGAGTCGATCGCCATGTCCTTCCGCACTACTTACCGGCCGGAAGCAGCGCGCGGAGTCACTGTCGGCTACGAGGTCCGCATGGGCGACTTCACGCTCCGCCTGCAGATCACCGATGGAGAGCTCGCGGTCGGCATCGGCCCGCACCCCTCCCCCGGCCTCATCATCGAACGCCTGACCGGTTACCCCATCCGCGAACTGATGAGCGGCAGCAAGACCCCCGGCGAAGTACTCCGCGACGGCAGCGTGCGCACGGAAGGCGATCCCGCGCTACTCGGCCGATTCAGCGAGATGTTCCGCTTCTGAGTTGCGGGTTTGTCCAGGCTTCCCAGCCGGAGCAGCAGCCTCCAAGAACAGGAAAGTCCTCGCACTACGGCACGAGGTCGCAGTCCTGCGCCGCCGAACGGGTTGTCCGAGCATCTGGGCCAGCGATGCCGGAAGTCGCTCACCATGTCCAGCGGGACCGCTGTGCGACCGGCCAGTTCGTGGCCGCCACCGACGTCCAGGACGGCGGACGGCTGGCGGCGCCTCTGGCCTGATAGACGCCGCGGATCATCGTCGGCCCGCTTTCAGCGCTGCGATGCGCGAGAACTGCTGGTACGCGTAGACGACCTATCCGGACAGCAGGACCATGCCCGACAGCACGCCGCTGACGAAAGGCATGCCAACGATGAGCGCCGTCCAGGCCACGCCCGCCACAGTCGGCCATCCCAGCAGACGGAGCGCCTGGATGCCGCCGAACAAGGCAGCCACTTCAAGAACGACGATCACCACATATCCACGGCCGAACATCCGGCCGCGGGCGTCACCATCATCCTCGCCGATGTCCGCCCCGCCCTTCGTCCGCCGCATCGCGATGAACCACATGACGATGACGCCCGCGAGAGCGTTCACCTGCCTGATGTCACTGACAGATGGGAGCCGACGAGTTGCACCACCATGAGATGGTGCAACCCAACCGGACGGGCTTCGGCGCCTGTCCCGACCGATCCAGCATGGTCGCCCGGTCGTAACGCCTCAGCATGCCCGGTCGCGGACCGGATCAGAACATGGCGGAGTGTTCACCACCGCACCGCGCTCGCCGCGCAACAGCGTACGCCGTTCCTGCTTGAGGGGCAGGCCAAACCCCTCGGCCACGACGGGCGCGTGATCGAGCAGCACCGCAAGCGGCACAGACAGGATCGCCGCCGGCGCAGCGCCGAGCAGACCGCAGCGGGCCCAGCTCGCGGCGACCACGGCCCCGCGCGGTGCACGCCCCGGTCAGGACTCGCAGGTGACCTCGACCTCGGCGGTGCAGCTGTCGGTCCCGGCACCGCCGGTGGCGCGGTCGGAGCCGAGGCCGCCGAGCAGCGTGTCGTTGCCGCCGTTGCCCGTCAGGGTGTCGTTGCCGCTGCCGGCGTTGACCAGGTCCTGGCCGGAGCCGCCCTGGAAGATGTCGCCGCCCGAGCTGAGGAAGACCAGCGACGGCAGCGAGGTGTTGTTGATGAGCAGGTCGGTGCCGGAGCTGAGGTTCGCGGTCATGTCGCTGACGCTGAATGCCGCGCAGTCCACGGTGTTGGCGTTGACCTGTACGCAGGAGCCGCCCGCCGAGAGCGTGGTGAGGGTGTTGGAGACCCGGAAGTTCGAGCCGGACACGCTCACCGTGATGGCGTTGTTCGTGGTCGTCGAGGTGATGGCCAGACGCCCGTTGCTGTTGCTGACGGTGCCGGCGGCGTGCGCAGGACCGGTGAAGGCGAGCAGCGGCACGGCCATCGCCGTGCCGACGAGGAGCGCGCGCAGCCCGGTGGTTCGCGTTGCGCCGATGCGGTTCCGCATGGGGATCCCCCTGTGATCGGTGGTGTCTGTGGGCGGCCTCTTTCGCGGCGTCGCCCGTGCACACCGATTGAAGCGTGGAGGTTCCTGGGGTTCCGTGGCCAAATACACGGTCGGGAAGTGCTGTCGGGAACTGCCAGGCGACTCACGCCCGGCCTTCCCGCACCGATCCGAACAGCGGCCCTCGCCACAAGAGGGCGGGCGGACCGGATCGGCCGTCGCCCCGGCCAGCACGCGGTGGACATCGCGAGTCAGTCGGTCAGCGGGACCAGGTAGCAGGCGGCACTGCGTTCCAGAGGATGGCGGAAGGCGAGCCGCATCCCGCTCACCCGCAGGACCCCCTTCGCCGCGGCCGGCTCACCCCTGCCGCGCGCAACCGCGCTCAGACGGGTATCGGGATGCGGGCCTGAAGGAGGCGCGGTCAGCCCGGTACACATCACGCGCGAACTCGATACAGCGCCCCTCACCGTCATGGGTCCGCCGGGTGAGCAGGATGCCGCTGGAGGCGCTGCGGACCTTGAGCCGGGCGCAGGAGGCGTCGTCGATGACGATGGACCGGATGACGGCGGCGGCGATCGGTGGGCACGACGGCATAGCGGGTGCGCAGGATGTGCCAGAGCGAGCCGGTCAGGGGTTGTTCCAGCAGACCGGGGGTCAGCGCGCTGGGGAAGTACGTGGTCTCGAGCGCGATGGGCTCGTGGTCGGTCTCGTCTCCGGCCAGGCCCAGCGCCTCCTTGGCCGAGGAGGTCGGCGGGCGTTCCTCCGCCCGGATGAGCTGGGCCGACGGGCGTCGCCCGGCCAGGATGATCTCGCCACCGGTAGACGTAGCCCTCCTCCAGGAGTGCCAGCAGCCCCGAGCACCGCGCAAAGCTGCCCGAACTGCCATCAACCGGTCGCCGTCATCAACCTCCTCGTCATACCGGCCGCAGCGTACGTCAACACGCCGTCACGGTCCGTGACAGACCGGGAGCAATCCCACCAAGCTGAACACAGCTCAAGCGAGGAATTTCGGCCGTCACCCACCTGTATCTGAAGAACAACCGCCGCATCAACGCGCTGATCACCGTGATCTGCCTGATCGAACGCCAAGTCCGCCACGCCCTGGCCGCCCAGGACAAGACCAAGGTCGCAGGCTTGTCCGCCAGCCGTCCCGCCGCCGTCGTGTCCTTCATCGCCGGCGCCTCCGCGCAGAGCCCGACGCTGTTCAACGCGGCCGGCTACGCCATCCCGGGCGGCATCTTCTTCCTCATCCCGGCCCTCCGCCCCGGCCGCGCCGCGCGGGCGGGCGACACCTGAGCCGTCAGCAACCGGTGGCCCAGCGGCGGGGGCCACGGATTCGCCCGGTGAATGTCCGGAGAATGCCCGGTCGGTGACCTGGGCGAACGCCCTTCCACGGGTGAAGACTCAGCGATAACGCCCTCAGCGGCACAAGAAAAGCCGGCATGCCCGTGACGCTGCGGCACGGGTTCTCCCGCGGTTCGGAGCCGCTGATTCCTGTTACCGGGTCCGTGCACGTCGCGGGCCCGCGACAACAAGAAGGGAATTACATGGAAATGACGTCGCACAACGAATTCGACCGGCACGAAGGGCGGGGCCCCGTTCTCGTCGACATCGCGGACATCATCGTGTCGGAGGAGTCGGTCGCCGCCTTGCAGGACCGGCAGCTCTGGATGCGGCCGCAGCGGGACGTCGGTCACTGATCCGCAAGCCGGTGGGCGCGGGACTTGTCTGAGCACAGGATGGGTTCCCGCGCCCGCCGGGCTGGTCAGGCGGCTTGACGGGACCATTCACCGCACGATTCCGGAGGTCTGAGATTTGCTGGACGAAGGCACCTGGCGGAAACTCTGCGAGCGGGACGGGCCGCATTTCGCCGAACGCGTGCACATTCCCGGCCTGATCCGCGAACCGGACGTTCTCGCGGACCTCGTTCTCGGCGCTCTCCGGGCCGCCACCACCAGAGTGGACGGCGACGACACGGATCTGCCCGCCATGAGAGCGTTCCGTGACACCTGCCTCGACTATGACGCCTCGGAAAAACTGATATCGGGGGCGTTTTCCGGGCGGTCCCCGGTCCATTCCTGGCTTTCCACCCGCACCGGAAAGAACGACATCTGCCTGGCGATCAACGGCCTGGACTCCTGGGACGCCGAGCTCGCCGAGCTTCTCTACACCGGCTTCGTCCTCCCGCTCGAATCGGCGGGCGTTCCGCTGACGAGAGGGGTGGACTGGTACTGCTTCGTGGCCAGTTCCGGCACCACCCCGTTCGGCGTGCACACCGACCCGGAGCCCTCCTTCATCTTCCACCTCGGCCCGGCGGCGAAGACGGCGTGGACCTGGCCAGGTCTGAGCCTGCCGGCACTCGGCCAGGGGCGCCCGCACACGCTGGACGCGGAGCCTCTTCTGCCGTCGGCGGACAGCGTCCGCCTCGCGCCCGGTGACTTCCTGCTGATCCCGGCGGGGATGTACCACCTCTTCCGCAATGACGGCCCGTCGCTGTTCCTGGGGCTCACGGTGTATCCGGAAGATCCCGGGCAGACCGCCACGGACGCGCTGTTCCACCAGCTGCGCCGCCGGAACGCCCAGCACCAGGAACAGGCCGACGGGGATCCGGTCGCCGGCGCGATCGATGCCTTCCGGGACGCCCTCGGCGACGACGGCGTCGAGCGGGCCGTGCGGCGACAGGCGATGCTCCGCCGGTCGTGCGGGTACGGCTCGCCGCCCCGGTTCCCCGGCAGAACCAGCGATCAAGGTCCACCCTATACAGTCACCCGCCTGCCGGTCGTGATCGCCGACCACAGCGTCTTCGCCCTGGGAAGAGAGCTCTCCGTCGATCTCGGTGAGCTGGCCCGCCTGCTGAAGCCCGGCGTCCTCGTCGGCGCCGACGAGCTGCGCGACGCGGCCACCACGCCAGAGCTGCGAGCCGCTGTGCGGGCCCTGGTCCGCGTGGGCGTCCTTCGGAGCGTTGGGACACAGTCATGACATTGTCGTGGGAGAACATCGTCGACGCGCTCGGCGGGGAGTCCGTCTGGCGCAAGTCGTTCGGGAACGAGCTGCTGGTCGGCCGGGTCCCGCAGGGATCGTGGCACGCGTCGCTCGGATGGGGCGTCATCGACCACATCATGAGAACGACCACGATCGAACCGCTGATGATCCGCTTGTCGTCCGAACCCATGGCCTATCCCGGCACCTACATCAGCACGCGGATCGACGGCGGCGACATCGTGCACCGCAACTGGCGTTACGGCGCCATGGTCGAGTACCTCCGCTCCGGCGCGACCCTCGTCGCCAATAGGGCCGACCGCCTCCACGTGGGCCCTGCTCGCCTGCGGGAGGAGTTCGAGTACTTCGCCGACGACCCGGCCTGGGTGAACTGCTACGCCTGCTGGACGACGCAGTCAGCGTTCGGCCGCCACGCGGACGGCCACGCCACGGTGATCTTCCAGGCGGAGGGCAGCAAGCACTGGCGGATCTGGGAGGGCTCCGGGCCCGGCGCGCGGCTGATCGAGGAGGCGGACATGCACGCCGGCGACGTGTGGCACATCCCCCGGGGATGGGACCACGAGGCCACCGGCATCGGGCCGAGCCTGCACTGGACCTTCGGCCTGCACGCGTCCACCCCCGAAGATCTCGCGCGGACCGCGCTGGACGCCTGGTCCAACCGGCCCAGGACCGAGGGGACGCCCGATGACGGCGGCGAGCTCGACTCCCTCATGACCGCCCTGGCCTCGGACGTGCACCGGGCGCGGGAGGTGCGTTCCGCGCAGTCGCTCGAAAGGCGCGAGGGCCTGTCGCTCCCGTGGTCGGTGGAGAGCGTCCCGTACACCGGTACCCGGCTCAGGTGGGCGGCCCGGTTCCCGCCACTGGTCGAGGCCGGGAACGGCCTGATGGCGATCGAGAGCCTCGGCGTGCGGCTCAGGATCGACTGCCGTCTCGCACCCTGGATGAACGAGTGGTCGGCGGGGCGAACCACGCTGCGCGAGGACACGGCGGGCATCGCCCTGACCGACGCGGAGATCGACCAGGCGCTTGACTCGCTGGTCCGCGCCGGGCTCCTCCTGGTCGAGCAGGCCTGGTGAGCCTCGCCATGACGAGCGTGGACCAGTCCGGGGCCCCGTGGGTCCTCAACCCGGCGTTCCGGATCCAGGGCGGCGACCTCGTCAACGAGGCCGAGGGCACGCGGCTCACCTTGACCCCGCCCCTGCGAGAGCTGTGGGAGCTGGGGGAACGCCGTGACGGCGCGCCAGCGGTGCGGCTCACTGAGGAGGCGGAAAAGGCCCTGCGCAGGATCCGCCTGATCGTGCCGCCGGACGCCTCGGCGGCGGCGACCGGCGGGCTCGCGCGGCCGGCCGGGACCCCGCTGTCCCTGCCCGCGGGCACCAGGGCCGCCGCGGCCGTATGGGGACTGATCGGAGCGCCGGTGGATCTGGGAGGCCCTCCCGGCCCCCGGCCCAAGGACGCCGTCCCCGTGATCCGCCAGGCCCTCGCGGGCAGGCTCCGGCTTCTGGCCCAGCCGGGCACCTGGTCGTGGACGCTGCGGGCCCGGCCGGCCGAGGGACTGCCCGGCCTCGTGGATCACGGTGACCTCGCGGTCCATGCGCAGACCGACACGGGGGCGGCGGCCCACGAGCGGCTGCGGGCCCTCGTCGGCACCGTCCTGGCGCAGGGCCACCGGCCTCTGGTGATCGGCGGGGACCACTCGATCGGCTACCCGGTGATCAGCACGGTCGCGGGCAGGCATCCGGCGCTGCGCGTCGTCCACTTCGACGCGCACGCCGACCGCCGCCCGGCCGGGAACGCGGTCACCGCGGACTGCGGGAATTTCGTCAGCTGGGTGCTCTGCGAGCATCCCCACGTCGAATGGCTCACCATCGGCGTGCGTGGCGTCGACACGAACCTGGACCAGGCCACGAACGGGCGCGTCTCCTACCTGACGGCCGACGAGGCCCGCGCGCCTGAGGCGGCGGACACGATCGCGCGGTTCTGCGCCGGCGCGCCCGTGCACCTCACGGTGGACATCGACGTGCTGGACCCGGCGTACGCTCCCGATGTCGTCTATCCCGCCGGCGGCGGCCTCGACCCCGCGACGCTGACGGCCCTGGTACGAAGCGTCGCCGCAGCGGGCCGCTTGGTCGCGAGCGACCTGGTGGAGGCGTGCCCCTCCCCGTCCGGCCGCCACCTGACGGCCGCCCATCTGGCCGATCTCGTGGAGACCGTCCAGCTCGCGGAGGCGGGGCAGGTGGTGGGGCGGGGCTCGCCGGTGCACGATTTCGCCGGAGAAGACGCATGACCGACGCTCCCGCCGTACCCGGCTCGCCCCTGTCGTCGCCGCTCTACAGGGTCTACCTGGCGGGGCAGGCGGTCTCACAGCTGGGGGACGGAATCGTCTCGGTCACCTTCGCGTTCGCCGCCCTGGCCGTCGCGCCCGACGGGCGGGGCATCCCGATGGTGCTGCTGGCCCTGTGGCTGGCGAGGTTCGTCTTCATCGCGTACGGAGGCAGCCTGCCGGACCGGGTCGGGCGGTTGCCGGTCATGTTCGGCGCGGACGCCGTCCGCCTGGCCGCCCAGGTGTTTCCGGCGATCACCTTCGCCCTCGGGAGCCCGGAGCTCTGGCACCTCGTCGTGTCCGCGGCCGTCTACGGCGCGGCGACGGCCTTCTTCACGCCGGGCGCCGTCGGGCTGCTCCCCGAGCTGGTCCGCCCCGCCCAGCTGCAGAAGGCCAACTCCTGGCTCGACGTCGCCGGGGACACCGGACGGCTGGCCGGGCCCGCGCTCGCGTCGCTGCTGGTGGTGGTGGGAGGCGTGCCGCTGGCGCTCTTCTTCGACGCCGCCACCTTCGTCGTCTCCCTCGTCTCGCTCGCCTGGCTGAGGCGGCTGATCCGGGCCCGGCCGCCGCAGCGCGGACCCGCCGAGGACGATGACGGCGGCGCGGGGGAGCGCGTGCGGTTCCTCGACGCGGTGCGCGTCATGCCCCGCCTGCCGCTGGTCCTGGGCGCGATCCTCGTCTGGGTTCCGGTGCAGGTCGGGCTGGCCTCGGTGAGCGTGCTCGGACCGATCACCGTGCAGGACAGGTTCGGGAGCATCGAGCAGTGGGGCGTCATCGTGACGTTCCTGGCCGCGGGCGGGCTGCTGGGAGCGCTGGTGAGCGGGCACGTGCGCGTCGAATGGCGTGGGCTGCTCACCGTCGCCCTGCTGGTCGTCTCGATGCCGGTGCAGCTCCTGGCTCTCGCGTACGGCCGGCATCTGGTCGTGGTCGCGGGCGCCCTGTTCCTGGCGGCTCTGGCGGCGGGGGTCGCCGGGGTCGTCTTCGACACCCTCGTGCAGCTCACGGTCCCCAAGCCGATGTTGTCGCGGGTCGGATCGTTCGAGACGACCATGACCACGGCGATGGTGCCGCTGGGCTTCGTGATCGCGCTGCCGTTCGCGAACCTGGTGGGCCGGACGGCGTACCTGGCCGGGCTGGCGGCCGTCATCGTCGCCACGGCGGCGGCGGTGCTCCTCTGGGCGGTCCCGCGTTCGGGGCTGCGGGACCGCGCTCTCGAGGACGGCGCCGGTGACCCGGCGTGGCAGGGGGTGCCCTCGTCGGCCTCCCCGGGATCCGGTCGCGAGGGCGGCCGAGAAGGCGAGGCGGAAGGCCATGTCCAAGGAGATCAGGAGGCGCGAGCGTGGCAGCTCATGACGGACGGACCGCCGAGGCCGTGACCCTCGTACAGGGGCGGCGGTTCGTGGTGGTCGACAACGCCCTGTCCCAGGACGCCCTGGCCGCCTGGCGGGAGGAGGAGCGGGCCGTGCGGCACCGGCCCACTTTCAGCTCGGTCGATCCGATGTTCGACGGAGTGGCGTTCTACGCCGACGCGTCGTACGCCTCCGCGAAAGCCGGCGAGGAGCACGCCGGAGAGGTGACGTCGGCCGTCAGGAGGGGCCTCGACGCGCTCGGCGTGACGGCGGCGGACAATGACCGGTTCAAGTTCTGGCGGTACGGCCGGGGGTCCGGGCTGGACTGGCACGACGACGGGAGCGGCCGGGGGGCGGCGTACACGCTCTACCTGTCGGGCGAGTGGCGGGCGACGTGGGGCGGCGAGCTGGAGCTGTTCGACTGCCCGGTCGGCGAGGTGCCGTGTGCCGAGTTCGACGTCCCCAAGGACCTGATGAACGCTCCCGTGCCGGCCACGTCCATCGCGCCCCGGCCGAACCGGCTCGTGGTGATGGTGGCTGGCACGTTCCACCGGGTGAGGAAGGTGGAGGCGGGCGCGGGCGACAACCTTCGGCGCTCCATCACCGGCTTCCTGACTCCGTGACGCGCCCCGCCAGGAATGGGGGCGGGGCGGCGTCGACGTTCTTGATCACGTACTCGTCGACGTCCGTCGCCGGCGCCCGCTCCCGATCGGCCCGCAACTGCATGACCGGCTCGATCTCACCGCGGCGTGAGCGGACCTCCGGGCGGGACGGTGCGGTGGTTCAGGCGCCACCTCATGTTTCTCCGCCGCCTACTGATCACAGCTCCTCATGATGTAGTCAATGCGCTGGCGTCCGTGCTGTGGCGTTCGGGTAGCCAATCGCGGGTGGAATCGTGCTCCAGCCACCGGTTGCGCTCGGCCTCCGTCACGAAGGCGCTTGTCAAGGTGTCCAGCAGTGGGTGGCCTCCGTTGTCGCGCCAGAGCAGTGACCAGGCGTACAGCGGTGTGGGGTCGATCAGCGGGATCGAGCGGATCGCCGGATGCGGCGGGAGGGGTATGTCTGCGGGCAGCAGGCTGAAGCGGTGCCTGTCGGCTGCCAGATCGTCCAGGAAGTGGTCCAGTCCCAGGTTCGCGCCTTCGGCGTGCTGGTGGATACCGAAGGCCATGGCGAAGCGGTGCAGGAAGTCCAGCCGGTGGAGCGCGCCGGGCGTCCACAGTACGCCGTCGCGCAACTGCACCGGACGGATCGCGGGCGCGTGCGCCAGCGGATGATCGGCGTGGAGGATCGCGTCCACGGGTTCCAGCCGTACCAGGCGATGGGTCAGCCCGGCGGGCAGCGGCGCGTGGACGCGGCCGAAGGCGGCGTCGATGTCGCCGTGCAGCAGCGCGGTGATCACCGACGGCAGGTCGCGGCCGTGGCCCAGTTCCAGCCGCGGCTCGCCGGTCGCCACCTGAGCCAGGGTGCGCATGGGCGCGTACAGGTGGCCCCACACGTCGATCCGCAGCGGGCGGTGCGTGTCCAGCACAGCCGCCACGGCCACGTCGGCGGCGGCCAGCGCCTGCCGGGCGGGCTCCAGGAAACGCTGGCCGGCCTCGGTGAGGCGCACCCCCTGGCCGCCGCGGTCGAGCAGGCGCCTGCCGAGCGTGGACTCCAGGCGGGCGATCCGTTTGGACAGAGCCTGCTGGGAGATCAACAATTCCTCGGCCGCGTGGCCGAAGTGCAGTTCTTCTGCCGCCTGTACGAACGCGCGCACCTGCGCCAGGTCCAAGTCCACGGCTGTCACCATAGGCGACAACCTATGGTTGTCGGCTCCTCGCTTCCGTTGTTGGCTCAGGCGACCCGCCTGCCGCTTTCATGGCCGCATGCGTAGATTGATCCCTACGGGGGATGCCTCGCGGCCGGTGGAGTTCGCCCAGGCCGCTCAGCCCGTGCCCGCCCCGGACGAGGCGCTGATCAAGGTTGACGCGTTCTCCCCGAATCGCGGGGAGACGTTCCTGCTGGAAACGCCGGAGCCCGGTCTGCAGCCGGGCAAGGACGTCGCAGGACTGGTCGTGCAGGCCGCCTCCGACGGCTCGGGCCCGCCGGCCGGCAGCCGGGTGGCAGGCCATCCACCCATGGGCGGCTGGGCCGAGTACGCGGCCGTGCCCACCCACTCGATCGCCGTCCTGCCCGACGGGCTCACCACCGTGCAGGCGGCCGCCCTGCCACTGGCCGGGATCACCGCGCTGCGGCTGCTCCGCGCGGCCGGCGCCGTGACGGGCAAGAGGATGCTGCTGACCGGCGCCTCCGGCGGAGTGGGGCACTACCTGACCGAGCTGGCCGCCGCGGCCGGGGCGGAGGTGACCGCGGTGACTGCCACGGCGGAGCGCGGCGCGCGCCTGCGCGAGCTGGGCGCCGCCGCGGTCGTGCACGACGTGAACGAGACGGACGGGCCGTTCGACGTGGTGCTGGAGTCCACCGGCGGCGAGGCGCTCCCGGCCGCGCTGGCCCGGCTGGTGCCGGCCGGCCTGCTGGTGTGGTTCGGGCAGGCCAGCCGTACCCCTGCGACGGTGGACTTCTTCGACCTGCTGGCCGGGCCGCAGAACGCCGTGATCCGGCACTTCCACTACGCGGGCGCGCCGTACGGTCCTGACCTGGCCACCTTGGTACGTCTGGCGGCCGGCGGGCGGCTGCACCCCGAGATCGGCCGCACCGCCGACTGGAGCCGCACCGCCGACGTCCTGGTCGACCTGCGGGAACGCCGGATCCGCGGCAAGGCCGTACTGACGATCGGAGCATCGCGATGAGCGCCGCGGACTTCGCCGCCGCCAACCTGTCACGCGCCGCCGGAGCCGGGCTGGACCCGCATGAGTACCTGCGCGTCACCGGCGAACTGACGGACCTGGACCAGTGGGGCGAGGCCTTCATGCGCGCCGCACGTGGGTACTTGGCGCGCGCCGGGCAGGCGGCCACGACGATTTCGGCGGGCGAGCACCTCCAGGCGGCGGCGCGCTGGTTCCACTTCGCCACCCTGGGACCGAACCGGCAGAGCGCGCTCGCGGCGGCCGAGGCCGACACCGCCATGGGACGGGCGCTGGAGTTGCTGGATCCGCAGGCGCGCCGGATCGAAGGGCCGGGCTTCACCGGCTGGTTGCGCGGCCCAGCCGATGCCGCCGCGACGGTGGTGGTGGTCCCGGGGCTGGACTCCGGTAAGGAGGAGTTCCACGACCTCGTCACCGCCCTGCTGCGCCGGGGCCTGGCCGTGTTCGCCGTGGACGGGCCAGGACAGGGCGCACTCGCCGCCACCAGCACCGTCCGCGCCGACTACCACCATGTGATCGGCCAGGTCATCGACACACTCCGCCCGCGGAACGTGGGACTCGTCGGGCTCAGCCTCGGCGGCTACTACGTCGCGGAAAGCGCCGCCCGGGAGAGCCGCGTCGCGGCCGCCGTCACCGTCAGCGGCCCCTTCCGGCTGCACTGGGACGTCCTGCCACCTCCCGTACAGGACCTCCTCATCCAGCGGGCCGGGGGCGAAGAAGCGGCCCGCCGCTTCGCCGGCCAGGTGGACCTGTCCGCCCTCGCCCCGCAGATCACCTGCCCGCTGCTGGTCATCGACGGCGGCCAGGACGTCATCCCCGGCGTGACCAACGGCGAGCCGCTGACCCGCCTGGCACCGCACGGGCACTACATGTGCCTGCCGCATGGTGATCACCTGCTCGGCAACGCCCGCCCCGACTGGCTGGCCACGGCCGCCGACTGGATCTCCGGAGCACTCGCATGACACGCTTCACCGACAAGACCGCCCTGATCACCGGCGGCACGAGCGGCATGGGACTGGCCGCCGCACACCGCCTCATCGCCGAGGGCGCCCACGTGGTCGTCACCGGCCGCACCCGGCAACGCGTGGACCAGGCCACCGCCGTGCTCGGCCCGCGCGCTTTCGGCGTGGTGGCGGACACAGCCGACCTCAAGGCTCTGGACGCCCTGATGAACACGATCAGGACGCGCTTCAGCGGGCTGGACGTCGTCTTCGCCAACGCCGGAGTGGGCGCCTTCGCGCCCTTCGCCGACATCACCGAGACCGACTTCGATCACACCGTCGACGTGAACTTCAAAGGCGTGTTCTTCACGATCCAGAAGGCATTGCCGCTGATCACCGAGAACGGCTCCGTTGTCATCAACGCCTCCTGGACCCTGCACCGCGGCAACGGCATTCTCACGCTGTACTCGGCTACCAAGGCGGCCGTGCACAACCTGGCCCGCACCCTTGCGGCGGATCTCGCGCCCCGGGGCATCCGCGTCAACTCGATCAGTCCCGGATACATCGACACACCGATGTATCCCGCTGCGGCGTTGAGCGGGACGGAGACTACGGCCATCACCGGTCGTATCGCGGCGGGGAGGTTCGGCCGGCCGGAGGAGGTCGCCACAGCAGTGGCGTTTCTCGCCTCCCGTGAGGCGTCCTACATCAATGGCCAGGACCTGGTCATCGACGGCGGCCTTGTGAATGCGATCCTTGCCTGATCATCGTCGGCCCTCGTGGAAATGGGGCGGTTGATCTTTCGCCGGGGCGGTGCGCGACTCCGGCACGTCATCCGGTACATCCCGACGGCCGTCGCGCGGCGACCGGCGTGAACGCGACGCCGAAGGTTTCCGCTCTGCGTGGCGGACACGTCACTCTGGCCACGGCGGCGATGCCTTCCTGGCCACCCCGCGCACGGCCAGCCCCGACACCCACCGCGCCTGCGCCTCGGCCATCGACCGCACCATCGAGCGGCTCGGCCGCGACCGGCCGCTCGCCGACGTGACCGACGCCGAGATCGGCGCCGCGCTCACCGAGCCATGGGGCGAGAGCGCGCCAGCCACCTGGAACCGCAACCGCGCCGCCGTCATCTCCTGGCTGACCTGGTGCCAGACCAAGAAGCACTGGGCCGCGCCCTCGGTCCCGGCCGACGCCGAACGCCGCAAGGAGAGCGTCGACGAGACCCGCGCGGTCGCCAAGACCACCATCCACCGGCTACTGTCGCGCCGCGACATCCCACTGCGCGAGAAGACCCTGTGGCGAATGCTCTACGAGACCGCCGCCTGGGCCGCGGAGATCCTGGCGCTCAACGTCGAAGACTTGGACCTGGAGCATAGGCGGGCGCCTGTCCAGGCCAAGGGCGGCGCGATCAAATGGGTGTACTGGGAGCGCGGCACCGCCCATCTGCTGCCACAGCGCCGCCACCCCACCTCGGCGGCCACCGAGGCCCCAGCACCCCGTCGCCGTACCCACTGATCAGCGACTTCTCCGAGGCGGGAAGGGACGCTGCCCCTTTCACTCGTACTTGGTCTGGCCCCACCCAGGTCATGCCTTCGGGCACCTTCGCCGCCAGATCGTCGCCCGGTTTGATCTGCGAGACCTGGATCTCCTCCAGGAACACCTGAATGCGCTGACCTCCGCCCGTCAGGCTGGCCCACAGGTCGGCCTGGTTGTTGTCCAGCGAGCGGCGTGGCCGTCGCGGCTTGGCCGGGCGCAAGGTGCTCTCATGCAGGTCTTGCACTGCTCCACCGGCGTCTGGCCGAGATTTTCCACATGGCTTGCCAGGGCGTCGGGAGCGATCGGCCTTATGGACGGACACGGCGACGACCTCACCCGTTCCGACCTTGCGCGTCTCGGTGAAACTGAGCGCGCCGGCACCGGCGTACCGCTCCTGCCGTAACCGCGTTTGCAACGCCTCCAGCTCCAGCAGGGTCACTGCGCTCCGGCTCCGGGTGGAGTCCGCCTGCTGACGCAGTTCGTCCCGCTGGCGCCGTCTTCTCGTAGTCGATCGGGCTGAGCTGGCCGAGGTGGGAGTGCCGTCGGACCGTGTTGTAGCGGGTGATCCAGCGGAACACGGCCAGGCGGGCGGTGCGGGCGTCAGGCCAGCGGTGCGCGCCCTGTGGCGTCTCACGTTTCAGACTCGCGTTGAAGGACTCGGCCGCCGCGTTTGTCGGCACTGGTGCCGAACGCGCCACGCGAGTGTGCGCCGCGGCCCGCAGCGCGTCCACGACGAGTTCGGCGCGCACCTGATCGGCGATCGACCGGGCCTTCCCCGCTCCTCCCTCCACCCGCACCACCCCGCCCACCAAAGGAGAAACAGGAGCTCAGCGACGTGTCCGGAGCATGGACAGCGGCATTCACTCGCGCGATCGGGGGATCGCCGATCCCCCGATGACCGCTCTCTGCACCCGCACCGGAAATCGCGCCAAGCTCAAAGACATGAACATCTCCGGAAACACCATCTTCATCCCCGGCGCCACCAGCGGCATCGGCCTCGCCCTCGCCCTCGCCCTCCGCGCCAAGGGCAACACGGTCATCATCGGCGGCCGCCGCACGGACCTGCTCGACCGCATCGCCGCCGAGAACCCCGGCCTCGGCACGGTACGCATCGACACGACGGACGCGGCGAGCATCGAGGCCGCGGCCAAGCAGGTGCTGGCCCGCCACCCCGGCCTCAACGTGCTGATCACGATGGCCGGCATCATGCGGATCGAAGACTGGCGGCGGCCCGAGTCGTTCCTGGCCTCGGCGGAGGAGGTGGTGACGACCAACGTGCTGGGCCCGATCCGGCTCATCGCCGCGTTCGTCGAGCATCTCCAGACGCGGCCGGGCGCCACGATCGTCACGGTCTCCTCGGGTCTGGCGTTCGCGCCGCTCAGGGTGACGCCGAGCTACAACGCCTCCAAGGCCGCGATCCACATGCTGAGTGAGTCGCTGCGGCTGCAGCTGGACGGTACGGGGGTGCAGGTCGTGGAGCTGGAGCCGCCGTCCGTGCGGACGGCGCTGCTGCCCGGGCAGGAGGAGAGCGAGTTCGCGATGCCGCTGGAGGAGTTCGTGGCGGAGGTCGTGGAGCTGCTGGAGACGCAGCCGGACGCGAAGGAGATCCAGGTGGAGCGGGTGAAGTTCCTGCGGTACGGGGAGGCGCGGGGTGATTATGAGCAGGTCGTGGCGATGCTGAACGCCGCCGATCCGCACGGGAACTAACGCAGGACCGGCCGCGGTTCGGACGTTCACAGGGCGAGCGCGGCCATGAACGTCATGCTGGCCGCCATCCCCGCCGAGCACGCGTCCCGCTCGAACGTCCCGCGATCACCGTGCCGCCCGGCCACGACGCGCACCAGCCGCGCGCACGTCCAGACCACCCCGATGACCAGGGCCGCCGCCGCCAGCCCCCCTGCGCCGTGCGCGTGCCCGGACGGGTCTCCGGCGAGCGCGGGCCCGCCGAGCGCCGCCAGCACCAGCAGCACGGACATGACGACGAAGTCCTGGAGGTGGTGGCCGAGTTCGGCCCGGCGGGAGGGTGAGCCGCAGAGCCAGCCGGCGGTCAGCAGCACGAGCACCGCGACGACGAGGAAGAGCCCGTTCAGATGCCCGGCCGCCATGCCGAACGCCATCGCGGCGTACGGCCACTTCCTGGCGGCGCGCCCGGAGGGCAGCAGGGCGGGCGCGAGAGCCAGCCCGCAGCCGGCCGCCACCGCCACCGCGTGCAGCAGGGACATCAGGCCGTGAGCCGCCACGGTGTTCTCCTCGCTGCCGCCGCCGGTGGTCACACCTATTGGACAGGACAGCGCGGCACGCCGTGACGCCCGGGTCAGGTCGGCCTGGCGGCCGCCTGGTGCTCGCGCATCGCGGTGGCGGCGTGCCGGGCGTCGGGATGGATGTGCAGGGCCAGCCACACCCCGGTGATCTGCAGGACGCGCGCGGGCACGTCCTGCACACCCGCCAGGCGCAGCAGCCCGCCCTGCTCGCGGACGGCGGCGTTCAGCCGTAACAGGACGTGCAGGCCGCGGCTGTCCATGAAGGTCAATCCGGTCAGGTCGAGGACCATGCCCGGCCCCGGGAGGCGGCGCCGCTCGGCGTAGCTCTCCAGGTCGTCGGCGTTGGTGGAGTCGAGCTCGCCCGCCACCGCGATCAGCACGCCGCCGGGCAGCTCCCGGCAGGTCAGCTTCAGGGACGACATGACGCCTTGGCGGCCTGCGGTCGCGGTGCCGGAAGGACGAGCCTGGACGCGGTCGTGTGCATCTGTTCCAGCGTGGGCTCCATCGTCCGGGGGATCTGTGCCGGCACGGCGTCGATCGTTGTCACTTCACTCTTCGCCCTGCGACCGTGCCCGGTCAGCACACTAGGCGAAGGGATCCGCCCTCTGCTGTCCCATCAGCGAAATCGGTTCGGGGTAAACGTGCAATGTGTCACTGGGCGCGCACCCGTAGGCGGCCCGGTAGGACAGGGCGAACTTGCCCGGGTGGAAGAAGCCCCAGCGGGCGGCGATCGCGGCCACCGTGGTCTCGGCGGGGTCGCCGGACCGCAGCTCGGCGTGCGCGCGGGCCATGCGGGCCTGGCGGAGGTAGCGCAGCGGGGTGGTGTTCAGGTGCCGGCGGAAGGCGTACTGCAGGGCGCGGGCGGTGACGCCGCAGGCGGCGGCGATGTCGGCGATGCCGATGGGCATGCCGATGTGCTCGTCGATGAAGGCGACGGCGCGGCGCAGCGTCTGGGGGTGGGCGTCGTGGCGGTCGGCGCCGGTGGCGTCGGACGCGGCCGCGGCGTTGCTGGGCAGGGCCGCCAGGACGCTGGCGGCCAGGAGCTGCCCGGCCGTGGAGACGACGAGCGGCTCGCCGGCCAGGTCCGGGTCGGCCAGGACGTCGTCGCGCAGGTAGGTGATCGTCCGCTGGAGGTGGTGGGCCGCGAGGGCGGAGACGGGCCGGTGTCCCAGCAGCCGCACGGGCCCGGGCGCGCGGTCCCCGGCGGCGCCGGCCACCTCCTCCAGCAGCGCGTCGCCGAGCAGGACGAAGGTGCCGGCCGCGTGGCGGATCCGGCCGGAGTAGGGCCGGTCCGGCGGCGCGAACAACACGGCGTCGCCCGGCCCGAACACCTCCTGCTCCTGGCCCGCGACCTGCTGCGCGATGGTTCCCGACTTCACCAGGAGCAGGCACAGCTTGCCGAGCGGATGCACCTCGTAGTCCATGGTGCAGTCGAGCCGCACCCGGTCGACGCCGATCGGCCCCAGGACCTGGCGGGAGACCGTGGTGCGCGGGCGCTCCGCGTCGGAGCCGAGGCGCATTCTGGCGTAGACCTTGCTGAGGAACTCCTCGGTCTGCCCGAGGTCGCGGCTGTCGAACGTCAACGGCTCCATGGCTCGCCCCGCCCGCGCGTGGCCCTCGCGAGGGCGGCTGAACGACCGGCCATGACGCGATCGTAGCCCGGCGGGGATGCCCTCAGGACGCGAGCAGCTCAGCTCTCAGGGCTCAGCTCTCAGGACGCGACAGCTCTCAGGGCTCAGCTCTCAGGAGGCGACAGCTCTCAGGGCTCAGCTCTCAGGAGGCGAGCAGCTCGGTGAGATGCCGCTCGCTCATCGGCGAGCGGCCCGTCTCCACCTCGGCCAGCCGCGCCAGCATGCCGCTCAGCAGCGGCGTGGCCACCCCCGCCGCCCGCGCCTGCGCGAACACCGGCCGGTAGTGGTCGTGCACCTCGATCGGCCGGTGCCGGACGGCGATGTCGCGCCAGATGCCGCTGCGGTCCTTCGGCTGGGTACGCAGCCACGCCGTCAGCCGGTCGGTCGCCTCCTCCCGCGCCTGCTCAGGCGCCCCCGGCAGGTACGCCCGCGCGTCGAACGCGTCGAACGGCTCCAGCCGCAGCCCCAGCGTGCCCGCCACGGTGAACACCTCGGCCACCAGCGCGTGCATGAGCGGCCGGTGCCGGTCGATCAGGCCGGCCATGGGCGCGTCGGCCAGCGCGGTCGCGCTCAGCATGGCGCCGAACCCGAGCTTGGCCCACAGGTAACCGCCGACGTTGCCGGTGGCCTTGGCGCCGAGCCCGGCCAGGTCGGCGACGAGCCGGTCCACGCGCGGGCTGGAGCCGCCGTCCACCTCGCCGATCACGAACGCGCCCGGCCCCCCGTCCTTGATCACGCCCGGCTCGACCACGTCGGCGAAGATGTTGACGAACGCGCCGACGGTCCGCGCGTCGCCCACGTACGAGGCGATGAGCTGCTCGTTCAGGCCGTTCTGCACCGAGACGACATACCCGTCGGGGGCGAGCCGTGGCGCGATCCAGCCGGCCGCGCCGGCGGTGGCCTGCGCCTTGACGCACAGCAGCACGTGCCGCAGCGGCCCGTCCGCCTCCTCGGGGGTGGCGGCGCGCACCCGGACGCGGCGGTCGCCGTCCGCGCCGCGCAGGACGAGGCCGCCTGCGCGGACCGCCGCCACGTGCGCGGGGTCGGCGTCCACGAGCAGCACCTCGTGCCCGGCCTCGGCCAGGTGGAAGGCGATCGTGCCGCCGATGGCGCCGCCACCGACGATGACATAGTCGTTCATGGCCGTCGCACCCCGCCCGTTCCGTTCCAGTTCATGCCCGTTGCACCCCGTCCGTTCCGTTCCAGTTCATGCCCGTTGCACCTCGCTCGTTCCGTTCCAGTGCAGGGGCAGGGCGGTGGTGCCCGCCGACGCCCCGCCGTCCACGCGCAGGACGGTGCCCGTCACCCACCCGGCCTCCTCGCCCGCCAGCCAGCGCACGGCCCGCGCCACGTCGCCGGGCACGCCGCGCCGGCCGAGGGCGTTGGCCGAGACGGCGGCTGCGTACTCCTCGGTGACCGGGTTGGCGGCGCTGTCGACGGTGACGAAGCCGGGGCTGACGGCGTTGACGCGTACCCCGATCGGGCCCAGCTCGATCGCGGCGGCCTTGGTGAGCATCTCCAGCGCCGCCTTCGACGTGCAGTAGTGCGCCGCGCCCGGGCGGGCGCGCAGCGCGGCGCCCGAGGCGATGTTCACCACCGCCCCGGGACGGCCGGCCGCGGCGCAGGCCCGGCCGAACGCGGCGGTGATCAGCATGGGGGCGCGGACGTTGACGTCCTGCACCCGGTCCCACTGGGCGGCGGTCATCTCCAGGAACGGCGTGGCCGGGTAGATGCCGGCCGCGTTCACCACGACGTCCACCGGCCCGTACGCCTGCCAGGCCCGCTCGACCACCCGTTCGGCGGCCTCGGCGTCGGCCAGGTCGGCCACGATCGAGCGCGGTCCTGCCGCCCGCAGGTCCACGGCGGTGACGGCGGCGCCCTCGGCGGCGTACAGCTCGCACACGCCGGCGCCGATGCCGCTCGCCGCACCGGTGACGAGGACGTGGCGGGTCATGTCAGCTCCTTTCCCTTGGTCTCGGGCATGGTGGCGTAGACGATCACGCCGATGAGCGCGGCGGCGGCCACGTACATCCACACCAGGTCGCGGTGGCCGCTGGAGCTGAGCCAGGTGGTGACGTACGGAGCGGTGCCCCCGAAGATCGCCACGGCCAGCGCGTACGGCAGCCCGATCCCGGTCGTGCGCACCTCGGCGGGGAACTGCTCGGCCATGATCGCCGCGCAGTTGGCCGAGTAGCCGACCAGGAACACCATCCCGACGAGCTCGATGACCAGCAGCGACCCGAACCCGCCGTCGAGGAACCGGAACGCCGGCCAGGCCAGCACCAGGAACCCCAGGGCGAAGCCGACCATCGTGGGCTTGCGCCCCACCAGGTCCGACAGCAGCCCGCCGAACGGCAGCAGGATCAGGAACACCAGCACCGCGATCGTGTTGGCCAGCAGCGCCTGGTTCAGCGGGATGCCGGTGTCGACGTGCGCGTACGTCGGCATGTAGCTGACCCAGACGTAGTACAGCAGCGTCCCGGCGATCGTCACGCCGGCCACCCGCAGCGCCGCCCTGGGATGGTCCCTGACCATCACGACGAGCGGGTTGGCGCGGGTCCTGCCGTCGGAGGCGGCCTTGGCGAACGCCTCGGTCTCCGGCACCGAGACCCGCAGCCACAGGCCGACCAGCCCGAGCAGGCCGCCGAGGACGAACGCGACGCGCCAGCCCCAGCTCTGCAGCGCCGCCTCGTCCAGCGTGGAGGTGAGCACGGTGCCCAGGCCGGAGGCGATCAGCACGCCGCCGCCGACCGACACCTGCTGCCAGGACCCGGCGAACGCGCGCCGCCCCGGCGCGGCGGACTCGACCAGGAAGGCCGAGGAGGTGCCGAACTCGCCGCCCGCCGAGAAGCCCTGCACCAGCCGGGCCAGCACCAGCACGATCGGCGCGAGGATGCCGATGCTCTCGTAGCCGGGGCAGATGGCGATCACGAACGCGGCCGCCGCCATCAGCGAGATGGTCAGCGTCATACCCTTCTTCCGGCCGTACCGGTCGCCGTACGCGCCCAGGATGGCGCCGCCGATGGGCCGCATGAGGAAGCCGACGGCGAAGACGGCCAGCGTGGACAGCAGGCTCACCGTCTCGTCGCCGGAGGGGAAGAACTGCTTGGAGAACACCGCGGCGAACGTGGTGTAGATCGCCCAGTCCACCCATTCGACGGTGTTGCCGATGGCGCCGGCCACGATGGCCTTGCGCTGCTGGGGGGTCAGGCGGGTGACGGGGGTGGCGGTGGCGGTCATGCGGCGTGCTCCAGGACGTACCCGGCGATCTGGGCGTGCGTGGCATACCAGACGCCGTCGTGCGCGGTGATGTGCTCCAGCAACTCGCTCAGCGCGGCCATCCGGGAGCGGTGGCCGATGATGTGCGGGTGCAGGGTGAGCTGGAACAGCCCGCCCTCCGCCAGCGCGCCGTCGAACTCGTCACGCCAGATCGCCGCCGCCTGCCGCGGCGGCGTGTACGGCCGCAGCGCGCCGTAGCGCTCCATCATCAGGTACGGCGCGTCGTCCCTGATCCACTCGACCGGGATCTCCACGATGCCGGTGGGCTCGCCGCCGGCCAGCAGCTCGTACGGCTCGTCGTCGGCCATCAGCGAGGAGTCGTAGCGCAGGCCCAGCTCCATGGTGATGGCCAGGGTGTGGTCGGAGAAGTCCCACGACGGCGTGCGGATGCCGACGGGGCGGGCGCCGGACAGCTTCTCCAGCGTGTCGGCGGCGCGCAGGGCCAGCTCCCGCTCGTCGGCCGGGTCGAGCAGCATGTTGCGCTCGTGGATCCAGCCGTGCATGGCGACCTCGTGGCCGGCGGCCACGTAGTCGCGCACCTCGCCGGGGTGCAGCAGCGCCGAGACCGCCGGCATGAAGAACGAGGCGGGGATGCGGTGGCGCTCCAGCAGGCGCAGCACGCGGGGCACGCCGACGCGGGAGCCGTACTCGCCCTGGGCCAGCTTGCCGGGCCTGGTCTCGCCGTCACGCAGCGGGATCGTCTCGTGGTCGGAGTCGAAGGACAGCGCGACGGCGACGCGGGCGCCGCCGGGCCAGGAGGCGGGGCGCAGGGGGCGGCCGGCGCGCACGCGGGCGACGTGGCCCCGCCAGGTCTGCTCGTCCCACTGCCAGGGCTGCTGCTGTTCTGTCATGGGGAGGGGTTTCCTTACTTACGGTCGTGCGGCGGGGGTGGGCACCCAGGCGCGTTTGAGCGTGGTGAGCTGGAGGGTGACGTCGGCGGCACGCAGCCCGGGCAGGGAGCCGACGTCGTCGGTCAGGTAGCGGAACAGGTCGCCGTAGTGGCGCAGCGCCACCTGCCCCGCCAGGTTGAAGCGTCCGGTGGTGGCCGACAGGTAGCGGGTGGCGGGGTGGCCGGCGAGCTGCTGCCCCGCGCGTTCCAGCAGGCCGGGCTCGACCTCCAGCCACAGCATGAACTCCACCGCGTAGCCGAGCACCTCGGGCTCGGCCAGCGTGCGGAAGCGCAGGCAGCCGCGCCGCACCAGCGACTCCACGCGCCGCTTGGCGGTCGACTCGCTGCTGCCCACGACCTTGGCCAGGGCCTTGTACGACATGCGCCCGTCCTCGCCGAGCGCCCGCACGACGGCGTGCTCCAGCTCGTCCAGCCGCTCGGGGGCGCCCTGCGGGAACCGGTCCTCGAACGGCGGCTCGGCCGCGTCGCGCAGCTCGGCGGTGGCCCGCTCGTCGAGCACGCCGGGGTTCCAGTCGTGGTTGGAGACGAACGTGCGGATGACCGCGTGCGTCTCGCTCTCGGTGACCCGGTCGCCGCCTGGCACGTCGGCCACCATCAACCGGCCGATCTCGGCATGCGTGGGCACCACGAACTCGGCCACGCAGTCGGCGCTGCCCGACACGACGGAGACGAACCTGGCCTGCGGCCGTTCCGCCAGGCACGCGGCCACCTCGTACGTGGTGCCGGGGCGGCACCGGAACCGGCTGAGCACCGGCACGCCCAGGCCGCAGCGCAGCACGTCCACCACGCCGATCACGCGCAGCAGGCCGTTCTCGCCGAGCAGGGCGGCGCGGCGTACCACGGTGGACTCGCTCGCGCCGACCAGCCTGGCGATCAGGCTCCAGGGGGCGCGGCCGTTGAGCTGCAGCGCCGCGACGATCGCCCGGTCCAGCTCGTCGGGTTCTTGCATGCGTTCCATGCTTACTGACGGAATCCCCCGAAAGCAAGCAATCTATGACGTAATCCGCAATTTTTGCCTAGAAAGCGGAGTGGCGCGCCCCTGCTGGGACGCGCCACTCCGCTTCGAGCAGCCTGATCAGCGGGACACGGCCAGTGTCCGCTTCCGCGAGGCGTAGACGTCGTCGATCAGCCGGTAGGCCCGTGCCTGCTCGGCCGTGAGGATGCGATCCCGCTCGATGTCCTTCCTGATCTCCAGCACCCCCCTGCCCGTGTGCCGCGCCAGGATCTCCTCCTGCTGGTCGCGCATCCGCAGGATCTCCCTGGCGTGGATCTCCAGGTCGCTGCCCTGCCCGCGCCCGCCCTCGGCGTGCGGCTGGTGCAGCAGCACGCGCGCGTGCGGCAGGGCGGCGCGCTTGCCGGGCGCGCCGGCCGCCAGCAGGACCGCCGCCGCCGAGGCCGCCTCGCCGATGCAGACCGTGTGGATCTCCGGGCGGACGAACTGCATCGTGTCGTAGATGGCCGTCATCGCCGTGAACGACCCGCCCGGCGAGTTGATGTACAGGTGGATGTCCTGGTCGGGGTCGAGCGACTCCAGCGTCAGGAGCTGCGCCATCACGTCGTTGGCGACGGTGTCGTCGATCGGCGCCGCCAGGAACACCACCCGGTCCTCGAACAGCTTGTTGTACGGGTTCATCTCCTTGATCCCGTACGAGGTGCGTTCGGTGAACGAGGGCAGCACGTAACGGCCGCTCATGTCAGTTCATCCCTTCTGCGATGTGGTCGACGATCCCGTACTCCAGTGCCTCCTGGGCCGTGAACCAGCGGTCGCGGTCGGAGTCGGCCTGGATGCGCTCCAGCGGCTGGCCCGTGTGGTGCGCGATGATCTCGGCCATCCGCCGCTTGGTGTAGAGCATGTTCTCGGCCTGGATCTGGATGTCGGTGGCCGAGCCGCCGATGCCGCCCAGCGGCTGGTGCATCACGACACGGGCGTTGGGCAGCGCGTACCGCTTGCCCTTCGCTCCCGCCGTGAGCAGCAGCTGCCCCATGGACGCGGCGAAGCCCATCGCCACCGTCTGGACGTCACACGGAATGAACTGCATCATGTCGTAGAGCGCCATCCCGGCCTGCACGGAGCCGCCCGGAGAATTGATGTAAAGTGTTATGTCGCGTTGTGGATCCTCGGCCGCCAGCAAAAGCAGCTCTCCGCAGAGGCGGTTGCAAATCTCGTCGTCGACCTCCTGGCCGAGAACGACGATCCGCTCCTTCAGCAGGCGCTGGCTGAGCTGGTCAGGCCAGGCCGCGCGCTGGGTCTCCGTCATGACGGGCGCTCCTTTCTCTGCGTGCCTTTCTGCGGAAAACGCTAGACCCAGCCGTTCGGCGTCAACGAAACTTTTCGCTGGCGGCGCATTTCTCGTAAAGCGCATTACTCCGTCAGCGAATTTCCATTTACAGACAATCGCGGGTGTGAGAAGGGACGCCTCCCGTCAGGGGCGCACGCCCGCGCGCCGCAGCAACTCGGCGGCGGGCAGCACGGTCGCCTCCGCGGCGGTCAGCCCGGTGGCGGCCAGGACACGATCCACCAGGTTCAGCCCCACCGCGTATCCCGCCATGTCGGGAATGCCACGCGGCTCCCCGCCGAAGTTACGCGTGGCGCTGTCACCCAGCACGTACGCCGGCGTGTGCTGCATCCCGGCCAGCTCGAAGTCGGCCGTGATCAGCTCGTAGGCCCGCTCGTAGTCCTCCCCCGTCACCATCGACGACCACGGCCCCATCGCCTCCGGCCCCAGCAGCTCCCGCACGAACGCCTCGGCCAGCCCCTCGGCGAGCACGTGCTCCCCGACGGTCACCGCGACCGGATCCCACACGACGTTGGTGAACCGCACGAGATGGTGGAACTCGTGCACCGCCAGGGCCCCGATCCGCCCGATGACCTCATCCGACGGCCAGGCCAGCAGATACAGCCACTCCGAGCCGCCTCCCATGCCGTAGTATCCGCCGGCCGTGGTCATCAGGTGCTCGTTGTCGGGGTTGCCCAGCGCGAACATGACCCTCACCAGGCCGGGCCGCTTGGCACCGCTCAGCCGTTCGGAGGCGCGGGTCAGCGCGCCGCGCACCTGGCCGAGCACGTCCTGCTCGATCATGCGCCGCACGGCGGGCAGGTAGCGCGGGTCGTCGGCGTCGACCCGGAAGCCGCCGCCGGAGTGGTGGATGTCGACGAGGTCGCCGGGCATCGGGATCGCGGCTCGCGTCGGCGCCATCATCTCCCGCAGCGCGTCGGGCCGCCGCTCGAGCGGCTGCTCCAGCATGGCGGCCATCGCCGTGAGCGTGTCCTCAATGATGATTTCCATGCTGCGGAAGCTAAAGCCTCACGTTACGTGAGGCTCAAGCGATTAATGGCTCACAGCGGCGACTCGTCCCCCGGATCCTCCCCGGGCGAGCGCCCCGGCGTGCTCTGCCCGCTCTCCGACGGCGAAGGCGACTGCGACGGCGACGGCTGCGGCACCGGCGTCTCCGGCGTCGGCGGCGGCGTCGGCACGAACACCGTCGGCGGCAACTGCCGCGGCTGCTGCTCGGTGTCCTGCCGCCCGAGCAGCAGCAACAGCAGGATCGCCGTCACCAGCACGAGCAGCAGCACCAGAGCCAGCGCGGCGAACAGCACCCGCTTGCGGGTCTCGGTCAGCGGCAGCCGCCGCCGGGTGGGCCCCGCCAGCGCCGGCGCGCGATCGGTCAGCCAGTACGGCACGAAGTCAGGCCCGTGCGCCTCCCCGATGAACGTCCCGCCCACCATGACGGGCTCCAGGAACCTTTCGGCCCCCGGCCGTCCCGGCGCGTACGGCACCGCCACCCACGGCGCCCGCCCGCCGTCGAAGGCCAGCACCTCGGGCGCGCCGTCCAGCACGACCCCGCGCGACCGGCCGGAACGCCCCAGCCACCCCCGCATCCCGGACCGTTCCCTGCCGCCCGCCTCGCGCACGGCGGTGACGAACCGCTCGCGCGCCGCGGCGTCGAAGGCCGCGCCCCGGGTGAGCACCGCCACGGACACGGCACGCCCGTCGGGCGCCTGGCCGAGGTACACGAGCCCGGCCGGCGCCGTGTGCAGACGCGCCTGCACGACGTAGGGCCCCAGCCGGGGAGGATCACCGTACTGCAGGGGACTTGCCACGTTTGCCATGAAAGCACAGACGTGGCGTCGTGCACGTTTGCGGCGCGTTTGGTGGAATGGCGTCATGAGCGTCGCCGAAGAATTGCCGGGCGGAACCGACGCGGCACTGCTGCGTCAGAGTCTCGACGAGGTCCGGCGTGTCATCGTCGGGCAGGACCACATGGTCGAAAGGCTGCTGGTGGCCCTGCTGGCACGCGGGCACTGCCTGCTCGAAGGCGTCCCAGGCGTCGCCAAGACCCTAGCCGCCGCCACCCTGGCCACCGTCGTGGGCGGCACGTTCGCCCGCATTCAGTTCACCCCCGACCTCGTGCCGAGCGACATCGTCGGCACCCGCGTCTACCACCCGTCCAACGAGAAGTTCGACGTCGAGCTGGGCCCCGTCTTCGTCAACTTCCTGCTGGCCGACGAGATCAACCGCGCACCCGCCAAGGTCCAGTCGGCGCTGCTGGAGGTGATGGCCGAGCGCCAGGTCACCCTCGCCGGCGTCACCCACCCCCTGCCCAGGCCGTTCATCGTGCTGGCCACCCAGAACCCCATCGAGTCCGAAGGCGTCTACCCGCTGCCCGAGGTGCAGCGCGACCGGTTCCTGTTCCGGGTGCGCGTGCCGCACCCCAGCGCCCACGAGGAGCTGGAGATCCTGCACCGGATGAGCGTCAGGCCGCCCGTCCCCGAGCGGGTGCTCGACCCCGACAAGCTGCTCGCCCTCCAGGAGGCGGCCGAGCAGGTGTCGGTGCACCAGCTCGTCGCCGACTACGTCGTCCGGCTGGTCATGTCCACCCGCGCGCCGGCCGAGTACGGCCTGGCCGACCTCACCGAGACCATCGAGATCGGCGTCAGCCCGCGCGCCACCCTCGGCCTCGTCTCCGCCGGCCGGGCGCTGGCCCTGCTGCGCGGCCGCGACTATCTGCTGCCGGACGACGTGCGCGACGTCGCCGTGGACGTCATGTCCCACCGTCTGATGCTCACCTTCGACGCGCTCGCCGACGGCGTCGACCCGGAGAGCGTCGTCAAGCAGATCCTGCAAGCCGTCCCCCCGCCCCTCGTCGTCTGGAATCAGAACCGTTGAGCCCCACCACAGCGGAGCAGGCGCTGCGCCGGCTGGAGCTGACCGTCACCCGCCGCCTCGACGGCCTGCTGCACGGCGCCCACCAGGGCCTGCTGCCCGGCACCGGCAGCGAGGCCGGAGACAGCCGCGTCTACGTGCCGGGCGAGGACGACGTGCGGCGCATGGACTGGAACGTCACCGCCCGCACGACCGTCCCGCACGTCCGCGACCTCATCGCCGACCGCGAGCTGGAGACGTGGGCGCTGGCCGACCTGTCGCCCAGCATGGACTTCGGCACCGCCGACACCGACAAGCGCGACCTGGTCGTGGCCGCCGTCGGCGCCATCGGGTTCCTGTCCAGCCGGATGGGCGACCGGTTCGGCGCGCTGGTCATCCACGACGAGTTCGTGCACCGCATGCCCGCCCGCACCGGCCGCCCCGCCCTGTACGGGCTGCTGCACTCCCTCATGGACGCCCCGCGCGGCAGCGTCGTGCCCGACCCGCCCGACCTCGCGGAAGGCATCGAGATCCTCTCGGCCACCCGCAGGCGGCGCGGCATGCGGCTGATCGTCTCCGACTTCCTCGACGCCCACCCCGACCTCGACCCCGACGCGGAACGCCCCTGGGAGCGCCCCATCAGGCGGCTGGCGGCCCGCCACCAGGTGCTGGCCGTCGAGGTCATCGACCCCCGCGAGCTCGAACTGCCCGACGTGGGCCGCGTCGCGTTCGCCGACCCCGAGACCGGGAACGTACGCGAAGTGCACCTAACGCCCAAGATCCGGCGCGCGTACGCGGAGGCCGCCGCCCTGCAACGTGAGGGCACCCGCCTGGCCCTGCGCCGCGCCGGCATCGCCCACCTCGTCCTGCGCACCGACCGCGACTGGGTCTTCGACATCGCGCAGTTCGTGCTGCGCCAGCGCCGCATGAGCCACCTCGCCCACCGGAGGCCCACCGCATGACGTTTCTCGCCCCCGGCTGGTTGTGGCTGTTCGTGCTGGTGCTGCTGCTCGTGGCCGGCTACATCGCGGCGATGTTCGCCCGCCGCCGCTACACCGTGCGCTTCACCAACCTGGCCCTGCTCGACCTCGTCGCCCCCGCGGGCCCCGGCTGGCGCCGCCACGTGGCGCCTGCGCTCTTCCTCGTCATGATGTCGTTGCTGGTCATCGGTGCCGCCAAGCCCGCCGACCAGGTGCGCGTGCCCCGCGACAGGGCCACCATCATGATCGCCCTGGACGTCTCCCTGTCCATGGACGCCGACGACGTGCAGCCCAACCGCATCACCGCCGCCAAGGCCGCCGCCCAGGCGTTCGCCAGGGAGCTGCCCGACCGCTTCAACGTCGGCGTCGTCTCCTTCGCCCGCTCGGCCAACGTCGTCATCTCCCCCACCACCGACCACCAGGCCGTTGTCACCGCCATCGGCAACCTCACCACCCGCCCCGGCACCGCCATCGGCGAGGCCGTCTTCAACGCGCTGGAGTCGGTGCGCTCCTTCGACCAGCAGGCCGCCACCGACCCGCCGCCGGCCGCGATCGTGCTGCTCTCCGACGGCGACAACACCTCCGGCCGCTCGGTGAACGAGGCCATCGAGGCCGCCCAGCAGGCCCGCGTCCCGGTCTCCACCATCGCGTACGGCACCCAGGAGGGCACCGTCAACATCGACGGGCGGCCCGTGAACGTGCCCGTCAACAAGCAGACCCTGCAGTCGCTGTCCGACGGCACCAGCGGGCGCGCCTACACCGCCGAGTCCGGCAGCGAGCTGCGCGAGGTCTACGAGCAGATCGGCACCTCGCTCGGCTACAAGCTGGTCAGCCAGGAGATCACCCAGTGGTTCATCGTGGCGGCCATCCTGGCCGGGCTGCTGGTGGCGGGCGCCGCGGTCCTGTTCGGCTCGCGGATCCCGTAACGTTTGGCGACGTGGCGCACTACTTCTCCGAGCAGCCGGGCACCGCGAGCAGGCCCGGCTCTGTCGATCTCGTCCTGCCCGATCTGCATCTGCGGCTGGAGACCGACAGCGGCGTGTTCTCCCCCGAGCGGGTGGACGTCGGCACGCGCGTGCTGCTGGAGAGCGTCCCCGCGCCGCCGCAGGAGGGCGACCTGCTCGACCTGGGCTGCGGGTACGGGCCGATCGCGCTGACCATGGCGAAGCGGGCGCCGGGCGCGACGGTGTGGGCCGTCGACGTGAACCGGCGGAGCCTGGAGCTCGCGGAGCGAAATGCCCGATCTGCCGCCCTTGACAAAGTAAGGTCCGTACATATCGATGAAGTGCCAGATGAAGTGAAATTTCGGGCCATCTGGTCTAATCCTGCGATCCGGATTGGGAAGCAGGCCCTGCACGACATGCTCACCAGGTGGCTCACCCGGCTGACGCCCGACGGCGTGGCCTACCTGGTCGTCCAGAAACACCTCGGCTCCGACTCCCTGCAGCGCTGGCTCGGCGAGCAGGGCTGGCAGGCCTCCCGCGAGGTCAGCCGGGCCGCCTACCGCGTACTGAAGGTGACCCCGTGAGAAGGCAACTGCGCCCCACCGACGTCAAGCGGCTCAACCGCACCTGGCGCAGGAACACCCAGAACCGTCTCGGCCTGATCATCGAGTCGGTCACCGGCCCGTTCAACATCGGCTCGATCTTCCGCAGCGCCGCCGCGTTCGGCGTGGACGAGATCTGGCTGGCCGGCAACGCCACCCCGCCCACCAACCCCAAGGCGGGCAAGACCGCGCTCGGCACCGAGCGCCTGGTCACCTGGCACGAGGCCGTGCCCGCCGTCGAGGCGGTCAAGGCGGCCAGGGAGGCCGGCTACGCGGTGCTGGCGATCGAGCTGACCGCCGAGGCCACTCCCCTGCACAGGGCCGCTCTGGGCCGCGACGTGTGCCTGGTCGTCGGCAGCGAGGACCACGGCTGCTCCCCCGCCCTGCTCGACGCCGTCGACGGGGCCTGCTACATCCCGCAGGTCGGGCGGGTCGGCTCGTTCAACGTGGCGGTGGCGGCGGCCATCGCGCTGTCCGAGGCGCGCCGCCAGGAGTGGCAGAATCTCCCTGATTCGTAACCGAACCGTTCACTCGGGAAGGGCATACTTCAGGACGTGCTGAGCCGTCGATTCGCCTTCCTCGACCATCCAGGCCCGCTGGCCTTCGCCCACCGCGGAGGCGCGGCGGAAGGCGCGGAGAACTCCGCCGCCGCGTTCGAACGGGCGGTCGCGCTCGGCTACACCTACCTGGAGACCGACGCGCACGCCACCGCCGACGGCGTGCTGCTGGCCTTCCACGACCACACGCTCGACCGCGTGACCGACCGGCGTGGCCGCATCTCGGAGCTGCCCTACCAGGCGGTCAAGCGGGCCCGCATCGGCGGGGTGCACGAGATCCCGCTGATGGAGGACCTGCTCGGCACCTGGCCGGAGATCCGCTTCAACATCGACGTCAAGGAAGCGGCCGCCATCGCCCCGCTGGCCGAGGCGATCAGGCGCACCAACGCCTACGACCGCGTCTGCCTGACCTCGTTCTCCGACGAACGGCTGGTGCTGGCCAGGGCGGCGCTCGGCGGGCAGGTGTGCTCGGCGCTCGGGCCGCGCGGCGTCGCCGCGCTGCGGGCCGCCGCGACCACCTCCGGCTACGGCCGCCTGCTGGCCAGGCTCTCGCGCGCCGGGGTGCCGTGCGCGCAGGTGCCGGTGGGCTTCCGCGGCCTGCGGGTCACCACCCGCCGCCTGGTACGCACCGCGCACGCCATCGGCATGCAGGTGCACGTGTGGACGATCAACGACGCCGACCGCATGGAGCACCTGCTCGACCTGGGCGTCGACGGCATCATGACCGACAACGTCACCGGCCTGCGTGACGTGCTGGAGCGCCGGGGGCTGTGGCATCCCGGCCGCCTCGCCGCCTGACCCTCTCCCTTCGCCGCCAAGGAGCGATCCGTCACCATGCCCGTACCCGCACCCCCCGCGGCCCTCGACGACTCCCCCGGCGCGCGCCGGCGCGAGCAGCGCGGCTGGTACTTCTACGACTGGGCCAACTCCGCCTTCTACACGGTGGTCATCTCGGTCTTCCTGGGCCCGTACCTCATCCCGGTCGCCAAGAGCGCGGCCTGCGCCAAGGACTTCCCGTCCGTGGAGCCCGGCAGGTGCGTGGAGACCTTCGACCAGCTCACCGTCATGAACCCCGGGCTGGGGTACGTGGACGTGCTCGGCGCCGACATCAGGCCCGCCGCCTACTTCGGCCTGATCACCACGGTCGCGGTGTTCCTGCAGATCGTCGTCCTGCCGATCGTGGGCGCGCTGGCCGACCACACCGGCCGCAAGAAGGAGATGCTCGGCGTCTTCGCCTACGCCGGGGCGCTGTCCGCGATGGGCCTGTTCTTCGTCGAGGGCGACCGCTACCTGCTGGGTGGCGTGCTGTTCATCCTGGCCAACCTGTTCTACGGCGCCTCGATCGTGGTCTACGACTCGTTCCTGCCGCAGATCTCCACGCCCCAGGAGCGCGACGGCGTCTCCTCGCGCGGCTGGGCCATCGGCTACCTCGGCGGCGGCCTGCTGCTGGCGCTCAACCTGGTGCTCTACCTCCAGTACGAGAGCCTCGGCCTCACCCAGGGCATGGCGGTGCGCATCTGCATGATGTCGGCCGGCCTGTGGTGGGCCACGTTCACGATCGTCCCGCTGCTGCGGCTGCGCAACCGGCCCGTGCCCGCGCACGAGACCACCGCGCTGCGCTCGGTCGGCGGCAGTTTCCGCCAGCTCGGCCGCACCCTGTCCGAGCTGCGCCGTTACCCGAGGACGCTGCTGTTCCTGGTGGCGTACCTGGTCTACAACGACGGCGTGCAGACGGTCATCGGCAACAGCGCGGCCTTCGCCTCCGAGGCGCTCAAGCTGCCGCAGGAGGTGCAGATCACCGCGATCCTGATGGTGCAGTTCGTGGCGTTCTTCGGCGCGCTGCTGCTCGGCTGGCTGGCGCGCAGCCTCGGCACGAAGCGCACGGTGCTGGCCAGCCTGGTGGTGTGGACGGCGATCGTGGCCATGGCCATGTTCGTGGCCGAGGGGCAGGCGCTGCAGTTCTACGTGATGGCGTTCGCGATCGCCATCGTGCTGGGCGGCACGCAGGCGCTGTCGCGCTCGCTGTTCTCCCAGGTGATCCCCAGGGGCAGGGAGGCGGAGTACTTCAGCCTGCTGCAGATCAGCGACAAGGGCTCGGCGTTCATCGGCTCGCTGACGATCACCCTGGCGCTGCAGTTCACCAACAGCTATCGCATCGCCATCCTGTCGATGATCGTCTTCTTCGTGATCGGGTTCATCCTGCTGGCCATGACGAACCTGCCCAAGGCCATCCGCGACGCCGGCAACGAGGTCCCCGCCCACATCTAGAGAACACCCATCACATGAGAGAGCACCGCTCTTGACATCAGTGCGCCCTTGACGAGAGCATTGCTCACATAACAGAGCAATGCCCTTAAGAAGGAGCATCGATGTCCCCTCGGCTCACCTCCGCGGCCTTCGCCGCCGGCGGCGTCCTCTTCCTGCTCTACATCGCCCTGCGGCCCGCCGGCGACGACGCGGCGGCCATGGCCTCCACCGCCTGGGTCGCCGGGCACGCCGCCGCCATGGCCGGCTTCATCCTGCTCGGCGTGGCAGTGCTCGGCCTGCACCAGGCGCTCGGCGACCGGCTCTCCCTGCGCGCCGCCGTGCTCACCTGGATCGGCGCGGGCCTGACCCTGCCCTACTACGGAGCTGAGGACTTCGGCCTGAACGTGATCGCCCAGCGCTCCCTGCGCGACGGGACGCCCGCGTTGATGGAGCTGGCCGAGCAGTTCCGCTTCGGGGCCGTGCCGGTCGGCATGTTCGCCGGCGGGCTTGTCCTGCTGGCCGCCGGCACCGTCATGGCGGCCGTGGCCGTGTGGCGGTCCGGGGTGTTGCCGCGGTGGAGCGGGGTGGTGCTGGCGCTGGGGTTCGTGCTGTTCATCCCGCAGTTCTTCGGGCCCTATCCGCTGCGGGTCGCGCACGGGGTGCTGGTCATGGTGGGTGGGCTGTGGGCGGCGGCCGCCTTGTGGCGTAACACCGCGCGGCCCGCGCTGCGATAACGGAAGGTAGTCGGACGGACGCGACCACCGGGGGCACGGGATGTGGCGAGATGTCTCACTGTCCTATCGCGGCGCCCTGGAGATCCTGGGCCACCACGACCGGCCCGCGCTGGATCGGCTGAACGGACTGCTCGGTGGCGGCGTCCTGGCCGCGGGCGTGGCGTCGCTCGCGGTCGGCGCGCCCGGCCCGGCCGCGTTACTGGCGGCGGTGTGGGGCTGGATCGACCAGAAGAACGAGGCGGCGAGCCTGCTGCGGGCCGTCCTCGACGGCGTCCGCGGCAAGCTGCTCGGGCTGGAGGGCTACGAGCGGCACCAGCTCATCACGGCCGCCCACACCACGATCGTGGCCTCGTCCCTCTTCGAGGTGCTGCGCGAGGAGGCGAAAGGCCTGCGCCTGCTCGCCGGGGACGAGGAGACGCTCACCACCGGCGAGTGGCTCGGCGACGGGGAACGCCTCTTCGACGCCCTCTACCGGCTGGAGGTGCCGATCCCGTCCGCGACCCGCGGCTTCCACGACAACCTCGGCGCGGTCGCGGGCTGGCTCGAACCTCTCGGCACCCGGACGCTCCGCTTCCTCCGGCTCACCGGAACCGGGCCGCTTCCAGAAACGCGGGCCGTGCTGGACAAGGCACTGGAGCGGTACCGCACGCGCTATCTCGGGCTGGCCGCCGCGGTTCCCGAGTTCTTCGTGTGGGCCAGCCTGGACGAGCACGCGGCCACCCGGCACACCGTCACGAACGCCCGCGCCGAGTTGCGGGAGGCGTTCCGGACGCAAGGCTCCGCGCTGGCCAGGATCGAACGGCTGCTGAGCCTCGATCTGTCACGCCGCGAGACGAGCGAGCGGGACGTGGCCGGGGTCGTCGCGAACGCGAACCGGGGCGAACTTTCCGAACCAGTGGTCCCGATGGACGCACGCCACGACGCCGCGCTGGCCGTTCCGACCGTCGAGCAGATCTACGTCGGCCCGCACTGTCGTTTCGCCGCCTACGTCCGGGACGGCAGCCGCCCGGCGTCCGAGGAGTGGTGGCAGGAGCAGCGCTTCAGCCGCCACCTCGACCTGCTGCTGACCGCCCACCTCACCTCACCGGCCGCCTTCGAGCGGCCGCTACTGCTACTCGGCCATCCAGGGGCCGGAAAGAGCCTGCTCACCAAGGTGCTGGCCGCCCGCCTGCCTTCGGCCTCGTACACGGTGGTGCGCGTGCCCCTGCGCCGGGTCAACGCCGACGACTCGGTGCTGGACCAGATCCAGGCGGCGCTCGACCTGGCCACGAACCGGCGCGCCCAGTGGTGGGAGGTCGCGCGGGCCAGCCCGCGGGCCGTGCGCGTCGTCCTGCTCGACGGCCTGGACGAGCTGCTCCAGGCGGCGTCCGGCGGCCGGGACCGGCGCGGCTACCTTCAGGAGATCATCGGCTTCCAGCAGAAGGAGGCGCGGCAGGGCATGCCGGTGGCAGTGATCGTCACCTCCCGCACGGTGGTGGCCGACCGGGTGCTCATCACCGACGGCACGCCGATCGTCAAGCTGGAGGACTTCGACGACGGCCAGATCGCCCAATGGCTGGACCGCTGGAACCGGGTCAACGAGGCCGCCGCGGCGGCCGGGCGGGTGCGCCGGCTCACCCTCACGTCGGTGAGCGACCGCCCCGATCTGGCCGAGCTGGTCAAGCAGCCGCTCCTGCTGCTCATGCTCGCCCTGTACGCGGCGGATCCGGCCGCGTCACCCATCGAGACCGTCATGTCAACGAGCGCGCTCTATCGGCTGCTGCTGGACGAGTTCGCCCGCAGGGAGGCGGGCAAGTCGCCCGTGCCGCTGAGCGAGAAAGCCGTCGCGGCGGCGGCCGAGAGCCATCTGTGGCGGCTCACCGTGGCGGCGTTCGCCATGGTCAACCGCGGACGCCAGGACATCACCGACGCCGAGCTGGGCGCCGACCTGATCGCCCTGGAGGAGCGGCAGTCGGAGGCGCCCGACGTGGCCGAGATCGGTCGCGACCTGGTCGGGCGGTTCTTCTTCGTGCACCGGGCCGAGGCGCGCACCGGCAACGAGGACTCCGTCCGGCGCTGCTACGAGTTCCTGCACGCCACGTTCGGCGAGTACCTGGTCGCCGCGCACGTCGTCGACACGCTGCGCGCGCTCGCCGCCACGCCCGCCCTACCCGGCAGGGCGGTGGACGACGGGTTCCTGTACGCGCTGCTGTCGCATCAGCCGTTCAGCGACCGCCCGCAGATCCTCACGTTCGCCGCCGAACTCTTCGACGAACTGCCCGAGCCGTCGCGCAAGCAGGTCGCCGCGCTCCTGGAGAAGCTGGTCTCATCCGTCAGGCAGCGGCCGGACACCGGCCGTCACGCCTCCTACCGGCCGACTCCCCTGGATCGGGTGCGGCACCTGGCGGCGTATTCGCTGAACCTCGTCCTGCTGCGGGTGAGGATGGCGCCGATGCTCGTCGCCGAGGTGTTCGGCGAGGACCTGCGGGCGTGGCGCTCGACCGTGACGTTGTGGAGCACCGGGCTCGACCCTGAGCAGCTCGACGGAGTCCTCGACCTGCTGGCCTACCGAGACGGGCAGCTGGGAAGGAACGGCGTCCGATGGATGCCGGAGTATCGCGAGGCCCTCCTGGCCCGGCTGGCCGGGGACAAGATGCTGGAGGAACGGCTGCGGCTCGGCCTTGCCATCCAGGACGGACTCGCCTACCGCATGCCCGATGATTCCTGGGACCAAGGCATCGCAGCCTGGCTGATCATGGCCTTGTTCCGGAACCGCCCTGTTCCCGACTCCGACTACCCGGACCAGGATGCGCCCTCCCCGAGGGTCGCACCGCTGACGCGCCTGATCGACGTGCTACTGGTGCTGCGCGGCCACCAGATGGATCACGACGATCTCCTGTCCCTGCTGAACCTGCGGCTCCGCCTCGCCGATCAGCTGTCCCCCGACCCCGCCGTCCTCGCCGCCACGCTCCTGAACGACCCGGCCAAGGAGCTCGTCGAGCTGGTCCTGCCGCACGTGGACCTCGCCCGTCATCCGCGCCTGGCCGTCCTGCTCTGCCTGGCAGCCCATCTGACGCGGAATCCCGGCGTCGCCCGCCTGTTCGAGCCCGCGATCCGCCTGTCGCGGGACTCTCCCTACTGGTTGTACGACTACCAGCTCGACGTGCTGCACGACATCATCAAGATCTTCCGCTGGCCGGACGAGCCGACGCTGCCGTGACTCACCGCGACCCCGGCACGATCTGGCCGCGGTCGCACGTCGAGCACGCGCTGACCGAGCCGGGCCGGGGCGCGCGTTGATCAGGGCGTGAGCGTCCCCCCGTCCATCAGGGGCGGCGTGTACGGCTGCGCCACCCTGCCCGCCGCGGCATTGTCCGTCCCGCAGGCCATCGCCAGGAGATGGGCGCCGAACGCGTAGTCGATGGCGTGCGGAACCGGCTGGCCGTTCTCGTCCACTTGCTGGTAGTTGCGCAGGTTGAGCCCCAAGGCGAACTGCCGGGAGCCGGACGCGTCGAGGAACGACAGGGTCTGCATGCCCGGGATGCTCCCGTCGTGTCCCCAGAACCGGCCGCACGGCAGGTCGAGGGGGTAGATCCCGAGCCCGTAGTCGATCACCGGGCCGGAGAGCGACCGTACCGGCACCGTCGTGCGCATCTCGGCCAGCAGAGCGGCGTCGAGCAGCCGTCCGTTCAGCAGCGTCCGGAAGAAGCGGTTGAGATCCTCCATCGTGGAGGTGATCGCGCCCGCCGTCCCCGCCCAGGACATGTCGTAGACGCTGTAGTCCCTGGGCGGGTCGAAGTAGCCGTACAGCGCCTCGTACGCCTTGGAGTGCGGGCCGGGCACGTGCGGGGTGCGCGGGAAGGACGTGTGCCGCAGCCCCGCCGCGCGGATCACGTGGTCGGTGATGTAGCGCTCGGCGCCGACGCCCGTTACCTTCTCCAGCAGCAGCCCGGCGATGACGTAGTTCGTGTTGGAGTACATTCCCGGCAGTTCCCCCGGCTCACCGGTGGCGGGAGCCTCCAGGCCGAGCCGCGCCAGCTCCCGCGCCGGGAACGTGCGGAAGCGGTTGGCGTCCAGGCTCTCGACCGTCGGGAAGATCAGCCCGGTGTGGTCGCGGACGTGGCTGGTGTGGTTGAGCAGCATGCGTACGGTGATCCGCTGCCCGCGCTCGCCCGGCGCCAGGTCCGGTAAGTAGCGGCCGATGGGCGCGTCGAGCTCGATCGTGCCCTTGCCCACCTGCTGCATGACCGCCACGGCGGTGAACGTCTTGGTGATGCTGCCGATCCTGTGCACCATGTCGGGGCGTACGGGGCGGCGGGTCTCGATGTCGGCGACGCCGGCGGCGCCCTTCCAGGTCTGCCTGCCGTCCACGACGTGCGAGTAGGCGCCGTACATGCCTGCCGCGTGCAGGGCGTCGAGGGTGCGGCGCAGGCTCTCCCCGTCGAGGCCGCCCGCCTGCGCCGCGGCGGCGGGTTGTGCCGCGAGCAGCGAGGCGGCGAGGGTCGCGGCTCCCAGCCGGGACGCGAACGTGCTGAAGAGGGTCATGGCGCCCAGCATGAGCGCGCGGAGCTCGCGGAGGTCAGTCGCCGGTGTCATGGGCTTCGCATGACAGGAGTCATGCTCGCGCGCCGGTGACGAGCCGTTCACGATCGACCAGGGCCGAGGCGGCCCGCCAGCCGAGTACGTCCAGGAGCAGCAGGACCGCCCCCAGCACGAGCGCCGTGGGCAGGACGGCGGGGATGACGTCGAAGGCGACCAGCGAGGTGACCGCGACCGGCGGGAGGCTCAGCAGAAGGGCGAGCTGCCCCGCCGATCGGGGGTCGCGCGAGCGGGCTGAGACGCCGATGCCGACCCAGACGGACCAGAGCGCGAGCGGCGGCGTGAACAGGACCTGGGCCAGCAGCTCCGGGCCTCTGACGAACGCGGCGGCGACGGCGGGATGCGCGAACAGCTCGACGACGGCCACGAACAGGGCGAACACGCCGTAGGCGATGGCCGCCGAGGGGATGAACGCGGCCACGGCCTTGCCCAGCAGCAGCTCCCTGCGGCGGATGGGGGTGGCCAGCACGGGTTCGAGTGTGCCTTGCAGGCGTTCGCCGACCACCGCGTACGCGGCCAGGGTGGAGGGGACGAGTGCCGGGACGCCCAGCAGGTAGAGCAGGGTGTGCTCCTGCCGCAGCGCGGTCGCCGCCGCGACCGGCAGGGCGAAGACCGCGACCAGCGGCTGGATGAGGAACACCAGCGGCAGGATGGCCGCCGTCGCGACCACGGCGCGGTTGCGTCCGTACTCGCGCAGTTCCTTGGCCACGATGGCGCGCACCCGCCGCCCGCTGACGGTCATGGCCTGTCCGCCTGTCCGGGATCGACGAGTTCGAAGTAGACGTCCTCGAGCGTGGGGCGCGTCGGGACGATCGAGAGCACGTCGGCGCCCGCCGCCACCAGCGCCCGGGTGAGCGCGGGCGCCGCCGCGGCCGGATCGGCGACCGTCAGGACGTACCCGGCCACGCCGTCCTGCCGCCAGCCTTCGACGCCGGGCAGGCCGGACAGCACCCGGCCGGGATCGGGCAGCGGGACGGCCGTCCGCACGGTGAGCGCCGGCGCGAACAGCCGCTCGCGCAGTTCCGCCGGCCGGCCGGCCGCGCGCAGCGTGGTGTTGAGTATCGCGACGCGGTCGCAGAGCCGCTCGGCCTCCTCCAGGCGGTGGGTGGTCAGGAACACGGTGACGCCGTCCCGGCGCAGCCCGCCTATCAGGTCGTGCACCTCGCGTGCGGCGGCCGGGTCCAGACCGGAGGCCGGCTCGTCGAGGAAGATCACCTGAGGGTCGGCGAGCAGCGCCCTGGCCAGCGCCACCCGCTGGCGCAGGCCCTTGGACAGCGTGCCGCAGATGTCGCGGTCGCGGCCGGTCAGGTCCACGGCGCGCAGCGCGCGTTCGATGCGGGCGGCCGGGGCGGGGACCTCGTACAGGCCGGCGAAGCAGCGCAGGTTCTCCATGACGCTCAGCCGCAGGTACAGCCCCGGCGACTCGGGCAGGACCGCGATCCTGCGGCGGATCCGCGCGCCGTTGGCGGGGGTGAGCGGGAGCCCGGCTACGGTCGCCGCACCCGAGGTGGGGGCGAGGAGCGTGCCGAGCGTGCGTACGGTCGTCGTCTTGCCTGCGCCGTTCGGGCCGAGGAAACCGAACACCTCGCCGCGTTCCACCTCGAACGTGAGCTCGTCGAAGGCGACCCGGCCGGCGAACCGCTTCGTCAGGCGCCGGGCCGAGATCGCCGGGCCGGGCGGGGGCCGGACGCGGGCCATGACACCAGCATAGGCACGGCCCCGCAGTGCCGCACGTCTCCCCGGACGCGCTCGCGTAGGCGCACGCGCTGCCCGTCAGCGCCACGCGCGCCTGGCCGCCACCCCCACCATGACCATCCCGGCCACCGCCAGCAGCGTGGTGAACAGCCACTCCCCCGAGCCGTCCGGCCCGTACACCCGGCTCGCGCGCCCCGTGTCCACCGCCTCGACGGTACGTCCCGCCGCGGTGGTGCCGCGCTCGCTGCCGTACAGCTCGACGTCGTGCCGTACGACCCGCCCGTCGCCGGAGGCGAAGTCCCCCGCCCAGACGCAGGACTCGTGCCCGGGATGCTGGATGCAGCGCAGCTCCCGGGCGGTGAACACGCCGCTCACTCCGTCGGCGCGGGCGGCCTTGATGGTGGGCCCGAGCTCGGGCACGGACCAGAAGATCAGCAGCAGCCCGAGCCCGGCCAGCGCCACGGTGAAGGCGCTGAGGCGCCGCTTGACCCGCACGTTCAATGGGCGGCGCAGGTGCAGGTGGCCCCGGCCCGCGCGCGGCGGTGCAGCACCATGGCCACGACCATCGGCGCGAAGACGACGGCGTTGTAGAACAGGTGCAGCTCCATCCGGGGCCAGACGAGCTGGAGGATGCTGGTCGGGACCGGGCGGCCCATCAGGTGGAGGCCGCTGAGCTTCTGCAGGAGCAGCAGCAGGTGCTCCAGGTGGTGCCAGATCTGGATGCCGAGGGAGATGTTCCACCACGTACGCGCGCTGCCGGTGAACCCCTTGCGCAGGAGGATGAGGCCGACGAGCATGAGCAGCGCGTAGCCGTAGTGCATCCATTCGGAGGTCACCAGCCACGGGAAGGGCAGGCCGAGCACCCCCCGGGCCTCGGCCAGCGGCCAGCCCCACGCGTAGACCTGTACTGCCTGGACCAGGTGCTCCGCCCAATGAGCCACCACAATGATCATGAAGACCGTGAGCGCGGTCCTGTGGTGCCGCCCGTTGAGCGTTTCAACGCTGAGCGCCGTCGTGGTCGTCGCCATTTCTCACCTCGTGTTCCCCTGCGCGATGGACACTTGGGGCCATCGTGACTCCGGTGCAGATCGCGGGCAAGAGGATCTCGATCTTCACTGGGAATCCGCTTGCAAACGGCTGAAAGGAGTATTGATCGTGATATGCCGCCGGAGAGCCGGACCATCGTTACGCTTCTGATTCCGGCGAAGAAGGAGCCCCCCGCATGGGTCTGGACATCACGTTTCTCGGTCCGTGGCAGGTCACGATGGACGATCAGGTGATCAGGCTGGCCGGGCAGCGGCGGATCGGGGTTCTGGCCAGGCTCGCCCTGGACGCGGGCCGCCCCGTGACGGCCGACCGGCTCCTCGGCGACGTGTGGGCGCACAGCTCGGCGGCGACCGCGGCCAAACAGCTGCACATCGTGATCTCCAAGCTCAGGGACACGCTGGTCTCCCACTGCGGTGAGGACCTCATCGAGACCCTGCCCGGCGCCTACCGCCTCACCCTCGACCAGGACCGCGTCGACGCGCACCTGTTCACCCGGCTGGCCCGGCAGGCACGCGCCGCCCGCGCCGGCAATGCGTCGGCGGCCGCCGACGCGCTGTTCCGCCAGGCGCTCGGGCTCTGGCGCGGGCCGGCGCTGGCCGAGCTGGACGCGCCGTGGGCGCGGATCGCGGCCGGCCGGCTGGAAGAGGAGCGGCTGTCCGTCCTGGAGGAGCACGTCGAGCTGCGGCTGGCCGCCGGCGACCAGCACGCCGTGGCCGCCGAGCTGGCCGAGCACGTCAAGGCGCACCCGCTGCGCGAGCGGCCCGCCGCCCAGCTCATGCTCGCTCTGTACCGCGACACCCGATCCGTCGAGGCGCTGGCCGTCTACCAGGAGATCCGCCGGGTCATGGTGACGGAGCTGGGCATCGAGCCCGGCCCCGAGCTGCGCCGCCTCCACCAGGCCGTCCTCGCCCGCGACCCGGCGCTCGACCGCACCGCCCCCGCGCAGAGCGTCACCTCGGTCGTGCCCGCCGAGCTGCCCGCCGGCACGCAGGCGTTCACCGCCCGCGCCGCCGAGGTCGAACGGCTGCGCGCCGACCTCGTCTCCGCCGACGGCCCCATGATCACGGTGATCGACGGTCCCGGCGGCATCGGCAAGTCGGCGCTCGCCGTGCACGCCGCGCACGCCGTCAGCGACCGGTTCGCCGACGGCGTCGTCTACGTCAACCTGCACGGCGCCACCGCCGGGCTGGCTCCGCTGACGCCCCTCGAAGCCCTCCGCCACCTGCTGCGCTCGCTGGGCCTCGACGGCGCCGCCGTGCCCGCCGACCTGGGAGAGGCCGCCGCCCGCTACCGCTCGCTCACCGCATCGTGCGACCTGCTGGTGATCCTCGACAACGCGCGCGACGTGCGCCAGGTCCGCCCGCTCATCCCGGCCGGGGCGCGCTGCCGGGTCGTCGTCACCGGCCGCGACCCGCTCGCCGTCCTGGACAACGCCCGCCACCTGCACCTGGGCGCGCTCGCCGACGCCGACGCGACCGCGCTGCTCACCCGCCTCGTCGGCGCCGGCAGGGTGGACGCGGAGCCGGAGGCGACGGCGGAGATCGTCCGGCTCTGCGGGGGCTTCCCGCTCGCGCTGCGGATCGCCGGCGCCCGGCTGGCCGCCCGCCCCGGCCGGGCCATCGCCGGCCTGGCGGTGCGGCTCGCCGACGCCACCCGCCGCCTGGACCTGCTGGAGTACGCCGACCTGGCCGTACGCGCCGGCATCGCGGTCAGTCACCAGCACCTGCGCGAGGAGCCGTCCGGACGGGACGCCGCCCACCTGCTGACCCTGCTCGGCCTGCTCGAACTGCCCGCGCACACCACCGCGGCCACCGCCGCCCTGGCCGGCTGGCCGGAGCACCGCACCGAGACCGCCCTGGAGCGGCTCATGGACGCCCGGCTGCTCGAACCCGCCGGTCCTGGCCGGTACCAGTTCCACGACCTGGTCCGCCTCTACGCCCGTGAGCAGGAGCTTCCCGGGCAGGAGCGGGCGGCCGCGATCCGCCGCGCGCTGCACCACTACCTCGCCACGGCCACGCGGGCCGACGACATGGTGGGCGGCGGCAGCTCGGACTTCGGCTACTTCCCCGCCGAGCAGCCCGGCGAGGAGCTCCCCACCGTGGCTGCCGCCAACGAGTGGATCGAGCGTGAACGGGACAATCTGCTGGCCGCGGTCCGCCAGGCGGCCGGTGAGACCACCGACCAGACGGCGGCCGTGCTCGCGAACGTCGCCCAGTGGCTGTTCGACCGGCGAGGCTGGTTCTCCGAAATGCTCGAGATGGGCGAGCTGGCCTTGCGCGGCACCGACGAGAGGCAGGACTGGGAGGGCAAGGCGTACCTGTGCCAGGGGCTCTCCTCGGCCCACCATCAGCTCGGGCGGTTCGCGCAGGCGGAACGCCACATCGAGGAAGGGCTCGCCGCCTGGGACCTGGCCGGGCGGCCGGACCGCAAGGCGGGGCTGTACAACGACCTCGGGACCCTCTGCGCCGTGACAGGCCGCCACGACGACGCTCTTACCGCGCTGGCACACGCACTCACGATCACCGAGCGCACCGGCCGCAAGGACCACCAGTCCTTCGTCCGCAACAACCGGGTGCACGTCTACTACCGTCAGGGAAGATTCGAGGAAGCCGTCGAGGAGGCCCGGCTCGTCCTGACCATGACGGAGGAGCTGGACGACGCCGGCAGCCTCGGCGTCGCCCACGACACCCTGGGCGACGCCTGCCGGGCGGGCGGCCTGCTGGAGGAGGCCGTGGAGCATTACCGCCGCGCCGTCGAGCTCCAGCGTGAGACGGGCTTCACGCTCTACACCGCCGTGTCCTCCTGGTGGCTCGGCCAGGCGCTGCACGATCTCGGGCGGGCGGAGGAGGCGCGGGCCTCCTGGCGGGTGTCGCTCGACCTCCTGCGTGAGGCCCGCCTGCTGACCGCCGCCGAAGTGGCGGCCTACCTCGCGCAGCCCGTACCTGACACGCCGGAGCCGATCAGGAACCAGCTCTGAGCGCTCACCGGTAGGCGGAGGCCTGGAGGTCGTACAGGCGGGCGTAGCGGCCGTCGAGGGCGACGAGCTCGGCGTGGGTGCCGCACTCGATGATCCGGCCGCCGTCGAGCACGACGATCAGGTCGGCCATCCTGATGGTGGCGAAGCGGTGCGAGACCAGCAGCGTGATCCCGCCGGTCGCCCGCTGCCACTCACGGGCCGCCTCCGCGTACCGCTGGTAGACCTCGTACTCGCTGGCGGCGTCCAGCGCGGCGGTCGGCTCGTCGAGCACGGCGAGCAGCGGCGCGGGGCGCATGAACGCCCGCGACAGGGCGATCTTCTGCCACTGGCCGCCGGACAGCTCGACGCCGTCGCCGAGCGCCTTGCCGAGGCGGGTCTCGCCGCCCTCGGGCAGCCGGGCGAAGACCTGGGCGGCGCCGCCCTTCTCGGCTGCCCGCCCGATCTCGCCGATCCTGGGCAGGTCTCCCACGCCGACGGCCTCGCGGGCCAGGAAAGGGAAGCGGCTGAAGTCCTGGAACGCCGAGGTCACGCGCTCCCGCCAGGCCTCGGAGTCGAGGTCGGCGAGCGGCGTCCCGTCCACGGTGAGGGTGCCGCCGGTCGGCCGGTGGAACCCGCACAGCAGCTTGACCAGCGTGGTCTTGCCGCTGCCGTGGTCGCCGGCCAGGGCCACCGTGGCCCCGGCCGGCAGGTGCAGGTCGATGCCGCGCAGCACGGGCGGCCCGCCGTAGGAGAAGTCCACGCCGGTCAGGGTGATGCGCTTGCCCCCAGCCGGCCAGAGCGAGGAAGCCCAGGGAGCCACCTCGGGTGGGTAAGCGCATTCCAAGGACTCTACCGGGCAAGATCGATCAGCTGTAGACGCCGAACTCCCAGAGCGAGTAGCCGTAGGCGGTGCCGCGCTGGGTGAGGTTCAGCCGGACGTAGCGGGCGGAGGTGTTCAGGCCGATCTCGTCGAAGCCGCCGTCGCCGCTGGTGGTGGCGTGGACGGTGGTCCAGTCCGTGCCGTTGGGCGAGGTCTGCACCTGGTACGCCCTGGCGTACGCGGACTCCCAGCCGAGCTGGACGTGCTTGATCGCGGTCGGCCCGCCGAGGTCCACCCGCAGCCACTGCGGGTCGGCCCACTCGCTGGCCCACCGGGTGGTGAAGCTGCCGTCGGTGGCCCGGCCTGGCGTGAACGGGCCGCCGTCGCCGGTCGCCTGTGAGGTGGAGGCGGTGGCCGGTTTGCCGAGCGCCACGTTCGTGCCCGCCACGACCGGCGGCACCACGCGGAACGAGCGCTGCTCGATGCCGACGTTGCCGTGGCCGTCGTAGGCGTAGACGTACACCTTCCACACGCCGAGGCGCTGCGGCGCCGTCACCGCGAACGTGCCCGGCCCCGTCTGGGTGAACGTGGCGTGCGACAGGCCGCGGTTGCCGGTGATGTGCTTGTCGCCCTGCATGACGTTGTACCGGATCAGGTCGCCGTCGCGGTCGGTGGCGGCCACCGCGACGGCGAACGCCGAGCCCGCCGGGACGGCGGTGCGCGACGCCACCGTCATGGAGGTGATCTCCGGGGGCGTGTTCGGGGAGTCCTGCCCGGTGTAGGCCTTCCTGAGCGCGTGGTAGCCGTGCCTGCGCCAGCCTCCCGGCGTGGTGTTGAGCCAGACGCCGCCGAAGTCGTTCTCCAGGCCGTAGTGGAACTCGGTGGCGCCGAGCGCGACGCCCGTGTGGCCGTGCACGGCGTTCCAGCTCGCCGTGTACATGTCCCGTTTGGCCAGGTCGCCCGGCTCGTCGGGGACGCCGTTGACGTCGTCCGGCACCTCCCACTCGCCGTCGGGGCCCGCCTCGGTGACGATGTACGGCTTGGTGTGGCCGCCGTTGACCCAGTCGTTCCTGACGGTCTCGATGGCGCCGTAGGAGTTGACGGCGAGCAGGTCGAGCGCGGGGGCGTGGGCCTTGTAGTAGGTCCAGGCGTGCGTGTAGGCGTCGGTGGAGGTGACCGGGTGGTTCGGGTCGGCGGCGTGCACGGCCCGCGCCACCTCGTCGACGAACTCGGCGTACGCCACCCGCCGCTGTTCCACCACGTCGGCGGGCAGCCCGTGGTCCTGCATGGTGAGGATGACCTCGTTGCCGATGTCCCACATGAGCACGCCCTGCCGGTTCTTCAGCGCGTTGACGCGGGCCACGATCTCGTTCTTCACGCTGGTCTTGTACGCGCTGTCGTTCACGTAGTCGGCGCCCTGGTTGAGCCAGTGGCCGACGATGACCTTGATGCCGTGCCTGGCGGCGGTGTCGAGCAGCGCCGGCGTGTGGGTGTCGTCCACGCCCCAGATCCGGATGGTGTTGACGCCCATGGCCGCCAGGTCGCGCATGTACCCGTCGGTCGCGGCCTGCGGCGGCCCGTACGTCAGCCCCTTGACCTCGAACGGCGCGCCGTTCACCGTCAAGCGCCAGTTGCCCTGCGTGCCGGCCACGCGCACGACGCTCGGCCCGGCGGGGACGGGCGGGTCGGTCATGGCGGCCGGGACGGTGCCCGCCTGCCGGGAGACCCTGACCCAGTCCACGCTCAGCGCGCCGCCCGACGTGGTGCCGGCGACGGGGGTGGTGAGCCCGGCGACGGCGTTCGGCAGCGAGCCGCCGATCGCCAGGTCGAGGCGGAGGTAGAAGCCGTGGTGCACGGCGGCCTTCCAGGCGGCGACGCCGACCTGGCTCTCGCGCACCACCCAGGTCTGCCTGCCGTCGAGGTAGAAGCGGATCTCCTCGTCGGTTCTGGTGCGGTCGATGATCTGGGTGTACTCGTGGTAGCCGCTCTGGCATCCGGCGCAGGTGGCCAGGCCGCTGCCACGCCCGTCGTACTCGTTGCACACGCCGCCGGGGGCGGTGCCGCAGTGCAGGGTGGCGGAGTACTGGTCGCGGCCGTTGACGGCGGTCATGATGTCGCTCTCGCCGACGCCCGGCCAGTTGGTGTGGTCGCCGCGGTAGGCGGCGCCGGTGGCGCGGAAGCCCGGCCAGTAGCCGAGGGGGTTGGCGACGCCGGGCTGCTTGAGCCGGGCGCTGAACCGCAGCAGCTCGCCGGGTCTCGGCTCGAAGTCGGCGCGCTGGGTCTCGACGCGGGCGGAGGTCCAGTTGCCCGCGCCGTCCTTGATCGCCTTGATGGTGAGGTGGCCCTCGCCGTCCAGGGAGAGGTTCGCGGTGGCCGCGGTCATGGTCTCGACCTCGCCGGTGCCCCAGTTCGCCGGGCCGCCCGGGTAGGAGGTGCCGGTGCGCGGGATCCAGTTCGCGGACGACGGGGAGGCGCCGGCCGGGCCGGTGAAGTCGTCGGACCACAGCTCGGTCCAGGAGTCGCCGGTGTTCCCGTACACCTGGAACTCCCACAGGGAGTAGCCGTAGCCGGTGGCGCGGGCGGTGCCGTACATGCGGACGTACCGGCCGGTCGCGGTGAGGTCGATGGTCTGGGCGCCGCCGGTGCCGGTGCTGGTGGCGTAGGCGTCGGTCCAGGTGGCCGCGTCGCCGGAGGTCTGGATCTTGAAGGATGTGGCGTACGCGGCCTCCCAGTCGAGCACGACGCGGGAGATGGTCGCGGGGGCGCCGAGGTCGACCTGGAGCCATTGGGGGTCGCTGAACGAGCTGGACCAGCGGGTGCCGGTGCGGTCGCCGTCCACGGCCGCGGCGGCGCTCCACGCGGCCCCCTCGGACGAGGAGGCCGTCGCGGGTCTGCCCTGCGAGAGCAGGACGTCCGCCGCCCGGGCGGGGGCGGCGGGCGTCAGGCCGGACAGGACCAGGCCCGCCAGCGCGACGGCGACCGCGACCGCGCTTCGCCTGAGCCTGCCTGAGCTGCGAGTTGGATGCACGGCCTCTCCTAGCTACCGGTACCGAAAGGGAGAGCGCTCTCCGAGTCCTGAGAGTCCTCCGGCCGCCGGGTCGCGTCAAGGCCCATCTCCGCACTGGCCCGAAACGCACTGCTCATGCGCGCGAAACAGATTCGCCTCGCTCTCTTGACAGCCGCGCGGCGTACGGGTCAACCTCGGAGAGCGCTCTCCGACTGTCCCCCCGCGAAGGAGAGGTCCCCATGCACCCGTCCAGAAGACCCCTGTGGCCGGTCGTCATCGCACTGGCCGCCGTCCTGGCGGCCTGCGTCGCCGCCGTCTCACCCGCGTTCGCCGCCGACGCGCTGATCTCCGAGGGCCGGCCCGCGACCGCCTCGTCCACCGAGGGCGGCGGCCACAGCGCGGGAGCCGCCTTCGACGGCACCCGCACCACCCGCTGGTCCAGCGCCGCCGCCGACCCGCAGTGGCTGTGGGTCGACCTCGGCGCCTCCGCGACCGTCTCCCGCGTCGTGCTCGAATGGGAGGCCGCGTACGGCAGAGCGTTCAAGATCCAGGTCTCGGACGACGCCGCCGCCTGGACCGACGTCTACTCCACCACCACCGGCGCCGGCGGCGTCCAGAGCCTCGACGTGCGCGGCACCGGCCGGTACGTCCGCATGTACGGCACCGTCCGCGCCACCGGCTACGGCTACTCCCTGTGGGAGTTCCAGGTCTACGGCACCGGCGGCTCCACCACCACCCCGCGCCCCCGGCCGACCTTCACCGACGAGGTGACGCACCACGAGTTCCAGGCCAACTGCTCGGTGACGGCGAACCGGCCGGACGACCCCATCGTCTACCCGGGCCTGCCGGGCGCCTCCCACCTGCACACCTTCATCGGCAACCGGACCACCAACGCGCACAGCACGACCGCCTCGCTGCTGGCCGGCGGCACCTCGTGCACCAACCCGCACGACAGGTCCGCCTACTGGTTCCCCAGCTTCCACAAGGGTGACCGGCTCGTCGAGCCGACCGGCAACCAGGTCGTCTACTACAAGTCGGGCATCCTGGAGTACTGGCGGGTGCAGCCGTTCCCGCAGGGCCTGCGCTTCGTCGCAGGCAGCCCGAGCGCGACGCTGGAGCAGTTCCGCGACTCCCCCGGCGCCGTCGAGGGCTTCGAGTGCGGCGACCTGTCCCGGAGCTGGGACATCCCGGCCTCGTGCGTGGCGGGCTCCCAGGTCAACGTCCGCTATCAGGCGCCGAGCTGCTGGGACGGCGTGCGCCTCGACAGCGCCGACCACAAGAGCCACATGGCCTACCCGACCGGCGGCTACTGCCCGGCGAGCCATCCGGTGGCGGTGCCGATGCTGGAGTTCAAGATCGCCTTCCCGGCGGACGGCGACCTGTCACAGGCGCGGCTGTCCAGCGGCCGGGGCTACTCCTGGCACTACGACTTCTTCAACGCCTGGAACGACCCCGCCGTCCTGGACGCGCTGGTGACCCACTGCATCAACGGCGGGCTCCAGTGCGACCCACGCGGCTACGACCTGTACAAACCGCACCGCGGCGCCGCGCTCACGCCGGACTTCCAGCTCCCCCGCCCCTGATCGGAGAGCGCTCTCCCGCCGGTGTGCTATAAAGACGCCATGAGGCAAGATCCCCCGCCGCCGTCCCCCACCCTGGAGGACGTCGCCAGGGCGGCGGGGGTGTCCAGGGCCACCGTCTCCCGGGTCGTCAACGGCGTCCGCAACGTCGACTCCGCCATCCAGGAGGCGGTCCGGCGGGCCATCACCGCCACCGGGTACGTGCCCAACCGCGCCGCCCGCTCGCTCGTCACCCGCCGCACGGGCAGCGTCGCCCTGGTCGTCTCCGGCGCGGGCGAGGAAAGCGGTTTCTTCCCCTCCCAGGTGTTCACCGACCCGTTCTTCGGCCGGGTCGTGGGCGGCATCGTCGGCTTCCTGCGGCCGCGCGGCATCCACCCGGTCCTCATGTTCGCCGAGACCCCCGAGACCCGCGCCCAGGTGCTCACCGCGCTGCGGCAGGGCGACGCCGACGGGGCCGTCCTGGTCTCCACCCACGCCGAGGACCCGCTGCCCAGGCTCCTCGCCGAGGCGAAACTGCCCGCCGTGCTCTTCGCCAGGCCCGCCGATCCCGTGCCGATCAGCTACGTGGACGTCGACCACCGGGCCGGGGCCAGGCTCGCCGCCGACCACCTCGTCGCCCGGGGCAGGAAGCACGTCGTGACGATCTCCGGCCCCCTGGACGTGCCCGCGAGCCAGGCCCGCCTGGCCGGCTTCCGCGACGCGATGGCCGCGCACGGCCACCCGTTCGTGCCGTGCGCCGAGGGCGGCTTCACCTACCACAGCGGCGAGCAGGCCATGGAACGCCTGCTCGCCGAGCACCCCGGCCTCGACGGCGTCTTCGTGGCCAACGACCTGATGGCGCAGGGCGCCCTGCTCGTGCTGCGGCACCACGGCCGCGCGGTGCCCGGCGACGTGGCCGTGGTGGGCTTCGACGACAGCAGCGCGGCCACCGCCTGCCGGCCGCCGCTCACGACCGTGCGCCATCCCGTGGAGGACATGGCGGCCGAGATGGCCCGGCTGCTGCTGGAGCACATCGAGCAGCCCGGCCACCGGCCCACCTCGATCATCTTCGACCCCACCCTGGTGATCCGCGACTCGTCGTGACATCCGCCCGGCTCCCCCGGGACGCGTGACTCGTCGCGGCGGCTGCACGATCACCTGCGGGCAGCCGTCTCCGCCGCGCCGGTACGGCGGAGGCGGGCCAGGGCGAGCCCGCCGAGCGCCATCGCGGCCACCCCCACCACCGCCGCGATGTAGCCTCCGACGATGCCGTAACCGGTGCCGGGCCCGCCCTCGGCCGCGGCCACCACCAGGCCGCCGCCCACCGCACCGGCCAGCCCCGCCACCAGCGCCACGACAGCGCACGTCCGCCCCGGACGACGGGCGGAGCGGGCCAGGGCCAGCGCGCCGATCACCACGCCGGCCACCCCGGCCAGCGCCGCCACCAAGGACCACAGCCGCCCGGAGGTGAGGTCGTAGGCACCCACCGGGGCCGACTGCACCGGGCCGTGGACACCGGCCACCGCCGCGTCGAGCAAGAATCGAACCGACATGAGCTGCTCCCTGTGTGCTCCGGCTGAACGTGACCTCGATGATGTCCGCCACCCCGCCCGCACGTCGTCCTGCACAGGCAGGCATTTCGCCCTGCCGCACGCGCAGCAGCCCGCTACCGCGCCCGCCGCAGGATCGGCGCGAATACCGCGCCCGCGGTAGCGGGCCGATCGTCCCCCCGCAGGAGTCGCCCGCCCCCGCATCCGGCTAGGGTGCGCGCATGAGTGCGGGACGGTTCCTGGCGCGGGCCGATGTCATCGACTGGGCGATCGCCGTCTGCGTGGCGGCGGCGCTGCTGGTCACCGGCCTGTCAGGAGGGGTCGCCACGACGGGCTCCGGCCTGCTCGGCCCGGTGCTGCTGGCGGGCGGCGGGCTGGCGCTCGCCGCCCGGCGGCGGGCCCCGATCGTCGTGCTGGCCGTCACGGGGCTGTGCGCGGCCGGCTACCAGGCGGCGGGGTTCGACGTGCCCGCGGTCGCGTACCTGTTCGCCGTGTACGCCGCCGTACGGGCAGGGCATCGCGCGGCCGCCGTGGTGGCGAGCGTGGTCGTGCTGGCCGCGCTGCCCCTGGCGGCCATGGCGTCGGGCCTGCACGACACGGGAGAGGCGTTCGCACAGGCCAGAGGCGCGCTGGAGCTGGCCTGGCTGGTGGCGGCCGGCGCGGCGGGCGAGGCGCTGCGGCAGGCCGAGCGGCGCGCGGAGGAGGCCGAGCGCACGCGCGAGGAGACCGCGCGGCGCCGCGCGGACGAGGAGCGGCTGCGCATCGCGCGTGAGCTGCACGACTCGCTCACCCACCAGATCTCGATCATCAAGGTGCAGGCCGAGGTGGCCGTGCACGTGGCGCGCAGGCGCGGCGAGCAGGTCCCGGAGGCGCTGCTGGCCATCCAGCAGGCCGGGCGCGAGGCGACACGGGAGCTGCGCGCGACCCTGGAGGCGCTGCGCGAGGACGACACGAGCCCGCCGCTCGGCCTCGACCACGTGGCCGAGCTGGTGGAACGCGCTCGCGCGACCGGCCTGGACGCGACGCTGACCATCGAGGGGCAGCGGGAGCCGGTGCCCGCCGCGGTGAGCAGAACCGTGTACCGGATCGTCCAGGAGTCGCTCACGAACGTCGCCAGGCACGCCGCCGCCGTGTCCGTGGCGGTGCGGATCGAGCGCCGCCCCGGCGTCCTGGCCATTCGCGTGGACGACGACGGCAAGGCGACGCCGGACGCCGCCCCGGTGCCCGGCGTCGGGCTGACCGGGATGCGCGAGCGGGTCACCGCGCTCGGCGGCCGGTTACGCGCGGAGCCGCGCGGCGAGGGCGGCTTCACCGTCCAGGCCGAACTGCCGGTCGGCGGGGCGTCACCTGTCGGCGGGGCGTCATGATCCGCGCCCTGCCGATCGACGGCCGGTCATGATCCGTGTCCTGCTGGTGGACGACCAGCCGCTGCTGCGCAGCGGGTTCCGCGCGCTGCTCGACCTGGAGGACGACATCGAGGTGGTGGCCGAGGCGGGCGACGGCCTGGAGGGTCTGGCCCTGGCCAGGCTGCACCTGCCCGACATCGCGCTGATCGACGTCCAGATGCCGGTGGTGGACGGCATCGAGGCCACCCGCCGCATCGCCGCGGACCCGGCCCTGTCCGGCGTGCGCGTCGTCATCCTGACCAACTACGGCTTCGACGAGTACGTCTTCGAGGCATTGCGGGCCGGCGCGGCCGGGTTCCTGGTCAAGGACATCGTCCCCGAGGACCTGCTGCACGCCGTGCGCGTGGCCGCCCGCGGCGACGCGCTGCTCGCCCCGTCGATCACCCGCAGGCTCATCGACAGGTACGTCTCCCAGCCGCCGGGCACCGGCGCCGGCAGGGGCCTGGAGGAGCTGACCAACCGCGAGCGCGAGGCCGTGGCGCTGGTCGCGCGCGGCCTGTCCAACGACGAGATCGCCGGCCACATGGTGATCAGCCCGCTGACCGCGAAGACCCACGTCAACCGGGCGATGACCAAGCTGCACGCCCGCGACCGCGCCCAGCTCGTCATCGCGGCCTACGAAGCGGGGCTGGTGACCCCGGGGGGCTCCTGAGATACATCAAATCGGTTTGATGTATTATCGGGGCATGGTGAGTTCGCTCGCGACCACCCCGGCGTTCCTCCGGCTGGCCGCCCACCCGCTGCGGTGGCGGCTGCTGAGCGAGCTGGCCAAGAGCGACTACCGCGTCCGCGAGCTGGTGGAGCTGGTCGGCGAGCCGCAGAACCTCGTCTCCTACCACCTGCGGCTGCTGCGCGACGGCGGCCTGGTCACGGCCAGGCGCAGCACGTTCGACGCCCGCGACAGCTACTACCACCTCGACCTGGAACGCTGCGCGCACGCCCTGGCCGCCACCGGCGCCGCCCTGCATCCCGCCCTTCATCTCACGCCGCCCTACACGCCCCCGCACCCCGCACCTCTGCGACCACCCGCGCGCCGGCCGCGCGTCCTGTTCGCCTGTACGGGAAACAGCGCCCGCTCCCCCATCGCCGAGGCCCTGCTGCGCCACCGCGCCGGCGGCCACGTCGAGACGGCCAGCGCGGGCAGCCATCCCCGCGACCGGCTGCACCCCGGCGCCGTGACCGTCCTGCGCGAGCACTACGGCCTCGACGTGCGCGACCGGCGCCCCAGGCACCTCGACACCGTGTCCGGCCACCGCTTCGACTACGTGATCAGCCTGTGCGACAAGGTCCGCGAGGTCTTCCCCGGCTTCCCCGGCCGCCCCCTCCGGCTCCACTGGAGCATCCCCGACCCGGCCACGGCGGACGCCGCCGGCCTGGTCCGCACCGCTGCGGAGATCGACAGCCGCATCCACTACCTGCTGCCCGTCCTGACCTCACAGGAGGCCCCGCCATGACCGCATCCGACCAGTACGCCGGCGTGCGTTACCTCGTCGACGACGTGGCCGCCGCCGTCCGCTTCTACACCACCCACCTCGGCTTCACCGTGCGCATGGACGCCGCGCCCGCCTTCGCCGACGTCGTACGCGGGCCGCTGCGCCTGCTCCTGTCGGGCCCTGCCAGCTCCGGCGCCCGCGCCACACCCGCCGGGACCAGCGCCGGCCGCAACCGCATCCACCTCATCGTGGACGACCTGGACGCCGAGATCGACCGGCTGCGCGGCGCCGGGCTGTCCTTCCTCGGCGACGCGATATCGGGGCCGGGCGGCCGGCAGATCCTGCTCACGGACCCCGCCGGCAACCTCGTCGAGCTGTTCCAGCCCGCCCGCGTTCCCGCCACGGCGTGACGTCCGGCGGCCGCCGGAGGCCGGTTCCAGGAGACGACGTGAAAGGAAATTTGGCCCACCGCATACGCGCCCGTGCCCAAAATCGCGCATCATCGCAGGACGCGGGCCTGATCGCCGATCATGTGAAGAACTGAGGCCTCAAGCGCGATTGGATCACCCCGAGGGTGGGAATCCCATCACGGTACCAAGCGTTAGACACCGTGGGAGACAGACCCCCCACGCAAGGGGGCCCTGTAGGAGGCATTTAGACATGGGCGAGCGCGCGCTTCGTGGCACCCGGCTCGGGGCAACCAGCTACGAGAACGACCGTAACACGGATCTGGCCCCGCGCCAGGAGGTGTCCTACACCTGTCCTAAGGGCCATCGCTTCGAGGTTCCGCTTGCTGCCGAGGCTGAGATCCCCGCCACTTGGGAGTGCCGCATGTGCGGCGCGACCGCGGTGCGGGTGGACGGCGAGCAGCCGGAGTCCAAGAAGACCAAGCCCCCACGGACACATTGGGACATGCTTCTGGAGCGGCGGTCCATCGAAGACCTTGAGGAGGTGCTCAACGAGCGGCTCGCGGTTTTGCGGGCACAGCGTCGTAAGAGCGCTTAGCCTCCTCTCACGGTGAAACCCCCGGGCCACGGCCCGGGGGTTCTTCATGTCGGGGACGTTTCCTGGGCGCTAGCTGACCAGCGGCTGGGTGGCCGATTCCTTCAGCCGGGCGTTGGCCCAGCGCAGCTGCCGCAGCGTCTGCGGGTGGCAGCGCTCGGCGAGCTCCAGCAGATCGGCCCGCCTGGCGCCCTGGGCCGCCTGAGCGAGCAGCTCCCAGTCGAGGGAGACGCCGGACGCCACCCGGTAGAGATGCCGGAAGTCGGCCAGCAGCACCAGCCCGGGGCCTGGGCCGGGGCCCAGCCAGGCGCCCGCCCGCTCCAGCGCCCGCTCCACCGCACCGGGGTCGGCGGGCGGCTCAGGGTCGAGGTCGAGGCCGTGGTCGCGGGCCGCTTCCGCCAGGTCGCGCAGGTGATCGCGGCACCAGCCGGCCAGGTCACGGGCGACGTGGAACGTCTCATGGTCCGCCTTGTGCCGGTCGGACAGGCGCAGCAGAACCTCGGCCAGCTCACTCTCCGACCGGTGCAGCTCCCGCAGAACCAGATCGAACTTCATCGCGCACCCCCTCCGGACGCGGAACGAGACGCGGAACGAGACGCGGCACCCGACGCGGCGTCCGACGCGGCGGGGCCGTATGACACGGTGGCATGGGCCGCCTCCCCGCCCCTCGTCGCCGGTACCCCCGGCGTGACCGGCCGGGCGGCGCCGGTCGTCGGGGCGGCGGACGGCCGATCACCGCGCTCCACGAGCGTGACCCGCGCCGCCGCGGTCTTGAAGATCGGCTGCTTGGACGCCGGATCCCAGTCCGTGATCGTCAGTTCGTTCGCCGCCGTGGCCGTCCCGTCGCCGGGCTCGTGCCCGCCGGACGCGTCCCAGTAGCCGTAGTGGAACGGCAGGAAGACCACCCCGTCCCGCATGCCGGTCACCCGCAGCCGGGCCCGCACGCCACCCCGCGGGGTCGCGATCTCCACCAGATCGCCCTCCGCGAGCCCGAGCGGCCCCGCGTCCCCCGGCGACATCTCGGCCCACACCTCGGGCGCCGCCTCCTGGAGCTGGGGCGCCCTGGCGGTCTTCGTCCTGGTGTGGAAGTGGTAGACGGTGCGGCCGGTGATGAGCCAGAGGGGGAACTCACCGCCGGGCTCCTCGTGCGGCGGGACGTACTCGGCGGCCTTGATGACGGCCTTGCCGTCCGGGTTCAGCGCCCGGTACTCGGTCTGTGACAGCGGCGCCCCGGTGACCAGGTCGCGCCCGTAGTCCTCGCACCGGTCGGGCGCGCTCCAGAAGCGGCCCTCCTCGTAAAGCCGCTCGGTGCCGTCAGGACGAGCGTCGTCGCAGGGCCACTGGATGCCGCCGGAGCCGCGCAGCCGCTCGTACGACAGGCCGGTGTAGTCGCACGGCCGGCCGCGCGAGCACTCCTTCCAGCCCTCGAACGCGCCCTCCGCGTCGCTCCACTTCACCAGCGGCGCCCCGTCCTTGTCCGTCAGCTCCATGCGGCGGGCGAAGTCGAGGAAGATGTCGAGGTCCGGGCGGGCCTCGCCGGGCGGCTCCACCGCCTTGTCCGACAGGTGGACGGTGCGGTCGGCGTTGGTGAACGTGCCCGTCTTCTCGCCCCACGTGGCCGCCGGGAGCACCACGTCTGCGAGCTGGGCGGTCTCGCTGAGGAAGACGTCCTGGACGACGAGGAACAGGCCCTCCCGCGCCAGGATCGACCTGACGCGGGACAGTTCGGGCAGCGACACGGCGGGGTTGGTGCCGATCACGTACAGGAACCGGATCGACCCCTCCTCGGCGTAGCGGATCATCTGCATCGCGTGCGTGGGCGGCGCGTAGTGCGGGATGTCGAGAGGATCGACGTTCCACACCCGGGCCAGGTCGCGCACGTGCGCGTCGTTCGACCAGTTGCGGAAGCCGGGCAGGTCGCCGTCGGCGCCGCACTCGCGGGTGTTCTGGGCGGTGGGCTGGCCGTTCATCTGCAGGACGCCGCAGCCGGGCCGGCCGAGCATGCCGCGTACCAGGTGCACGTTGTTGACCTGGACGGCGGCGGCGGTGGCCTGGTGCGACTGGTAGAAGCCCTGCAGCACGGTGGACAGCAGCCGCCCGGCGGTGCCGATGAGACGGGCGGCCTCGCGCAGGTCCGCCACCGGCACGTCGCAGATCCTGGCGGCCTCCTCGGCGGGGAAGTCGTGCACCCGCTTGCGCAGCTCCTCGAAGCCGACGGTGTGCTCGGCGAGGTAGACCTCGTCGATCCAGCCGTTCTCGATGATCTCGTGGAGCAGGCCGTTCATCAGGGCGAGGTTGGTGCCCGGCCGGTTGGCCAGGTGGACGGCGGCGGCGCGGGCCACCTCGGTCTCGCGGGGGTCCACGCAGACCAGCGCGGGCGGGTTCGGCCCGGCGAGCCGGTCGAGGATCCGGCTCCACAACACGGTCTGCGTCTCGGCCACGTTGTGGCCGTACAGGGCGATGACGTCGGCGTGGTCCACGTCGGCGTAGGAGCCGGGCTGCCCGTCGCAGCCGAACGACTCCTTCAGCGCCGCCGCGGCCGTCGCCGTGCACAGGCGGGTGTTGCCGTCCACGTGGTTGGTGCCGATGCCGCCGTGCGCGATCAGGGCGAGGGTGTAGTACTCCTCCAGGAAGAGCTGGCCGGTGGTGTAGAAGCCGAGCGCGCTGGGCCCCTGCTCGTCCAGCAGCCGCCGGGCGGCGCCGGTGACGCGTTCCATCGCGGTGTCCCAGCTCGCCTCGACCAGGCGGCCGTGCTCGCGGACGAGAGGGCGGCGCAGCCGGTCGGGCGCGTTGGCGGCCTGCCAGCCGTACAGGTCCTTGGGGCCCAGCCGTCCGTGGTTCACGCGGTCGTTCGCGCGGCCCCGCACCCCCGCGATGCGGCCGTCCTTGACCGCGATGTCCATGCCGTCGCCGTTGCTGTGCAGCAGGCTCGCGCTCTGCACCCAGCGGTCCACGTCCTGCTCGCTCAGGCCGGGCTCCAGGAAGGCGTCCACCCGTACGGGCCAGGGTTCGCCCGGTCCGTACGGTGTGCGCTCCCCCCACGGCTCGGCGATCCTGTCCGCGTACGGCATGCGTCCTCCCGGGGTAGTCGGATGGGAGACGCATGCCCGGGAACACCGAGGCCATACGTGAGCGGGCTGCTAGGAGTCGCGGTCCTCGCGGATGACCTCGCCGTGCACCACCCGGCCGCCGCCACCCTGCGGCGCGCCCGTCCCGGCGCCAGGGGAGCCGGACGGCGGCGCGCCCGCGCCCGGGAAGCCTGACGACGGCGGGAACAGGTTCGCGTACGGCGACGCGGCGGCCAGCCTCTTGATCCGGCGCTCGAAGAACCACGAGCCCAGCCGCCGCATCATCGGCCGGGTGAACGGGATCAGGCACAGGAAGCCGAACACGTCCGTGAAGAAGCCGGGCGTCAGCAGCAGCGTGCCGCCCACCAGGATGATGCCGCCGTCGGCCAGCTCCTTGTCGGGCATGCGGCCCGACTCCAGCGCCGTCCGCAGCGCCTTCCAGGCGCGGCGGCCCTCACGGCGCACCAGCCAGGCGCCCAGGAGACTGTCGGCGATGAGCAGGGCGACGGTCGCGGGCCCGCCGATCACCGACCCGACCTGGATGAGCAGCCAGATCTCCAGGACGGGCACGACCAGGAAGGCCAGGAAGAGCAGGAGCCGCATCGTTTCCTCGATTCGCACACGCGCGTTACAGCAGGAACAACGCTGGGGGGCCGCCGGGCGTTCCAGGACGGGCGGCAAATCAGGGATGTCCCGGAGGCGCCCCTTAGTCGCGGGCGGCCCTCAGTCGCGGGAGGGGCCCTTGAGCCGCTTGGGCAGCCCCGTCACGCCCCACATGCCGATCCGCCACAGCGCCTCGGACATGACCTTGCCGCTCATCTTGCTCTTGCCGACCGTACGCTCCACGAACGTGATCGGCACCTCCACCACCCGCAGCCCGTGCCTGGACGTGCGCAGCGTCAGATCGACCTGGAAGCAGTAGCCCTGCGACTCCACCCCGGACAGGCCGACCTTCTCCAGCGTGGCGGCCCGGTAGGCGCGGAAACCTGCGGTCGCGTCGCGGACGGGAAGGCCGAGCATGACGCGGGTGTAGATGTTGGCGCCCTTCGACAGCAGCTCGCGCCGCTGCGGCCAGTTGACGACCTTGCCGCCCTGCACGTAGCGCGAGCCGATGGCCAGGTCGGCGCCGCCGGCCAGCGCCTCCAGCAGCTTCGGCAGCTCCTCGGGCTGGTGGGAGCCGTCGGCGTCCATCTCGACCAGGACGTCGTACCCCTCCTCCAGGCCCCAGCGGAACCCGGCGATGTAGGCCGCGCCGAGCCCCTGCTTTCCAGGCCTGTGCAGGACGTGCACGTGGTCGTCGTCGGCGGCGAGACCGTCGGCGACCTCCCCGGTGCCGTCGGGGCTGTTGTCGTCGGCCACCAGTACGTGGGCGTCAGGGACGGAGGTTCGCAACCGCTCGACGATCGCCGGCAGGTTGTCGCGCTCGTTGTAGGTCGGTACGACGACGAGCACCCTGCCGAGAGTCTCCATCATCCGTCGTTCCTCATCCGATCGCTCATCCGATCGCCTCGCCGCCTGACACGCCACGCGGCGACTGCGGCCGCCGCGGCTCCCATCAACATCAATGCCCATTCGGGAAGTGCGCCCACCCTGGTGGCAAGCGTTTTCTCCGTGCGGACGGGCACCGCGACCACGTTCATGTCGGCGACACGCTCGCGGGTCTGCCAGGAGACCTTACCGTCAGGTGTGACATATGCCGAGATCCCGGTGGTCGCGGCGGTCACCACGGCTCTGTTGTGCTCGACGGCCCGCAACTGGGACATGGCGAGCTGCTGGGGCGGCAGGTTGGACAGGGCGTAGGAGGCATTGTTGGTCTGCACGACGATCGGGGTGCCGCCGGCGCGGACCGTCTCGCGCACCGTGTCGTCGTAGGCGACCTCGTAGCAGTTGACCGCGCCGATCGTGACCGGCCCCAGCTTCAGGTCGCCCGGCTTGCCGCCGGGGACCGACTGCCTGCCGACCAGGTTGGCCCGCTCCCACAGCGCCAGCACCAGGTCCTCGAACGGGGTGTACTCGCCGAACGGCACCAGGCGCTGCTTGTCGTAGTAGGCGCCGGGCCCGGTCACCGGGTCCCAGACGAGGCTGCGGGTGGCGCGGTGCTCGTCGCCGATCGCCACCACGGCTCCCACCAGGGTGGGCACGCCGACGTCCCGCACGGAGTCCTGGATGATCTGGCGGGCGTACTCGTCGCGGTAGGGGTCGATGTCGGTGGAGTTCTCCGGCAGGACGACCAGGTCGGGCTTGGGGAGCTTGCCGTCGCGTACGGCCTGGGCCAGGCGCTTGGTCTCGTTGGCGTGGTTGCGCAGCACGACGGCGGGCTCGTCGCCGAGGGCGTACATGCCCTCGCCGGGGACGTTGCCCTGGACGATGCCGATGTTGACGGTACGGCCCTCGTCGCCCGGCCTGGGCACGGCCAGGCCCAGCAGCGGCACGACCAGGGCGAGGGCCAGGGGGGCGGCGTGGCGCACGAGCACGTCACGCCCGGGCCGGGCCCTGGCGGTGGGCCCGCCGGGGGCCGCCTCGGTCCGCCCCGCCCGCTCGGGGCGCCTGCCGAGGGCCGCCTGGGCCAGCAGCGCGCCGCACAGCGCGACGGCGAACGACACCAGCGGGACGCCGCCCAGCGCGGCGTACGGGGTGAACAGCGACTCACCCTGGCTGAAGGCGGCCCGCGCCCACGGGAAGCCGCCGATCGGCACCAGGCTGCGGGCCCACTCCATGAGCACCCACAACCCGCCGAACCACAGCGGCCAGGCGGGCAGCCTGAACACCAGCGCCGCCAGGGCGGCCAGCGCGGCGTAGAACAGGCTCTCGACCCCGACCAGCATGAACCAGACGTCGTCGCCGATGCTGCGCACCCAGGCCAGCGCCGGCAGCAGGAACGCCACGGCTGCCAGGTAGCCGATCCAGGCGGCCCTCCTCGGCCTGACGCCGTGGATCGAGGCGACGATCAGGGCGATGCCCAGGGGGGCGCACAGCCACCAGCTCAGGGGCGGGAACGCGGCGAACAGCGCCACCCCGCCGACGACAGCCGCCACGACCCTGCCCAGCAGCCTCCACCGGGGCTCCGGCCCGGCTCCGGCCTCGGCCGTCCGCGGCTCCTCAGCCCCGGACCCCGCACCCCGCTCGGCCTCCCCCTCGGACGCGGGCGCCCCTCCAGGGCGCGCCGCCTCGCTCGCGGCGGCAGGCGTGCCCTCAGTCTCGGGCCCCGTCACGGCGGGCCCCGTCACGGCGGGCCCCGTCACGTCGGCGGGCCCCGTCACGTCGGCAGTGGCGACCTCGTGCCCAGCCGCAGCGGCAGCCTCGCGCTCGCCCTCCGTCGTGCCCCCGGCGACGGCCTCGGGCATCGCCACGTCAGGCGCGAGCGACACACCGTCACCAGGCGACGCCGGCACACCCGCGCGCCCGGGATCGCCCCCGGCCGCCGGTAGGCCCGTTCTGTCCTGAACCACTCCGGGGTACTCCTCGCCACCTCACAAACGGCTTGCTTGCGAAAACGCTACCGCCCCCGGACCGCGCTCGGACCGGCGAGGCGCGAGGAAGATCGAACACCGCCACAAAAATGAGGGCGGCAGGGTGATCCCGCGGCTGAACGGGACCACCCCGGCGCGATGGCGGTCCGATGGCACGGGAGCGGGAAGAGGGCCCGGAAACCCTTCGGACCGGACCCGTCTCGTCGGCGGCGAGCTCGGAATTCCGTTGTCTACTGGGCTCCCGGACCCGTCCCGGGTCCAACCCCCCGCCCGGTTGGGGTGCCCCGACTCGACGGACCGACGGCCCTGCACCTGGCTGTGTGGACGAAGTCACGCTCCGTCACGGACGCAGGATCCGACGATGTCAGAGACGGCCAACCGGCCAAGTCCCGTGCTGGACTGCGCAGCAAACTACCGACTCCACCTCAGATGTCAACCGTGTCCCGATCAGCGGGAACATCAAGTTTCCGCAGGTGGGACATGTACGGCCGGTGGTCGCAAAGCCGGTCAAAGCCCATTTGCGGGCGCCGGAGCACGGCTCGGCAAGCCCCGCAACGCCTGCGAAAGCGGCCGCTCGTGGACGACCCCGAGCCGCTGCGTCGCACGCGTGAGAGCAACATACAGGTCGCTGGGCCCGCGTGGCGACTGAGCGGCGATGAGGTCCGGCTCGGCGACGATGACGGAGTCGAACTCGAGCCCCTTGGCGTCGGTCACCCCCATGACCGCGACGGGCGCGTCCAGCGCCTCCGCCCCGCGGGCGCGGCCGGCGCCGGGCGCGACGACGACGGTGCCGGGGACGTTCGCGGCGAGCCGCGTGCCGAGCTCGGGCAGCAAGGAGTCGGGCACCACGACGGCGACCTTGCCGCCTTCGCCCGCCTCCTCCTTGGCCAGCTCGGCCAGGGCCGACAGCGGCGCCGCCCACGGGCGCGCGCCGGCCTCGCGGACGGACGCGGGCGCCTCCAGGGCCGGGTCGATGGTGGCCAGGACGCGGGCGGCCACCGCCATCAGCTCCACCGGGGTGCGATAGTTGACGGTGAGCCGCTCCTGGCGCCAGCGCCCGGCCACGTACGGGTCGAGCACCTCCTGCCACGAGCGGGCCCCGGCCGCGGAGCCGGTCTGGGCGATGTCGCCGACGATCGTCATGGACCGGGTGGGGCAGCGCCGCATGACGGCCCGCCAGGCCATCGGCGACAGCTCCTGCGCCTCGTCCACGATCACGTGACCGTAGGCCCAGGTGCGGTCGGCGGCGGCGCGTTCGGCGGTGGTGAGGTAGGGGCCGTCGCCGCGCTGGCGCTCGGCCAGCCGTTCCGCCTCCATGACGTCGGACAGCCCGGTCAGCTCCAGCACCTCGCGGGCGTAGGCCAGCTCGGCCTCGCGCTGGCTCTCCTCGGCCTGCCTGGCGGCGGCCAGCTCCTCCTCGGCCTGCATGGCGCTGGCGCGCAGCACCTGCTCGTCGATGTCGCCGAGCAGCTCGGCGGCCTCGTCGAGCAGCGGCACGTCGGACTCGGTCCACTCGCCGCCGGAGCGGCGCAGCAGCGCCCGTTCCTGCGGGGTGAGGGCGGAGGCGGCGTAGCCGAGGCGCTCGGGCGAGCCGTAGAGTCCGAGCAGCAGCCGCTGCGGCGTCAGGTACGGCCACAGCCGGTTGAGCGCGGACTTGACGACCGGCTCGGTGCGCAGCTCCTCCCGCAGGTCGGCCAGGTCGTCCTCGTCGATGAGCCCCTTGCCGATCTTGCGGGCCTGCTGCCTGGCCAGGGCGGTGAGCAGCGACCGGACGAACACGGCGCGCGCCTGGTTGTGCGGGCGGCGCGAGCGGGTGGCCTTGTTCTTCGCGGCCTCCAGCATGTTGCGGTCGATGGTGAGCGTGATCCGGCCGATGGTCAGCTCGACGGGCTGGCGCGGGACGCGCTGCCGGTCGCGCACGGCCTTGGCGATCACCTCGGCCATCCGCGGGTCGCCCTTGAGCGCGGCCACCTCGGGCTTGTCGCGGGCGGTGGCGGTCACGCCGGGGTAGAGCTCGCCGACGGTGGACAGCAGCACGTCTGTCTCGCCGAGCGAGGGCAGCACCTGCTCGATGTAGCGCAGGAACGTGAGGTTCGGCCCGAGGATGAGCACGCCGCGGCGTTCCAGCCGTTCGCGGTGGGTGTAGAGCAGGTAGGCGGCGCGGTGCAGGGCGACGACGGTCTTGCCGGTGCCGGGCCCGCCCTGCACGACGAGCACGCCGTTCAGGTCGCTGCGGATGACGCGGTCCTGCTCGGACTGGATGGTGGCGACGATGTCGCGCATGCGGCCGGTGCGCCGCTCGTCGAGCGCGGCCAGCAGGGCGGCCTCGCCGTTGAGGGTGGCGCGGTCGTCGTCGGTGAGCGAGTCGAGGTCGAGCAGGTCGTCGTCCACGCCGGCCACGGTGCGGCCCTTGGTCTGCAGGTGGCGGCGCCTGGTGACGCCCATCGGGGCGGCCGGGGTGGCGCGGTAGAACGGCTGCGCGACGGGCGCCCGCCAGTCGATGAGCAGGCGGAGCTGCTCGTCGTCGGTCATGCCGAGCTTGCCGATGTACAGCCGGCCCTCGTCGAGGTGATCGAGCCGTCCGAAAACCAGGCCGCGCTCGACGGCCCAGAGCCGGGCGAGGCGGGTGGCGTACATCTCGGCGAAGGTGTCGCGCTCGGACCTGTTCTGCATCGTGCCGACGGCGCCCGAGGCCAGCACCTCCTTGAGTTGCCGCTGGGTGCGCTCGCGCAGCGTGTCGAGGCGGTCGTACAGGCGGGTGACGTACGCCTGCTCCTTGGCGAGCTCCGTTTGACGAGTTGCCGCCTGACCATTAATGTGGTTAATGGGACACTCCGGGCCATTCTGCTTGTTGTTACGACAAACGACGACATTAGCATGCCTGTAGAGGCACTCCCATCACTTTCCCTTTCCCCTACCGGGTCACGTCTTGATTTCACCTCTTGACCGCAACCTTTTTGCCGTCGTACAGGTTAGGAAACTTTACTAACAGATGGGGGAAGGCCGCGGTGAGCGCTCCGGTTCCGGGGACACCCAGTCTGCTACGCGCCATCAATGATCGCGCCGCACTGCGCGTCCTCCTCGAACGGGGTCCGCTCACCCGGCCCCAGATCGGCACGCTCACGGGGTTGTCCAAGCCCACCGCCTCCCAGCTCCTGTCCCGCCTTCAGGAGGCCGGCCTGGTGGTGCTGGACGGCATCAGGGAGGGCCTGCCGGGACGCACCGCCGAGGTCTACCGGATCAACCCCGCCGCGGCCTACGTCGGCGCGCTCGACGTCACCCCGCACCGCATCGAGGCCAGGGTGGCCGACATCACCGGCACGGTCGTGGGCGAGCACACGCTGCCCACCCCCCGCCGCCCCCACGACGAGCTGGTGGACCGGCTGCGCGCCGCCCTGCTCGGCGCGGGGCCGCCCGGCGAGCTGCGCCGCGTCGTCATCGGCGTGCAGGCCGCGATCGACCCCGCCACCGGCAGGCTCGGGTACGCCGCCGCCAAGGACGTGCCCGGCTGGCACATCCCCGGCCTGGTGCCCACGCTCAGCGCCGGGCTGGGCGTCCCCGTGGACGTGGAGAACAACGTCAACCTGGTCGCGGTCGCCGAGCAGGCGCACGGCGTGGCGCGCGGCCACCGGGACTTCGTGCTGCTGTGGGCCGACGCGGGCATCGGCTCGGCCATCGTCCTGGACGGGCGGGTGCGCCGGGGCGCCACGGGCGGCGCGGGCGAGGTCGGCTACATGCCCGCGCCCGGCGCGCCCACGGCCCGCGAGTCGGGCCGCTACGCCGACCACGGCTACCAGGCGCTGACCGGCGGGCACGCGGTGCTGAAGCTGCTGCGCTCGTACGGCGTGCGCGGCCCCGGCTTCGGCCAGGCCGTCGCCAACGCGGTGCGCGCGGCGTCCGGCACCGGCCAGAAGGCCGAGGACGCCAGGGCGGGGCTGCGCGACATCGCCGCCCGCCTGGCCGTGGGCCTGGCCGCCATCACCGCGGTCGTGGACCCGGCGCTGATCGTGCTGACGGGCGGCGCCGTGCTGCCGGGCGGCGAGGTGCTGCGCGAGCTGGTCGAGCACGAGCTGCACGCGCTGACCATCCCACGGCCGCCCGTCAGGCTGTCCGCGGTCGAGGGCAACCCGGTGCTGGCCGGCGCCCTCGACCTCGCCCTCGCCGCCGTGCGCGACGAGGTGTTCGGTTCGAGCATTCCCTCGTGATCGGCAGGAGGCGCGGGTGAGACTGGCGGTGGTCGGGGGCGGTTCGACGTACACGCCCGAGCTGGTGGACGGGATCGCGCGGCTGCGCGACGAGCTGCCGGTGACGGAGCTGGCGCTGATCGACCCTGACGCGGCGCGGCTGAAGCTGGTGGCGGGCGTGTCGCGGCGGATGCTGGCGCACGCCGGGCATCCGGCGCGGGTGCTGGCCACCTCCTCGGTCGCCGAGGGCGCGGCGGGGGCCGGCGCGGTGCTGTTCCAGCTCAGAGTGGGCGGGCAGGCGGCGCGCGAGGTGGACGAGACGCTGCCGCTGCGGTGCGGCTGCGTCGGCCAGGAGACGACGGGCGCGGGCGGGCTGGCCAAGGCGCTGCGCACGGTCCCGGTCGTGCTGGAGCTGGCCTCGGCCGTACGCGAGGTCGCGCCGCGCGCCTGGATCGTCGACTTCACCAACCCCGTCGGCATCGTCACCAGGGCGCTGCTGGACGCCGGGCACCGCGCCATCGGCCTGTGCAACGTGGCCATCGGTTTCCAGCGCCGCTTCGCCGCCTGGCTCGGCGTCGATCCCGCGCGCGTCTCGCTCGGCCACGTCGGGCTCAACCACCTGACGTGGGAGCGCTCGGTCATCCTCGACGGCGCCGACGTGCTGCCCGCCCTCCTGCGGGAGCACGGCCGGGAGCTGGCCGGGACGCTGGGCCTGCGGCCGGAGCTGCTGCGTCGGCTCGGCGCCGTCCCCTCCTACTACCTGCGCTACTTCTACGCCCACGACGCGGTGGTGCGCGAGCAGCGCTCGGAGCCGGCGCGGGCGGCCGAGGTGGCGCGGATGGAGGAGCGGCTGCTGGAGCTGTACGCGGACCCGTCCGTGGTGACCAAGCCCGAGCTGCTGTCGCAGCGGGGCGGCGCGTTCTACTCGGAGGCGGCCGTGGCGCTGATCGCCTCGCTGCTCGGCGACCGGGGCGACGCCCAGGTGGTGAACGTGCGCAACGCGGGCACGCTGCCGTTCCTGCCGGACGAGGCGGTGATCGAGGTGCCGGCCTCGATCACCGCGTCCGGGGCGGCGCCGCTGCCGGTGCCGCCCGTGGAGCCCCTGTACGCGGGGCTGATCGCGCACGTGTCGGCGTACGAGACGCTCGCCCTGGAGGCGGCCCTGCACGGCGGCGCGGACCGGGTGCGGGACGCGCTGCTCGCCCACCCGCTGATCGGGCAGGACGAGCCGGCCGAGGAGCTGACGGGCCTGCTGCTGGAGGCCGGGCGGGCGCACCTGCCGTGGGTGGCGGGCTGATGCGCCTGATGCTGGCCGTGGACGGCGGCAACAGCAAGACCGACGTGGCCGTCGTGTCCGAGCGCGGAGAGGTGCTGGCCACCGGCCGGTCGGGGGCGTTCGTGCCGCAGCGGGACGGCGTCGCGGCGGCCCTGGACGTGGTGGCGGCGGCGCTCGCGACGCTGCCCGTCTGGGTGCCGCGCGGCGGGTTCGACCACGTGTCGGCCTGCCTGGCGGGCGCCGACCTGCCCGTGGAGGAGGAGGCGCTGGCCGGGGAGTTCGCCGCCCGGGGGCTGGGCGCCGACGTGGTGGTGCGCAACGACACGTTCGCGGTGCTGCGGGCGGGCGCGTCGGCGCCGTGGGGCGTGGCCGTGGTGTGCGGTGCGGGCATCAACGCGGTCGGCGTCTCCCCCACCGGCGCGGTGGCCCGCTTCCCCGCCCTCGGGCGGCTCAGCGGCGACTGGGGCGGCGGTGAGGGGCTGGGCGAGGAGGCGCTGTGGCACGCGGTGCGCGCCGAGGACGGCCGGGGCGCGCCGACCGCGCTGGCCGGGCTGGTGGCCGCCCACTTCGGCGCGGCGACGGTCGAGGAGGTCGTCCTGGGCCTGCACTTCGGCCGGATCGGCGAGGGACGCCTGCACGAGCTGTCGCCCGGCGTGCTGGCGGCGGCCCGCGACGGGGACGCGGTGGCCGGGGCGCTGGTGGAGCGGCAGGCGGAGGAGGTGGCGGTGCTGGCCGAGGTGTGCCTGCGCCGGCTAGGCCTGCTGGGCACGCCGACGGAGGTGGTGCTGGGCGGCGGGCTGCTGACGGCGGGGGATCCGCTGATGGCGGGGCTGGTGGCGGAGCTGTGCGGGCGGCGGGCGCCGCTGGCGCGGCTCGTGGTGGCGGACCTGCCGCCGATCGCGGGAGCGGCGCTGCTGGGCCTGGAGCACCTCGGCGCCGGGGAGGCCGCGCTGGCCCGGCTGCGCTCCCGCTATCGCGGGGACGCAGCCCGATCTTCCGGCTAAGCGGCGCCGCCAGGGCCGGTGGCGGGCTCGCTGACCGCCTCGGGCTCCACGTCGGGGGCGCGGTGCTCGTACGGGGTGCTCAGCACGACCGTCGTGCGCGTGGAGACGTTCGCCGAGGCCCTGATCTGCTGGAGCAGGTCCTCCAGCGCGGCCGGCGAGGCCACCCGCACCTTGAGGATGTAACTTTCGTCGCCTGCCACGCTGTGACACGCCTCGATGGCGGCCAGATGGGCCAGCCGCTCGGGCGCGTCGTCGGGCGCGGCGGGGTCGATCGGCTTGATCGACACGAACGCGGTCAGCGGCAGCCCCACCGCGTCGTGGTCGATGATCGCGGCGTAGCCGCGCACCACTCCCCGTTTCTCCAGGCGGCGTACGCGCTGGTGCACCGCCGAGACGGAGAGCCCGGTCTCCCTGGCCAGGTCGGTGAAGCTCATGCGGCCGTCGCGGGCCAGCAGCGTGACGATCCGGCGGTCGATCTCCTCCATCGGTCAAAGGTAGCCGGTCATGGTCACGACATGGTCCCGACCGGGGTGGCGCCTCTGCGCATCGCGTGCTCGACCAGGGTGATGAGCACCTCCCTGCCGGAGTCGCGGCGCCGGGCGTCGCAACGCACGATCGGGATGTCCGGCTCCAGGCCGATCGCCGAGCGCACCTCGCCGACCGTGAAGGGCGAGACGCCGTCGAAGCAGTTGAGCGCCACGACGAACGGCTGCTCGCGCTTCTCGAAGTAGTCGACGGACGGGAAGCAGTCGTCCAGCCGCCGGGTGTCGGCCAGCACGACGGCGCCCAGCGCGCCCATGGCCAGCTCGTCCCACACGAAGAAGAAGCGCTCCTGGCCGGGGGTGCCGAACAGGTAGAGCATGTAGTCGTTGGCGACCGTGATGCGGCCGAAGTCCATGGCCACGGTGGTGGTGAGCTTGCGCTCGACACCTGACAGGTCGTCGATGTGGGTGCCCACCTGGGTGAGCGCCTCCTCGGTGCGAAGAGGCCTGGTCTCGGACACGGCGCCGACCATCGTGGTCTTGCCCGCGCCGAATCCACCAGCGATCAAAATCTTGATCGCTGTCGGCAGCCGCCAACGGTCTGAGCGACCGAATTCCATCCAGCACCGCCCGTACATTTCCCGCGCATGCGCGACCCCGCCCCTGAGGTGCCGGTCAGTGGTACCTGTCAAGGTTCGCCTGAGAGGGCCGTTCCACATGCCTGGCATCGAGACACCCTAGCAACGCCACATTTTCCACTCAAGCCGCAATCTTTTACAAGAAACAAAATGTCACGGTTTGTCGCCTCACGCCACGTTTTTCGCGGATCTAACAGGGCAAGAGTCAAGTTTGTCTGTCATGCATTCAGACGGTGACTTTAGGTGGCCTGCTGATAGTCCGAAATACCGGTGACACCTGCCTGAAAACCCAGCCGTCTTCGCAGGTAGGAGGCCGTGCGCGGGCTGTGGCGGCACACCGGCCTGATGAGGCTCTCGGCGTCCCGCGCCAGATCCGCGATCGCGGCCGCCACCGCGGCGCCGTCCACGCCCAGCGCGAGCACGTTGAGGTCGCCCCAGCTCAGGTCCCTGCGGTAGGAGGCGACGTCGCCGAGCAGGTGCAGGTACCGCTGCACCTGCCGGCTGACCACCCGCAGCTCCTCCAGGTGCGCCCTGGACCAGTCGTCGGCCGTGTAGATCCAGTGCGACAGGTCGACGAAGCACGAGCCCCGGCTGTCGGCGTTGTCCACGTACCGGGGCAGCGTGGGCACCGTGTGCGTGTCACGCCACACCCAGGCCCTGGCCATGCCCGCCAGCGTCCGGTCGAGCTGGTCGCGCCAGATGCCCCGCAGCTCGTCGAAGTCGGCGACGGTCGCCAGCTCGTCGCGCAGGTCGGCGAGAAACCGGGTCACGGCCGAACGCGGCACCGCCCCCTCGGCCACCGACAGGCACTCCCTCGTCAGGCGGGTGACCTGCTCGCGGGTGTTCGCGGCGCGGTCGACGAGCCGCTCCACGGCCGTCACCCACAGGGCGGCCCTGTTCACGGCCTTCAGCCGGTCGGCGCCGGCCCAGGGGGCGCTGAAGGCCGTCGCCAGGGAGAGCGAGCTGAAGAAGTCGGCGCCGAAGGCCGCGTCGGGGAACAGGTCCGCGTACATCTGGGCGCACCGCCGCAGGTCCCTGCCGCACTCGGCGGCCAGTGCGCACGTCCTGCCGAGCTCGAACGCCGTGTCCAGCTCGTCGTCCGGCATCCTAGGGCCGCTCGATCGGCTCGCGGACCATAGGCGACGTCCCCCCATACCCGGATACACAGCTGTGGGGTAATTGTTTCATGATCATGAAGTGCCGATCAAGGTATCAGCTGAGTGGCTGATCAGCCTGCTTCGCTGGCCGGGAACGATACCTCCGGACCATACGCGGCCAGCTTGGCGGCCAGCGCCACCCGGGAGCCGATGCCGAGCTTCGTGTAGATCTTGCCGATGTGGTATTCGACGGTTTTGACGCTGATGAGCAGCTCTCTGGCGATCTGGCGGTTCGTCAGGCCGCCCGCCACCAGGGTGGCCGTGCTGAGCTCCTGAGGGGTCAGGCCCAGCCTGACGGTGGCGGGCGGCTCCAGGCCGCACGCCTCCAGCTCCTGCGCGCAGCGCTCCACCAGGGGGCGGGCGCCCAGCCGGGCGAAGATGGCGCGTGCGGCGCCCAGCCGTTCGGCCGCGGCCTTGCGTCTGCCTGTGCGGCGCAGCAGCCTGCCCAGATCGAGCAGCGCCCGCGCCTCCTCCAGCAGGCATCCGCCCGAGGAGGGCTCCTGGAGCGGGCCCGCACCGGCTTGGGCCTCCTCCCGCAAGCGTCCACTCGCCCTGGCCAGCTCCAGCGCGCGCCCGAACGCCTCCTCCGCCTGCGTTGGAACGTTCCTCGCGGCCAGCAGCAGCCCCGCGAGCCTGACCCGCTCGGCCTGCCTGCGCCGGCCACCGGCCCGCCCCTCCCGGTCGCAGGCGTCCAGCGCCCGCTCCGCCTCCTCCAGCCGCCCGTCGGCGACCAGCGCCTCGATGCGCGCGGGCCGCGGATCGGGCACGAACCCGAGGCCGCCCTCGCACGCGTCAGCCGGAAGCTCGGCCGCCCCGAGCAGCGCCATGGCCAGGTCCGCCTGCCGCTCCCCCGCCACGTGCCGCATCCTGCGCGCAGCCGTCCCGGCCGCCACGGCATGCGCGAGAGCCCGGTCATGCTCACCCTTGGCGGCGAGCGGCGCCACGCAGGCGGCGTCCAGCCACGGCAGCAGCCAGCGCTGCCCCAGCGCGGACGCCTCCGCGAGAGCGGCCTCAGCATGGGCCACGGCCTCGTCCCACCGGGCCAGCCCGTGCTCGGCGACGGCCAGCAGCGCCGTGGCCAGCAGCCGGTGGTGCGGCAGCCCCGCCGCGCCCGCGGCGGTCACGGCCCGCTTCAGCACGGCGCACGCCTGGCCCGCCTCGTCGAGGGCCAGGTGCGCCACGGCTTCGGCGAGGCTGCCGGATGGCGCGCCGGCGCTGGGTGCCCCGCCCAGCGCCGGCACGTCGTGCGGCCTGGCGACCGGCCCCGCGATGGGCTGTTCGATCGACAGGCGTGCCCAGTTCGCCGCCTCGGCGCGGTTCCCCGTGACCAGCCGCAGCCAGGACAGCTGCTCCGCCACGTCCGCGGCGAACCCGGGCTCCGTGTGCCGCCACGCCTCCGCCAGCAGCTCGGACGCCTCGTCGAAGCGTCCGGCGGCCAGCGCGAGCCGTCCCAGCACGTACCGGCGCACCGGACGCGGGTCGGCGTTGCGCACGGCGGCAAGCTCAGCCGCACGGATCACGTCGCCCCCGATGAGGACGTGTTCCAGAACGGCCGTGTGCAGCTCGTCGCGGCGCGCCGGCGACTCCGTGAGACCGGCGGCCAGGTCCAGGTGGGCGGCGGCCTCCTGCCACAGCCCGTGCTGCGCCGCCTTGGCCGCGAACCTCGCCAGCTCCTCGGCCAGCGCCTCGTCCGGCCCGTCGGCCGCGGCGGCCCGGTGCCGCAGCGCCGCGCCGTCGTCGTCGGCCAGCCTGGCGGCGGCCAGGTGCAGCCGGGCCCGCGCGCCCGCGCCTATCCCGTCGTAGGCGGCGGCTCTGGCCAGCGGTTCCGGGAAGTCGATCAGGCGGCCGGGCAGCTCGCGCAGCAGGCCTGCCGTGACGGCCTCCTCCAGGGTGTTCAGCGGCTCGTCGATCCCGGTGGCCACCGCCGCCGCCACGTGCAGCGGGCAGCGCCCGCCCAGGACGGCGCAGGCCGCGACGAGGCGGTGGGTGGCGGGGGCGCACGCGTGCAGGCTGGCGGCGAAGGGGCGCCGGTAGGTCTCGGGAGCCGGTAGGCGCACGCCCGGGTCCGCCATGGCGGCGGGGGGCAGGATGGTCAGGAGGGCGCGGGCGTGCAGCGGGTTGCCCAGCGTGTGCTCGCGCAACCGCCGCGCCGCCGCGGTCACGTCCGGGTGTCGCTCGTCCGCCGGAACGTCAGAGCGTCGCTCACCCGCCGGAACGGCAGAGCCTCGCTCACCCGCCGGAACGTCCAGGCCGCGCACGTCGAGCCCCCGCACGTCCAGCCCCCGCACGTCGAGCCCCCGCACGTCGAGCCGCAGCGCATTCGATCGCGCGTCCGCGCATGGCGCGTCCGTGCGCAGCGCCGCCAGCGCCTCTTTCGCCGCGTCCGCAGGCGACGCGTAGGTGCCGCGTTCCCGCCGTCCGGCCGCCAGCGCCGGGTCGGCGGCCAGCTCGGCCAGCTCGGACGCGCTCAGCCCCCCGAGCGTGACGACCAGCGTGCCGTCGCCGGCGAGCATCCGCCGCAGCCCGTCCGGCAGCCAGGGGTCGGCCAGGTCCCGGCAGGCGACCAGAAGCAGCACCCGCCCCACCCGGACGCGCCGCAGCACGTAACTCAGTGCCCGCAGCGAGGCCCTGTCCACCCACTGCGCGTCATCGACGACCACCGCGAGCGTCTCCAGCGCGGACAACCGGGCGACGAGCTCGCACACCGCCTGCCCCGCCGCACACGGATCCACCGCGCACGGATCCGCCCCGCCCGGTTCTGCGGCCACCCCGCACGGTCCTGCGCCCGTCCCGTGGTTCAGCAGGGCCGCCTCGTCCATGAGCTGCCGTACGACGCCGAGCCGGAGCTCCCGCTCGCTCTCCTCGCCGCTGACGGTCAGCACCCGCACGCCCGCCTCCCCGTCGAGCGCGTGGTGGATGAGCGCGGTCTTGCCGATGCCCTCGGGCCCCTCGACCACCGCCCTCCTGGCGGATCCGCCGCCTGCCGCGCGCAGTTCCGCGCGCAGTGAGGCGAGCTCCGCCGTCCTGCCGACGAACATGCGCACTCCCTCCGCCGCCCTCTCCATTCCAGAGCAGCGCAGACAGCCCCTGATACACCGCCGGAGCGCGGCTTGCCGCTGCCGCCGGCCCACGCCTCAGCGCCCGAGCGACCCCCACGCGGCCGTCGCGTCGTCATGCTGTTTGCCCCGCACCGCCCCGCGCGCCGCCTCCAGCTCCCTGACGGCCCCGATGACCGCCCCGGGCCCGCGCCCCGCCAGCACGTCGAGCACCGACGCCCAGCTCCACCCGTACCAGTCGCACAGCCGCGCCACCCCGTCGGTGAACACCCCGACCCCGCGCACCTCGCCGGCGTCCGCCTCGCCGGTCACGCTCTGCCGGGCCGCCTCGGGCCGGGCGCCCGCCACCCAGAAGCCGCCGGGCGCGTTACGCATCCGCCGCACCAGCTCCAGGCTGTACGGCCGCCCGCCCGGCAGCCGTTCCAGCCGGTCGTCGCTGACCGCCCTGGCCTGCCCGCCCACCTCCGACAGCACCACTGTGGAGTCGCCCAGCACGAGGTACTCGACCCGGCGCTCCCCGGCCCGCACCATGGCCACCGTCGCCGACGGCGAATCCGGATTGTCCAGGTCGCAGCCGCCGGAGTGCGCCGCCAGGGTCTCCTCGATGGCCGACTCCAGCACCTCGGCCAGCGGCGCCCCGTCCCCGCGGGCCAGCCGGACGGCCAGCGCCCCTCCGAGCCGCCCCACCAGCCAGGCGACGTCGTGCGCGCACCCGCTGTCCACCCCCGGCGCGGCCGTGGCGCCGTCCAGGACGACGATCCAGGACGGCCCGGCGACCACCAGGTCCTCGTTCGGCCGCGCCGAGCCGGGCCGGGTGGCGTACGTGATCTCCGCGAACATGACAGCGACTGTGTCACAGCGGCTCACCCCGCGAGGCAGCACGCCACACCACGGTGACAGCGCTCACGAACGCCCCCACGCCCCACCCGGCCGGCGCGTTCACCCACACAGGCCGGGCGCGATACCCGCTCGGCTAGACGATCACCAGCTCGCGCGGCGTGTCGTTCATCCGCTCACCACCGCTCTCCGTGCACACCACGATGTCCTCGATCCTGGCGCCGTGGCGGCCCGGCAGGTAGATGCCCGGCTCGACGGAGAACGCGAACCCGGGCTCCAGCGGCTCGCCGTTGCCGGAGACGATGTACGGCTCCTCGTGCGTCTCGATGCCGATGCCGTGCCCGGTGCGGTGCACGAAGTACTCGCCGTAGCCGGCCCCGGCGATGATGTCGCGGGCGGCGGCGTCGATCGACTCGCACGACACCCCGGGCCGGACCGCCGCGCAGGCCGCGTCCTGCGCCTGCCGCAGCACCTCGTAGTACGCGGCGAACTCGGCCGGCGGCTCCCCCACGCTGTACGTGCGCGTGGAGTCGGAGCAGTAGCCGTTGTGCAACTGCCCGCCGATGTCGACCACGACCGGCTCGCCGGCCTGGATGACCCGGTCGGACACGTCGTGGTGGGGGCTGGCGCCGTTGGGCCCTGAGGCGACGATGACGAAGTCGACGGTGGCGTGCCCGGAGGCCAGGATCGCCTCGGCGATGTCCTTGGCCACCTCGCGCTCGGTGCGTCCGGCACGCAGCAGCCCGGGCACCTGGCGGTGCACGGAGTCGATGGCCTGGCCCGCCTCGCGCAGCGCCGCCGTCTCGGCGGGCGACTTGCGCATCCGCAGCTCCCTCAGCACGCTGCCGGCCAGCACCTGCTCGGCCTCGGGCAGCGCCTCGCGGAAGCGCAGCGAGGACATGGCCCACATCCGGTCGGCGAGCCCCACCTTGCCCGCGACCTTGCCGAGCCGCGCCGCCGCGATCGCGTACGGGTCGTCGGTCTCGTCCCACGCCACGAACTCCAGCCCCAGCCGCGAGGCGGGCGACGCCTGCGCGGCGGGCAGCTCCAGGCGGGGCACCATCATGTACGCCTCCCCCGACGCGGGCACCACCAGGCACGTCAGCCGCTCCAGCGGCTTGGCGTCGTAGCCGCTGACGTAACGCAGATCAGGGCCGGGGGTGAGCAACAGCGCGTCGAGGCCCGCCTTGGCGGTGGCCTCCTGAACGGCGGCGAGACGGGACACGGGATACAGGTCTGAGGACGTCACAGGCTCAATCTACTCCCGGCCGCCCGGCCAACATACCCGCCTAAAATCCACGGAAAGGTCTCGTCACGCACCAAGCCCCCACTACACACCGTTCACGATCGATCACGTAGTGTGGGGCCAATTGTCGGATTCCACCCCGCGTCGAGAGTGAGACACATGGTCGACGTCATAGGCGCGGCAGAGCTGCTCGGGCACGAGAGCGACGCCGAGATGCTCGCCGTACGGCTGGCGCACGCCCAGCGGCTCGGCAACATGGGCTGGGCCGAATGGCATCTGCACACGGGGGAGACGATCTGGTCGGAGCAGGTCTACGTGATCTTCGGCCGCGACCCCGGTGAGGGCCCCATCGCCCTGCCCGACCTGGCCGAGCACGTCGAGCCAGGCGACGTGGCCACGCTCGACCGGCTGCTGTGGTCGGTCGTGCAGAGCGACGAGCCGGTGCAGGCCGAGTTCCGCATCCGCCGCGGGGTCGGCTCCAGCGACCTGCGCGACCTGCGCGTCATCCTGGAGCCCCTGGCGGGCCCGGGCGGCACGATCGGCATGCACGGCGTCATCCAGGACATCACCGGACGCCGCCGCGCCGAGCGCATGGTCTCGGAGTCGCGCCGCCAGCTCCTGGAGGCCCGCGAGCGGGCCGCCGAGGACCGCCACGTCATGCTCGCCCTGCGCGAGGCGATCCTGCCCGAGCCGGACGGCTGCCTCGACCTGCCGCAGACCCGCATCGCGGTCCGGTACGTGCCGGCCGAGAAGACCGCGAACCTGGGCGGCGACTGGTTCGAGGCCGCACCCGCCCCCGACGGCCGCCAGCTCCTGGCCATCGGGGACGTCTCCGGCCACGGACTGCCCGCCATCTCCCGCATGGCCCAGCTCCGCCACGCCCTCGTCGGCCTCGCCATGACGGGGCAGGCGGCCAACCGGCTGCTCGACTGGCTGAACGAGCTCGTCCTGCACCAGCTCAAGGACACCACCGCCACCGCGATCATCGGGCACTTCGACCCGCGGACCCGGGTGTTCGCCTGGGGACAGGCGGGCAACCTGGCGCCCATCCTGGTGCGCGACGGCGTGGCCAGCCAGCTCCCGCAGCCCAGGGGCGTGCTGCTGGGGGCCGCGTCCGGCAGCCCGTACGAGCTGGCCACCACCCGCCTGCACCCGGGAGACCTGCTGCTGATGTTCACCGACGGGCTGGTCGAGCGGCGCACCCGCGACATCGACGTCGGCCTCGACCTGGCCATGACGGCGTCCCGCAAGGTCGACTGCCAGGACCTGGAGGAGAGCCTCGACCGCCTGCTCGCCGACATCGGCGGCCCCAACCCGGAGGACGACGCCTGCCTGCTGGCCGTGGGCGTGCTGGGGGCGGAGTGAGCAGGACCCGCGCGGACCTGCGCGGGCCTGCGGGAAGTGCCACCATGGACGGGTGCTGATGCTTCTGGACACCCCTTCTCTCTACTTCCGCGCCTTCTACGGCATCCCGGAGTCGATCAAGGCTCCCGACGGCTCGCCGGTCAACGCGGTGCGCGGGCTCATCGACATGATCGCCACCCTCGTGCGCCAGCACTCCCCCACGGCGCTCGCGGCCACCATGGACGCCGACTGGCGGCCCGCCTTCCGGGTGGCGGCGATCCCGACGTACAAGGCGCACCGGGTCGCCCACGGCGACACGGAAGAGGTGCCGGAGGCGCTCGTCCCGCAGATCGCGGTCATCCAGGACGTCCTCGACGCCCTCGGCATCGCCCGCCTGGAGTCACCCGGCTACGAGGCTGACGACGTGATCGGCACCCTCACCCACCAGGCCGGCGACGGCGCCGTGGACATCGTCACCGGCGACCGCGACCTCTTCCAGCTCGTCGACGACTCCCGGCCGGTGCGCGTCCTCTACACCGTGCGCGGCATCCGCAACCTGCAGATCGTGGACGAGGCGTTCGTCACCGCCAAGTACGGCGTCCCCGGCCGCTCCTACGCCGACTTCGCCACCCTGCGCGGCGACCCCAGCGACGGCCTGCCGGGCGTGCCGGGCGTCGGCGAGAAGACCGCCGCCGCGCTGATCACCCGCTTCGGCTCCCTGCCCGCCCTGCTGGAGGCGCTCGACGCGGGCGTCACGGACGGCTTCCCGGCCGGCAGCCGCAACCGGCTCGCCGCCGCCCGCGACTACCTCCGCGCCGCACCGGCCGTGGTCGAGGTCGCCTCGGACGCGCCCCTGCCCGCCACCGACCTCACGCTCCCCGCCAAGCCCCGCGACCCCGAGGCGCTCGTCCGTCTCGCCGACCGCTACGGCCTCGACAGCCCCCTCAACCGGCTCCTGGACGCCCTCGGCCGCTGAAGCCCGCAACGCCGCACCCGCACCGGCACGAGCGCGGGCCGCCCTCTGGCGCCGCGTCGGCGGGGTGTGGTGCGGCGGGGCCCGGCGCCCTGAACGGCGCTCAGCCGGGAGGGCGGGCCGGAACCACGCCCAGGACGTCACCCCGCGAGGCAGGCCCGCACAGCCTCCTGAGCCGCATCCCGCAACCGCCCATGCACCAGAACGTTCTCCTCCCGATCCGTACGCACCTCGACCACCCGCGGCCCCTCCCCCCGCAACGCCTTGGGCAGCTCCCCGACATCCCCCACCAGCGTGTAGGGCGTCCCCGTGGCCGCCGCCACGTACCCCAGATCCACCCCGTGCGGCGTCCCGAACACCCGCTCGAACGGATCCCGCACGGCGGCCTGCGGCAGCAGCGAGAAGATCCCGCCCCCGTCGTTGTTCACGACCACGAGGCAGAGATCGGGCCGAGGCTCGCGCGGCCCCAGGATGAGCCCGTTCTGATCGTGCAAGAAGGAAAGGTCCCCCAGTAGCGCGTACGAGGGCCCGTTGTGCGCCAGCGCCGCCCCCATGGCCGTGGACACCAGCCCGTCGATCCCGGACGCCCCCCGGTTGGCCATCAGCCGGATGCCACGGCGCGGCCGCATGGCCTGGTCGAGGTCGCGGATGGGCATGGAGGAGCCGCAGAACAGCAGCGCCCCGTTGGGCAGGGCGTCCACGAGGTCTCTGGCCAGGCGCGGCTCGCTCGTGCCCGACAGGTCGAGGACCTCGTCCATGGCGGCGCGGGCGGCCAGGTCGGCCTGGCGCCAGGCGTGCAGCCAGGAGTCGTCGCCTGAGGCGACGGGGATCTCGACGGCCTGGGCGACCTGGGTGGCCGAGCGGGTGGGGTCGGGCCAGCGGTCGAGGTCGGGGGCGACGACGATGTGCTCGCCGGCCCGCCGCAGCCACGACAGCAGCGGCCGGGACAGCCCGGGCCGGCCCAGCGTGACGACCACGTCAGGCCGGTGCGCGTCGGCGAACTCGGGTGTGCCCAGCAGGTAGTGGTAGGCGGAGATGGCGTGGTCGCCGTAGCGGGCGCCGCCGTTCGGCTCGGACAGGACGGGCCAGCCGGCCATCCCGGCGGCGGCCACGTAGCGGCGCACGTTGGCGGCGCCGTCGCCGACGACGAGCACGCCGCGCCTGGTGGGCGGGATGTGCAGGGCGATGGGCGGAGGCGCGACGCGGGCGCGCACCCAGGGGGCGCCGGCGCCGAGATCGAGCGGCTCGCACCAGGAGGTGTCGCCGTCGGGGATGAGCGGCTCCCTGAAGGCCAGGTTGAGGTGCACGGGGCCGGGGTTTCCCGCGCCGGACGCGCGCTGGTAGGCGCGGCAGGCCAGGGAACGCCAGTAGGCCACCTGGCCGGGCCGGTCCTCGGGCACGCCGACCTCGGCGAACCAGCGGGTGGCGGCGCCGTACAGCTTGATCTGGTCGATCGTCTGGTTGGCGCCGGTGCCGCGCAGCTCGGGCGGGCGGTCGGCGGTGAGCACGAGCAGCGGTACGCCGGACTCGCTCGCCTCGATGACGGCCGGGTGGAAGTTCGCGGTGGCGGTGCCGGAGGAGCAGATCAGCGCGACGGGCCGTTCCGAGCGTTTGGCCAGGCCGAGCGCGAGGAACGACGCGGAGCGCTCGTCCACGCGCACGTGCAGCCGCACCCGGGACTCGGCGTGCAGGGCGAGCGCCAGCGGGGCGGAGCGGGAGCCGGGGGCGAGCACCACGTCGGTCAGGCCGCAGCGCACCAGCTCGTCGACCAGTACGGTGGCCAGCGCGGTAGCGGGGTTCAAAGTGACGCCTCCTGCATCCGGCGAAGCCACTGGGGAGATTCGATCTCGTAAGCCGACAACTGCTGAACATCAACTCGGGGCCGCCGGACGGTCAGGCGGCCGTCCACCGGCGCCGGCGGGTCCGCGACGACGTCGCCCGGCAGCAGCGACATCATGCCGGGCTCGCACGCGCAGGGCAGCATCGTGCCGGGCCCGCCCGCGCAGGGCAGCATCGTGCCGGGCCCGCACGCGCAGGGCAGCGCGGACAGGGCCGCGGCCGGCGCTAACCCGGCGGCCGGCCCCACGGACGTCTCCACGGCGCTGGCGCAGGGCTGCTCGTCGGACGTCTGCCCGTACTCGGCCACCTGGACCTTGGCCGTGGCGCAGCCGCGCGGGCCGTACCCGGGGAACGGCGAGAACTCGCCCCACCCCGCCGGGCCGTGCAGCAGCACCCCTTCCCTGACGGTCTGTCCGCGCAAACGCGTGCGCATCGCAATCCTGAAGACCACGGAAGCCCCGGGAGCCCTGGGAGAACGCGTCACGACCCTCCCCTGCGCCGCTGTCCGACCTGTCGCCATTAACCTTACGAGCATGTGGAGGAACCCGTCGCATCCGGACCGTCCGCTGCATGCCATTGTGCAGCCTCCGGGACCTGCCCTGTTCACGGCGGTGCGCGACGCCCTGTCCGGCGACGGTCCCGCCGTCCTCCCGCTGTCCCCCGGCCATGCGGAGCCCGCGCTGGCCGCCCTGCGTCCCACGCATCTCGGCGGCGTCCCGCGCGACGGCGGCGAGGGCGTCCCAGGCGACGTGGCGGTGGTGATCGCCACCAGCGGCAGCACCGGCGCCCCCAAGGGGGTGATGCTGTCCGCCGCCGCCCTGCGCGCGTCGGCGGCGGCCTCGCTGCGCCGCGTGGAGGCGGCGGAGGGTGAGCGCTGGCTGTGCTGCCTGCCCGTCTCGCACGTGTCCGGTCTTCAGGTTCTGGTACGCGCGCTGCTGTCGGGCAGTGAGCCGATCATCCACGCCGCGTTCGACCCCGAGGCGGTGCTGCGTTCGGGCGCCGATCACGTCTCTCTCGTGCCCACGCAGCTCCACCGGCTGGTCGAGGCGGGGGCGGACCTGTCGGTGTTCAGGACGATCGTGCTGGGCGGCGCCGCGGCCCGTCCCGGCCTGCTGGAACGCGCCAGGGCGCGGGGCGCGCGGATCGTGACGACGTACGGGTCGAGCGAGACGAGCGGCGGCTGCGTCTACGACGGCAGGCCGTTGCAGGGCGTGGACGTCAAGATCGGCGAGGACGGCCTGATCAGGATCGCGGGCCTGGTGCTGTTCTCCGGCTACCGCTTCGGCGTGCCCGCCACCCCGTTCGACGGCGGCTGGTTCGTCACCTCCGACCTGGGCGAGCTGCGTGAGGGACGGCTGCGCGTGCTGGGCAGGGCCGACGACGTGATCAACACCGGCGGCGAGAAGGTCGTGGCCGGTGCCGTGACGGACGTGTTGTGCGCTCATCCGGAGATCGCCGACGCGGCGGTGATCGGCACGCCGGATCCCGAATGGGGCGAGCTGGTCACCGCCATCGTCGTCCCCGCCAACCCCGACACACCCCTCACGCTTTCGCAATTGAGGGCGTATTGCCGCGATAGGCTTCCCCCTCATGCCGCCCCGCGCGAGCTGCGGTTCGTCTCCCGGCTGCCGCTGCTGCCGAACGGCAAGACCGATCTGATACGGCTGAGGACAGGAACCTGACGAGTTGCGGCTGCGTCAAATCGGGGAGAAGGAGGGAGCCTTCATGGACCAGACCCGCAAGATGTGGGCATCCGCGGTCGTCGTCGGCGTCATCGTCGTCGGGGGCGCCTCAGTCGCGGCGGCCGCCTCGGCGGGCAAGCTCGACCAGGTCGCGAGGGAGACCCGGGCCGTGGTGGAGAAGGCGCCGCCGTCCGGTGAGCCGACTCCTGACATCGTGGTGTCCACCGAGGTCAACCCCGACCCCCGCGAGGTCATCGAGTACTGGACGGACCAGCGCATGGAGGGCGCCGAGCCCATGCCGATGCCCGAGGTGACGCCCGGCCAGTTCGAGGTCGGCACCGGTGATGTCGAAGTCCGCCCTGGAGATGCCGGGCAGACGGACGGGCATCCGGAATAGACCGAACCCTGGGGCGGTTTCGCATATGGGGCGATCCGCCCCTTTTCCTCCCGCAGGGGCGTACGGGAACAAATGACGGCGATTGGCGTTATTGATACTGGTGCGCCGTGCGGACGCGAAACCGCCCCACCACAACCTGCCTGATCGCTTCCACTCCGTACGGAGGAGGTGTCCTCATGCCCAGAACCGCCGTGGCGACCCCACCCGCAACTCTCGACCAGCTGATTGAACGAGGGCGAGACCAGGGTCACCTTTCTCTGGCCGAGCTGCGCGACGCGTTCGCCGAGGCCGGCATCAGCCCCTCTGAAGGCCGCACGATCCTGCGCGAGCTGTCAGAGGCAGGCGTGAGCCTGGCCGCCGAAGGTGAGCCGTCTCTCAGCACCACCGCCCCGAAGAAGACCCAGAGAAAGTCGCCTGCCGCCAAGAAGACGACCTCGCGGGCAAAGACTACCGGCCGCAAGCCCGGCGAGGCAAAAACTTCCGCGACCGCCCGGACGACCGCCGCCGGCAAGGCCGTGACGCCGTCCGAGGCCAAGCCGGAACACGAGGAGGACGTGCCCGACGACCTCGTCATGAACGAGGAGGCCGAGCTCGACAACGAGCCGCTCGACCTGGACGACACGCAGTCCGTCATGGGCGACTCCGTGCACACCTACCTCAAGTCCATCGGCCGCCGCACCCTGCTCACCGCCGCCCAGGAGGTCGAGCTGGCCAGGCGGATCGAGGCCGGCCTGTACGCCGAGTACAAGCTGGAGACCCAGCCCGACCTGTCGCCCGCCGCGCAGGACGACCTGCACCTGGTGATCGAGGACGGCCGGCAGGCCAAGGACCACATGCTGGAGGCCAACCTGCGGCTCGTGGTCTCGGTCGCCAAGAAGTACACCGACCGCGGGATGTCCCTGCTGGACGTCGTCCAGGAGGGCAACCTGGGCCTCATCAGGGCCGTGGAGAAGTTCGACTACACCAAGGGCTTCAAGTTCTCCACCTACGCCATGTGGTGGATCCGGCAGGCCATACAGCGCGGCTTCGCCGACTCGGCCCGCACGATCCGGCTGCCCGTGCACGTGCTGGAGATGCTCTCCAAGCTGTCCCGGGTCGAGCGCGACATGCACCAGCGGCTGGGCCGCGAGCCCACGCCCGAGGAACTGGCCGTCGAGCTGGACAAGACGCCTGACCAGATCGAGGAGCTGCTGCGCACCAGCCGCCAGCCGATCTCGCTGAACGCGACCATCGGCGAGGACGGGGAGACCACGATCGGCGACCTCATCGAGGACGTCGACTCCCCCGAGGCGTCCGAGATCGTCGACCGCCAGCTCCTCGGCGACCAGCTCAGGGGCGTGCTCGACAACCTGTCGCCGCGCGAGTCGAAGATCATGGCTCTGCGGTTCGGGCTGGTCGACGGCAAGCCGCACACACTGGACGAGATCGGCAAGCACCTGGGGCTGACCCGGGAGCGGATCCGGCAGCTCGAGAAGGAGTCGCTGTCCAAGCTGCGGCACCCGAGCAACACCCGGCCGCTGCTGGACTGGGCCAGCTGACACGAGAACCCCGGCATGTGCATGCCGGGGTTCTTTTTTCGTACGCGGCCCGTGATCGGCGCGCCCGGGCTCCGGCTCGCGTTTCGCCCGCCGGGCGCTCAGGCGGTGGCGGGCACCGGACGCGGAACCCGCGGGATCCCCCACATCCGGTTGTCCTCACGCAGCGTGCGCAGCCGCTCCACCTCCGACGTCCACATGGCCCCGGCGGGCGTCGCCTTGGCCTTGCGCCGCGCGATCCGGTCGTCGTAGGCCTTCACGCCGAACGTGGCCCGCTGCCCCGCCTCGGCGGCCCTCAGCGCCTCCGTCAGGGCCTGGTCGAACGCCCGCCCTGCGGCCATCAGCTCCAGCTCGTCGGCCGCGCCGGCCCGCAGGTCGCGCACGGTCTGCTCGGCCTGCCTGGCCTTTTCGAGGAGCTCGGGGAAGCTCTTGGAGATCTCCTGGTCCGCGTGGTAGCGGACCTCTGCCTCCCGGCTCACCCGCGGACGGAAAAACGCCATCGACCCGGCCCTTTCAACGCTGTCGGTACTGGTTCAACCGCCTAGCGTACGCCGTCCCGCGACACGGGCGGAAATCGCCCCGGAGCGAGCGCCTTTACATAGTAAGATGATCACCATGCCCGCCAAGAGACCGCCCGTGCCCCTCTCCCGCGAGCGCATCATCGAGGCCGCGCTCCACATCGCCGACAGCCAGGGCCTGCGCCGGCTCACCATGCGCAGGCTGGGCGACGCCCTCCAGGTGGAGGCGATGGCCATCTACCACCACCTGCCGCGCGGCAAGGAGGCGCTGATGGACGCCCTGGCCGAGCACGTCACGGCCGTGCACGTCGAGCAGGGCCCCTCCTGGCAGGAGACGGCCAAGGCGTGGTGCAGGGCCAGCAGGGAGCTGCTGCGCGACCATCCCGGCGTGCTGGCGCTGGCGCTCACCAAACCGCCCAAGGGCGCCACGGCCATCGCCATCAGGGAGCAGGTCGAGCAGCTCTCCGACGGGGGCCTGGGGGACGCGGCGGAGGCCGTGCGGGCGCTGCGGGCCTTCGTGTTCGGCAGCGTCGCGGTCGAGGTCCAGCAGTCGGGCTGGGCCGACCCAGAGGTCGATGAATGGGTCAGGCGGGACGAAAGAGCCGATGTGGACTTCGAGCGCGGACTCGACGCTCTTCTCAAGGGATTGCAAACGTGATGCGCGTGTCGCGCTTGGACCGTTATCCTGCATAAGGCACGCTGTGTCGAAGGTCACACGATCCGGGGATCCTCCTGTAACAGTCCGAAGGGCTATGTCGGAACGGGTGACGTACGTAACACACTTGCCAGCACAACTACCCGAGCAGGCTCCCGCCCCTCCACAACGGGAGCATCCCACGAGATATCGGAGGCACGCCGATGTGCCCGCACGACCCGGCCTGTCCGGAAGCCGAGGCGCCAGACCGCGAGGCGGCACGCACCCTCGCCTGCCACCCCGAGCAGGGGTGGAGTTTGCTCTGCAACGGAGTCGTCCTGTTCGAGGACACCGGTGAGCTGCTGCCGAGCGGCACCGTCATCGCTCCGCACCGGCCCGTGGTCGGGGCCGCCTGACCGACAGGGCGAGCACCCTCGCCCGACCCGGCCGCGCGCCTTCGCCCGGCCCTGTACACAGCGCTCTCGCCCCGGCCTCACAACCCGCGCTCTCGCCGCCTATCGCGCGAGCAGCCCTCGTCAGGCGAAGGGCGAGCAGCCTCGCCACGCTCCACGCGAGAAGCCTCGCCGCTCTGCGCGAGCCGCCTCGCCGCTCTGCGCGAGCCGCCTCGCCACGCGCCGGGCGACTACGCGTAACGCATGATCCATTCAGCGACGACCGCGCCCACCTTGGCAGGATCGCGCTTGAGATCGTGATTCTCCCCCGGCAACACCACCAGCCGCGCCGCGTCCGCCGCGTCCGGAATCCCGAACGGATCACGATCCCCGTTCACCACCAGCACATCCACCCCGGCCCCGCGCAACTCCTCCGCCCGTGACCGCTCGGGTCGCCCCGGCGGGTGCAGCGGGAAGGCCAGCGCCACCACGGCCGCCGCGCCGACCGCCTTGGCCGTGCGGCACGCCACCCGCGCCCCGTTGCTCCGCCCGCCCTGCACCAGCGGCAGAGCGGGCCGATCGGCGCGCAGCTCGCGCAGGACGATCTCCCAGGCCTCGTCCTGCTTGACCGGCGAGCCGGGCGCCCGCGCCCCCGCCAGCCTGAACGCCTGGGTCACCCTGGCCACGCTGGCCCCGGCCGCGAGGGCGGCGTCGCGTACGGCCAGCAGGTCGGGAGCGTCCACTCCCCCGGCCGATCCGTGGGTCAGCACCAGCAGCAGCCGCGGGTCCGCGGCCTCGTCGATCTCCACCAGCGCCGGCCCTCGCGGCGTCGTCACCTGCATGGCAGCACCGTACCTGGGGAGGAGTGGCCCCTAGCCCTCAGGGCGGATGACGGCGCGCCGCGTGGCAGGGATGATTTCCTCATGCCAGACAAACGCCTCCGGGATGATCTGCAGGCCACGCTCGACGCGCGCCGCGATCTGGGCCCTGAGTACGAAACCGCGCTGATCGACTCATTCGTGGAGCGTCTCGACGCCACGATCGCCGCGCGCGTCCGGGCCGAGCTGGATCATCCCGGCCCGGTGCGGGCCAAGCGCCGCCACCCGAGTGCGCCCATGGTGCCGATCGTGCTGGGCTCGCTGGGCATCGGCGTGCCGCTGACGGCCATCGCGGCCAGCGCCGGGAGTGAGGGGCTGCTGGTCGCGTGGCTGGCGATCGTGCTGATCAACGTGGCCGCCGCCGTGGCGATCATGCGCAGGTCCTGACGCCGGACGCGGCGGGCAAGCGGAGGCTCAGGCGTCGCGGTGGTAGCGCAGCCGCACCTCGGCGGCCAGTGTCTCGTCCTCGTGCTCCAGCCCGTACGACCACACCTGGTCGGCGTCCTCGGCGCGCCCGCGCAGCGGCAGCGTGCGGGCGAGCAGCTCGATGGCCAGCGCCCCGGTCTGCGCGTCGGCCCCGCCCTCGACGCTCTCGGCGAACTCGGCGCAGGCCAGCTCCAGGTGCGCGATGCCGAGCTGCACCCGCAGCCCGGGCACCTCGTCCCCGGGGGCGAAGTCGAGCGCGTCCAGCAGCACCTCGGCCGCCGCTCCCGGTTCCCCGTGCTCCAGCATCAGCTCGGCCAGCTCCGCCGCGGCGTGCGCGCCCAGGCGTTCCTCGCCGTGCTCCGCGCCGGTGTCCATGGCGGCTCGGAACTCCTTGTCCGCCTCGTCGAGCTGCTCGCCCCGGACGGCCAGGCGGCCCAGCGCAAGGTGGGCCAGCGGCACGTACGCGGCGGTTCCGACGCCCAGCACGGCCTGCCAGGCGGCTCTGGCCTGCTCGTCGCGGCCCTCGCGTTCGAAGCCCTGGGCGAGGTGGCAGGCGGCCTGGGCGGCGTATTCCGGGTGGCCGGTGGCCAGCGCCGTCCTGGCGGCGGCCCTGGCGCCCTCGACGTCGCCGCGCTGTTCGAGCACCACGGCCAGGCCCACCGCGGCCTGCGCCCTGTCGGGCCCCTCGGGGTCGGCGGCCAGCTCGCCCAGGATGCGGGCGGCGGCGGCGAGATCGCCGTGCTCGGCCAGCCTGCGGGCGGTGTCGAGGGGCGGGGTCTCCAGCTCTGAGGACGTCAAGAGAGCTCCTTGTGGCGGCGGTCGCACCGAGCCTAACGACTATCGGCGATCATGTCTGCTCACTTGACGTCGAAGGACTGGCGGCACCGGGAGCCCCGGCCGGTGCGCGGTCCCGGACCTGCTCGAACGCGTTCCCGGACAAGCCCGGCGAAGCGGGGCGCGCAGTCCGCGCCCCGCGCGTGTCGGGCCCCGCCCCAAGGGCCGAGCTGCCCCAAGAGCCGAGCTGCCTCAAGGGGCGAGCTGTCTCAAGGGGTGAGCTGTCTCAAGGGGCGGCCCAGGAGTGGAGGATCAGTCCTCGTACGCCTCGAGGGGCGGGCAGGAGCACACCAGGTTGCGGTCGCCGTAGGCCTGGTCGATGCGGCGCACCGGCACCCAGTACTTGTTCTCCCGCAGCGACGGCAGCGGATAGGCGGCCTCGGAGCGCGCGTACGGGTGCGGCCACTCGTCGGCGCTGACGGACTCGGCCGTGTGCGGCGCGTTGCGCAGCGGGTTGTCCGTCTTGTCGTACTCGCCGGAGGCCACCTTGGCGATCTCGCCGCGGATGGCGACCATGGCGTCGACGAACCGGTCGAGCTCGTTCAGGTCCTCGCTCTCGGTCGGCTCGATCATCAGGGTGCCGGCCACGGGGAACGACATGGTCGGCGCGTGGAAGCCGTAGTCGATGAGGCGCTTGGCCACGTCGTCCACGGTGACGCCGGTCTCCTTGGTGATCTGCCGCAGGTCGACGATGCACTCGTGCGCCACCAGGCCGCCGCGGCCCGTGTAGAGCACGGGGTAGTGCGGGGCCAGCCGCCTGGCCAGGTAGTTGGCCGACAGGATGGCCTGCTCGGTGGCGGCGGTGAGGCCCTCCGCGCCCATCATCCTGACGTACGCCCAGGAGATCGGCAGGATGCCCGCCGAGCCGTACGGGGCCGCCGAGACGGGGCCGACGGGGGTGCCGTTGTGCAGCGGGTGGCCGGGCAGGTAGGCGGCCAGGTGGGCGCGGACGGCGACAGGGCCGACGCCGGGGCCGCCGCCGCCGTGCGGGATGCAGAACGTCTTGTGCAGGTTGAGGTGCGAGACGTCGGCGCCGAACTCGCCCGGCTTGGCCAGCCCGACCAGCGCGTTGAGGTTGGCGCCGTCGACGTACACCTGCCCGCCGGCGTCGTGCACCTTGGCGCACACCTCGGTGATCGTCTCCTCGTACACGCCGTGCGTGGACGGGTACGTCACCATGATCGCCGACAGCGCGTCACGGTGCTTGTCGATCTTGGCGTCGAGGTCGGCCAGGTCCACGTTGCCGTCGGCGTCGCAGGCCACGACCACGACGCGCATGCCGGCCATGACGGCGCTGGCGGCGTTCGTGCCGTGGGCGGAGGACGGGATGAGGCACACGTCGCGCTCGCCCTGCCCGTTGGCGCGGTGGTAGGCGCGGATGGCCAGCAGCCCGGCGAACTCGCCCTGGGAGCCGGCGTTCGGCTGGATGGAGACGGCGTCGTAGCCGGTCACCTCGGCCAGCCAGCCCTCCAGCGTGCCGATCAGCTCGCGGTAGCCCTCGGCCTGCTCGTCGGGCGCGTACGGGTGCACGGCGGCGAACTCGGGCCAGGTGATGGGCTCCATCTCGGTGGTCGCGTTCAGCTTCATCGTGCAGGAGCCGAGCGGGATCATCGAGCGGTCCAGCGCGATGTCCTTGTCCTGCAGCCTGCGCAGGTAGCGGAGCATCGCGGTCTCGGAGCGGTGGCTGTGGAAGACCGGGTGGGTCAGGTACGGGGTCTCGCGCAGCAGGTCGGCGGGCAGCGCGTCGGGGGCGTCCTCGGGGGCGATCCCGGCGCTGACGCCGAACGCCGCCCACACCTCGGCCACCTCGGCGGCGCCGGTCTTCTCGTCGCAGGCGACGGAGACGTGGTCGTCGTCCACCCGCCAGAGGTTCACGCCCCGCTCGGCGGCGGCGGCCACGACGGCGGCGGCCCTGCCGGGCACGCGGGCCAGGACGGTGTCGAAGAACTCGCCGTGCACGACCTCCACGCCGCCGCCGCGCAGGCCCTCGGCCAGGGCGGTGGCGTGGCGGTGCACGCGGTGCGCGATGCCGCGCAGGCCCTCGGGGCCGTGGTAGACGGCGTACATGCTCGCGATGACGGCGAGCAGCACCTGGGCGGTGCAGATGTTGCTGGTGGCCTTCTCGCGGCGGATGTGCTGCTCGCGGGTCTGTAGGGCCAGGCGGTAGGCGGGGTCGCCGTCGGCGTCCACGGACACGCCGACCAGGCGTCCGGGAAGCTGCCGCTGCAGGCCCTCGCGTACGGACATGTAGGCGGCGTGCGGCCCGCCGAACCCGAACGGCACCCCGAAGCGTTGCGAGGACCCGATGGCGATGTCGGCGCCCAGCTCGCCGGGCGCGGCGACCAGCGTCAGGGCGAGCAGGTCGGCGGCGGCCACGACGAGCGCGCCGGCCTCGTGCGCGGCGGCGGCCACGGCGCGGAAGTCACGCAGCCGGCCGGAGGCGCCGGGGTACTGCACGAGCAGCCCGAAGCACTCGGGCAGCTCGCCCTCCAGGTCGTGCTCCACGAGCGTGATGCCGAGCGGCTCGGCCCTGGTGGCCAGCACCGCCTTGGTCTGGGGCAGCGCGTCGGCGTCCACCACGAACACGTCGCTCTTCGACTTGCCGGCCCTGCGGGCCAGCGTCATGGCCTCGGCCGCGGCGGTGCTCTCGTCCAGCAGGGACGCGCCGGAGACGGCCAGGCCGGTGAGGTCGGAGACGACCGTCTGGAAGTTCAGCAGCGCCTCCAGGCGGCCCTGCGAGATCTCCGGCTGGTACGGCGTGTAGGCGGTGTACCAGCCCGGGTTCTCCAGCAGGTTGCGGCGGATGACGCCGGGCGTGACGGTGTCGTAGTAGCCCAGGCCGATCATGGAGGTGAGCACCCGGTTGCGCCCGGCCAGGGCGCGCAGCTCGGCGATGGCCTCGGCCTCGCCGATCGCGGCGGGCAGCTTGAGCTTGTCCTTGGCCCTGATCGCCTCGGGGACGGCCACCGCCACCAGGTCCGCGACGGATTCGAAGCCCACGGCCTCGAGCATGCGCTGCTGGTCGGGCTCAGAGGGGCCGATGTGCCTGGACGAGAAGGGCGGAGCTGACAGATCGGTCATGGGGTGTGCCTCCCGAGGCTATGGAGACCGGCGCCAGGGCGCGGACGAGTGCCGGATCTCCCCCTCTGTCAGCGCGGCCCCGCGATGTGCGGCGGCGCCACGACCTGAGAGCTTCACCCCCGGTGGGGCTTGCACCGTCGGTGAGGCGCGCCTGGCGGGTGCGCCTGCTTTCCAGAGTTGCCTCACCCGAGCGGTACTGGATGCCTGAGAGATTCCGGGGAGGGTTGCTCCTTCGGCGCCCCGGGACCAGGTGCCCGGGGACTCTCCCGCACGGGGTCGTCAGCCTTGCTGTCCTAGATTACTACGCCATGCCCGGACGACGGCTCACCGGACCGCTTCCGGCCACCGGCACACCGCACGAGCGCACGGGAGAAGTACAGCACGGGAGAAGTACAGCACGGGAGAAGTACAGCGCGGCAGAGGTCAGCCGGTGCGGCGCGCGCGGCGCCTGCGGGCCAGCTCGTCAGCGGGATGGTCGGCCGGGACGGTGTCCTCGACCGCCGCGCGTTCCCCCGGCAGCTCCGCGAGCGACCCCTCGACTTCCCGCCAGACCCGGCCGAGCGCGATGCCGAACACGCCCTGGCCGCCTTGGAGCAGATCGATCACCTCGTCGGCCGAGGTGCACTCGTACACGCTCACGCCGTCGCTCATCAGCGTGATCTGCGCGAGGTCGGCGACTCCGCGGTCACGCAGGTGCTGCACCGCCGTGCGGATCTGCTGCAGCGACACCCCGGTGTCGAGGAGCCGCTTGACGACCTTGAGCACCAGGATGTCGCGGAAGCTGTAGAGCCGCTGGGAGCCCGACCCGTGCGCCGCCCTTATCGTGGGCTCAACCAGGCCCGTGCGCGCCCAGTAGTCGAGCTGCCTGTAGGTGATGCCGGCCGCGGCGCAGGCCGTCGGCCCGCGGTATCCGATGTCGCCCGGCAGCGCCGTCGGCTGCTCGTCGAAGAGCAGACCCTGCTCCCCGGCACGCTGCCGCGCGCTCTCGCGCCGCACCGGATCTTCCTGGCCGGCCGTCTTTCCCTCGCCGCTGCTGACCGCCACGCGGACCTCCGGCTTTCTCTCATCCCGTGGCCTGATCTGGGGGTTCATAAAGGGCGACCACGGGTTTCACTTGCACCGTAGGACCGTGACCATGCTCAGTCAACGATCCGGCTCGGCGCGTCGTGAAGCGTAAATGCACTGAAATACCTACCCCGCCCTGCCGAAGTCCTCGGGAGTGATCGTGTCAAGGAACTCCCTGAACTTCTCCACCTCGTCCTCCTGGTCGTCCGGGATGATCACTCCGGCCTCCTGGACGACCTCCTCACTGGCGAAGATGCGGGCCCCCGTGCGCAGGGCGAGCGCGATCGAGTCGGAGGGACGAGCGCTCACCTCCACGCCGTTGGAGAACACCAGATCGGCGAAGAAGATCCCGTCGCGCAGGGCGACGATGTTGACGGCGCGCAGGCCGACGCCCAGCGCGCTCAGCACGTCGCGGAAGAGGTCGTGGGTGAGCGGCCGCGGCGGAGGCTCCTCCGCCTGGGCCAGCGCGATGGCCGTGGCCTCGGTCATGCCAATCCATATAGGAAGGAACCGCTCCCCGTGTGCCTCCTTGAGCAAGACGATCGGCTGATTAGTGGGCATTTCTACTCGAACGCCCACGACCTCCATCTGCAACACGGGCTGCTCCGTATTCCTGACCGGTCACCCGGCACAGCTCTTCGATCATCGCTTCTGCTGACTTGGCTTCGCAATTCAACGTAACACCCGGGGGGCCTGGAATGTGCCTCCGCCTCCCAGCTCGCTACGGTCTCAACGTCCCAGGACCGATCGGACACCCGTGCGCACAAGGGATGCGTGCAGGTCGAGCAGCAGAGTGGACAGCTCCCTGGCGACCTCGTCGGCCTCGCCGATGGCTCCCGGGCGGCGCCGCTTGAGTATGGGCGCGACCGTCTGCTCGACCAGCCCGGCCTCTCGCTCGGCCGCCGCCTTGACCGCCCGCAGATGGCGGGCGTGCAGGCCGAAACGGGCCAGGGCGCCCACGGTGCGGGCCACCTTGAGCGCCTCCTCGTCGTAACGCCTGGCCACCGGCGCCAGCAGGCCGTAGTCCTCCAGCTCGGCGAGGGTCTCCTCGTCGATCGCGGCGGCCTCCAGCAGCTCGGCCCGGCTGAGCCTGATCTCCTGCGTCTGCTGAAGGGCGCGCGGGCGGCCGAAGCTCTCGGCCATCCTGTCCTTGATCACCCGCAGCGGCAGGTAGTGGTCACGCTGCTCGGTGAGGATGAAGCGGAGCTGCTCCACGTGCAGGTGCGTGAACTTGCGGTAGCCGGACGGGCTGCGCTCGGGCTCGATCAGGCCCTCGCCCTCCAAGAACCTGATCTTGGAGATCGTCACGTCGGGGAACTCGCCCTGCAGCAGGGCGAGCACCTCCCCGATGCTCATGTGCGAGCGCGCAGCCTGAGAACTCATACCGCCTCCCGCGGACGGCCGCCCGTCACCGTGAGTCGCTCACCGCACCCGCTCATACGCCGGAGTTGCCCCGCATCAGGAACAGGAGGCGGAACTTACCGATCTGCACCTCGTCCCCCGAGTGCAGGGGGACCTCCTCGATGCGCTCCCTGTTGACGTAGGTGCCGTTGAGGCTGCCCACGTCGCGCACGGAGAACTGGCCGCCGCGCAGGCGGTAGAACTCGACGTGCCGGCGGGAGACCGTGATGTCGTCGAGGAAGATGTCGCTCTCGGGGTGGCGGCCGGTGGTGGTCAGGTCCTTGTCGAGCCGGTAGCGGCTCCCCTGGTTGGGCCCCCTGGTCACCGTGAGCAACGCCGTTCCGGGCGGCAACTGCTCGACCAGCGCCCGCTCGGCCAGGAGCATGTCGCCTGTCTCAGCCTCGTACGCCTCGATTCCCGCGACGGAGATCGTCGATGTGGTATCCCCGGAGACCTCGGGTCTGGTCAGCGGTGACCCACAGCGGGAACAGAAACGGGCATCCTCGGGGTTGGCGTGCCCGCACTGCGTGCAGTAGACGCTCGGCATCGATCGGCTCGGCCTCCTACCGCGAAGACGCGGCGACGGTGCTCAGGGCGCGCCTCGCTTCGCTTTTTCAAGTTTGCGAATGCCGCAACTTACGCTGATCAGCGGCAAAGGTCAAGGCGGGGCGCTGCACGTTGGTTTGGACGCAGACAAAGTTACCGCCGCCCCCGCCCCGTGGTCCATGCCGCCGCGCGTTTCTACATTACGATCTTGCGGCACTCCCTGGGCACATCTCCGGTAAACCCTTTCCGATCACAGCGTGTGACGCTATCACCCCGCGGCCTGTTCCACGATCCGGGCCCAGCGTTCGATCAGTGCCTGGGCGCCGTCCATGTCCCCCGCCTCGGCCCACAGATCGGTGACGGGCTCGGCGGCGGCGGGCAGCACCAGCACCCAGCTCCCGTCGTCGCGGGTCACCCGCACGCCGTCGGTGGTGTCGATGCGATGCCCCCGCTCCCCCTGCTGGACCTCGGACTCGGCCGCCTCGATGACCGAGCGCATGACGGCGCCCTTGGCCGCCCACGGCGTGGGCACGGTCCGCTTGAGCAGCTTGACCTCGGGGATCCTGGCGTCGATCTGGCTGAGCGACAGCCGGGTGCGGGCGACCAGGCCGAGCAGGCGGATGAACGCGGCCATCCCGTCGATCGCGGGGCTGAACTCCGGCACCACGAAGCCGCCGCGCCCGTCCGCCGCGAAGATCATGTCGGGGCCGGCGGCGGCCGAGGTGAGGGCGTCCAGCGCGGTGGAGGTCCACTGCACCTGCACGCCGTGGAAGCGGCACACCTGCTCGGCGACGCGCGTCGTGGTGACCGGCAGCGCCACCTGCCCGCCCCTGCGCTCGGCGGCGACCAGGTCGAGCACGACGAGCAGGGCCCGTTCCTCGCTGATGAGCTGCCCCTTCTCGTCCACCAGGCCGATGCGCTCGCCGACCGGGTCGAAGCGCACGCCGAACGCCGCCCGCGAGCTGCTGACCAGCTCCGACAGGCGCTGCAGGTCGCGGCGGCGCTCGGCCAGCGTCTCGGTGGGCGAGACGTCGTCGAGGCGGGCGTTGACGGTGAGCACCTCCACCCCGACCCGGCCGAGCAGGGTGGGCAGCACCAGCGAGGAGGTGCCGCCCGCGCAGTCCACGACCACCTTCATGTCCCGGACGCCGCCGACGCCGACGTTGCGCAGCAGCTCGTGGCTGTAGTCCTCGAACGCCCTGGCCGGATAGGCCAGCTCGGCGATCTCGCCGGGGAACGCGCGGCGGAACTCCTGCCGGGAGAAGACCCGCTCCAGCTTGCGCTGGGCGACCGGCGGCAGGTCGGCGCCCCGGTCGTCCATGATGACGATGTCCACGCTCTGCGGGTCGCCGGGGGTGGTGCGCAGCGCGATGCCGCCCGCGGCCGACTCGCGCGCGGTGTGGAAGCGGGTGACGGGCAGCGGGGCGGCCTCCAGGTCGAGGACGTTGATGGCGCCCGCGGTGAGCGCGCCGATGACGGCCCGCTTCAGCGCCCTGGCGGCCAGGGAGCAGTCGCGGGAGGTGACCACGTACTCGCCCTTGCGCAGGGTGGTGGCGTACGCGCTGGCCAGGCGCACGCACAGCTCGGCGGTGATCTCGACGTTGACCAGGCCGCTGACGCCGCGCGGGCCGAACAGGTTGCGCTGGCCGCGCGACTCCCAGATGACGCTGGTGTTGACGACCGCGCCGGCCTCGATGGTCTTGAACGGGTAGACCTTCACGCCGCTGGAGACGTACGCCTCGGCCTCGATGACGCATTCGTCGCCGATGACGGCGTTCTCCTCGATGCGGGCGCCGGCCATCACGTCGGTGCTCTTGCCGATGACGCAGCCGCGCAGGTGGGCGCCGGGGCCGAGGTAGACGTTGTCGTGGACGACCGCGCGATGCAGGAACGCGCCCTCGCGGACGACCGCGTTGTTGCCGAGCACGGTGTACTCGCGCAGCTCGGCCCCCGCCTCGACCTTGGCGTAGTCGCCGATGAGCAGCGGGCCCTTGAGCACCGCGTCGGGATCGACCGAGGCCGAGTCGGCGACCCAGACGCCCGGGGAGAGCTCGAAGCCGCCGATGTCCAGCTCGACCTTGCCGGACAGGGCGTCGGCCTGGGCCTTGAGGTAGCTGTCGTGGGTGCCGACGTCCTCCCAGTAGCCGTCGGCGACGTAGCCGTAGATGGCGGCGCCGCGCTCCAGGAGGGCGGGGAAGACGTCCGAGGACCAGTCGACGGGCTCGCCGGTGGCGACGGCGTCGAGCACCTCGGGTTCCATGACGTAGATGCCGGTGTTGACGGTGTCGGAGAAGACCTGGCCCCAGGTGGGCTTCTCCAGGAAGCGCTGGACGCGGCCCTCGTCGTCCACGATGATGATCCCGAATTCGAGGGGGTTCGGTACCCGTTTGAGGCCGATGGTAACGAGAGCCCCATTTTCCCGGTGAAAACGGATCATGTCGGATAAATCAATATCCGTCAGGGCATCTCCGGAGATCACCAGAAATCGGTCATCACGGAGGCGGTCGGCGGCGTTCTTCACGCTGCCGGCGGTGCCGAGCGGGACGTCCTCGGTGGCGTACTGGAGGCTCATGCCCAGCTCGTCGCCGTCGCCGAAGTAGTTGCGCACCAGCGCGGCCAGGAACTGCAACGTCACCACCGTCTCGGTGACGCCGTGCCGCTTGAGCAGGCGCAGCACGTGCTCCATGATCGGGCGGTTGGCCACGGGGAGCAGGGGTTTGGGCTGGTTGGCGGTCATGGGACGCAGCCGAGTGCCCTCCCCGCCCGCCATGACGACCGCCTTCACCCGATCACCCCTTCTTGGCCGCGGTTACGAGTTGGCGCACCTGTACCACATACAGCACCCCCGCCCACCAGTACAGGCCCGTTCCCCAGAGCGCGAAGGCCCACCCGACAATCCGGGCTATTTCGGCATACCACCCAGTGTGGGAGGCAAGGAAGAGGAGAGGGAAGGCGTACATGAGGTTGAACATGGCGGCCTTGCCCAGGAAATGCACCTGAAGTGCCTTATACCCGTATTTGCGAAGTACGGGGAAGAAACTCGCGACCAAGAGTTCACGCCCGAGGATGACCACCACCAGCCACCACGGGATGACCTCCCGCACCAGCAACGCGAAGATCGTCGCGAACACGTAGAGCTTGTCCGCCGCCGGATCGATGAGCCGGCCCAGCTTGCTCGTCTGGTTGAACGCCCGAGCGATCTTTCCGTCGAGCCAGTCCGTGAAACCCGCCACCGCCAGGACGCCGATGGCCCAGCCGTCGGCCTGTGGCACGAGAACCAGCCAGAGGAACACGGGGACGCCCAGGAGGCGCAGGAAGCTCAGCAGGTTAGGAACCGTCCAGATCCGGTCCTCGGCGGAAGTTTCGCTCACGCAGCAGACCCTACTGCGTGGAACTGCGCGGCAGCGCTCGCCTCCCACCCCCGCTTTCCCAGGCCACCCGGCTCGCCGCCTTCACGCGCCGTGCGCCCCGGCCGTGCGCCTCGCAGCACGCGGCGTGCGCCTCGCAGCACGCGGCGGCCCGGGGCGCGCAACGCGTGGGGCGCACAGCCTGCGGAAGCGCGCAGGCGGCCCGGGGGTCAGGTGCGGAGGAAGGCGTGGGTGCGGCCCACCTCGGTGAAGCCCAGACGTTCGTAGAAGTGGCGCGGCCAGTCGCCGGCGTCCGCCAGCAGGAAGATCAGCTCGGCGTCGCGCGCCTCGGCCAGCAACGACCGCATCAGGGAACGCGCGTACCCCTGGCCCCGGTGCTCCTCGCCGGTGAAGACGCTCTCGATCTGGGCGACCCCGCCGTGCGCGTACAGGTCGGCGCGGGCGGCGATCTCCCCTGACGGGGTGCGCACGCCGCGGAAGCCCACCGTGTCGGCGCCCCGCAGCCGGGCCTCCACCCGCCGGGCGAGCCCGTCGATCACCTCCTCGGGGGCCTGCGGCAGCGTGCGGCGCCAGTCGCGGCGCAGCACCGGCTCCAGCTCCGCCGTATCGAGCCGCTCCGCCGGTGGCGGGTCGTGCGGGAGCTGGCCGCGGAAGACCATCACGAGGTTCGTCTCGTGCTCGTAGCCGGCGGCGGCGAACGCGGGCGCGCAGGCCGTGCCGAGCCGGTCGTCGTCGACGCACACGAGGCGGTGCCGCCGCTCGGCCAGCACCTCGTCGGCCGCCGCCATCAGCCGCCAGGCCTGCTCCTCGCCCGCCGGCATCGCCCCGGCCAGCCCCTCACCGGCCAGCCCCTCACCGGCCGCCCCGCCCGGACTCCCGCCGACGGCCGCCCCGCCCGGGCCTGTGCCGGTCGCCGCCCCGCCTGGACCTTCACCGGCCGTGCCCTCGCCAAGGGCGTTGCCGTCCGTCGTGATGATCAGCTTGTTGTCGTCGTACGAGCCGGGAAAGCGATCGTCCAGCACCCCGAACCCGCCCGGCACCGGCACCACCACCGGCGCCCGCCGGCGGGCGAAGCCGTGCAGGAAGGCGAGGGCGCGCGCCAGGTCGGCCGCCGCGCCACCGCGGTCGAGCGCCGGCCACCTGGCCAGTTCATCCACGGACGCTCCGGAGGAACTCCTCGATCAGCCGCGGGTCCTTGACTCCCGGCTCGCTCTCCAGGCCGCTGGACACGTCGACCCCCCACGGGCCGGCGGCCTCGATGGCCTCGCGGACGTTGCCGGGGGCGAGGCCGCCGGCGAGCAGCCACCGGCCGGTCGCCTTGCCGCGCACGGCGGCCCAGTCCCACGGCTGGCCGGAGCCGGCGTGGGGGGCGTCGACCAGGAGCAGGTCCTCGTCGTAGGCGCCGCAGCGCAGGTCGGCCTGGGCGTCCACGGCCCGGATGAGGGTGACGCCGAGGTCCTTGAGCGCGGTGAAGTCGCCGTGCGGGTGGGTGCCGTGGAGCTGGACGGCGCGCACCCCGGAGGCGAGCGCCGCCGCGCGGACCGTCTCCGGGTCCTCGCCGCGGAAGACGCCGACGGTGAGCACGTGCTCCGGGACGAGTGCGGCCAGTTCGGCGGCGCGCTCGGGCGTGACGCGGCGCGGGCTCCTGGTCATGACGAACCCGATCGCGTCGGCGCCCGCCTCGACGGCGGTGGCCACGTGCCCGGGCTCGCGCAGCCCGCAGATCTTCACATACACATCTCCGACCTTAGCGGCGGCGGGCCGCTGCCGGGGACCATGCCCAGACCAGTACGGCGGTGATCAGCCCGAACAGGGTCACCCCCGCGGGCAGGTGGGCGCCGAGCCACAGCCAGGTGACGTGCTGGAGCATGCCGACCACGAACAGCGCGACGCTGGCCAGGGCGGGCCAGCCGGCGCCGCGTCCCGGGCGCCAGACCAGGACGGCCAGCACGATCTGGACGAGGGCGACGAGGTGCACGGCCATGCCGGCCAGGACGTGGGCCTCGATCATCGGCTCGGACTCGACCGCCTGGCCGGCGAAGGAGGCGGCGACGAGCAGCGCCGCCGCCTGGGCGGTGACGGCGACGCGCAGGCTGTAGAGGAGGCCGGAGGAGACCCGGCCCGCAGGCCGGGGCATGGTGACGGTTTCCCGCATGGCCATGGAGGATCCTTTCGCTGGGTGAAGGATCACATGGTGGCGGGGGGCGGCGCCGGGGGTCGTCACCCTGCCGGATGACTCACCGGTACGTCCGGGGATGGATCTCCACCGGCGCCGTACGGGCCGGTCAGCCGCCGCGCGGCTGGCGTACCGGGCGGAAGGAGGCGTCGACGAGGCCGGTGCGGTGGGCGACGACGGCGGCCTGGATGCGGTTGCGCAGGCCCAGCTTGTCCATCGCGGCGGCGATGTGCGTCTTGACCGTCGTGACGCCGACGTGCAGCTCCTCGGCGATCTCCGCGTTGGACAGGCCGGTGCCGACCAGGGCCAGCACCTCCAGCTCCCGCTCGGTCAGCCCGGGCGGGGCGGCGGGCGCGGCCTGCTCCTCGGCGGCCAGGAAGCGTTCGACGACGCGGCGCAGCACGGAGGGGGCGAGGAGCTGCTCGCCTGCGGCGGCCCTGCGGACGGCGTCCACCATGCGCTCGGGCTCGTCGTCCTTGACCAGGAAGCCGACCGCGCCGGCGCGCAGGGCTGCGTAGACGTTGCCGTCCTCGGCGAAGGTGGTCAGCACGACGATGCGGGTGCCGGGGCGGGCGGCGAGGACGCGTTTGATGGCTTCCAGGCCGTCGACCCTGGGCATGCGCAGGTCCATCAGGATCACGTCGGGCAGGTGGCGCTCGGCCAGGCGGACGGCCTCGGCGCCGTCCTCGGCCTCGCCGACGACCTCCATGTCGCCGGTGGCCTGCAGCAGCATGCGTACGCCTGCGCGGACGAGCGCCTGGTCGTCGGCGACCAGCACGCGGATCACGCCGCGCTCCCCGGGGACACGCGGGTGTGGGCGGGCAGGTGGGCGGCCAGCAGCCAGCCGCCCTCGCCGTCGGGCCCGGCGCTGAGGGTGCCGCCGAGGGTGCGCACCCGCTCGCGCATGCCCGCCAGGCCGCGCCCGGAGGAGGGCAGGCGCTCGATGGCGGTGGGCGGGCGGCCGTTGCGGATCTCGACGTCCAGCCCTTCCTCCGACGGGGTCACGGAGACGCGGACCCGGGTGCCGGGGCCTGCGTGCTTGAGCACGTTGGTCAGTCCTTCCTGGACGATGCGGGCCGCCGAGGTGCGGGCGATCAGCGGCGTCTGGTCGGTGGCCGGGTCGAGGTCGAGGTCGACGACGAGGCCCGCGGCGGCCATGCGCTCGGCGGACTCGCGGACGACGTCGGCGGGGTTGGCCAGCAGGTCGGGCTGGCGGTCGGGGTCGCGCAGCAGGTCGAGCAGGTCGCGCAGGTCCTGCAGCACCTGGTGGCCGGTCTCCCTGATGTCGTTGAGCGCGTCGGCGACGGGCCCGTCGGGGGCGGCGTAGCGGGCGGCGCTGGCCCGCAGCACCATGGCGCCGACGTGGTGGGCGACGATGTCGTGCACGTCGCGGGCGATGCGCTCGCGTTCGGCGAGCTGGTCGGCGCGCACCTGGGCGACGGCGGCGCGCGCGGCCTCCTCGGCGACGAGCTTCTCGGTGGCCGCGGCGGCCCTGCGCACGCCCAGGTAGCGGCCGATGGCGATGGGCGTGGCGACCAGCGTCATGAGGACCCCCACGCGGAATCCGGTGATCTCGGTGTTGTCGCCGACGACGGCGATGGCGGTGAGCAGGCAGCCGGTGACGTACGCGGCCACCGTCCACGCCCAGGACACCACACGCATGGAGAACACGCCGATGGCGATGAGGGTGAGGATCACGCACGTGTTGACGGCGGCGTTCAGGTAGGTGTCGGCGGAGACGAGCAGCACGCCCTGCAGCAGGAAGACCAGGCCGGGCAGCCGCCTGGCGATGCCCAGTGACAGGCCGCCCACGACGGCGAGCAGGCCGACCACCCAGACGGGCTGGGTGCCGGAGTGCCAGGCGGTCCAGGTGCTGAGCACGGTGATGGCCACGCCGCCGGCGGCGAGCAGCGCGTCGGGGGTGACCTCGCGCTCCTCCAGGCGTTCCGCGGAGCTGCGCAGGTAGGCGCCGAGCACGGCGGGGAAGACGGGCAGCAGGACGGAGTACATCCACATGTTGCCGGTGAGCGCGGCGCCGGGGTCGGCGATGTTGAACGCGGTCGCGAAGATCGACGCGGCCACGGCCAGGGCGGTGGCGCGCACCCTGGAGGTGTAGCCGGCCACGCCGAGCGCCACGCACAGGAGGATCTGGGCGGTGTTGGAGGTGAACGAGCCGAGCTGGTCGGTGACGAACAGGGCCGCCGCGAGGTAGAGGCTGACGATCACGGGCCAGCGGCGCACCAGCCCCATGGGCAGGCCGACCAGCAGCGCCATGGGCAGGTTCAGCTCGGCGGGGAGGAACTCCGTGTCGCCCGCCTTGGCGGTGGTCAGCAGGTCGAGGCCCACTGCCGAGGCCGCGACCAGGATATCGAGCGGCACACCACGCCAACGCATGGACACACCGTATCCGCCTCGCCGCGTGCGGTTGTTCCTCCGGGCGGAGGAGTGCGCCTCCTCCAAGTGGCCGGAGGTCCGCCCGGACGGCGGAGCGATCAAGCGCGGTCGCGGGCCTAGGTTCGGGTCATGCCCAACGACACCGCACTGTTCCTCGGCCAGTTCCTGCGCAACCCGGCCGCCATCGGCGCGCTGGCGCCGAGCTCGCGGCATCTGGCCGCGGCCGTCTGCGCGCCTGTCCCGGAGAAGGGCGAGCCGATCGTGGTCGAACTCGGGCCTGGTACGGGCCCGTTCACCGCGGAGATCCAGCAGCGGCTGAGCGGGCGGGGGCACCATCTGGCGGTGGAGCTGAACGAGCCGATGGCCCGGCTGCTGGCCGAGCGGTTCCCGAAGGTGGACGTGGCCAACGCGGACGCCACGCGCCTGAGCGACCTGCTGGCCGAGCGCGGGCTGCGGATGGCTGACGTGGTGGTGAGCGGGCTGCCCTGGGCGGCGTTCCCCGGCCAGTTGCAGCGTGATCTGCTGGGTGCCGTGACGGGGGCGATGAGCCCTGGGGCGGCGTTCACCACGTTCTCCTACATCCACGCCATTCCGCTCAGCTCCGCGCGGCGGTTCCGCGCGCTGCTGGCGGAGCGGTTCGAGGAAGTGGTGCCGGGGCGTACGGTGTGGCGGAACACTCCGCCCGCCTTCGTCTTCCACGCTCGCCGTCCCCGATAGGGACCTTGCTCGCTCGCCGTCCCCAACAGGGGCCCTGGCGGGGAGCCCGGCCGCCCGATTGGCGCCGTAATCGGGCGGGCCACGCCTGTAAGCGGGGAGCTGGTTGCTCAACCCCCTCGCGGCGCGGGCACTCGGACCGCCCCGCGGCTTTCCGCGACCGGCAGCCGCGTCGGTTGACCTCCTCCCCCCGTCGTCGTCCTCCGTGAAAGCCGCCTACCCGAGGCCTGGGGAAGCATTCGTCTCGTGCCGGGATCGGAGGTCAGCCGAAGGCGGGCGGCCGCTTCTCGCGCAGCGCGCGCACGCCCTCACCTGCGTCGGGGCCGGTGAATCCGAGGAACTCCATGGCGAGCGAGGCGTCGAAGGACGGGCCCGCCAGGCGCAGCCAGTTGTTGAGCGAGTACTTGGTGAGCCTGATCGCCTCCTGGGCGCCGGCCGCGAGCCTGACGGCGATCTCCATGGCCTTGTCGTGCACCTGGTCGTCGTCCACGCACAGGCTGACGAGGCCCATGCGCTCGGCGTCCTCGCCGGTGACGGGCTCGCAGAGCAGCAGGTGGTACTTGGCCTTGGCCATGCCGCACAGCAGCGGCCAGATGATCGCGGCGTGGTCGCCGGCGGCGACGCCGAGCCTGGTGTGGCCGTCGATGATGCGCGCGGTGCGGCCCGCCACGGAGATGTCGGCCAGCAGCGCGACGGCCAGCCCCGCGCCGACGGCGGGGCCCTGGATGGCGGAGACGACCGGCTTGGCGCAGTTGAGCACGTTGTAGACGATGTCGCGGGCCTCGGCGAAGACGCGCAGCCGGGTGGCGTGGTCGCGCATCATCTCCTCGATCATGGACAGGTCGCCGCCCGCCGAGAAGGCCCGGCCCTCGCCCCTGACCACGATGGCGCGCACGCTGTCGTCGCGGTCGGCGTCGCGCCAGATCTCGCCCAGCTCGCGGTGGGCGGTGGCGTCCACGGCGTTGAGGCGGGACGGCTCGCTGATCGTGATCCGCAGCACGCCCTCGGCCGGGGTGTCGAGCTTGAGCTTGGTGTAGGCGTCCATCACAGGTGCTCCCGCAGCCGGTCCGCGACGTACTCTCTGGCCTCGATCGCCTGGTCGAACAGGCCGGGCAGGACGTAGAACGAGTGCACCGCGCCCTCGAACCTGCGCAGGTCGACCGGCACGCCCGCCTCGGCCAGCAGGGCCGCGTAGCGTTCGCCCTCGTCCCTGAGGACGTCGCAGCCCGCGGTCACGATCGTGGCGGAGGCCAGGCCGGACAGTCCGGGCAGGCGCAGCGGGGACAGCCGCGGGTCGGCCGGGTCGGCCTCCGGCGCGTACTGGCGGGCGAACCAGGCCATCTCCTCGGCGTCCAGGCCGAAGCCCTTGGCGAACTCGGCGTAGCTGGGAGTGTCCATCGCCACGTCGAGCACCGGGTAGACGAGCACCTGGTGCGCCAGTCGCAGGCCGGCGTCGCGGGCCTGCCAGGCGGCGACGGCGGCCAGGTTGCCGCCCGCGCTGTCGCCGCTCACGGCGACGCTGCCGTTGCTCTGGTAGAAGGCGGGCCTGGCGAAGATGTCGCGCACGACCGTCCAGGCGTCGTCGGCGGCGGCCGGGAAGGGGCTTTCCGGCGCCAGCCGGTAGTCGACGGAGACGACCACGGCGCCCGTGCGGATGGCCAGGTCGCGGGCGGTCGGGTCGTTGCGTCTGACGCTGCCGAACACCCAGCCGCCGCCGTGGAAGTAGACCACGACCGGCAGCGGGCCGTCTCCCGGGTCGGCGCGGTAGATGCGGATGGGGACGCCCTCCGCCTCCTCGTCACGCACGAACGGCAGCTTCGTCAGCGGCCCTCGGTGGGCCGCGAACGTGTCCTGCGCGCGCATGTCCTGGATCGCGGCCAGGTCGAGCGCGGCCAGGTCGGCGTCGAGATCCGATGGGTACCGGGCGAGGTACTCCCGCGCCTGGGGGTGCAGCGGCATGATCGCAGCCTAGCGGGCCGCCTCGATGAACGCATCGAAGAGGCGGTTGTCGCCGCCTCTCTCCGGGTGCCACTGGACGCCCACGCCGAACCGGTGTCCCTGCAGCTCGATGCCCTCCACGATCTGGTCTTCCGCCCAGGCCACGGCCAGCAGGCCGGAGCCGAGACGGCGTACGGACTGGTGGTGCGGCGCGCTGGTCTCGACCCGGTCGCCGACGGCCTTGCCGAGCTTGCTGGAGACGCTGACCTGGATCGTGTGACCGCCGTCCGGCTCGGCGTGCCGGTCGCTGTCGAGCACGTCGGGCAGCCACGGGATGAGCGTGCCGCCCTGGGCGACGTTCAGCACGTGCATGCCCCTGGCGACGGCCAGGATCGGGATGTCGGCGCGCACCGCGGCCCTGGCCAGGGCCAGCTCGAACCGGTCGCGCTGCGCCTGCGGCTCGTGGACGCGCTCGTCCTGCTCGCCGTTGTAGGCGTCGGCCGCCACCTCGACGCCACCGGCCAGGACGACGCCCTTCAGCCCGCTCACGTAGTCGTCCACGGCGCTGGGAGCCAGGGGCGGCAGCACCACGGGCGCGCCCCCCGCCCGCCCGACCGCCTTGGCGTAGGAGGGCGGGGACAGCACGGCCTCCCGCACCCAGTCGCCCCAGCGGGCTGCTTCGAAGTAGGCGGTGATACCGATCAGCGGTCGGGACATGCGATCTCCATGGGGGCATGGTGGAGTCGGGCGGCCGTCGGCTTCGGCCTCACGGGGACGGCCCCACGCCCCATCATGGCGTACTCCCTTTCCGATATGTCACCTCTCCCAAAGATCCCTTGCCTCCCTGGGCACGGGCTTTCCGTGATTCGCCCGTTCCGTCCCTGGAGGTGACGTTCGCTCCAGGTCGCACCCTCGCCGGCCCGCCGAACAACCCCCGATGAATGCGAGAAATATTTATCTTCGTATTTCCATCTCGAAACCGCGCGAAATTGGTGGGAATCGGTTGTGACGCGTCATCAGTGGTGTAAGACTCAATTTCGAGCGCACGGGAATGGCCGGGGAGGGCCCCGCGCTCACGACCCGGACTGTCAGGGAGGTGCAGGTCGAGACCGGAGTACGAGGCCGGTCAAAAGGTGGGGCTGGAACATATGTCGTTGAATCCGCGACTGGTCAAAGAGAGTTTCTCCGTCGTCGAACCCGTGGCCGACAAGGCCACGGCCTACTTCTACGGCCGCTTGTTCGCCGAGAGTCCACACTTAAGGGGCATGTTCCCGCCCGCCATGGACGTCCAGCGGGACCGGTTGTTCGGGGCGCTCACCCGGATCGTGTGGAGCCTGGACAGCCCCGACAGCCTGGCGGCCTTTCTCGGGCAGCTCGGCAGGGACCACCGCAAGTACGGCGTGGTCGCGGAGCACTACACGGCCGTGGGCAACGCCCTGCTGGCCACGATCCGCCGGTTCGCGGCCGACATCTGGAACCACGAGATCGAGGCGGCGTGGGTGTCGGCGTACACGGCGGCGGCCAACCTCATGATCGAGTCCGCCGAGTCCGACGCCGGGGTCTCCCCCGCCTGGTGGCTGGCCGAGGTCATCGACCACGAGCCGCGCCACCAGGACATCGCGGTCCTCACGCTGCGGCCCACGCAGCGCCTGCCGTTCGCCCCCGGCCAGTACGTCAACGTGCAGACGCCGCGCTGGCCGCGCGTGTGGCGGACGTTCTCCATCGCCAACGCGCCGCGCCCCGACAACACGATCAGGCTGCACGTGCGCTCGGTGCCCGGCGGCTGGGTCTCGACCACGCTGATCAGGCACACCCGCGTCGGCGACACGCTCATGCTGGGCCCGCCGATGGGCACGATGGCGCCGCGCGAGCACAGCGTGCGCGACATGCTCTGCGTGGCGGGCGGCACCGGCCTGGCGCCGCTGAAGGCGATCATCGAGTCGGTCATCGCCTCCGGCCGCCGCCCCAACATCCACCTGCTGTACGGCGCCCGCACGGCCGAGGAGCTGTACGACCTGCCCGACCTGATCAGGATGGAGTCCGCCTACCCCTGGCTGCGGGTGCTGCCGGTGGTCTCCGACCAGCCCTCCTACGACGGCATGCGCGGCAGCCTGCCCCAGGTGACGCGGCGCTTCCGCTCCTGGGCCGAGCACGACGTGTACGTGTGCGGCCCGGTCTCCATGGTCAACGAGACGGTGCGCTGCCTGCAGATCGACGGCGTGCCGCTGGCGCGGATCCACCGGGACATCGCCCAGGGCGGACGCTGACCCGGCGGGAAGATCTGGACGGGAGGTTGACAGCGGGCACGGGACGGTGCCAAGTGGATGTTGACACGCCCTGTGAGGTGAACCGTGCCATCGCCCACCCGGCGCCGAGCAATCGGCGGACTCGTCACCGTCATGACCGCGATCCTGCTGTTATCCTCCGCCCCCGCCTTCGCTGCTCAGACGGACGTTTCCCCGGCGGCTCAGACGGACGCCTTCCTGGCGGCCGGGACGGACGGGCAGGCCGTGCCGCTGACGGAGCTCGCGTCCGACGCCTACGCCGGCGCGCCCGGCCAGCACGGCACCTCGGCCGGGCCTGACACCTACCACTGGGGTACGACGATCGTGGCGGCCCAGCAGGCGGGCCGATTCCACGACGGCGGGGCCGCCGGCATCACGTTCGCCACGTCCGCCGACAACGGCGCCACCTGGGCGAAGGGCACGTTGCCCGGGATCACCACGGCGGGCGGCGGCCCGTACGCGCGGGTCAGCGACCCGTCGGTGGCCTACGACGCCGAGCACGGCACGTGGCTGATCACCTCGCTCGCGCTCGCCGACGCCGGCGGTGTGACCGGGGCGGCGGTGCTGACCAGCCGCTCCACCGACGGCGGCCTGACCTGGAGCGCGCCCGTCACCACCGCCACCGGCGGCGACCTGGACAAGAGCTGGGCCGTGTGCGACAACGGCGCCGGCAGCGCGTTCCGCGGCACCTGCTACGCGGTGTTCGACGATCACGCCGCCGGCAACGCGATCAAGGTGGCCCGCTCGGCGGACGGCGGCCAGACCTGGGCCGTGACCGCCACCACCGCCACCGGCCTGGGCGGGCAGCCGGTGGTGCGGCCGAACGGCGCCGTGGTGGTGCCGTACCTGAGCGACGACGGCCAGATCCGCTCCTTCCGCTCCCGCGACGGCGGCGCCACCTGGAGCCAGAGCGTGCTCGTCTCGCAGGTGCAGCGGCACACGGTGGCGGGCGGGCTGCGCGCCGCGCCGCTGCCGTCGGCCGAGGTGGACGCCGCCGGCACCGTGTACGTCGTCTGGCAGGACTGCCGCTTCCAGGTGGAGTGCGCGGGCAACGACATCGTGCTGAGCAGCTCGGCCTCCGGCGCCACGTGGGGCGAGGTGCTGCGCGTCACCGAGGACGGCGGCGACCACTTCATCCCCGGACTCGGCGTGGACCGCGACAGCTCCGGCAAGGGGGCCCGGCTCGCGCTGGCCTACTACCGCTACCCCGACGCCGCCTGCGCGCCCGCCGCCTGCCGGCTCACGGTCGCCTACACCTCCTCCACCAACGGCGGGGCGAGCTGGTCGGCGCCGGTCGAGCTGCACGCGGGCATGGCGCTGGACTGGCTGGCCAACAGCACGCAGGGGCGGACGGTGGGCGACTACATCTCCACCTCCGTGGTGCCGGGGGGCGCGGCGTTCCCGGCGTTCGCGGTGGCGGGGACGCCGGTCGGCGGGGCGTTCGACGTGCGGACGCACACCGTCGTCGGCGGGTTACCGGTCACGGGCGGGGAGCCGCCCACGATCGCGATCGAGGCGGCCGTCGCCAGCGGCGAGCCCCCAGCGGTCGCCTCCCCGACCGCCCGCTAGCGTCCCGTCCCCCCGACCGCCCGCTAGCGCCCCGTCCCTCCGCGGACGCCCGCAGGCGTCCCGTCGCAGAGCGCTCGCCGGCGTCCCGTCCCTCAGCGGACGCCCGCCAGGGTCCGGTCTCCTCGCGCGCGGCCCTAAGGAGGCGCCCTGCTGGAGGGACGGTCCTTTGGGAAGCACCCCCGCCGGAGGACGATCCCCTGGGAGGCGCCCCGCTGGGCAGGCGGGCCCTGGGAGGCGCCCCGCTGGGCAGACGGGCCCTGGGAGGCGTCCTGCCAACGGGGGGCCGCTCCTGAGCGGGGCCGGAGCGCGTCAGGGCTTGCGGAACGCGGCGGCGGTCTCCTCATCACTCGGCCAGAACGTCTCGATGGCCAGCTCCGACACCGTCACGTCCACCGGCGTCCCGAACGTGGCGATCGTGGTGAACATGGACAACACCCGATCCCCCGCCGCGATCCGCAGCGGCACCAGGATGTCGGCGGGCCCCGGCACGTGCGCCACGTTGAGGTCCACCCCCGGATAGGTGTAGGCCGCCAGCTCGTCGTGCAACTCGGCGAGCTGCCCGTTCCCGGACATCTCGGCCTGCCGCCGGAGCTGGTGCAGCAGGTGGGCCCGCACTTCGGCCAGGTTGAGCAGCCGCCCGCCCATCGCCTGCGGGTGCAGCGACAGCCGCATCACGTTGATCGGCTCGCGCAGCAGCTCGTCGGGCACGCCCTCCATGAACATCGCGGCGGCCGCGTTCGCCGCCACCAGGTTCCACGTCGCGTCCACCACCACCGCCGGGTACGGCTCGTGCCCGGCCAGGATCTTGTCCAGCGCCTGCCGGACCACCTCCATCTCGGGGGCGCGCACCTCCCGCTCGGGGTAGACGGGCGCGAACCCGGCCGCCATCAGCAACCTGTTGCGGTGCCGCAGCGGCACCTCCAGCTCCTCGGCCAGTCTCATCACCATCTCGCGGCTCGGCCGGGCGCGGCCCGTCTCCAGAAAACTGATGTGCCGGGCGGACACGTCGGCCTCGATGGCCAGGTCGAGCTGGCTCGTCCGCCTCCGCTGCCGCCACGACCGCAGCAACGCTCCGAAAGAATCCTCATGTACGGCCACAGCTCCCATGCCGGACACCGTAGCCGTCGCGGGGAAGGCTCTCGATTACCCCTCAGGTAATGCCCGGCGGTCCACGCCCGGCTTGCGCGGGGAATCTCCCAGTGCTCGGTAACTGTCGGTCGCGCGTGGCACGATGGCCGCAAGCCCGCACGGGAGCTCCGCCACGGCGGCTCCCCTGCCACAGAGGAAGGGGATTTCCCCCGCACCATCCCACGCTTCCCCACGCCCAGCAGGACAAGGTTTCCACGCTTGAGGAGATTCGATGAGTGACGCAGTGGTCGCGATCGGCACCCGCAAGGGCCTGTTCCTCGCCCGTTCGATCGGCGGCGGCCCCTTCAGGGTCGAGCCGATCCAGTTCTCCACGGTCGCGATCCCCTCGGTCGCGATCGACACCCGCGGCACCACTCCCCGGCTGCTCGCCGGCATCGAGTACGGCCACTTCGGCCCGTCCGTCATGTACTCCGACGACCTCGGCGCGAGCTGGCAGGAGGCCGAGCAGCCGCCGATCGCCTTCCCCGAGCAGACCGGGGCCACGCTGACCAGGGTCTGGCAGCTCGCGCCCTCGCCGTCGGAGCCCGACGTGGTGTGGGCGGGCGTCGAGCCCGCCGCGCTGTTCCGCTCGGAGGACCGCGGTGTCACCTACCGGCTGGTCGAGGGGCTCTGGGAGCACCCGCACCGCGAGCACTGGCAGCCGGGCGGCGGCGGCCTGTGCCTGCACACGATCGTCAACCACCCCACCGACCCGGAGATCATGGCGATCGCGGTGTCGGCCGCGGGCTTCTACCGCTCCACCGACGGCGGCCTGTCGTGGGAGGCGGCCAACAAGAACATCCGCGCCCCGTTCATGCCGGAGGGCCAGCAGTACCCGGAGTACGGGCAGTGCGTGCACAAGGTGTCCATGCACCCGTCCCGGCCTGAGCGGCTCTACCTGCAGCACCATTTCGGCGTCTACCGCAGCGACGACTTCGGCGGGAGCTGGCACGACATCGGCTCGCCGCTGCCGTCCGACTTCGGGTTCCCGGTCGTGGTGCACCCGACGCGGCCCGACACGGTCTACGTGCTGCCGCTGACGGCCGACATCGACCGCACCCCGGTCGGGCACCGCTACCAGCCCCACCGCAGCGACGACGGCGGCAGAACCTGGCAGGCGTTCTCGAAGGGGCTGCCCGAGGGGCCGGTGCACGCGACCGTGCTGCGTGACGCGATGACGGCGTCGGAGGCGGGGGTGTTCTTCGGCACGCGCGACGGCGAGGTCTACGGCTCGCTCGACGACGGCGAGACGTGGGCGCCGATCGCGACGCACCTGCCCGACGTACTGACGGTGCGGGCGGCGGTGCTCTGACGCATGGTGTCGAAACCGGTGACGATGGTGGTGTTCGTGCTGCCCAGCTCGCTGCGGAGGTGGGTGAGCGGGCGTACGGAGGTCAAGGTCTTCGCCGTCGGCGCCGATCGCGACTCGCCGCCCACCCTGGGCTCGGCCCTCGACATGCTGCGGCGTACGCACCCGATGCTGGAGGAGCGGCTGCGTGACGAGTACGGGCGCATCCGCAGGCACATCAGCATGATCGTGTGCGGGGAGAACGCCCAGGGGCTCGGCGGCCTCGACTGCGCGCTGCCGCCGGGCGCCGAGGTCTACGTGCTCCCCGCGCTCGCCTGACCGCCCGGCACCCGCCACGCTCGCCTGATCGCTCAGCCGCCCGGCACCCGCCGCGCGCCGCACCCCGGGTGGTGGCCGCCGGGTCTCAGACCTTGCGCCAGCCCGGGATCCAGGCCCCGTCCTCGACGACGTAGTCGCCGAAGAGGGCGGGGGCCTCCTGGCGCATCAGCTCGCCGATGCGCTGGAACAGCAGGCGGATCTCCTCCTCCGCGCCGGCGGCGGTGCGGGCCTCGATGGTGTGCCGCAGCGTGCGCACGTTGGCCGTCCACACCAGCCCGGTCGCCAGGCCCTCGGGGGCGAACCTGCGCATGAACGAGGTCCGGTGCTTCTTCTCGGAGAAGGGCACGCCCTCCTCGTCGAGCCCGAAGTGCTCGGCCATCCAGAGCTGGAACTGCTCGAGCTGCTCCAGCACGCCGGTGGCGCGCTTCATCAGCTCCTCGTCGGCCTGCGCCCACTCGGGGAACCAGAACGGCAGCTCGTCGAGCCGGACGAAGCGCAGCGACTCCTGCGAGATGGCCACGCCGGGACGGTGCCTGACCAGCTCGTGCGTGAGCACGCGGCTGACGTTGTGCAGCACGAAGCTGAAGCTGACGTGCTCAAGGACGGACCCGTGGGCGCTGGCCAGGATGTTGCGCAGGTAGTCGTCCTGGTTGTCCCTGATCTTGACCACGTTGGGGTTGAGGCCGGGCTCGAAGGAGCGGTAGCAGAGCCGGCCGGCGAACTCGGCGAGGTTCTGGGCGTCGAGGTCGCCGCGGTCGAGCCGCTCCAGCCAGCTCTCGCCGCCGACCTCGCGCAGGTAGCGGCCCAGCTCGTCGTAGTCCAGTGACGGACGGGCGACGATGTAGACCTCGGGTTCGACTGTGCGCATGGGGAGCCCCCGCTCGGATCGGCAGTGTGACGGCCCAAGCAAACCAGGTCGCGGCCCCGCGCGCGAGTCGGCGCCCGCCGCCCCCTCACCTCAGTACGGCGGGCGCCTCACCAGGTCAGCGACCTGGCATGCCTTGTCACATGACGCGCGTCAGCAGCGGACGGCGGCCCTGTCGCGGGTCACCAGGTCGGTGTCGCCCGCGGTCCCGTCGAGCCAGGCGATCGTGCCGCCCTCGCCGGCGGAGAAGTAGTCCTGCAGCCCTCTGTTGCAGGAGTAGCGCTGCAGCGGCCCGCCGGTGAGCGGCGCCTGGTAGATCTTCGGCAGGGTGGCGTTCTCCAGGGTGTCTCCCTCCGGCCACGCCCCGATGGCCACCCGGGTGTCGTTGGCGTGGAACCAGATGGGCTGCGGCGCGGCGGGGCCGTCGGGCACGACGGCGGTGGTTCCGGTGCCGTCGGCGGCGGCGCGCATGATGCCGTAGCGGCCGTCGGCGTCGGTGTCGACGGCCCAGGCGACGTACCGGCTGAGCATGATCGGCATGGCGCTGTCCGAGGGCAGGCCGCCGGTGCCGGGCACCTCGGGGACGACGACCTCGGTGCCGGCCGCCACGTCGTAGATCGCGGGCGTGCTGTGGAGGGCGCCATCCTCCTCCCAGACCCGCACGTAGGCGAGCCTGCCGCCGTTGAGCGACGGCTGGTACCCGCTGACACCGGCCGCCGCGGTGACCTTGACCGGCGCGGCGTCGCCGCGCTTGATCCAGATCTCCGTCTCGCCGCTCGCCTGCTCGAAGATCTGCCAGGCGATGACGTCGCCGGCCACGTCCAGCTCGGTGACCAGGTCGGGCGCCTGGTACACGAGGCGCGGCGGGGTGCTCGCGTCGAGTGGGCGGGCGTGGATCTGGAAGCTGGTCTGCGCGGTGTCGTACGACGCCCAGACGGCCTGCCTGCCGTCGGTCGCCGGGTAGTAGTTCCACCGGTCGCCTTCCGACAGCGTCACGGGCTTGCCGCCGCGCAGGCGTCCGGTGAGGATCCAGGGCGGGGCCGCGCCGTCGGGCGAGGAGTTGGAGATCACGTAACGGTCGCCGGCCACGTCGGGGATGGCGTTGAAGTCGGTGATGTTGTCGATCAGCACGCGGCTGTCGGTGCGGATGGTCCGCTCCCAGCCCGGCCTGATGCCGTGCCGCTCGAACGCCAGCGCGACCGTCAGCCGGTCGCGGGCGGACCAGCCGAGGGCGCGGGCGGCCGACTCGACGGCGCGGCGGCCGTCCGTGAAGTCGTCGAGCGGCGTCATGTACTCGGTCAGCGCCTTGTAGGCGAGCTTGTCGGCCTTGCGTCCGCCGAGCCGCTCCCTGACGTCCCACAGGACGCCGGAGAAGATCGTGGAGTTGAGGTGCACGCCGCCGTTGTCGAAGGTGATGGTCACGCCGAGGTAGTCCTCGCCGGCCACGCGGCCGTCGCCGAGGTCGCGGCCGGCGCATTCCGTGGGCGGCAGGGTCTTGCACAGGTCCTCGCCCAGCAGGCTCGCGTTCGGGTCGCTCATCGGGATGCCGAGCGTGTCGACCTGGACGGCGTTGCCGAAGTAGTCGGCCAGGCCCTCGTTGATCGCGCCCGACTGGCCGAGGTAGACCAGGTTGGCGCTGTGCTGGATGACGCCGTGGGTCATCTCGTGGCCGACCACGTCGAGGCTGGCGGCGAAGGAGTGGTAGTCGGGGCCGCCTCCGCCGTAGATCATCTTGGTGCCGTCCCAGAAGGCGTTGGCGAACGGCTCGCCGTCGATGGTGACGTTGACGACGGAGTGCATGGTGCCGCCCTGGCCGTCGAGGCCGTCGCGGCCGAGGCCCCGGTAGAACTCGTAGACCTGGCCGGCGCCCCAGTGGGCGTCCACGGCGCCGCTGTCGGTGTGCTCGGGGCCGAACGCGGGCGTCGCGGAACGGGCGAGCTCGGTGCCGGGCGGGATGCCCGATCCCAGGTAGTCGAAGACGTCGCCGCCACGGGCGTCGTAGGTGAGGATCTCGCCGGTGGTGCCGTTCCACATCGCGCGGCCGCGGTCGCGCAGCTCGTAGGCGCCGTCGGCGCGCTGGTAGGCGTTGAGCGTGACGGTCCGGCCGTGGGCGGTCTGGCCGCTGCCCTGCACGGGGCCCTCGTACCGGAGCCGGTCCACGGTGAACAGGGGACGGCCGGAGCGGGCGTCCACGTACGCGTCGAGCAGCAGGGGACGTCCGGCGGCGCGCCCGCTGAGCACGACGTGCCAGGCGAGCACGCCAGCGCCGCGCGGCACCACGACCAGCTCGCCGGTCCTGGCGGTCACGTCCTGCGCCGGGCCCTGAGCCGGGCCCTGAGCCGGGCCCTGAGCGCGGCCCTGAGTGTGGCCCTGGCCTGGGCTCTGGGTCGCGCCGTGGGAGCGGGACATCAGGCCGCGGGCGATCCTGGCGGCGGTGTCCGCGGTGACGGACGGGGTCGGATCGACGCTCAGCTCGGTGAGGAAGCGGCCACCCGCGCCGACCACCTCACGCTGCCCGCCGTCCGTGCGGAAGTGCACGAGGTAGTGCGCGCCGAAGACGGGCAGGCCGCGGTGGCGCTGGGCGAACCTGACGGTCTCGTCCCGGCCGTCCACGACGGTCCGCAGCGGGGTGAGCTCGGCGGGGTCGAGGTGGTAGCGCGGGTCGGCCAGGTGCGCCCTGGCCGCGGCGACGGGGTCGCCCGCCTGGGCGGGCTCGGACAAGCCGCGCACCTCGGCGGGCGCGCGGGTGCCCGCCCGGTTCTCCACCTCGGGTGGCGGGTCTTCCGCCACTGCAACACCGGGGAAGAACAAGGCCGCGCATAACGCGGCGGCAAGGGTGATGGGACGCCAGGACACGACACCTCCAGGTGTGTGCGATGGTTTTCTGGCGCCCCCGATCATCACCGGGACATTGACAGGGAGACAAATCACAATTCGATCAATTGAAAAGGGAATGATGGATTTCCCGGCCGTCACAAACGATAGACGCGCCGCGCGTTCCCCGACCCGATCATGTGCGCGACGCGGGCGGCGTCGGACGTGCTCCACTCCCCCGCCTCGATCCGCGTCTCCAGCGCGGCGGCCAGGGCCCGCCGGTAGGTCAGCGCGCCCAGGTAGCCGGTCTCGGCCAGCCCGCGGCAGCCGGAGCTGAAGAGCTGCTTGTGGAACGGCGCCAGCTCCAGCATCTCGTCCATGACCCGGGCCGCGGCGGCGGTGCCGTGCGGCGGGGCCAGGCCGACGTCCACGTACACGTGCGGGAAGACCCCGGCCAGGTGGGCGGCCTGGCGGTGGAACGGGTAGCAGTGCAGCAGGATCACCGGCACGCCGAGCGGCTGCAGCGCCGCGGCGAACGCGCTCAGCCTGGCCGGGTCGGCGCGGTGCGGCTCGCCGGTCTGCCCGCCGAACCCGGTGTGGAACTGCATGGGCAGGCCCCGCTCCCTGGCCACGTCGATCGCGCTCCACAGCAGGTAGCGCAGCAGGACGTGGTCGGTGAGCACTTCCTTGGGGTCGGACAGGCGGCGGTTGGCCGCCGCGATCACCGCTCCCCTGGAGGGCCTGGCCGGGTCGAAGTCGAGGCCGCAGCGGGCGCCGATGACGGTCTTCAGGCCGACCGCCCTGGCGGCCCTGGCGGCCAGTTCCTCGGCCAGGTTGTCGAGGTAGTCCACGGCCAGCTCCGCGGTGGCGGCGACGTCCCGCTCGATGCGCTCGATCCGGACGAGTTCGTCGGCGGCGGCGCCGCCGTGACGGCCCATCTCGGCGGCGGTCAGCACGTCGAGGTCGAGGGCGAAGCCGGCGGACGTGGCGGCGCGGCTGCCGGCGTGGGCGCTGCCGTAGGCGTCGGCGTGAGTGGTGCCAAAGGCGTCGGCGTGGGCGGTGCCATAGGTGGCGGCGTTAGTGGCGCCATAGGCGTCGGCGTGGGCGGCGCCATAGGCGTCGGCGTTAGTGGCGCCATGGGTGGCGGCGTTACTGGCGCCATGGGTGGCGGCGTTACTGGCGCCATGGGTGGCGGCGTTACTGGCGCCATGGGTGGCGGCGTTACTGGCGCCAAAAGTGGCGGCGTGGGTGGCGGCAGAGGCGGCGTCACGGGTGCCGCCGAACATGGCGGCGTGGGTGACGGGGTGGAGGGCGGCAGAGGCGGCGGTGCGGCTGTCGGCGTAGGTGTCCGGGGAGGCGTCCACCAGGAACGCCACCACCCCGGCGCCGGTCAGCAGCCGCCGGTTCACCTCGCCCGCCCCCAGCTCGGTGCGGCGGGCCAGGTAGACGGCGGGCGGCGCGTGCGGCTCCAGGTCGAGCAGCGGCGCGCACCAGCGGCGCACGGCCGCGCCGAACGGCGTGTCGAAGTGCGTGGTGCCGGGCGGTGCCGGGCTGCCGCCCTCGCCGCTGAGCAGCTCGAACTGCGCTCTGCTCAGGTCGTCGCGGCGCACCCCGTGGCAGTGGTGGTCGACGAGCGGGGCGAGCAGCGCGTCACGCACCGTGCCGGGCAGGTCTACGGGGAGCATGCGGGAACTCTAGGGGAGCCCCGCACGCTCCCGCCCGGGTTTTACCTACCTGCGGGACAGACGCAGCACGTTCGCGATGATCTTCGCGCCCGCGCCGCCCTCCTGGGTCAGGATCGACTCGGGGTGGAACTGCACGGCGAAGCGCCGCCGCGACGGGTCCTCGATCGCCATGACGTTGCCGTCGGGCGTCAGCGCGGTCGGGGTGAAGCCGACCACGCCGGGCCGCTTGGCGTGCAGCGAGTGGTAGCGGGCCGCGGTGAACTCCCCGGGCAGCCCCTCCAGCAGCGCGCTGTCGCCGAGCCTGCCGACCTGGCCGCGCTTGCCGTGCTCGGGGTAGTCGAGCAGCTCCAGCGTGCCGCCGGCGTGCTCCACCATGGCCTGAAGGCCCAGGCAGACGCCGAAGACGGGCAGGTCGCGGGCGTAGACCTGGTCGAGCAGGGCGGAGATGCCGAAGTCGGTCGGCCAGCCGGGGCCGGGCGAGAGCACGACCAGATCGGGCGCGATCTCGTCGATCATGGCGGTCGGGAAGCCGTGGCGCAGCGTCACGACGTCGGCGCCCTCCTGGCGGAAGTAGTCGGCCAGGGTGTTGACGAAGGAGTCCTCGTGGTCGACGAGCAGCACCTTCATGCCCTCGCCCGGCTGCTCCCTGGGCACGGCCCGCTGCACGGCCTCGGGCTGGTTGACCGCGGCCAGGGCGCCGAGCAGGGCGCTGGCCTTCAGCTCGGTCTCGCGCTCCTCGGCCTCGGGGTCGCTGTCGAACAGCAGCGTGGCCCCGGCCCTGACGGTCGCCACGCCGTTCTTGATCTGCGCGGTGCGCAGCGTCAGGCCGGTGTTCATGGAGCCGTCGAAGCCGATGAAGCCGATGGCGCCGCCGTACCAGCGGCGGGTGGTGGCCTCGTGGTCCTCGATGAACTGCATGGCCCACGTCTTGGGCGCGCCGGTCACCGTGACGGCCCACATGTGGGTGAGGAAGGCGTCGAGGGCGTCGAACTCGGGACGCAGCCGGCCCTCGATGTGGTCGACGGTGTGGATCAGCCGGGAGTACAGCTCGATCTGGCGGCGGCCGATGACCTTGACGGTGCCGGGGACGCAGATGCGCGACTTGTCGTTGCGGTCGACGTCGGTGCACATCGTCAGCTCCGACTCCTCCTTCACGCTGGACAGGAGGGTGCGGATGGCCTCGGCGTCCTCGACCGGGTTGCTGCCGCGGGCGATCGTGCCCGAGATGGGGCAGGTCTCGACGCGGTCGCCGGTGACGCGGACGTACATCTCGGGTGAGGCGCCGACCAGGTGCTCGCCCTCGCCGAGGCTGATGATGAACTCGTACGGGGCGGGGTTGCTGTGGCGCAGGCCCCGGTAGAAGGCGGACGGGTCGGCGCAGGTGGCGTGGAAGACCTGGCCGGGCACGACCTCGAACAGGTCGCCGCGCTTGAACTTCTCCTTGGCGGCGGCCACGACCTTGGCGTACTCGCCTCGCACCGGGTCGGCGGGCAGCTCTGCCGGGGTGACCGGCGGGGCGGAGGCGCCGGTGCGCTCCAGGCCGCGGGTGGTGGCGCCGTCGACGGTGAACTCGTAGCGGTACTCGAAGCTGGTCTCCCGCTGCCGGTCGATCACGACCAGCCGGTCGGGCAGGTGCAGCACGAGGTCGCGCTGGTCGTCGGGGCGGACGAGCTCCTGCCTGATGGGCTCGAACTGGAAGGCCAGGTCGTAGCCGAACGCGCCGTAGAGCCCGAGGTGCGGGTCGTCGCCCTGGAAGGCTGCGATGACCTCGCGGATCGCGGTGAACACGGTGGGCCTGCGGCTGCGCATCTCCTCGGGAAGCAGGTCCTCGGATTCGGCGACGTACACCTCGACGCGGTCGGCGGTGGGCTCGGTGACCGGCTTGCCCGCGGCCAGCAGGCAGGAGGTGACGGCGGGCAGCACGACCCGGCCGCGCTCGTTGAGCGCGGTCGCCGAGATGGTGCGGCCCCTGGCGACCAGCTCCAGGCACGGGTCGACGTAGCCGAACGCCCATCGGCTGTAGCGGCCCGGGTAGTCCATGCCGGAGGAGAAGGCGCCGCCGCGCCGCTCCGACAGGGCTGTCACGATCTCTTCGAGGGCGGCCTCGTCCACCTCGCGTGTCTCGCGCTCGACACCGATGCCCCCGGCGGTGGTATATCCGCTCGTCTCCACTTGCTGCCCCTTTGCCACATCAAATGATCGAGCCCCGGGGCGGACACGAGAAAGGCCGCCTATCCGGGGCGGCCGTCCGTTGAAGGAATGCGAAACACGCGCCGCCTAGGAGCGGCGCCACCACTGGAGCTGAGCGTGAGTTCGCATGCCGTCCAGAGTAACCGGCGGACCATGATCGCGCAACGCGACCCGCCCGACCCCTTGCGCTAGTTTCAATACAGAGCTGTACTGTATTGATATTAGGCGAGAGGAGCCCCCATGACCCCGACAGAGGCGATCGTGCTGCCCTCCGGGCGGCCCACCCCGTTCGACCCGCCCGTGGAGCTGGCCGGGCTGCGCGAGAGCCGGCCCATCACCCGCCTGGCCTACCCCGACGGCCATCTCGGCTGGCTGGTCACCAGCCACGCGCTGGTCCGCGAGGTGCTGGCCGACCGGCGTTTCAGCGCCCGCTCCGAGCTGCGGCACCTGCCCACCGACTCCGGCGGGCAGGCCGGGCAGCCCGCTCCCCCCGGCATGTTCATCTCGACCGACCCGCCCGTGCACACCCGCTACCGGCACCTGCTCACCGGCGAGTTCACCGTGCGCAGGATGCGGCAGCTCAGCGAGCGGATCGAGGAGGTCACCCGCCTGCACCTCGACGCGATGGAGCGGCAGGGCCCGCCGGCCGACCTGGTGACGGCGTTCACGGCGCCGATCCCGGCCGTGGTGATCTGCGAGCTGCTCGGCGTGCCCGAGCAGGACCGCGAGCGGTTCATGGCGCAGGGCACCACGCTCATGCGCACGGACGTGCCGCGCGAGGAGAAGATCGCGGCCTACCTGGCGATGCAGGCCCACATGAAGGAGCTCGTCCAGGCCAAGCGGGGCGCGCCGACCGACGACATGCTCAGCGGGCTCACCAAGAGCGACCTCGACGACGAGGAGCTGGCCAACATCGGCTTCATGCTGCTCGGCGCGGGCCTGGACACCACGGCCAACATGCTCTCCCTGGGCACGTTCGCGCTGCTGCGGCACCCGGAGCAGCTCGCCGTGCTGCGCGCGCGGCCGGACCGCCCGGGATCTGGAGGGGTGGAGCAGGTGGTGGAGGAGCTGCTGCGCTACCTCAGCGTGGTGCCCTTCCTGGTGCGGACGGCGCTGGAGGACGTCGAGCTGGGCGGCGAGCTGGTGAGTGCCGGGGAGACGGTCACCGTCTCGATCTCGGCGGCCAACCGCGATCCCGGCCGGTTCGCCGACCCCGACCGGCTGGATCTGCTCAGGGCGAGCGGCGGGCACGTGAGCTTCGGCCACGGCGTGCACCAGTGCCTGGGGCAGCAGCTCGCGCGGGTGGAGATGCGGGCGGGGTATCCGGCGCTGTTCGAGCGGTTCCCGTCGCTGCGGCTGGCGGTCGAGCCCGGCGAGGTGCCGCTCCGCACGGACATGCTGATCTACGGCGTGCACAGCCTGCCCGTCACGTGGGACACGCGGTGACGGCGGAGCGCACCCCGGGGCGGCCGCGCAGTCAGGAGGCCGATCTCGCCATCCTGTCGGCCGCCCTGGACCTGCTCATCGAGCACGGCGCGGCGCAGCTCAGCATCGAGCAGGTGGCCAGGCGGGCCGGGGTGACGCGGGCGACGGTCTACCGCCGCTTCGCCGACAAGACCGCGCTGCTCGTACGCACCCTGCAGTGGGCCAACCACGACCAGGACCCGGCCTTCACCGGCTGGCGCGACGTGGAGCACATGCTCGGCGACTGGGCGGGGTACCTGGCGGTGCCGCGCCACCGCCGCCTGCTGCGCCGCCTGTACGGCAGCGCGGACGACTACCCGGAGCTGGTGGGCACGTACCGGACGGTCAACGGCGGGCGGCGGGCGGCCATGGTGCGGGAGACGCTCAGCCGGGCGCGCGACGCGGGGCTGCTTCCCGGGGACGTGGACGTGGAGGTGGTGGAGCGGATCCTGACCGGCGCCGTGCTGTACGAAGTGGGGCTGGAGGCCGACCACGAGGACGCGGAGGCGATAAAGGCGCACTTCATCGACGTCCTCCGGCAGATGGGTTATCGGGCTGACCACATTACATTTCCATCGGCAAAGTAACTTTTCACGACATCTATTGCTTTCCGAACAAGATCTCTTCACCCTTCTCGACAGAGGCGTAAAGATCACCTCTCCCCGTGTCGTGAAGGAGAGCCAGTGCCCCACACCCCCCGCTGGCGTGCGGTCCTCTTAGGGATCGCCACCGTCGCCGGCCTGCTGGTCCCGCAGGCGGCGGCGCAGGCGGCGCCGGATCCCGGCAAGATCGACGCAACAGTCCAGGCGCAATTGGCCCAGGACGACAAGGCCACCTTCTGGGTGCGGATGAAGGGCGCCGCCGATCTGAGCGGCGCCCGCCGGGCCCTGACGAAGGAGGCGAAGGCCGAAGCGGTCTTCGAGGCCAAGACCGAGCAGGCGCAAGCGTCCCAGCAGGACCTGCGCAAGCTGCTCGACACCCACCACGCCGACTACACCCCGTTCTGGATCGTCAACGCGGTCAAGGTGACCGCCGGCGAGAAGCTGGCAGCCGAGATCGCGAGCCTGCCCGACGTCGAGCGCATCGACCCGGTGCGCACGCTCACCCTGCCCAAGCCGGTCGCCGGAACCGCCCAGGCCAGGGTGAACGCGGTGGAGTGGAACATCGACCGGGTCAACGCCCCGCGCGTGTGGGACGAACTGGGCAACCGCGGCGAGGGCATCGTGGTCGCCAACATCGACTCCGGCGTGCAGTTCGACCACCCCGACCTGGCAGCAAGCTACCGGGGCAGGAACCCGGACGGCACCTACACCCACGACTACAACTGGTTCGACCCGGCGGGCATCTGCCCGACGGCCGCGCCCTGCGACAACAACGACCACGGCACGCACGTGATGGGCACCATGGTCGGCGCGAACGGCCTCGGCGTCGCGCCCGGCGCCAAGTGGATCGCCGTCAAGGGCTGCGAGGTCAACACCTGCACCGACGCCTCCCTGCTGGCGGCGGGCGAGTGGGTGGTGCGGCCCACCGACCTCAACGGCCAGAACCCGCGGCCCGACCTGGCGCCTGACATCGTCAACAACTCCTGGGGCGGCCCCGGCTTCGACCCGTTCTACAAGGAGGTCGTGGACTCGTGGCTGGCGGCGGGCATCTTCCCCGCCTTCTCCAACGGCAACGAGGGCCCGGCCTGCGACAGCAGCGGCTCGCCCGGCCAGTACCAGAGCGCGTACAGCGCGGGCGCCTTCGACGTCGGCAACGCGCTCTACGCGCGCTCCAGCAAGGGCGAGGGCGAGAACGGCGAGATCAAGCCCAACATCGCGGCGCCCGGCGTGAACGTGCGCTCCTCGATCCCTGGCGGCTACGACAGCTTCACCGGCACGTCGATGGCCTCCCCGCACGTGGCGGCCACGGTGGCGCTCATCTGGTCGGGCTCCCCCGGTCTGCAGGGGAACGTGGCGGCCACCCGGCCGCTGCTGGACGGCACCGCCGTGGACGTCGCCGACACCTCCTGCGGCGGCACCGCGGCCGACAACAACATCTGGGGCGAGGGCAGGCTGGACACCTACGCCGCCGTGCTGGCCGCGCCCGACGAGGGCCTGGGCGACCTGTCCGGCACGGTGACGGAGGGCGGCCGGCCGCTGTCCGGCGTGAGCGTGACGGTGACCGGCCCGATGACCCGCACCATCGTCACCGGCGCCGACGGCGCGTACGCCATCCCGCGCCTGCTGGCCGGCTCGTACGAGCTGAGCGCGGAGAAGTTCGGTTACGCCACCGCCACCGCCGCCGTCACGATCACCGCCGAGCAGGCCGCGACGGCGGACGTGCCGATGACGCCGCTGCCGACGGGCGTCGTGTCGGGCACGGTCACCACCGCCGGCACGCCGGAGCCCGCCGCGACGGTGGTGGCCGCCGGCACGCCGGTGAGCGCGGTGACCGACGCGTCGGGGCGGTACTCGATGACGCTGCCGCACGGCACGTACGAGCTGCGGATCACCCCGTCCTCCCGCTGCTCCAGCGCCGCGACCGCGGCGGTGACGGTGGCCGGTGACCTGACGAAGGACGTCGAGCTGCCGCTGCGCGGCGACAACTTCGGCTACACCTGCCGCAGCGGCGCGCAGCCGTACGCGGCGGGCGCCGAGAAGCTGGCGCTGACCGGCGACGACGAGGCGCAGCAGGTGACGCTGCCGTTCCCGGTGCCGTTCTACGGCACGGGCCACACCAAGGCGTGGATCGGCACGAACGGGTTCGTCACGTTCGCCGCCGACCGGGTCACGACCGGCAGCAACGGCCGCCTGCCGACGTCGGGGACGCCCAACAACGCCGTCTACCCCTATTGGGACGACCTCATCGTGGACGCCCAGGCCGGGATCTACACGGCGGTGTCGGGCACGGCGCCGCACCGGACGTTCGTGGTGGAGTGGCGCAACGTCACCTTCTACAACGAGGGCGCGCAGCGGGTGTCGTTCGCGGCGCTGCTGGGCGAGGACGGCTCGATCGCCTTCCGGTACAAGGACATCGAGAGCGAGCGCGACCGGGGCACCAGCGCCACGATCGGCATCGAGAACGCGGCGGGCAACGACGCGCTGCTGTACTCCTACGAGGAGCCGGTGGTGGCGACCGGGCAGGGCCTGACGTTCACGGCCAGCAGGCACGGCCTGGTCACCGGCAAGGTCACCGACGCCAACGACGGCGACCCGATCGCCGGGGCGACGGTGAAGGTGGGCGACGTGGCCACGTTCACGACCGGCGCGGACGGCTCGTTCTACGGGCAGGTGCTGGCCGGCGACTACGAGGTCGTGGTGTCCAAGGAGCACTACGGCACGTTCACCCAGCCGGTCACGGTGGCGGCGACGACGGTGACGCGGATCGACACGGCGCTGGTCACGGGCCGGGTGAGCGCGTCGGTGGCGGAGCTGACCGTGGTGATGCCGGCCGAGTCGAGCCGGACGCGGCCGGTGGAGCTGACGAACCTGGGGTCGCCGACGCCGTACACGGTGACGGGCGAGCCGTGGTTCACGGTGACGCCGGCGTCGGGCGAGCTGGCCAAGGGGCAGGCGGTCACCCTCCAGGTGGCGGTGTCCAGCGCCGGGGTGGCGCCCGGCACGTTCAAGGAGGGCAAGCTGCTGGTCAAGTCGGCCAGCGGCAGGCAGCCCACCATCGAGATCAAGGTGACGGTCGTGGTGCCCAGGCACCAGGTGGCCATCGACACCGGCGCCACGCGGAACTACGTGGACGCCGCCGGCGACACCTGGACGCCCGACAGGAAGTACGCCGCGGGCGGCTACGGCTACCTGACCAACCAGAACAGGACGCAGAGCACGTCCAGGACCATCGCCGGCACGACGGACCAGGCGCTGTTCAGGACGGCCAGGGAGTCGATGCTGGAGTACCGGTTCGACAACGTGCCCGCCGGGACGTACACGGTGGAGCTGGACTTCGCCGAGATCAGGAACATGCGGATGGGCCAGCGCGTGTTCGATGTCCTGGTCGAGGGCCAGCTCGCGATCCCCGCGCTCGACCTGGCGCTGGAGTCGGGCACGTACACGGCGGTGAGCAGGCAGTACACGGTGAAGGTGACCGACGGGCAGCTCAACGTGCGCTTCGCGACCCGGCAGGGCGCGACGATCGTGAACGGGCTGCGCATCTCGGAGCGCCCTGACAAGGCGACCCCGTAGGAACGTGTCGCGGGCCCGCGGCGCGACGGGCCCGCGACATCCAAGACCGAGTCCCGAGCGAAGAAGGAGGCAAGGCAACACCCTTCAAAGGAGAGATCCCATGCGTAAGCAACTGGCGCTCGCCGTTACGGTGCTCGGCGCGGGCGCGGTACTGGCGGCCTCGCCCGCGCAGGCGCACACCCGCGACGAAGGCCCCCGGGTCACCGGCCTGACCACCATGGGCGAGCTGGTCACCTTCGACGCGGGCAACCCGAAGAGCGTGAACCGGGTGGGCAAGATCAGCGGCCTCAAGGGCGACATGAAGGTCGTCGGCATCGACTACCGCGTGCAGAACGGCAAGCTGTACGCGGTGGGCGACAAGGGCGGCGTCTACACCGTGGACGGCAAGGCCAAGGCCACCAAGGTGTCGCAGCTCAGCGTGGCGCTGAACGGCCAGAACTTCGGCGTCGACTTCAACCCCGCCGCCAACCGGCTGCGCGTCATCAGCGACACCGGCCAGAACCTGCGGCACAACCTGGACGACCCGAACGGCGCGCCCGCCGCGGGCCAGACCGCCAACGACGGCACGCTCACCAACCCGCCCGTGCCGCCCGCGACCGCCGGCGCGACCGCGCTGGGCGTGACGGGGGCCGGTTACACCAACAACGACCTCGACGCCTCCACCGCGACCACGCTGTTCGACGTGGACACGACGGCCGACCAGGTCTCGGCGCAGTCGCCCGCCAACGCGGGCAGCCTGGCGCCGACGGGCAAGCTGGGCGTGGACCCAGTGATCAACGCCGCCGCTGACGCGGGCTTCGACGTCTACAGCCAGCTCAAGAAGGGCGTGACGGTGGCGAACACCGGCTACGCCACGCTCAAGGCGGACGGCGCCTACCGCTTCTACACCGTGAACGTGCTGACCGGCGCCGCGACCGTGGTTGGAACGTTCCCGTCCAGCCGCCAGGTCAGCGACATCGCGGTCCAGCTCGGCTGATTGCGCAACCACTGCCCCGGGCTACCGCACACCGGGGCGGCTATGTTACTGGTTGGTATATGAGACGCGTACGGCTCCAGCGTGATCTACCGGTGCCGATGCCCGACGGCGTGACACTGCTGGCCGACCACTACGCCCCGGGAGGGGAGCGGGCCCCCGTCATCCTGATGCGCTCCCCCTACGGCCGGCGCGGCCTGTTCGGCTGGTACTACGGCCGCGGCTTCGCCCGGCAGGGCTTCCACGTCGTCATCCAGAGCTGCCGGGGCGGTTTCGGCTCAGGCGGCCTGCTCGACCCGCTCGGCGACGAGCACGAGGACGGCCTGGCCACCGTTTCCTGGCTGCGCGAGCAGCCCTGGTACGGTGGCTCGTTCGCGATGTTCGGCCCCTCCTATCTCGGCTACACCCAGTGGGCCGTCGCGCCCTACGCCGGATCGGAGCTCAAGGCCATGGCCCTGCAGATCACCGCCTCCCAGTTCAGGGACGCGGCGTACGTGGGCGGCGCGTTCGCGCTGGAGTCGGCGCTGAGCTGGACGACGCTCACCGACGGCATGTCCCGCCGCTTCGGCGGCAGCACCTCGGTGCTGACCGCGCCCCGGCTCACCCGCAGGGCGGTCCTGTCGGGCCGTCCCATGGCGGAGCTCGACCTGGCCTCGGCGGGGCATCCGCTGCCGTTCTTCCAGGACCTCCTCGCGCATCACGCCGACCCGGCCGTCCCCTACTGGGCCAAGCGCGACTTCTCCGCCAGGGTGGGCGAGGTGGACGCGGCGGTCACCATGCTGGGCGGCTGGTACGACGTGTTCCTGCCGTGGCAGCTCAAGGACTACGCGGCGCTGCGGGCGGCGGGCCGGCGGCCGTACCTGACGATCGGGCCCTGGTACCACATCGACGCCAGGCACGGCCGGCCGACGATGGCCGAGGCGTCGGCCTGGTTCCGCGCGCACCTGCTCGGCGACCGCTCCCGGCTGAGGCCCGACCCGGTGCGGATCTACATGACGGGCGCCGAGGAGTGGCGCGACGAGCCCGACTGGCCGGTGCCCGGCATGCGGGAGCAGCGCTGGCACCTGCAGCGCGGGGCCGGGCTCGGCGTCGAGGGGCCGCTGGAGGCGGAGCCCGACCGATTCCGCTACCACCCGGCCCATCCGACGCCGTCGGTCGGCGGCCCCGTCCTGCTGGGCGACTCCCGGCCGCGCGATCAGCGGCGGCTGGAGCAGCGCCGCGACGTGCTGGTCTACAGCTCGGCGGCGCTGGAGACGGACGTGGAGATGATCGGGCCGGTCCGCGCGGAGCTGTTCGTGCGGTCCAGCACGCCGTCCACCGACGTGGTGGTGCGGGTGTGCGACGTGCATCCGGACGGGCGCTCGATGAACGTGTGCGAGGGCGTGCGCCGCCTCGGAGGCGGGGTGGACGAGGTACGCAGGGTGCACGTCGAGCTGTGGCCGATGGCCCACCGGTTCCGGCGCGGCCACCGGATCAGGGTGCACGTGGCGGCGGGGGCGTACCCGACGATCGCCCGCAACCACGGCACCGGCGACCTGCTCGGCGCGGCCGGCACGATGGTGCCCGCCGACGTCGAGGTCTTCCACTCCCCCGACCGCCCCTCCGCCGTGGTGCTGCCGCTGTGCGCGCCGCACGCCTGATGTCGCTGGTCCTGCTGCTGCAGGGCCGGGGCGGGATGACGGCGGCCGAGCTGGCCAGGGAGCTGGAGGTGTCCGAGCGCACGGTGCACCGCGACGTGCTGGCGCTGGCGGAGGCGGGCGTGCCCGTCTACGCCGACCGGGGGCGGGGCGGCGGCTACCGGCTGCTCGACGGCTACCGCACCCGGCTGACCGGGCTGGACAGGGCCGAGGCCGAGGCGCTGTTCCTGTCGGGGGTGCCGGCGGCGCTGCGCGAGATGGGGTTGCAGGACGTGGCGGCCACGGCCCGGCTGAAGGCGGCCGCCGCGCTGTCCCCCGCGCTGCGCGACGCCCCCGCCGCCGCCGCGCAGCGCTTCCACCTCGACGCGCCCGGCTGGTGGGCGGGCGACGACCCGCCGCCTGCCGCGCTGGCGCCGCTGGCCAGGGCCGTGTGGCGGGACCGGCGCGTCTCGGCCGTCTACAAGGACAACCCGCGCGTGCTGGAGCCGTACGGGCTCGTGCTCAAGGCGGGCGTCTGGTATCTCGCGGCGCGGCTCAGGACCCGGTTCCTGATCTTCCGGGTGCACCGGTTCGGCGAGATCTCGGTGCTGGAGGAGCAGTTCGACCGGGATCCCGGCTTCGACCTGGCGGCGTTCTGGGCGGGGCAGGCCGCGCAGTTCGCCCGGTCGCTGCTGCGGGAGGTGGTGACGCTGCGGCTGAGCGAGCGGGGGCGGCGCATGTTGCGGCACGTCGCCGACCCGGCCGCGCTGGAGGACGCGCTGGCCTCGCTCCAGCCGGACGGGACCGTGCGGCTGAAGGTCGAGTCGGTGCCGGTGGCGTTCTCGCAGGTGCTGCGGTTCGGGCCGGAGGCGGAGGTGCTGGACCCGCCGGAGCTGCGGGCGATGGTCGCCGAGGCCGCCGCCCGCATGGCCCGTCTCTACGACGACCAGCCGCGTCAGCGGTAGGCCTGCCAGCCGGTCTCGCCGTTCTGCTCCAGCACCTCGGTGATGTAGCTCCACACGCGGGGGCGGCTGCCGTCCACGTCGGTCACGTCGTAGGCCGCCGCCAGCTCCTCGCTGGTCACCGACCTGCCGGACCAGCGCTGCCGGTCGGGGTCCCGGGCCAGGGCTGCCACGCCCCTGCCGAGGTAGGCGGGGGTCTCGGAGACCATCCAGGCCGGGTCCGCCTTGGCCTGGCGCCAGTCGGCCTCGGTGACGCCGAAGTTGTCCAGCATGGCCTCCGAACGCAGGAAGCCGGGCGTCACGGCCAGCCCGGTGCCGCCGTACGGGCGCAGCTCGTTCGACCAGGCGAAGCCGAGCCGGTTGACCGACATCTTGGCCAGGTCGTAGTAGACGTTCTCCCGGTAGCGGGTCTGGTTGAACTCCCAGGTGCCGTCGGTGACCTCGACGGCCAGGCCGCCCTCGTTCTCGATCAGCAGGGGCAGCAGGTGGCGGCTGCTGATGAGGTGGGTGTCGATGGCCAGCCTGAGCAGGCGCAGGCCCTTGTCCTGGTCGTGCTTCCAGACCGGCGTGTCCCACTCCCAGAGGTGGTCGCCGCCCCACACGTCGTTGATCAGCACGTCGAGCCGCCCCTGCTCGGCGCGGACGCGCGCGGCCAGCGCGGCGACCTGGTCCTGCTCCAGGAAGTCGGCGCGCACCGGGATGCCGGTGCCGCCGGCCGCGGTGACCAGATCGGCCGTCTCCTCGATGGTCTCCGGCCTGTTCATCTCCGAGCGCCCCTCCCGGGTGCTGCGGCCTGTGCAGTAGACGGTGGCTCCGGCCGCGCCCAGCGCCACCGCGATGCCCCGTCCCGTTCCGCGGGTCGCGCCCGCGACTACGACGATCATGCGGTTCATCGTGTCCTGGAAAGCCGACACCTCATGTCATGTTTTTCGGGAAAGCCCTGTGATAAGTAGGGAGTTACCATGAACAGCGAATTCGAGCTCCGCGGGGTCAATCACGTCGCGCTGGTCTGCTCGGACATGAAGCAGACCGTCGACTTCTACTCCGGCGTGCTGGGCATGCCGCTGATCAAGACCATCGAGCTGCCGATGGGCTGGGGGCAGCACTTCTTCTTCGACTGCGGCGGCGGCAACGCGCTGGCCTTCTTCTGGTTCCCCGACGCGCCCGACGGCGTGCCGGGCGTCTCGGCGCCGAAGAACCTGCCCGACCGAGGCGAGCTGCTGTCGGCCGTCGGCTCGATGAACCACATCGCCTTCGACGTGCCGCCGGAGCGGATCGAGGAGTACCGCGACCGGCTGGTCGCCAAGGGCATCGACGTGGGTGTGCTGCTCAACCACGACGACAGCGAGTTCGGCGTGGCGCCGGAGATGCACGAGGGCGTGTTCGTCAGGTCGATCTACTTCAAGGACCCCGACGGGGTCCTGGTCGAGTTCGCCGCCTGGACCAGGCAGGTGGGGCAGCCGGGCGACGTGCGGCACGAGCCCCGCACCGCGGCGGACCGGACGCTCTGATGCCGCGCCTGCGGCGGGTGCCGCGCGAGGAGATGACCGATCCCGTCGTCCAGTTCTTCCACGACCGCCTGATCCTGCCCGACGGCTCGGGCACGGCCACCGGCTCGCCCGGCGACTGGTGGGAGGTGTTCGCGCTCGACCCGAAGATCTTCCGGCACTGCGTCAAGGGCTTCGAGGTCTACCGGGGCACCGCGCTGGACCCGGTGCTGCGCGAGCTGGGCCAGGTCAGGGCCGGGTGGGCGCGGCAGAGCCAGTTCGTCTACTCCCAGCACTGCAAGCAGCTCCGGGCGCTCGGCGTGCCGGAGGAGAAGGTGCGCGCGGTCGCGCACTGGGCGGTCAGCGACCTGTTCGACGAGCTGGAGCGGGCCGTGCTGGCCTACACCGACGCGCTGGTGCTCGACGGCGGCCGGGTGCACGACGAGGTGTTCGCCGTGCTCAAGCGGCATCTGCCGGACGAGCAGATCCTGGAGCTGACGTACGTGACGTGCCTGTACGAGATGCACGCCACGATGGTGCGGGCGCTGCGGCTGGAGTTCGACGACCGGCCGGAGCCGATCGTGGAGGTGGCGGCGCCCGACGGGTACGGCGCCCGGGACATCGCCGAGGACCTGACCGCTCAACGCGAGTAAATGACCGCTCGCCGATCGGCGATCCCGCTCACCACGCACCCGTCGTTAGGGTTTCCGTGGTCCGCCCCGGCATGCCGTCTCACATGCCGAGATTTCATCTCGACATTTAGGCCAAACCGTAACACGGCGGACATTGGGTTTAATATCCCCGAAAAGCTAACCTCCCTCCATTGACACACACGTCAGGACCCGGTCAACAGCCGGGTCCTGATCCGTTCATCGGAGGGACGATGACTACCGGGGAACCCGGGCAGCCACGCACCGACCGCAGCCCCTGGAACTGGCTGCTCGTCGTGCCTATCGTGCTGCCGTTGCTGACGTTCCTGTTCAACGCCGACGAGCCGCGCCTGCTGGGCTTCCCGCTCTTCTACTGGCTGCAGATCGCCTTCGTCGCGGTCGGCGTCGTCTGCACCACCATCGTCTACAGGATGACGAAGTGAGCGGGCACACGACCGAGCTGGTCGTCTTCATCCTGCTGTTCGCGATCGTCAGCGGCATGGGCTTCGTCGCCGCGCGCTGGCGGCGGCCCAACGACCTGGCCAGCCTCAACGAGTGGGGGCTGGGCGGGCGCAGCTTCGGCTCCTGGATCACCTGGTTCCTGGTCGGCGGCGACCTCTACACCGCCTACACCTTCGTCGCGGTGCCCGCGCTGGTGTTCAGCTCAGGCGCGCTCGGCTTCTACGCGCTGCCGTACACCGTCGTGGTGTACCCGCTGGTGTTCCTGGTGCTGGCCCGCATGTGGTCGGTGTCGCACGTGCACGGATTCGTCACGCCCGCCGACTTCGTCAGGGCCCGGTTCGGGTCGCCGACGCTCGCCCTCCTCATCGCGATCACCGGTCTCATCGCCACGATGCCGTACATCGCGCTGCAGCTCATCGGCATCGAGGCCGTGCTCAAGGCGATGGGCATCACCGGGCACCTGCCGATCATCATCGCCTTCGCGATCCTGGCGGCCTACACCTACCAGTCCGGCCTGCGCGCGCCCGCCCTGATCGCGTTCGTCAAGGACACGCTGATCTACATCGTGATCCTGGCCGCGGTCATCTACATCCCGGCCAGGCTGGGCGGCTGGGACTCGATCTTCCAGGCGGCCCAGGACAAGTTCGCGGCCACCCCCAACGCCGGCGACGGCATCTTCCTCAACGCCAACAACCAGCTCCAGTACGTGACGCTGGCCTTCGGCTCGGCGCTGGCGCTGTTCCTGTACCCGCACAGCCTCACCGGCGTGCTGGCCTCCAAGAACCGCAACGTGATCAAGCGCAACATGTCGGCGCTGCCCGCCTACAGCCTGGTGCTGGGCCTGATCGCGCTGCTCGGCTTCATGGCCATCTCCGCGGGCGTGAAGCCGATCGTGACGGACGGCAAGGTCGACAACAACACCGTCGTGCCGCTGCTGTTCGACAAGATGTTCCCGGACTGGTTCACCGGCGTGGCGTACGCGGCCGTCGGCATCGGCGCGCTCGTCCCGGCGGCGATCATGTCGATCGCCGCGGCGAACCTGTTCACCCGCAACATCTACCGCGAGTACATCAACAAGAACGCCACCGACGCCCAGGAGGCCGGCGTCTCCAAGATCGTCTCGTTGCTGGTCAAGGTCGGCGCGGTGGCGTGCATCCTGCTGCTCGACCCGCAGTTCTCGATCGACCTGCAGCTCATCGGCGGTGTGATCATCCTGCAGACGCTGCCGTCGGTGGCGCTGGGCCTGTACACGCGCTGGTTCCACAAGGGCGGCCTGATCGCGGGCTGGGCGCTCGGCCTGGCGGCCGGCATGTGGATGCTCTACCTCATCCCGAACCCGGCCAGCGGCAAGCAGCACTTCGGCGGCTCGGCGTTCGGGCTGTCGAACCTCGGCTTCGACACCAAGATGACGATCTACGCCGGGTTCCTGGCGCTGGCCGTCAACCTGATCGTGGCCGTCGTGGGCACGGTGATCTTCAAGGCCGCCAAGGTGGCCGACGGCAAGGACGCCACCGCCCAGGACGACTACTTCGCCGACGAGGGCGACCCCAAGGTCAAGGACCTGGACCTCACCGGGTCGCACTGACCCGAGTCCCGCGCGGCCCGTCCCCTGCCGGGGGGCGGGCCGCGTCGTCATTCCGGGGTGAGGTAGCCGGGGTTGGCCACCTCCAGCTTGGCGCGTACCGCCTGCTCCAGGGCCGCCATGAGGGCGCCGTCGTCGGCGAGGCGGCCCTCGCGGACGGCGGCGGCCAGCTCGGCGTCGTCCGCCACGCCCAGCGCGGCCAGGCTCGCGGCGTGCCGCTCGGCCTGGGCGGGGCCCAGCTCGATCTCCCGCTCGACCATGCCGAGCACGTTGATGGCCACGCGGGTGTGGTAGCGGACGCGGCCCTCGACGGCGGGCAGCACGTCGGTCTCCAGGAAGTCGCGGACGGCGGCCACCAGCTCGGCCGCTGCGGGGACGTCGTGCGGTGGGGTGCGTGTCACACCCCCTGCCTAGCAGAGCGGACGCCCGCTCCCCAAGAGCCGGGCGACATATCCCCTTTTATCAGGGTCCGATCATGTACCGGCTAATCTGCGCACATGCACACTCAGTCCCCCCTCGATCCGGCATACGTGCTCGCGCCCCGCCTCATCAAGGCCGAGATCTTCGTCGTCATGTCGGTCTCGCTGGGCGCCAGCGCCCTGATCGCGATGGTGCGGCTGATCGGGTCGCTGACGGCGCCGCGCGAGCTCAAGGGCCAGCAGGCCGTGCTCGTCGGGTCCATGGCGCCCGGCCGGCCCTGGCTGGACCTGGCGTTGCAGCTCGCGCAGATCGCGATCGCGGTGGCGCCGGTGGGGCTGGTGGCGTACCTGATGGTGCGCTCGGGCGAGTCGCTGCGCACGATCGGCGCGGACTTCCGCCGCCCGGGCGGCGACCTGGCGCGCGGCGCGCTCCTGGCGGCCGCGATCGGCGGCTCGGGGCTGGCGTTCTACCTCGTGGTGTGGGCGTCGGGGGTGAACCTGACCGTCGTGCCCGGCGCGCTGCCCGAGGAGTGGTGGCAGGTGCCGGTGCTGCTGCTGGCCGCCGCGCAGAACGGGGTGCTGGAGGAGGTCATCGTCGCCGGATACCTGCTGCACCGGCTCGGGCAGGCCGGGTGGACGCCGTGGAAGGCGGTGGTGGTGTCGTCGCTGCTGCGCGGGTCGTACCACCTGTATCAGGGCTTCGGCGGGTTCGTCGGGAACGTGGTGATGGGGCTGGTGTTCGGGCGGCTCTACCAGCGGTGGGGGCGGGCCATGCCGCTGATCGTGGCCCACACGCTCATCGACGCCGTCGCGTTCGTCGGGTACGCGTTCCTGCGCGGCCGGGTGAGCTGGCTGCCCTGAGCCGTTGACCATCGCCCGGGTTTCGGGTTGGGTTCGTTTTATGAACTTCGCCGTCCCCGACGGCGTCCGGCCGATCCGCGACGCCGTGCACGCGTTCATGACCGAGCGGGTCGAGCCCGCCGAGCCGGTGCTGCACGCGGGCGGGCCCGCCGCCGCGGTCGCGCTGGACGAGCTGCGCACGCAGGCCAAGAAGGAGGGCCTGTGGGCGCTGGGCCACCCCCGCGAGCTGGGCGGTGGCGGCCTGCCGTTCCTCGACTACGTCTACGTCAACGAGGTGCAGGGGCGCAGCGAGTACGGGCAGATCGCGCTGGGCACGTACACGCTGCAGGACTCCCTGATGCTGCACGAGCACGCCTCGTCCGAGCAGCGCGAGCGGTTCCTGGAGCCGCTGGTGCGCGGCGACATCTCCCCCAGCTTCGCGATGACCGAGCCGGGCGTCTCCAGCAGCGACCCCACGCAGATCACCACGTCGGCCGTGCTCGACGGCGGCGAATGGGTGATCAACGGGCACAAGTGGTTCACGACCGGGGCGTCGCGGGCCGCGTACACGACCGTGATGTGCAGGACCGAGCAGGACGCGCCGCCGCACCGCGCCTTCTCCATGATCGTGGTGCCGACCGACACGCCGGGCTACACGATCGTCCGTGAGACGCCGGTGCTGGGGCTGGACGGCGCGCACTGCGAGGTGCGCTACGACAACGTCCGCGTGCCCGCCTCCAGCCTGCTCGGCGAGCGCGGCAGCGGCTTCGTCATCGCGCAGCGGCGGCTCGGGCCCGGCCGCATCTTCCACTGCATGCGCTGGCTGGGGCAGGCGCAGCGGGCCTTCGACCTGATGTGCCGGCGGCTGCACGATCGCACGGCGTTCGGGCAGCCGCTGGCGAGCAAGCAGCTCATGCGGCAGCACGTGTTCGACTCCTACGCCGAGATCCAGTCCGCGCGGCTGCTCACGCTGCACGCCGCGGAGGCGATCGACCGCGGCTCGCAGGCCCGGGTGGAGATCGGCGCGATCAAGGTGGTCGGCGCGCGCATGCTGCACAACGTGATCGACCGGGCCATCCAGGTGTACGGCGCCGCCGGGCTGACCCCCGACACGCCGCTGGACCGCATGTACAGGCACGCGCGCGCCGGGCGCATCTACGACGGGCCCGACGAGGTGCACATCGACTCAGTGGGGCGGCGGATCCTGGGCGAGTACGCGGCGGGCGGCTCCTGGGAGTTCGGCCTGCGATGAACGACCGGGACGCGACCGCACGCAGGGTGCCGCGATGAACGACCGGGACTCGACCGCGCGCGAGGTGCCGCGATGAACGACCGGGAGGCGATCGTCCTTGAGGCGTTCGGTGACGGGGCGACGATCGAGGCCGGCGTCCGGCTGCCCGGCGGCGCCTCGCGGGAGACGTGGGCGCTCGACGTGGCCACGCCCGGCGACGGCCGGCACGAGCTGATCCTGCGGCTGGACTCGCCCGGCGCGGCCCCGGAAGCGGGCGCGGGGCTGGCCGCGGAGGCGCGGCTGATGCGGGCCGCGGCCGGGGCCGGGGTTCCGGTGCCGCGGATCGTCGCCTGCGGGGAGTCCTACATCCTGATGACCCGCGTCCCAGGCGAGACGATCCCGCGCAAGATCCTGCGGGACGACGCCTACGCCGCCGCCAGGCCCCGGCTGGCGAGGCAGTGCGGGCAGGCGCTGGCCGCCATCCACCGCATGCCGCTGTCCGCCCTTCCACCCGAGGAGGGGCGAGCCGGGCCGCAGGACCCGCTGCTGCGCTGGCGGGAGGTGATCGACCAGCTCGGGGAGCCGCACCCGGTGTTCGAGCTGGCGCTGCGGCGGCTGGCGGAGACCCGGCCGGGCGGCGGGCGGCACACGGTCGTGCACGGCGACTTCCGCAACGGCAACCTCATCGTCGGGCCCGAGGGCGTCCGGGCGGTGCTCGACTGGGAGCTCGCGCACGCCGGCGACCCCCTGGAAGACCTCGGGTGGCTGTGCGTGAAGGCGTGGCGGTTCGGCTCGCCGCTGCCGGTGGGCGGGTTCGGCGGCTACGACGACCTCGTGCACGCCTACGAGGAGGCCGGCGGGCAGGCCGTCGATCGTGCCTCGCTGCGCTGGTGGGAGACGTTCGGCGTGCTCAAGTGGGGCGTCATCTGCGTCATGCAGACCATGCGGCACCTGCGCGGCGGCGCCCGATCCGTGGAGCTGGCCGCGATCGGGCGGCGCGTGTGCGAGAACGAGTGGGACCTGCTGCGGCTGCTGCGCGAAGGCGAGTGAGACCCGCTGCGGCTGCCGCGCGAAGGCGGGTGAGGCCGGCTGCGGCTGCTGCGCGAAAGCGGGTGAGGCCCGCCGCCCGGCCGGAAAACCCGTTGCCCGGCGTGCGCCGATGACCGCACGCTGGATCGGTGGCCATTCTGCGAGCCGCCCATCTGGTCAAGCGCTTCGGCGCGATCACGGCCGTCCGCGACGTCAGCCTGACCGTCGGCGAGGGTGAGGTCGCCGGGCTGCTCGGGCCCAACGGCGCGGGCAAGTCGACGACGCTGCACATGCTGCTCGGCCTGATCACCCCCGACTCCGGCAGCATCGAGCTGTTCGGCAGGGAGCTGGCCCGGCACCGCACCGAGGTGCTCAGCCGGCTCAACTTCGCCGCCAGCTACGTGGACCTGCCCGGCGTGCTGCGGGTGCACGAGGTGCTCGACTCCTTCGCCCGCCTGTACGCGCTGCGCCGCCCCGCCCGCCGGGTGGCCGAGATGATCGAGCTGTTCGAGCTGGGCCCGCTCAGGAAACGCCAGGTGATGGCCCTGTCGTCGGGGCAGCGCACCCGCGTCCAGCTCGCCAAGGCGATGCTGAACGCCCCCCGCCTGCTCGTCCTGGACGAGCCCACCGCCAACCTCGACCCCGACGCCGGAGACCGGATCAGGAGCCTGCTGACCCGGCTGTCCAGGGAGACGGGCGGCGCCATGCTGATCACCTCGCACAACATGAGAGAGGTGGAGCGCATGTGCGACCGCATCCACTTCCTGTCCGGGGGCCGTGTCGTGGCCGCGGGCAGCGCCCGCGAGCTGGCCGGGCGGTACGGGGCCGAGGACCTGGAGGAGGTCTTCCTGAAGGTGGCGCGCGGATGACCGCCCTGACGCTGCCGCCGCTGAGCTGGGCCGCCCGCCGCACGCGGATACTCGGCGTGGTCCGGCGCGACTTCGCGGCGCTGCGGCGCAGCCCCGTCCGGGTCTTCGAGATCCTGTTCTGGCCGACGGTCGAGCTGGTGCTGTGGGGGTTCGTCTCGGCGTTCCTCCAGGCGCAGCGGGTGCCGTTCGCGGTGTCGTTCCTGCTCGGCGCGGTGCTGCTGTGGCAGGTGCTGCAGAAGGCCAGCAACGAGATCTCGCTGGCCTTCCTGGAGGACATCTGGTCGCGCAACCTGCTCAACGTGCAGGTCAGCCCGCTGTCCAGCGCCGAGTACCTGACGGGGCTGGTGCTGTTCTCGCTGGGCAAGGTGGCGCTCGCGCTGGCGGTGCTGGCGTCCATGGCGTTCGTGCTCTACGGGTTCGGGGTGAGCGCCATCGGGATCGGGCTGGTGCCGTTCATGGGGGTGCTGCTCGTGCTGGGCTGGTCGCTGGGGCTGGTCAGCATCGCGGCGGTGCTCAGGTTCGGCGAGAAGGCGCAGGTGATCGCCTGGTCGCTGGTGTTCGTGGTGCAGCCGCTGGCCGGGATCTTCTACCCGATCGCGGTGCTGCCGCAGCCGCTGCGGGAGCTGGCGTGGTTCCTGCCCGCCTCGCACGTGTTCGAGGGCATGCGCGCGGTCATGGCGGGCGGGGAGCTGCCGTGGGACCGGCTGGCCTGGGCGTCCGTGATCAACGTGGGTTACCTGGCGGGGGCACTCGGGTTGTTCGCGTGGGCGCTCGGCCGTGCCCGGCGGCGCGGGCGTTTGTCGCGGTTCGGGGAGTGAGCGCGGTGGTGATCACGTCCACCAGGCCCTCCACCACCTGGTCGCGGCCCACCTCCGGATGGTCCAGCCACCAGTCGCCGGTCGTCTGCACCATGCCGACGAACGCGTGGCCGAGCACCTGGGCGCGCGTCGGGTCGGGCACCACCCGCTCGGCCGCCAGCATCCGGCCCAGCTCCTCCCCCAGGCTGCGCACCAGCGCGGTCATGTGCGAGCGCACCCGGCTGTCCTCCGCGCCCGCCCGGTGGAACAGGAAGCGGTAGAGGTTGAGGTTGGCGGAGATCAGGTCGAGGTAGACGCCGATCGCCGCTCTGGCCCTGCCCCGCAGGTCGGCCCCTGTCGCGGCCAGCTCCGGGCGGAGCTGGGCGATGACCGTGCGCACGTGACGGTCGGCCAGGGCCTGGTAGAGGCCGTGTTTGTCGCCGAAGTGGCGGTAGAGGATGGGCTTGGTGATGCCCGCCTCCGCGGCGATCGCCGCCATCGACACGGCGGGGCCCTCCGTCATGATGACCCGGTCGGCCGCGTCGAGCAGCGCCCTGCGCCGATCAGGATCTCGCCCGCTCACCCGTCCAGGATAGATCGCCTGCGGGCGCGGGGCAGCGCCGACAGCACCAGGAACGCGCCGATGAGCGTGTACAGGCCGCTCATGCCCGCCAGGGTGCCGGGCGGCTCGGCGAGCTCCGCCCACGGCGCGACGTCCGGCGGTGACCACGGCAGGCCGCCCGAACGCGCCCACGGCAGGGTGGCCGCCAGGCTCATCGCGGCGTCCAGGTCGAGGGCGAACAGGACGCCCGCCGCCGTCAGCGGCACGCCGCAGCCGAGCGCGGCGGCGGGCCAGGCGGACAGGATCGTGACGATGACCGCCACCGCCGCCAGATAGGCCAGGCCGGTGGGGGCGGGGGCGAACGCGGTGTGGCCGGTGCGCAGGCAGCGGGCGGCGGCCTCGGTCAGGTAGTAGACGGGGGCGAGCGCGGCCAGGCCCGCGAGGGCCGCCAGGAGCGGGCGGGGGTGGCGGTCGCGCGTCACATCGGCACACCTTACGCCGGGGGTGGCCGGGGCCGGGGCGATATCCGATCTTCCGCGAAGCGGCCGATTCCCCCGGGACACAGGCCACTTTTCGGGTTACGTTCCGATCTGTCAGGAGGCTGCCGTACCGCGATGGAGATCGTGATGCCTGTTCCCTTTCCGCATCCGGGTGAGCGCGCCACGCTGACCGTGTGCCGCCTGCGGGACGAAGTGGGGCCCGTCGTGGCCGTCGAGCTGGCGGGCGGGGTGCCGGCGTGGCTCGCGACCAGCTACGACGCCGTCAGCGAGGTGCTCGCCAACGAGGGCGTCCTCTACAGCAAGGACGCGCGGCACTTCGGGGCGTTACGCGACGGCACCCTGCCCGCCGGGTGGCCGCTGCGGCGGGCGATCGAGGCGGATCACATGCTGAACAAGGACGGGGACGAGCATCGGCGGTTGCGCGGGCTGGTGGGGCGGGCGTTCACGCAGAACCGGGTGCAGGCGCTGGCGCCCCGGATCGAGGAGATCGCCGACGGCCTGCTGGACCGGCTGGCGGCGATCGACGGCGACTCGGCCGCTCATGGCGGTGGCCCGGCAGCAGGCGGCGACTCGGCCGCTCATGGCGGTGGCCCGGCGGCAGGCGGCGACCCGGCCGCTCGTGACGGTGGCCCGGCAGCGGGCGGCGGCGGTCCGGTGAATCTGGTGGCGGGTTACGCCGACCCGCTGCCCGTCGTGGTGATCTGCGAGCTGTTCGGGGTGCCGGAACGGGAGCGGGACGACATCCGCCGCTGGGCCACGACGCTGATCTCGCTGACGTCCGCCCCCGACGAGATCGGCAAAGCGTGGCAGGACCTGATCGCCCACCTCACCGCCCACATCGGGCGCCGCCGCCGCGACCCCCGCGACGACCTCACCACCGCGCTGCTCCAGGCCCAGGAGCAGGACGGCGACCGGCTCGGCGACGACGAGATCCTGTGGATCCTGTGGCTGGTCATCCTGGCCGGGCACGAGACCACCGTGCACCTGATCGCCAACGCCGTCATCGCCCTGTGCGCCGACCCCGCCCAGCTCGCCCTGGCCCGCGAGAAGGACGCGTGGGCGGAGGTGGTCGAGGAGACGCTGCGCAGCCGCAGCCCGATGAGCGCCGGCCTGTTCCGCTACGCGACGCGGGACGTGGAGCTGGCCGGGGTGCGCATCCCCGCCGGGCAGCCGGTGCTGGTCGGGTTCGGCGGCACCGGCACCGACCCTGCGAGGTTCGGCGCCGGCGCCGGGCGGTTCGACATCTCACGCGGCCAGGAGACGCATCTCGGCTTCGGCCGGGGCCCGCACTTCTGCCTGGGGGCGCCGCTGGCCAGGCTGGAGGCGCGGATCGCGCTGTCGCGCCTGTTCGGGCGGTTCCCCGGGCTGCGGATGGCGGTGCCGCCGGAGGAGATCGCGTACACGCCCTCGTGGATCACGGAGGGGCCGGTCGCGCTGCCGGTGTTCACCGGCAGGTGAGGCCGGGGTTGGACAAGCGGGTCAAGCGTGCCCGGATGACGGCTGAGCCAGGCGCAGCAGGAGGTCCTTCACCTCCGTGGCCTCGTACCGTGACCTGGTCTGCGCCGGGTCGGAGCAGAGCAGGACGGGCGCGTCGGCCGGGCCGGCGGGCGGCAGGCCGTGGGAGCCGCGCACCGCGCGGGCGCCCGCGTCCAGGCCGACGACGCTCATCACGTAACGCAGGCCCGTCTTCTTGCGCAGCAGCGCCAGCGCCGCCCGCCGCTTGGCCGCGCCGGGCCCCGCCGGGTCGAAGAAGAGCTCAGCCGGGTCGTAGCCGGGCTTGCGGTGGATCTCGACGACGCGGGCGAAGTCGGGGGCGCGGGCGTCATCGAGCCAGTAGTAGTAGGTGAACCAGGCGTCGGGCGCGGCGAGCAGGACCAGCTCGCCCGAGCGCGGGTGGTCCAGGCCGTGCGCGGCCTTGCCGTCCTGGTCGAGCACGGTGGCGACGCCGTCCACGGCGGCGCACAGCTTGGCGACGGCGGGCACGTCGGCGGGGTCGCGCACGTAGACGTGCGCGATCTGGTGGTCGGCGACGGCGAACGCGCGCGACGTCCACGGGTCCAGGTACTCCATGCCGTCCTGGGTGTGCACGCGCAGCAGCCCCTCGGCGCGCAGGGCGCGGTTGACGTCCACGGGGCGGGAGACGTCGGTGATGCCGTACTCCGACAGCACGACCGTGGTCCGGTCCGCGGCGGCGTCGAGCAGGGGGGCCAGCACGGTGTCCAGCTCGGCCGCCGCGGCGGCGGCGCGCGGGCCGGAGGGGCCGTACCGCTGCAGGTCGTAGTCGAGGTGCGGGACGTAGACGAGTGTCAGGTCGGGGTCGTGGACGGCCATGACGTGCTCGGCGGCCCGGCAGATCCAGGACGACGACGCGATGCCCGCGCCCGGCCCCCAGTAGCTGAACAGCGGGAACGTGCCGAGCTTCGCGGTCAGCTCGTCGTGCAGTTCCGGCGGGTCGGTGTAGCAGTCGGGGTCCTTGCGGCCGTCGGCGCGGTAGACGGGGCGTGGTGTGACGGTCCAGTCGACGTCGGCGCCCATGGCGTACCACCAGCACACGTTCGCCACCGTGTAGCCGGGCCGGTCGCGGCGGGCGGCCTGCCACAGCTTCTCGCCGCCGACCAGCGCGTTGTGCTGGCGCCACAGCAGCACCTCGCCGAGGTCGCGGAAGTACCAGCCGTTGCCCACGACGCCGTGCCCGGACGGCGGCAGGCCCGTCAGGAACGTCGACTGCGCCGGGCACGTCACCGCCGGCAGGACGGTGCCCAGCTCCGCCTGGAAGCCGCCTCCGGCCAGGGCGCGCAGGCGCGGCATGTGGGCCAGCAGCCTCGGGGTCAGCCCCACCACGTCGAGGACCAGCAGTTTGGTCATGCCGTCACTCCGAGGTCGCGTAGTTGCTCGCGGGCGAACTCCAGCTCGCAGGCGATGCCCTCGGCGAGCTGTCGCGGGGTGCGGGGCCGCAGCGCGGGCGGCAGCACGCCCCAGGTGTAGGTCTCCACGTCGTAGTGGTCGCACAGCGGCTCGCGCCCGCCCGCCAGCTCCCTGAGCGCGTCGCGCAGCACCGGCGTGGTGGTCCGCAGCGGCGGCTCGGGGTCGGCGTGCAGCGGCACGTGGTAGTGCGTCCGCCACGGGCCCGGCAGGTTGCGGGCGAACGCCTCGTGCAGGTCGTCGGCCGCCTCGCCGTGCGGGTTGCGGGTCTGGTGCAGGAAGCGCGGCTCGGCGTACTCGCGCAGCGCCTCCGGGTCGGAGCTCTCCAGGGCCGCCGAGAGCTGGACCTTCACGATGGGCAGGCCCTTGGTCCGCAGCGCCCTCAGCGCGGCGGTCGGCTCCTCCCACGCGCACGCCAGGTGGGCCAGGTCCAGGCAGATGCCGAGCCGGCCGGTGTCGGCGGCGCGGGCCAGGTGGCTGATCGCCTGCTCGGTCGTCTCCACGACGCAGCCCGGCTCCGGCTCGAACGCCACCCGCACCTGGCGGCCGGTCGAGGACTGTACGGCGGCCAGCCCGGCGGCGAGCTGGTCGAGGCGGCGGGCCACCTGGTCGGCCATGGTGGTGGACCAGGGCTCGCGCCAGGCCAGCGGGAGGGTGGAGACCGAACCCCTGGCCGCGTCGTCCGGCAGCAGGTCGGCGAGGATGCGGGCCAGGTCGAAGGTGTACGACAGCCGCTCCCTGGTGGTCCAGTCGGGCCGGTAGACGGCGTACTTGACGACCGGGTCGTGAAAGGAGCGGTACGGGAACCCGTTCAACGTCACCACCTCCAGCCCCCGCGCGGTCAGCTCCGCGCGCAGCTTGGCGCGCAGGCCGTGGTCGGCGGCCAGCACCCTGGCGACGGGCGCCGCCAGCCACAGGCCCAGCCCCAGGACGTCGGTGCCGAGCCGCTCCCTGATCGGGACCGCGTAGGTGTCGAACTGGGCGATGATGCCGCTCAGGTCCTCGGCGGGGTGCACGTTCGTGCAGTAGCCGAGGTGCAGCGTCGTGCCCGAGCGGTGCCGCAGCCGCATCATTGGCCGCCGCGCTTGATGCTGCTGCCCGCGAACGTGGGCGCGCCCGCCCCGGTGACGCCGGTCAGGTCGAGACGGCCCGACTGGGCGTAGAACTCGACGGGGTTGCGCCACATGACGCGGTCCACGTCGTCCTCGCCGAAGCCCGCCGCCAGCATCGCCTCGGCGGTCGCCAGCGTGAGCAGCGGGTCGGAGACGCCCCAGTCGGCGGCCGAGTTGACCAGCATGCGCTCGGTGCCGTACTTGCGCAGCAGCTCGACCATGCGCGGCGGCGACATCTTGGTCTCCGGGTAGATGGAGAAGCCCATCCAGCAGCCGGAGCCGTGGACCAGGTCGATGGTGACCTCGTTCAGGTGGTCCACGGCGACCCGGCCGGGGTCGATGCCGGACGCCTTGACCAGGTCGAGCGTGCGGCGCGTGCCCGCCGCCTTGTCGCGGTGCGGGGTGTGCACCAGCGCGGGCAGCTCGTGCTCGACGGCCAGGGCGAGCTGGCGTTCGAAGGCGTCGTCCTCCTCGGGGGTCATCGAGTCGTAGCCGATCTCGCCGACCGCGACCACCCGGTCCTTGTCCAGGTAGCGGGGCAGCAGGTCCAGGACGGGACGGCAGCGCGGGTCGCCCGCCTCCTTCGGGTTCAGCGCGATCGTGGCGTGGTGGACCACCCCGAACTGGGCGGCCCGGTACGGCTCCCAGCCGAGCAGCGAGTCGAAGTAGTCGGTGAACGAGCCGGGACCGGTGCGCGGCTGGCCCAGCCAGAACGACGGCTCCACCACGGCCGCCACCCCGGCGGCGGCCATCCGCGCGTAGTCGTCGGTGGTGCGCGAGGTCATGTGGATGTGCGGGTCGAAGATGCGCATCAGGTCTCCTCGGTCGGCGGGCGGCTGGTGAGGCGGCTGATCTCCTCGGTCGGCGGGCGGCTGGTGAGGCGGCTGAGCAGGGCGGCGGCGTCGCCGGGCGTCGGGCGGCCCGCCGCCTCCCGCTCCTCGGCGAACGCCGCCAGCATGGCGGCCAGCTCGGCGTCGGCCCGCTCCTCCAGCCGGTCCACCTCCGCCAGCGGGACGCCCATGAACACGCACTTCAGCACCGCCTGCCGCCAGGCCGGCTGGTCCAGGTGGGTCGCGTACGGGCCGAGGGCGGCGGCCAGCAGACGGGCGTCGTTCGTGCGGATCGCGTCGAGCAGGAGGGGGACGGCTTCCTCGCCCACCTTCAGCAGGGGGAGGGCCTTGAGGACGGCGCGCTTCTCGTCGGCGTCGCCGTGGTGGTAGAGGTCTGCCGCCTCGGCGGTGACGCGGTCCGGTGGGAGTGCCGCCAGGAGGAGGGCTCTGGCCGCCTCGTCCGCCGTCCAGCCGGGGGCGGCGGGGAGTGGGGTGCGGCCGGCTCGTCTGCCGGCGGCGGCGAAGGAGCGCTTGAAGGTGTCGGGGTGGGAGAGGGCCTCGTCCAGCCAGGGGCCGGCCTCGGGGGTTTCGTGGAGTGCGGCGTGGAGCTGCTCGGGGGGCATCACGGGCTGCCTCCTTCGGGGTGCTGCTCGGGGTCCTGCTCGGGGTGCGGCTCGGGGTGCGGTTCGGGTTGCTGTTCGGCGGCGCGTTCGGCTTGCTGGAGGAAGGCGAGGGAGCGGGCGGCGACGTCGGGGGCGGCGTGCGAGTGGCGCGGCAGCTCGACGGCGACCAGCCCGCGGTAGCCGGAGTCGGCGAGCGCGCGCAGCACCGGCGGAAAGTCGATCTCCCCCTCGCCGAACTCCAGGTGCTCGTGCGTTCCCCGCCGCATGTCGTCGATCTGCACGTTCACCAGGTACGGCGCCACCGCCGTCACGCAGCCGGGCACCGGGTCCGGCTCGTTGCAGCGGCAATGGCCGATGTCCAGGGTGAGGCCGAAGCCGTCCGGCGCGCCCAGCGCCCGCCGCAGCGCGTGCCAGCCCGCGATCGTGTCGACGAGCATGCCCGGCTCCGGCTCGAACCCCAGCGGCACCCCACCCGCCTTCTCCAGGACCCGCGCGCACCCGTCCACCAGCCGCTCCCAGGCCCGTTCCGGCGGCACGTGCGCCGGCCGCACCCCCGACCAGAACGACACCGCCTCCGCCCCCAGATCGGCTCCGACGGCCACCGCCCTGTTCAGGAAGTCGACCCGCTTGTCGCGGTCGTCGTCCAGCAGCGTGGGGGCGTGCTTGCGGCGGGGGTCGAGCAGGTAGCGGGCGCCGGTCTCGACGACCACGCCGAGACCGAGCGTCCGCAGGCGGTCGGCGACCTTGGCCACGCGCAGCGCCAGGCCGTCGGCGTAGGGGTCCAGGTGGTGGTGGTCGAGGGTGAGGGCCACGCCCGTGTAGCCCAGGTCGGCGATGACGTCCAGGGCGTCGGGGAGGCGGTGGTTCGCGAAACCGTTGGTGCCGTAGCCGAATCTGATCATGTCGGGGACAACTTTCCCGCCAGTTTGCGGGCCAGCGGGATCACCGCGGCCAGCGCCAGGCCTGTGCGGGGGGCTCCCGCCCTGGCCAGCAGGGCGCCCTGGAGCGCGGGGAGGCTCACGATTCCGGCCGTGACCGCGTCGCGCACCTGGTGGGCCGAGGGGTTGGCGATGGCTCGGGCCTGTTCGGTGCCGAATTGGGAGGCGTACCAGGTGGCGAGTACGGCGCGGGTGATGGCGGCCAGGTGCGTGGCTTCGGTGAGGGGCGTGTACTGGCCTTCGCCGGGATGTCTGAGGGCTTGGCCGGGACGGCTGAGAGCTTGGCCGGGACGGCTGAGAGCTTGGCCGGGACGGCTGAGAGCTTGGCCGGGATGGCCGAGAGCTTCGCCGGGATGGCCGAGAGCTTCGCCGAGGCGGCTGGAGGCTTTGCCGAGGCGGCTGGAGGCTTTGCTCGCGGGTTGGCAGGCGGTGGTGGCGGCCAGGGCGAGCGTGCCTGCGAGGGTGGCGGCCGGGCGGTGGCGTGCGGTGCCGGACGTCTCGCCTCGGGACAGGTGGGTGAGGAGGTAGGTGTGGGCGGCGACCGTCAGGGCGGCGGGGAGCGAGGCCCCCATGCGCGGCTGCGGCGGCGCGCCCCTCGCGGGCCCGCTGGCCCCCATGCGCGGCCCTGGTGTCGCGCCGAGCAGCACGTCCAGGCCGCGGCACACCGCCATCACCAGCGGGCCCGCGCGCGTGTTCTTCGCGACCAGGTCGTACGCCCAGATCGCCCCCGCCAGCGGGACGGCCACTGCCATGGCCCTGCGGCCCCCGGCCAGCGCGGCGGCGGCGAGACCCGCGGCGGTCAGCCCGGCCGCCACGCCCAGGGCCGTCCCCGGGCTCACCCGGCCGGAGGGGATCGGCCGCTCGGGGCGTTCCACGGCGTCGAGGTGGCGGTCGGCCCAGTCGTTCGCGGCCATGCCCGCCCAGTACAGGCAGACGGAGGAGCAGGCCAGGCCGAGCGTCCGGGGGCCGAGCGCGCGCCCGGCCGCGGCGCCTGCGGCCACGTCGCCGGGGACCGACAGCGCGGCCGGTGCCCGGACGAGCTCGAGCAGGTGCCGCAGCGCGGTCATCGACGTGCCTCTCTCGACCCGGATCGGCCAGCGGCACTATATCGCGCACCGGTGGTGACGTCCCTTACACGAAGGCGTGTCGCGTCCCAGGTGGAAGGCGGTGCGCTTTCCTGAGGCGACGCACCTTCCAGAGACGGCGCGCCCTCCAGAGACGACGCGCCCCTCGCAGGCGACGCGCCCCTCGCAGGCGACGCGCCCCTCGCAGGCGACGCGCCCCTCGCAGGCGACGCGCCCTTCGCAGGCGACGCGACCCTCGGAGGCGACGCGCCCTTCGCAGGCGACGCGACCCTCGGAGGCGACGCGGGCCTCGCAGGCGACGCGACCCTCGGAGGCGACGCGGGCCTCGCAGGCGACGCGACCCTCGGAGGCGACGCGGGCCTCGCAGGCGACGCAGCCTTCGGAGATGGCGCGCCCTTCGGAGGTGGCGTGGTCTTCCGGCCGGCGGTCAGGAGCCGGAGTAGGGCGTTGCTCGTCCGGGAGGGGGTCATGGGGTGGGCTCCGGGCTGAGGGCGGTGACGAACTCGACCAGCACACGCCACTGATCGGCCAGCCCGTGCGGCACCTCCCCCAGCGGGTCCTTGAAGAAGAACGCCAGCTCAGGCAGCGGCCCGGCGCGCCCCGCGCGATGGGCGGCGGCCGTGAGCCGGGCCAGGTCCAGGACGAGGGGCGCCGCGAGCACCGAGTCGCACCCGTGCCAGGTGAACTCCATCCGCATGCCCGTCCCCAGGAACCCCTCGAACGTCACCAGATCCCACGCGGTCTTGAAGTCCCCCAGATCCTCCAGGTAGTCGATGCGGGTCTCCCCCTGCGGCAGGTAGCCGAGCGTCTCGGGCAGGACGCGCTGCTTGCTGGCGGACTTGGCGGCGTTCGCGCCCGGCTGGGCGAGGTTGGCGCCGTCGCCGCCGCCCAGCAGGTTGATGCCCGACCAGGTGCGCACCCTCAGGTTGCGCTGCGCGAACATGGGCGCCAGCACCGACTTGACCAGCGTCTCCCCCGTCTTCCCGTCGTGGCCGGCGTACGGGAGTCCCTGCTCGCGGGCGAGCGCGTCCAGGGCGGGCAGGCGGGCGCCCGCGGACGGGGTGAAGTCGACGTACGGGCAGCCGGCGGACAGGGCGGCGTAGGCGGCCAGCGAGCTGGGCGGCAGCACCGGCTCCGCGACGGAGTCCGCGCCCGACAGGGCGGCGCGCAGCTCGGCGAGCGAGGCGTGGGCGGGGTGCGGGGGCGGGACGGGCTCGGTGGTCGAGACGTTGATGACGACTACGCGGTCCAGGTCGTGGTGGTGGCGGAAGTTCTCGAGGTCGGCGGCGATCTCGCGGGCCGTGTCCGCCTGGGTCGCGGCGGCGGGCAGCGGCCGTACGTTCTGCTCGACGGCGGCCAGGTCGTCCTTCACGGCCAGCGCGAGCGCCGCCGGCACCACCCCGGAACCCGCCAGCTCCGCCGCCTTCTTCTCCAGCGGGACCGACGTGACGTCGTGCCCGCCGAAGACGAGGTCTCCGACGCCGGGGCGGACGCGTTCGCGCAGGGCGGGCGACTCCAGGACGCAGCCCGTCGGGGCGGTCAGGCCGGCGCGGATGGCCAGGGCTCCGATCAGGCTCGTGACGGCGACCGATCCGCGTGCTCCGATCAGCCAGGTTCCCGTTCTCATGTGGTCTCCTTCGCGGCCGGGACGGCTTCAGTCCCGGGGGGTGATCAGCGTCGAAGGCCGAGGAGGGCGGGGTGGCCCGCCGGCCGGTGAACCGCGTGATCGGCCTGTGTCACGCGTCCTCCATGATGGTCGGGCGGCTGCCGTGGGGCTGCGCGCGTCATGATCGGACATTGTGCTTAGGATCCGCTCGAAAGGGCCGCCGTTCAAGCGGGGTCAGGGCTTGTTCTGGCTCCTGAGGTCGAAAACGGGCCGGGGTGGGGTGGCCGTGTTCGGGGGCTTGTCGCCGTACGGGTGCGCCGGGCCCCGCCGTACACCTTCCCGCCGACGCGGCGCGCCAGGGTGGCCGCGGTGGCGTCGCTCGCGTCCCGTGCGCCGCTTACCTCGCGCCGCAGGTCTGGCGCCGTGTGTGCCGGGCCGTGTGTGCCGGGCCGTGTGTGCCGGGCCGTGTGTGCCGGGCCGTGTGTGCCGGGCCGTGTGTGCCGGGCCGCGTGTGCCGTGCCGCGTGTGTGATCCCGTGCGAGGTCGCCGCCTCGCCCGTTCGATGCCTCGCCTGCCGCGTTCACCCGCTCCCCCGCCGCACCCGGGCACGGGCGGGGGCGGGGGCGGGGGCGGGGGCGGGGGTCAGCCCTTGAGGCCGCCGCTGAGAAGGTCCAGCCGCCAGAACCGCTGCAAGAACAGCAGCAACGCGATGAGCGGAATCACCGAAACCGCGGCCCCCACGATCGCGATCCCATAAAGAGCAGGTTCAGAAGACCCCTTGGCCAGCAACGTGTAAAGCCCCACCGTGATCGGGAACCGCGACTCGTCCGACAGCATGATGTACGGCAACAGGAAGTTGTTCCACGTCCCCACGAACTGCAACATGAAGATCGTCACCATGCCGGGAAGCATCATCGGCAACCCGATGGCCCCGAAGATCCGATATTCGCTGGCCCCGTCGATCCTGGCCGCCTCCAGGGTCGCGTCCGGTACGGACGACAAGGCGTACACGCGCGCCAGATAGATCCCGAACGGCGAGATGAGGCTGGGCAGCAGAACGGACCAGTAAGTACCGACCAGGTTGGTCTCGGACATGATGAGGTACTGCGGAATGGCCAGCGTCATGCCCGGCACCAGCACCCCCGCCAAAATGGCGTAAAAAAGCAAAGTACGCCCACGAAAGTCGTACTTGGCCATGGCATATCCGGCGAGGGTGGAGATGAGGGTGGAGGCGGCTGAGCCGACGACGGCGTAGAGGGCGCTGTTGGCGGCCCAGAGGAGGAAGCGGCCGTCGCCGTAGGAGAACAGGTCGCGCAGGTTGTCGAGCAGCCCGGTTCCGGGGGCGAAGGTGAAGGTGGAGAAGAGTTCGCCGCTGGACTTGGTGGCGGCGACGACGACCCAGGCGACCGGCACCAGGCAGTAGAGGGCGCCGATGAGCAGGACGACGGTGGGCAGGATCTTGGCGCGCTGGTGGGGAAGCAGGCCGGTCCCGGTCGTCATGACAGGCCTCCCGAGGCGCGCTTCTGGGTGAGTTTGAGGAGGACGACGGAGACGACGAGGGTGCCGACGGCCAGGATGACGGAGGCGGCCGAGGCGAGGGGGAGGTCGTCGCGGATGAAGGCGTCGCGGTAGATGTGCATCAGCGGGACCCAGGTCTGGGAGATCTCGGTGGTCATCGGGGCGAGCGTGGTGGGCTCGCCGTACACCTGGAGGGTGCCGATGAGCGCGAACAGGCCCGTGAGGACGAGCGCGGGCGCGACGAGGGGGATCTTGACGTGCCAGGCGATGCGCCATTCGGAGGCGCCGTCGATGCGGGCGGCGTCGGAGAGCTCGGCGGGGATGCCGCGCAGGGACGTGAAGATGATGATCATGTTGAAGCCGACGCCGCCCCAGATGGCGATGTTGGCCAGTGACGGGTAGATGCCGTCCCCGGCGAGGAAGGGGATCTCGCCCAGCCCCAGCTCCTTGGTGAGGTAGCTGAAGGGGCTGGTGGAGGGCAGGTACATGAAGCCCCACAGGAGTGAGGCGGTCACGCTGGGGATGGCGTACGGCAGGAAGATCGCCGTACGGGCGAAGCGGCGGCCGCGGGCGCCCGCGTAGTCGAGCAGGAGGGCGAACAGCAGCGCGAGCCCGAGGGTGAGCGGCACGCTGATCGCCCCGTAGAGGGCGAGCCGGCCGAAGCCGGCCCAGAACTCGGCGTCGGTGAGGATCCTGGCGTAGTTGTCGAGGCCGACGAAGACCTCCTGCCGGGTGCCGAAGATGCCGGTGCCGGCCAGCCGCAGGCCGCGGGCGCTGAGGTAGACGGCGTACCCGATGGGGACGGCCAGGAAGGCCAGGAACAGCAGCACCGCCGGGGCGACGAACAGGTACGGCGCCCGCGTCCTGCGGCGAGCGCCGGCGGCGTCGGTCATTGCCCGGCGACCTTGAAGCCGGTGGCCTTCATGTCGTCCACGACGACCTGCTGCGTCTTCTGCAGCGCCTGGAGCAGGGGCGTCTTGTCGCGGATGGCGGCGGCCATGGCGTCCTGGTAGGCGCTCTGGGCGGTGCCGACGTTCGGGCCCCAGCTGATGTGCGGGATGGTGCGCTGCGCGGCCTTGGTGGCGACCTCCCAGTAGTCCTTCTGCCCGGACACCAGCTTGGGCGGCTCGCTGGAGGCGGTGGCCTGCTGGCCGGCCAGCGACGCCGGGTACTCGCCGGCGGCGATCTGGATGTCGTAGGCGGCCTTGTCGGTGTTCATCCACTTGGCGAAGGTGGCGGCGGCCTGGGCGTGCTTGGAGTTCTTGGTGACGGCGATGGCGCTGCCGCCCTGGAAGGCGACCCGGTCGTCGCCCGGGGTCCACTGGGGCAGCGGCGCGATGGCCCAGTCGCCGGCCTGCTTCTCGGCGATGCCGTACAGGACGCCGGGGGCCCACAGGGCGCTCGGCCAGCTCAGGATGTTGCCCTTGTTGAGCTGGTTGTTCCATTCGGGGGTGAGCAGGGGCTGGGCCTTGACCAGGTCCTTGTCGATGAGGCCCTGCCAGTAGGCGGCGACCTCGGTGGAGGCGGCGTCGGCGATGCCGACCGTCCACGTCTGGTCCTGGACCTTCCACCAGGTGGCGCCGGCCTGCTGGGCCAGCCCGGCGAAGTTGCCGAACTCGGCGGGGGCGAAGGTCGCGAGGTAGGCGTCGGGGTCCTTCTTGCGGACGTCGGCGGCCACGGTGGCGAACTCCTGCCACGTCTTCGGCACGTCGATCTTCAGCTCGTCGAAGCGCTTCTTGTTGTAGACCATGACCATCGGCCCGACGTCCTGCGGCACGCCGTAGACGGCGCCGTCGAAGCTGGTCAGCGACCACACCTCGGGTGTGAAGGCGTCCTTGATGTCGGCGGTGTGGGTGGAGATGTCGGCCAGCGCCCCGGCGACGATCATGGCGGGGATCGTCTGGTACTCCAGGCAGGTGGCGTCGGGGGCGTTGCCCGCGCGGCTGGCCGTGAGCAGCTTGGTCGCGGTGTCGGTGCCGCCGCCGGCGTCAGTGTGCTTGACCTGGATGTCCGGATGGGCCTTGTTGAAGGCCGCGACCTTCTCCTTCTGGCCGGCGCTCCAGCACCAGAAGTTGAGCGTGACCGGTCCGGTCTGCGCCTCCTGCGTCGCGGCGGCGCCTCCGCCCGCGTCGGCGCCTGTGCCCGACGAGCAGGCGGCCAGGACGACGGCGAGTCCGACCGCCGTGATCGAGCCGGAGACCCCTCTGTTACGCATCCCGCGTCTCCTTCCACGCAAAGTCCCAGAGTTGGCTTTGCAGAAAAGCCAACCTAGAGAAGAAGTGAGGCGCATGTCACTACTTGTGCACAAATTTCGTGAATGTTATGTGACACGGAGCGCATGTTAGCTTTGCTGCGAAGCTAAGAGGAGGAGGCTGGCGCTGATGGTGGTTGGGCCCCGAAGATGGGGCGGCATGTGGGACGCCCTGCCCGACGCCGCACGCTCCATCGTCAAGGAGCTGATCATCCACGGCCCGCAGTCCAGGACCGCGCTGGCCAAGACCCTGCACCTGTCCACCGGCAGCCTCACCAGGCTGACCAAGCCCCTGGTCGACGCCGGGCTGCTGGTCGAGGGCGAGGTGGTGCACGACCCGGTCAACGGCCGGCCGACCCGCCCCCTCGACGTGGCGGCGGGCGAGCACCGGTTCCTGGGCCTGAAGCTGACCGCGGATCGCGTGCACGCGGTCGTCACGGACCTGCGGGCCGAGGTGATCGCCGGCCGCGACGAGGCGATCACCGACCGGGACCCGGAGGCGGTCTGCCTCCAGGCCAGGCGGCTGCTGGACGAGCTGACGGGCGGCCTCCCCCACGGCCCCGGCGCACCCGTCGGGGCCGGGATCACGATCGGCGGCAACGCGCGCGCCTCGACGCAGATCGGCGGCGAGCAGCTGGTGGACGCGCCGTACCTGGGCTGGGAGCAGGTGGAGCTGCGCCCGCTCATGGAGCGGGCGCTGGGCGTGCCGTGCGTGGTCAAGAACGACGTGGCGGCGCTGGCGCACCAGCACCACTGGTTCGGCCCAGGACGCGGGCTGCGGGACTTCGCGCTGGTCACGATAGGCGCGGGCATCGGCTACGCGCTCATCGTGCACGACCACCTGGTGGCCGCGGCCGAGGCGGATCTGGGCATGTTCGGCCACATGGTGCTGCATCCCGGCGGGCCGCTGTGCCCGGAGGGGCACCGAGGGTGCGCGGCGGCGTACCTGTCGAGCTGGTCGATCGAGGGCACCGTGGGGCAGGCGCTGCGGCGGGAGGTCGGCTACGACGAGGTGATGCGGCTGGCCGCGGCAGGCGACCGGGTGTGCCTGTCCGTGGTGCGTGAGGCGGCGCAGGCCCTGGGCAGGCTCATCGCGATGGTCGCGACGATGTCCATGGTCAAGACCGTGGTCCTGGCGGGCGAGGGCGTGGAGCTGGCCCGCATCGCCAAGGACGAGCTGGGCCAGGCCCTGACCGCCGACCGGCGCGGCGTGCCCGGTTCGGTGAACGTGGTCATCGAGGCCGACGACTTCCGCGAGTGGGCCCGCGGCGGCGCCGTCGTGGCCATCCAGAGTTTCGTCACCGGCAGCGACTGAGGAGGACATCACAGGTGAAGCGGCATTCGGCCAGGCTCGGCGACCTCTGGGTCGGCGTCAACTTCTGGTCCAGGGCAGGCGGGCCGCGCATGTGGCGCTCCTACGATCCGGACGTCGTCTCCGCGGAGCTGACGGTCATGCGCGAGCACGGCATGACCGTCACCAGGAGCTTCTTCTACTGGCCCGACTTCATGCCCACCCCCGACAGCCTGGACGAGGAGCTGGTCGCCCGCTACGCCGACTTCCTCGACCGGCACGAGGCGCTCGGCATGCGCACGATCCCGACGTTCATCGTCGGCCACATGTCGGGGCAGAACTGGGACCCGGCCTGGCGGCAGGGCCGCGACCTGTTCGGCGACGTGTGGTTCGTGGCCCGCCAGGCCTGGTACGTGCGCGAGCTGACGGCCCGCTTCAAGGACCATCCGGCGGTCGCCGCCTGGCTGCTGACCAACGAGGTCCCCATCTACGGCGACTGGCGCTCGCGCGGCATCGGCACGCTCGACCACGAGCAGGTGACGAGCTGGGCTCAGCTCCTCATCGACGCGGTCCGCGCCGGCGGCGGCACCCAGCCGGTCTCGATCGGCGACGGCGCGTGGGGCGTGGAGGTCACCGGCAACGACAACGGCTTCCGGGTGCGCGAGCTGGCCGGGCTGGTCGACTTCCTCGGCCCGCACGTCTACCGGATGGAGACGGACGCCGTACGGCAGCATCTCGGCGCGGCGTTCGTGTGCGAGCTGCTCGACCTCGGCGGCAAGCCGGTGGTCATGGAGGAGTTCGGCCTGACCAGCGACTACACCAGCGAGGTGAACGCGGCCCACTACTACCGGCAGGTCCTGCACAACACGCTGCTGGCGGGCGCGACGGGCTGGCTGGCCTGGAACAACACCGACTACGACGACCTGTGGGCGGACGAGCCGTACAGCCACCACCCGTTCGAGATGCACTTCGGGCTGGTGGACGCCGCCGGGCGGCCGAAGGCGCAGGCCAGGGAGGTGCGCGACTTCGCGGCCCTGATCGAGCGGGTGGACCTGCGGCGCTGCTCCCGCCCCGACGCGGAGGCGGCGCTGGTCGTCTCGTCGTACCTGGAGAGCCGCTACCCGTTCACGCAGCCGCGTGACGCCACGGTGGTCTTCGACGTGTGCAGGCAGGCGTACGTGGCGGCCCGCGAGGCCGACCTGGCCGTCGGCGTGGCCAGGGAGAAGGACGGCATCCCTGACGACTGCCGGCTGTACCTGCTGCCGTCGGCCAAGCAGCTCACCGCGCCCGGCTGGCGCGCGCTGCTGGAGCGGGCCCGCGCCGGCGCGACCGTGTACGCCTCCTGGTTCGCGGGCGAGCACGACAACCAGCGCGGCTCCTGGTGGCCGGGCCTGGACGAGATGTTCGGGGTGCGCAAGCAGTCGCGGTACGGCCTGGTCGAGCCCATCACCGGCGACACGGTCACGCTCACCATGACCGCCGCGCTGGGCGACCTGAAGGCCGAGGACGAACTGGTCTTCCCGGTGGCGGGGACCGCGAACTCGCGCTCGTACCTGCCGGTCGAGCCGGACGGGGCCGAGGTGCTGGCGAGGGACGCCCAGGGCAGGCCCGCGCTGCTGCGGCACTCCGTCGGCGCGGGCTGGATGGTGCTGGCGACCTACCCCCTGGAGTACATGGCGGCGGTCACGCCGCACGCCAACCCCGAGCCCACCTGGCGCCTGTACCGGGCGCTGGCCGCCGAGTCGGGCGTGGACGCGCCTGTCTCGTTCGAGACGCCGCTGGTCAGCGCCGCGCTGATGCGGCACGAGGACGGCCGCGTGTTCGTGTGGTGCGTCAGCCAGTGCGACGCCGAGATCAAGGCCGCGCCGTCGGTGCGCGGCGGGGTGCTGCGCGACGAGGACGGCGCGCCGGTCAGTGTCGTCGAGCTGCCGCCGTACGGGGTGCGCGTCCTGGAGCTGGCATGAGGATCACCGACGTCGAGGTGCTGGTCACCAGCCCGGGACGGAACTTCGTGACGCTGCGCGTGCACACCGACGAGGGCGTGTACGGGCTCGGCGACGCCACGCTCAACGGCCGTGAGCTGGCCGTGGCCGCCTACCTGCGCGACCACGTGGCGCCCTGCCTGATCGGCCGCAACCCGTTCCAGATCGAGGACATCTGGCAGTTCCTCTACCGCGGCGCCTACTGGCGGCGCGGCCCCGTCACGATGACCGCGATCGGCGCGGTCGACATGGCGCTGTGGGACATCAAGGGCAAGGCCCTGAACGTGCCCGTCTACGAGCTGCTGGGCGGCGCGAGCAGGACCGGCGTCCTGGTGTACGGGCACGCCAACGGCCACAGCGCCGGCGAGGCCGTGGAGGCGGTCGGGCGGTACCTGGACCTGGGGTACAAGGCGGTCCGCGTGCAGGCGGGGGTGCCGGGGCTGTCCGGCACGTACGGCGTGGGCAGGGGTGAGCTGTTCTACGAGCCCGCCGAGGCGGGGCTGCCCGCGGAGGACGTCTGGAGCACCGAGAAGTACCTGGCCACGGTGCCGTCGCTGTTCGCCAGGGTGCGCGCGGAGTACGGCGACGAGGTGCACCTGCTGCACGACGCCCACCACCGGCTCACCCCGATCCAGGCGGGCAGGCTGGGGCGGGAGCTGGAGCCGTACCATCTGTTCTGGCTGGAGGACGTGGCGCCCGCCGAGCAGCAGGAGGCCTTCCGGCTGATCCGGCAGCACACCACGACGCCGCTCGCGGTCGGGGAGATCTTCAGCACGATCCACGACGCGACGCTGCTGCTGCGCGAGTACCTCATCGACTACCTGCGGATGACGGTGGTGCACGGTGGCGGGATCACCCATCTGCGCACCGCGGCGGCGTACGCGGCCGTGCACCAGGTGCGCACCGGCTGCCACGGCGCCACCGACCTGTCGCCCGTCACGATGGCGGCGGCGCTGCACCTCGACCTGTCGATCCCGAACTTCGGGATCCAGGAGTACATGCGGCACACCGCCGAGACGGACGAGGTCTTCCCGCACGCCTACACCTTCTCCGACGGGTACCTGCATCCGGGCGACGCTCCCGGGCTGGGCGTGGACTACCGGGACGACCTGGCCGGACGGTACCCGTACCAGCGGGCCTACCTGCCGGTCAGCCGCCTGGAGGACGGCACCATGGACAACTGGTGAGCATCAGGCGCGGGTGCGGGCCATGAGCAGGGCGACGTCGTCCTCGGCGGGGCCGTCGCCCACGATCGCGCCGACCACGGCGGCGCACAGGCCCTCCAGCGTCGGCAGCGCCGCCGCGCCCGCCAGGGCGGTGCCCAGCCTGGCCATGCCGGCGTCCAGGTCGGCCTGGCGCGTCTCGATGAGGCCGTCGGTGTAGAGGGCGAGCACGGTCCCGGCGTCCAGGTGCAGGTCGTGCGACTCGAACGCGCCCACCCCGAGGCCGATCGGGGTGCCGCTGGGCAGCGGCGGGAACGTCACCTCGCCCGACGGTGACACCACCGCGGGCGGCGGGTGCCCGGCGGCGGCCATGGTGCAGCGGCGGGGGGGCCGGGCGGAGAATGCGGAAAGGGAGGGGGGGCCCCCCCCGCCCGGGGCGCCCCCAGGGGCCCCCACCCACCAACCGGCCCGGGGCGCGGGCCACC